>NZ_WQIE01000009.1:0-94594 GCF_013035585.1 Ruegeria sp. HKCCA5839 | reverse complement strand
TCCGGATAGGTTCGCGGTTTCTACGGCACACTGAGACTGGTTCGAATTCGTCTGACAGCACCCTGTCAGGTGCTTGCCGAAGTCTGCCGTTTCTTTTCCGGCCAGAACTCATCCACCACGACATAAGCAACGATCACGAAGATCGCGGCACTGGCGACTTGCAGAACGCGCGTGATGCTTTTGACGTCGGCCTCATCCGAAAACGGAGAAATCGATCCACCATAGACGATCAGCACCGTTGTCAGGGCCGAGCCGGCCGCCGCGGCGAGCGAAGCTTGAGAATTTCCGAGCGCCCCAAGCGTTATACAGACGAAAAAGCAAAGCAGAACGGGTGTCAGAATAATAGGGGCGATGACGTTGATTTCGTAACAAAGGATGGATACTGCCGCACCAAGCAGGTTTGCCGTTAGCATTGCCTTTGCCACGGTTTTGCCCGCCGCAGGCATCGCCGCCAACTGCTGGCTGAGAAGCGCAACAAAGAACAGAACCAGCAACGCCGACGCGCCGGACACAAAAAATACCAAAGCAAATGGAACCGTGACAAGCGACATTCTGACGACCCGGCGATACGGATCAAAGTCTGGTGGGGACGCAGCTTTTTTCTCGGTCGCTGTCTGAGGTGCGGCTGGTATCACCACAAACATCAGTGTCGAAACAAAGCCTGCAAACAGCAGGTTCAGTGGGATCCAGAATACAAGCACCAAGGCCAGATCCTGCGATTGAAGCGCAAGGTTGGGGATCATCAATGCCCCCATCAGGGCGATAACCCCCGGTAAAACACCAGCGCCGGAAATCGACCAAATGAACGACAAGATAATCCCCATGGCCACCAGAATTAGGAAAACCAGCGGATAAGGCGCGAAGGTCGATGACAGTAGGAAGGAAATGAACATCAACCCAATTGAGAACACAAACAACTTCGCGAAGGCAGCCAATGGCAGTGCGGCTGGGGCCTGAAGAAACAGGGCCGTGAACACGGCCCCGACAATGGACAAAGGCCACCCCAGAAACAGGCCCAGTGCGAAGACGCTGGTTACACCTAGCGCTAGTCTGTGTACTGCGCGCCGATCTTCAGTACGCATAGGACAGGATCGAAACCACGCGAATGTAGGCGCGGCCCACCGCGTTCAGCAGAGAGCTGTCGCTAAGGTACATGATCACGTCGGCTTGCCCGTTGAGCTGAAAGCGCAGGTCATCCTCAGCGCTTCCGGCCTCGTAGCCCGGCAGCACGATACGTACCGGAAAGCGCTCGGGTTCGCGAAGAAACCCCTTGGTGCTTGGTGGGCTGGCCAACTGCCCGGGTGTGTCGCCACCGCTTAGGGAAACGGCTGCGCTGAAGCTTTCGATGACGCCTGGGACAATTTTGCCGGGATGCATGTCCAGCACCACATCCACGGGAGATCCAACCGAGGCCCGGCCCAGGTTGTTTTCGGTGAAATACGCCTCAATCCAGATATCCGTCGCATCCAGGAAGGTTAGCAGGTCCTGCCCGGACCGGGCATAAGTTCCGGGTGCGATCAGCAGGTTAGAGATCACGCCTGTCGCCGGGGCGCGCAGTTCTGTCCATTCAAGGTTAAGCTCTGCATCCGCCAACGCGGCCAACGCGCGCTGAATCTTGGGGTTTTCAATTCCTTCGTCACCCAACCGCTGCTTGGCCTTTTCCAGATCTGCTACGGCGTTTTCAAAATTCGCCTCGGATTCGGCCAGTTGACCTCGCGCATCGTCTGCTTTTGAGACGGCAATCAATCCTTTCTTTTCAAGTGCAAAAACGCGTTCTGTTTGGATGCGCATGGTGTCCAGATCACTCTGCGCCCTTGCCAGTTTGGCCTGAGCGGCGCTTACTTCTGCCGACGAGGCGCCAACCTCTTGGGTTGCCGCTTCCAGGTCTGCTTCGGCTTTGTCGCGATCGATTTCGTACGGTCTTGGGTCGATACGAACCAGAAGATCACCGGCCGAGACGACCTGACCATTTTCGACCAAAACCTCGATCACAGTTCCGGTGACTTGCGGGACGATCTGGGTTGCCACGGCCTTGACCCTGGCATTTCCGGTAAATGGCGTTTTTCGATCAGCAACCAGATACCAGACGAGAAGAATCATTATGACGGCTAGGGTCGTCCATATCGTCTTCCTCATTGCGCCGCTCCGTCCGCAGCGTCATGACCGTCCGGCGTGGCATCGATCCAAACCTTGAACAGCTCGTAAAAAACGGCAAACAGAACCGGTCCCATGAAAATGCCGATCAGTCCATAAGCCATCATACCGCCGAGAACACCGATCAGGATCACCAGCATAGGCGTTTCTAGGCCCTTTGAGATGAAGACGGGCCGCAGGAAGCTGTCCATTATCGTTGTGGGAATGGCGAGAATGGTGAACGCCAAAGCCGCGCCGCCTGACATAGAACTCCACGCGTAGATGATAACCGGTAAAAGAACCAATCCCGGCCCGATCTGGATAATCGAGAGGATCAGGCAGATAAACGCCAGTGTCGCAGCGGATGAAATCCCGAACAGCGACAGCAAAATCCAGACAACCACGGCCTGAATGGCAGCAACACCGATGACACCCTTGGTCACATTCCGGATCGTCGCACCCGCCAGCGTCACGAACTCGCCACCTCGCGGCGCGAATACCCGGTTGGCAAAGCGCTGAAGGCCTTGAACCAAATTCGGGCCGGGGCTGAACATGCCCCCCATGATCAACACCGAAAGCGCAAGACCCAACAGTCCGATGCCGATGCCCAGAACCTTTCCGAACAGCGACTTGGTGATCTCAAGAATCTGCGCCCCGTATTTTGCAAGCGCACCATCCAGATTCCGTTCAAACAACCCCCAGACTTCTGCAATTCTTTCTCCGATCAGGGGCAAGTCCTTGATGCTGTCCGGGGCAGGTGGAATTTTCAATTCGCCGCTGTCAGCCTGTTCGGCAAACTCGGACCCAAGTTCAGCAGCCCCCGACACCGCAGTGGCAACCGGCCCCAAGGTCAGCACAAGACCCAGCAAAACCAGTATCGTTGCGGCCAGCGACTTTCGTCCGCCCAGCTTGGACTGCAGCCAATCGAATACCGGGTAAAGCGCTACACAAAGGATTGTGGCCCAGATCACCACGCTCGCCAACGGGGCGACCATTACCAATGCGCTGTAAAGAAATACCCCGAGAAATAGCAAACGTATCGCAAGGTCGACGATCTTGGCGTCCTGTGTCTTTTCCATTCCATCCCTCCGTTACTTTGGCAACAATACACTCAAAAAACCCAATATGAATATCTTTTGTGAAATCCGGGCTTTGGTCGTCGTTAAGGCCCTTGCGCCACCTTGGATGGCGATCAGCCTAATCATCTAGAACCCAACCGTCAGGCGATCTTGCAGCACTTGAGTTTTTTGGCGTTTTTGTCGGTGACTATTCGTCGTCCTGAGATAGGATTGTGTTTGCGATTGTGGTCGCCGCGGCCACAAAGATGCCCAGTCCTACGATGATGTAGACCATCGTAAAGATCTTCCCCGCCGCAGTCTGAGGGGAAAAATCACCGAAACCTACGGTCGAGATTGTCACGACAGAAAAGTAGATGGAATCTAACCAACTCCAGCCTTCAACATAGTGATAGAAAACAGATGCCCAGAGGACCATTCCAAGTGTGAAAGCAAGCAGGCTTTTGACCCGGCCGTCCCGCAAGGCGGCACCTATTCCCCGTGTAATTCTTGTCAGTGAGTTCATTGGTCCCTCATATATTTGAATTATCATATATCATTAATTTTATGGTATGAGAAACCGGCACTTGCTGCCTGCCAGAACCGTCAGAAAGATCGTGCATAGAATGACTTTTCGTTATCGAAATGTCCCGATAGGGCAGGTGTTACCGATATTTGGTGCGAGGCTGCCCGGCATGACGACATCGCAGGTGTTTATGCGGACTGAAGTTGTTTCCCGTTTGATCAAATCACTGGAAATTGGCAGCATATCCTTCAGGCGCGCGCAGTGCTCAGAGCATCGGCAGAGCCGCGTATTGAAGTGTCGCGCGTGGAATTGGCCTGGCCACACAGTGCTTCGAAACCAAAGGAGTAGAACGTGCGTTTGATATTCAACGGCATTTTGATTTGCTGCGCGATCGCGTTTGTTGCTGTTTTGGCGGCTTGGCTGTTCCTGTCCTCGGCGTTGTTCTCTTCGCTTAGGACCGGTTTCGTTGAAAACCTGATCTCCAAGAAACTTGGTCAGGACGTTTTGATTGAGGACGAAGTGCGTTTGGGCTTTGGTCGGCAACTGCAGGTCTCGGCAGCGGGACTGGTGCTTCCCGGTTCGTCTGGGGTAGACGCGAATCTGGCGGCCATCGACGCGATCGAGTTCCAAATCTCTGCCCGCGATCTTTGGAACAGCAAGCTGTCGCTCAGCAACCTTTCCATATCGGGTGTTCACCTGAATCTGATCACCGACAAAGACGGAAACGCGAACTGGCAGTCGCTTTCCATGGCGGAAACCCAAAAGTCTGGGAATTCTCAGGACCCTTCTGTCGGTGGAGTTTTGGCGGATCGTCGAATTGACCTGACGGACGTTACCATTCTGTACCAGAACGACCTGAACGGACTTGATCTGGATCTGCAACTCGAGGACCTGGTGCTGGCGCGTGACGAGGGAACGAAGACGGCATCGGCGGTTGGGACAGGATCGTTAAACGGTGAAACATTTGACCTGAATGGGACATTCCCTGCAGAAAACCCGTTTCAGATGGCAATGGATTTCGAGCAGATATCGATTGCGGCTGAACAGATCCCCCAAGAGAACGGGTTACAGGTCAAGGCGACTGTGGAGGTTGCAGAACTCGGACAGCTACTGGACGCACTGAAACTTAACCGTGTGTTGGAAGGGGCGGGTAGTGTCGCGGCAAACTTCAAATTGGCTGATGGCGTCGCCCGGATTGATGATCTGAGCGTGTGGGCTGAATTGGACGGCGGGCAAAGCCTTTCGCTGACGGGCCAAATCGGAGAGTTGGGGAACCCCGCAGATGTGTCGCTGACGACCCGCATTCGGCTTTACCCCGAAGATGCGGAACCGGCCCCTGCGGCATCTCGCTATGATCTCAAGCTAATTGCGGTTGACATGGTCATGGACAGCGTGCCGGGGCAGGTGCCTCAGCGGCAAATGGTTATCAAAACCAACGGTTTTACCTTGGAAACCGCTGGTGAAGGGCCGCCGCCGATCAAATTTTCGGAACTTTTCAGAACGGCCGACGGTAATTTGCGGGTCGGAAACATAAACCTGCGCATCGGGAACCCGGCTGATCCATTTATCATTCTGAATGGATCAGTTGATAACACGCTGCAATTGCAAGGCGTATCAGCCGAAGGCCAGATGGATATTCCCGCGAGCAGCTTGATTTCGCCCGAACTCATCGGGCCAGACGATCAGTTGGGTCGGTTTTCGGGTGACTTTCATTTGAACGGGAACATCAATCAACTTTCGCTGACCAACCTTGATGGCAAGACGAGCGAAACGGATGTCTGGTCCCTTGAGGTGCACGGCACGGTCAAGAATGTCCTCAAATTCGAAAACCTGGATCTGGCGATCGATGTCGACGTTCCGTCCGGTGCAGACCTGTTGGCCGCATTGTCGCTGGACCCGGTTGAAACGGGGCGCGCGCGCTTTGGGATCGATTTGGTGAGCGAAGGCACCGATTGGAACGCAAACGCCAGTGTCGAACTCGCCGAGTCCGTACTGCGCATAGAGGCCGATCTTGATGATGCGACAAGCGATCCAGTGCTGCGGGGCACTATTGAAAGTGACCTGATTAAGATCGATCAACTTCGTGACATCGTTCAGGCTGCCGCGCAACTGAGAAAACTCGGCGGCTCAGCGGAGGATGTCGAAGACGCCAGTGGCGAAGCAGATGAACCCGGCGCATTGAGGGATGTGACGCTGAAACCCATCGGACGTTCCATTCTTCTGTCGGGTATTGATATGGATGTTGATATTGACCTTCGGCATATCGAAGGCGCCAAAGGTATCAGCAGCTTGCAGAGTGAACTGACACTCAACAAAGAGGAATTGCGCGCAGGTCCGCTGGCATTTGAATACGGTGGGGCCCAGTTTGATTTGAGCGGGCAGATGGATCTCTCTGATGAGGCGCATCTGCTGACCCTTTCCGGCAAGGCCGGTGGTTGGCAGTTGGACGACATCCTTCACAACCTGAACTTCAAAAAGGGTGCAAGTGGCACGATCTATGCGGATTTTTCGGTAACCGGAGGAACCGATTCCGCCAAACACTTTGCCAGTACCATGAGCGGCAGTGCCACGGTTTCTATGCGCGACGGGTCAATCGAGACACAGTTGTTGGACCTGGCGGGGCTGGGCGTTTTGCCCTGGGTTTTCTCCAAGGAAAAGCAGAAGGTTGCGCCAATCGTATGTATGCGCGCGCCCCTTAGCATTTCCAACGGCACCATTACGACCAAGCAAACCACATTGGAAACGGATCAGGTGCAAGTCGTCGTCTTCGGCGGTGTTAACATTGCCGACAAGGCCCTGGACCTGAACCTGCAACCGCGCAAAATCGGCGAGCCGCTTTCGCGCAGCCCGTGGCCGGTCACGTTAAAAGGCCCGCTGACCAAGCCGAACGTCAAGGTAAAGGACGGGCCAAAACGGCTCAAACGATCGGACGGTGCGGATCAAATGCCGACACAGCGGAAGCAGTGCATCCCAGATATCCTGCAATTGAAGTAGCGGTGCGGTCGGACCATCAGTAGGGCGAGGACAATCGCATAGGGCGCGTCAGATGCTCAAACCGCTTCGTCACTGATCAGGCGCATCCCGAGGTGGGCCGGTGGCGTTCCGACAGCGCAACCTCCACGTGCGGGATCCCTGACCAAATAAGACATCGCTGCCAAGTGCTCTCCACCCACGAAGAACGCCGGGCAACGATCAGGAGCGGTGCCACCATCCAGTCCATCGTAACATTCCATCGTCCATTCCCAGACGCTGCCGTCGAGATCGATGACGCCTTCGGGGGATGCAGAAAAGCTGCCTTGAGGCTTGAGCGCTCGTGGGGCTATGCCTTCAACGAGATAGCTGGATGCCCAGGTTAACGACGGGTCCGTAAAGATAGGATCGGGTTTCTCGGGAAGAACCGCGGCGGCCATCGAGTTCCATTCTTCAGCTGTCGGCAGCCGGAAATCGTGGCGGCTTCTTTTGTTGATCCAAGAGACATACTGCTGAACGTCCACATAGCTCAGCCCGGTTGCCGGTGTTGTAGCAGGGTCCTGGTCAGGTCGTGCGCGCAAGGTCAGTTCACAGCCACCTTCGTCGGCGCATCTGTTCCATTCGGTTACGGTGACTTCATACTTTTGTACGTAGACCGAAGGCCCATCCGGCAAATTGACGGCCCGCTCGGCCATCGCGGGCAAATAGGCTGGATCCGGGCCGCGCTGCACGAGCGCGACCCAGACGATGCTTGCCGCCGTAAGACCCAAGATGGCGAAACGAAGGGACGTCTTACCAAGCAGAAAGAGCCCCTGGCTGGTCCGTTCCGGGTGCTACTTGGCGGCACTCGTTTTGTCAGATTGTCGGTGCAGGGAAATGCCTTCAAAAGAAGCACCAATCGGTGAGCTTCTTGGTGTTTTCGTTTGTGTACGGAAAAGCCGATAGTGAGAAAAAAACGCGCCCTTTGTTGCAAACGGATAAACAATTGTCGCACTGCTGGGGGAAATTACTCGGCAGCGTGCCGAGCCGTGGTATGTTCGGGGGGCGGTGGACGCAGGGGAAGGCTTTGATCAGTCCGGTGGCGAATGGATCCGCGATAGATTTGTGATTTGAATAGCCTGAGGGCGAGGTGCCCGCTTTGTCCGAGAACGGAGAGAATGGTTGACGCGTTTATTGGTTCTTTTGTTTGTTCTCTGCGCCAGCACGGCAAACGCAACCCCAGGATGTGAAGAAGACGCCTTGAACCAGGCACGCACTCCCTTTGAATTGCCAGCAGATCTTGAGGAAATCCCAGAAGAAGAAGTGGTTGCCCCAAGGAAAGAGCTCGCATCCTCTCCAAGGCCACGGCTACGTCCGTGCAGATTTCGTAAATTTGAGGTCGAAATCGAAAGGATGAATGATCGTGGTGCGATCTGCGGAGATTGGACCATAATTGGCGAAACCCGAAAGCCGTTTAAAGGCAGATACCGAGGCTGCGGCATCGTTGAACCTGTGCGTATCCGCGCGGTATCTGGGATACTGCTCAGCCAGTTTGCGACATTGGATTGCCCGACCGCGATCACGCTCAAGGCATGGCTTGAAAACACCGCCAAACCGGCCTTTGCAGATCAAGGCGGTGGCCTGAAGGGGCTGCGGCTGGCTGGTCACTATGCGTGCAAGACACAGAACAACCAGCCACGCGCGCGGCTTTCAGCCCATGCGCAGGGTCGGGCCATCGATATCTCATCCTTCATCTTGATGGATGGCACTATCATTACCGTTCAGGACGGATGGGCGGATGAGGACACCAAGGACGTGATGCAAGAACTGCACGCAGGCGCCTGCGGTGTGTTCGGCACGGTGCTTGGCCCTGATGCCGACCGGTTTCATGCCGGTCATTTTCATTTCGACACAACGCGCCGCAGAAATGGATCTTACTGTCGATAGGGTGCGGAAATGGTAGCCCGTAGGGCTGCCATCCCTGATTGACTTGCGTTGCCACCTGTTGAAATTCTCTTTTTAAATACAGGCATGTTTGTGTTGTGCGTTGCCATGCGTGGACGTACAATGACAAAAAGAATGTTGGGTATAATGGTAGGCAAGCGAAAGGGTCAGCATCCCCAGAACGCATTGAAGGCTCCGTTTGTTCGGTCAGCCAAGGGGCCTGCGCTTTATGCTGATGGTAACGGCTTGTACCTCAAAGTTGACGCAAGCGGTGCACGGCGCTGGATTCAACGTCTGATGATCCGGGGTAAGCGGCGCGAGATTGCAATAGGATCAGTATCCCTTGTTTCTCTATCCAGTGCGCGCGAGGCGGCGCTAGATAACAGGCGTACCGCTAGGGCAGGGGGCGACCCAACGGCTGAGAAAAGACGCGCCGAAGAAATCCCGACTTTCGAGAAAGCCGCAAGGGAAGCGCACGAGGCCAACAAGAAGTCATGGCGCAACGCCAAACACGCGCAAATATATTTGAGTTCGCTTGAGACGTACGCTTTCCCACATTTTGGGAATGTCAGTGTTGCCGAGGTGGATGGCGGGCAAGTTCTAGCGGCATTGCTTCCTATATGGACAACTAAAGATGATACAGCGCGCCGGGTACGTCAGCGGATCAGCACTGTTTTCAAGTGGGCCATTGCTAAAGGGTGGCGAACAGACAATCCGGCAGAAACCGTTAAGGCCGTTTTGCCTAAACAGAACAGAAGCAAGCGAACCAACCGCAAGTCACTTCCATATCAGGAAGTATCGGAGTGCGTTGTCAGTGTCCGCAATAGTAGCGCCGAACCCGGTACCAAATTGGCCGTTGAATTCCTGATCCACACTGCCGCACGCTCAATTGAGGTTCGCGAGGCTGTTTGGAGCGAAATCGACTTCGATAAGAATGTCTGGGCGGTGCCTGCTGAGCGAATGAAGATGGCGGCGGGACATCGGGTACCCTTAACTGGTCGCGCTGTGGAGATATTGAGAGAGTCACGGAAACTACATCAGGGGGATCTGGTTTTCCCCGGTCGGATTCACAAAAAACCCCTAAGTGATGCCACGCTGCTGAAACTCGTTCGCGGGCTGGGATACGGCTGCGATATTCACGGTTTCCGGGCCAGCTTCAGGACGTGGGCGCAGGAGCAAACCAACTTTCCGCGCGAAGTCTGCGAAATGGCGCTGGCACACAAGGTGGGCGATGATACGGAAAAAGCCTATGCACGGTCGGATATGTTTGAAAAGCGCCGCCTGCTGATGGATGCCTGGGCCTCATATTTAGCGCTCAAAGGTGGCGAGATAATCAAGATGGCGGGGCAGGTATGACGCATTCATTTCTCCCCCGGCCATATTGTCGCTTCGATGAAATGCGCAGGCGCGTGTATTTTCACCTTTACCCAGACATTCAGGACGACACTGAATTAAAGGGTGAAGTCCAGTCTAATGTAGAAGCTGCCTCTGAGGCGGTTGCAGCGCATCGTCGGCAATTGAGCGACATGGGCCTTGATCCTGATTCAGCGACAAATTGGCTTTTGGTGTCGGTGAAACAAAAGAGCGCTGGGCAGAAATTATCAAAAGAGGCAAAGAGTATTTTTGAAGATGGGGCTGACGCAAAGCACCTACTTTCAATTGCCGGTAAAATTGAGAAAGGCGGCTTTGACCCGATAGATCAATTTTTTCCGCATTGGTCCCAATCTCTCGGTAGGCATATCACACCGCCGCCGCCCAAGGCGCTGAGGTCGATCCAAGTCCAACGGCTACGGGCTTTTATGGATACAGCCAGAGACGCATTGTATCGGGGCCGAATTTCAGCGCACCACAAAAGCAGCGAAGGTATTTTAAGGATTGAAGATAAGAATATTTGGCTTGATGACCGGATCGCGACAATGGCGCTTGAGACTGGACAGCTAACGCACAGTCTCAAGAGATTCAGAACCAACCTCGGTGCTATCGACATGATTTTCGACCGCGATGAGCTTAACTCACAGTTCCCCCCGTTCAGAAACTCAAAGACGCAGAAAGTTGGCCGCAAGAATCTGATGAAACCTGCCATTGATGCGCTTCACAAGCTGTATCCAAACGGCAGGCCAGATGTGCCAGTAAAGACGTTGCGAACACAGATTGAAGGTGAAATCGGGCGAGAGATTGGCACATCTACAATGACCAAAGCAATCGCCAGTGCTTGGGGTGACCGGTCTAGTGGTTCAGAATAGCCAAAAACTAAGCCAAAAATACCCAAGAACTAAGGCCAATACCTAAAAACAATACCCAAATTCTCAACCCGCAAAGTTGGGTATCTTGGGTAAAACAGCATGTTCCCAATGACTTAAACGTGCCTAGAATAGCTAACCATTGAAGCCGCTGGACATTGGTTGCCGGTGGTAGACAATGGGAAACGCGATGATTGAGAAGCATTATCGCCGCAAAGAAGTAGAGGATGTGACGGGCCTCTCTGGCCGTCAAATCTACCGCTTGATGGATCGGGGTGAATTCCCGCGTCCGGTTAAAATGTCTGCGAATATTGTGGCGTGGAAAGAGAGCGACCTTTCTAGCTTTCTTGAGAGCCGCAAGGCAGTCGCAGCTTAAACGAAACCCGCGCCAACGGGCATGTTGGACACGGGGCATTCGTTGCAAGTCTTTGACAGGACTATTCGGAATGTAACGTGTTCATGGGGCTCGTTGAGCAGTACAGGCGGGTACTGGAAACAACCGAACTTGAACGCCGGATCACGGCATTGGAGGCGAAGAAATTAATGTAAAACGCAGAGTAAAAAGCTTGGAACAGAAGGCAGGGAAGCAAATTGTTGTCGCGGTCATTAAAGGTGAATACTTCGACGCAGAGGGGAAACAGATACCCACTGAAAAAGGCCCGCCGAAGAACTTCAGTGAAATCCTGGACAGCGCAAACATTGGTAGCTCGGTGTCAGATGAACGCGTCCCTATGAAGCGAGAAAAGGATGAAGATTATTTTGACTTTCTGGCTCGCATGGAGGCAACGGGGCGTGAGGTTGGGCGACGGGCAGGCGCGGATATAACGCTGATGTTTGGTATCGATTGGCTATGAAAACCAAGGAGCTAATAGAAGGCAAAGCATGCACGACGATTCACAGCAGAAGCGTGACGAACAGACTTTTCATTTAACTGATTAAAACAAAGACATTTTTTATTCTCAAGTGTAATTTTTTTACAGTATTTGTCGCAATCGGTAAATAGCTTTACAAGATTATGTTGTAAATCCAGTAATTTGTTGCGTAATTTTCTAACAGCCTTCCATTGTTGGTTTGCACGCCTGTGCACTTTCGTCTGCTGGAAGAGGAGCCAGTAGACGTAAGATAGGGAAATGGGAGGAATTAATGACCAATAAATCTATCACACGCCGCGGCGTATTGAAGTCTGGTGCCGTTACAGGTGCTGGTCTTTTCTTGCCTACGATCTTCACGGCTTCGTCGGCTGCTGCTTACACCAACGAACCAACCGGCGGTTCCGTAACGCTGGGTTTCAATGTTCCCCAGACAGGGCCGTATGCAGAAGAGGGTAACGACGAGCTTCTGGCGCAACAACTTGCGGTCGAACATCTCAACGGTGAAGGAGATGGTGGTTGCCTGAACACTTTCACTTCGAAGGTGCTTAAGGGCAACGGTATCCTTGGCAAAAAGGTTGAATTCGTCACCGGCGACACACAGACCAAATCAGACGCCGCACGTGCATCTGCAAAGTCGATGATCGAAAAAGACGGCGCGATCATGATCAACGGCGGTTCGTCATCGGGTGTGGCCGTTGCGGTGCAGGGCCTGTGTCAAGAAGCAGGCGTTATATTCATGGCGGGTCTAACCCACGCCAACGATACGACCGGTAAGGACAAGAAAGCAAACGGGTTCCGTCATTTCTTTAACGCGTATATGTCCGGCGCTGCACTCGCACCCGTGCTTGCGGCTGAAATGGGCAACGAACGCCGGGCTTATCACCTGACTGCGGACTACAACTGGGGTTGGACCCAGGAAGAGTCGATTGTTGCCTCGACCGAAGCTTTGGGATGGGAGACGGTCAATACTGTAAAAACACCACTTGCGTCGACGGACTTCTCCTCCTACATCACGCCGGTTCTGAACTCGGGCGCAGATGTGTTGGTTTTGAACCATTACGGCGGCAACATGGTTAACTCGCTGACTAACGCGATCCAGTTCGGCCTGCTCGATAAAGTCGCTAATGGCAAGGACTTCAAGATCGTCGTACCGTTGTACTCCGAACTGATGGCAGCTGGTGCTGGCGAGAACATCAAAGGCGTGCTGGGTTCGATGAACTGGAACTGGCAGCTTCAGGATGAGGGCACAAAGGCCTTTGTGAAGTCCTTTGGTGAAAAGTACGGCAAGCCGCCGTCCAACTCAGCACAGACTTGCTATGCACAAGTCCTGCTTTATGCGGATGCCTGTGAGCGTGCTGGTACATTCAATCCGTGCGGAGTTGTTGAAGCTCTGGAAGACTTCGAGTTCGACGGTTTGGGCAACGGTCCGACTTGGTATCGTGGCGCAGACCATCAGTGCTTCAAAGACGTGTTGGTTGTTCGTGGCAACGAGAATCCGACAAATGCTTATGACACTCTGGAAATCGTCGAGATCACGCCACGTGCTCAGGTCGAATACGACCCTGAGCATCCGATGTTCAAAGGTGGTTCGCTGGGTGAGTGTAATCCAGGCGCATGAGTCCTTTTGCCTATGTCTGGCCGCTGAAACGGCGGCCAGACATAGGCAACTGGTTTGATCCCGTTACACAACCAAATTCACTCTGACCAACCCTGAGGTGGGGCCAATGGACGCCATCCTATTGCAAATTTTGAACGGTCTGGACAAAGGGTCGGCTTATGCGTTGATTGCGCTGGGACTGACGCTTATTTTTGGGACGTTGGGTGTTGTGAACTTTGCCCACGGGGCACTGTTCATGATCGGTGCATTTTGTGCCGTTACCCTGCAAAAGCTCATGAACCTAAGCTTTGAGACCATCGACGAGAGCCAAACCGACTTTCTGGGCAACCCACTGAAGGTTGAAACACCTTACGTCGAAGCTTGGTTCGGCCCAGAGACTGGGGCGACGATCATCGATTGGTCTGTTCCGCTGGCTATCTTGTTTGCGATCCCGATCATGTTAGCAGTGGGCTATGTGATGGAAAGGGGCTTGATTAAGCACTTTTACAAGCGCCCTCACGCTGACCAGATCCTTGTAACCTTTGGTCTTGCGATCGTGTTACAGGAAATCGTGAAATATTTCTTCGGCGCCAATCCAATCCAAACTCCGGCGCCTGACGCGTTGAGCGGATCGATTGACCTTGGCACAATGATTGGGTTTGATCCCAATGCCATAATCTACCCAATTTGGCGTCTGGTTTACTTCGGATTTGCTGTCGCCATTATAGGTGCTGTCTTCTCATTCTTGCAATTTACCACATTTGGCATGGTAGTGCGCGCAGGAATGGCGGACCGCGAGACCGTAGGTTTGCTGGGTATCAATATCGACCGGCGCTTTACGATCATGTTCGGCATTGCCGCCGCAGTGGCCGGTTTGGCCGGTGTAATGTATGGGCCGCTAAACCCGCCAAATTATCACATGGGGATGGACTTTCTGGTCCTTAGTTTCGTCGTTGTTGTTGTTGGCGGCATGGGCTCGCTACCTGGAGCCGTGCTGGCTGGTTTTCTGCTCGGTATTCTGGAGAGCTTTGCCTCAACGACCTGGGCCACCACGACCATCCCAGGCATCAACCAAATCATCATCTACCTTGTTGCCATCATTGTGCTTCTGACACGCCCCCGCGGGTTGATGGGACGCAAAGGCGTGATGGAGGAATAATCGATGTTTGGACTGAATAAAAAAGACACGAGCCTGCTGATCATCGTCGGCCTTCTCACTCTGTTGGCCCCGTTCATCCTGAACCCGTTCCCAGAAGGCAGCGCCATGGCGCAGTTCAACGCGGGTTATCCGGATTTGATGCAACGGTTCGTGATCTTTGGCATCTTTGCCATCGGGTTTAACATCCTGTTCGGCCTAACCGGGTACCTGTCCTTCGGTCACGCAGCCTTTTTGGGTGTCGGATCATATTCAGCCGTTTGGATGTTTAAATTGTTGAGTTACAACATTATTCCGGCTATCGCACTCAGCGTTGTGGTCGCTGGGGTATTCTCGCTACTGATTGGGTATGTCAGTCTGCGCCGGTCCGGGATCTACTTTTCGATCCTGACCCTGGCCTTTGCGCAGATGAGTTTTGCACTGGCCTACTCTGTCTTGTCGAACCCTAAGTTCAACCTAACCAACGGGGAAACCGGACTGCAGGTTTACGCAGACGATCCGCAAATCCTGCAGGGTGCCAACTCACCGGATCTGCCACATCTATTCGGGCTGCCGATGCGCGCTACTTATACGATGGATGTTGGAGCTTGGAGCTTTGATTTTAACGCGGGATATTATTTTTGTGCGATAGTCATGATGGTAGTGTTCTACTTGTCTATCCGCATCTTCCGCTCGCCTTTCGGCATGATGCTACGGGCTGTCAAATCTAACCAGCAGCGAATGAACTACACCGGCCTGAATTCAAAGCCTTACACACTGGCGGCGTTTGTTATCTCTGGTATGTATGCCGGTCTGGCTGGTGGTCTTATGGCTGCAATGGACCCATTGGCAGGCGCAGAGCGTATGCAGTGGACCGCGTCAGGCGAGGTCGTTCTGATGACTATCCTTGGCGGTACCGGCACATTGATAGGCCCAGTTCTGGGCGCAGGCTTCATCAAATACTTCGAGAATATCTTCTCTAAGATCAACGACAGTGTGTTGCACAGTTGGTTTGCTTTCCTGCCTGATGGGTTGGAGGACGCGGTTGTTTTCGTGATCCATCCGTTCATTGGAAAAGGTTGGCATCTAACGCTTGGCATACTTTTCATGCTTGTCGTTATCTACCTGCCGGGGGGGCTGGTCGAAGGTGGCCAGCGTTTGCTCAACCGGATCAAACGCAAGAAACCAAAAACCGATGATGCAACGTCTGGCAAAACAGAACCGGCGGAATAAGGGGCGAGCCATGGCAATTCTAAAAGTCAAAGACGTGAGCAAGCGTTTCGGCGGCCTCAAGGCGCTGACGAACGTAAACCTAGATGTAGAAGAAAACTCGGTTCATGCGATCATTGGGCCCAATGGTGCTGGTAAGTCGACCCTGCTGAATTGTCTGGTGGGCAAGCTTATGCCGGACACAGGAGCCGTATTATTCGACAACGCCTCGGTTTTGGGACTCGAACCTTTTCAGATTAATCAGATGGGCATTAGCCGTGTTTTCCAGACACCAGAGATTTTTGGTGAACTGACGGTGATTGAGAACATGTTGATCCCTATTTTTGCAATGAGGGATGGAGTTTTCCGGATGCATGCGTATGAGACCATCGCCAACGAAAAAGCGATTGTTGAACAGGCTGAAGCGATGCTGGAAGAGATGAACATGGCTGACAAGCGCGAAATGCATGCAGCCTCGCTTTCACGTGGCGATAAGCGCCGACTCGAGATTGGCATGTGCCTAAGTCAGAATCCGCGGCTACTGCTGTTAGACGAACCTACCGCGGGTATGGCGAGGGCGGATACAAACAACACAATCGACTTACTGAAACAGATTAAGGATGAGCGCGACATCACCATCGCAATCATCGAGCATGATATGCACGTCGTATTCAGCCTTGCCGAACGCATCACCGTTCTGGCGCAGGGAACACCCCTGGTTGAAGATACTCCTGAAAACATCCGCGGAAACCCTAAGGTTCGCGAGGCCTATCTAGGCGAGGCTGCGTAAGGAAAACCTATGAACGAGAAACCTGATTTTTCGAAAAATGCCAATATGGCCAGCACTGCACCTGCGTTTCTCTCCGTTTGGGATATGCACTCGTACTACGGCGAAAGCTATATTGTTCAAGGCATCAGTTTCAACGTGCACGAAGGCGAAATTCTTGCGCTTCTTGGGCGTAATGGTGCGGGAAAAACCTCAACACTTCGTTCGATCGCGAGAGTTGGAGAGCCTGAAGTAAGACATGGCGAAATCTGGCTGGACCATAAGCCACTACACAAAATGACTAGCTACGAGGCGGCGGCAGCTGGTCTTGGTCTGGTACCAGAAGACAGGCGAATAATTCCAGGCCTGACAGTCGAAGAAAACCTGCAGCTTGCTCAGATTGCACCCCCAATCGGATGGTCACTAGAACGGCTTTACGAGTTGTTTCCGCGTTTGGGAGAGCGAAGAAAACAAGAGGGAATTACACTGTCAGGAGGCGAACAACAAATGTTGTCAATCGCCAGAGCCCTGGCGAGGGACATCAAGGTCTTGCTCTTGGATGAACCATATGAGGGATTGGCCCCCGTCATTGTCGATGAGATCGAAAAGACCCTTTCTCACGTTAAGCAACAAGGTATGACAACGATAATTGTCGAACAGAATGCCGTACGTGCCTTAGAGTTGGCGGACCGTGCGATCATACTGGATACCGGAACCATTGTTTTTGATGGTACAGCGAAAGAGGTGCTTGAAGACACCAAGCTTCGTGAGGAATATCTGGCGATCTAGCTCGGATATTCCGCGCTGATCAGACTAGTAAAGAGGGTTTAATGCTTGTCCACAGCGGTGGTTTGCTTCGGCTGTAAGTCTGCTGAACAACATGAAACGACAAACTAATGCGCAGCGCCGCAGTGGCGTTGAACGCAGCGTTCCCGGATCAGCCAGACTACAGGCTACGCATCGCGTTAAACAGTGGCGACGCCTTCGGAGGAACGCTGGGAGCCCGCGGCTCGATGAAGTACAACGTAATAGGAGACACCATTAACGTCGCCGCCCGCTTGGAAAGTTACAATAAATCCCTAACACCGGATGCCGATGGTTTCCCGGGGATCTGCATGACGCTGGAAACGGCATGCCTTATCGACCCAGAACGTGATTGGCTGGTTTTAACCGAATACCTGCACGACAATGGACGGACAAATATTGATGTCATCGAGGTGCCGTTTTCAGGAATAAATAGCGGCAATGCAGCGTCGTTGGAGTCGGGCAGCCAGCCGGTCGAGCCGTAGGTCAGATTTCGCAAACTTTGCTTTCTACTCGTCACTGACATTGGATCAAAGGCTGGTAGATCGAATGTGCATGAGACTTCTTGAATGCCTGCTTTTTTCGAGATCGACACTGTAACATCGCGGATGCAGAGAAGGTCTGCTTTCCGTCCAGATTGATGGATGATGCGCAGAGAACCAGCGTCCAGTTTAGCCGGGATAGAATGCGCGATTGCAATGTGTAAAACGGTCCTCGATTTGAGTAGGCGTAGTCGCAAACAAAGATGTTCTCTCAAGCAGCTAATTCGAATTTGAGCGTATCGAACCAGCCTAGGGTCAGGACTCATAACCAGAAGATGACGGTAGCAGCGATGCAGATTGCCGACAGGAACAGCTCACCGCATCGATCATAGCGGGTCGCGATACGACGCCAGTCTTTCAACCGTGCGAACAGGTTCTCAACGCGGTGCCGTTTGCGATACATGCAAGGGTCATGGCTGGCAGGGTCCCTTCGTCCTCGACGCGCTGGAATGCACGCAGCGATGCCGCGTTCGGCCAGTGCCTCTCGGAACCAGTCTGCGTCATACCCTTTGTCCCCCAGCAGAATCTTGGCGGGTGGCAAGCTGCCGAGCAAGGCCAGCGCACCTTTGGCATCGCTCATTTGTCCAGCTGAGAGAAAGAACGTCAGAGGTCGCCCGCGCCCGTCGCAGACCGTGTGCAGCTTGCTGTTCAAACCACCTTTGGTTCGACCGATGGCTCGTGTTCGAGCCCCCCTTTTGAAAGGCTTGCCGCTGTTCGGTGCGCTTTCAGGTGGGTGCTGTCGATCATGATGGTTTTGCCGTCCGGTCCCGGTTGCGCCAGTTCCCGGAAGATACAAGCGAATACACCAAGGCGGGACCACCTGACAAACCGATTGTATAGTGTCTTGTGCGGCCCATACTCAGCCGGTGCATCCCGCCATCGCAGCCCATTGCGGATGACATAAATGATACCACTGAGAACCTTGCGGTCGTCGGAACGCGCTACCCCGCGCGGTTTGGGGAACAGGTGCTGGATGCGTTTCAGGTGCTGTAGGTCGAGCCAGAACAAGTGCGACATGGACAATCCTCCTATCGCCCTTGAATCATGATGGCGTCACCGATGGAACCGGCTCACACAATGTCCGCTCAGAACAGCGAACCGGTCATCCGACAAAAAGCCTCAGATGACGGCTCCGAGCCCAAAGCGGACACAGTGGGTATCAGTTTCCAAGAAAAATTGAGATGCCATAAATCAGCGTTACACTTATTCGGGCAGGCCGGCCAAACGCAGAGACGCGCAGTCTTTCTCCAATTGTTCTATATCAGAGAAAAGCTGAGTTTTCGCCCAATCCGATACGGAAAACTGAGGACGGTATTTCATAACATTCTGTGCTTCATCGCGAGCGGCCTCAAGGTTATCCGTTTCCACATGTACGATAACGAGGTCTAGGTGACCAAAGCCTTCAACCCTTTGACCATATTCGGCGAATGCCTCCTTGGCTTCCTCGTATCGACTATCGAGCCGAAGTGCCAAACCCAAAACGCCAGCGTACCAGCCCGGATAATGAGGGTTGAGAGTAATGGCTTGCCGCGCCACACGGATAGCTTCTTTTGCCTGTCCATTGAATGCCAATGTAATCGACAACCTTGCAGCCACATCAGCGTGGTTTGGATTTAGCTCCAGCGCTTCATTGAACTTCTCGATAGCCGACACCAGCTTGCCATCAATTGCATCCGCGAAACCTGCAATTGCGTGAGCTTCCGGGTTATAGCTGTCGATTTCCAGAGCAAACCGAGCGCAGTTACGTGCCTCTGCCAGCGCAGCACTTCGGTCTACTACAAAGCCGTGCCTTGCTTCGACAGTGCAAATGAACCCCAAAGTACAATGTGGCGCAGAGTAGTTAGGATCGAGGGAAATTGCCTGTTGCGCAAACCGGCGAGCGTCGGCCTGTGCTTCTTTCGTTATCCTGCGCGAAGCTTCGACGGCTTGCAATTGAGCAGTCCAGGCATCAAGATTTTTTGTCCCCGAACCTCTGAATCGGGCCATCTCACCAGCCAAGAGCTCGACTTGAAGCTCGGTCGCAATCCTGAGGGCAATTTCATCCTGAACTTCGAATACGTCTTCTATGAGGCGATCATACCGGTCTGCCCAAATGTGCATTCCAGACTTCGCATCGATTAGCTGCGCAGTAATCCGCACACGACTACCGCTTTGGCGTACACTTCCCTCGAGAACAAGATCGACGCCCTGTTCCAGTCCAACCTGTTTCACGTCCACAGAACGCCCTTTGTAGACGAATGTAGAGTTGCGCGCGACGACCAGTAAATTCGGGAGTTTTGATAAAGTGGTGATGATCTCTTCGGTAATGCCATCTGCAAAAAACTCCTGATCGGGGTCAGAAGAAAGATTATCAAAAGGTAAGACGCCGATTAGCAGAGACTTTGTATGGCTAGCCGGAGTTACTCGCGGTGGGGCAGAACCTGGCGGCGACCATTGGAAAACTTCTATTGGTGACGGCGCGTTCTTAAACTGTCGCTCTCCAGCGCGATAAAATTGCTCAGCGAGACGCTCGTCAAGGCTGCGATGGACGACATCTGAAATTAACACAGCCCCTTCACTAGATGCCTCTTGTAACCTTGCGGATAGATTTATGCCGTCGCCGAAAATGTCATCTTCCTCGAATACGACATCTCCAAGATGAACGCCTACTCGTAGTTTCAGTGAGGACTGAGTTGACACTTGGCTTTGAAGATCGAGGGCGCATCGCACCGCGTCAGACACCGAGTTAAACTCGACTATCCATCCATCACCCATCCTTTTGACGACATTACCGCGATGATCGCTAACCAAGGGATCAAATAACTCTCGACGTAAAACACGAAGTTCGCTGAGAGTTCTGTTTTCATCTGCCTTCATCTGGCCTGAGTAGTTTACTACATCGGCCGAGAGCACTGCGGAAAGTCTGCGGTCTCCGTTCATGTCTATTCGTAACGCATAATACGTTACGTGGGAAAGAGATCGTATATCTGGAACCTTCACACGAACTTCGACCGGCTGCTTTGTCCGCAAAGCGGATGCTTGGCAGGTCGGATTCAATTACCGTATTGAGCCCAAAGCGGGACTTACACTAATATGTCGACTGCTTTGATGAACTGGACGATAGTTGTTCCGCTGGTAGTAAAGGAAACTCAAATAATGTCTCTTACGGAGCCATTCTTGGTTGATCCCGCGCGTGTGGTTGGGCCCGTCTTGGTCACGGGAGCCAGTGGATGCATCGGCTCTTGGGTGGTCGCAATACTCCATCAATCCGGTGTTCCAGTCATCGCCTGCGACTTGGAGGACAATCGCTCACGCTTGTCTTTGTTGATTGGAGAAGCAGAAGCCAACGCGGTCGTTTGGGAGATCTTGGATGTTACAGGCGGGGAAGTTCTCAGCAACTTTTGCAAAACGAAAAACATCACAAGCATTATTCATCTCGCCGGTCTTATGATCCCGTTCTGCAAAGCCGACCCAGCGCGAGGGGCTCGAGTCAATGTCGAAGGTACGATAAATGTACTCGAAGCGGCGCGTCACAACGGCATTAAGAAGCTTGCTTATGCCAGTTCCTCAGCAATTCATGGTATGCCGCCTGGAGGACCAACGATTGCCACACTTTACGGCGCTTACAAACTTGCGAATGAATACACCGCCAAAGTGTATTGGCTGG
This sequence comes from Ruegeria sp. HKCCA5839, assembly GCF_013035585.1. NCBI lineage: Bacteria > Pseudomonadati > Pseudomonadota > Alphaproteobacteria > Rhodobacterales > Roseobacteraceae > Ruegeria > Ruegeria sp. HKCCA5839. The sequence goes on along the minus strand of NZ_WQIE01000009.1, from coordinate 73,176 downwards.
ACTGGGGAGTACCCTCCATCGGCATCAGACCAAATGTTGTTTATGGTGTGGGACGAGATCAGGGCATGACTTCCGAATTCACTGTTGGAATGGCTCATGTAGCAATGGGGGAAGCGTTCCAAGTCTCATATGGCGGACCGATTAGCTGGCTTTACGCGGGTGAAGCAGCGGCTGCATTCATAGCAGCGGTGTGCAACGACGGAGAAGAAGCACTCGTTTTTGACCTCAACGGGACTTGCATGTCAGTTGAAGAAGGGTTGGAAATCCTATCCAAGCTCGCTCCCGATCATGGTATGACAACTTCCGGAACATCCTTGCCTGTCCCAGCTGACTTGAGTGACCAGCCAATCCGCGATTTCTTGGCGGATTACCCATCTGTTTCGCCTACTGACGGGATCAAATGGACGCTCGACGCGTTCACTAAATTGAATGCAGAGCGAAAGTTAGCCGCCCGCTAAGTCCGCAGTGCTGTTACTCACCACAATTCGACGAACGATCGCTCCGAGCCCAAAGCGGAGAATGCGGCGCATTGCACCAATGTCTTCTATCGCGGTGACAAGGGATATCAGCTGCAGCTTTTGGCTGATTGGGACATGGCTCAAACGTGCTTCGAATGCAATCGTTCGGCGGTGCATTGCAGCTTTATTGCGAAAGCATACAAAATCAGTGCAATTCTGCTCCGAAGGAACATAGTTGTTTGTTTGCGCTTGTGCTGCCGTGCCGTTTTGGCTTCACGCACCAGCGTGCGTCGACGGTTGGCAAGGTATGCATCCTGAGCAACCTCAAAGCGGTTTCTGGGGGGAGTTTGCTGGCGTATCTCAGAAAGATAAGTGTTCAGATCGAATACCATAGCGTGCTCTTGTGTTTGAATTATCGGTTCTACTTACATCCTGCTGTCTTTCAAAAATTTTCGTAATCCACTAAAAATGCAATGGACTGTTCCATAATTCAAAACGGTTAGTGAAATGAACAAGCTCGATGCGATCAAGGTTAGCCGTGAAGTGGCACGGCAAGGTGGCTTTGCGGCCGCAGGACGACGCTTAAACATTTCCACCCCTAGTGTAAGTCGTCTTGTTTCTGAACTGGAAGATTACCTAGGCGTGCGACTGTTTCTACGCTCAACGCGTCAGATTAGCCTGACCGAAGAGGGCGATGAATTCTTAAATCGCGCCTGTAATCTGGTTGATGAGCTCGACGCCATCAGCGCTGAAATCAAAGATCGTCGTTCGGCCCCACGCGGACATCTAGTCGTTAGTAGCGTCGTCGCCTTCGGACAGGAAATGATTGCTCCCGCCATTCCGGGATTTCTGGCCAAGTACCCTGATGTAACAATCGACCTGCGTCTCGAAAACCGTCACACCGACCTAATCCAGGAGAATGTTGACCTCGCGATAAGGGTCGGAGGTAGCGAGGGGCTGAAAATCTCGGAGTTGAAGTCGCGGTTACTATTCTCACAAAAGTTAATTTTTGTCGCGAAGCCTGAGTTTGTCGAACGGTATGGCGCACCAGAGGATTTGGAGGATATAGCGGACCGTCCCACCGTGAAGCAGATGACTGGCAACTGGGGCGTGGTAAATCGGTTGAGCAGCGGCGGCAAGCTTGTCGAATTTAGCATGCCGGATACATTTGTGGTGAACTCGCCAAATGCAGCGATAAATGCCGTGAAATCAGGGCACGTCATGGGATTGATCGGTGACTATCTCGTGCAAGACATGCTGGCGCAAGGTCAACTCCTAAGGCTTTTGCCAAGCTATGAGACAGAAGAGCAACCTGTGTTTGCGGTTTTTGTGCACCGCAATTACATGCCCGCAAAACTCAGGGCCTTTATAGACCATTTAGTTGAAGTACTGAGATGAACCACATTCGTCGCGATTGCGTAAATGACTGCTCTGAGCCCAAAGTGGACGATAGTGCAAACGCAGCGAATGGCTGCTTCGAGCCCAAAACGCCGAATGCTGCAGTCCGGGCCAACGACTGTTATGCGCAGAAAGCAGACTTTGCAAAGTCGCGCAGAACGTCCCTTATCGGGGCTTCCGATATCGATCTCGGTTCCGCGCTAGTGATGTGAATTTCAACCTGAGTACCGGCCCCACCAGAGACTATTGTGACCATGGCATCGCTACCAGTTGCTGTGCATCACCCTATCGGACAGGGCTTACCCAGCCTTGTTTTCGTAACTCGCGTAACACCGCTTCTGCATTTTCGACGTCTTTGTGGATACTTTTGAGCATCGCACCTATCGGCGCTTCTGGCCATGCGCGCTCTAGTTCAGTCAGTTTGGCTTTAGCCGCATGGTCTTGCCCCATGGCTGACAACGCTGCCGTTACATAAGCTAGTGAAGGAGCGCTGAGCGGATCGCCAAGTTGCTTTGCCTCTTCAAAGCGCTCTACTGTTGTTTGATATTCACCCAGATGAAAATGCGTTGCGCCCGAAATGTTTCGATTTGCAAACCTTTGGTTGCTGGAACCTAGCAAAGAAAGCCTATCCGCTGTTTCAATTGCTTCCTCAAACTCGCCCGAAAACAAAGCCACAGCACCAAGAAAGTCGAGGACTGCTCCATCATTCGGGTCAAGTTTTGATGCTCGTCTACCGAGCTGCAGCGCGGCGTCAAAGTCGCGATTGGCGAAACTGGCCCAGCTTTTAGCAGACTGACTCCAGGCTTGGTCTGGGGCAAGGCTTACTGCTTGGTTCGCCAGTTTCATGGCCGCATCAGCATATTCGATCTTGGCATCGGAGGGCGGAGTTATCACTGCAAGGGACGCGAGCGCCTGCGCTGCACCGGCATATCCACCGAAGTATTCTGGATCGATCTCGATCACGCCTTCGAACACTGACAGAACCAGTAACTGGCGCTGTCGGTCGAAGATCGGAAATATCATTGTCCGCGCTTGTTGCGCCAAATTGAATGCTTGTAATGCAGCAGGGGATTTTTCGTAAATTGCCGCGCGCTGCAAGTACGCGTTCGACTCAGTTGCAGATAGGCCACCCACTTCGGCAGAAGCAGTTTCCTGTCCATCTTTGGCAAGACCAACTGCGATCAACGCACCTACGACAGCCCCAATGACAAACGCCCCAATGGGCAGCCCAAAGCGTTTGGCTGTTGTTGAGACCGAAACTACACTGGTTTCTGTGACAGTTTCGAACCGTGGCCGATATCCACCGCTATCAACACACAGCCGTACCGGGTCATCCTTCCCAATACCTTCGTAATGCAATTCCAAGAATTGACGAAGCCGCCGTGCATCAACGCGAACGATGTTTTCCGGATCGGTCCCTTCCGAGGTATCGCGGTCATAAACATCTTGAGCGATAGTCTTGCCGCGAATTTGATCTCCCCGACCGGCGAGCTCTTCCTCGACGATGTACGTCAGGAACGCCCGCAGCCTATCGGATCCATCTAGATGAGCGTCGGCAAGCACCCTGCCTAGGGCCGCGCGTTTGTGGCCGTCTGAGATGTTTTCAGAACTCCTAACCATATTCGTATTTTTGCAATTACCGGCACGTGAGTCACCCCGTTATTCACCGTGAGTCACTTACGTGAATGTCCCTAAGCCTTAGACTTGTAACCAAAACAGCGAGCCGGAGCGCGAAAACCCGCAATCCCAGCTTGCCAATCACCAAACGACTGGAGGATGACACATGGCCCAATGTATGAACTACAGGAGTCTTAGCAAGCACTTCGCAATTGGTGTGATATTTGGCGCTTGGGCTGTCTCCCCGCAAGCGATTACTGACGCGGTGATTGATGTGGTTTCCCCCTCGGCAGCACATGCGCAAGAAACAGAAGACGTTTCTCCGACGATGGTGCGTGATCGCCCACGCGATGTGTATTACCCCAATACCGAAGATCTCGCCGAAGACGAGATGCGGGTCATCGCGTGTGGAACAGGAATGCCTACAACGCGGGCTGCCCAGGCAGCTGCGTGTTTCCTTGTGGAGCTGGGTAACGGAGACAAGTTCTTGTTCGACATTGGCTCGGGATCGGCTGAGCGAATTTCTTCCCTGCAAATCCCGTACAATTATTTGAACAAGGTCTTCATTGGTCACCTTCACACTGACCATTTCGGAGCATTGCATGACCTATTCATCGGAGGCGCATTGATGGGCAGAAATGTTCCGTTGCGGGTTTGGGGGCCAAGCGGCCCTGCCGAAGAGCTGGGTACAGCATATGCCTTGGATCATATGCAGAAGATGTTGACGTGGGATCTAGCAGGGCGAGCCGGCAACATTGATTTCCGAGGCTACTCTATGGAAGTCAACGAGTTCGACTACAAACTGGAGAATGAAGTCATTTATGACGAAAACGGCGTCCAAATTAGGACGTTTCCCGCCATTCATTCGATTGACGGGGCTGTCAGCTATGCGTTGGAATGGAGCGGGCTGAAATTCGTTTTTAGTTCAGACACTTATCCCAATAAGTGGTTCAAAGAGTATGCAAAGAACGCGGACTTGGCGATCCATGAGTGCTTCATTGCGGTTCCAGATCTCGTTTCCAAGATGAGGTTCACACCGGAATCCGCTTTGCTTGTAGGAACCCAGGTCCACACGGCGCCGGAAGCATTCGGGAAAGTTATGAGCGATATCCAACCACGGATGGCCGTTGCTTATCACTTCTTCAATGATTTCGATACGTCAACAGGTGTCTATGAACGCATACGTTCAACCTATGATGGTCCGTTAAGCTTGGCTAATGATTTCATGGTTTGGAACGTTACAAAGGATGACATCACTGTCCGCATGGCGGCGACTGAAGAACGAACATGGTCACCACCTCTCGCTGCACCAGCCGATCCGCCGAACCCGGCAGACAAAACAGCTTACGCTGAAAAGGTGGGATTAGCGCCGGAAGTAATGGAGTTCTCAGAGTTCACAAAGGGCGGATTTGACGACGTAGATGACGTTTTACGTCCGATCTACGAGGAAGCTTCGGAAGCGCTAGGCAAAAACTTCCCGTATCCGGGCGATGAATAAAGCCAAATTTGACCGGCGCGACTTCAACACGCGCCGGTTCTATCAATTCTGATCGGAATTCTCTATGCGATACACCTCATTGATTTCCCGCTATTTGGTCTGTGTTGGTTGGTTGCTTGTCGCGACATCCCATGCGGCGAGCGCTCAGTCTCTTACGCGTTCTGAAGATGATGAAGGTGGATGGCGACACTCAATCACGCCCTACCTGTTTCTTCCGCTCAGCACGACGGGCACATCAGCCATAGATGGAACAAGCGTCGATCTAGACCTGAGCCTGAGCGAGGTGCTGGACGTACTGCAAGGCGCAGCTTCCGTACGCTATGAAGGCTGGAACGGTGATTTCGGGATCATCTCCGAGCTCTACTACGTAAGGCTTGGTGAAGACGGAACCTTGCCCGGTGGAAATGTAGACGTTGATGTTGATGTCCGGCAAACCTTTGTCAACGTTCAGGGGGCTTACCGATTTGCGAACGGGGTCAATGCTTCGGGTCGACGCTATGCAGCAGACGCCGCAATTGGCGTTCAGTGGAACCGGCTTAAACAAGAAATTGACATTGCGGGCCCTGGGCCTGGCGTAACGCTGGGCGGAACAGAGGATTGGTTCGAGCCGATGATCGCTCTCCGCTACGCGATGGAAATCAACGATAAATGGAGTTTCGCCAGCCGTGCCGAACTGAGCGGCTTCGGCGTGAATGGCGATGACCTGCAATACCTGCTTCTGGCTGGGTTTGACTGGAAAGGCTGGGAGAACACGTCCCTGCGGTTTGGCTATCAGTTCTACGGAATTGACTATTCCACTGACCGCTCGGGTGGGGAGTTTGCCTATGATGTGGACCAGAATGGTATCTATGCTGCTGTCGCGTTTCATTTCTGAGATTGGCGAATGCAGCAAGACATGGGTTTGGGTGGGCTCGGCGCTTGCGAGTCTTGCGTTTGGCGCAAGCCAATCGCATGCGGATCTCGTGTCCCCCTACGGCGGAGAAACCGCGCCGAACTTTGTCGAGCTTTCGGTGCAGCCTGATCATGTGCGGGTCATCCTTGAGGTCGACCTGAGTGACTATCCCATATTCGTCATTCCAGATGATGGTTCAGGTGCATCTCTGGCTGAGCGTACTGGTCAGAACATTCAAATCTGGGCAGACGAAGTGGAACTGACCAGTACAACGAATACGATTGATGTGCGTCCAAGAATTACCCGGCAAACAGCAGCGAGCGCTCAGTATCGACCGCGACCGCGCAGCGAAAATGTCGTCTTCGTGGATATGGAGTTTCCGTTCAATGGCAAACCTGAACGGATCACCTTTATTCCCCCCCTAAGTCCAGACGGGATTCCCTTGGCTTCACTTGGCGTTGTGGCCGAGCACATGGGCGTTCCAGTGACAGATTATCGATACCTTTCTCAGGCTGAGACAATGCTGCCAGATTGGGACGATCCGTGGTTTACAAAGTTTGAGAACCCAAATCTCACCCGCCACCACAAGTCCTCGATGATGTCTTTTCTGGCCATGGAACCGCGTGTCATCCGGCACGAGATAATTTTGCGTTTGACTGACTTCGAAACCTGGACGGATTTGAACTTTGAAGGCGCAGAGCGATTAACTCCAGATGATGTCGCCAGGATCAAGTCTGGCGTATCGGACTTTCTTGAGATGCGAAACCTGCTCGCCGTAGACGGCAAGCCGATGAAACCGGAAACGGTACAGGTCTCACGTATCGAAGTTGGGGCCGAAGGCTTGCGTGTTCTTCCGGATGAAGCGGAGGCAAACCGAAAGACGATGCTGCTGGGTGTTGTCCTTTCCTATCCGGTTGCGACCTTGCCGAGCCGAGTTGATCTGGCGTGGGAGCTTTTCCCAAATGGTCTGGATGTCATTCCGATCACCCTCTCCGATCCGGCAGGGGCGGTCCCTTCGCAGATTTACGCATCCGATCCAGTTGTGAGTTGGAATAATCACCTGAAAACTTGGGTAAACCCAAAAACAGGCCCGGTCGTCGTCAAAGTCGCGGGCGTAACGCAGGTGCCATCGTTTGCGTTCGGCCTGGGCTTTCTATGTTTGATATGCGCCTATCTTTCGTTGCAGCGCACGAACGGTCAGCGCCTGATTTTGCTTGGCCTGACAGGCGCCTTTGGTGCCGCCGCGATTGTCACCTATTCGCTGAAAATCTCATCGACAGCGCCCGAGCCGGATGAGTTCGCGACGCATCAAATCGTAGAAGGCCTGTTGACCAACATCGGAACTACGATGCTTGAGACGCGAGATGATAATGCCGTGGCGGCGATGGAGCCATATGTCGAAGCAATCAATCGCGACAAAGTTCAAGCAGAAATGCGTCGTGGCTTGTCAGTTACCTTGCCCTCTGGCGCCATGGCACGCGTCGAAGCGATTTCTGACCTGAATGTTGAGAGCTTCACGCCCGGCGAAGACAGAAATCAGCATCAGGTCCTCGCCAATTGGACCGCCCGTGTAAGCGGAGGTCATTGGGGGCATCTACACAGGCAAGCGGTTTCTTATCGTGGCTTGCTAGACGTTTCGCGGCACGGCGATCATTGGATGCTTGATGACCTGACGATTATCAGCGCCAAAACGGAAGGGTAGTTCAATGGTTTTCGTGAGGTTATTCTTTACCGCATTCATTTTTGCCGTGGTCTTTTTGACTGCTGATAAAGCAGAGGCGCATTTCAATTTAAACCAGAATGTCCGCATTCATCATGTGGCTCACTCAGAAGATGGACTTGATGTCTATTTGCGCCTTCCGATGCCTTATTTGGTCGCAGAACTCGTCGGTCCCGAAGGCCCGGACGGTTTGCCTGCACCGGCTCCGTACACATACAATGTGATCGAAGATGGCGTGCTCATGCACTACTTGGATCAGGCCGCATTTCACAAAGACCCAACCGGCTTGGCTCGTATTGCTGAAAACAGCTTTGTGCTATCTATCGACGGTCACCGACAAACATCAAAGATCGTCTCGATAAGACTACATCCGTTGGGGCAAGAGCCCGGATTTGCTACACTCAATGAGGCACGCGAGGCGCTTGCATCAAGAGATGTTTTTCCAACAAGCAAGGAGGTTTATGCTGGCGAGGTGATGGTTGACGTGCATCTGCGCTTTGTGACGGCAGAGGTTGGAGCATACAGTGTATCCTACACGTCAGATCCGGGTCTTCCTGGGCAAGATGATACAGCGAACCTAATACTCGATTACAACGGGCAAGATGTTCGGACATTTCGTGCGAGGGGCTTGATGCATACCCCGGTCGAAGTTTCCGGATCAGCGACCGCAGCCGCTTCGACCTTCTTTGTCGAGGGAATTCGACACATATTGGAAGGCCCCGATCATGTTCTCTTTGTACTTTGCATGATCATTGGTGCCTTGAACTTGCACAGCCTTCTCGCCCGCGTCACAGGCTTTACCTTGGGCCACACGGTAACATTGATTTTAGGTTTCTTTGGTTTCGCGCCGAGCGGAGCGTGGTTCATCCCAACCGTCGAACTGACAATAGCACTTTCAATAATCTACGCGGCCGCATTGGCGGTTTGGCCGCCAGAGAAAGGATATGGCGACCTGAAGGCTTTTGTCATCACGTCCGGCATTGGGTTGCTGCATGGGTTTGGGTTCTCCTTTATGTTGCACCAAATTCTCCAAGTCGATGCACCGAACGTTTGGCACAGCTTGCTGGCCTTCAATGTTGGAGTAGAGGCCGGACAAGTCATGATAGTTCTATTGGTCTGGCCCTTGGTGGTGTTCCTGCGCAAACAACCAGGTCGTATTTGGGTCGGCTCTCGCGCTGTCGTTGCCGTATGTGCAAGTCTGATAGCAATGGTTTGGGTAGTGGAACGGGCAGAGTTTTTTCTCTGATACTTGGGTTGTTGACATGAACCACGCAGCTGCTGGCAATCTGACACGCGGCTTTTGCCGATGTGCGGTCAGTCCTTTGCGTATCACTCAATCTGCAAAGTCCTGGATTGAATGTCCGGTTTAGGCTGACCGCGATCCTTTGGAGCAATACTGCGGATGTCCGCAAAGTCCGCATAGCAGTCGTTCACGCCAGATGCAGCGAACGAGGGCACCGAGCCCAAAGCGGACCTTCTGTTCTGCTTCCATCGCTCAAACCTATTGTACCTCACAACGCACCTGCACGAGACGATGTGTCCATATACCCTAAGTCTGCGGAGTGGTTATGCCAGTAAGTTCAGCGATGCGGAGTTACGTTAGTCTTTGTAGCTGGGTTTAAATCGTCATTCGGGTCCGTCAAGATGCCTTCTGGAAAGGACACCGAGATAGGCCGATCTGACGTGTCCATGCAAAGCATATGATTGTTATCCCCGTCACCTAGGTTGGCGAGCGCGAGCGGCTTCACTTCACGACGGGTCCCATCAAGTGCCTCGACGGTGATAGTATATAGATCGCGTTCTGCCTCACCTGGTTCGCTGCCATCCTTAAGCGTCACACCCCCTTCCCACGTCACTCGAACCGCCTGAACGACACCTTCCGTCGGGCAGAGGCTGCCCCTGACGCGACGCGGGCCCAAATTGCCGACCAGTGTCCAGTCCTCCACGACTTCGGCCAAAACAATCGATGGCCCGTCTTCTAAGGGTATCACCGACGCACTCACTCCCTGAAAATCAAGCATGCCATCGATCGAATGCAAATGCCCGACAACGTCAACCCTAACCGGTGGGTCGCTTTCGGCGGGTCCCAATTGCCCTATCAAAAGAACCGTGCGCAACTCCCCAGGGTCTGTAGCTGGGAGCACGGACGCGCAGTGCATCTTCCCCGACGCGCCTGACCGAGTTGTGACTTTAAAATCCCCGGCCTGCATAGTCGCGATGTCTATCTCAGTAGAAAAGATCACGGGCATTCCGGTGTTGCCCTCAGACCCTCTGCAAATCACATTTGAGACGCGTGGAAGTGCGTCAAGGCCGTGGAAGGCCGAGAGGAGTTTAGCGGATTGGCCGTTAACTTCTCTAGGCAGGTCAGCATCTGCCGTCGCATCAATAAGGTCGCGATTGGATATGTTGTCGGTCCAAGACCCCGGTCCATACATTATGAACCAAATAACACCGGCGATGATTGCCGCCGTCACACCCAACAAGCCGGCGATGATGGTCCGTTTCGGAATGCCCTTGATCACACAAGCTACCTCTGCACGTTGTGAGTTGCGGATACAATTCTTACCGCAAGCTTCCTGTGCCTAGAAGAACAGTCTGGTAAGAAACCGCAAGAGTAGCGAAACAAGCTCAATTGCTATTGAGTATATACTCGTGAAGACTTCAGTTGAGCAGAAGCATCGCCAATTGCATTGACCGTACTTACACAACTGAACGGCCGCATCGTTTCCAAAGCGGTCACTGAAATGCGACAAATATGGCATTCCGTTTCTTTTGCTTTAAGGAATTGCTGCAATGCGGCATAATGATGGTGCATGTGCGAAAAAGCCTCATGGAGCTTCGGTAGTGCCTAAGAAAAAAATTGATATCGCTCTTCAGGGTGGTGGATCGCATGGTGCGTTCACTTGGGGTGTTCTGGATCGATTGCTACAGCTTGAAGACATTGAAATAGTCGGCATTTCTGGCACCAGTGCCGGGGCAATGAATGCCGTCGCCCTAGCACAGGGCCTAACACAGGCTGGGCCTGAGGGCGCTCGCAACTTGCTTAGGCACTATTGGACACAGGTGAGTCGGGCCAGCAGGGCGAGTCCATACAAAAGAACTCTGTGGAACAGGTTGCGAGGCGATTGGAGCCTGGAGCATTCTCCCGGTTTCATCATTTCCCAGTTTACACGTCAAATGGCGTCACCGTATCAGTTCAATCCGCTCAACATTAATCCCTTGCGGGACCTTGTGCGGGAATGCTTCGATTTTGAAGCTATCAATTCAGCAGAAGGGCCGCGCATCTTTCTATCCGCAACAAATGTGCGGACCGGGCGCCCCAAAGTCTTTCGCCAACCCGATCTGAGTGCAGATGCGGTCATGGCGTCGGCATGCCTTCCGCATGTCTTCAAAGCTGTGGAAATCGACGGAGAGGCGTACTGGGATGGCGGATACATGGGTAATCCACCGCTCTTCCCTTTGGTAGACGAGACCGAGGCGCGAGACATTGTCATAGTTCAAATTAATCCGTTCGAACGCGCGGAAATTCCCACAACGCCCTACGAGATCGAAAATCGCCTTAACGAAATTACATTCAACGCAAGCTTGATGAAAGAATTACGCTCTCTGGGATTCCTCTGGGAGATTATAGAACACGACAATCTGGATCGCGCGGCTTACCGCGATGGGCGCTTGCACAGGATCCATGCATCTGGGGCTATGTGTGACCTCGGCGTTTCCAGCAAGATGAACGCCGAGATGGCCTTTCTGGACCACCTTTTCGAAATCGGGCGTAGAACTGCAAGCGAGTGGGTGAACTCAGAGTGGCCAGAAGTTGGAAAGACCGCAACGTGGCGGCCAAGAGAGATTTTTGAAGAAAGCCTCCAGCCGGCGCATCTAGCTGAAGGCACCAGTCGGGAGCCTAAGAAATGATGGATATTGCTTCTGTTCTACTCGCGCTCTTGTTGCTCATGTATTTTGCGTTCCGGGGTGTCACGCTGCTGATATTGGCACCACTTCTAGCTTTGCTGGCTGCTGCTTTGACGGGCGCACTACCACTGCTGGCCAGCTTCACGCAGATTTTTATGACGAATACAGGCGATTTTATAATTTCATTTTTTCCGCTGTTCTTTCTTGGTGCGATCTTCGGCAAGTTAATGGATGACAGCGGCTCGGCGCGTTCGATCGCACATTGGGTGATTGCAAAGCTTGGCGCTGACAAAGCCATTCTGGCGGTCGTCTTGTGCTGTGGCGTACTAACCTACGGTGGAGTCTCGCTCTTCGTGGTGGCATTCGCAATCTATCCGATCGCAGCCGCTCTCTTCCGTGACGCGGATATTCCCAAACGGCTTATTCCCGGAGCGCTCGCACTTGGCGCGTTCACTTTCACGATGTCGGCTCTACCTGGTACTCCTGCGATTCAGAACGCCATCCCGATGCCATTCTTCGGAACCACAGCCTTCGCCGCACCGGGTCTCGGGATCATCGCGGCCGCCTTCATGGCTGGCCTAGGAATGGCGTGGCTCAACCGCCGCGCGTCCCGTGCAGAAGTTGCCGGTGAAGGATATGGACAACACGATGAGGTGCTTCCCGAACTGGACAGTGAGATGCGCGCGCGATCCCAAGGCGAAGGCTTCGACTTGAACGAAATTGAACCAACCAATATGCCTCATACGAGTGAACCAAGCTTCGCGCTGGCGATCACCCCGGTAGTGCTTGTGGTCGTGGTTAACTTCCTCTTCATCCAGGTGGCCGTTCCGCGTTTTGACACCAGTTACCTTGCCGAACCGTTGTTTGGACAGACAACCATTGAGGCCGTACGTGGGGTTTGGTCAATCATTGTCGCACTCACCACTTCGATCCTGTTCCTGCTCGCAACAAATTGGACCCGTCTGGCAAGCGTCAAAACAAGCCTCAACAAGGGGGCTGATGCGGCCGTATTGCCGATCTTCAATACAGCCAGTCTCGTGGGTTTTGGTGCCGTTATAGCGGCACTACCGGTTTTTCAGGCGATCACAAATGCCATGCTCGGGTTGAGTGAGGGCAATCCACTTGTTGCCGTGGCGGTTTCTGTTACGACGCTCTCAGCAATCACGGGTTCTGCATCTGGCGGTATGAGTATCGCTCTTGATGCATTAGGTTCAGAATTTGTCGAACTTGCCGCCGCAACCAATACCTCTTTGGAAGCCATGCATCGCGTCACATCTGTCGCTTCGGGCGCCCTCGACGCCTTGCCCCACAACGGTGCGGTAATCACGGTGCTCGGGATTTGTGGACTGACTCATCGAGAAGCCTATGGTGATATATTCGTAGTTGCTGTTCTGGTACCGATGATTGCATTGATCGCGATCATCTTGCTTGGCAATTTCCTCGGTGGGTTTTGAAGCCTCACAAGGTAGTGGTCGCAATCATGACAATGATCGAAAATACAGCAAAGCTAGTCGCTGGTATCGTCGACGCAGGTGTTATCGTCCTTCTAATAGGCGGTCTTGGCTTCCTGCTCGCCCAATGCGTCAAATCATGGATCAATGGTACAGGCCGAGAAGCCATTTTCGTGAAATTGAGGCTCAACCTAGGCCAACTGATTTTGCTTGCGCTTGAGTTTCTGATTGTCTCGGACATATTGCACAGCATCGCCCATCGGTCTCTTGAGGAACTTGGTGTACTTGGCGTGATCGTTCTTATCAGGATTCTGCTTGCATATTTTCTTGATCGGGAAATTAGTCGCCTTTCGTCAAGCGGCAATTAGCCAAACGAAATAGCTAAATGTCTGCTTTGTCCGCACAGCAGACATCGGGCTGAAATCACTGAACGACCGCTTCGAACCCAAAGCAACCGCGAACTCCTTTGTGATGTTTTTTGTTTGGTGGGATCCACACCTCACATAGAAAACTCTTTTGGCTTGCTTTGCCGGTGTTCCCGTTCGATAGGGCGGTATGTTCAAGAACCGAGCTATTGTCTTCATCTTACTAACACTGCTAATCGACGCTATCGGCATCGGTATCGTGTTCCCGATTATGCCGGATTTGATGAACCGGGTCGGAGCGGGTGATACTGGGCAAGGAGCGTTCTGGGGTGGTTTACTGATGGCTGCCTACGCAGGGGCGTTGTTCCTGTGTGGCCCCATTGTCGGAAGCATTTCAGATGCCGTTGGACGCAGGCCAATATTGATCACGGCACTTGTCATGCTGGCACTGGATTATGTGATCATGGCCATGGCGGACAGTTTTTGGCTTCTTCTTCTCGGGCGGACCCTCGCTGGCCTTGCAGGGGCGACCTATATCACTGCGACAGCTTATATCGCCGACATATCTTCTCCTCAGGAAAAGGCGGCGAATTTTGGCCTTATCGGCGCAGCGTTCGGGATCGGCTTTGTACTGGGACCAGCTGTGGGTGGCATTGCTGCAGAAATCAGCATTGCGGCACCGTTTTGGATTGCGGCGGTTCTATCGGCAAGCAACGCCTTGTTTGGTTACTTCGCGCTACCAGAAAGCCTGGCGTCGGACAAACGCCGTGCTTTTGGAAAACGCGACCTCAACCCATTCAAGTCGATTTTAGATGCTTTCCGCCTACCGGGCCTAGCGGTGCCCCTGCTTTGCATTTTTATCTTTGAGTTTGCCAATATGGTCTACCCAACGCTTTGGGCGTTCTGGACGCGCGAAGTATTCGACTGGCCGACACTTTATATCGGACTGTCGCTTGCGGCCTACGGCGTGCTGTTAGCTTTGGTTCAGGGGGGGTTAATGCCCATCTTTATCAGGTGGATCGGAGATTTCCGCACGCTGATGTTGGGCATGATTTCGGCACTGATTGGGATGATCGGTTTTGGCTTCACCGGTTCGGTTGTGGCCCTGATCATCTTCCTTGTTCTTGCGGCGTTGTCTGACCTCGTACCTGCGTTGACTACAGCGATGGCATCAAACCAAGTAAATGAAGATCGGCAGGGTGTCGTGCAGGGCGTTATTGCGTCGCTGTCATCCGTTGCCGCAGTATTATCTCCCTTGGTGATGACTGGATTGTTTCAGAATTCCGTTGATGCGACAGGTTTTTACTTCCCGGGTGCACCGTTCCTTTTCGCGGCCGTACTGGTTCTGCTGATGATGCCGCTGGTGATCCGATTGCGGGGGTATGCCTCCGTTTGAAGGTCAATCATTTCAGAACGATTTTGCTTCAGCGGGTCATGGCAGCTTTTTCCGCATAGCGGTCCCTCAGACAGATCGTAGCGAAAGACCGCACCGAGCCCAAAAGCGACCAGTGCAGCGACATGTACTAATATCTGTTTCCAGTTCCAGAAATTATTACAACGGAATTTAGCTAGTCAGCCTTTGAACTAATTGAGACAACGGAGAAAAGATGCTCTACCGCGAACGATTACTAACTTTCATCGCATTGGTTGTCTTTTTGGGATGAGCTAGCCCGCCATAGATGCCTTAGAGGCGCATGCCGTCGCTGGGTACACCCCGTTAGAAGACTGTAACTGATGGCGAACCCAATTGCGTTAGGCGATGCACCACCACGTCTTCTTTGATATCGACCTCCTGCAGCGACCTGCATTTGGCTCAACCACAAGCGCTCGAAACATCGAGATTTTTGTTTATTTCGAATGAATTGGTGACTACGCTCAGCTCAGGGAGGCTGTGAAGGAGTGAAACTTAAGATTACACTATATGGACCGGTTACTCTGGCCTGGTCCGACGAAGGGCGAATTATTGGTCTGGGTGCGAAGCATCTGGCAATAATCGCCATTCTGGCGGCTTCCCCGAACATGGTCCGAACGCGGGCCTGGATTGTCGACAAATTCTGGAGCCGTGTGGACCAGCGTCTCGGGCGTAGCAGTCTAAGGCAGGCGCTTACAACCATCCGACAAAAGCTTGGCGAACGGTTCGATGATGTCTTTTTCGTTGAAGCGGACAGGATCGGACTGAAACTAGAAAACATTCAACTTGAAGGTGACCCCTCGCAAGGCGATTTCCTCGAAGGACTGGATATTTCCGAGGAAGGCTTTGAAGATTGGTTGCGAGACCAGCGGCTTTCGGAGGCGCCAGTCTTTCCAGGCAAGGAGAAGCACGACGATCCCGTTCCGGTTGTGGAAGTTCGCCCGATCGTAGCTGTTCTTCCATTCGTGCTTTACGGCGAGTCGTCTCAATGGGACGGTTTGGGCGATTTCTTTGCCCAAGAAGTTACACGCATGCTTTCGAAGTCGCAGCTGATGAACCTCATCTCGCACCTTTCGAGTCGCAAGATCGACGCGCGAGTGGTGGACTTGGCGGATATCCGAAGTAAGCTTGATGCCGATTTCGTTGTGGCCGGATCAATCAGAAATCTTGGCGGGCGCCTTATGCTGCATGTCGATTGTCTCGACAGTGATACTGGCGAACAGATCTGGACAGAGCGGTTCCTTGTTCCCGTCGAAGCGGTTTTCGACCAGGATTGCGGTCTTGTTTCGGAAGTCGCTGCCGAGATTGTCCGAGTCTTGCTGGTCAACGCCTCGGATTTCACAGCTACACGACCGCTCCCGGATTTGCCGGCCCACCGCCTTTTAATGTCTGCGATTTCGCTCATGTATCGGATCTCCGAAAAACAGTTTTTTGCTGCAGAGGACAGACTGGCAGAACTGATGGTGCGAGCGCCAAATCACTCGGTGCCCCTCGCTTGGTCAGCCCAATGGCACCTTCTTCGCATTTATCAAGGCTGGAGCGATGATCCCAATCAGGACAGGATCATCGCAAACGATCGATTGAGCCGAGGGCTTGATCTCAATCCCTCCTGTCCGCTGAGCCTTGCCATGGACGGCAATGTGAAAACAGTTCTCGAAGCTGATTTTTCATCCGCCAGAGATCGGTTTGCGTCGGCGATGGCGGTCAATGGCAACAGCGCGTTAACCTGTACTTTCAAAGGCGTTTTGCACACGTTTCAGGGTGAGTCAAAGGATGCCATCGCGATGGCAGAACGCAGTATGCTCCTGTCGCCTTTGGACCCGCGCAAACATTTCTTCGATGCACTTCACGCCAGCGCCTACCTCGTAGGCGGAGAGTATGAGCGGGCGGTTACCCTTGCTGACGCCTCGTTGCAACTCTCCCCCGGACATCTTTCGGCGCACCGATCAAAGGTGGTGGGGTTGAGCCTAGGAGGCCGGTCTCAGGAGGCGCGGAAGGCTGCGTTGGAATTGCTGCGGCTTGCTCCGGACATGACCCTCTCACAATACCGCAAGACGCATCCCGCCAAAGGTACAGGAATTGCCGACTTCTTCGCGGATGCGATGCTTGAAGCAGGAATTCCAGAATACTGAGGAGGATGTAATGCCAATTTCACAAGCGACGCAGGCCACACAGGCGACGCAAGCAACACAGGCAACGCAAGCAACACAGGCCACCCAAGCGACACAAGCGACGCAAGCGACCGGTGGCACAGGTGATGTTGGAAGCCCCTTGGGATTGATGACCGCGCGAGACGGAATTGTTGGACCTTGGGAGGGCTCGCATTCTCCATCGGAACTCACCGCACATTCGCACGACAATTTACGCATGTGGCCCGATTGGTCTCGGCAGATGGCAGCCGTCGCCGATATCGTTGGGCGCATCACCTACCTGGAGGACACGTCTAACGCCGGGATCACCGTTGTCCTTGCCGCTGCGAATGACCAGCACAAGGTCGGGACCTTGTTCCGGCCAACTCTCCAAGATTTCGAAGCCCAGACAGCCATTGTCTATGACTATGCCGATCTCCGGGGCGATCGGATGCAGGAAATCATGGATCAGATCGGTGGGACGACCGCTTACTTTGCGACGCTGCTGCCGATGACGGCCGGCCGAATGGCAAAAACCTTGGAGCTCTTGTCGCTTGTCCAAACCGTCGCCGCACTTGTCGCCCAACGCTGCAAGCACAGCCTCGCCTGCCGCCGGCCCGATGCGTTTTCAGCGCAGATCCAACCCGCCATCGCCATGCCCGGCCACGGCGCCCTGCCAAGCGGACACGCCACCGAGGCATTCGCGATCGCCGAGACGCTCCGCCGTCTCATCCCCACAGGTGTGAAAACGCCATCGCTCGATGACATGTTGTTTCATCAAGCCGCGCGTATTGCGGTGAACCGGACGGTTGCCGGCCTCCATTATCCGGCCGACAGCTTCGCGGGCGCTGCGTTGGGATTTCTTGTGGCGGACATCCTTGCTGGTTTGGCCGGAGTGGGCAACAGAGTCGTCGTGACCGCAAATTTCGACGGGCGCGGCATCGACACCAGTGATTTCTTTGCCTCACGCGTTTGGAACAACAATCAACGCCAATCGTTTGGGAATGTTGTTCGGTTTTCTGCTGGGTCCGTTGCGGCCGACGAGAGTCCGATCGTGAACTGGTTCTGGCAAGAGGCGGAAAACGAATGGTGAGGCACTATGAATGGGAGCCAAGCACTGTCGTAGATCTTCGCATCGATCCGATGGCCTATTGGCTGGTTGGTCACGGCCGGGAGTTTTTTGTCCGTCAGGTGCAGGGGCCGGCTGACGAAAAGTGGGATTTCGGCGTTCTTGGTGCAATCGATATCGCGAATCCGGTCGAGCCACTGGCAGGTGACGAACATCTGCTTTCGGTCCAGAAACCGCAGTCCGATGCATGGTGGCAGGACATGCAGGAATTCACTGACGCTGTGGGCATGCAGGACCCGCGGGTCTTTCCGATGCCGGTGCCGCGCGCCCTTCAAAACGGCGACCAATTGGACAAACTCTCTGATCTGGATGGGCCGCCCGTGTTCACCGATCACGCAAAGGCTGTCGTGGGCATTATCGACCACGCCATCTGCCTTCCGCACTATCGGTTCCGAAATGCACAAGGAGGCACGCGGATTCTCCGGGCGTGGCACCAGTCCGGCGTTTATCAGAGCGACGCCCGCGTTCCGTTTGGACGAGAATATTCCGCAGCCGAGATTGACGCCGCCATCCGGGCAGCAGACGGCAATGAAAACGACGCTTTACGCGAACTCGGACTGGTCGGGTTCGGCAATGGCGGAGAGACGCATCTGGCCCGTGGCGCAAGCCATGGAACCCATGTGCTCGACCTTGCCGCCGGAGCAGAGCCCGGCACAATGGAAGCCCCTCCACCGATAATCGCGGTCAATCTGCCGCCGATCGTGGCGCGAGAGACGACGGGCGCGTTTCTGGGCATGTATTTTGTGTTTGGCGTGGAATTCATCCTCAGGCGGGCGCGCCAACTTGCTCCAGGCCTTCCCGTCATCATCAATTTCAGTTTTGCGCTTTCGGGAGGTCCACGCGGAGGGGTGCATCCGCTCACCAGATGTTTGCGACAACTGATCCGCGCTCATAAAGCGCAGCCCGAGGGCGGGCAGGTGACACTCGTGACGGCCGCGGGCAATCGGAATCTTGCGCAATCCCACGGCTGGCAAAGGCTCAAGGACACAGGCGAAGACGGCGCGCCGGAAAGGTTTTCGTGGAAGCTACAGCCTGGCGACACGACCGCAAACATGTTGGACATCTGGTTCTCGTCCGAAGAAGAACCGGACGCGGGTCTTGAGTTTGAGCCAGAGATTCTCCTCAAGCTTGTTGCGCCCGGCGGGCAACAGATTGACGATGCCAGTTTCGCAGAACCGGGTCTGCGGCACCTGAAGCTGGATGGAAAGGTGATTGGCCAGGCACTGCTGCGCCGGGAAGGGGAGAAGCGATTGAGCCTGTCGCTCATACTCGCTCCAACGGATCCCGGCAGATCAGGTCGCGAACCGGCTCCACCGGGCGAATGGCAGGTCATGGCAAAAGTTGTCACCAGTGGGGAAGACCCGGTGATCATGGAGGCCTGGGTCATGCGCGATGACGTGATCCCGGGCTTTCCGGATACGGGGCGTCAAAGCTACCTGATCGATCGGAGCAAAAGTCTGTGGACCGAAGATGGCTGGCCAACTGAATGGGACGCGCCGGATGCTACCTCGGGATTACGCCATGGTGGAAGCCTCAATGTCTTGTCTCTTGGCGACATGAGCATTTGCGTTGGAGCAGCTATGCAAGAGCGCGGCGTTCGCGATCGGGAAACAGGTCCGTCGCCTTACTCCGGAGGCCCGCTTCCGCGAAAAAGTCCGATGTACGACGGCGAGCAGGTCGATGTCAGCGCCATTGCCGATCGGTCCAAATTGCGTCCGGGCGTTCGTGCCGCAGGAACGCAGGGCGGAGCGCGCGTCGCAATGAACGGTTCCAGCGTCGCTGCGCCTCAAGTTGTTCGTGCCCACCTGGATGCCGTCAGCGGTTCAGTGCCACCATCGACAGAACCCAGAATGGGCAGAACGGTCTTGGAAGCTCCACCAGAACTTCCTGTCCGCTGAGACAACCACGCTATTTTTGGGCCCGGAACGTGCGAGTTTTTCGGGCCAAACATCAGATTTTCCCACCCTTCGTGCATTTTTTTGCGTGCTTTGACACGCCTTTGACTCCGCGTTGACACCCGGCTTTCCAAAACAGTTCCACGGCGTGCCCACAAGAGCGTCGGAAGCACCAAAGTCATGACGCCGCTGCTTCATGACGCCTGGTTCTCTAAATGGAGTTAAAGACATGGAAATGACGATGGAACGGATTGAACAGACAAACATTCGGCCTTTCACGAAGCCAGCTTTTCGGCTCGGGATGCCGCATATGGATTTCAGCGGCGTGTCACGCGAATGGTTGCTGCGGGAGGCTTGCCATCTCCACTGGGAGAGCATCGCGGGCGACTTCGGCGCGCACCCCAAGGAATTCCGCGATAAGTCAGGCGCGCGTGTTTTGCCCTCGGTCGTGGCCTGCACATTGAACGGGGACGCCGAACTGTTCAAGGAAGGCGATCTTTGCCAGTTCTTTCAGGTCGAAAAACCCAAAGCTGAAAATGGATGGCGCAGCCAGGTCGATCTTTTCGGCAACGCTGTGACGCTGAGAGCCGAGATCATTACGTCTTTTGCGCGCAGAAACGGACCGGCAAACCGCGACCTTGTTCGCGCGGACATGGAAGAGGGATTGCAACCCTTCCGTGAGGGCGAGCAGGCCAAGCGGGCAAATACAATTCGGCTTCTCGGAAAATCCGAACGAACCAAGGCGGAGATGGAAACAGCGCCTCCACACCTGACTTTCGCGATCGATCGCTATCAGCATCTGAACGGTGTCGGCCTCGTGTACTTTGCCGAGATCCACAAGATGATCACAATGGCGGAGCGCAACGCCGCACCTGATCTTGTTGTGTCCTGGCCTATGCGCAATCGACGGGTCCATTACTTCTGCAATCTCGATGTTGGAGATCGTCTGGAGCTGACAACCGAAACCAGCTTGCAGGCCCTTTCGCCAACCGCGTCGGTGGTTGTGCGCACATTCGCCAAGCGCAGCTCTGACGGCGCGGTCGTGGCATGCGCTGAAGCGATCTACGGCGCCGCAATCTAGTCCGATCCACCCGCTCGATTTTGGAAACGAGGCGTCAAAAGCCTAATGGGGGCTTCTGATTCACGCCTCTACCGGAGAGCCCACGAGGTCAGCGTAGGCCTCCAGGCCCCGCCTTTTTGCATAAGTTGGAAAAACAATGATCAATCATCCTTCGCATTCACATAGCTCGCTGATTGGCTGGCTCTTGCAATACCGTTTCCGCTGGTGCTTGCTTGTCATCGCCCCGGTTTTCTGGGGCGGAAACTTTGTTTTCGGCCGATACGTGAGCCCCGACGTACCGGCGGATGTGCTGAATCTGTTGCGGTGGGGCGTTGCGGCGCTGGTGCTCTTGCCAATAGGGGCAGGCCGGCTTGTTCTCGAGCGACGCCAAGTGTTCGGCGACCTCTACAAACTTGCAGTCCTCTCGCTGTTAGGCGTCGTCGGCTTCAACACAACCCTATATTTGGCCCTGCAAGAATTCACCGCCTCTCAGGTGGCAATCGGGTTCTCGCTGACGCCCGTTCTAATCATAGTCATCGCAGCAGCAATAGACCGGAGAGTGCCAAGACCGAGGATACTTATCGCAACAGGTATCTCTTTCCTCGGTGTCTACTTGGCTTTCCAGCAATCGCTCGTCGGACTGTCGGTGCCTGAAAGTCTCGCTTTGGCCCAGCGCATGTCTCCACCGGTTATTATCTGGAGCCTCTATTGCATCGCTCTCAAGCGGTTTGCGCTAAATGTATCGCCGCTAACAGGATTTCTGGTCCAAATCCTGATTGGAATGATCGTGCTGTCGGTGTTTGTCGGCTTCAGGTCGAAGCCAATGGACGTGGTTCCGGAACTCTCGTTTGAATTAATACTCGCAGTCCTCTACCTGGGCATTTTTGCCGCTGCTGTCGCATTCCTCTGTTGGCAACTCGCCTTGAGGCACGCATCCGCCGGTGAAGCGGGGGTCGCCATGAATCTCGCGCCTTTGACGAGTTTGCTCCTGGCTTGGGTCTTTCTTGGCGAGGCGTTGAGTGGACGCGAAGCGCTTGGAACGGCGTTAATTTTCACCGGCCTTGTCGTTGCCGGCATGTTTGAGGCTCTGCGCCTAAAACCAACGCTTGCGAGCGCCGAAGTCAATTTGAACATCGACGAAAGAGTGGCATTGCTTGAAGCGCAGACACAGGAGCACGCCGCTCAGATCGACGGCCTTGTACGGGTCAACTCCGAACTTGTGGCTTCCCAGCAGAGCATCGACAAGCAAAACGCCCTTACTGAGAGGCTTCGTCATTTCGCGGATCGTCATCACGATCGGGCGCGAGCATCTCAGGACCCTAATCAAAAGTCGTATTTGGAAGCCAAAGGTGAACTCCTTTCGACAATCTCGGGAGAAGCTACCAACCTCGGGCAACAAATGCGTGCCGATGATCTCCATCAAGCCAAAAAATGACGTTGAAGCAGAGTGACGCCATGTGATGTCTATTTTCACCAGGACCGGACGTTCAGCAAAATCGGGTCTATGTCCGAGTTGCGGACTAGGCAGCCGGAAGCCTACGTAGCATATTAACAAACTTCGGTGTTAGTTTATTAACTAAAAACTAGAGTACCAGCGCGTTGCTATTCTGATCGCCGGTTGGTTCATGGTCAGCTACCGTTGTGGCTTGTCGAAGGAAGAAAATGAAAACACGTAAACTAGGCGCAATCGGACCAGAAATCGGTGCCATTGGTTATGGCGCAATGTCGTTCTCAGACATGTATGGACCAACAAATGAGAAAGCTAGCCACGCGATCCTAAACGCTTGTCGTGACCTCGGCGTCACACATCTGGATACGGCCAACGTCTACGGTATGGGTAAATCAGAAAATGCTATCGGGTCCTATCTGAAGGCCAATCCAAGCGCCCGTGAAGAGTTTGTAATTGCGACCAAAGCAACGATTACACGCGACGCCGACGGCAATCGCGTATTCGACAACTCGGCGGAGCATCTGGAGGCCGAGCTGGACAAATCGCTGCAGCGTCTTGGGCTGGACTGCGTGGATCTGTTCTATGCGCACCGCCGCGATCCTCGCCTTACGCCAGAAGAGACTGCGGCCAATCTTGGCCGACTGGTCGAGAAGGGAAAAACCAAAGCAATCGGCCTTTCCGAAGTCGCGCCTACGACGCTGCGCAGCGCGATGCAAACCTTTCCAATCACCGCCATCCAATCCGAATATTCATTGTCGACCCGGTTTCCCGATCTTGGACTGGTACAGACCTGCGCCGAACTGGGTGTTGCTATGGTTGCGTTTTCGCCTGTCGGGCGGTCGCTGCTGACAGATAACCCGATCCCGCGTGAGCGCATCACAAGCCTGCCATTCTTAGCAGGCAACCCGCGCTTTATGGAACCCAACCTGTCTGAAAATCTCCGCATCACAGATGGGTTCAGAAAACTTGCGGCAGAAATGGGCACGTCAGCTGCAAGTTTGGCGAATGCTTGGCTCCTGAGCCGTGGACCTCACGTCATACCGATCCCAGGAACGCGGTCTGTAGATCACTTCCAAGAGTGCATCGCAGGTGCAGAGTTGGACCTCACGAGCGCCGACCTCGAACGAATAGAAGAAGTTTTGCCCGTTGGCTGGACGCACGGGGACCGATATTCGGTAGAGCAGTGGATTGGACCAGAGAGATACTGTTGAACGGGTAGTCTGATCAGTCTTATTTATCGACGATACGATGATACGTACTCAAAAAATGCAGCGAGCCGGCATTCGAGGCAATAAATTCGAAACACCGGCTAAACGTCTGCGTCGTCCGCAACCCGGTCATAGCCGTGTTTTCTAACTGTGTCTGCTCTAGATCAAAGCAGCCGTTGACGCTCCGACCTGTTAATAGGTCCAGAGCCTGGTGTATTGCACTGCGATTCAACGTAGAGCCTATCCTTATAGATTTCTGTATTTCAAAAGCTTGCGATTAAGATATTTTTCATCAGGTCGTTCCTAAAGAGTTATTGCTACTCGATTTCTAGAATTATGGTTGGAGGTAAGCTTGATGTTGTAGCCCAGCCTATCCTTTCTACTCTGGTTTTTTTTCCTCCCGCCTTTTCCAATGGAACCAAACGACCATAGCTTTCGTCCAAAGGTGATGATTCCCGTAGTTTTTGGGGATGGCCTGGCGCCCAATTTTCGAACTCCAATTTTCGACCTGACCGCCAAAACCATCTTCCCTGCAATTGCCGCAAACCTATCGCAGGTCCTTGGTTATTACGGATCGAAGTGGCTCCCCATAATTTTTGGTCAAATCTAACCAACTCTCGAATGAAATCTTCTTCTTCTTGACTATCAATTTCTACGAGAACCCCGTTGGTCTTTTCTTCCAAGACTCGCAGTTCAGAAGGTCCTATTGTTGTTCCAAGACTAGTAGCCACGTAAAGTCTGTTTTCGAAATACCCATAAATTATCTCCTGGCCAAGAAACACAGAAAGAACTTGGTCCAAACGGGGGTCTTCCTCTAACAATGCAACAGCTTGGGGATCCAAAATGCGTGCCAAAGGTCCGGACGTTGGGTAGATCGAGGCATCGTATTCAAGGCGCCCACTTGATCCCCACCCACCGGTTTGATTAAGCGCAAAGAGGGTTGCTCGGGTAGGTAGCCCTGTTGTTGGAAGCGATCTGTTTTCTTGAAATTTTTCGATCCCTTTCCTCGTTTTCGGTCCGAATTTTCCGTCAATCCCAACAAAACCTATCCTTCCGTACGCCAACGCATTTTGTATTTGCGTAATTTGCCTTTCATCCAATTTGATCATCGCCATCGCTGTTTGACGCATTTCACTTGTAATGGACGTTCCGACGTTTGAGCTACGATAGCGCCCCCAAACTCGATCTCGCAGGGCGTTTAAAAAACTTAAATTCTCCTGCAATCGCGCGCTCTTAGCCATTTTTCCAACAGGGTAATGCTCAAAGAAAAGTGCCCATGCACGCGGAGAGTCCAAACTTTCGGCTGCTGAAAAAAGCGCCAGTTCATCCGATTTCGGTGATTCGGGGACGGCCATCTGTTTTTCGTTGTGATGAAGTAACGCAGTTCTTCGAGACAAACCAAGTTCGTAAAGCGGATGAGCAGTTTCGTTTGCGAAATGTTCCAGAAAAGTGTTCCAGCCTTGGAGAGATCCCTCACCATCTGCCTTTGCGAATGCCTGTGCTAGGGAATCGAAGATTTGTTTTGAGGCGACTGCAGGAACAAGAAAAATATCTTCGCTGGGCAATGAACCATAAGTAAAAGGTTCTTGGTAGCCGGATGTTGTTTCAAAAACTGTATCCCGAACCTTTCGAAATAGTTTCCCAAGCTCGAGTCCTGGTTCTTCAATGTGTTGAAGTAGGGCCTCAGCGTACGGGCTATTTCTACCACTTCCATCTAAAGCAAGTGTCCCGCCTTTCGCGGCGTAGCTAACAACTACTCCACTTGGATCAATGCGACTTAGTCCGCGGCCGATTGAGCGAGTTTTGTTTGTTCTATTCATTGTATTCAAAAATGGATTGTTTCGACACGCGTCTACTAGAACGATTTTCAGCCCTTCGGAAGAAGACAGCGAGGCGACGACAGTATCCAAGCGAATAGCTTCGAAACTAACATCGACGTCGCTTTGGAGTTCTGCATTGACTGGAATTAGATAATTGACGTTGTCTATCTCCAATCCGTGGCCGGCAAAATAGAGTAATACTACCTCAGCTTTTTCTGCCCTTTTTGCAAAATCTCGAAGAGCAACTCTCATCCCGCGGAAGTCTAGATCTAGGTTGTATTCTACGTCGAAACCGATCCTAGAAAGCGCAGAAGCGAGGTCTTGTGCATCGTTCAATGCATTGGGTAGGTCGGTGACGTGATTATAGCGTCCATTACCGATTACTAGCGCGACGCGATCAGTCTCTGATCTTCCGGAAGCCGCAGTCGTAATCCAATACGTAATTGCTGCAACAAGCAATACAACATGGCGATATCTGATCAAGCTCATTTCGAATCACCACCCACAAATAAAAATACTTTTCGTGGGCTAAGATAGCACACCTAACTTGAAATTTTCGGATAGGTTAGTCGTCAGATACGTTATGGTTGGCCCGTTTTGACTGGTCCGAATTGATTGTTAGTGCATGATTGGCCTCTGGTCCATCGGGACAATGGTCTCTGGTGCCGGTGTGATGGCAGTTGTGCTCCGGGCAAGGCTGCTCCTCCTCGGCGCCCTCTTGCTCCTTGGAACACAATTTGTCGTTACCTGTGGATACCTTCCGACTGAGCCGGTCTGGCTGATTCCGGCCGCCGGAGCTTTTATTCTCGTTGATTTGCTTCAGGGGGCGTCGGTTAACGGGCAAAATCAAAACACCGGAAGGGATGGCCAACCCTCCTTTGCAGACGATACAGCGGAGAAAATAGGCCAGAGTGCTCGAAAGGCTGTTAGGGTTTGGTGAGGTTCAAGTGGTCTTGTGTTGGTGCCGTTGCCGGGCCTGGTAGTCGCAATCGGTCATCTAAGCTGCACCCACTCAATTGTTGCAAATTCATATGCAGTTGGTCGTTACTTCGATACTGTTGCCGGATTGCACTTCAATCGGGGGCAAATAGTGCCCTTTCAACCGCTTTTGCTTTAGATTTCAGCGCAAGGTGCTACTGCCAGTATCAAGTACTGTTTAAGAGTTCTTTGTTTCGAGTAACTCAATTCGGAGTTCGACGTTGTGAGAGTGAAGACGTGGGTTTGTTTGACAGTGGCCTACGTCTGAAAGTCGAAATCTCCGCCGATAACCCCATGCCGATCCGTTCCCCACTTTCGGCGTGGGGTTACTTTTTTGTACTTTACCCATTGGGAACCAAAGCAAGAACGTGGCGTGTGCGAAAGTGGCCACGCAGAAACCCATTTTACCTCAGGTGCAAGCTAAAAGCGCTGCATGGGTATCGCAGTTCAGCTCGCCTCCCCGACTGGTTGGGTGTGGTGTTCGAGTGGTTTGACGTTGCGAATGATGCATCGTTCCGGCCTAATCGGCGCGCGCAAATTGAATTTCCAAGCATGGATTACACTCTGGATACTCCCGACACAGCCCCTTTTTGTTGTCGTTGTCTAGTCCCAGATGACGGCGTTTTCGTATTCCCGAAGAGCCAAGACGCCATCCTCTGTAATTCGGTATGTTGTCTCTTCACCTGAACTGGGCGCATCGCGCGTGGCAAGACCTTCGGCGACCAGTCTATCAAGACAAGCAATCGCACTAATCTCAACCGTGTCTGGCTTGAGCGGGAACGAGTGCTTTTCAACCACATCTAGCATTTTGAGTGCTAGTATTTCATCAAACGGTCGCAATCGTTGCCTCCCTATTGCGTCCTTTCTTCGTTTCGCAAAATGTCTTGGATCGCAACAATGAGTCTGCGGACTCGATAGTCGGAAATACTGTAATAGATTTCCTTGCCGTCCCGTCGTGTAGAAACCAGGCCCTCAAGACGAAGCCGTATGAGTAGTTGGGAGCAGCCCGCCTGATGCATCGATAAGTCTCTGCAGAGGTCAGAAACGTTTTTCTCACCTTCCATTAGTCTTAAGAGTATCTGCAGCCGCCCTAGGTGCGCCATAGCCTTTACAAAGCTAGCGACCTCTTGGGCATGTTCTTTCATCTGCTCTTGCAAGGCGCATCTCCTATTGGCTGTTTGCTGGCTCCAGCCAAACCTTTGACACTTCCCCACCTACCAGCGTTCATTCCGCCGCTGATGTCTTAGGTTGTTTACTCTGCCCAATGCTACAACTTTCACACCGGAGCGCATGTCCTGCCGCGAACCGTTCCAATTGTAAGCATTTTGCAAGCGGGATGCGGGAATCAGGGAATCGGGCTGATGGTTGATTCTGCCGCCTACGGTCGGTCATCAGAAATCAATTGTATGGCAAAATGTTGGGTATCTCCGCCCTGATTTTGGGAAAGTTCTTATTTTTAAGGGGTTTGGAGAGTACAAGTGGTAGCCCGTAGGGGAATCGAACCCCTCTTTCCAGGTTGAAAACCTGGCGTCCTAACCGATAGACGAACGGGCCACGCGGCCTTGTGGAGGGCCTTTTACGGATTAGCCGCCCCCCCCGCAAGCCGAAAAGTGCCAGATGGAACAACTTTTTTGGGCCTTTCCAGGCGTCGTTGCACAGTGGGTTTATTGCGCTGGTGCCGCGTCTTCCAACCGCAGCTGAACGTTCTGGCGTCCACCCCAGCTGTTGATCTCAAGCCTGCCGGCGAAATGGAAGCGTGCACCGCCGTGATTGCTCAGCTTTTCGCCCAAAGGCCCGTCAAAAGCACCAAAGGCGATCGCGTCGAGGCCTGCACCCAGCCCATCGGATAAGGACAGTTTCAGATGTGTCTCACCCACCCGTTTGGCAAACCGCACCTGCAGGTCGGGCAGGGCATAGCGCGGGGCAGGGGCTCCGGCACCAAAGGGGCCTGCCTGTTCGATCTGCTCGATCAGATCAACCGTTGCGGCCCCGGGCATCAGAGCACCATCCAGTTTCAGATCTGCGGGGCCGCCCTGGCCCGCGCCTTGTTTTGCCAAAAGCTCGGACAGACGCGCCATGGCTGGTTCCAACTGATCGCGCATCACGGTCAGGCCCGCGGCCATCTTGTGGCCGCCGCCTTTGACCAGCAGGCCCTCTGCGGCAAGCTTTTGGATCGACGCGCCCAGATCGACACCAGACACCGACCGGCCCGAGCCCTTGCCTTCGTCGCCGTCAAATCCGATGACAATGGCCGGGCGATTGGCTGTCTCTTTCAGACGAGACGCCACGATCCCGACGACGCCGGGATGCCATCCCTCCCCGGCGGCCCAGACCAGCGGTGCCTCCAGCCCGTGCGCCTCGGCTTGTTCCAGTGCTGCGGCGCGGACCGCGTTCTCGATTTCGCGACGTTCGGTATTCAGCGCATCCAGCCGTTCGGACAAGGCCTGCGCCTCGTGCAACGAATCCGTGCTGAGCAACCGCGCGCCCAGATCGGCCTGTCCGATGCGGCCACCGGCGTTGACGCGCGGGCCCAACAGGAACCCCAGATGGTAAGAACTTGGCGCGGTGTCCATGCGCGCAACGTCCGACAGGGCAACCAGACCCGGCCTTTGCCGCTGGGCCATCACTTTCAAGCCCTGCCGTACAAGCGCCCGGTTGGCTTCGATCAACGGGGCCACATCGGCCACCGTGGCCAGCGCCACCAGATCCAGCAGGGTCATCAGATCCGGCCCTTTGGCGCCTTCGGCCCGCAATTGCCGCCCGGCCTCGACCAGCATCAAAAACACGACCCCGGCAGCGCAGAGATAGCCCAGATCGCCGCTTTCATCCTGCCGGTTGGGGTTCACCACCGCAACGCAATCGGGCAGAGTCTCGCCTCCCAAATGGTGGTCGAGCACAATGACATCCGCACCTTTGGCGGCTGCAATCGGTTCATGGCTAAGCGTCCCGCAGTCAACGCAGATGATCAGATCATGCGCGCGGGCCAGCTCCTGCATCGCGGGAACATTGGGGCCATAGCCCTCATCAATGCGGTCAGGCACATAGAGTGTCGCCTGCACCCCCATCTGCCGCAACCACACCAGCAGCAACGCGGCCGAGCTGCCGCCATCCACGTCGTAATCCGCAAAAACCGCGATCCGCTGGCGCTGCTTTACAGCGGCAAGGAACCGCGCGGCCGCTGCCTCCATATCTTTCATCTCACGTGGGTCTGGCAGCAGCTCTTTGAGCTTGGGGTCCAGAAATCCACGCGCCTCGGCCACCGGGACGCCACGACGCGCCAGCACCTGACAGACGGCGCGGGGCAGGTCGGTCTGCTGCGCCATCATCTCAGCTGTGCGCTCGACCTCGGCCCCCGGGCCGATCCAGCTGCGGCCTGTCAAGGATTGCTCAACCCCAAGAAAACTCATCGCGTCCCCTCATGCGGCACAGCCGGACCTTTTCAGGCCCGGCCGCTTCATCTTTTCAAAAATACGCGCGCCGAAGGCAACGGCGCAAGCGGTTATGCTTCTTCGTGCGACCACATCGGTGTGCGGTAAGACATGCGGCGTACCGAACCGGTCTTTGAGCGCATCAGTAGCGTTGTGGTCTCGACCCAGCCGGGCTCGCGTTTGATACGCGGCAGCAGTGAGCCTCCGGTCACGCCGGTTGCGGCAAAGATTACATCCGCCGTCACCATTTCATCACGAGAATAGATCCGATCCAGATCGGTGATCCCAGCTTTGTTGGCACGGCCCCGTTCGTCATCGTTACGGAAGAGCAAGCGGCCAAAGATCTGCCCGCCCATGCATTTCAACGCAGCCGCGGCCAGTACGCCTTCGGGCGCGCCGCCTTGGCCCATATACATGTCAATGCCTGTTACTTCGCTTTCGGCGCAATGCATGACGCCAGCGACGTCCCCGTCGGTGATCAGGCGGATCGACGCGCCGGTTTCGCGCACCTCTGCTATCATCGCCTCGTGCCGGGGGCGTTCGAGGATACAGACGGTGATATCTGCAGGCTGGCAACCCTTTGCTTTGGCAAGAGCTTCCACCCGTTCGCTCGGGCTCATGTCCAGCGTTACGACGCCATCGTCAAACCCCGGACCAATGGCCAGCTTGTCCATATAGACATCGGGGGCGTGCAGCATGGATCCACGCGGGCCCATGGCGATGACGGTCAGCGCGTTGGGCATGTCTTTGGCGGTCAGGGTGGTGCCTTCCAGCGGGTCCAGAGCGATATCCACGCCCGGGCCATTACCGGTGCCGACCTCTTCGCCAATGTAAAGCATAGGCGCCTCGTCGCGCTCACCTTCACCAATGACAACCACACCGGCGATGTCCAAAAGGTTCAACTGCTCGCGCATGGCGTTCACCGCGGCCTGATCGGCCGCTTTCTCATCCCCACGGCCCACCAGCGAGGCCGAGGCCAGCGCAGCTTGTTCGGCCACCCGAGCCAGTCCCAGAGACAATAGGCGGTCGTTGAAATCGATCTTGGCAGCGCTCATGTTGCGTAATCCTTTGGGCAGTGAAAGCGTTCTATTGGGCATAGCCTGCCGTCACGGCAGGCCGCAAGGGGTTAGACCTGCTCGATGCGCAGTGCGACCGGGGTGCCAGCGACCACATCGGTGCCGCTCAGCCCGCTCAGGGCATGATCCAGCGTGGCGCGCGTGGTTTTGTGGGTCACGATCAGTACCGGCGCGGTGCTTTCGGTATGCGCATATTGGCGCATTCGGTCGATCGAGACACCTGCATCGCCCAAAATTGCTGCCACTTTGGCCAAAGCGCCGGGTTTGTCCAGCAATCCAAGCCGCAGGTAATACGGGGCGGGCAGACCGGTCACCGCCGGGCTTGCGGCCTCAAGCGACGTTGCCGGGCGTCCAAAGGTCGAGATCTTAAGGCCACGCGCCAGGTCACAGACATCACCCATCACGGCGCTGGCTGTGGGGCCTTCTCCCGCGCCGGGACCGCGCAGCACAACCTGTTCGATGGCGTCACCTTCGATCACGACCATGTTCGTGCCGCCCTCCAGCTGCCCCAAAGGTGAGTCGCTGGGCACCAGGCACGGCTGCATCCGCTGCTCCAGCCCGCGCGCGGTACGTTGCGCGACACCCAGCAGCTTGATGCGGTAACCCATATCTTCGGCCTGATCGATGTCGTCCAGGCTGATCTGCTGAATGCCTTCGATCTGGATCCCGTCGAAATTTGGCTTCGTGCCAAACGCAATTGAAGACAGCAGAGCCAGCTTGTGCGCCGCGTCGATGCCGCCCACATCCAGGTTCGGGTCAGCTTCCAGATAACCAAGCTCGGCACATTCATCAAACAGCGCGTTATAGCCCTGCCGCTGCGACTGCATGCGCGTCAGGATATAGTTGCAGGTGCCGTTCATCACGCCCATGACGCGCGTGATTTCGTTGCCAGCAAGCCCCTCGGTCAGCGATTTTATCACCGGGATGCCCCCAGCAACTGCCGCCTCAAATCGGATCACCCGACCGGCGGCTTCGGCCTTTTCGGCCAGTTCTTGCCCGTGGATCGCCAGTAGTGCCTTATTGGCCGTGACCACATCCTTGCCACTGGCCAGAGCGGCCTCGACCGAGGCTTTGGCGGGGCCGTTCTCGCCTCCCATCAACTCGACATAGACATCGATATCGTCGCGCTGGGCCAGCGCAATCGGGTCGGTTTCCCACGCAAAGTCCCGCAAGCTGACACCCCGGTCCTTGTTGGGATCGCGTGCGCAGACGGCTGTGATTTCAATCGGGCGACCCGTGCGTGTTTCCAGCAAGTCGGCATGGCGACGGATAATCTTGACCACGCCAATGCCCACGGTTCCCAATCCGGCTATTCCAAGCCGCAGCGCCTGTGTCATTCGCAAGGGTCCTTTCCACTCGAACGCACCCGTTGGTGCGTTAAATCAGTTGTCGGCTGCCTTAGCGGGTTCGAGGAAAGGGTGCAATCCGTCATGGCGAGCACCGCGCCGAAAGGCGCGTTGGCCTAGTTGATTTCTGCGTTTTGCAAAGCGTCTGCCCGTTCCGTCAGCGCTTCTGCCCGCGCGTTCAGGTCTTCTTCAACCTCGGCGGCTTCACTGACGGGATCTGCAGGCGGGCCAAGCGCTTCTGACAATGGGATCAGCTTCGGGTAGGGCGCTTTGCGCAGAGCAGGCCCTTCGCTACCTTCAAGCTCTGGAATATCAGCGCAGGCGGCACAGATCAAAAGACCCAAGATCAACGGTAGCGGTTTCATAAACGATCCAAAGCTCGCATCATCACAAATGTGATGCACCTTTTGCTGCGTCTGATCAAGCGGGCTTCTATCTGAACATCTGTTCAGATATGCTTGTGCCATGGCACGTACTCAGGGCTCTCATTCCGGCATCACCGGCCCACGCGTTCGCGAAGCGGCGGTATCACTGTTCGCGCAACACGGCTATGCCGCTGTTTCCATGCGCCAAATCGCGGGCGAGGTCGGCGTGCAGGCCGGGGCGCTGTATAACTATACCCCAGACAAGCAAAGCCTGCTCTTTGGTCTGATGCGGGATCATATGCAGGATGTTCTGGCCGCCTATGAACAGCTTGAACCTGCTAAAGATGCGCAAGAGGCGTTACGCCAATTTGTCGGGTTTCACATCCGCTATCACCTGCAAAGGCCGGATGAGGTCTTTATTGCCTATATGGAACTGCGCAACCTGACCCCAGAAAACTTTGCCGAGATCGAAACCCTGAGGCGTCGGTATGAAAACACGCTCGAAGCCATTTTGTGCCGGGGTCAGGACAGCGGGCAGTTTTCGGTGGCGGATACCAAAATCGCCACACTCGCCGTCATCGCCATGCTGAACGGTGTGATGACGTGGTACCGGGCAGGGGGGCGGCTTTCCTTGGATGAAGTCGAGCTTGTCTACTGGGACATGATCCGGAAATCCGTCGCCGCCTGATGTGCCCTGTCAGTGTGCGGGCCGGATGAACGTGCCGTTGCGCAGCTCGCGAAAGGCTTGTTCCAGCTCGGCCCGGGTGTTCATCACGATCGGGCCGTGCCAGGCCACCGGTTCATCAATCGGCGCGCCTGATATCAGCAGAAACCGCACACCTTCGGGTCCGGCCTGAACCGTGACTTCATCCCCGGTCCCAAACCGAACCAAAGTGCGATCCCCAGACATGTCGCGAATATTGACCTCTTGCCCGGCAACTTGTTTCTCCAGCAAGACCCCGGTGGGCTGCGACGCGTCGGCAAAGGCCGCTTGACCCTGAAAGACATAGGCGAAGGCCCGCCGATAAGTGTCTACACGAAAAGTCTTTTTCACTCCTGCCGGGATCGAGATGTCGAGGTATTGTGGATCAGCCGCGATGCCATCAACCGGGCCCATCTTGCCCCAGAATTCGCCCACGATCACGCGCACAATCGTGCCGTCATCATCAATGACTTCGGGAATGTCCTTGCTTTCCACATCCTGATAGCGCGGGGCTGTCATCTTTTGGCTTGAGGGCAGATTGCCCCAAAGCTGAAACCCGTGCATCTGACCGGTGGCGTTTCCTTTGGGCATTTCCTGATGCAAGATACCCGACCCGGCGGTCATCCACTGGACGTCGCCAGCCCCCAGACTGCCGTGATTGCCCAGCGAGTCGCTGTGATCCACAGTCCCGGACAGGACATAGGTGATGGTCTCGATCCCGCGATGGGGGTGCCACGGAAACCCGGCCTGATAATCTTCGGGCCGTTCGTTGCGAAAATCGTCGAACAGCAGGAACGGATCCAGCTCGGACGGGTCCTGAAATCCGAACGCGCGGTGCAGCTTGACGCCTGCGCCTTCCATGGTTGGCATTGCCTTGCGAGTTTCAAGTGTTGGTCTAAGGGACATGACGGCCTCCTGTCAGATTGCACACATATCTATCTCTTGTTCGAAGCCAATCAATCCGCAGGAACACACTGGTTCTGTGCGCGAATGATCAAGCCTGTCCTTTGCGGTGCAAAGCGGATATGGAAAGCCGCGCAGTCAGGAGAAATTCATGCAAGAAGAAGTGCTGGCCACGGTCGACGCCTCGGCCCCGCGACGTTGGATCGGGGTTGTGATGCTGGTCGTCATATCGGTTTTGGTGATCTACGTCGCGCTGGCGACACCGCCCGAGCTGGCGTGGCAGGTCTTTTTGCTTGTCATAGGCGGGGCAACACTTTGGTTGGCTCAGCGTATGTGGTCGGCAACGGCAGATGGTCTTGAGTTGACTGCTACCGTATTGCGAACACGCTCGGGCCGCGTGATCTGCAGGATCGAAGATGTGGTGTCGGTGGATCGCGGAGTGTTTGCTTTCAAACCCTCGAACGGATTTCTGATCCGCGTTGCGACCTCAGAGGGCAACGCCTGGGCGCCCGGCCTGTGGTGGCGGCTGGGCAACCGTGTTGGCGTAGGGGGTGTGACCGCGGCTTCGAAGACCAAGTTCATGTCGGAACTGCTGACCGCGATGCTTTCGGAAAATGAATAGCACTGGCAACTAATTGTCTTAGCCAAGCTCAATATTACAGTTGCTCGCGAGAGGATCGACAACGATTTGATCGAAGACCCGCGGATGCGTAAAGACGATGTTATCCATTTGAAAGAAATCTGCCCCAAACCCCAATTTGAACGGGCGAATGTAGGTGTTTGTGGTTTCCACAACGATCATCCGTCCCTTGTCCGGCATTTCAGGCAACGACGCTTTCATGCCCTGGATGTTTGCCTGACTCCATTCCTTGCCCTGGTAGACGGCTCCCCTGACACATGACCATTCCAAATCAAGCCGGTCACCTGTCTGTTGATAGATCAAATATGTGATTCGTATGGAAGAATCCGTACGCTGCGACACCATGTTTTCAAACACCGCGTGCACGTTTGTGAGGTAGGCTGAATTGATCTCTGACCGCTCACGGGACACGACGTCCGCCAGAGCATAGGCGGCCTTCAGATTGCGTCCGCTTTGGCGATAGCCGTCAAAGAATGTGAAAGACGCGAACATCGACCAGAACAGAAGCGGCACCATAAGCACAGCTTCGATGGTAATACCGCCGTCTTCACGACGACGAAATCGTTTGAAGAACCGCTTGAGTGATGCGCGGGGATACCGGTTACGCAGGCTCATGAACAAATACCGTGGTTGCGTGAAGTTCGTATGTTCCTGACGCCCGAGTGGCGGTCAGCTGCCCCAACATCGAGTTCAACCAAACCGGGTTGGCCTCGACACAGGCCCGAATAATCATCAACTCATTCGATGCTCCGGGGACGAAAACCTGATCTTCGGGTTTCCGGATGTCTTCTGCGGTATTGACGCAAAACGGGGTCGGATCCAGGTTTTGACCGACAAACGGATCAATGGACCGCATTTCCAGTTTCAGGTTCGTTTCGCAGTTTTTGATGTATCGCGCCTTGTCGCAAATGATGTCTTTGAGCATGTCATGCTCCCAGGTGGCACCTGGTGAGGTATCGTATTTGTCGATGTTGTTCAGGCGGACATCGCGGATCACTTCGTCCAGAGCTCGTTCAAGATTGGCGTGATTGAAGGCCATCAAGCCCATATCTACACCTGAATAGGTGACAGCCATGTAGAACGGCAACCAAAATACCATTTCAATGGCCTGGCTTGACCCGTCTTCTTCGCGCCGGAATCGACGTAAATAGTTGCAGACGCGCCGGATCATTGGGTCAGCCTCAGGTTCTGGATGCTCGAGCCAATAGATGCGAATACGTCAATAATCTGGGTGCCATCAGCCTCGTAATAGGCGCCGTCGGCGGTCGCGCAATCCTGCAGCAGCGGCTTAACCCCGTCTGGTGCTTCGAAAGCAATCGAGAAGATAACGATCCGCTCCTGTTCCGCGTCCGCGCACAGCGACCGAACACGCGGGTCTTTGTCAGACTTTCTCAGTTCGTCCGAGGACGCGTTGAACCATGTGTTGGCAAAAGTGCGACCGTATGCATTGTCCAAAAGGTCGTACATATAGTTCTTTGTTGTACGTTCCCACATTGAGGGCCAGTCGACTGAAACCACGGGTACCGCCGCGTCGAAGTTCGGAACCGGTTTGTCGCGCTGGTAAGAATAGTTGTAGCTGGTACAGCCATTGCTATCCCCGGCAGAGCATCGGATTTGACGATAGGTAGGTGCGGCACCATAGGCATCTGGCTGCACACGCTCGCGCGCCCAATAGAAGCCACGTGTGCTATCATATTCGTACAGATCAACTGTAGGCCACAGGAAATCCGGGTCCGAAGGATCAGTAATCGGAAGATTCGGCAGCGAATAGGTGGACGTGGTCGAGCTATAATAGAAACCCGAAGCGTTTTCGTGATAAGGTGGCAGAACCATGTGCTGGCGGGTGTTTTCACCATCCGTCATCAACACGACAACCTTCAAAGTATCCGCTGTTCCATTCGGTGCAGGGCGGTCCGAGAATTCATTCGGGATCGCACCAGTCGCAGTGATGTTGCTAATCAACGGCTGCATGGTCTCATCAAGCAGTGCAAGCCCCCATTTCAGGCCGACGTCAATTGATGTCCATCCGTAGGCTTCCATAGCGTTGATCCGCTGTTTGAGCACAGTCGCGTCTTTTTGCAGGATGGTCATTTCGCGCTGACCGGAATTGTTGCCATTCCCGATATTGTGGTTGTTAGACAGGCAGATGCGCTGGTCGTTCACAATACCACCGCTGGGACGTCGGTCATAGTTGCCCGAGTCGGTGAAGTACAATGTCTGCGGGATCGAGGGGCCGCCTGAATGGTAGTTGAAGGCGGTGGTCGAGAAGTCTGATGCAGCAAAGTCGATGCAGTTTGCATAGTCATTGCGACCAGTCGTATTGAGCCGGCTCATCAGGATATCAGGAACCGAAACCTGTTCCGAATAAGGAACAATCGAGATCGAAAGCTTGCCGTCTTCGGATTTTGTGGTCATTTCGTCCACAAAATCGGTGGCTGCTTTCTGCAAATTCGCCAGTTTGGTGCCCGCCATCGACCCAGATACGTCGAGAACAAGTGAGATTTCCACGTCACCGATGGATTCTTCGGCCACGCTTGCTGCGGCACTGGCGATGGTGTCGACACCTCTCCATTTCATGAAATGCATTTCAACGTCGATATTGGCCTGAGCCTCTACACGACGATATCCTTGCAGAACAACAGCTTGCGAACCGCAAACATCAGGTGTCACTATGGGATCGCCGACCAAGTATTGATCCAGACCTTCTTTGCTTAGGTAGTCGACGACCACATCTTTGGGGCAGAGGTCTTGATCAAGGTCGGCTGCCGCAAGAACGGCGCGGTCCAAAGCGTATTGCAGTCGGGCCCGTTCACGATCAAAACGCATCACGTCCACCGCGAACCCGGCGGCTGTGAAGATCACCAAGATCAGGAAAATTGTCAAAATGGTCATCGAACCGCTGTCCGATTTTCCGAACGACCTCAGGCGGCGCAACGCGCTGAAGTTCTGGGTCATACCATTTCGTTTCGACTTCCAAACAAACTTATTCATAACGAATTCCTCTGCCGGCCGGGCACAATGCTGCCAGTGGTTGGCAACTCAATCAAAATATTCCGGGAACGTGGCGAGATTTGGGCGCTATGACAGCTGAAACCTCAAATTTGGTCTATTTATGTGGGTATTACACGAGTAATCACAGGCTTTGTTTCGTGCCCTGAGACAATGGCGAGGTCGAGGTTAAAGAAGTCTTAACAAAACGACTCAGCTCGACCGGGCGTAATACTCGCTTCACCATTTGATGAAAAAAAGTGCACTTGGTGATTGCTGTATCCGTAAAGCGGTGCGACAAAACGCCATGACCAACTGACCTGCCGGCACGGAGGATTTGATGACCAGTGTTCAGGAACCCAGTTTTCGGGAAAGCGTTGATTTGATGTTTAACAGGGCGGCCTCATTGATGGACCTGCCGCCGGGGTTGGAAGAAAAGATCCGGGTCTGCAATGCGACCTATACCGTGCGGTTTGGTGTGCGCCTTCGGGGAGAGATACATACTTTCACCGGATACCGCTCGGTCCATTCCGAACATATGGAGCCGGTTAAAGGCGGTATTCGCTATGCCTTGGCGGTTAATCAGGATGAGGTTGAGGCGCTGGCGGCGTTGATGACGTATAAATGCGCGCTGGTCGAGGCACCGTTTGGCGGCTCGAAGGGGGGGCTTTGTATCGACCCCCGCAAATATGAAGAGCATGAGTTGGAACAGATCACGCGACGCTTTGCCTATGAGTTGGCCAAGCGCGACCTGATCAACCCCTCGCAAAACGTCCCAGCGCCGGACATGGGCACCGGCGAGCGGGAAATGGCCTGGATGGCCGATCAATATGCGCGGATGAACACAACCGATATCAACGCGCGTGCCTGCGTCACCGGCAAGCCTTTGAATGCCGGTGGTATCGCCGGGCGGGTCGAGGCGACCGGGCGCGGCATCCAATACGCGCTGCGCGAGTTTTTCCGCAATCCGGAGGATGTGAAAAAGGCGGGCATGTCCGGTAGTCTGGATGGCAAGCGCGTGATCGTGCAGGGCTTGGGCAATGTGGGTTACCACGCCGCCAAATTCCTGAGCGAAGAGGACGGGTCGCTGATCACCGGTGTCATCGAATGGGACGGCGCGTTGTACAACCCCGATGGCATAGATGTTGAGGCGGTTCGGCAATGGATCGTCAAACACGGCGGGGTTAAGAACTATCCCGATGCCACGCATTCGGCTGAAGGTGGCGCTGTTTTGGAAGAAGAATGTGACATCCTTATCCCGGCGGCACTGGAAGGGGTGATCAACCTGTCCAATGCTGACCGGATCAAGGCACCGCTGATTATCGAGGCTGCAAACGGCCCGGTGACGGCCGGTGCGGACGAGGTTCTGCGCAAGAAAGGCACCGTAATCATTCCCGACATGTACGCAAATGCGGGCGGTGTGACCGTATCCTATTTCGAATGGGTCAAGAACCTCAGCCATATCCGCTTTGGTCGCATGCAGCGTCGACAGGAAGAGGCGCGGCACGAGTTGATTGTCAGCGAACTGGAACGCCTGGACCGTTATCTTGGCGGGGCATGGTCGATGTCTCCGGACTTCAAGGCCAAATACCTGAAGGGTGCGGACGAGCTGGAACTGGTGCGCTCGGGCCTCGATGACACCATGCGGATCGCTTATCAGGCGATGAGCGAGGTTTGGCATTCTCGTACTGACGTCGATGATTTGCGCACAGCTGCCTATATCGTCGCCATTGATCGGGTTTCGAAAAGCTATCGGGCGAAGGGCCTGTAACCGGGTTTTCAAATCGCGTCTGGGCCGGAAAATGCGGCCCGGGCGCGGGCCGTTTTTGCTGTGCAGAGTTGCACTTGGCAAAGGGCATTCCGTGAGCGGGCAGCATTTGGGCCGCTCGATACGCATTCTTCAGATTCCGTCAAAATCAGTCGCGCACAGACCAGTCCGGGTCGAAAACAGAGGCGGATTGAGATTCGTCGCTTGCTAGTGCTGGCCCAAGTTGGTTTTCTGCCGACTGAGCTGCACGGAGGTTTGAATGCGGTTTTCCGGCTTGCGCGTCCTCAAAGAAGGTTTGACCGGCAACAAGGGGTGGACGCCGCATTGGCGCGATCCCGAGCCGAAAAGCGAATACGACATCCTTATCATCGGTGGCGGCGGCCACGGGCTAAGCACAGCTTATTATCTGGCCAAGGAACATGGTTTGACCAATGTCGCCGTGCTGGAAAAGGGATATATCGGCGGTGGCAATGTTGGCCGGAACACGACGATTGTGAGGGCCAATTACTTTCTGCAAGGCAATTCCGAGTTCTACTCGCATTCGCTGAAACTCTGGGAAGGGCTTGAGGAAGACCTGAACTACAACGTCATGCATTCGCAACGCGGCATCATCAATCTGTTCCACTCGGACGGGCAGCGTGATGCAGCGGCGCGGCGAGGGAACATGATGATCAGCCAAGGGGATGATGCGATCCTGCTGAACCGTGATCAGCTGCGCGAGATGCTGCCCTATCTGAACTATGACGATCTGCGGTTTCCGCTCTATGGCGGGCTGTATCATCCACGCGGCGGTACAGCGCGGCACGACGCGGTGGCCTGGGGTTACGCCAGAGGTGCGGATCAGCGCGGGGTGGACCTGATCCAGAATTGTGAAGTGACCGGTATCGATATCGAAAACGGCGCGGTCCGCGGCGTGCAAACCACGCGTGGGCCGATCCGGGCCAAGAAAGTGGCGATGGTTGCGGCGGGTCGGTCGGGGCAGGTGGCGGCGATGGCCGGGATGCGCCTGCCGATTGAAAGCCATGTGTTGCAGGCCTTTGTGACCGAAGGGCTCAAACCCTGCATCGATCATGTGGTGACCTTTGGCATGGGGCATTTCTATATCAGCCAGTCCGACAAAGGCGGGTTGGTGTTTGGGGGCGACCTGGATTTCTATGCCTCTTACGCAGCGCGTGGCAATCTGCCCACGGTCGAAAGCGTGATGGAGGCCGGCGTGGCGCTGATGCCGATGATCGGCAAGGCGCGGGTGCTGCGATCCTGGGGCGGGATCATGGATATGTCGCCGGATGGCTCTCCGATCATCGACCGGACGGGGATCGAGGGGCTCTATCTGAACTGCGGCTGGAACTATGGCGGGTTCAAAGCGGTTCCGGGGTCCGGGAACGTGTTTGCCCATCTGATCGCGACGGATCGGTATCATGAGAACGCAACCGGGTTCCAACTGGATCGCTTCCGCACCGGGCGCGGGATCATTGATGAAGAGGGCAAAGGCTCTCAACACAATCTGCATTGAGGGTGGTGATGTCGGATTTCCGTATTTTTAACGAGAAGAAGCAGGGGGCGCGGGCATGAGGATCACCTGTCCGCTCTGCGGAGAACGGGATCGGCGCGAGTTTTACTATCGCGGCGCGGCTGTGGATCTGGCGCGTCCGGCACCGGATGCAGGGGCTGAGGCCTGGGACGAATTTGTGTACTTGCGGGACAACCCGGCGGGCATGACGCGCGAGCTGTGGTATCACGAAGGCGGCTGCGGTGCCTGGATCGTGGTCACACGCGATACCGTCACGCATGAGATTTCAGGCGCGGAACTGGCCTCAGGGGGCGGCGCATGAGGATCGCGGGCAAGGGGCTGATTGATCGCAGCCAAACGGTGCCGTTTGTCTTTGACGGTGTGCGCTATGAGGGGTTTGAGGGCGATACGCTGGCCTCGGCCTTGTTGGCCAACGGTATCAAGCTGATGGGGCGGTCGTTCAAATACCACCGCCCGCGTGGCGTTTTGACCGCAGGCAGCGAAGAGCCCAACGCGCTGGTCACCGTTGGTGCTGGCGCGGCGCAGGAGCCAAACGTCCGGGCGACGATGCAGGAGATTTATCCGGGCCTTGAAGCGCGCAGCCAGAACCGGTGGCCGAGCCTGCGGTTTGACATGATGGCGGTCAACGATCTGGCGGCGCCGTTTCTGGGGGCGGGGTTTTATTACAAGACTTTCATGTGGCCCAAAAGCTTTTGGGAAAAGCTCTATGAGCCGATAATCCGACGTGCCGCCGGGCTTGGGGCGTTGTCCGGTGAGGATAATGCGGACAAATACGAAAGCGCCTATGCTTTCTGCGACGTTCTGGTCATTGGTGCCGGACCTGCGGGGTTGATGGCCGCCCTCGCGGCTGCGCGGGCTGGGGCGGATGTGATCCTGGCGGATGAGAATGCGCGGATGGGGGGGCGTTTGCTGGCCGAGACCTATGAGGTGGATGGCAAGCCGGGTCCTCTTTGGGCGGATGAGGTTCTGTCAGAGCTGCGCGGTCTGGACAATGTGCGGCTGATGACGCGCACGACCGTGGCGGGGGCCTATGATCAGGGCACGTTTGCGGCGCTGGAGCGGGTCATGCACCACACCGGTCGCCGCCCGCGCGGGGCGCCGCTGGAAACCTATTGGCGGATCGTGGCGAAACGCTCGGTTCTGGCGGCGGGGGCTTTGGAACGTCCCGTGGCCTTTCGCGACAATGACCGGCCGGGGATCATGACCGCAGGGGCTGTGCGCGCCTATCTGAACCGCTGGGGCGTCAGCCCGGGCCGGAACGTGACGATCTTTGGCAACACGGATGACATTCATCGTACTGCGCGGGATTTGCTGGATGCTGGGGTCCATGTGGCTGCGGTGATCGACAGCCGCCATGATGCGCCGGGCTCGGAGGAGTATGAGGTGCTGCGCGGCGCGCAGGTCTGTGGCAGCGCCGGTCGCAAGGGGCTGGAGTCCATCACCGTACGGCGCGCCAGCGGCGAGGACCGCATCCAGACCGATTGTCTGGCCATGACCGGCGGGTGGAACCCTTCGGTGCATCTGACCTGCCATATGAATGGTCGTCCGACCTGGCGGCGCGAGATCGAAGGGTTTGTGCCGACACCGGGTGCTGTGCCGGGGATGGTGACAGCAGGGGCGTGTAACGGGGCGTTTTCGACCGCAGCTTGCCTGCGGGAAGGGACGGCGGCAGCGGAGTCGGTGCTGGGTGATCTGGGCAAGACAGCGCCAAAAATCGCCGTGCCGCAGGCCGAGGATACGCCTTATGAGATCGCGCCGCTCTGGGCTGTGCCCGGCAAAGGGCGGGCCTGGCTGGATTTCCAGAATGACGTCACGGTGAAAGACGTCAAACAGGCCGCGACCGAAAACTTTCGGTCGGTCGAGCATATGAAGCGCTATACCACCCAAGGCATGGCGACCGACCAGGGCAAGAACTCGAACGTGGCGGCGCTGGCTATTCTGGCCGATGCCACCGGGCGCGGGATACCTGAAACCGGGACCACCACGTTCCGCCCACCCTATTCTCCGATCGCGATTGCGGCTTTGGGAGCAGGCGCCGAAGGCAAGGGGTTCAAGCCGCAGCGCTTTACCACCTCGCATAAGGCGAGCGTGTCGCGTCAGGCGCCGATGGTTGAGGCGGGGCTGTGGTACCGGCCCAGCTATTTCCCCAAAGAGGGTGAGAGCAACTGGCGGCAGTCCTGCGACCGAGAGGTCAATATGGTGCGCCAGACGGTTGGGGTCTGTGATGTCTCGACCCTGGGCAAGATCGACATTCAGGGGCCGGACGCGGGCGCGTTTCTGGACTTTGTCTATACCAACATGGTCTCGACCCTGAAGGTGGGGCGCACCCGTTATGGCTTGATGCTGCGCGAGGACGGGCATGTCATGGATGACGGCACCACCGCGCGGCTGGGTGAGACGCATTATCTGATGACCACCACCACCGCCGCTGCGGGCGACGTGATGAAACATCTGGAGTTTGTGCATCAGGGCCTGCGCCCGGATTGGGATGTCAGTTTCACATCGGTCACCGAACACTGGGCGCAATTTGCGGTCGCAGGGCCGGAATCGCGCGCGCTGTTGAACGGGATTCTGGATACGGCGCTGGATGACGACAGCTGGCCCTTCATGGCGTGCGGTCCGGTTTCGGTTCTGGGCGTTCAGGGGCGGCTGTTCCGCATCTCATTCTCGGGCGAACATGCCTATGAAGTCGCAGTGCCTGCGCGATATGGTGCAAGCCTGTTCGACATCCTGACCAAACGGGCCGAGGCATTGGGTGGCGGGCTCTATGGAATGGAAGCGTTAAACGTTCTACGCATCGAAAAGGGCTTTATCACCCATGCCGAAATCCACGGGCGCACCACTGCCTACGACATCGGAATGGGGCGGATGGTGTCGCAGAAGAAAGACTGCATCGGCAAAACCATGTCGCAACGTGCAGGCCTGGAAGAACCAGGGCGCGAACGGTTGGTTGGGTTGAAGCCAATTGGTGAAAGCAAGCAGGTGCTGGCCGGTGCGCATCTTTACAAAGAAGAGGCCGAACCGGTGCGCAGCAATGATCAGGGGTA
This sequence comes from Ruegeria sp. HKCCA5839, assembly GCF_013035585.1. Classification (NCBI taxonomy): domain Bacteria; kingdom Pseudomonadati; phylum Pseudomonadota; class Alphaproteobacteria; order Rhodobacterales; family Roseobacteraceae; genus Ruegeria; species Ruegeria sp. HKCCA5839. The sequence goes on along the minus strand of NZ_WQIE01000009.1, from coordinate 28,993 downwards.
CCTGACCTCGGTCTGTTACTCGCCGACGCTGGGCTCGATGCTGGGGCTGGGTTTTCTGGCGGATGGGCCCGAACGATACGGTGAGGTTGTCAAAATGGTCGACCATCTGCGCGGCGTGACCACACTGTGCGAAGTGGTGAATCCGGTATTCTTTGACCCCGAAGGAGGGCGCGTGCGTGGATAAGCTGAGTGCCAATACGCCCTGCGATGGGCTGCTGCCACTGACTGTTGGCTCCGTGACGCTCAGCGAGGTCGACGCCGGGTCAATCCATTCGATTTCGGCTTTCAATGGAAAGCAGAAGCAGGTGTCCGATACGCTCAAAGCGGCGCATGGGATGGCATACCCGGCGGCCAACCGGGCAACGGGAAAAGCTGGTGCTCGGGCGATTTGGTTTGGACCCGCGCATGCGATGCTGATGGGTCCCGCAGCCGATGCGGCGCTGGCCGAACACGCGGCTGTTGTGGATCAGTCGGATGCCTGGGCGGTTGTGCGGATCGAAGGTGCCGGTGTCGAAGACGTCCTGGCACGTGTCACCCCGGTGGATCCGCGCAGCACTCAGTTCAAGCGCGGCCATACGGCCCGGACAGTGTTGTTTCACATGACGGCTTCGATCACCCGCGTCGGGGACACCGCGTTTCAGATTATGGTCTTCCGGTCCATGGCCGAGACGCTGGTTCACGATTTGAAAAGGGCGATGGAAGGCGTTGCCGCGCGCGGCTAAACTGCGCTGAACGAAACGAATCTTCGGAGACCCCTATGTTGCGTATCGCCTGTGTTGCGGCCCTGTTGGCCACCCCAGTGGTTGCGGAAGAAACCAAGGAACAAAGCTGCAAGTTTCAGGCGGATGTTGTAGCCGCGATTCAACAGGCGCGGCTGGATCGGGTGAAGGAACGGGATGTGCCACAGGCGGTGGCGGACAGCGGCCCCACGTGGCCCGAGAATTACAATGCCGCGATCCCGCTGATCACGCCCTGGGTCTATGAACAAAAGATGCGCGATGTGCGCAAGAAAGACCTGGGCGCAGCCTGGCTTGAGCTGTGTCTGCAGCAATAATCCACAGGCGCTGCATTTCGCTGTGGACAACCCTGCGCGCGCCCCTTGGCGCGCGTTTGCATTTCTGGCAGGTTTGATCCATGTCACTGCCCCCCGGTTTTCTGGATGAATTGCGCACTCGCCTCAGCCTGTCTCAGGTTGTGGGGCGCAAGGTCATGTGGGACCAGCGCAAATCCAATCAGGGCAAGGGCGATATGTGGGCGCCGTGCCCGTTTCACCATGAAAAGACGGCTTCGTTCCACGTCGATGACCAAAAGGGGTTCTACTACTGCTTTGGCTGCCATGCCAAAGGTGATGCAATCAGCTTTGTGAAAGAGACCGAGAATGTCTCATTCATCGAGGCGGTTGAGATTCTGGCGCGCGAAGCCGGGATGCCGATGCCCGCGCGTGATCCCAAGGCGCAGCAGAAACAGGACCGGCGCGCGCAACTGGCCGAGGTTATGGAGCAGGCGGTGCAGTTTTTCCGCCTGCAACTGAAAACCGGGGCAGGGGCTGGTGCGCGCGATTATCTGAACCGTCGGGGGCTGGACGGCGACGCCTTGGATCGGTGGGAGATCGGGTTTGCCCCGGATGGCTGGCAAGCGCTATGGGATCATCTGCGCGGCAAGAATGCCGAAGAAGACCTGATCCTTGGGGCCGGACTGGCCAAACCCTCGAACAAGGGCAAAAAGCCTTATGACACCTTCCGAAACCGGATCATGTACCCGATCCGCGACCCGCGTGGGCGCTGCATTGCCTTTGGTGGTCGGGCGATGGACCCCAATGACAATGCCAAATACCTGAACTCGCCCGAGACCGATCTGTTCGACAAAGGCCGCAGCTTGTATAACCACGGCCCCGCGCGGCAGGCGGCGGGTAGGGGGCAGCCTCTGATCGTGGCCGAGGGCTATATGGACGTGATCGCCCTGGCTGAGGCTGGGTTCGGGGCTTCGGTCGCACCGCTGGGCACGGCGATTACCGAACATCAGTTGCAGTTGCTTTGGCGCATTTCAGATGAGCCGATCATTGCTCTGGACGGTGACACGGCCGGTCTGCGCGCGGCGATGCGGGTCGTTGATCTGGCTTTGCCGTTGCTAGAGGCAGGCAAGTCGCTGCGCTTTGTCTTGATGCCCGAAGGTAAGGACCCTGACGACCTGCTGCGCGCTGAAGGGCCCTCAGCGGTGCAGACGGTGTTGGATGCTGCGATCCCCATGGTCAAACTGCTCTGGCAGCGCGAGACCGAAGGCAAGGTGTTCGACAGCCCCGAGCGCAAGGCGGCGCTGGACAAGGTCTTGCGCGACAAGATCAAGCTGATCCGAGATCCTTCAATCCGGTCCCACTACGGGCAGGAAATCAAAGACCTGCGCTGGCAATTGTTTCGTCCGCAGAGACAATCGCCCAATCGGCCCTGGCAACCGCGCGGCAAGTGGCAGCCCAAGCCAAACGCGACACCGGGTGCGCGGGCGTCTTTCCTGGCCTCGTCGGAAAACGCAGATATCCAACTGCGTGAAGCCGCCATTCTGGCCATTGCCATCCTGAATCCTGAGGTCGTGGTACAGTTTGAGGTCGAACTGGAAGAGATGGAGTGCCAAAACCCCGATCACGCTGCCCTGCGCGCGGCGATTTTGCGCCATGCGATCGACGACCCTCAGAACCTTCAAGACCACATCGTGGAAACTTTGGGGGCCGCGCCCCTTGAAAACCTGTTGGCCCTTCGCCATGTCGCTGTGATCCCCTGTGTGTACAAGCCAGGCGACGTTGAAAAGGCTCAGATGACGCTGGCCGAGGAACTCGCAAAGATCAAAGCGCTCCGGGGGTTGGATGCTGAGATTGCCGAAGCGGCAGAAGAATTGTCTGATCTGACGGATGAGGCGTTGACCTATCGGCTGGCGCAGGCCGCCGAGGAGCGCAATCGCGCGAGCCGCAGTCAGAATGAAGACAAGGCCGTGTTCGACATCGCCGACAATGGGGCGCGAATCAACCGCGACGAGAAAGACGCCTTTGAAGCCATCATGTCGGGTATCAATTTCGAACGGAAACGCCGGTAAAGTGGTGTTTTCGTAAGGCACTGGAAAAGAAAAACAGGTAAACGGGTGGCCGAATCAGATTCACGCGCTAATGATTCGGCTCTAACGAATCACCCATCCCTGCAGGAGCATTGAATGGCCGCCAAGGATACGAACGAAGACCGCAAATCCGACGAGCAGGAACAGGAAATCTCGCTGGACATGAGCCAGGCCCAGGTCAAGAAGATGATCGCCGAGGCCCGCGAGAAAGGCTACATCACATATGACCAGCTGAATCAGGTGCTGCCACCTGATCAGGTCAGTTCGGAACAGATCGAAGACGTGATGTCGATGCTGTCCGAAATGGGCATCAACATCATCGAAGATGAAGAGGCCGAAGAAGAAGAGAACAAAGGCTCGACCGAACTGGTCGCCGCCGAGGGCCCGCGCGAGGTTGCGCTGGCCGGGGCGCAGACCGAAAAGCTGGATCGCACCGATGACCCCGTCCGCATGTATCTGCGTGAGATGGGCAGCGTCGAACTGCTGAGCCGCGAGGGCGAGATCGCCATTGCCAAGCGGATCGAGGCCGGTCGCAATACGATGATTGCGGGTCTGTGCGAAAGCCCGCTGACCTTCCAGGCGATCACGATCTGGCATGACGAACTTCTGTCCGAAGACATCTTGTTGCGCGACGTCATCGACCTGGAGGCCACGTTTGGAAACCAGTTGGACGAAGACGGTGACGTCGAAGAACCGGTTGTCGATACGTCGAAGGTTCAGGCGGCCAAACCTGCCAAGGACGAGGGGCCCGAGCTGGATGCCGATGGCAATCCGCTGAACAATGACGACGACGATGACGACGACGATCAGGCCAACATGTCTTTGGCCGCGATGGAAGCGGCGCTGAAAGATCAGGTTCTGACCACGCTGGAACGGATCTCGACCGATTTCGCAATGCTGAGCGAAATGCAGGACAGCCGGATCTCAGCCACCCTGAATGAAGACGGCACCTTTAGCGACAAAGACGAGGCGACCTATCAGAAGCTGCGTTCTGAGATCGTTGAACTGGTGAACGGGCTTCACCTGCACAACAACCGGATCGAAGCTCTGATCGACCAGCTTTACGGCATCAACCGTCGGGTCATGTCGCTGGATAGCTCAATGGTGAAACTTGCCGACCAGGCCCGCATCAACCGTCGCGAGTTCATCGACGCCTATCGCGGGCGCGAACTGGACCCGAACTGGCTGGCCGAAATGGCAGAAAAGCCGGGCCGTGGCTGGCAGATGTTCATCGAGCGCTCGACCGCCAAGGTCGAAGAGCTGCGCGCAGATATGGCGCAGGTCGGTCAATATGTTGGTCTGGATATCCCTGAATTCCGCCGCATCGTTCAGCAGGTTCAGAAGGGCGAAAAAGAGGCGCGGCAGGCCAAGAAGGAAATGGTCGAAGCCAACCTGCGCCTGGTGATCTCGATTGCCAAAAAGTACACGAACCGTGGTCTGCAATTCCTTGATCTTATTCAGGAAGGTAACATCGGCCTGATGAAGGCGGTGGACAAGTTCGAATACCGTCGTGGCTATAAGTTCTCGACCTACGCGACCTGGTGGATCCGTCAGGCGATTACCCGCTCGATCGCGGATCAGGCGCGCACGATCCGTATTCCGGTCCACATGATCGAAACGATCAACAAGCTGGTGCGCACTGGTCGCCAGATGCTGCATGAAATCGGACGTGAGCCGACGCCGGAAGAACTGGCCGAAAAGCTGCAGATGCCGCTTGAGAAGGTCCGCAAGGTGATGAAAATCGCCAAAGAGCCGATCAGCCTTGAGACCCCCATCGGGGACGAGGAAGACAGCCAACTGGGTGATTTCATCGAGGACAAGAATGCTGTGCTGCCGCTGGACAGCGCCATTCAGGAAAACCTCAAGGAAACCACCACCCGGGTTCTGGCCTCACTCACGCCGCGCGAGGAACGGGTTCTGCGGATGCGCTTTGGCATCGGCATGAACACCGACCACACGCTGGAAGAGGTTGGACAACAGTTCAGCGTGACTCGCGAACGGATCCGTCAGATCGAAGCAAAAGCGTTGCGCAAGCTGAAACATCCCAGCCGGTCGCGCAAGCTGCGGTCGTTCCTGGATCAATAAGGCAAAAGGCGCTGCGGCGCCTTTTTCTTTGCCTGGAAACGGGTAACAGGCTGCGCTTGATCTCACGCTGGCTGAACCACGCATCAAATTGGCGAGAACTCACAAGACCTGCGCCGCCGCGATTTCTATATCGCGGCTGTCCACTCATGGGACGGGCCGGGGCGAGGTAGTTTTGCCGACGACCCCCGGCCGCAGTCAATCGGTGTTCAGCGGGTGCTCGACCCGTTTGCGAAAGGCGGTTGGGGCCTGACCCGTCCAACGCTTGAAGGCGGTCGAAAACGCGGCCTGATCGGAATAACCCAGCGAAAAAGCGATTTCGGAGAGCGCCATTCCGTTCTTAATAAACGTCTGCGCCAGATCACATCGAAGGTCTTCGACAATCTCGCGATAGGTTGTGTCTTCTTCAGCCAGCCGCCGCGCCAACGTCCGAGGGCTCAGGCCCAATTGCGCGGCCGCGTCATCGGCGTGAATGATGGTTCCGGGCATCGATTGGGTTATCAATCCTTCAACCTTCGCCCGCATCTGTTGTTGGGGCGAACGCCGCTCGGCCAGTAAACGCTCGCCATATTCCAGCAAATGCGCCCGCAGGCTGGGCTCGTAGGTTGGGATCGGCGTGTCCAGAGACGGCAGGGACAGGATGATCTCCATCCGCTCGGCACCAAAGGTTACGGGGAAACCGCCGATCTTTTCATAGGCCTGCGCCTGTTGCCCCACTTCGTGCTCGAACCGGATCTCAAGCGGATGCAAGTCCGTCTGCGTCAGGTTGCGCATCCGGGCGATGGCCGCAAACATCAAAAATTCGGTCCTTCTGTGGTACCGGCGAAAGCTTGGGTCCTTCCAATCCACTTCGAACACCGCAGCGTTTCCGGTAGAGCGTAGGGCAAAGCTGAGTGCAGGATCAATCATCCAATGAAAGTAACACGTGTTTTCAAGTGCTTGCCGGAGGTCGCGAGAGTATTTGCTGATATAGGCCGTCACACTTGAAGAGACATCGAACCCAAGACCTGCTTGCGCCGCAAATGTGATATTTTGCAACGCGTCGCAGGCATGGCGCACGAACAGTGCCTCTTGATGCGCGCTATAGCTGGATGCTGGCGCTGAAATCTGAATACGGGACAGGCCGCTTTTCTGTAGCACTTGATCCGTTGTGTCAGGCATGCCGGATACCTGATCTAGAATACGGGTCAGTACCTGAATTCTGGAAATATCGACGTCCATATCCACGCAATCTGATTTTTGAAATCAATTTCGATATTAGCGAGTAGTAGCTGCAGTGGGCCAGCTTTTTGAATCGCGTAGCGGTCCCGGGCAAATAATTGGCTGGAAAACACAAGATTTTGACTGATTGGCGCATGAACGTGCTGTCAGGGACGCATAGATACGGGCTGCTGTCGGGTCAGCGCCTTATGGGGATGAGGCCAGAGCCCAAACAAGCGGCCCACCAAGCCAGCTTTCCGGGTTCCCCGACACGCCCTTACCCTATCTGTCGCATTGTCGGTCCGGGTGTTTCATGACAGCTTGAAACGGTAGGAATGCGTAGTCGCGGGCCATTTTATGACGAAGACGCTGGAAGACTATTGCGCTGAAAAGGCAAATCTAATCGTCTTTGATGGCGAATGCGTCCTGTGTTCAGGATTTTTCCGGTTCATGTTGACCCATGATCGCCACCACCGGCTTTCTTTTGCGACAGCGCAATCAGCTTTGGGGCAACGCCTCTATTAGCAGTTGAACCTGCCAACGGGCGATTTTCAAACGAACCTCGTTTTTGTCGACGGGCAGGTCTATCAAAACCTCGACGCGTTTGCTGCTGCGATGCGGGCCTTGCCGGGCGGGTGGCAGATCTTGTCTTGGTGTCGGTTTTTGCCGGGCTTCATAAAGACGCCGCTTTACCGTTTGATCGCCAGCAACCGGTATTGGTTCTTCGGGCGGTCAAAGGTCTGCTTAATGCCCGATACCGCGATCCGGGCCAGGTTCGCCACGGATGGATTTTGAAACTTTGAAAGACCCGTTCTTGCAAGTGCTTGGCGAGTGTCACGCCTTACCTGATGCGCTTGCGGTGCTGCACAGCCGGTCTGGTCGCTTTTCGGGCCGCTGCGAGGTCGTGCGAGGCAAGGGGTGGGTCGTGGGTACTCTGCTCGGATTAGGTCGCTTTCCCAAATCGTCTCCAGACCAACCCGTGTCCCTGACTATCGAGCGTACAAGCTCTGAATGGATGTGGTCGCGCGATTTCGGCGGCCACAAGACGGTTTCTCATATCCGGTTGGACGCGCATACCGGCTGGGTCAAAGAGGAAATCGGCAATATTCGCATCTGGCTCAAACCTCGTTTTGAAGCCGGGATGTTGCATATCGATATCAAGGCGCTTTCGGTGTTTGCGCTTCCATGTCCGTCTTTCCTGTTGCCCCGGTCCGCCTCGATTGAATTTGCGGATGAGGAGGGTCGTTTCGCATTCGACATCTCAGCGCGCGTGCCTGGTCTGGGCCTTTTGATCCGATACAAGGGGTGGCTGACACCCGATCACTTTTTCCCTGCGGAGTGCTGAAAGGATTGTGATGTCGGTCGCGGTCTAAAATCGGGCACTATATTTGTGGTAGGATTGGTTAACAAAGGACACAAGTACGATGAAAAATTTGGTTCTTTTCACATGCGCAGCGGTGCTTTCCTTCAGCGCCAACGCATCGTTTGCAGTGGGAGCGTTCGGGTTCGATGCGAACGCGATCAGCGACACAGAATTCGAAGTTATTCCACGAACAAGAAAAGATATCGATGGGTATTGGTGCGAAGCATCCGATTTTGCACGTCGGATATTGGGGGCCAGTTGGCAACAACAGATCTATGTTTTGCGCGGTTACGGTCCCAGTGTTACAACAAATCGTCGCACTGCCGTTCAGTTTTCATTGACCAAACCGACAAACACCGCTCAAGAAGGCAGCGGCGTTTTTTCGGGTTTTCGTCCCGGAGACAGTATGTCGGTGCAACGGGCAAACACGCGCTGTACCCGTATTCGCATCAATTCCTGAACGGGTAGCAAAAGCAGGTGCAAACCGAGTTTACAATTCATACACGCGGCGCTGGGCTATATGAGTTCACGACCCAAGTGCGTGCTTGGGTCAATCATCAGCCCAGCGACGGGTTGCTGACGCTGTTTGTGCGACACACCTCATGCTCGTTGTTGATCCAGGAAAACGCAGATCCCGAAGTTCAGACGGACCTGCAGGCATTTTTCGAGCGGCTTGTTCCACCGACCGATGACCCCTCAATGTCGTATCTGCGGCACACTTACGAAGGGCCGGATGATATGCCGGCCCATATCAAGGCGGCAATGATGCCGGTCAGCCTGTCGATCCCAGTGGCATCGGGTGTGCCTGTGTTGGGAACGTGGCAGGGCATTTACCTGTTCGAGCATCGCAGCGCGCCTCATCACCGTCGCGTTGCAGCTCATTTCGCGTGACCCCTTTATGTAGCGGTGAACATTTCCGACTACCCAAATCCTAGCGGCTGCCCTATAGTTGTGGATAAGTAGGCCGCAGCGCTTACAACAAACGGCGGAACTAGGGACGAGGAGACGGCGGATGCGCTGCCCGTTTTGCGGAAATATCGACACTCAGGTCAAGGATTCACGCCCGGCAGAGGATCATGTCGCGATCCGCAGGCGCCGGTTTTGCCCCGCATGTGGTGGCCGGTTCACGACCTATGAACGGGTGCAGCTGCGCGATCTGGTGGTCATAAAGACCAATGGCAAACGCGAAGACTTTGACCGCGATAAGCTTGAGCGTTCGATCCGCATCTCGATGCAAAAACGCCCGATCGAGCCGGACCGCATCGATCAGATGATCTCGGGCATCGTGCGCCGCTTGGAAAGCATGGGTGATACCGACATCCCGTCCAACAAGATTGGTGAGATCGTTATGGAAGCTCTGGCCCGGATCGACACTGTGGCTTATGTTCGGTTTGCAAGTGTCTACAAGAATTTCCAGGCGGCCGACGACTTTGAAGAGTTTGTGCACGAGTTGCGACCGCCGCAGCCAACCTCGGACGAGTGACCGCAGACGATAACCGATACATGGCGTTAGCCCTGTCACTGGGGCGGCGAGGCCAGGGGACGTGTTGGCCTAATCCCGCTGTGGGTTGTCTCATTGTGCGCGACGATCGGATCGTTGGCCGCGGCTGGACACAGCCCGGTGGGCGCCCTCACGCAGAAACCCAGGCGCTTGCGCATGCGGGCACCAAGGCTCGTGGGGCCACAGCCTATGTATCGCTGGAACCTTGTTCCCATCACGGCAAAACGCCACCCTGCGCACAAGCATTGATCGACGCAGGGGTCGCGCGTGTTGTTTCCGCCATCGAAGACAGTGATCCACGCGTTGCGGGCCAGGGTTTTGAGATGTTGCGCGCCGCTGGGATCGAGGTTGAAACCGGTGTTTTGGCCAAAGAGGCGGCGCAAGATCACGCCGGGTTTTTTCTGAAGACCGAACAAGGCCGCCCGTTTTTGACGCTGAAACTGGCAAGCAGCTTTGACGGACGTATCGCTACAGGCTCGGGCCACAGCCAGTGGATCACGGGCCCAGCTGCGCGCCGCGCTGTCCACGCCATGCGCGCGCGCCACGATGCGGTGATGGTGGGGGCAGGAACGGCGCGCGCGGATGACCCCGCGCTGACGGTGCGGGATATGGGGATCGCTCATCAGCCAGTGCGCGTTGTCGTCTCGCGCCATCTGGACCTGCCCCTGATGGGTAATCTGGCACGTACGGCCAAAGAGCATCCGGTTTGGATCTGCCACGGTCCGCATCCCGATCCCGATCGCATTCGCGCGTGGGAGGGGTTGGGAGCAAAGCTGATCCCGTGTGCGTTGGAGGACCATCACCTTGATCCCAGCGACCTGCTGCAACAGCTTGGCAATGCAGGATTGACCCGCGTGTTTTGCGAGGGCGGGTCGGCTTTGGCGGCCTCACTGCTGGCCCGTGATCTGGTGGATGAATTGGTGGGATTCACCGCAGGTCTTACCATCGGTGCCGAAGGTCTTCCTGCCATCGGGGCGCTGGGATTGGACAGTTTGGACAACGCCGCGCGGTTCCAATTGATCGAGACGCAGACGGTAGGCCCAGACATCCTGCATCGCTGGCGCCGCGCGAACGACTAGACCTCAGCGCCAAAGATTTGCATGGGTCGCGAATGTACCCTGTAATTTCGACAATAACCTGTTCAAAAGACCGATAGACGGATCGGGCCCGTTGGCCAGCCGTTCAACGACAACCTCGACCGGGCAGGGCATGCCTGTCACCGGATCAAGATAGCGCGGATAATCGATCAGCGTGGCGTGAATCAGCCCGGCCAGCGTAGGCCGCGCGCCGCGACGAGCGGGCACACCGCCCAAATCGGTGGTCAGCCCCCATCCCGCATAAAATGGCGCGCCCAGAGTGGTCACCGGGATCTCGCGTAACAGGGCCTCAAAGCCCAGCAGTGAGGTCATTGTCCAGACCTCGTTCACATGCTGCAATAGGTCAGCAGGATCCGTGTGGCGCAGGATCACACCCGCAAGACCTAAGGTCTCGACTGCTCCGTCCCGCAACCCTGCTTCGACATCCGGGTGCGGCTTATACAGGATGACCGCATTCGGGTTGGCATCCCGAACAGCCTGCAACAGCGCCAGATTGCTGCGCACCTGGCTCGTTCCCAAACGGATCGAGGCGTCGTCTTCAACCTGCCCTGGCACCAGAATCCGATGACCCTCGGGTAGAGGCGGTGTCGGTTGGCCGATATTGTATTTGCTCAAGCCAGACTGGCGCAGCTGAGTGATCAGTGCTTCGGCCCGCAGCTGTTGGTCGGGTCGCAGAGCTTCCCGTTTGGTGATCCAGTGTTCCAGCTGGCTGGGCCGGGTCGGGTCATAGTAAATGCCCTCGTTATCCGTGACCAACGACAGCGGCGGTACAAGCTGAGCCCCCAATCCACGCGACCGAAGAAACCCATCCTCGACCCGCGTGACGGCCGATGCTTCGCCCGCGCGGCTGGCCCAGACCATGTGCGGCTGGTTCGCGGTGCCTTCTGTTGTGTCGGTAAACCTGACTTTTTTGTACCGGCCAAACATCCGTTGCAGATGCGGGCGCTTCCACAGACGCATGCCCGAGGCGGTCCAGCCCTTATGATCCGCATGCCAACTGCGCGTTTGCGCCTCAAGCGTGTCGAGCACCATTTCCAGTTCACAAAGTTGGTCGCGATAGGGGTCATACCAGGTGGGATAGAGGATCATCGCGGCAGCAAAAAGTTGCGCTCGGGTCAGGCTGCGCTGGCGCCGAGGCAGCGGGTCTTCATCCTGCGTCAGGCCCCAACCCGAATAAAAAGGCTGACCAAAGACGCGCGGCTTATGCCCGGCCAAAATCGCCTCGAACCCTAGCTGCGAAGACAGGGTATAGACCCCAACTGCCCCCTCCAAAAGCGCCCAAGGACTTGCAGGGGTTTCCAGCAGTGAGATGCGCTGATTTTCGTCCTCGGCGGTGAAAAAGCCCGGGCGATGCCCCGCAGATGTTTCAGGATGAGTCTTGATCACAACCTGCGCTCCGGGGTTTTCCTCCTGTGCCATGACCAGCATTTCAAGGAATCTGGCCCGTGTGCCGCCATTTGCATTGACCGAGGCATCGTCGCGGGTCTGGTCGACGACCAGAACATATCCGGGCTCGGGCAGTGCGGTGTCGCTGTCGAACGCAGAATACTTGCTGAGCTGCAATTCCTGCATCCGGGCCATCGCACCGCGCGCGCGGTTCAGCAGAGCGGTATCGTCCAGTGGTTCATTGACCAGAAGCTGCTCCAGATCCGACGGCGTTGACGGATCGAAATGCACCCCGGATCTGTCCAGCAGCAGACCCAAAGGCGGCTCGCCGCCGCGCCCCGGGTGCAATGACCGCAGAAATGCATCTTCGACCCGCAGCACTGGCGCTTCGTGTTTCTGCGCCATGCCCAAACCGCGATGCGCTGTCGGGCTGTTTCCCCAAACGCCAACCCAGTCGCCCTGGCCCGGCACCCCCAAGCGGATATCGTAGCCCGACAGAGACAGAATGCGCCGGACGCGCCGCTGGGTCAGAAAACCGCCATTGTAAACCAAAAGCCGGGACCGTTTGGTCCCGGCCTGGGTATCCGTTGCAGGATCGGGCGTCATCCGCCTGTCAGGGTCGTGATATTGGCAAAGGGTGTCAGGCCACCGGCGATCAGAGAGACCGATTTACTCCACTGGGCGTAGGGGGCTTCAGTCACATAGATCGTATCGTCGTCACGGATGACAAAATCACGGGCCACGAACAGACCATTGGGTGCAGTCAGGTTCAACAGATAGATCACACGCTGTTCACCCTGCAAATTGGGCTGCCCCATCACATTGCGGGCGACATCCTCACGCTCATTACGCAGAACAAAAATACCGGTAGGGTCCGAGGACAGCGACTGCAAGCCACCAACTTGAGCCAGAGCTTCGAGTGCTGACAGATCCTGGCTGTCGAACGCGACACGCGACTGCCCGCCAGTGGCCCCCAGCGCGATATAGGAGCGGCTGTCTTCTTCCACCAGGATACGATCACCGCCCCGCAAGGCGATGTCGGTCGTTGGCATACGAAACAGATCGTCGTACCAGATTGTTCCCTTCTTTCCGTCGCGAATGACCGTGACCAGGGCAATGTCGGTGGCGACCGTAACACCGCCTGCACCGGCCAGCATGCCCGAGAGGGTCCGTGTCGGATGTTCGATCGGATAAAGGCCCGGCACGCCGACTGCGCCAGTCAGAGATACAGCAGAGCCGTTGCCAGGCGCGCGGCTGATCTGGACCTGCGGATCAGGGGTTTGATCTTCCAGCTTGCTCGAAATCAACATGCGCAATTGTTCAGGCGTATTACCGGCTGCGCGGACACGACCGGCGTAGGGGACAAAGATAAACCCGTCTGCATCCACCTGAACACCTTCCAAACTGGTTGCGTTGCTGGTCTCGCCTGACAACAGGCCGTCATCCACATTTTCCCAGATTGTAAGGCTAAGCACGTCGCCCGGACGCACCGTATCTGCCGTCACGCTTTGTGCATTGCGGAAATCATGAGAAAACCCATATTGCGGAACGGTCGACGTGGCGCGCGCAACGCGATCATCGACTTCAACGACGAAGGCGTTACCTCCATTCGCGGTCGATCCTGCCAGAATTTCTGTTTTGTTCGGCCCTGCCTTTGGCAGCTGACATGCTGCCAAAACTCCGCAAACAGCTGCTATCGCAGCCATGCGCGCCAATCGCATGGAAGATAAATGCACTGCCGGATATCCTCAATATTCTGTGGTTCTTGTCTTTTGTTTTCGGCAACGTACCTGTTTTTTACGCCAACTTCCAGTTGCAGGTCTTTGAGATTAGCCGATGATTCGCAACTGTGGCCTCTCAGCCGCGCTGCTGGTGAAACGGGCCTGATAGGGGTCTTGCTCATTCAGCATCATATCGACGGCGCGCCTTAACAATTGACGGCGACCGCGTCGCGAATAAAACCCCCCGGGAACCTGGCTGGTCGCCAGCAAAAACCGTCGGTAGGTTCGATAGTACTCGGCGTCTGGTGGCTGAGGGTTGGCAAAGAACTCCGACACAGATTGTCGGGAGACAAATTCGGGCTTGTCATAGACCGACTGTCCGAAACTGCGCAACGGCAGGCCGCGCCACAAAACCTGCTGTCCTGCGGTCGAGTTTATGGTGACCGCCGATTGCGCATCGTCCAGCAGACCGGCCAATTTACCCCCCGGAACATAATGTACGCGATCATCGATCTTCAGCTTGCGGGCCAGTTGCGCGACCAACCGGCGCAAAGGTTCGCGGTGGTTTTCCAGGGGATGTTCCTTGATAACAAGGTGGTGGTGTCGGGGCGCACCTTCGGCAAACCCTGTTACCATCTCCTGCACAAAGTCAGACATCCGCGCATAGCCGGAATGCGACTGGACCGAGCTATCATGTCCCAGTTGCAATAAAACGAGGTGGTAGGGGAAGCCGCTGCGATTGACTTTCCGCGTTGCCAGCTCGCGCCGCAGGCGGTGAACCGGCATGCGCAGCAATCGTTTGAAATACAGCGCAAATTCCTGAGATACAGAAACCTCGCGATGTGACCGAAAATGGCGGTAATTTCGGTTCAAAAACATCACGAACCAATGATAGAGCGCACCATAGAAAATATGCTGCCGCATATCTCCCCAATGGGTTGGCGGCGGGGGTGATCGCTGCTCGGACCGATCCAGACATTGCTCCATGTCAGCCACGCTCATCTGCATCAGGCGGGAGTTTCCATTCGAGCCGTCGCGCTCATATGTGACCCACCAGGGGCGCAAATAGCCTTCTTCGAAGACATGAACCGTAAGGCCCGCAGCTTTTGCAATCTCAACAGATTGTGCGTGTACGGGACGGGTGTCGCCATACAGCACCAGATCTGTCACGCTCAGTTCCGCGATCATCTGCCGGAAGGTGTCGGGCCAGTCCTCGGGCGTGTCCATGAAGGGGATGTAGCTTTGCGTATCGCGCCAAAAGGCCTGGTCCCCGGCGTTGAAGCCAACCCGCCATGCTCTCGCACCAGTCGCGCGCAGTACTTTTGCCAACGACCAGAAAAACGGACCATGGGGTCCTTGAAGGAACAAAAAACTACGCTGCCCTGAAGCGGATTGATCAAAGGACATGGGACTGCTTCTGCCTCTTTTCTTTCTGACAATGCCTGTTTGTGCCAATCGGAGCAAGGCAGGGCTTGCCCGCAAGCTCACTTGCCCTTACCTCGGTGCCAGTCAGCCTAAGCGAAAGAGGGTTAAGGAATGTTCACTGGGATCGTTACTGATATCGGCACCATTGCCGAGTTGGACCAGCAAGGTGATCTTCGCGCCCGCATTCGCACTGGCTATGACACCAACGGGATCGATATCGGAGCTTCGATTGCCAGTGATGGCGTGTGCCTGACCGTCATCGCGCTAGGCCCTGACTGGTATGATGTCCAGATCAGTGCCGAGACCGTGTCAAAGACCAACCTGGACACATGGAGCCTCGGGAAGCGGGTCAACCTTGAACGCGCGCTCAAAGTCGGGGACGAATTGGGCGGGCATATCGTGTCGGGCCATGTGGACGGTGTGGCAGAGGTGATTGCCGTAAAAGATGAGGGCGACAGCACGCGCGTGACATTGCGCGCGCCCAAAGACTTGGCGCGGTTCATCGCGCCCAAAGGCTCGGTCGCGCTGAACGGGACATCGCTGACGGTCAATGATGTGGATGGGTGCGATTTCGGCATCAACTTCATTCCGCACACCAAAGAGGTCACAACCTGGGGCGATGTCGCTGTTGGCGACCGTGTGAACCTCGAGATCGACACGCTCGCCCGCTATGTGGCGCGTTTGGCGGAAACGGTCTAAACCTCAGGCGTTTGGTCCAAACCGCGCGGTCAGCTTTTTGGCCAGCCACCAAAAGAAGACCATCAGCAGTCCCGAGGCATAGCCGTCAATCGCATAGTGCCAACCAAGATGCACTGACCCCAACAGGATAGTGAAGGCGAAGCCTGTCAGCGCCCAACCGGCCCAACGTGCATAGCTGAATCCATAGAAGGCCAAAAGCACGCTTGAGGCGACATGCATACTGGGCATTGCGGAAATACCCCGCGCGGGACCAGCATTGTGATAACCCTCCAGCAACATGTTTTGCACGCTCAGCGACCAGACCGGGCTTATTTCATTTGATTGGCGCAGCATTTCCATCTGCGGCGCAAACTCGAGCCCCAGACCAAAGGCTTCGAAATAGACCGGGCCGACCGAGGCGAAAACCGTGGCTAAAAGGTTGCCACCGACGAACCAGCACAACACGAAAGCCACAAGAAACACGGTGCAACGATTTGGGTCTCTTCGATCCAGGCAAGCCACGCAAACCGCAATATAAAGCATGGGAAACCACATGTGATAAGCGACATTCAGCGCGGTGGTCACGTAAGGTGACCCAAAGATGGGCCACAGCAATACCCAGGGATCAAAGCCGCCGTGCAGCCATCTATCCCATCTCGCAAACTCGGCGTCCCAGAGAGACGGGTTCACCGCATGAATTTCATTCTTAAGGAACGTGTACGACGCAATCAAAGCAACGATGCTGCCAAAACAGAGCACTGCATCAGGAGCCTTTTGGGGGTCGGTCAGTTTAGACCACAGATCGTGTAGCAGCCATTTTATCGGTTTGGCAGGGCGGATCGAAAAAACGGCCACGCCAAAACGCCAAAGCACGAAATTGGCGAACATAAAGAGAAAAAGCTTGAACGAAAGCCCCAGCATGAGTGATGTCGAGGCATCCCAGAAAGACCTTCCAGCATAAATGCTGACTGCGACCGCGCAAACCAGTTGTAATCCGACAAGCGACAACAGCAATCGATTGCGCCAAAAGGCGGTTCCAAAAGCGACACTGGAGGCGGGCACGTCAACGGTCTTGAACATGGTGCGGAAGGTCTTGCCTGACGTTGGAAGTACTGCATACAGAACTCTGCCAGCTATCGGGCGATCAAAGGGCTTGTTTTGGGCAATTTGAGGACAAACCCGGGGGAGATCCGCCAAACGTCGGGTAAATGGCAACAATTGCAGGGCGCATACGCTCTGGTCTTTGCCTTGCGCGTGGTCTATCCCGCGTTGCAGAAATGCTCTTGTGAAAGGCTGCCCCATGAGCTTTGAAACCCCCGGTCCGGTCGAGGCCCAATTGCGCGACGCGATCAGTCCAATCGAGGACATCATTGATGAGGCGCGCAACGGCCGGATGTATATTCTGGTCGATCACGAGGACCGCGAGAATGAGGGCGATCTGGTCATTCCGGCAGAATTTGCCGATGCGGCTGCGATCAATTTCATGGCCACCCATGGGCGCGGATTGATCTGCCTGCCGATGACCGCCGAGCGGATCGATTCCTTGGGCCTGCCGATGATGGCGGTCAACAATTCCTCGCGGCACGAGACGGCCTTTACCGTGTCGATCGAGGCGCGAGAAGGTGTCAGCACCGGGATTTCCGCCGCTGACCGGGCGCTGACCGTGGCGACCGCGATAAATGAGCAAAACACCATGGCGCATATCGCGACACCTGGTCATGTCTTCCCCTTACGCGCCAAGCGGGGTGGGGTGCTGGTGCGGGCAGGCCACACCGAAGCTGCCGTGGATATCTCGCGTCTGGCGGGGTTGAATCCCGCTGGTGTGATCTGCGAGATCATGAACCCCGACGGTACGATGGCGCGCCTGCCGGATCTGGTGGAATTCGCCAAAACCCACGATATGAAGATCGGAACCATCAGCGACCTGATCAGCTATCGCGCGCGCAATGACAATTTGGTGGTCGAAACCTCGCGCCAGATGGTGACATCGGAATATGGTGGCGAATGGGAGATGCGGCTCTTTACTGATCAGATCCATGGGATCGAACATGTGGTCATGATCAAAGGCGACATCACCACGCCCGAGCCGGTCTTGACCCGTACCCATGCCTTGCATGAAGCGCCGGACATATTGGGGCTTGGTCCTAAATCCTCACGCGAGTTGCCGCGCGCGATGGAGAAGATTGCCGCAGAGGGTCGGGGCGTTGTGTGCCTGTTCCGTCAGCCGCGCAACTCGCTCTATGCGGCCGAGGACGAAGGCCCGCGCACCATCAAGCGAACGGGTCTGGGGGCGCAGATCCTGTCCAAAATGGGTATTCAGGAACTGGTGTTGCTGACAGACTCACCGGAAACGAAATACCTGGGGCTCGACGCATTTGGTTTGTCCATCGTCGGCACCCGCTCAATTCTCAAGGATGACTGATCGTGGCTGAACAAGACAAACACGGCGTTCTGCCAACGCCGACATTCGACAAACCCGTGAAGCTGCTGATCGTGGCGGCTCCGTTCTATCGCGCCATCGCTGACAATCTGATCGCCGGGGCCAAGGCCGAGATCGAGGCGGCTGGTGGTACCTGCGAGGTGGTCGAGGTGCCCGGAGCGCTGGAAATTCCCACGGCCATCGCGATGGCCGACCGCCAATGCGATTTTGACGGTTATGTCGCACTGGGCTGTGTAATCCGGGGCGAAACAACGCACTATGAGACGGTCTGCAACGATTCCAGCCGCGCCATCCAGTTGATGGGGCTGCAAGGTCTGTGCATCGGCAACGGAATTCTGACTGTCGAGAATGACGAGCAGGCCGAAGTGCGCGCGAACCCCGAAAAGATGAATAAAGGTGGCGGCGCGGCAGCTGCGGCCTTGCATCTGATCGCTCTCAGCCGTAAGTGGGGCTCTTCCAAAAAGGGCGTGGGCTTCAAGCCGCCGTCCGAGTCCATCTTTGTGGCGGGCGACAGCAACGGATCCACGACAGCATGACCCAGACAGACGCGCCCGAACCGGCCAACAAAAAACGACTGATGAAATCCGCCGCCCGGCTTTATGCCGTGCAGGCGCTGTTCCAGATGGAGCAGTCGGGTCAGACGACCGAAGCGGTTGTGGCCGAGTTTCTGGATCACCGGTTTGGCGCTGTCTATGAAGGCGATGAAATGCTCGAGGGTGACACCAGCCTATTCCGCAAGCTGGTTGACGATGCGGTGAACTATCAGGCGCCCATTGACCAGATGACCGACCGCGCTCTGGTAGCGAAATGGCCGATTGGCCGCATCGACCCAACCCTGCGCGCGGTGTTCCGTGCAGCCGGTGCAGAGCTGACCCAAAGCGATACACCGCCCAAAGTTGTGATCACTGAATTCGTCGACGTCGCGCGCGCCTTTTTCCCGGAAGGCAAAGAGACGAAATTCGTCAACGCCGTGTTGGATCACATGGCGCGCGAAGCCCAGCCCGAGGCATTCTGACACCTTTACGCGGCCCAAATATGCGCTAACCTGAATGTCACAGCGCAAAGGGGTTCGTCATGCCAAAACTGATCCGTCTGTATATCACCCAAGTGGCAATGGGCTTTGTCATCTCGGCAGTCTTTGTCGGTGTTCTGCTGGTCTTGAACGTGGCCAACCTGCGCACGCTCATCTTGGGCTCGGATATTGGCCTCGTTGCCTTGGCGATGATCTGGTTCATGAATGGTATCGTCTTCGCGGGTGTTCAGTTCGGGTACAAGATCATGAGCATGGCTGAGAAACCGCAAGGTCCGCGTCGTGGTACGCCGGTCGTCGCCGGCTTGAAACCCGCAACAATCCGGGTTGAAAAAACCTAAGAGCCGCGTCGGAAGGCTCATCCTGCCGCGGGTGTGACCTACGGAGCGTATTTTTGGTTCAAACGGCTTGAACATGACGCTGCGTTGTCCTTTCATGCCTGTCAGCGACAAGAAAAGGCAGCAAAAGAGCCGAGCTTTTGAACACTCTCACATATGAAGAGGTTATTGCGTCCCCGAGTTTTCGCGATGATCTTGAATCCTTAAACCACGCAATTGCCGAAGGGTTGTCAAAGGCTGGTGAGCCAGTGGCGATAAACGGTAACGTGTGCTACGGCCATATGCAGGAAGACTTCCACTTGACGGCTATGTCGCCTGGGATGGAGCCGAAAAGGCGTGCGCTTTTTCAAATGGCTCAGAGCAGCTCGTGTTTTGCAGAAGTGGGTGTGGCCGGAGGCCACGCTGCATTGTTGGCCCTTCATTCCAATCCATCGCTGAAGTTCATAGGGATTGACCTTGGTCAGCGGCTACGGGCGTCGTGGCCACCCGTGAACATCTATGTTCCTATTGTTTTCAAGTGGTTTGAGACCAGGTTTCCGACGCGCGTAAAGCTTTATCTGATGGATGCGATTGATGGTCTTCGTCTGGCGGTGGCAGAACGCCCCTTTGGTTCAATTGAATTGCTGCATTTGGACGCCGCGAAGAACAGCAGAGTCTCCGAGCTCGAGACAGCTTGGCCGGGATTGGCTGGTCGATGCTACTTGTTCCAAGGGGATAACAAAAACGGGAAGGTGAAGGAGAGTTCCAATCAGTTGATCGCAGAAGGGCGCGCGCGCGGGTTAGCTCGTCTAGGTTTCAGAATTTCGCAAACGCCAATTTTGACGTATTGGAAACCGGGCCAGACGTGGCAGCGGGCAAGGTTAGTCTTGCCAGCCTCAAGGATGACAGGATTCTTCTTTGCGTTTGCCATCAGGATGATGAGACGTTGTTCTGCGGCTCCACCTTGGCGCATTTGAAAGATCGGGCGGATGTGACCATCGTCAGTTTCTTTCGACCCGCTCCAAACCGCAAAGACACAAGTACGCGTGAGGCGGCAATGCAGCGCGTCTGTGACTCACTTGGTTTTCGGAGAGTCCAGTTCCCATTTGCCGTAGAGCCTGATCATCGCAGGCTGAGGCGATTAATTCAGATGCCGACAGGGCCCGAGCAGACGCATCCTAAGATCGTGCGTCCGCTAAACCGTCACCCCTTGTTTAATCTTTTGGAGGGATCGGTCTTTGCCATGATGCAGCAATTCGCCCCGTCGACTGTCATAACCCATAACAGCGTTGGAGAGTACGGTCACATTGAGCATGTGCTTTTGCACCATGCGGTTTCGCGTGCGGCCACACGATATAAATCCGCTCGAGTGCTGAATTTCGGGGTTGGGCTAGATAAGCCGGATTTGCTTGTGCCGTCTTGTCCTGATCAGAAGAACAGGTTCTTTGACGAATACATGCCGCAATGGAATGGTCGTAAGATCTATGATTTTGCGCTTTCGGACGAAAGTTTTGTGAACCACAATCTTTCAGACCCCGAAGTCTAGGATGCGTATGTGGCGGGACCACCAGTCAACCGTGCGGTGTGATTCCCGAGGACCTGTATGTACAGGTGGGCGCCAGGTAATCAGGCCAGGACCTGAACAGAGCCAGCCCCCTCGGAATTGCTTAAGGCCACCAGAATGCTACCAGTCACAAGAAGGGCAGAACCCGCCACAGGCCTAACTAGGGCGAATGGCGGGCAGGTACAAGGGGTCAGGCATCAACAGGTTCGTGCAAGGCCGTGCGCATCTTGCCAAAATGTTCGTCCCAGCCATTGTCCAGTGCCAGGATCAGTCCAAAACCTTCGGCGGTCTGAGGCAGCCCTTCATGTCGCAAGGCCAGACGGGTGCCACCCGGAACAGGATCGAGCGTCCATTTGACCACGCTCACCGCATCGCCCATCGGTTTGACGGTAAAAGTGTATTCCAGATATTCGGGCTTGCGCGCGGCTGTCACCGTGCCCCAGATCAGCAGATCGCCGCTGGTGGTTCCAAACATCTCCAGCTTTTGACCAGCGGCCAAAGGGCGCTCTGGCTTGTGGAACCACTCGGCCAGCCGATCAGGTTCGGTCAGATAATCCCAAACCGTGTCCGGATCGGCGCGCAGAAAGATAGTCTTTTTCAATACAGTCTCGGTCATTTTGCTTTCCTTTCAATAGCTTCTTTCAGATTGGCCAGGCGATCGTCCCAGAACTGGTCAAAATAGCTGAACCAGTCCAGAACAGGGGCCATACCCATGGGTTCCAGTCGATTGATACGTTCGCGCCCCCGGGTTTCGACTGTGATCAGGCCGCCATCCGACAACACGGTCAGGTGCTTCTTCACCGCAGCGCGGGTCATGTCGAATTGATCCGTCAACTGAGCGATCGTCATGTCCTGTCGGGCCAGTATATGAACGATGTCCCGTCGGGTCGGATCGGCCAGAGCGCGAAACGCGTTTTGGGTTTGTGAGGTCATGGTAACTCCGTTGTGATACCATTTGGTATCGTATTAATGCAATACCAAATGGTATCATGTCAACCCTGATGTGCGGCTTGATTTTTGTTCACGAATTGTTCACATTCACCACATGACCCTGGATCTGCAACCCGGACAAAAACTGGCCCGCGGCGTTTCGCGCCACTTGCTGACGCATGGCTTTGTATCTGTTGAGGAATTTGTGCCTGCGCGCGGGCTGCGCGTGGATGTCATGGGGTTGGGCCCAAAAGGCGAGCTTTGGGTGGTCGAGTGCAAATCCAGCCGCGCCGATTATCAGTCGGATGCGAAATGGCAGGGCTATCTGGAATGGTGCGACCGATTCTTCTGGGCGGTCGATACCGAGTTCCCGGTTGAACTATTACCGGATGAGACCGGCCTGATCATCGCCGATGCCTATGATGCCGAGATCATTCGGACCGGGCCGGAGACCAAACTGGCGCCAGCGCGGCGCAAGAAGATGATCCAGAAGTTCGCTGTCGACGCAGCCCGCCGCCTGCAAACCTTGCGCGACCCGCGAATTTAACCTTTGACCGCACGCGCGGCTTGGGCGGCTGCGCGGATCTCCTCGGCGATCTCTTCGGCTTCTTCTGGGTCGAAATCCATCGGAATCTCGATGCCGGCGCCTTCAATGAACAGGCGCACCATACCTTGATCGGTCGGGCCGATTTGCAGGTTCGCTTCGATATCGCGTTCGGTGTTGATACCCATGGGTGCCTCCGGGGACTGAGATTGTGTGCTATCGCGCAGAGGGTTGAGAATCAAGCGAAGGATGCCGACAAAGACCGCATGTCGGATGTTCAGCTCAGACCGTTTCGCGCCGATGATGCGCCTTGGCTGGTGGAACGCCACGCCACGCTTTATGCCCGCGACGAAGGGTTTGACGACAGTTTCGGGCAGTTGGTCGCGCGTATTCTGGACGATTTCATCGCCGATCACGACTCCAAACGCGAACAGGGCTGGATCGCGGAGCGGGGCGGAACACGACTAGGCAGCATCTTTTGTGTCTCGCAGGATGACCTGACTGCCAAGCTGCGCCTGTTTCTGTTGGTGCCCGAAGCGCGCGGGCAGGGCGCCGGGAAACGTCTGCTGCGCACCTGTATGGATTTCGCGCGCACCGCAGGTTACCGCGAAATGGTTCTGTGGACCCACGAAAGCCACCGCGCCGCCTGCGCGCTCTATCGCTCCTTTGGTTGGCAGCTTTTGGACAGCAAACCAGTCCATTCCTTCGGTGTCGATCTGGTCGAACAAAGCTGGAGGATTCAGCTTTAATCCCCTTGCATTCCCCGCACGCCTTCGCTACATCGCCCTCCACAAGTGCCGCCTTAGCTCAGTTGGTTAGAGCGCTGGATTGTGGATCCAGAGGTCCCCTGTTCAAGCCAGGGAGGCGGTACCAAAAAATATTACTTAAAATCAAGCACTTGCAGTGTTATCTGCGATGTCAGCATTGCTTACTCCGTGCCATTTAGGCTGGAGTTTATGCAGTCTTTATGCAGTTTATGCGTCCATTCTTCTGCCATTTTATGCGTTATCGTAACCGCACCGAGCCCAAGGTGGACATTGGTCAACTAGCAAATTCCTCCATAAGAATTCAGTCGGGAACGCCGGCGGCAATCAAGACTTGAACAAAGCGCTCTACCTGTTCGCGGTCTCGACCGGGGATTCGTCTTGCATCACTTGCTCTGACGTCCGGCGCAACTGCCAGGTAGGCGTCTAACGCCTTGTCTCTCTCCTCAATGCGACCCGAAAGATGGAGCGTCGCCACCAACTGCCTTCTGTAGGTTGGGTTTTCGGGTGCCAATGCCAGTGCACGACGTACCGTCTTCTCTGCACTTTCGTAGTCCTCTAAGCAAAAATGGGCAAAGTAGACGCCCATCAGCCAAAGCGGTGTAAAAACGTCCTGAGGACTTAAAGTCTCTGCTCGTTTAACCAGATCCAAACCTTTTTGGTATGCGCCGCTAATGCAGTATCCGCTTCCACAAAAGCCCAATACAGTCGAAAACGAGGGCGCTAGTGTAATGGCGCGATCAAAGAGGTCAACTGCCTCGTCCCAGCGGCCGACGAACATCAAAGACCATCCTTTGATTGCCAAAATAATTGGATCTTGATTGTCGGCTCGAACTGCTGCATCTGCCGCTGCGACCATAGCCGCGGCTGAATTCTCGCCGGGTTCCGCCCAACTGTAAAATGCTTGTAGAAAATGCGCTAGAGCCAGGTCAGCGTTACCAAATGCGCCACCGGAAAGTTCGACAGCCCGTTCAAAATAGCATCGAGCTTCTGCTGTTTCCGTCTGCCCCAAACGCATGACGAGAGGTCGCCCTCTCATTACACATTCCCAAGCGTCCAACTGCGTCGGATCTTTAGCCCGGGCGCGCCTAGCTTCGGCACTCAAAAATCCTGGCCCGACCGCTGACACTATCGCGTTCGATATTTCGTCCTGAATATCAAAGATGTCAGTGAATACTCGGTCGTAACGGATTGCCCAAACCTGTGTTTCAGTCGCCAAGTCAACTAATTGAGTAGTGACCCGAATTCGGTCTCCAGACTTTCGAACAGAGCCTTTCAGCACATAGACTATACCCAATTCTCTGATCGCTGCCGTCAAATCCAGTCCGTTGTCCTTATGAGCCAGTGTGGAATTTCGCGAAATCACATTGAACCAAGGCATACGGCTTAAGTCGGTAATGATGTCTTCCGCCATGCCATCGGCAATGAATTCGTTTTCAGGATTAGAGGATCGGTTTTCAAAAGGGAGCACTGCTACAGTCGGCTTGGAAACCGTCGTCGCAGCAATCATGGCGTCAGGTGGCCATTGGAGGATGTGAACAGGTTCTGATATGTTTTTTAGGGTTCGGGATCCTGCTGATACAAAATCTGCTTCAAACCTACCATCAAACTGGCGATGTGCGTCTGCTGAAGTAACAATCGTTGAAGGTTCCGCCAAAGCTTCGAGCCGAGCAGCGATATTGACTCCGTCACCATACAAATCGTCGCCGTCGACGATTACGTCACCAACATGCAAGCCTATCCGATAAGCAATGCGCTTAGAGGGATCTATAGACTTCTCGGCTTCCGATACTGATTGTTGAATCGCTACACAAGCACGTGCGGCGTTAACCGCCGAGGGAAATTCGACAAATAGACCGTCCCCACTACTCTTAAAAACGCGACCACTATTTCCAGCAATAATTGGTTCGAATATTTCGGAATTTAGGCGTTGTTGCCGCGCAATTGTTCCTTCTTCATCTAAACCCACAAGACGGGAAAAACCGACCATGTCCATCGCCACAATCGCAGCAAGGCGTCTTTCCAAGTTGTGCTCCATGAAACGGTAACTCCAAGCCTAGGTTGTTCTTCCGGTAGACGCGAAATGAATTTCGTCGAGCTGAATGTCCTTAGGCGATCTTATATGATAGGCAGTTCACGCCCATGGCCTAAATCTGAAAAGCTCTCCAAGATCCGCAATAGGTATTGTCTACTAGGATACAGCATTTGCGGCGGACGTTTGGTTGACCATCTTGAATGCGCGTGAAACAGGGGGCCTGAATAACTTAAAGGCTGATCTATCCGCAGAGCGGTCGCTCGTGGTATTCAGGCGAATGACCGCTTCGAACCCATTCTTTCAGTTGATGAAGTTTTCAGCGCCCAACGCGATTGGCGAATATCGACCTTTCGCAGCTGCCCGTAGCCAAGTCAGCTCTGCGTGTGTGCTGCCCATTCACTCGGGGAGACGATCTGCGCCCGTTGAAAGAAGCCAATTGTTGTGCACCTAGAATTTTGGACCCATTCTCTCGATTGTTTGTTCAATCGCCCGTGAAAACATTTGCGAGGGTTGTCCGCCGATTGCGCGGGACACGGCCTCGGCCTCATGCCTTAGTGAGGTCACGATCTGTTGGCGGAGTCCGTCCGTCATCCTGTGGCACGGTGTTGCCACGGCGAGGGCGCCCTGAGCCAATCCGCTCTGGTCGAAGAAGGGAACCGCTATGCCGTAGACGTCCTCTTCGTTTTCCTCTTTGGATGTCGCATAACCCCGCTGTTGCACAATTGCGATGTTCTCGAGGACTTCTTCCGGATCGGTCATGGTGTAGATCGTCTGGGATTTCATCGGCGCCGACAGTGTTCGGTCGCGCAGGGCCTGGGATCCGAATGCCAGCACCGCGACGCCTGATGCAGTGCTGTGCAAAGGCAAGATTTCGCCCGCGATCAGTGATACCCTAGTGCTGCGCGTGCTTTCGCAAATGCCGATTGTCGCAAGCGCCGGCCCCGAAATGATCGACGCGTGCGCGGTTTCGCCGACCTTCTGCACCAGTTGTTCGAGTGCCGGGCGCACGATCGAGGCAATGGGTGCGGTCGCTTCGCGGATCTGCGCCAGCCGCAGAATGCCCGCTCCCAGCGAATATGCGCGCGTTCCTTCCTTTTGCTCCAGGAGCCCGGCATCGGTCAGGCTGGTCAACAGGCGATAGACCGAAGCTTTGTTGATACCCGCGCGCCGGGTCAGTTCGGAAAGGCCCAGTTCAGGTTCTTCCTCGGAGAAAAACTCCAGAAGAGACAAAGCTTTGGCAACCGTGGACGACATCGCGCTTTTCCATTCCGACGAGGTTCCAGTTCAACCCTCAACCTTGGGTCATTGACGCGGAAAATTGGGTGGTTTAAATTAAAAACCACTGGTTATAATAAAGAACCAGTCAAGAAAGTCAACATCCCGCGGCTTTGCGGTGACGTGAAAGGAGATTAGCGGTGTCGGAGATTGTCGAACGCAGGCGCGCATTGCTTGGACCGAATGTTTCGACCTTCTACGACGATCCGGTACATATCGTCCGAGGGGAAGGTGTCTGGTTGTGGGACGCGAGTGGCAGGCGGTATCTGGACTGCTACAACAACGTGCCGCATGTGGGCCATTGCAACCCGCGCGTGGTCGAAGCGATCCGCAACCAGGCTGGCACATTGAACACCCATACGCGATATCTGCACGAAGGCATCCTCGACTATACCGAGGCACTTGTTGACACGTTCGCCGGCGATCTTCATACCTCAATACTGACCTGCTCGGGTTCAGAGGCCAATGACATCGCATTGCGCATGGCCGAGGCGATGACAGGCAAGCGCGGGATCATCGCAACGGACGCGACCTATCATGGAAACACCGCATTGGTCAGCCACCTGTCCAGAAGCAACATCCCTGAAGTGGGGTTTGGACTGGACCGATATCTGCGCCACGTGGAGGCGCCCGACAGCTATCGGATCGACGATCCTGATGGGCAACGCTTTGCCGCGCATGTGCAGGAACAGATCAACGCGCTTGAAGTATCGGGCATTGGGTTTGCGGCGTTGATCGTCTGCCCGCTTTTCTTGAACGAAGGCTTCCCAACCCAAGCTGAAGGCTGGTTGAAACCCGCGGCTGAGGCGGCGCGCAAGGCTGGTGGGCTTTTGATCTGTGATGAGGTGCAATCGGGCTTTGGTCGATCGGGAAACCACTTCTGGGCGCATCAGAAACAGGGCGTGATCCCGGACGTAGTGACGATGGGCAAACCCATGGGCAATGGTCATCCCGTCGCCGGTCTGGTCACCACGCCGGAGATCATGGCGCGGTTTCGCCATTCGTTTCGTTACTTCAACACGTTCGGAGGCAACCCGGTTTCCTGCGCCGCAGCCATGGCCGTGCTGCAGGAACTGCGCGACGGGGACCTGCAGGCCAATGCCGCCAGGATCGGCACAATGGCACATGAGCGCCTGACTGAATTGGCTGAAAAATACGAGGTCATTGGTGATGTCCGCCAAAGCGGCATGGTCTTTGGCGTAGAGTTTGTGCTTGACCGGGGCGCCAAGACACCCGCCAGTGACTATGCTGACCGTGTGGTCAACACGATGCGGAGCCGGGGCATTCTGCTGTCAAAGCTGGGGCGGCATAAGAACACGCTGAAGATACGGCCTCCGATGCCCTTTGGCGAAGAGCATCTCGACATGCTCATCGAAACGCTCGACTCTGTTATGGTCGAAATTCCGGTCGCCCCGTGATGGACCCAGTCGAGAAAGCGCTGTGCCTTTGGGGCATTGATACCGCGCCTTACAATTTCGTGGCCGGCCGTGAAAACCGTGTCTACCGGGTGTGCACTGACGAGGGCGATTTTGCCTTGCGCCTCAAACGTCCTGGCTATCGCAGCGAGGACGAACTCCTATCAGAACTGCAATGGCTGGACGCGATGGACCGGGCCGGGTTGCACGTGCCGCAGCCCCGCCAGTCGCTTTCCGGGAAGCTGTTGGAACAAGTAGAGGGACGTTATGCCGACCTAATCGGCTGGATGCATGGAACGCCCCTTGGCGAAGGCCAAGGGTCGCTTGAGCTTGACGATGCCCCGTTGGTGTTTCGGCGGCTGGGGCGGGTTCTGGCACAATTGCACGAAGCTTGTGATGCTTGGAAGTACCCGCCGGGCTTTGCCCGCTGCTCCTGGGATGCGGACGGGTTATTGGGGGATAACCCGGTCTGGGGGCGTTTCTGGGAGAATCCGACCCTTGATCCCGAAACACGCGCCTTGCTGGGGCGGTTCCGGGATCGCGCGCGGCAGGCTCTGGAGCGGTGCGCCGATGAGCTCGATTACGGTCTGATCCATGCTGATCCGCTGCGGGAGAACGTGCTTGTCGATGGGGGGAAAATCAAACTTCTCGATTTTGACGACGGTGGGTTCGGCTTTCGCCTCTTCGACATTGCCACCGCGCTTCTGCGCAACATGGATGAACCGGACTACCCCACGCTGAAAGCCGCGCTGCTGGAAGGGTATCGCGAGGTTCGGTCGCTAGATGACATGCTACTGGATTTGTTCCTTGCCCTGCGGGCGGTCACTTACGTGGGCTGGATCGTTCCGCGCATGGGTGAAGCCGGAGCAAAGGAGAGAAACGCGCGGTTTAGTGCACGCGCGGGTATGCTCTGTGCGTCCTATCTGGACGAAACCCGCCCAGTCTGAAGGTGAAAGACCTGGTCAAACCGAGCCACTCAGAGTGAATGGAACTGGACATTCGCATTGGTGAAGCCCAGGGTTAGCCTTGGGCCGGAAGCGACGGTAAGCAGCGCTCAAACCAAGGTCCGAAATGTCCGCACACCCGAAATTGGCTAACGTTGTTCCCGACGCCTAAAACGCGGTGGT
>NZ_WQIE01000008.1:0-166410 GCF_013035585.1 Ruegeria sp. HKCCA5839 | reverse complement strand
CCGTCACACCGTCTCTCCAGTGGGTCCGCACAACCTCAGCTGCGCCGGTGAAGGGCGTTCTAAGTAATACTCAAAACTTCCGCAAGAAGAAAAAACATGAAATCCGAGAAAAAGCGAAAAAATTATCAAATATATTATTTATCAATAGCTTAAATGCCCATCCACCAGCGAAACCTGTTGATGAAGGCAAGATCATCACCCCGGAGAAGAGCGGCACGATGCTTATACACATGGTTACCCACAGACTCAGGTCCTGTCAGGCGGAATCGATCCGTCTTGAGCGCGTCATCAAGCTTGAAAGCGGCAAGCGCAGCAGCAGCAGGCCGGATATGACCGAAAGGTAAATCAAGGGTTCTGGTTGAAACCCTTTGGCCAGCATCACGTAATGGAGCCCGCCTAACAAAACCGCCGGATAAACGAGGACATGCAGTTTGCGCCATCGCGGGCCCAAACGCCGAACAGACCAATTGTTCGACGTTACTGCCAAAGGAACCAGCAAAAGAAATCCAGCCATGCCGACGGTGATGTATGGACGCTTAAGGATGTCCGCCCAAATCTGACCCAGCACCTGAACATCCAGAAACAGCCAGACCAAAAGGTGCAGAGTGACATAGGAAAAGGCGAGAACGCCAATGGCCCGGCGGAATTTCAGCAGGTTCAAACCCAGATACTGGCGCAAGGGCGTTACTGCCAGGCCAAGGACCAACAATTGCAGAGCCAACTCGCCCAGCTTGTGTTCAAGCGCGGAGATCGGCTCGACGCCCAGACCACCCGTAAGCGCGCGATAGAGAAGCCAAGGAGCAGGTATCGCCCCAAAAAGATACACTGCCCAAACCGGGATTCTGCGAAGAGCCTGGTTCACTGCTGACATGGTTTAGTAGTTCTCCCTCAGGTCCATGCCTTCATAGAGGCCAGCAACTTCTGCTTCGTAGCCATTGAACATCAGCGTCGGAATGCGCTTGGCAAAGAGGCCACCGCCAACCTGGCGCTCGCTGGCCTGCGACCAGCGCGGGTGGTTCACATTCGGGTTTACGTTGCTGTAGAATCCGTATTCGTGCGGTGCTGACATGTTCCAGCTTGTGGGTGGTTCGTCTTCGGTCAGGGTGATCTTTACAATCGACTTGATAGACTTGAACCCGTATTTCCACGGAACCACCAACCGCAGAGGCGCGCCGTTCTGGTTCGGGATCGGACGATCATAGATACCGGTTGCCATGATCGTCAGCGGGTGCATCGCCTCATCCAGGCGCAATCCTTCACGGTAAGGCCATTCCAAAACCGGAAAACGCGTGCCGGGCATCTCGTCCGGGCGATAGGCCGTTTCGAAGGCCACGTATTTGGCACCTTCTTGCACACCTGCCATGTTAAGCAGGTCCGCCAGTTCGAACCCATTCCACGGGATCACCATCGACCAGG
Source organism: Ruegeria sp. HKCCA5839 (assembly GCF_013035585.1). Classification (NCBI taxonomy): domain Bacteria; kingdom Pseudomonadati; phylum Pseudomonadota; class Alphaproteobacteria; order Rhodobacterales; family Roseobacteraceae; genus Ruegeria; species Ruegeria sp. HKCCA5839. Next base: position 164,994 of record NZ_WQIE01000008.1, on the reverse strand, counting down.
CTTCGACACAGCGAAAGCGATAGATGCGCTCTTCAACCGTCATCTCGGACATGATGTCTTGGAAATCATAGTCTCCAGGACGATCGACAAGGCCGTCGATTTGGACGCTCCATGGTTCGGTGACCAGAGTATGCGCGTATTTCGCAGGGTCGTCTTTGCGCGTCCCGAATTCGTAGAAATTGTTGTAGCTTGTGATTTCTTCCCAAGTGTTCGGCTCCAGCGCCTCTTGCGCGGCAGCTGAGCGTGCCATCGCCGTCAGCCCGACACCTGCCAGGCCGGCCATGATTTGTCGCCGGTTCAGAAACGCCGATCGCGGCGTTACGTCAGCATGTGTCAAAGTGTTGGTCCAGCGATGCGCCATTCCGGTCTCCGTCTGATAACTTTGCTCGGTGTTCGAGATAGCGTTTGTTAGCACAGAGCCAAGGAAACACGCGTAACGATTAAGAGACTAAGCTGTAATGAAAACCCAAAGACCGTTGCTGCGGCGCTAAAGCAACTCTGCGCAAAACGATTGCGAATTTTCCGCCATTCCTGTCGAAAGCATTCCTGCGATCGAATATCTTGCGTCGCAAACAAAGTTTATTTTGGGATAGTCGAATTGCTTGTGTTCAAAGCCTTCCCGCTGTCATTTTCCATATTGTGGCGGTTTGTTCTTGTCTTTCCGGTCATGCTTGTTGCCCTATTCCTGTATGGGCTGGCGGGCGGATTGGTGGGTTTGTTGATAAACCTGCTGCTATCAGGTCTCTATTTCATTGTTTTCTTTTTCATCAGTGTTTCATCTGCTGTGATCCCTATTCTGGTAGGAAACCGACTTGGGTTTCTGGCAAGAAACATGACCCCGCGTGGCGGTTACAAAAAGCTCGTGGCCCCCGCTCTTATGTACGGGGCAACCGAGGCTATCCTGGGCGGCTTGTTGTTGGCCCCAATCATTGGGCTGCAATTGACCACCTCACTAACCGGATTGAGCAACGGCTTCGAATCCGCTCCTGTCGAACCACTCAGCGCCGTGCTTTCAGAGCACAACCCTGTGGTGGCGCTGATTGTCATCTTGGGGTTCTCGGCAGTGCGCGCGCTTCTGATGGTGCCGATGGCAGCGGCCGCACTCGGCCTTGATCCCAATGACCGGCCCTACACACCGTTTAGAAATATCGGGAAGTCCTTTCTGCCTTTATTCAGTCTGATAACGCTAAGCTACGTGCTGATGGTGGTCCTGATTATCGCCGCAGGCATTGGGTTTGCTGCATATGCCGACGGAAACCCCGCATTTGCCAATCCGCCTGTGTATAAGGCCGATCCTTCCTGGTCGAATATGATAGCGGTGTTTCAGCACTATTGGGTCATAGTTGTAGCGGTCTTTATTATCGGTATTTGGACGCTCAGCCTACAATGCGCGGGTGGCGTTCTAGCCTATTTGAAACTTCGCGGTGGCGGTGCGTTTGTCCCAATGCCAGAGACTAAGGATCAGCCGCTTGCCGCGGCTCCATTTGGCGCACAACCTTCGGGCCCGCGAATGTCAGCTGAAGATCTCCGCGCCTTGCGCAAAAGTCGTGAATTTCGCGATAGCTAGCAAATTACCAAAATAGGTAAGCCCTGCCAGGGTGGCAGGGCTTGTCTTATTTATTCGGACAGATCAATGCACGACGGCATCGTCGGGACGTGGGCGTTCTGAAGTGCCCAGGCGATCCCCGATGATCAGCCCATCCGAACCGGCAGTCACAGGGATGGTCTCGCCGTCCTTGATCTCACCAGCCAGCAGCGCCTCTGCCAGAGGGTTCTGCAGCGCACGCTGGATCACACGCTTGAGCGGACGTGCCCCAAAGACCGGGTCATAGCCTTCATTGGCCAGCCATTCCCTTGCGCTATCGTCCAAAGCCAGCTCGATCTTGCGGGCAGCCAGACGTTTCTGCAAACGTGCCATCTGGATATCGACGATGCCATCCATATCGGCCCGCTTGAGCCGGTCAAAGATGATGGTCTCGTCCAGGCGGTTCAGGAATTCGGGCCGGAAATGCGCCCGGACCGCGTCCATCACATCCCGCCGTGCCTGTGCGCTATCTGCACCCTCGGGCAATTGGCTGAGCGCCTGAGACCCGAGGTTCGACGTCAGGATGATCAGCGTCTGTTTGAAGTCCACGGTGCGGCCCTGACCATCGGTCAGAACACCATCATCGAGAACCTGCAACAGAACGTTGAACACATCCGGATGCGCCTTTTCGACCTCGTCAAACAGCACGACCTGATAGGGCCTGCGCCGCACCGCTTCGGTCAGCACACCGCCTTCGTCATATCCGACATAGCCCGGAGGGGCACCGATCAGACGAGCAACCGCGTGCTTCTCCATAAACTCAGACATATCGATGCGCACCATCGCATTGTCATCGTCAAACAGGAAATTCGCCACGGCCTTGGTCAGCTCGGTCTTACCTACTCCGGTCGGCCCAAGGAACAGGAACGAGCCCAGCGGGCGCCCTTCGTCGTTCAGACCCGCACGCGCACGGCGCACCGCATTGGCCACGGCGGTGACCGCCGCATCCTGACCGATCACGCGGGAGTGCAGATCGTCTTCCATCCGCAGCAGCTTCTCACGCTCGCCTTCCAGCATTTTGGCGGTCGGGATACCTGTCCAGCGCTCGACCACGGATGCGATCTGTTCCGGCCGCACGGTTTCCTCGGCCATCATTGCGTTGCTTTCGGCGTTCTCGGCCTCGGTCAGCTGTTTCTCAAGCTCGGGTATGATGCCATAGGACAGCTCACCCGCTTTCGCCAGATTGCCTTCGCGCTTGGCGATCTCAAGGTCAGCCCGTGCCTTGTCGAGCTGCTCTTTAAGATCACGCGCGCCGGCAAGCTTGTCGCGCTCGGCCTGCCACTGGGCGGTCATCTCGGCAGATTGCTCCTGCAGGTCTGCCAGATCCTTTTGCAAGGTTTCCAGACGATCCTTCGACGCCGCATCATCCTCAAGCTTCAGCGCTTCTTCCTCGATCTGCATCTGCAAGATCTGACGGTCCAGCTGGTCCAGCTCTTCGGGCTTACTATCAACCTCCATCCGCAAACGCGACGCCGCCTCATCGACCAGGTCGATGGCTTTGTCGGGCAGGAAACGGTCGGTGATATAGCGATGCGAGAGCGTCGCAGCCGACACCAGCGCCGAATCCGAGATGCGCACGCCGTGGTGCAGTTCGTACTTCTCCTTGATACCGCGCAGGATGCTGATCGTGTCCTCGACCGTCGGCTCCTGCACCATCACAGGCTGAAAGCGACGGGCAAGGGCTGCGTCTTTTTCAACGTATTTGCGATATTCATCCAGGGTTGTCGCACCAATACAATGCAGCTCACCCCGGGCAAGCGCAGGCTTGATCAGGTTGGCAGCATCCATCGCGCCATCGGATTTACCGGCCCCAACAAGCGTATGCATCTCATCAATGAACAAGATGATCTCACCAGCAGCTTCGGTGACCTCGGTCAGAACCGCCTTGAGGCGTTCTTCGAACTCTCCCCGGTATTTCGCACCGGCAATCAGCGCGCCCATGTCCAGCGCGAGCAGTTTCTTGTCTTTCAGCGATTCCGGCACGTCACCGTTGATGATGCGCAGGGCCATGCCCTCGGCAATTGCGGTTTTACCGACGCCGGGTTCCCCGATCAGAACCGGATTGTTCTTGGTACGGCGCGACAGAACCTGCATCGAGCGGCGGATCTCTTCGTCGCGCCCGATGATCGGGTCGATCTTGCCTTCGGCAGCGGCCTCGGTCAGGTCACGTGCGTATTTCTTGAGCGCGTCATAGCCCTCCTCCGCCGACGCGGTGTCAGCGGTACGCCCTTTGCGGATGTCATTGATCGCCTCATTGAGTTTCTGGGCGGATACGGCCCCGGCCTCCAAGGCCTCTTTGGCTTTGGACTTCACCATGCACAGCGCCATCAGGACTCGTTCGACCGGCACAAAACTATCGCCCGCCTTAGTGGCTATCTTCTCGGCCTCGTCCAGAACCTTGGCGGTCTGACTGTCCATATAGATCTGGCTTGCATCACCGCTGACTTTCGGGATCTTGCCCATCGCAGCGTCCAGCGCTTCAACCACGCGGCCCGGCGCGCCGCCCGCGCGTGTGATCAGGTTGCTGGCCAGCCCCTGATCGTCATCCATCAATGCCTTGAGTATGTGTGTGGGCTCCAGCCTCTGGTGCCCTTCGCGCAGTGCAATGGTCTGCGCCGCCTGCACGAATCCCCGTGCCCGCTCGGTGAACTTGTTCAAGTCCATGCGTTCTCTCCTTTTCAAAGCGCCTCTTGTATTCTGCGCCCGCTTGGCGGCACGCATCGGTCGAGGCCTCACATTCAATCTGGGAAATATCTCTGCCGGTTCAAGAGGCTGATCCGCAAATTCCCACCCTATCTGCGAGGTACTGAATAGAGAGTGTATCCCCCTGTCATCGCAACCTCGCGAGCGCCATACATCTCGACCAAAGACCGCGCCACATCGCTGCCGGAAGGGCACGAGACAAGATCAGCCGCGTCATCCAGAAAATTCACGGTGAACGCGGTTTCACCGGTCAATTGACACTCATCATCTGTGGACCGATAGCCGCCGACAAATCGCAGATCGTCATTCGGAGGGACAACCGCATCAACCGAGGTTTCAGAAGGTGTTTCCTGACAGGCAGCCAAGGCAAGACAGAACAAAACCAGCTTTTTCATATCGGTCCCTTTCAAAGAATACCCCAGTTTATCACGAGACCGCACCACTTGCATGGACACAAGCGCCCGAACCCGCTAGGACGCAGACGTTTGCCAAAAAGGAGCCCCCCATGTCTGATGACCGTCTGATCGTTGCCCTTGATGTTCCCAACGCCCTGCAGGGGCTGGCACTGGCCGAACGGCTGGGCGACAGCGTGTCTTTCTATAAGATCGGGCTTGGTATGCTGACCGGTGGCGGGCTCGCTTTGGCCAATGAACTGAAACAAGACCATGGCAAACGCATCTTTCTGGATATGAAGCTGTTTGACATTGGCAATACGGTCGAAAACGCCGTGCGGGGGTTGGCGCAGTTTGATCTGGATTTTCTGACGGTTCATGGCGACCCACATGTGGTGCGTGCGGCAAAAGAGGGTGCCTCGGGGAAGGATCTGAAAATCCTGGCGGTGACAATTCTTACTTCTCTTAACCGAGACGATCTGGACGCCAGTTTGCTCAAAGCTGGCGATGTCCAGGATCTGGTTGTCGAGCGCGCGGCCAAGGCGCTGGAGGCCGGGGCCGACGGTGTAATTGCCAGCCCGCAGGAGGCCGCCCTGATCCGTTCCCTGCCCCAAGCCGATGGCCGTCTGATCGTCACCCCCGGTGTGCGCCCGGTAGGGGCAGCGTTGGGGGATCAGAAACGCGTGGCCACACCCGCCAGCGCCATCAGTGACGGCGCAGATCACATCGTTGTCGGCCGCCCGATCCATCAAGCGGATGATCCAAAAGCGGCCGCGCAGGCGGTTCTGAACGAGTTAAATTCTTTGACACGGCATTGAACGCACCGGCGGTTGGCCACAAAAATCTTACAGCTTCGCGGTCCAACAGGTTGACCTTACGTCAGTTTTGCCGATTCTACGCCAATTTGCCCCTGTGCCCGAAACCACACAACACATTCCGTAGATTGCACACATGCGGTTCCACGCTATCGAAAAACTGTGTTTTCGGCGATTCTAGCAGGGAATACTCCCCGCGGGCCGTGTCTTCCTGAGGTCCGTCACCTTCCCCCGCACTCTTTAATGCGGGGGGTTTCTTTCAAACAGATGATGTTTCGGTTCAGTGCTGGGTATCCGCAAGGTAGTCCTGCAGCCGTGTTATCAGGTGAGGAACTGCCAAAGGGTGCGCCTCGAATCCTTTGGGCGTCATCATCATCCATCCCTGCCCTTCGTCCCCGAACACGATCTGATCCCGATCTGTTTGCGGTCTTTGGGCGACAAAAAACCAGTTCTGATTGTATTGCCGTGACCAGACAAAATCAGAAGGCATCAAACTCAGCCCTAATTCCTCAAGCGTTTCGCGTATCACGCAATCCTGTGGGCTCTCGTCGTCCTCTCGGCCGCCTCCCGGAAAATCCAGATGCCCCGGAAACGGTATGGGTTTGTGACTGTCGCGTTGAATGACCAAAAGATCGGCGCCCAAGAACAACGCCACCTTCGCTCCGCTGAACTCCATCACTGGCTTTCCCTTTTGCACCCGACACATTAGCCTTTAGGGCATATCCCACTTCGCGCCAAAGCGCATTATACTGGATCAATGTAACATGCCCGGCCTGTGCCGAGATTGCCTGACATGTCTTGATGAGGACCGGCGCTGCCCCAGTTGCGGCAGCCCACTGGTCACCTCACATCCTGAACTGTTCGACCTCACCATCGCGCATATGGATTGCGATGCGTTCTATGCCTCGGTCGAAAAACGCGACAACCCAGAGCTGGCCGACAAGCCTGTGATCATCGGCGGTGGAAAGCGCGGGGTCGTTTCCACGGCCTGCTATGTGGCGCGTATTCGCGGTGTGCGCTCGGCCATGCCGATGTTCAAAGCCCTGCAGCTTTGTCCCGACGCCGTTGTGATCCGGCCGCGGATGTCGGTCTATGCCGAGGTGTCGCGGGAGATCCGCAAGATGATGGATGAGCTGACACCCGTGGTCGAACCACTGTCGTTGGATGAAGCGTTTATGGATCTGTCCGGCACGCAGCGTCTGCACGGTGCCTCACCTGCCGTCATGCTGGCGCGCCTCATCAAACGCATGAAGGATGAGCTGGGCCTGACCGGCTCGATCGGGCTGAGCCACAACAAATTCCTCGCCAAGGTGGCCTCGGACCTCGACAAGCCGCGCGGGTTCTCGGTGATCGGAAAGGCGGAAACGGCGTCCTTCCTGCATGACAAACCGGTACGTTTGATCTGGGGGATCGGCCCTGCTGCGCAAGAGTCACTGGAGCGCGCTGGCATTCGAACCTTCTCGGACCTCTTGCGCTGGGACCAAGAGGCGCTGACCGCAAGGTTTGGATCAACAGGGTATCGGCTGTGGCATCTTGCGCGGGGGCAGGACAAACGCCGCGTCTCGGCCCATGAACCGATGAAGTCTATCAGCAATGAGACCACATTCTTCGAAGACACTGCCAGCACCATCATACTGGATGGCCATATCTGGCGTATGTCTGAAAAAGTGGCCGATCGGGCCAAAGCCAAAGGGCTGGCGGGGCGCGTGGTCACTCTGAAGCTGAAGAAAGCCAATCACAAGATTATCACCCGGCGCGTGTCGCTGCGCGATCCGACGCAGATTGCAGACCGCATCTATCGCACCGCGCGCGCATTGTTCGATCAGGTTGGTGACGAGGGTCCCTATCGGCTGCTGGGCTGCGGCCTGTCGGATCTTTGCTGCGAAGATCAGGCCGACATATCGGGCGACCTTCTTGATCCCGGCGCGACCCAAAGGTCGCAGGCCGAGCGCGCGACGGATGAAATCAGAAAGCGGTTTGGTTCGGACGCGATCCTGAAAGGCCGCGCATTGCGCTGAACGCTATTCGGCTGCCAACGGTGTTTGGTTCTGGCACAGACGGCAAATGTCTGAGATCACGTCTTGCAGAACCTGCCGGAAGTTCAGGAAATTGGCATTCGGTTCGATCCGGTCTTCGTCCATATAAAGCGCCCGATCAATCTCTATCTGAACCGCGTGCTGATTCCGCATCGGGCGACCATACGTCTGCGTGACATATGCCCCGGCAAAAGGTGCATTCCGTGCAACCCTGAAACCGGCCGCGACAAAGGCGCTTTCGATATGATCGACAATCTCAGGTGCTGCAGACGCACCAAACCGATCACCCAGAACAATCTCGGGATGCTTCGAGTTGGTGGGTCCGCTCAGCGCGACAGCTTCATGTGGCATCGAATGGCAATCCACCAGAATCGCGTGCCCGAACCTTTGGTGAGACTCATGCAGAAGCGATTTGAGCCGCGTATGATAGGGGCGCCAATAGGTATCGATGCGCAAGCGCGCCTCATCCATTGTCAGCTTGCCCCGGTAGATGGCCCGCCCATTGGCGACAACGCGGGGAATCACACCCAGCCCTGACGCGACACGCGGATTGTGCCCCTGCCTCCGCGCGCCCTGGATCAAGGCGGGGTCAAGCTCTTCCGCGCTGCGATTCAGATCCAGATAAGCCCGCGGCATCGCAGCTGCGATCAACGGAGCGCCATGTGCTGGTGCCGAGGCAAACAATTGATCTACAAAGGCATCTTCCGAAGACCGAATCGCATGTTGCCCCAGTACCGAGTGCCGTAAAAGCGAGTCAGGATAGCGCCGACCGCTGTGAGGTGAAGCAAACACCACGCATGAACTGCGCGTTTCGGGCATATCCAGAACGTAGGCTGAACTGTGCATAAGGTCTCCTTGTCGGATACGAACATAGACTGGAAAATAGTTCTTCCAAACCCCTTGATCCCCTTTCCGACTCCTTTTATAGAGCCCGCTACCGGCGCGGGGTTCCGCGCCCCATTTCGTTATGGGGCAGGTCACGCAAAGGTTCATGGGCGGTTAGCTCAGCGGTAGAGCACTTCGTTGACATCGAAGGGGTCACAAGTTCGATCCTTGTACCGCCCACCATGATTTCACTGTTCCGGGCTTCCGGGACACCCGAGTAACCCAGGCGCTGGCCACGTCCTTGATGAAGGCGCCGCAGATTGGAGACAGACCATGAAGGTCAAGAACTCGCTCCGCTCGCTCAAGAACCGGCACCGCGATTGCCGTATTGTGCGTCGCAAAGGCCGCGTCTACGTGATCAACAAGACGCAGCGCAAGTTCAAAGCACGTCAGGGCTGAGAACAGCATAAATCGAATTCAAAAAAACCGCGCTTTTGGGCGCGGTTTTTTTGTTTTTGGCCCAAACGATTTCCAACTAGAACGTATAGCCCGCGTGCAACATGATTCCAAAAACCATAAGCAGGTTCAGGACCATGGAAATCCCGTTGCCCAGATAGATCGGCAATTTGCCCACCACCAAACCATAGACGAACCACAAAAGGGACAGCAGCGCATAGAGCGACCAGGATATAAGCGACTGGCCTTCGGCATGTTGGGAATGGGTGAAGTAGAGCTTGATAAGCTGCGGCACCGTCGCGAACGGGCCCGCGACGCCGACAAAGATCATAAAGCTTTCAAACCGCGCCAACCAATGGCCAAGATCCGACTTTTCCAGTTTTTCAGCAAGCGTTTCCGCCATGAGAACCCTCGTCGTCCATGTGATGCATCGTTCCGGCCGTGACCGAATAAAATCACGCAAACCCTAGCCCGAACACCCCCGACAACCAATACCTTTGAAATCGCAGTTTGCGCGACTTTTCTTGTGCGATGCCAGCTTCGCGTTCACCGGAACACGAGACATCAAGCCGGTGAAAACGTGGAAGAATGCCGAAGCGAAAACCGCCCCTGGGTTTAAGTTTACTAATTCTGTCAGTTTTACTTGCATCCTCAGCAAAATGGTATAATTGACTGAAACAGTCGGGTTGAAGCCCGCCACGAAATTCAACTTGGGAATCGATATGTTGAAATCTTCCACCTGCGTTGCTGCGGCGCTGACCGCTCTGATCGCAGCTTCAGCCGCCGCCGAAGGTGAGCTGAACCTATACTCTTCGCGCCACTATGACACGGACGAACGGCTATACACCGATTTCGAAGAGGCCACCGGCATCACGATCAACCGCATCGAAGGCAAAGCCGACGAGTTGATCTCGCGGATGGAGGCCGAGGGCGCGAACTCTCCTGCCGACATTCTGCTCACCGTGGATACGTCGCGTCTTGAACGCGCCAAGAACGCTGGGATTCTGCGAACGATTGACAGCGACGTGCTGGAAGATCGCATCCCTTCCAACCTGCAAGACAGCGATAACCAGTGGTTTGGCTTCTCGCAGCGCGGACGCATCATCTTTTTCAACAAAGAGACGGTTGATACTCCACCAGCCACCTATGCGGATCTGGCGAAGCCCGAGTTCAAGGGCATGGTCTGCATCCGCTCGTCGACCAACACTTATAACCAGACCCTGCTGGCATCGATCATCACGCATGAAGGAACCGAGGCCGCCAAAGATTGGGCCGCAGGAATTGTCGAGAACATGGCCCGCGACCCACAAGGTGGCGATACAGATCAGCTGCGGGGCATCGTTTCGGGTGAGTGCGATATCGCCGTTTCAAACACCTACTACTTTTCCCGCGCGATCCGCACGGATGTCAAAGGGGTTTCCGCCGAACGTGACATGATTGGGTGGGTCTTTCCCAACCAGGACAGCTATGGCGCTCATATGAACCTGTCGGGCGCTGGCGTTGCCGCGAATGCGCCAAACAAGGACAACGCGGTCCTGTTTCTGGAATACCTGGCCAGCGATCAGGCCCAACAATATTTCTCGGCAGGCAATGATGAGTTCCCGGCTGTCGTCAACGTCGAACTTGCGGACTCGGTCAAAGCTCTGGGTGAATTCAAGGCCGATGAGATTGATCTTTCGGATGTCGCCAAGAACATTCCCGAAGCGCAGAAGATCTTCAACGAAGTCGGCTGGAAGTAACCAAAATCCACTCACTGATCTACTGGGGGCGCAATTTCGCGCCCCTTTTTCTGTTGATTGTCGTATAGTTTTATAGCACTATTCTCATATTCGCGATTCATTCTCACTTTAGGTCGATGCTAGATAACCTGTCAAACCGCCTCGCTACCAGATTGAATGAGCTACGCCAGTCTCGCGATTGGTCCCTCGACCACCTGTCGCAGGCCAGCGGTGTTAGCCGGGCAACACTGTCCCGCATGGAACGGGGCGATGTCAGTCCAACAGCAGAAACGCTGGGGCGCCTTTGCGCCGCTTACGGCCTGCCGATGTCGCGTCTGTTGATGATGGTCGAAGACAGTTTCGATCCCAAGATCCCTTTTGAACGCCAACCCGAATGGCGTGACCCCGAAACTGGCTTTACACGCCGTTCGGTCTCACCGCCTGCGACGGGGCTGAGCGGCGAGGTGCTTGAGGGGCATTTGCCACCGGGTGCAACCATTTCTTACGAGACACCTCCGCGCCCGGGGCAGGAACATCATCTGATTTTGCTGGATGGCGCGTTGACGCTTACGGTGGACGGCACGGCACACGCACTCAATGCCGGGGATTGCCTACGCTATCATCTGGCTGGGCCAACGCGATTTGAAACCGGCCCCGCACGCGGGGCCCGCTATCTTTTGGTGCTGATATGATTACCCGCCTGACCGATGCCTATTTCGACAGCGCCGTGGATGACCTGACCGAGATATTGCATGCCTGTGTTCATACCGGTGCCAGCATTGGGTTCATCCTGCCCTTCCCGCGCGATCACGCGCGCAGCTATTGGCAGGATACAGTGCGACCTGGCGTGCAGACCGGGGCCGTGGACCTGTTTGCAGCTTACGAAGACGGGCGTATCCTTGGCACAGCACAGTTGATCCCGGCAGGGATGCCCAACCAACCACATCGCGCCGATGTCGCAAAGCTGTTGGTTCATCCAGAGGCGCGCCGGCGCGGGTTAGGCCGCAGCCTAATGCAATCGCTTTTTGACCGTGCCTCCGAACTAAACAGAACCGTACTTGTGCTGGACACCCGCAGTACCGATCCGTCGAAACTCTTGTACCAACAGCTTGGGTTTCAAATCGCGGGTGAAATCCCGGATTATTGCCGTAACCCCTTCGACGATCGATTGGAGCCTACAACCTATATGTTCAAGCACTTGGGCTGAACCTGCATCAGGTATCAATATCCAACGCAAGCGCATGAATACGCGGCACGATATCGCCCAAGGCCTTATGAACAGCGCGATGACGCGCGACACGTGACTGCCCATCAAATGCAGCCGCCCGAATCCGCACATTGAAGTGGCTTTCACCACCCTCTTGATACCCTGCATGGCCGCGATGGCTTTCGCTGTCGTCCACGACCTCCAGTTCAGTGGGGTCAAAGGCCGCCTGCAGGCATTCCCGAATTTCATCCGTCACAGTCATTTTTCCGCTCGACGGCAAAAAACTTGCCGCTCCCCTCTTCTACTTTCTGAGCCTTAGATTAAACTGCTGCCTCCGAGTCGAAAAGACGCGTTCGAAGGAGCAGGCCCATGACGAAATCAGATCCGTTCGGATTCGATATGTCCGTATCCAGCGCAAAGAAAAAGAAACCGCGCGGACGTCGGGGCATGTCGGGCGCGTCCGAAACTTCGGTCCGCATCTGTGACCACCCCGATTGCGAAGAACCGGGCAAGTTTCGCGCCCCAAAGGCACCTGATGTGTTGGACGATTTTTACTGGTTCTGTCAGCAGCATGTGCGCGAATATAACCAGAAATGGAACTTTTTCGACGGCACGACCGAGGCCGAGCTGAACGCACAACGCTCGAAAGACAAGGTGTGGGAGCGGGAAACCAAGCCCATGGGCGACCCCGAGGCGCGGGCCTGGGCGCGGCTGGGCATCGAAGACCCGCATCAGGTTCTGGGTGCAAACGGGACGCAGAACAAAGGCCGCACAGCCGGTACCGGTGGTCGCCGCCTGCCCCCGACCGAACGACGCGCGATCGAAATTCTCGAAGCCAATGACAGCTGGTCCAAGGCAGAAGTGCGCAAGGCCTATAAGAAATTGATCAAGGTTCTGCACCCTGACATGAATGGCGGTGACCGAAGTCAGGAAGAACAACTGCAAGAGGTCGTTTGGGCCTGGGATCAAATCAAGGACAGCCGGAACTTTAAGTGACTTTGGCCGAGCAACAGCCTCAGACGTTGACGGCCATGGCCATCGACGTGCTGACCACGGCAGATGGCCGTGAAAAAACCGCGAAGTCGCGAGACTATGCTGCGCGCTGGCAGGCCGCTCGGGCTGCGTGTGAACTGATTGAGATTGGCGCTGCAACGCCCCCCGATCACCCCTCGCGCCCGGAAAAGCCCGAACTGCTCAGCCCGCGCGATGTGCCAAAGCGCAAGCCGGGATCCCCGGCAGGGCGTATCGCGTTGCTGCATGCGGTGGCGCATATCGAGTTGAACGCTGTGGATCTGCACTGGGACATCATCGCGCGCTTTTCCCATGTGCCGATGCCCATGGGATTTTACGACGATTGGGTGAAGGCGGCCGATGAGGAATCCAAGCATTTCAACCTGATCTGCGATTGCCTTGAAAACATGGGCAGCTTTTATGGCGCCCTGCCCGCCCATGCAGGCATGTGGCGAGCGGCCACCGATACGATGGAAGATTTGCAAGGCCGCCTGGCTATCGTCCCCATGGTGCTTGAAGCACGCGGGTTGGATGTAACCCCTAGCATGATCGAAATTTTCCAGAAGGCCGGTGCAACCGACGCCGTTGATAGCCTGAAGGTCATCTATGCCGAAGAGGTCAGCCATGTGGCCTATGGGGCCAAGTGGTTCAACTTTGGCTGTGGGCGCGACAATAGCGACCCCAAAGAGGCGTTCCACGCGCTGGTCAGAAAATACTTCAAAGGCGGGCTGAAGCCGCCATTTAACGAAGAAAAGCGGGCCGAAGCCGGGCTGCCACCCGATTTCTACTGGCCCCTGGCTGATGAGTTGCCCGCTTACGTGCGCTGATCCAGCGCATAATCTGACGCCCCCTCCTTAGACGTCCTTTCTTTGTTACAAATGCCTGTTACCGCCCCGAGTATGGGCCGGTGTTCAGGCCCATATCCGATTTGTCCGAAAGGAGATTTAGATATGGAAAACCTGATCTTCTCAGTTCACGCGACGGCATTATGGTGCGCCTTGGGCGCGGCCCTGCTGCTTTGTGGTTATCTTTCCTTGAACCTGCAGCGCCCGCAACTTGGGCTCTGGCCAAGCGCCAGCGGCTGGCGACATCATACCGCCTTTGGATTGTTCCGGTTGTTTTGCGGGGCAACCGTAGTCTTTGCGTTTAGCGAGGTTTGGGTGAATGGTTGGGGCCACTGGATCCGCTATGCCATCGGCCTGCCCATCATGGTGCTGTCCTTTGGGATTACGCTTTGGGGTTATCGTTTTCTGGGCCTCGACAACACCTATTGCGAAAGCGAGGGTCTGGTGACCGGTGGCATGTATGCCTATTCCCGCAACCCTCAATATGTGACGTCGGTCCTGGCCACGGTTGGGTTAGGGATCACCAGCGGATCCTGGACAACGCTGATGCTGGCGGCGATCCTCTTCGTGATCTACTTTCTGTTTGTCCTCAATGAAGAGCGGTGGCTGCTGCAAGGCTATGGCCGCGCCTTTCAGGACTATATGCAATCGACCCCGCGCTTTGTGGACGAACGCAGTCTGATACGCGTGCGCGACGCCCTTCTCGACTAGGCTGGGCCTATCAATAAGGCCAGTTTGAAAGAATAATCCGTTCAGCTTGCGCCGGGGGCGGCTTTCCCTTGCCCTCACCCGGAATATGTTGCACCACACACAGGTTCAAACCCGGTGAACGGGCCACAGGATAAGGACAAGGCGCATGGCTGACGGATCGATTGACGTAAACGCAAAACCTACCGAAGAAATCTCGGTCCGTGATGTGTTCGGCATTGACAGCGACATGAATGTCAAAGGCTTTGCCGAGGCCACCGATCGCGTCCCAGCCATCGACCCGACCTATAAGTTCGACCCTGAAACCACGCTGGCGATTCTGGCAGGCTTTAGCCATAACCGCCGCGTCATGATCCAGGGCTATCACGGGACGGGTAAGTCCACCCATATCGAACAGGTCGCTGCCCGCCTGAACTGGCCTGCAGTCCGAGTGAACCTGGACAGCCATATCAGCCGGATTGACCTGATCGGTAAAGACGCCATCAAATTGCGCGACGGGAGGCAGGTGACCGAATTCCACGAGGGTATCCTGCCCTGGGCCCTGCGCAATCCTGTTGCGATTGTGTTTGACGAATACGACGCGGGCCGTGCGGATGTGATGTTCGTGATCCAGCGTGTGTTGGAACATGACGGCAAGCTTACCTTGCTGGACCAGAATGAAATCATTACGCCGAACCCCAATTTCCGCTTGTTTGCTACGGCAAACACCGTTGGCTTGGGTGACACAACCGGCCTCTACCACGGCACCCAGCAGATCAACCAGGCTCAGATGGACCGTTGGTCTTTGGTGTCGACGCTCAACTATCTCAGCCACGATGCCGAGACGATGATCGTTCTCTCAAAAGCGCCGCATTACAACACCGCTGAGGGCCGTAAAACCGTCAGCCAGATGGTCACCGTGGCCGACCTGACCCGGACCGCCTTCATGAACGGCGACCTGTCTACGGTCATGAGCCCGCGGACCGTAATCAACTGGGCGCAGAACGCCGAGATCTTTCGTAATGTTGGCTATGCCTTCCGACTGTCCTTCCTGAACAAATGTGACGAGCTGGAACGTCAGACCGTCGCTGAGTTCTACCAGCGTTGCTTTGACGAGGAACTGCCCGAAAGCGCAGCAAGCGCAAGCCTGGGGTAAAGCTGCTTTGCATATCGGGCTGATCGGGGGAATTGGTGTTGCTGCGACGGTGGCGTACTACCAGCGCCTGACAGCCGCAGTTTCCGCGCAGGGACAGGCGCTTGAACTGACCATTGTTCATGCCGACGTTCAGGAATTGATCCGCAACAACCTGGCGGATCAACGTGACGCGCAAGCGCAGGTATATGCCAGACTGATCGACCGGTTGAAGGCCGCAGGTGCGGATTGCGCAGCGATCACGTCTTTGGGTGGTCATTTCTGCTTTGACGAGACAGTGTCAAGATCATCGCTGCCCTTGGTTTCGGCGGTCAAGCCGCTTGATGCGTATTTCCAAACCCAGGGGTTTTCCAAAGTCGGCCTGCTGGGCACGCGCGTCGTGATGGAAACCCGTCTTTACGGTCAGCTTCAGCATACTCAAGCTGTTACATTGGACGATGAACTCGAGCCCCTTGCCCAAACCTATCAGGACATGGCGGTCGCTGGCGCCTGTAGCGGCGATCAGCGATCCCTCTTTCTGGATGCCGGACGACGCATGGTTAATGAATTGGGCGCGGACGCTGTTGTTCTTGCCGGAACAGACCTCAACCTTGCCTTTGAAGGCCAGTCACCAGGCTATCGCGTCGTCGATGCACTTGATGTTCATATCGACCAATTGGCCAAGCTGGCCGCAGGTCATCTCTCCCTGTCAGAAATCAAAGTAAGCGAATAGTCGAAAAAAAGGAGAGCGGGAGCTCTCCTTCTCTATTTAGGCTTGGTTTTGTTCGAAAACCGTTCCGATCAGCCGAATTGAGCAACCTGGTCCTCGATCATCTCGGCCATTTCAACTGCCTTATCGATCAGGAACAACGCTTCCATTTTCGAAGAGGCCTTAAGAGCGACTTCTTTTCCGACCTGGAACGCCATTGTGGTGTCTGTCGAGCTCGAGTCGGCAACTTCGCTCAGTGGTGCGCGCAATTGCCCAGGGCTGAGTTCCATTTCAGAGTCGAGCAGCAGCAGGAACACACCGTTCCCCCAATAGGTCGCAAAATTGCGTTCGTTCTTGGTCGCCATCAACAATGCGGCACCCGCAGCGCCCATGGTCTTGCGGAATTCCGCAGCACTGCTGGATTGGAAGATACGTTCAACATCAGCCACTTTGATGGCGACGATTTTTGAAACCATCGAATGCATGGTCGACAGTTGAATCACATAGTTTTCAAACTCGGAAAGACCCATACAACCCGGTAGATCGCCAAAGAACAACGGATCGCTAAGACGCATTTCGCTCGATAGTTCGGGCTCTTGCCACGTATACCCGTCTGCTTCGAATACTTCGATGGCCGCGCGTCGTTCAGCCGCCATGCGATATGCATCACCGAGGCGTTGCTTCAGATCCGAAAACTCAAACGGTTTGGTTACATAGTCTGTCGCGCCTGCCTCGAACGCTTCGTCAATGTACTGCTTTTGCACCATGGCGGTGACCATGATGATAGGCGTAAACGTGTAGCCCGGCAGCTTTCTGGCTTCCTCACACAGAGCGATACCATTCATTTGCGGCATCTGAACATCCAAAAGCAGGCAGTCGAACACCTCTTTCGGGTCATTCAAGATATCAAGTGCCTCTTGTCCACTTCTAGCGGTCACAATGTCTTCATAGCCAAATGCGGCAAGGACGCTTTCGAGAAGCTCCAGAATGCTTGGATCGTCGTCCACAGCAAGTATACGCATAACTTTTCACCAACCTCTTTGCACCGGGCATACCGAAGGCTTTTGATCACCATGAGTAGTTCGGAAATCCGGCGCGTGAAACATATAGGGTCTTAACAGTATGACTAAAGAAAGCGGCAAAAGGGTGACGTTAGATTGGCTCGCATATGTCTGCCCAAAACTTTTCGGCATTCCGGTACAGATCAGCGGGCGAACACACGTCAAACGGGAACGCTGAGGTGTTTTATCCAGAATGCAAGCCACCTCAGCACCTGATTTGGCCCGATCTTTTCGTTTCTCCACCCGCCACAATCAGACTGCGAGGCAGGTAAAACGAATCGAATTGGGAACAGTTTATTATGTTTATTTTCAATATTTTAACAGGCGCCTTCCGCGCTTGGACCTCTAAGGCCAGCATGCCCGGAGCGTTAATAACTGGGCTTTCTGTGACCCAAGTGCCACTCTACACGCCTTGAGGGAGGTGAAAGTGACACACAATCAGGAATTTCTGCCATTTACGTCACTAGGTTGTAGACAATCCGTGCTGAATCTTGTCATAAGTGTGGCGAATGTATGGGAAAAATATGGACCAACCACTCAGGTATGCGCAGGAATATCCGGCGCCGGACGCTTTTCCGGACCTGCAACCGGCCAATGACACTCGGGCCGCACCAACAGCTGGAGCGCAACGCAATTTATATGCGTTGAAGCGCAAGTCGCCGACACCTCATGGTGAAATCGGCGGGGTTCAGGCGACCGTCATGAACTTTCGCAACATCCATGAGCACGGCACTCTGCTCGCAAAATACCTTGAGATGCGTAAGCATATCTTTATCGACCGGCTGAACTGGCAGGTCGGTGAGGTGGACGGTATGGAATTCGACCAATACGACACCCCTGCATGCCAATGGGTGGTTCTACACGAATTCGGTGAGGTTCTTGGTGGGGTCAGGCTGATGCCTACCACCGCCCAATGCGGAATTTACAGCTATATGCTGCGCGATGCGCAACGCGGCATTCTGAAAGGTCTCCCGACAGACATATTGTTCATTGACGCACCCGTAAAAAGCAACGTTTGGGAAGCCTCGAGATTTTTCATCAGCGATAGTGTTTCGTCGTCGCGCAGATTGGCGATCCAACAAGAGCTTTTTCATCAAATGACACTCGCAGCCCGAGCCGGTGGCGCGACAAGAATTTTGGGAATCGTCCCTGCGGTTTGGGCGCGTTGGTCACGCCGTCTGGGTGTTGGCGCATCACCTATCGGTGCAAAATTCTCAATTGACGGGACATGGAGCCAATCGGTCTTGTTCAACATCGAGAGCTACGCCAGCTGAAAGAGATTTGTCAGCTTACCGCGCTGCAATCGCCCGCATTCTAACCGCACCTAATCTGCTCACGAGCGCGTGGCGCGCCTTGGCCTTTCGCTAAGGCTACTGTCGAAGCGCGCCTCAATAACGTCAAGAAATTACCCAAATTCTTGTGCGTTTTCTTGGATTTCGCCGCCGTTTTGTCTCAGTTGCTTCCTAGTGTGCCTAGGCTAGTCGAGTCAGAAGCGGTTACAAGTATGAAGCAGGTCAATCTCAGCAGCGATCGGTTCCAAAGCAAACTTGAGATGCGTGCACTCAAGCAGGCCACTCTCAGTGTGTTGGCCGTTGACGATGAACCCGGCATTCTTGAAATGCTCCAGTCTGCCTTGCCTGAATTGGAAAACTGTCAAGTCACGACCGCCACAACAGCCGACGATGCCTTGGAATTAATTCGAAGTGCCAAAACGCCCTTCGATTGTTTGCTTTTGGACATTCAGATGCCCGAAAAAAACGGCATCGAGTTGCTGCGCGAAATCCGACGCGAACCCGGCAACCAGGACACGCCTGTAATTATGCTCACGGCAATGGATGATCGCAAACATATCGAAGATGCGTTCCTCGAAGGTGCCTTCGATTACATCACCAAGCCCTTTGATTTCTTCGAGTTGCGCAGCCGCATGAATGCAGCACATCTGTTGATGATGGAGCGGATCAAAACGCAGACTTCGACAGCCTCGATCCGGAACCTGCGCGAAGAATTGGACCACAGTCAGCAGTTCAGGTTTGATGATCCGCTTACTCTTGATGGGCTACAGCGCTGCCTTCGTTGCGTTGAATTTAGCAACTATCTCGAACAGATGACGCGCGCGCGCCGCTCAGACACCTGGGTCACTGCCGTTAAACTGCAGGACGCTCAATATCGGTTTGATCTGGGCGACTATGGCGGCTTCCGTCGCGCCATCTCTGACATCGGAGAATGTATCGAAGGCGTAACGCGCGACAGCGAATCCATCTTCTCATATCGCGGCAGCGGTGTGTTCCTAATTGTGACCCACGGGCGCGAGTGTACCGATCAGATACCCTCAGAAGAGGTCTTGAACCAAAAGCTGGCAATGATCCTCAGCAACCGATGCGCCTCGGTCCATCTGAAAACTGTAATGAGCACGGCGGTTTCCATGCGTTCAATTTCCAAGGCCGGTGTCTCGGCAGCCCTAAACAAAGCCCTCGATCAGGTCAGCGAACGAGAGGACGCCTTTCGCAAAGGCACTATCGTACCGTTGCGCCCCGTTTCTAAGGATGTGTCGGACACAAAGAAAAAGGGCACAGGGCGTCTATTTGAAACGGTGATGCAAGAGCTTTACGGGAACAATTCCTATTTGGCTCGGAAATAAAACCTAGCTGACACGTTCGGCATTCAGGACAAGCGGCCCACTGGTGCGCATTGTGAATGTTAGAACCGGCTCGGGTATTTCAAAATCAGAAAGCGAGAAATTGATCCGCCTCAGCAGCGAGGCCATCAAGACCATGATCTCGGTTTCTGCATATTGCGCGCCGATGCATATTCTTGGGCCGTCTCCGAACGGAATATACTGCCCACGGGGCAAATTGGCATCGTTGAACCGTTCAGGTCGGTACTCGGCGGGCGCGTCCCACAGTCGCTCATTCCTGTGCAGTGAATAAACTGGATAGAAAAGCGCATCGCCCTTTGCGATCTTGATTCCTTTTATTTCAACATCTGCCGTCGCATCGCGCGCAAAGAATGCAGCCGAAGGATAAAGGCGCAGCGTTTCTTTGATATGGGCGCGAAGCAATGGCATCTTTTCAAGATCGGCAAATTCAATCGGCCCACTGGCGCGCACCGACAGGATCTCGTTTCGGATGCTGTTTTGGACTTCCGGGTTCAAAGCCAGCAAATAGTAACCCCACGCCAGAGCATTGGCCGAAGTTTCATGGCCGGCCACGACAAATGTCAGCAGGTTATCGACCGTCGTTTCCTTGTCCTCGAAATCCGTCTTCAACGCTTCGATCATGAAATCCAGAAAGTCTTGCGGCTCTTCCCGATTTTCCGCTCGACGTTGTTCAATGACCAGTCGCGCCAGATCGCGCATCTTGGTTACAGGTGCTTTGCTGACGACCCATTTCTTTCGCGGCAACCACTTGGGCAATCCCATCAGGTCAAAGAGCGAAAGATCGGAAATATAGTTAAAATAGGCGATGAGCCCAACACGGATCTGTTCAGCGCTGACCTCTTCATTTCCCGAGAAAATCACCCGAGAGATATTGGTCAGTGTAGACGCGGGCGCAATTTGAGCCATGTCCACGGGGCCTTCGTTTTCGGCCAGCGAGTCGGCTACCTCCATGCCAGTTTCGGCAAAGTGACGTGCAAGAACCGGCAGATTTCTGGCCGCGAAAAGCGGCGAATACCTGCGCCTCTGCTGGCGCCATTTTTCACCCTCAGACAAAATCAAACCGTTGCCGACGGCGGATCCGATGATGTCCTTGGTGAACTTCGCCTTTGGAAATGAGCGCCCCTGTCCAACAAGGAGTTCCGTGATCATTTCAGGATCACAAATGTAATGGATGTTCAAAGGGCCGCGAACATACGTCTCGCGCAACGTTTCTGCCGGTATGACTTCGAGCATGTTTCGCCCGGCCGATCTTGCAAATTGCAAAAGTGACACCGGTTCCTCGGCAAGCCTTGCCGAAACGGGGGTGACATCAAATTGCCTCATTTTCGTCATGCCAGCAGCGGTCAAACCGTAATTCCTTTAAGATTTTCGAGAACGCTCTGCCCCATTTACGGAGATATTTTCCGGATTGGCAACGTTATCGCCAATTTTTCGCCTCAACTCGGGCACTTAAGCAACAAGAAGTCTTTGGGCTCGACCGTTTCAACCAAACGGTTGCGCTGAACAATCATCGGGCTTGATTGATGACTATTGTCAAACTGTGAACCCAATTCCGACCAACTACGTCCTCATTGTTCAGCTAAGACCGAAACGAACGTTCGAATAACGAAGTTATTGCAATGACAGCCATCGAAGCAGCTCAACTGGCCCGGTCAAAGAACGAACCGGAAGACCGGCTACTGCAGAATATCAAAGACTACACGGCCATGAGCTTTGAGCTCTTGTGGCAGCGGCAAGCGATTTTTCTTGCCACGACGATACTGACCGCGTTCTTCTTTGATCCGATAAATGCGCTGTTGTTTTATGGCACAATCCTGATTTGCGAAGCTCAGGACCTTATCCTGGCCAAACGCGTGCCAAAGCTAAGGCCAGAACAGCACAAAGCCATCGCAATGATGGTCATGTGGATACTGCTAAACACTATCCTCAGTTCGATCGCCATTTGCTTGTACGCCGTCTCAGTCGCCTTCAAGCAAGAATCCGGTGGACATTTCACCCCTTTGTTCTTCCTTTTCGCAGCTGCCTTGTTCGCGGCGATGAACAACCATCAATTCGTTTGGGCAATGATCGTGCGACTGGCCATGTACGGCATTTCGTTCATGATCATTGTCGTCAAAGACCTGTGGGTCGTCAGGCCACCGCTGTCGTCCGAGCTTTGGCTGCATTTCTTCACAGTTGTCTTTGTAATGTACTTTCTGATCGATTGTTCGCTTGTTTTCCTCAAGCTCTATCGCAGAAATCTGGAACAGTTGGAGCGGTTGAAAGAAGAACATGAAAGAACAAAAGCGGCCTATGTCGCAAAAACCCAGTTCATATCGACAATTAGCCACGAGCTTCGCACACCCCTAACTTCGATCAAGGGGTCGATTGACCTGATAAATTCCGGTGCTTTGGGTGAGGTTCCCGACAAGATGCTGAACCTCGTGCAGTTGGCCGGAAAGAACAGTGAGCGGCTAGCCTCGTTGATCAACGACATCCTGGACATCCAGAAAATGGAATCCGGTGAGATGAGTTATCGCGAAATCACGATCAGCGCTCAGGCTTTGACCCGCGAGGCGATTTCGTCAAACCTTGGATTTGCCAGCGCCCACAACGTCGAAATCAAAGAAGATATTCCGAACTCGGAAGAACTGTTTGTGCAAGGCGATGACGTTCGTCTTCAGCAGGTCCTGACCAACATGATTTCCAACGCGGCCAAGTTTTCCTTTGACGGCGGGGAAATTACTGTCGGATGCAAGCGGATCGGCGACCGCGTGCGTTTCTTTGTCAAGGATCAGGGTATCGGAATACCGCAAGGCAGTCGCGACAAGGTGTTTGATCGTTTCTCACAGATCGACTCGTCGGACGAGCGTCATGCGGGTGGAACTGGGCTTGGCATGAATATTTCCAAGCAGATTGTCGAACACTTTGGCGGAACGATTGATTACGAAAGCACGCTTGGCAAAGGCAGCACGTTCTATGTAGATCTTCCGCTGTCCACCAAGGAAGAGCGCGCTGCATCCACTGTTTCGGTGATACCGCAAGCCAGAATAGTACCATCCGAGTAAGGCACCCGCTGCTACAAGTCCTTCAGGTCGAAGGCAGCCACTGGCTGAGCGCCATAAGACAAGCCCGCCTTGAAATGTAGCTCCGAGCCATCGACGCGCTTGATCTTGAAGGCTTTGCTTGTCAGATCTCGCGCCTCTTCGCCCGGCGGCAGTTCGCCATTCCATCCTCCAAGCGGATGATTGGCGCAGCGGTCAAAGTCGCAAAGATCGAATGTCTGAACGACCTTTACTGCACCGGGCAACTTTGTGCCTTCGCAGCGATACTGCTTTGGGAAACGGGGATCGTTGCAGACCATGTCTTGAACCTCGACGTCATCATTCCACTCGAAGCGATCAAAAGCCTCGCGCGGCGGGCCGGCATTTTCTGGATACTCGGCATTGAAGAGACCCAACAGCGTATAGCGATCATTCCATTCGCTTGTGCGCCCCTTTTTTGCATAGGTCGTCCGCGTCTGGGCCGAGTTGAAGATCGACCAGAACCCTTTGCGTGCCCGCGGTGGCATATTGCCCGTCTTGTCCGGCGGCCCCAGGAATTTGAAAACCTTGCCGCCCTGATTATCCTGCCCGATCAAACCCGGTCGGCGGTCATTCAGAACCCAGTTGGCCAGAACGATAAAGTCCCGCATCGCGACCCCATCGATCGAGAACGCGGCGTGGCAATTGTAGAACCGATTGTTGTAGATACACCAGTCCTCGGCCCCCATCTCTGGCTCGACGGCGTTATCACGGATAAAGGCAAAGCTATTGTCGTGAATGCGCACATTACGGTTCCGGGTTATACGCGGTTCTTTCTTGGTGCCCTCGATCCGCTTCTCGCGAATGTCCATTCGGATGGCATTGAACGCGTGGCTGATCTTGCAGTTTCGAACCACAACCTGGCCTTCTATGTCAAAAGCCCCCAACATCGCGCCGTTGAAAAAACTGGCGTCAAAATGGTCGCGCTTTCCCTTCACCTCGGGCCAGGTATGGCGCCCATCCCACATGTCATGATCAGGGTCCTGCACCCATGTGACGCCATCCAGAACCAGACCTTTGGTGGGTTTCTGATCTGTCTGTCGCGCATACAGGAAATACCGCCCACCTGTGCCGCTACATCCCCGCACCGTCACATCCCTGCAGGATCTGAGGTAGATCGCGTTGGGCCAGCAATTTTCAAAACTCAGGTTTTCGATCACGATATGATCTGCACCAAACAGTTTGAGAAAAGCAAAATCGCCATCCAGCGGCTCCAGCCCGCCATGTCGCCCGTCATCGCGTGTTTTTCCACCGTCCAGCACCGCGCGGCCCCGGCGTGGCCCGCGAATTGTGATGGGGTGCGTTTTGGTTCCCGAAATCGCAATCACCGCAGGGGTGGGATAGCGGCCCGGCAAAAGCTCAATCGTATCGCCGGGCCTGGCCTTGCCAATCGCCGTTTGCAGATCAAACGCCCAGTCAGACGACTGATCTGTGTTGTCGCGTCGACGCAAGCTGGGGGCCGCAAAAATCAATGCCATAGCGTATCCAATCAATTTTCCTGAAACAGGAAAATTGAACGAAATTCGACCGCGCGGCGCAAGTGTTTTGCAACAAGGCGGCACCAATGGCGCGGCTCACCGGACCTCTTACAGGATACTGATGACCAGCGGTTAGACGAACCTATTGACGTAGTTTTCCAGTTTCTCTTGCCGACCCGAGCGCGGATCCGGGTTGATCCCCTGGTCCAAGACGCGCGCGGTGATCTGGCCCAGATCGCTGTCCAACATCGCCTCAGCTTCCGGGTCGGACCAACCCGCATAGCGTTCGCTCAGCGCCGCCTCCAAACCGCCATCCTCGATCATCGCCGCAGCAGCTTTCAGACCACGAGCGCA
The DNA here is from genome assembly GCF_013035585.1 of Ruegeria sp. HKCCA5839. NCBI lineage: Bacteria > Pseudomonadati > Pseudomonadota > Alphaproteobacteria > Rhodobacterales > Roseobacteraceae > Ruegeria > Ruegeria sp. HKCCA5839. Next base: position 140,262 of record NZ_WQIE01000008.1, on the reverse strand, counting down.
GATGTCCATCCCACCGACATGAGCAGCCACCAGATCCTCGGCATCAATCGACTGACGGCGGATCTTGGCGTCAAAGTTGGTGCCCCCGGTGGTGAAACCTCCATCCTTGAGGATGTGGTAATAGGCCAGCGCCACCTCGGGCGTGTTGTTGGGGAACTGATCGGTATCCCAGCCCGACTGGTAATCGTTGCGGTTCATGTCGATCGACCCCAGCATCCCTTCTGCCGTGGCAACCGCGATCTCGTGTTCGAAACTGTGGCCAGCCAGAATGGCGTGCCCCTGTTCCAGATTCAGCTTCACCTCATTCTCAAGCCCATACTTTCTTAGGAACCCGATGCAGGTTGCGGCGTCGTAATCATATTGATGTTTTGACGGTTCCTGCGGTTTTGGCTCCACCAGAATGGTGCCTTTGAAGCCGATCTTGTGCTTGTATTCGACAACCATGTTCAGAAAGCGGCCCATGTGATCCAACTCGGCCATCAGATCCGTGTTGAGCAAGGTTTCATACCCTTCACGCCCGCCCCACAGCACATAGTTTTCGCCGCCCAGTTTATGAGTCGCATCGATGCACGATTTTACGGTCGCCGCAGCAAAGGCAAACACGTCTGGATCAGGATTTGTACTGGCGCCTGACATCCATCTGCGGTGGCTGAACATATTGGCCGTGCCCCAAAGCAGCTTGGTGCCGACCTGCTGCATTTTCTCACCGATATAGTCGGTGATTTCGTTCAACGTGCGCAGATTGTCAGCGAAATTGCCCTGCTCGGGCCGAACATCAACGTCGTGCCAGCAGAAGTAAGGCTGCCCCAGAATGTCAAACATCTCAAAGGCGATGTCCGCCTTCAGACGGGCGCGGGACATGTCGTCTTGCGGGTACCAAGGGCGCTCAAAGGTCGGGCCCCCAAACGGATCGCCCCCTTCCCATGCAAAGGAATGCCACCACGCGACGGCAAAGCGCAGGTGATCTTCCATACGCTTGCCCATCACGATTTCGTCTGGGTTGTAATGGCGGAAAGCCAGCGGGTTCTTGCTGTCCAATCCTTCGTATCGAACTTTTTCGATACCCTCAAAAAAACCGCTGGTCATGGTCTTACCTACTCTGTTTTTTGTCCTGGTTGCTTGCCCAGAATAATCATGGACAGCAAATCGTCATCTGTAACGTCGGCGATGTCGACCGTTCCAACCAGTTTCCCGTTTTTCATGACCGACGCGCGGTCACACAGTTCCATCACCGCATGTACATCATGGTCGATCAGGAATATTCCGATCCCCTGCGCCTTGAGCTGATGGATCAGATCCGCCACCATCTGCGTTTCATGAGGGCCCAAAGCTGCGGTCGGCTCGTCCATGATCAGGATACGTGCATTGAAGTAAACCGCCCGTGCGATGGCAACCGACTGTCTTTGCCCACCCGAAAGCGCCGAGACCGGATCGTTGAACTTTTGAAAGTTCGGATTGAGCTGCGCCATGATCTTGCGACATTCGGCCTCCATCGCGGCATCATTGACCAGACCCATTGGCGTGATCATCTCGCGCCCCAGAAACAGGTTCGAGGTCGCATCCAGATTGTCGGCCAGGGCAAGCGTCTGATAGATCGTCTCGATATTGTTGGCACGCGCATCGCGCGGGTTGCCGATCTCGACCGGTTTGCCATCAATCAGGATCTCGCCCTGATCCATCTGGTAAGCACCCGACAACACTTTGATCAGCGTCGATTTCCCCGCCCCGTTATGGCCCAGAAGGCCAACAACCTCACCGGGATAAAGATCGACAGAGACATGATCCACCGCCTTGATCCCGCCAAATGAGATCGAGATGTCCCGCATCTCAACCAGGGGCGGTTGGCCAGAGCCACGACCAGAACTTGAAACCTGATTTTGAGTGTCCTGCGTTTCCATCACTTGGCCCCCAATCGCTTGCGGTAGACGATGTCGATATAGACAGCCAGCACCAGAACGCTGCCGACAACGATGTTTTGAAACGGAGCATCAACCCCGACCATGGCCATGCCCGATTGCAACGCTTGCATGATCAACGCGCCCAGTATCGCGCCGTAGATCGTTCCAAGACCACCGGACAATGCGGTGCCTCCGATCACGGCCGCCGCGATCACCCGCAGTTCGTCCAGCGTCCCTATATCGTTCGAATGGTTGGCCAGACGCGCCGATGCGACAACGGCTGACACGGCACACAGAAAGCCCATCAAGGCAAAGATCTTTACGGTCAGCAGGCGCGTATTGATCCCCGAAAGCTCTGCCGCGTCCGGGTTCCCTCCGGTGGCAAAGATATACCGCCCAAACCGGGTTTTGCGCGCCACGACTGTCAGAGTGACGGCAACAATGATCAGAATAAGGACCGAAATCGGGATACCATATCCAACGACCAGCCCCTCGGGCATTACCTCACCCCGCGCCTCAAACATGCGCTCTAGCCGGCGCGTCGGGATCGCATAGCTGTTGACGATGTAGACATATCCTAGGATGGCGATCGCGATGATGGCCGCCAAAGTTGCCTCGGCCCAAACGGGTTTGACCGGGAAACCATGTGCTGCCTTGGCGCGCCGACTGCTCCACAAGGCCCAGATCGCTACCGCCGTCGCGGCAAATCCAAACAGCCAGCTTGTGGTTGTGCCCAACGTACCGTTGGTGCCACCAAACATGAGGAACGTGCTGTCCAGCGGGCCAATGGTCTGACCGCTGGTCATGTACCATGCCACGTTTCGCCAAACCAAAAATCCGCCCAATGTAACAATGAAGGCAGGAATTGTCAGATAACCCACCATCCATCCGTGGAACGCCCCGATCAGAGTGCCGACAAACAGACCAACGACAACGGTTATGGCCCATGTCAGCGGATTGTTCAGGCCCATGCCCAGGATGTTCGGCAATAGCTCGGTCTGCGTCATTGCCATTACGGCTGAGGTGGTCGCCAAAAGCGCACCGACCGACAAGTCGATATGTCGCGTCACGATGATAAAGACCATGCCACAGGCCATGATGGCCACCGAGACGGTCTGAATGGACAGGTTGAACAGATTCCGGGGTGTCAGAAAACGCCCGTCAGTGACGATGTTGAACCCGATGCAAAGGATGACAAAGGCGCCGATCATACCCAAAAGCCGCATGTCCAGTTCCAACTGCTGGAACAGGTTCTGCTTTGCTTTTTGAGGTACCGGCTGAGACGAAGTTTCGGTCATTTCCGATCTTTCATGTTCAGCAAAGGGTCCCTGGCCCAAAGCGCGGGCCAGGGACTTTTAGGTTTAGTTACAAGGTGCTGGGCCGTTCTCGACGCCCTGGCACAGATCCTCCAGAGGGATCCAGCCAGCATCTACAACAACCGACAGGTTGTCTTGTGTGATCGGAACCGGTGCCAGGAAGACCGAGTTCATTGTCGTGCCACCCGGCGAGGTCCAGCTGATTGCACCATCAACATCGCTCGGGCTTGTACCACCACTCAGGGCAACAGCAATCTCACCTGCCGCTTTGCCAAGCTCGCGCGCGTCTTTCCAGACGGACACAGTTTGCGTGCCCAGCGCAACCCGGTTCAGCGCCGCGTGATCGCCATCCTGACCCGAAACCGGAATACCTTCCATGCCTTGCGCGGTCAGCGCCGCAACAACACCACCCGCCGTGCCGTCATTCGAGGCAACAACCGCGTCAACGTTGTTTTCATTGGCGGTCAGGATCTGTTCCATGTTCCGCTGCGCGTTGGCTGGAAGCCAGCCATCGGTATAGGCTTCGCCGACGATGACGATGTCACCGCTTTCAACTGCGGCCTCGATGATCTCTTGCTGGCCACCGCGCAGGAAATCTGCGTTCGGGTCAGTGGGCGAACCCTTGATCATCACATAGTTGCCTTTGGGCATTGCTTCAAAAACGGCGCGCGCCTGCATGCGACCAACTTCGACATTGTCGAATGTCAGATAAAAGGCGCGATCGTCTTCGATCAGACGGTCATAAGCAATCACTGGAATGCCTTCATCCGCAGCCGCCTGCACGGCGGGGCCAATGGCCTGCGCGTCCTGCGCCAGAATGATCAGGGCGTCGACACCCTGCGCAATCAGGCTTTCGATATCCGCCAATTGCTTGGCGGAAGACGATTGCGCATCAGCCGAGATATATTCGGCACCTCCCGCCTCAAGCGCGGATTTGATCGCAGCCTCGTCTGTTTTCCAACGTTCTTCCTGAAAGTTGGACCAGCTTACGCCGACGACTGGCTCGGCGAATGCAACTGTTCCAAGCAGAACTGCAGCGGCCGAAAAACCGAGAATTCGTTTCATGATTTCCTCCCAATTGTCGAGCCAACGTCCTTGATTCGTGGCCCTCACGAATTTGGATAGCATATTTATTTCAGTCGGTAAAATATTTAGTGTTCAAAACCCTCCCACTTGGCTAAAAATGGGTAAGCTGCAGGAATCGGAACGGTAAGATGCTGAAAAGCAATGCTTCTCTAAAAACACTGGACCAAAGAAATGTAACGCGGCTTCGCGTTTTGGATCACATCAGGACGCGCGGATCGATTTCGCGGATCGACATCGCATCTGCTTTGAATACCAGTCCGGCAACGGTCACCGCTGCAACAGCCGATTTGATTTCAGCAGGCTTGATCCGGGAAGTTGAAGGCAATGCAAACCCGAATGCGGTAAAGCGTGGACGACCGCGTGTCTTGCTGCAGTTAGACGCAAGCGCCCATCTCGTTGCAGGGATAAAAGTGGCCCGTCAGTTTATCTCGGCCATTCTGGTAGATTTTGAAGGCAACGAAGTCGTCACGCATGAATACCCGCTGCAGAAGGCAAGAATGACGCCCACCGAGTTCGTTCAAACCATCGGTGCCGCATTGGATGAAACCTGTGCCAAATTTGGTGTCAGTGCCGATGCCGTGGCTGGTATTGCAATAGGTGTGGCCGGGCTTCTCGATGCAGAGCGAAACTTCGTCCATTGGTCCTCTTCGATCACCGAGCGCAATGTCGATTTCAGTAAACTGCTGACGGACGCTTTGCCCTGCCCAGCCTTCATTGAAAACGACGCAAACCTTGTGGCCAAGGGCGAGCAGCTTTTTGGTATGGGCAAGGGATTGAAGAACTTTCTGGTTGTGACGATTGAACATGGTGTTGGGCTGGGTATCGTCCTGGATGGCAAACTATTCCGTGGGGAACGCGGTTGCGGGGCCGAGTTCGGTCACCTCAAGGTGCAGCTCGATGGTGCATTGTGCCAATGTGGTCAGCGCGGCTGCCTCGAAGCCTATGTGGGCGACTATGCTCTGATCCGGGAAATGACCGTAATTGAGGCCGGTGAACAGTTGAAATCCGTCTCTGATATTTTCCAACGCGCGCATGCCGGCGATGATCGCGCTGCGTCCGTGCTTGCGCGCGCAGGCCAGGTGTTTGGGCTTGGAGTGTCCAATCTGATTAACCTGTTCGATCCCGAATGTATCATTCTGTCTGGAACCCAAGCCAATATCGACCACCTGTGCACCGATGAGGTGATGAACCGTATCGAACGCGGCGTGGTGAAGGTTGATGCCCCACTGCCTGAAATCAAGATACACCATTGGGGTGACCAGATCTGGACCAAAGGGGCCGCCGCATACGGAATCGAGCAGGTCTCGATCCTAAAAGTGAACGAGCTTGCCAAACATGCGTCTTAGTCCGGTTTTCACTCTTATCTTTGCAACAGCCGCAACTGCCCAGGTCGCGCTGCCAACGTTCGAACAGATCGCAATTCCCGAGCATGTCTATGACGGCGGATGGGAACACTTTGTCGGCGGGGGAGTGGCGGTGTTTGACTGCAACGGTGATGACCTGCCAGAGCTTTTTGTGGCCGGGGGATCCAACCCGGCGCAACTGTTCCTGAACACCTCGCAGAATGGGGTCTCATTTCGCAGCGCCACTCCCGACACTTTGACCTTAACCGGAGTCTCCGGGGCATACCCGCTGGATATCGATAGCGATGGCCTGATGGATCTGGCAATTTTGCGAGTCGGTGAGGATCTGCTGCTGCAAGGCAAACCAGACTGCGCCTTCGCGCCCTTCGAAGCCATAAGATTTCAATCCGCAGACCATTGGACAACCGCGTTCTCCGCCACTTGGGAGGCGGGCCAAACCCTACCGACTCTGGCCTTTGGCACCTATGTCGATCGGCTCAACCCAGATGGGCCGTTCGAAGCTTGCGGACCAACGCTGCTCTATCGCCCCGCAGGTACAACCTATGCAGAACCGCAGCATCTGACACCCGGCTATTGTGCGCTTTCCATCCTGTTTTCCGACTGGGCGCGGAGCGGGCGGGCAGATTTACGGGTCAGCAATGACCGGCACTATTACGTCCGAGGCGGCGCAGAGCAGATGTGGGCGATGGAACCTACGCCCCGGCTTTATTCTGCGGATGAGGGATGGTTGCCCTATTCGATCTGGGGCATGGGCATCGCCTCGCGCGATTTGACGGGCGACGGATACCCTGAGGTTTTTTTGACGTCGATGGGTGATCAGAAGTTGCAGGTGTTCGACCCGGTCGCGGATGGCCCGACATGGCGCGATGCGACCTATGACAAGGGGACCACGGCGCATCGACCGCATGTAGGGGAGGATGGACGGCCTTCGACCGGCTGGCACGCACAGTTTGCCGACGTCAATAATGATGGGCGTGACGATATCTTCGTGGCCAAAGGCAATGTCGAACAGATGCCGGACGCAGCGATGAGCGACCCCAACAACCTGCTTTTACAGCAACCCGATGGGCAGTTCGTCGAAGCCTCGGTGGATGCAGGTGTCGCCTCGATGTCCAAGTCACGCGGCGGAGCGGTTGTGGATCTGAACAACGATGGGCATCTGGATCTGGTGGTCGTGAACCGCGGCTCTGCGCTGGAGGTGTATGAGAACCAGACCGGCCCGGGAAACTGGCTGCTTGTTGAGGTCGAGCAACCTGGGACAAACCGCGCAGCCGTAGGAGGGTTCATAGAAATCGAAACCGAACAGGGACTGCAAACGCGCGAAATCACCATTGGCGGCGGCCATGCTGGTGGCATCGCGGGCCAGCATCATTTCGGCTTAGGCGACGCGGTTGAGGCCCGGTTACGGGTGATCTGGCCCGGTGGCACGGTTGGCCCATGGCAGAACGTAGCGCCCAATCAGATCATCCGCATTCAACGCTGATCATTGGTCGATAGGCAAACCGCTGGGCACCTGTTTCGGGACTCCCAGGCGAAGGGCCGGATCCTCAAGACTACCTAGAAAACTTATGATATCGCCGATTTCGGCGTCGCTCAGTTGGATCGGTTCCAGATCATTGGACGCAGCTATTGCATCGACAAGGGACGCGTCCAGCATCGGCTTTTCATCCTCAGCGCCGGGGAATTCGGGCAAATGCGCCGACGCCACGGCGTAGTCCCGCAGCGACTGCACCGGATCCAGATGATGGCGGACGACATCTTCCAACTCGGCATAGGCTCCGCTGTGCCCATAGGGCGCGGTCAGCGTAACGTTGCGCAGGGACGGCGTTCTGAATGCAAAGGCGTCGTCTGCATCACCAGTGACGCGCAATCGCCCGTCATCGCGGGCATGGTTTTCAAATCGCGCAGCTTTGCCCGGCCCGATCTGCGGCATGGCAATGGAATGAAACCCGTGATCTGTCTGGAACCAGCCGGAATGGCAGCTGCTGCACCCGGCTTCGCCATAAAATAAATCCATGCCGCGCTGCTGAGCGTCCGAGAGGTCGCCTGCACCACGCATTGCCCGATCAAACGCACTGTTATCCGCGCGCCACTCGAACGCGATAAAGTCGGCGATAACGTTGGCGATACCGGTAAATGAAATCTCATCGCCTGGATAGACGTCCTGAAACCGCTGCTGGTATTCTGGGATCTCGGCAACGCGCGCAGCGATCAAATCCCACGCACCACTTTCTTGCGACAGAAAGCCCAGCCGCACAGCTTGACTGATTTCGTTCTCCGAATAGTGTCCGGCCATTTCATCAGGCGACAGAACCGGGAACATGGCCTGTGCCGCCAGCGCAGATTGGAATCCCGATCTCATATGCGTGCTGAGCGGTGTTCTGATCCCGTCCGGTTCACCTGGCGCGGCCTCAAGCCGACCATCGTGAAAGAAGGTCGTGAACTCGGTTGCACCGAGGTTCCAAAGACCCGGAGAATTGCGGGGTATTCTCTGTTCCGGCAAGTTTTCGGGGTCAAGAACCCGCCCATTCCCAAGCCCTACCCCACCCTCGCCGATCCCCAGCGACAAGCCGTCCGTGGTTCCAAGATCGGGGTGATGACAGGTGGCACAGCTGATGTTTCGATTGCCCGACAGGATCGGATCGTAGAACAATAGCTGGCCCAGCTCGACCGCATTCAGATCCAGCTGCGGAAATTCGGGCTTGGGGCCAAGGTCCAGCGCTATTCCGACCGAACCCGTCAAACACAGCCCGGAAACCGCGCCGACCAAAACACGTTTCACACCCGATCCTCCACAATCTCCAAGACCAGCTTTTGATAGTAGGGCTTTTCAGGCGAGTACAATACTGAAGGGAATGACGGTGTGTTGACCGCATTAGGATAGCCCGACGGCTCGATACACAATCCGGCGCTATCCCAAAACGGATCAGACATCTGCGCCGCCGAATAGACCTGTGCCCCAGGTTGGTCGGAATAGACCCGCAATGTCAGACCGGATTCCGCAACAAGCTCGGCAACCGCTTCGTTGGTGGATCGCTTAGCATTGAAAACGAAAAAACTGTCCAGACCCTCTGCGCAGTCACCAATCGGACGCTCAGCAGTGAAGTCCCGCGTTGACCCCTTCACCTGGTGAATTGGCCCGTTTGCAACACCCTGAGCGTCGGTGGCCAAAATTCGGTCGGACATGATCCTGAGATGTGCATCGGTCATACCGCCGAGATTACCCAGAGTATAATAATTGTGCTGCGCGATGCTGATCGGAGTTGGCCGATCCGGCTTGGCCGTTATTTCGTAGGTCAGGCGCGGATATTTCAGCGTCACACGAACCTCAAATGCCACCAAACCGGGAAAACCACATTCCCCGTCTGGCGAGGCGTAATACATCACAGCCTGATTGCCGTTGGATTGTTGAATTTGCCAATAGCGGCGCGACAGAGCGTTGAAACCGCCATGCAAGCTATTCGCACCTTCATTTGCGTCCAATAGGTATTCAGCATCGTCCAGTCGGTACCGCGCCCCGCCGATCCGGTTGGCGACCCGTCCCACGATAGCGCCAAGATAGAACGGGTCTGACAGGTAATCCTGCGGGTCTTCATACCCAAGGATCAGCGGTGTTTCATCCAAAACCCAGCTTTGCGTGATCGCGCCATAGTTCAGCAACGAAGCCGACATGTCGTGATCTCTGAGAGTAACGCGTTCAATCTGCACGGCTTTGCCCCAGGCCTTTGTCTAACGCGCGGCCAAAGGGGCCACGGCTTTGTAATACTGCCTATACCGGTGATACGTTTTTTCATAGGCATCCAACAACTCGGGGCGCGGCTCTATATGTTCGGCAATCGATGGTGCAACCATTACGTCGCTTGGGGTGGCACCTGTGACCGCACAAGCCGCCAATCGCGCAGCGCCCATCGCGGCCCCGAACTCACTGCCTTCGGGCAGGGCGAGCGGGACATCAAGCACCGTCGCAAGGGTTTCCAGCCAGAACCGGGATCGCGCGCCCCCGCCCACAGCCAGCAATCGGCTTGGCTCCGTGCCCGTAGCTTTGAGCGCTTCAAGGCAATCGCGCATTGCGAAACTCACACCTTCCATCACCGATTGGGTCAAATCCGCCGGTTCCGATGACACGTCGATCCCAAGAAAGGCACCCCGAATGGCGCTGTCATTATGGGGCGTGCGCTCCCCCGACAGGTAAGGCAGGAACGTGATTGCAGAAGGACCGTTCACTTGATCAGGCAGCGCTCCAGCCAAGGCACTGACAGGTTGGCCGAGATTGCGCGACAACCAGTTCATGCTGTTTGTCGCCGACAGGATAACCCCCATCTGGATCCACCTGTCCGGCACCGCGTGGCAAAAACAATGTACCGCTGTTTCCGGGTCGGGCGCATAAGCGTTCTTGGCGACCAGCAGCACGCCAGAGGTGCCCAGAGACAAAAAGCCCGTGCCTTCGTCAATCGCCCCGATACCACAAGCGGCGGCGGCATTGTCACCAGCACCACCGGCAACGATAACCGGCCCGGACATCCCCCAATCATGCAACAACTCGGCCCGCACTTCACCACCTGGCGCATTGCCCTCAACCAGATCGGGCATCTGGCTGGCGTTCATATGGCTCAGCTCCAGCGCCTTGTCAGACCACGCGCGCTGCCCAACATCCAACCAGGCGGTTCCCGCGCTGTCGGACATCTCGCTGATGAACTCTCCCGTCAGCCAATAGCGCAAATAGTCTTTCGGCAGGAGGACCTTGGCTGTCTTGGCAAATATGTTGGGCTCGTGGGCCCGAACCCAAGCAAGTTTGGGCGCGGTAAAGCCGGGAAAGACGATATTCCCTGTGATCGCGCGCATGTCCGACAGGCCATCCAAAGCAGAGGCCTCATTGGCCGAGCGGGTGTCATTCCATAAGATGCACGGCCGCAGAACCTGCACCGCCTCATCGAGCAGGGTCGCCCCGTGCATGTGGCCGCTCAGCCCGATGCCACGGACCGAAGCCAGAGCGTTTGGGTTCGCCTGTTTCAGACCTGCGATGACGCGCTGACAAGCCTCAACCCAATCCGCAGGATCCTGTTCCGACCACCCCGGCGACGGGGTCGAGGTTTCTATTGCGGCCTCAGCCTCAGCGATGATCTGCATCTGATCATCGACCAGCAGCCCTCGCAGGCCCGAAGTGCCCAAATCCAGACCTAGAAACATGTTTGATCCTTCCCGATCACGCGCTTTTCAAGACAGCCGATGCCAGCCGCAATAGAACTCGGTCAATCCAGCTTGACCCAAGCTGAGTTGCGCGCCGCGCTTTGGACACAGGCACCTACGAATTTCACACCGCTCAGCCCATCCTGAACTGTTGGATAGACAACTGACGCATCCGGCGTCTTGCCGTTTCGATGCGCTTGAATGGCCTCTGCCGCTTCGCTGTAGATATTGGCAAACCCTTCCAGATAACCCTCGGGATGGCCCGGAGGCACGCGGCTTATGCGGTTTGCCGCATCCCCTGCCCCAGCCCCGTTTCGGGTGATCAGGCGCTTGGGTTCGCCATAGGGAGTGAACCACAGATAGTTCGGATCCTCCTGCGCCCATTCCAGACCCCCCTTGTCACCATAGACCCGCAAGCGCAGAGCATTTTCATTGCCGGGTGCCACCTGCGAACACCAAAGCATCCCCCGCGCACCGCCCTTGAAGCGCAACATGACATGGGCGTTGTCATCCACAGGCCGCCCGGGCACAAAGGCCTGCAAATCGGCGGCCAGGCTTTCGGCCTCCAGCCCTGTGACAAAGCAGGCCAGGTTATAGGCGTGCGTTCCGATATCCCCGGTTGATCCCCCCGCGCCGGAACGTTCGGGATCGGTGCGCCATTCGGCCTGTTTGAAATCCTGCTGTTCGGTCAACCAGTCCTGTGGGTATTCCACCTGCACCACACGAATGGTGCCGATGTCGCCATTGGCCACCATCTCTTGCGCCTGCCGCACCATCGGATAGCCGGTGTAATTGTGGGTCAGGATGAACAGAGCGTCCGAGCTTTCTGCTGCTTTGACCAGCTTTTTCGCGTCGCTCAGAGTCGAAGTCAGTGGTTTGTCACAAATGACATGAATGCCCCGTTTCAGAAACTCGCGCGCCGCCGCATAGTGAACATGGTTGGGCGTTACGATTGATACCGCTTCGATCCCTGATTTAAGCCGGGCCTCACGGATCGCCATCTGCTTGAAGTCATCATAAATTCGCGCAAGCCCCAAAGCCTCGCCGCTGGCCTGCGCTTTTTCCGGCGTCGAGGACAATGCGCCAGCGACAAGCTCGAACTTGTCGTCCAGTCGCGCGGCGATACGATGTACGCCGCCGATAAAGGCGTCGTTGCCACCACCGACCATACCAAGGCGAATGCGGCCCGCGTTTTCTTCGCTACGTCCAGTAACCATCAGTCGATCCCCAGCATCTTGCGGTTTGCAGCCTCATCGGTTCCGCCATCTGCGAAATCGTCAAACGCCTTTTCTGTAACGCGGATAATATGATCCGAGACGAATTGCGCCCCTTCCCGCGCGCCGTCCTCGGGGTGCTTCAGGCAGCATTCCCATTCGACGACCGCCCAGCCATCGAAGTCATTCGCGGCCATTTTCGAGAACACAGCCCCAAAATCCACCTGCCCATCGCCCAGCGACCGGAACCGGCCTGCACGGTCGACCCAGCTTTGATAGCCCGAATAGACACCTTGCCGACCGGTTGGATTGAACTCGGCATCCTTGACGTGGAACATTCTGATCCGGTCTTTGTAGATGTCGATATTGTCCAGATAATCGAGGCACTGAAGGATGTAATGTGACGGGTCATAGAGCATGCAGGCCCGTGCATGGTTGCCGGTTCTTTCCAGGAACATCTCATATGTGATGCCATCATGCAGGTCCTCGCCCGGATGGATCTCATAGCAGACGTCAACGCCGCACTCTTCGGCGTGGTTCAGGATCGGCAGCCAACGGCGCGCAAGCTCATCAAAGGCGGTTTCAACCAGACCGGCCGGACGTTGTGGCCAGGGGTAAAGATATGGCCAGGCCAGTGCGCCAGAAAAAGTCGCATGCGCGTTGATCCCCAGGTTGCGCGAGGCAGACAACGCCTTTTTGACCTGTTCCACCGCCCATTCCTGGCGGGCTTTTGGATTGCCCCGAACGCTTTCGGCAGCAAAGCCGTCAAAGGCGGTGTCATAGGCAGGATGCACCGCAACCAATTGCCCCTGAAGATGGGTCGAAAGCTCGGTGACTTCGACGCCGTTCTCCTGCGCCTGCCCCTTGAACGCGTCGCAGTAGTCCTTGCTGGTCGCCGCAGTTTCAAGATCAAACAGCCTGTCGTCCCAACTGGGAACCTGCACCCCCTTATAGCCGCATTCGGCCGCCCATTTGGTGATCGCGTCCCACGAGTTGAAGGGCGCCTCGTCTCCGGCAAACTGTGCCAGAAACAAAGCCGGGCCTTTGATTGTTTTCATGGTGTTTCCTCCCAGAACCCAAAACCCCTAACGGGGCAAATTTTCTTTCAGATAAATGTCAGTGCGGATACGTTCCTGTGCCCTGTTGAAAGGCACCTTGTCCGAAGTCGCGCGCAACAGGCGAACCGCAGAGCGAATGATATGCCCAGAATCTTGTGAAATTAGAGCGTCAAAAATCCCTTTTCGCAAGGCTTCGCGGCTGAGCGGGGTCAGTTCATGAGCAATGATCACCAGATCCTTGCCGATTCTGTGATCTGACAGAAACTGAACAAGACCTGCATTACCCGCAGCGGACGAATAAATCCCGACAAGATCAGGGTAGGTCTCGAAAATCTCGGGCAACAACTTGTAGATCAGTTTCGGGTCGTCACGACCTTCGACCGAAGCCACAACTTCGAGATGCGGAAAATCTTCCGCAACCACCAGGTCGAAACCCTGTCGACGTTCCAGGTGATCACGGGCAAGCCGCGATCCGGTCAGAACCAGAACCTTCCCTTTGCGATGCACAAAGCGCCCCATCAACTGTGCCGCAGTTCGCCCGGCCGAGACATTGTCGATCCCGACAAAATGATCCCGATCAGAACTTGGCAAATCAGACACCAATGCGACCACCGGAACGCCTTTGTCTCGGGCTCGTTTCACAGCATCCCGAACCGATGGGGTTTCTGGCCCGAACACTGCGACACCGTCTGTTTCCCTGCTATCGATCCCGTCAAGAAGATTGACGATTTCTTGCGGATCAAAGGGCGCGACTTTCTTGATTGAGATGCGGGTCCGCTCGATGAATTGGTCACGGGATTGCTCGGTAATCTGCGCGGTCAACGCCTCGATGAACTCATTGTCCGTGTCGGGCAGAATGAACAAAAACCTGTACACGCGCTTTCGCGCCAGATTGGCCGCTGCCGTATCGCGGACGTAACCCAGCTTATCGATCGCCTTTTGCACTTTCTGGACGGTCACAGAGCGCACTCCGGGGCGTCTGTTCAGAACCCTGTCGACCGTCGCAAGGCTGACACCGGCCACACGCGCGATGTCATTGACCGTTGGCTTTTTCACCAATTCTAGTTTTTGTTTCTGGTCTTCCACGTGACGTTCAGCCCTCAAGCTCCTGCGCCAAACCCTCGAATAATAGGGCGACAGCCTCGGCACCGGGATCGTTATGCCCGATCAGGTTTTCGGCCGGAACATAGGCGGCGCGACCGGCTTTGGCACGATGAATCTGTGCCGTTGAGTCAGCTCCTTTACGCGCTGCCTTGGCGGCCTCGGTCATGCCCGATTGAAGCGCTGCAAGCGCCGGGGCGAGCGCGTCAACCATTGTCCGGTCACCCACCTGTGCGCCGCCCACCTGACTGACCCTGTTCAACCCTTCAACCAGCGACTTGGAAATTGAGGCACCGCTGGCACAGGCATCGCCTGCAGCGTTGAAGAAGATCGCAAGAATAACACCGGATGACCCGCCCATGGTCTGGCTCAGCTCATTGCCCAGCGCCGGAAAAAGCTGCGTAAGGTCAGCCAGCGGCATCCGGTCTATGCTGACTTGCAAGGCGCGCGCTGCGGTCGCCAATGTGCTACCGGTGTCCCCATCCCCGGACTTGGCGTCCAACTCGTTCAGTCTGCTTTCCGCATTGATCAGCAGTTCCGACAGGCGCAAAATCGTCTCGCGCGTCGCCGGGTTATTCGACGGGATCGGATCGATTGGGGTCAACCCGTCGGGCAGCGGTGCAACCGGCACGGGCTGGATGGCGTTGACACCTGGCCATGCGGGTAAATCAACTGGGGTCTGGAGTGCCGCCAGATCATCGGTGGCAACTGGCAGGATCGACACGGAAAATCCATGCATATCCAAAGACGTCATCATCGGAGCAGGTCCGATGATATGCTGTGCGATACCCGTCTCGGTCAGCGCATGGGTCAGCACCGACATCTCAAGCGGCGTGGTCGAACCCAGGTTGTTGACCAGCGCGACACAGTCGCCCGAACCCACACGCTGTTTCAGCTTTTCGACCACAGTAGACATCGCCGTGACCGCGTTCGAGAAATCGACCTGTTCCACCCCCGGCTCACCGTGGATGCCCAACCCAAGCTCGGCCTTGCCCGGCGCTATTCTCTCTTCTTTGGGCGATCCCGGTACGGTACAGGTATCCAGGCTCATCCCAATGCTGACGACCTTGTCGATCACGGCTTTGGCTGCAGTCGTAACAGTGGCCAAGTCAGCCCCGCCTTCTGCCAACGCGCCCGCGATTTTATGCACAAACAAAGTTCCCGCGACGCCACGTGGTTGCGGCAGGTCCGGCAAGGCGATGTCGTCATCGACCACAACCATCTCGACCTTGCGCCCCAGCGCCCGCGCCCTTTCGGCTGCCAACCCGAAGTTCAACCGGTCGCCGGTATAGTTCTTGACGATCAGCAGGCAGCCCGCCTCGCCCGTGACAGCAAGTATCCCGGCAAGTACCGCCTCAACCGATGGCGACGCGAATACCTCTCCGCAAACAGCGGCGGTCAACATGCCCGCGCCGACGAACCCGGCATGGGCCGGTTCGTGCCCGGACCCACCACCCGAAACCAGCGCCACTTTCGACTTGTCCCAGTCCGACCGGTATACAACCTTGATATGCGGATACCCGTCCAACCGTGTCAGCGCGCCGCCGGACGCGGCCAAAAGGCCATCGATCGCATCGGTCACAAGGGTTTCTTTGGTGTTGAGGAACTGGGCCATGCTTTTGCTCCTTAAGTCACACGCGCACCGGACGCGTCAAAGTATAACGGGTTCTGTGGGCGGATTTTTATCATCTTTCCAGTAGGATAGTCCTGATGGACATCAATCAGGGTCACCACCTGATGCCCCTTCAGATCCAGATGCAACCTAGTCTGATCGCCCAAATGCTCGGCACGGATGACGCGGGCATCCGCACCTTCACCTTCAACGATGTTTTCCGGGCGCAGGCCGATCTGCGGGCCTTTGTGACTGCCACCGAACAACTCGGACGGAAGAATGTTGATCCGCGGCAGGCCCAACCGGCTGGCGACATAGACGCTGCCGGGATTCTCGTAAATGTCGCGCGGTGTGCCGTATTGAACCAAGCGGCCGTCTTCCAACACCCCGATATGGGTCGCCATTGTCATGGCCTCGACCTGATCATGGGTTACATAAAGCAGGGTCGAGCCCAGATCAGCCTGAATGCGCTTAAGTTCTACCCGCAGGTCGGCGCGCAGTTTGGCATCCAGAGAGCTTAGCGGCTCGTCCATCAAAAAGATCTGCGGATCACGCACCAATGCGCGCCCGATGGACACGCGCTGCATTTCACCGCCCGACAGCTCTGTGGCTTTGTTGTCCAGCTTATGCGGAATCTGCAGGATTTCCGCGACCTCGTTTACCTTGCGCGTGATTTCATCCTCGGGCGTCTTCAGGATCGGCGAGCGCAGTGGGAAGGACAGGTTATCGCGCACCGTCATATGCGGATAGAGCGAGTATTGCTGAAACACCATTGCCACGTCGCGCTGAGCGGGCGTGTCCAGGCCAACATCGCGTCCACCGATGTGAACCGAACCCGCATCCAGTTTCTCAAGCCCTGAAATCAGACGCAGTGTTGTGGTCTTACCAGCCCCGGTTGGCCCCAAAAGAACAACAAACGCACCGTCAGGGATGGTCATCGAGATATCCTTGACCGCTTCAACATTCCCAAACGACTTCGAGATATTCTTCAACACAACCTCAGCCATCGCCCAACACCTCATCGTTCAGCACTGATCGCAACGCCCGGCCCGATGACTTCTCGAACAGCGTGACTGTTGGAGAGCGGAAATCCAGACCCACGAGATCTCCGGGGGTAACCGTTTCGCGGGCATCGATGCGGGCTTTCAACTCACCATTGGGGCTTTCAAGCGTCACGATCTGGGTCGTCCCCAAATATTCTGCCGCCAGGACCTTGGCACGGTAGTTACTGGCATCGGACAGGAACACATGTTCCGGGCGTACACCAAAGACCAACTCGCCTTCGGCTCCTTCCAGCAGTTTGGGCACCGCCTCATCATGACCGTTGAGCCGCACGGATTCTGTACCGGGCACCACCTTGCCCTGAAATGGTAGGAAGTTCATTGAAGGTGAGCCGATGAAGTCAGCCACAAACATGGTCGCGGGTTTGTCATAGATCTCTTGCGGTGTTCCAAACTGTTCAATTACCGCGTTGTTCATCACCACGATCTTGTCGCCCATTTGCATAGCTTCAAGCTGATCATGGGTGACGTAAACTGTTGTTGCGCCCATACGATCATGCAATGCGCGCAGTTCTTCGGCCATGTGTTCGCGGAACTCGGCGTCCAAAGCCCCTAGCGGCTCGTCCATCATGAAGGCCTTGGGCTCGCGCACAATGGCGCGACCAAGGGCCACGCGTTGCCGGTCACCACCTGACAACCCACCCACCGGGCTGTCCAGAATGTCGGTGATCCCCAGAATGCCCGCAACCTCTTCGACCTTCGCCTTGACCGCTGCGCGCGGCATGCCCTGAGAGATCAACGGATAGCTGATGTTCTTTCGCACATTCATATGCGGATAGAGCGCAAACATCTGGAACACAAAGGCAATATCACGCTCAGACGGCGGGCTTTGACTGATCTCTTCCCCGTCCAGATAGATCTCACCCGATGTCGGCAGCTCGAGACCGGCAATCATGCGCAACGTGGTTGTCTTGCCGCAGCCCGAGGGGCCAAGCAGCATGAAGAACTCGCCGTCCGCAATGGTGAAAGAGCTTTCACGGACGGCCGTGAAGTCCCCAAACATCTTCTTTACGTTTTTGACGACGATCTCAGCCATCCGCAATCACCTCACCAATACGCAAGAGATTGCCATCAGGATCCCATAGCGCGGCCTCTCTCATGCCCCATGTCTTGTCTTCAGCGGGTATGAACTTGGGAAAGGCCCCAGTCTGCGGCAGCCCCAGCTGCGCGACACGATCTGAAAACTCATCAACATTGGTCGGCCGAATATAGACACCATGGTCGCAAGTTTCGGGCCGATTTTCGGGCTTTGCGAAAAAGCGAAGCTCTACCTTTTCATTGTTCATCAGCAGATAGCCTTCATCCTTGTACCAAGTGTCGAAACCAAGATCGGCATAGAAGTTCTGGGTCGCGTCAAAGTCGCGTGACGGCAGGATTGGGCAAGCTTGTTCCCACATCTATTCGCCCTCCGGAAAATGGCTGACGATGATGAACATGACGGTTCCAATCAGCGTGACGATGAAGGAATAGGTGAAGGCCCACAGGACAAAAGGCTGCATCAGCATCAAGACCCCGACAGCGATCAGGATGGTTGCCACCATTTCCCAGGGTCCACGGCGCAGCCGCAGCAATCCGTTCAGAAACTTGGTCATTTGCGCACCGCTCCGAAAGTGATCCCGCGCAGCAGGTGCTTGCGCATCAGGATGGTGAAGATCATGACCGGGATCAGGAAGATCGTGGCCCCTGCAGCGACGGCGGGCCAATCGAGTCCACCGATCCCGATGATTGTGGGAATGAAGGGTGGCGCTGTTTGGGCATTGGCCGAAGTCAGCAGTACTGCAAACGCATATTCGTTCCAGGCAAAGATCAGGCAGAAGATCGCGGTTGAGGCAATACCGGTCGCGGCCTGTGGCAGTACCACCTTGTAGAAGGCTTGGAACCGCGTGTAGCCATCGATCAGAGCGGCTTCTTCATACTCGCGCGGGATTTCGTCTATGAAGCCCTTTAGCAGCCACACTGCCAGCGAGATATTCACCCCGGTATACAGCAAGATCATCCCCAGATGCGTATCGCTGAGGCCCAGATTGCGGAACATCAGAAAGATCGGGATCGCCACCGCAACCGGTGGCATCATCCGTGTACTCAGGATGAAAAACAGCAGATCGTCTTTCAAAGGCACCTTGAAACGGCTGAACGCATAGGCAGCCAAAGTGCCCAGAAAGATGCTCAAGAAGGTCGATCCGAACCCGATGATCACCGAGTTCATGAACCGTTCACCAAATTTCGAGGGTCCGACGATCACCATGTCGTATTGACGCACGATCTCATCCGCCCAGTTCTGTGGCGGGTTCGCTTCCAGAAACTCCTGTGTCTGCCGCGTGCGTGTGGTGAACAGGTTGACATATCCCTCAAGCGTCGGGTCGAAGACAAGCTTGGGCGGATAGCTGATCGCATCTGCGGGGGATTTGAACCCGGTCAGCAAGATCCAGACCAGCGGGATCATGGTTATCAGCGCATAGGTGATGACCAGTACACCGGCGATCCACTTCGACCGTTTGGTCGGTTCGGTAACAGAAAAGCCGCTCATCTCTGTTTCACCTTGTTCAGGGCTTTGACATAAATCGACGCAAGGCCGAACACGGTGACGAACAAGATAATTGCATAGGCAGACGCATATCCCGTTCGCCATTTCTCGAAGGCTTCACGTTTCAGATTGATCGAGGTCAGCTCGGTCGTTGATCCTGGGCCACCCCCGGTCAATTGCACCACAAGATCGAACATCTTGAAGTTCTCGATCCCGCGGAAAAGAACCGCCAGCATCAGGAAAGGCAGTACCATGGGAATGGTGATCGTGAAGAACTGCCGCAGCTTACTGGCACGGTCGATTTCGGCAGCCTCATAGATATAGTCGGGGATACTGCGCAGCCCGGCCAGGCAGATCAGCATCACAAACGGTGTCCACATCCAGGTGTCGACGATCACGATGGACCACGGCGCCAGTTTCACCGATCCCAGCATCTCGAAACTGGAGGGTTCTTTGCCCGTGAACCAAGAGATGATGTAGTTGAACAAGCCGATCTGCGGCTGGTACAGAAACTTCCAGAAATTTCCAACCACAGCAGGGGACAGCATCATCGGCAGCACGATGATTGTTGTCCAAAGATCGTTGCCCTTGAATTTCTTGTTGATCAACCAAGCCAGGGTGAAGCCGATCAGGACCTGAAAGAAAATCGTCCAGAACAGGAAATGCGCCGTTGCCTGCATATTCAGCCAGGTGTCAGAATCCGTCAGGATCCTCTCGTAATTTCTGAACCCTACATCCTTGATCTCGCGTCCGATCCGGTTGGCTTTGTAATTGGTAAAGCTCAGTTGGATGGTCCAGATCAAAGGAAAGATGTTGATCGCAAGCAGCAGGAAGATCGTCGGAGCAATGAATATCCAGGCGATCGCGCGGTCCGAAAGCCCCCGGATTTTTCGCGCAACTCTCACGGGCGTTGCCTGCGCAACGCGGTCTATGGTCCTGTCAGACATGTCTTGGCCAGTTCTTTTCGGTTTCGGACCTGAGGGTCGCAGAGCGGGCGACGGCCCGCTCTGAACCATTGTTCAGGACTACAGTTTGCCTTCGTCTTCGAAGACTTCGGTCCAGTCTTCGATCAGAAGATCAAGCGCTTCCTGAGCGGTGCCTTGGTCAGCAACCACATAGTCGTGAATGCGCTTTTGCATCGCCAGCAGCAGTTCCGCATAGGCTGGCTCTTGCCAAAAGTCCTGCACGCCCGCCATCGCTTCTAGGAAGTCGCCGGCAAAGGGCTGGCTGTCGACGAAACCGGGATCTTCCAGCACCGAATTATGCGCCGAATATCCACCCAGCTCCCACCACTTGGCCTGAACCTCGGGTTGGGCGAACCACTTGATATACTCAAGCGCTGCGTCCTGCTTGTCAGAATAGCTGACAACAGAAATGCCCTGCCCACCCAGGGTCGAGCCCGGCTGGTTCTGCGGCGGGTTCACGAAGAAGTCGATCTTGCCACCGCCGGTGTTCGGATCAGCATAAAGCCCCGGGAAGAACGCAAACCAGTTCATCGCCATAGCGACCTGACCAGACTTAAAGGCGTCCAGGCTCTCACCCATGTAAGAGTTGGTATAGCCCGGAGGTGTCGCGGTCTCGTAGAATTCTTTGTAGAATTCCAAAGCTTCCACCGCCTCGGGCGAGTTTACCGCCCCTTCCATGTCGTAAGATCCCGGCGTGTTCTCATACTTGAAGCCCCAAGGGTACAACGCGCCGGTCACGCCCATGGTGATCCCTTCGGACCCACGCTCGGTAAAGATAGCCGCACCATAGACGGTTTTGCCGTCAATCTCGCGGCCTTGGAAGAACTGGGCAATCTGCAACAGCTCTTTCTGAGACTGCGGTTCGCGCAGGTCCTGGCCGGTTGCTTCCTTGTAGGCGGCCTGAATTTCAGGATCTGCAAACCAGTCTTTGCGATAGAACCACCCGTTTGCATCACCCATGGCAGGCAAGGCGTAATAGTTCGGCGTACCTTTTGGCCAAGTCGAATAAGCGTAGACGGTCGCCGGGGCGAAATCATCCATGCTGATCCCTTCTGCATCGAAGAAATCATTCAGCTTTACGTAATGCCCGTTTTCGGCACCGCCGCCGATCCATTGGCTGTCACCAATCAGCAAGTCACAAAGCTTGCCGCCCGAGTTCAGCTCGTTCAGCATCCGGTCTGCAAAGTTCGGCCAGGGCACAAATTCGAAATTCATGGTGTGGCCAGACTGGGATTCGAATTCCTTCGAAAGCTCAACCAGTGCGTTGGCCGGATCCCACGCCGCCCAACACAGTGTCAAATCGTCAGCATTTGCCTTGGTAGAAAGAGTAGTAGCGGCAAGGACTATTGCGCTGGCCGGAGCCAGTTTTGTGTAAGTCATCCATTCCTCCCTTTTTGCGCCGTCGACCGAGGATGTGCGAATCGCGGCATATGTCCAAGGCTATTTGAGGTACGCACCTCAAGTCTAGGAATTTTTGAGGTTCGTACCTCAACCCAGGAAAAAACTCACGTTTCCGGTTCAAACAAAAGCTTTTGGATTTGATGTTTGCATCCGGAAACGGCGCAAAGTTTCAACGAACTATCGATACGACAGTCGCGCGATTCGTGACTACACTCGCCAGCCAGCATTTCAAGCGAACGGCAGCTTCAAATGATCAAACTCTATTAATTTGACCACCGTCGAGACAGGGTATTGGACTTAGAAGTTTGCTCAGCCTTCAAGCCAGGTGCCATAGTCGCTGACCAGCAAGTGCGTGGGCGCCTGGTCTTCTTCGACGTTCGAGAACCGACCAATCGGTTCGCGGAAGATGTTGTCAGTCTCGTCGTCATTGACGGTTGAGACCTCTCCGATCAACACATCGCCGCCTTCGCCCCAGAACGCGTGCCAGTCACCCGGTTGCAAGGTCACGCTTTCGCCCGGTGCCAGTTTGAGTTTCTCGCCCGGCCCATACGAGCGTCGGATGCCGTCACACCAAACCGTTCCCCCCTGGTCCGCCGCAAAAGAGCCATCCTCGTTCGAGCCAAAAAGCTCGATTACCAGCGTGGCACCACCGCGGTTGATGATGTCTTCGGCCTTGATGACATGTGTGTGCATCGGCGAAAGCTGATCCTGACGCGAGATCAAAAGCTTTTCGGCATAACACATGCCCCGACCCTGCTGCAGATCAGCCAGACGGCCATTTCGCAATGTGAACAGGAACAGTCCCATTTCATCAAAGCGCCCATCGCCATAGTCGGTAATATCCCAACCGCAGCGCGCGTCGATCAGATGCTGCGCCTCGGCGCGCTTTGCCTTGAACTCATCGGGTGTCCAATAGGCAAAGGGGGGCAAGGTAAAGCCAAAGTGACGGATCATCTCGTCAGCTTCGGCCATGATTTCATTGATTCTGGACCGCTTCACGCGACTTCTCCTGTGAGTTTCAAGAACTCTATTACCATCGCCGCCGTCCATGTGAAATGTGGACCACCGCAGGGGGCGCCATTCATCGGGTCAAAATATTCGGCAAAGCCACCGATATGGATCAGCTTCATGCTGTCGGCGATGATACGGTCAGCGGTATCTTTGTGACCATCCCGTAGCAACCCGTCAGAGATCATGTAATTCACGATCAACCAGGACGGCCCGCGCCAATAGCGGGCACCGTCATAGCCTTCGACATCGGGATCGTGGCTGGGGATCAGGTATTTGACCCGACGCCCCAGGTCATCAATGCGTGCCGCAATCGCGTCGGCGCGAGATTGTTCGATCCGCGCGAACACGGGCAAAAGTCCTCCGATGGACGGGCTGTCGATCAAAGCTTCGGCCGCGCGGTCGAAACACAAGTACTGCTGATGTTTGTCGCTCCACAGGGTCTCCATCGCGGCAAGACCTTTTTCTGCAAGACGGCGTTGCTCGGTCGCCAGGACATCATCGCCAAGCTCTTCCGCCAAAGCGGCAAGATCGGCGCAAGACCTCAGCAGGATGGCGTTAAAGCCAGGATCGACCACCCTGAAGGGTGATGCATCATGCAAAAGCGAGTTATCCCACCCAAGACTGCGGAAATGCTGCACAAGCCAGATATAGCGCTGATACTGCTCTTTCGTCGGCCGATGTGCCGGATCCGCGTGCATCGTGTCGCGACGGGTGAACTCTCCGACACCCTCTGTCGGAACGCGCGAAAAGGCATCATCCCAATCGATCGAATTGTCGCGCCCGGATTCCCAAGGGTGAATAATCGCCACCAGCCCCGTGCCATCCGGATCACGGTTGGCAAAGAACCAATTGTGCCAAGCCGCGATCTTGGGCAACAAAGCCTTGGCTCGCCGCTGCGCCATATCCTTGTCATGCGCCCGATCGTATAGGCGGCGAATGGCAAACCCGGTGACGGGCGGCTGTGTGATGCCCGAGGACGGAACCTTGCGATTGGTCGCCCAAACCTCGGGGCCAGGGAAGTATCCGTCATCTTCTTTGTGAAAGATGATATGCGGCACCATCCCGTCTTCCCACTGATGCTCGAAAAGAGTTTCTATCTCCGTCCAGGCGCGGGATTCGTTGATGTAATACTGACCCAACGCGGACAGGGCGCTGTCCCAATTCCACTGGAACGGATAGAGCCCATGGGTCGGTACCGTGTAATGGCCCAAGTCATTGCGCTCCAAGATCTCGACAGCTTGGTCATAAAGGACGTTATTCATTTTTGTCTCCGGCGATCAGGCCACGGCAAATTGCGACTGTGTGTCGAACCAACGAAAGCACCTGTTTTGTGATGTTCCAGCGACCCTACTCCTCGAACCACTCTTCACGTTACTCTTTGGAATGAAACTGCAGACGTTACTCGCCACACCGCAAGTCCCTAACCAAAGGCTCACTCAGGTTTCAAGCTGATGTTGCTTTGCAGGTGATCAGCACGAGACCCCACAGGGCGTTCGTTAGAAGAACCCTGGGAGAGATCGAAGCGCAAACAAGACCTAATCGACAGTGTATCCTCGAGTTGCATTGCTACTCCCAAACAAAGCTCAAAACCAGGTAATAGGACTCAGCCATCCGTGGCTCTGTGCGTTGCAATCGGATCGCACGCACAATCATAGTTACCTAACGCATATTTCTTGCAGATCCGAGTGAGTTTACGGGCAATCTGATATAACGTTATACCTGATGTCAACTCAAATCCATGGACCGGAGAGTTGCTTCGCCGAGGTTCTCGCTCCGAACGCCTTGCAAGCTCGCCTGCTTGAATTCAAAATCTGCCGCAGTTGTATTTCCAAGTGAGACCGATGGCTGAAAAACCAAAGCTCGAAACCGTGGCGAAAAAGGCCGGTGTTTCCATTGCCACGGCAAGCCAGGTCATGCGCGGCACAGGACGAATATCGGACAAAACCAGGACAAAGGTGCTCGAAATCGCGCGCATTCTAAACTACGTGCCAGATGGGCGCGCGGCGTCGATGCGATCTGGCGAAAGCCGCGAGATCGGGTTTACGATTCACCAGATTGCCAACCCGTTCAACGCTGAGGTTATCAGTGGGGTGAGCGACTTGCTTGAGACCGAAGGCTACCTCGTCTCGGTGCTTGACTCGCAAGACGATCCCAAACGCCAGAGGAACCAGCTGGAAACCTTCATACGTGGTTCACGCGGAGGTTTGCTTTGGGTCCCTGCCAGAAATACTCCGCTGTCTACTCTGGAACTGCTACGCACCCATCGAACGCCGACCGTTTCGTTCTTGCGCCGCGGAGACACCTCTGAATTTGATCACGTAGGGATCAAAAATTTTGAGGCGACACAAACAGCTACTCGACATCTTTTGGCTCTAGAACACAAGAAAATAGCGTTTCTCGGCGGTATCGCCGATGTCGAAGTCCGAAACCAGCGCATTGCCGGGTATAGATCGGTACTGGAAGAACATGGCTTGAACCATCCAGTGATCTGGGAATGCCCCGACAACAAGCTTTCTGGCATGAAAGCAATGGCCGGGCTCAAAGAGGCACATCCAGAAGTAACAAGCGTAGTGTGCAACGGAGATATGATCGCGATTGGTGCGTGTCTTGCTCTTGTTCGCATGGGGCTCACGCCTGGCAAGGACGTATCTGTCATTGGTTTTGACGATATTCAGGATGCAGCAGTTTCCGCACCGCCATTAACGACGATGGCGGTTTCGCCGTACAATCTTGGTCAACAGCTGGCTCAGGTTTTGCTGGAAAGAATACGAGAACCGGAACGGCCTGTTTCTTCGCATGAAGTTTCCGCAAAGCTTGTAGTTCGGGAAACCACCGGCATTGCAAAACCGTCGCGTGGAAAAGTGCCGAAAAACTGAAACGGGCAAAAATCCCGTGGGGTCATGGCTTACAGCGATGGCAACACGACGCAGCGCCACGACAAAAAGAGCTTGATTTCCTTACGTCTTTAGCTCGGCGGTGTCAGGACGCTCGTCAACGTCGCAGTTGTTGCCAAAACCACCACCGTTGTCAAAAACTCAAGCTCGATCGAACGGGTCAGGCGCTGCCCGGCCCTTGCATCTCCACTTCGCAGGGCCGGAACAAACTGAAGCTTGTTGAATGCTGCGAATATCAACAAGAGGCCAACAAGAAAGATTTTGAACAAAAGCGCACGACCATAGCCGGTTGCGAAGAGTGCCTGAATGCTGCCGACAAGCGCCCAAGCCATCACCAGACCCGCCGCGACCAAGAGCGGCACAACAAGTACACCCACCTTGCCAAATCGGTACCCTAGCTCCGCCGCATCTGAAAGCTGCCCTGGTTCAAGCGCCATTCTGCGAAGTGGGGCAAAGACGCCAAGCCAAAACGCTGCGCAAAGCAAATGTAGGAAAAGAACAACTTGAAAACCAAACCGTCCAAGTTCCGGCACATGACCGATCAGAGCAAAGGACCAAAGCGCCAAGAGGCCTCCGCAAAGAGCAATCCAACGGCCAAATCGTGGGACAAAGCATCCAAAAAGAAGCAAAACGGCGGCTAGTACTTGGCATACAAGCAGGTATCCCACGGATGTCTGCCACAGCAAACCAAGCATCTCGGGGTCGACCATACCATCGATCTCGCCTGTAAGTGCAGCTCCGCGAAGCAAAAAACCGACAATCGCCGCGACCAACGCGGAACAGGCCAGAACGATGGTCTGACGCTTCAACTCAGGGCTTATTCGCGCCACCAAACCAGAATAGACGCACCCGATGATCACAAGCCCGGTAGCACCGATAAAGCTTAGGTAAAGTACAAGCTTGGCAAGGATTGCAGCGACACCCCAAACGTCCAGCATGTCTATTCCACAGTAAAAGAAAACTCGCCCTGCATCGTGTGACCGTCTACACCCAAACCTCGCCACTCGATTACATATGTGCCGCTGCCCTTGCTCGGCAACGGTATCGAAAAGTTCTGTTCGAAATTCGTTTGGTCACCCAGTTCGAGTTTGACAGCCTTCTCCTGTTCAAAGGCCAGTCCAACTCGCGTTAACCTGATTTCCTGGTCAAATCTCAGCTCAACTTCACCTGGTTGATTGGGTATCGTTGCACCATCGGTTGGGGTCGTCGTTTCTACTTTCGAATGCGCCATGGCAAAACCGGATAGCAGGACCAAAATCACGAAAGCCAGGATTGTCTTCATACTGTTTCTCTTGGTTTTTTCCGCGCCACTTTCCGGTCAAAACTTTTGGCGACCACCGCAGCCGGGTTACCATAGACCAAAACTTCGCTTGTTATGAAGCATCAATCGTCAGATTGACGAATGGCGAAACGCCATTTCGATCCGTTTCATTATTTACGCGATTTTTATTCCTGGCCCACTATGCGCCGTCAAAACTTCTGTGTTCGCCGCTGCCCGCGCAAGAAGCGGCCAAACTTCGCAGCCCTGGATTTGAGCGAGGAGAACAACAGTAATTAAACCATGGATCACCGGTGCAATTATGATCTTTCGGCCACATACCGAAGGTGACAGCTTATTACAGCAAAAACCCGTCAGCCCAGGAATAGAACTTTAGGCTTGATCCCCTCCCCTATTTTCCTTAAACGACCGCAATCCGGCGCCGCGTGTTCGCGACTCCGGTGTTTTTGGTTTGTCTTCTGGCGTGGCGCCCCGCTTTCTTCGGCCCAAGGCGTGCTGATGGCAGACCGGACCAAAGGAACAGTCGACCTGATCTCTGGCGGGCTGCGGTGCAGGACCCGGTAGAAGACCAAGAGCTCTGAGGGCGCGCTCAAACTTCGTGGACCAACCACGAGCAGATAGGAGTACCTGCGATGGACCTGATCGCACAGCTTGAGGCGGAGCAAATTGCCGCCCTGGGGAAAGACATCCCCGATTTCAAAGCCGGTGACACCATCCGTGTCGGCTATAAGGTGACCGAAGGGTCGCGCACCCGTGTGCAGAACTATGAAGGTGTCTGCATCGCGCGCAAGAACGGCGAAGGCATCGCCGGTTCGTTCACCGTTCGCAAGATTTCCTTTGGCGAAGGTGTGGAACGTGTGTTCCCGCTCTATTCGACCAATATCGACAGCATCACCGTTGTCCGCCGTGGCCGCGTTCGTCGCGCCAAACTGTACTATCTGCGCACCCGTCGTGGTAAATCCGCACGTATCGCAGAAGTCACCAACTACAAGCCCAAGGCTGGCGCCGAGGCGTAAGGAGCGGAAAGATGAAAAAAGACATCCATCCCGATTATCACGTCATCAACGTCAAAATGACCGATGGCACCGTGGTTCAGATGAAATCCACCTGGGGCGCCGAGGGCGACCAGCTGGCCCTGGAAATCGACCCCTCCTCGCACCCTGCGTGGACCGGTGGTGGCACCCGTCTGATGGACGCTGGTGGCCGAGTGTCGAAGTTCAAGAAGAAGTACGAAGGTCTGGGCTTCTAAGCCAAACCTGTTTCGGATGCGAAAGGCCGCCTGTTTGGGGCGGCCTTTTTCGTTTGGGTCAGTTGAGCGGTTGATTAAGAAATCGTAATCTTTTGCCCATCCGGGCCGCAGGTTGCACGCACATCTAAAGGTGACCAGAGCGTTAACCCAGGAGAGTGCAATGCTATCGCCCACCAAATTGCTCGCCGCCACTGCAACCGTGGCCCTGTTGTCGCAAGCCGCTATCGCTGGCCCTGCCGACCAAAACACAGAGTTGCCCCCGCAGGACGAATATCTGGTGGATGGGATGCCCCTTTGGGGACCGTTCACTCCGGATTTTCCGCTGTCATTGCTGATTGAAAATAGCGGTGAGGCTCAGACCTCGTTGTCGACACTGGTCTAGCGCCCACCGCCGCAGGCTTAGACCCAAACCGACAGCGCTAAAGGCAGAACCAGGATTGTGGCCAGGGTCGAGACCAGAATAAAGCCCGCAACGTCCGGCCCGTATTCGGGCATATGCTGATCGATGAACAGATAGGTTGCCACGGATGAGGGCATCAGGCAGCACAGGATCACCGCGCCACGTTCCGCGCCCGTAAAGCCGAATAGCCAGACCAAGGTACTGGCGATCACTACGGCCATGGCGAGGTGCAGCCCGGTCAGTAGTACCGCGCGCCAAAGGCTTTGGATTTGTAGCGTCGCGAGTGTATGGCCCAGTGTCAGCAACATCAGCGGGATCGACAGCCCGCCCAGTATGTCAAAGGATTTGGCGATGGGTTGCGGCAGGCTGGTCCCCGTCGCCATCAGCACCAATGACAGCGCAACCGCGTAGATGATCGGCGATGTCGCCAGTTTCCTGTGGGAAAACGCGCCAGCCGGGATCCACATGCCGATGGTAAATATGCTGATCAGGACCACGACGACAAAACCCATCGTATAGGCCATGCCCGCATTGCCCAGCGCCAGCAACGTGATCGGCAGACCTATGTTGCCGACATTCCCGTGCATCAAGGGTGTCAGGAATGCGCGCACCGGAAGGCGCATCAACCGCAGCGCCACAAACCCCAGAACACCAAAGCCCGCGATCGCCAGCGCGGCGGCCGCCATGACGTCCAGGAACGTTCCGACAGCAATGGTCGTGGCCGACAGGTGCGAGATGATCAGTGTCGGGTATCCCACCCGTGAGACAATGCCGCCGATCACCTTGTTGTCGAAAGGCGCTTTGGTTACTGCCAGCCCATAGCCGATTCCGGCGCAGATCAGCACAGGCAAAACCACGTTGAGAACGTTTAGAAACAGCTGCTCCACCCGAGGCCTCTTGCGCTGATGTCTTGCACAGACTGTGGTTGAGCGGCAGAAGTTTGACAAGCCTTGGCCCGTAACGCCCCTGCATCACGGGATTTTCCCGAAAAGGCGCGCGGAACCTCAAAACCGCAGTGTGAAGTCCTTCCCTTCGACACTCACACAACATATAGTGGCATGCAACAACGTGTGGATAAACACGGCGGGACACTGGGAATACAGGCATGGCACATATCATCGTAGTCGGGAATGAAAAGGGCGGCGCGGGTAAATCAACCGTATCCATGCATGTGGCCACCGCGCTGGCGCGACTGGGACACAAGGTCAGCACCCTGGATCTGGATTTGCGCCAACGCAGCCTGGGTCGCTATTTCGAGAACCGTTTAAACTTCATGAAAAGCGCTGGATTGAACCTGCCCAGCCCGCGCCACCACGACCTGCCCGAGATCGATGCCAGCACGCTGAGACCCGGTGAAAACATCTATGACCACCGCCTGTCGGCTGCCGTGGCCGAGTTGGAAAGCGACAGTGACTTTATCCTGATCGACTGCCCCGGTTCACACACCCGCCTCAGCCAGGTGGCCCATTCACTGGCCGACACTCTGGTGACGCCGCTGAATGACAGTTTCATCGATTTTGACCTATTGGCCCGGATCGACTCGAAGGGTGAGAAAATCCTTGGCCCCTCGGTCTATTCCGAAATGGTCTGGAATGCGCGGCAACTGCGGGCACAGGCCGGGCTGAAGCCCATCGACTGGGTTGTGGTGCGCAACCGCGTCGGCACCCAGCGCATGGTCAACAAGGAAAAGATGCAACGCGCGATCGAGATGCTGTCCCAACGCATCGGTTTCCGCGTCGCCTCGGGCTTTTCTGAACGCGTCATCTTTCGCGAGCTGTTCCCCCGCGGCCTGACGCTGCTGGATCTCAAGGATATCGGGGTCAAACAGCTCAACATCTCGAACATCGCCGCCCGCCAGGAATTGCGGGACATGATGAAAGAGTTGAGCTTGCCGGGTGTTGAGATCGATTTTTAAGGTCTTGCGAACGGCTTGCGAGTCCCACGACTAACCCTGGTGTCCTTGGGTCGGGTCACTCCACTCGTATTCGCGCCATTCCTCAAGCGGATGTTCGATTAGCCATTTTTGGCAATAGTCGTGGATGACATCGTTTATGTTTCCACGATGCGCACTTGGCCAGTAGTGCTTGCTGTTGCTCTGCCCCAAGTTCCTCTTTCGCATAATAAAGAAGGAAAAAATCGAAGAGGCACTCGGGTTGGCCCTCGTCGGCGCATAGCTGTCTCAGAACGTTTAGGGTGTTTGTACTGTCGCCTTTGTTTTGAACAAGTCTTCTCACGTAAGCTGTCGCGACTATCTCGAGCGCTTCCTTGCGGTTGCGAATTTCTGGTAGGCCCAATTCACTTCGAATATGGGCGAGTAATTCGTTGATTTCAAAACTATTAAAAGGTGTGAATTCACCCAAGAGTACGTACAAACTTTCAGACTGAAAGCCTGCAATAACCATGTTTTCGGCCCAGGCCACAATTGTTTCGTCTGGCGAGAAACCCAGAAACCGCCCTGCAAAAATTTCAGACGTAAAGCGCGGCTCGGCGGTGCTCGTCATATCGCTTGTGAAGTAACACCGATTTCAATTTGAGCGACAAGTTCCTATTCAAGTCATATATCGATGCAGCCCAACAAAGCCAATCAACCCGCTTGATACAAAACCGTAAACAACTCCTTGGGCTCGGGCACCCCGCGCAGCATGTAGCGGCCGACCGAGACCAGTTCGTGCGGCGTATCTTGCGCGGCCTGCGCCACGTTGTCGGACACCAATATGCGTTGCCCTAGTGAACGGTGCATGCCGGCGATACGGGCAGTTTGGTTGACGGCGGGGCCGATCACCGTGAAATCCAATCGGCTATCGGCACCGATATTGCCATAGAGGATCTCACCCGCATGCAATGCGAGCGTATAGTTGACCACTGGCAGGCCCGCCTGCGCACGTTGCGCGTTCAACTCTGTGATCTTCGTGTGCAACTGCGCAGCAGCAGCCAAGGCCGCCTTGGCATCAGCATCGATATCTCCGACATCGAACATCGCCATCACGCCA
The DNA here is from genome assembly GCF_013035585.1 of Ruegeria sp. HKCCA5839. Lineage (NCBI taxonomy): Bacteria > Pseudomonadati > Pseudomonadota > Alphaproteobacteria > Rhodobacterales > Roseobacteraceae > Ruegeria > Ruegeria sp. HKCCA5839. The sequence goes on along the minus strand of NZ_WQIE01000008.1, from coordinate 108,652 downwards.
TCGCCCATGAATTTGAGGATGCTGCCCTCGCAGTCGTGGACCACGTCCACAGCGACGGACAAATAGTCGTTCAGCATGTCGATAATGTCCGGGCCCGGCAACTCCTCGGACAGAGTGGTGAAGCCTTCGAGGTCGAAGTTCCAGATCACCGCGTCGATTTTCTGTAATGACCCTCGGCGAATTTCGCCCGACAGCACCCGTTGGCCTGCATCACGCCCCAGATAGACCCGCATCAGATCATGCGAGACCCGCGCGTTCGACGCAGATTTAAGTGCCAGGCCCAGATGTGGCATGACCCCTTTGATCACCGCCATATCTTCATCTGCAAAACCGCTCAGCGCGTTGCTTGTCCAAGACATAAGAACCCCGTCCACCGGTTTTTTGGCGTCTCGGGGCGCGCTATGTGTCGGAACGTCAAAGGAAATACCGGTTGCGTAATAATCGGTTGCTCCGATTTCGCGCAGTTCGTTCAAAAAAGGAAAACGGCTGGCTTCGTTCTGGTTGACCAAGCGTTCATGGATTTCGTCGACATCTTCTTCCAGCAGAGCGAAAAGAGGGCTTTGCCGCCAGGCTTCGCTCGGGATCTCGCTGTATTCAAAGGTTTGATAATCGCCACCTTTGTCCTTGTACCAGCTATAGCCGGTGCCGCCGTAAACCGGATGCAGCGCTGATTGGGCTGCGTGAAACCGCATCAGAGGCACACCCATGTCGATCAATCGGTCACAATAGCCCTCGAGCAGTTGTTCCTTGCCCGCCCCTTCCAATCCTTGCGCAACCAGCCATTCGGACAGGCTGTGAATTTTGGTGTCTACTGATCCCGATATGCTCATATCACGTTCCTGTGTCGGCGGTGCTGTTCATCTGGGGACGCGCCCCGCCAATGTCCAGTGCCGGATCGGCCATGTCGCTTGGCCAAATCCGCTATTCCGTCGCGCGACAGTGGATTGGAAGTCAAGCGCTGATAGGTTCTGCTTCACCGACGCTGCATGGTGAAGGCCATGGCTTGCCCGTCCGCTCAATAGCGCAAGAATTGTGGTGCCGCGAATCCGTTGCTGCGCAAAACAAACTATCGGTGTTGGCAGGGGATCGGTGTATGATCCGTGTTCAGGCAGCAGGACGAGGACGAAATGAGCGTTGATACCTGGATCACCTATGTGGCGACAGTTCTCTTGTTGATGAGTACGCCCGGGCCAAGCCAGCTGCTGATGCTGTCCAACTGCGCAACCAACGGTCTGAAACGCGGCGTTTCCACGGCTGCCGGGGACTTGACTGCCAATTTCCTTCAAATGCTGGCGGCAGGGCTTGGCCTTGCTGCCGTGATTGCCAGCTCAGGTACCGCTCTGGCTTTGATTAAGTGGTTGGGCGTTGCCTATCTGGTTTTTCTTGGTGTCAAACAGGTCCGTAATGCAAAAGCCGCGTCGACACATCGCGCAACAAAGGCGAGCCCCAAGGCGCTGTGGGTGCAGGGTTTTGTGACCTCTGCCGCGAACCCCAAAGCCGTTGTGTTTTTTGCGGCCCTTTTTCCATTGTTCATAGATGGTGCGCTGCCATTTTGGCCTCAATTTGCGATTTTGTCCGCGACCTATCTTTTAATCGACGGGCTGTTTCTGACCGTCTATGGCGCAAGTGCCAGTTGGCTGGCTCAGCGGCTACAAGGTCCGGCGCGGCTCTGGCTCGACCGGATCGGGGGCGGATTCATGATTTTGGCAGCGCTTTTGCTGGGGCTTAAATCGCTTCGCGACGCCAACTGAAACAAAAGCCAAAACGCAAGAACATTTCCTGCCTCTATTTGATCCAGATCGTGGTGGCGCCCTGTCGAACTGATCAGTCTGTCAATATCCCAACGCGTCTTGCGTTGGGTGCAGTGAAACCGAACCCTGACCCCGGGGGCGACAGAGGAGATCATCCATGACCAAGATCTTTGAAGTTCCGCTTTATGCCTACGAAAGCAGTGCAGATCAGGCTTCAGCCTTGCCTGTTCGGCACCAGGTCATTGTTGTCGGCGCAGGTCCCGTCGGGTTGGCCGCTGCAATAGATCTGGCCCAGCAAGGGGTCGAAGTTCTGGTGCTGGATGACAATGACAAGGTCAGTTTTGGAAGCCGCGCGATTTGCTTCGCGCAACGACCGCTTGAGATCATGGATCGGCTGGGATGTGGTCAGCCGATGGTGGACAAGGGTATCCAGTGGCACGAGGGCAAGGTCTTTTTCGACACTCGTCAGGTTTATGGCTTTGACCTGCAGCCAGAAAAGGGTCAACGCCGTCCAGCCTTTATCAACCTGCAGCAATATTATTTTGAGCAGTTCCTCGTGGACCGCGTGCGGGAGCTGCAACAACAAGGTGCTGCGATCGAAATCCGCGGGCGCAACAAGGTCGAGGCAGTGGGAACCCATCCCGACCATGTTCGGCTTGAAGTGGAAACGCCAGAAGGGCCCTATATCGTTGAAGCCGATTGGGTAATCGCCTGTGACGGGGCCGGGTCCTCAATGCGTTCCATGTTGGGCAAGGATTTCCGTGGTCGGGTATTCGAAGACAACTTCCTGATTGCTGATGTGGTGATGCAGTCTGATCTTCCAAGCGAGCGTTGGTTCTGGTTCGATCCCCCTTTTAACCGAGGCCAATCGGCCCTGTTGCATAAACAGCCCGACGGCGTTTGGCGCATCGACCTGCAATTGGGTTGGGACATAGACAAGGACAAAGAAAAGCGGCCTGAGAATGTTATACCGCGCATAAAGGCGATGCTGGGCGACGATATCGATTTTGAGATCGATTGGGTCAGCATATATACCTTTCAATGTCGCCGGATGGAGCGGTTCCGTCATGACCGGGTCATCTTTGCTGGCGACAGCGCGCATCAGGTCAGCCCGTTTGGTGCACGTGGCGCCAATTCGGGTGTTCAGGATACCGACAACCTGTGCTGGAAGCTCAGCATGGTGATCGACGGGCGTGCCCCCGAAACGATTCTGGACAGCTATGATCGTGAAAGAACGCAAGCGGCGGATGAAAATATCAGTGCCTCAACCCGGTCGACTGAGTTCATAACGCCGAAGTCCGATATGTCGCGCTTGCTTCGAGACGCAGTGCTGGATCTTAGTGCGCAATTCGAGTTTGCCCGCCCGCTGGTCAATTCCGGTCGTTTGAGCACGCCTTGCATCTATGACGGCTCTCCGCTGAATTCAGCTGATGGACTGAACGGCCCAAGTAACACCCGTCCCGGTGCCCCTTGCCCGGATGCGCCTGTGGGCGATGGCTTTCTGCTTTCGAAACTGAACCGGGGATTCAATTTGTTGACTATCGATGCCGATGCGCCTGATGAGCTTGAGGTTGACGGGGTGTCCGTAAAAAGAGTGGCCCTCTCGGTCAAAGATGATCCATCGCTCGCGTTGAAGCATCGATACTTGGGCGAAGCCACCAGCGCTGTCTATCTGATCCGACCGGACCAGCATATTGCCGCCCGCCGAGACAGCTATGAAGAAAACGCGTTCCGCCAAGCGATACTCCGCGCTTCGGGGAAGGAGTAGCGACATGACCGATCTAGTTTTGACACCTAATATCCCGCAGCCTGACGATTTCTATGCAGAGCTTGTCGCAACACATGAAAGCCTGAACAAAGAAGAAAGCGATGCGTTGAATGCGCGGCTGATCCTGGTGCTTGCCAACCATGTCGGAGACAATACGGTTTTGAAACAAGCGCTGGAGGCCGCTTCTCAGGGTGCGCGACACCCTCTGCGATAGCGTCGACACTAGGAATGAATACCGATTGCAACCTGCAGCCAAAGCTCAGGCATGTATTCGCGCAGCCCCATACACGCAGAACATGCACATACCCTGTGTGGTAGCATATGTTTTGCGCAAAACCTTCCGAAGCTATGGTCTGACCGAGTTACGAAAGGGGGCGCATATGCCTACGATTACCGGCTACCACGCACATGTCTATTTCGACGCTGACACACAAGAAACCGCACAGCAGGTCTGCGAAGAGGCCACCCGTCTGTTTCCTTCGGTTCAGATGGGTCGCCTGCACACGCGCAATGTTGGCCCTCATCCGCGTTGGAGTTGTCAACTGGGATTTCCGACCGAAGCCTTTGATCAGGTCTTTCCCTGGCTTATCCTCAACCGCAAAGGGCTGACGGTTTTCACCCATCCTGAAACCGGAGACCACCTCGCAGATCATCGCGACCGTTCGGTCTGGATGGGAGAGATGTTGGAGCTTGATCTTACGATCTTCGATTGAGCATAGATCAAGCCGTGCGCTTCGTTTGGATATACGACCATTTGGGGGCTCTGCCCCCGTTGCAGCAAGCTGCGCCTCCCCCGAGGTATTTCTGAACAGAAGAAGCTTGGCGGGTGCGCTCTAAGCCAGGTCTCGGGCCTTGTCGCGGAGCAGGAATTTCTGGATCTTACCGGTGGAGGTTTTGGGAAGCGGGCCAAAGACCACCGTTTTGGGAGCTTTGAAATGGGCCAGTTGATCGCGGCAAAAGGCAATAATGTCGGCCTCGTTGGTCTGTGCCTGTGGCTTTAGCTCGACAAAGGCGCAAGGCGTTTCACCCCATTTGTCATCCGGGCGCGCGACCACGGCAGCCTCCATGACGGCGGGGTGTTTATAAAGCGCGTCCTCAACCTCGACAGATGAGATATTCTCACCTCCCGAAATGATGATGTCCTTGGATCGGTCTTTCAAAGCGATATAGCCATCGGGATGCATCACACCCAGATCGCCCGAAGCGAACCAGCCGCCGTCAAAGGCTTTGTCGGTCGCTGCGGGGTTTTTGAGGTAACCCTTCATGACAATATTGCCCTGCATGAAGATCTCACCCATGGTTTCGCCATCCGCAGGCACCGGCTTCAGGGTCTCGGGGTCAGCGACCATCAGGCCCGACAGCGCCACATATTTCACCCCCTGACGAACCTTCAGCGCCGCGCGCTCCGGCGCGTCTTTGTCATTCCATTCGTCTTTCCATGCGCAGACAACCGAAGGACCATAGGTTTCGGTCAGGCCATAGACATGGGTGACGTCAACGCCCATCGCCTCCATCGCCTCGATAACCTTGGCCGGAGGCGGGGCACCGGCAGTCATCACCGTTATCTGCTGCTTGAAGTCTTTGAGGTGGTCGGGCGCATTGGCCAGCATGTTCAGCACGATGGGCGCCCCGCAGAAATGGCTGACGTTTTCTTTCCGGAAAGCTTGGTAAATGGGTTCATCACGCACTGCCCGCAGGCACACGGATGTGCCTGCATTGGCCGCCATGGTCCATGGAAAGCACCAGCCGTTGCAATGAAACATCGGCAGCGTCCAAAGATAGACCGAATGCTGTGGCATCCCCCAAGTCAGGATGTTTGACGTCGCGTTGAGAGCCGCCCCCCGGTGATGATAAACCACGCCTTTGGGATTGCCTGTTGTGCCCGAGGTATAGTTCAGCGTGATCGCGTCCCATTCATCTGTCGGCAGCGACCAGTCGTACTCGGGGTCGCCCTCGGCCAGCAGCGCCTCATAGGTCAGATCGCCGAGGGTTTCGCCGCCCGCAAAGCTGGGGTCTTCGATATCGATCACCAGAATATCGTGATCTACCTGGGTCAAAGCCGCTTTCACGGTAGACGAGAACTCCGGATCGACCAGCAGGACCTTGGCCTCGCCATGGTTGAGGATAAAGGCAATGATCGCCGCATCGAGCCTTGTGTTGATCGCGTTCAACACCGCCCCTGCCATGGGGACTGCGAAATGCGCCTCATATAGTTCGGGGATGTTGGCCGCGATGATCGAAACCGTATCGCCCCGACCGATCCCACGTGCAGCAAGTGCCCCAGCTAAGCGGCGGCAGCGGTCATAGGTTTGCGCCCATGTGTATCTGCGGTCGCCGTAAACCACAGAGGGATAGTTGGGGTAAACTGCGGCTGTCCTCTCGATATAGCTTAGCGGGGAAAGCGGGGTGTAATTTGCCGGTCTTTTGTCCAGATGCTGTTCATAGATATTTGTGGCGGTCATCCGATATTCCTCCCAAACGCGGCAGACTTGCGTATTGAGCACAGAGCTTACGCCAAAAGAAATGCGTAGGAATACGTGAATTGGCTACACTGGCGATATTCTATGGATTAATCTGGCCCTACTTCGCGAGTCTCATTCGCGTTGATCTGCGTCATCACGTCACCGCGCGCCCGTTTGGAACAGTTGATTCCCCGCGCGCCACACCCAGAAAGGACATGTCATGGACGGCACGTTCAACGAAAACGATATTTCGCGGGTGGTCGAAGCCGACCGCGCCCATGTCTGGCATCATCTGATCCAGCACAAGCCCTTTGAAACAAACGACCCGCGCATCATTGTCGAAGGCAAGGGCATGCGCGTATGGGACCAGAAAGGCAAAGAACATCTTGATGCGGTCTCGGGCGGTGTCTGGACCGTCAACGTCGGCTATGGCCGCGAGTCGATCTGCAAGGCCGTCTACGAACAGATGATGAAGCTGTGCTATTTCGCGCAGTCGGCCGGGTCGGTTCCGGGTTCGATCTTTGCAGAACGGCTGATCAGTAAAATGCCGGGAATGAGCCGTGTTTATTATATGAACTCGGGTTCTGAGGCGAATGAGAAAGCCTTCAAAATGGTGCGCCAGATCGCGCACAAGAAATACGGTGGCAAGAAAACCAAGATCCTGTACCGCGACCGCGACTATCATGGCTCTACCCTGGCCACGATGTCAGCAGGTGGGCAGAACGAGCGCAACGCGCAATATGGCCCCTTCGCACCCGATTTTGTCCGCGTTCCGCATTGCATGGAATACCGCAAGCATGAGCTGGACGGCGCACCCGAAGAGAACTTCGGCGAATGGGCGGCAGATCAAATCGAAGAGGTCATCCTGCGCGAAGGCCCCGACACCGTGGGTGCCCTGTGCCTCGAGCCGGTGACAGCGGGCGGAGGCGTGATCGAAGCGCCCGAAGGCTATTGGCCGCGTGTGCAAGAGATCTGCAAGAAATATGACATCTTGCTGCATATCGACGAGGTTGTTTGCGGTGTAGGTCGTACCGGCACCTGGTTCGGCTATCAGCACTATGGCATCGAGCCCGATTTCGTGACCATGGCTAAGGGTGTCGCCTCGGGCTATGCCGCGATTGCGTGTCTGGTGACCACCGAAGAGATCTTTGACATGTTCAAAGACAATGCGGACGATCCGATGAACTATTTCCGCGACATCTCGACCTTTGGCGGATGCACCGCCGGACCAACCGCTGCGATCGAGAACCTGAAGATCATCGAAGATGAAAACCTGCTGCAGAATTGCACCGTCATGGGCGAACGCCTGATGAGCAATCTTCAGGGCCTGATGGAAAAGCACGCGGTGATCGGCGATGTGCGCGGTAAAGGCCTGTTCCAAGGTGCCGAGTTGGTGGCAGATCGTTCGACCCGTGAGCCTGTGGACGAAAAGCTGGCGCAGGCGGTTGTGGCGGATTGCATGGCGCAAGGTGTGATCATCGGCGTCACCAACCGCTCGATCCCGGGCCGCAACAACACGCTGTGTTTCTCGCCTGCACTGATCGCAACCGCAGATGATATCGACCAGATCACCGATGCCGTCGACGGCGCGCTGGGGCGTGTGTTCAGCTAACCCTGCAACTGAAACCAAAGTCAGAAAGCCGGGCCCAGCGCCCGGCTTTTTTTGCATTCAGCGCATGGTGTTCCGGCTTTTGAACAGCAACAGAAATACAAAGACCGACCCCAATGAGGTCGTGACAATGCCGACCGGCAATTCCTGTGGAGACAACATAAGGCGGCTGAGGATATCTGATACGGTCAGCAACATGGCGCCGACCAAAGCTGCTGTCGGCAGCAATTGGCGATGCAGCGGGCCCACTATGCCCCGCGCGATATGGGGCACCATAAGACCCACAAACCCGATGACACCTGCAACGGAGACGAACATTGCCGTCGCCAAAGCGGCAACAAAGAACATCTTGAACCGAACCCCTTGCACCGGCACGCCCAGGGTGGCGGCGGTCAGATCTCCGGTCAGCAACGCATCCAGCCAGCGGCTGCGATAGAGGGAATAGGCCAGGATCAGACCCAGCCCTGCGCAAACCAAAGGAAACGTTTCCCACCGGGCCAGTCCCAGCCCGCCCAGCATCCAGAAAATCACTGAATGCGCCGCGCGGTTGTCGCCGGAAAAGATCAGATAGTTGGTGATTGCCGAAAACAGGAACGACACCGCCAGACCAGCCAAGATCAGCTTTTCCGGAGCGCTGGTGCGCAGGCCATGGACCAGTGCCAACACAATGCCCGAGGCCACAAGCCCGCCACAAAAGGCGGCCAGAGGCAGAGTCCAGATTCCCAGAATGTCGCCCGTAACGGTGATGACAAACACCGCGCCGGCCGCAGCACCTGAAGACAGACCAAACAGAAATGGATCGGCCAGATCGTTGCGCGTAGTTGTCTGAAGGACTACCCCCACGATGCCAAGCCCAGCTCCTATGACCGCGGCAAACAAAGCGCGGGGTAAGCGCAGGTCAAAGACAATGCGGTGCGTCGGCGACATCTCTGAATCAGAAAGTCCCGCACCTTGCCGGATTGCCGCCCAAACCTCGGAAACAGGAATGGGCGTGGTGCCATAGGCCGTAGACACCATCAAAAGGGCGGCCAATAAGACCACCCCCAAAGCAAAGACAAGGCCCGTGCGGGTCATGTCAGTTCAGGCTCGGGTGCATGGCCTTCGCCATTTTCGAGATCGCCTCGATATTTGCCGGTCCCGGTGTCAGCTCTTCATAACGCAGGCCGATCCAACGCGCGTTTTTCACCGCATCGACCTGCGACATGACCGGATGGTCCTGCAAAAACTTGAACGTATCCTCGGCGCCGTTGCCGGTTTGATAGTCCAACAGCACAAGAAATTCAGGATTCGAAGCAGCAACCGCCTCCCACGAGGTGCGACCCCAGCTGGTGTCGAGATCATGGGTCACGTTTTCACCACCCGCAGCAGTGATCATCGCGTCAGGAATGGCGAATTTACCGGCGGTGAACGGTGCGTCTGCAGGACCGTCCAAAAGGAAAACACGGGGTTTTTCCAAGTCGGCGGTCTGCGCCTCGATGGCGGCCAGTTGGTCTTTCCAGTCTGAAACCAGCGCCTCGGCCTTGTCCTCGACATGCATGACCTGCCCAAGCCGCAGCACATCGTCAAACAGCAGATCCATGCTGGCCTGCGGGCGATCATCGTGCAGATGCACACAGCTTTCGGTCAGGATCATGGTCTTGATGCCAAAAGGCGCCAAAGTGTCAGGCGTCACCTCACCACCCGGTCGCATGCCATAGTACCAACCGGCGAAAAACAGATCTGGCTCGGCCGCTACAAGGTTTTCGACAGTGGGGTATTTGGGCGCAAGCTCGGGGATGTCTCCGCGCTGCGCGTCAAAATCGGGGCTGGTCTTGTACCAACCGGTAATGCCAGTCAGACCCACGATCTTGTCCTGCAACCCAAGCGCAAAGGCCATATCGGTCATGTTCATGTCATGCACGACCAGCCGTTCGGGTTGCTTCTCAAAGACAAGCGGCTCACCGCAATTGTCGACGGTAACACCCTGCGCCACAGCGCTGGTGGCCATGCCGGTTGCAAGAAAAGCCGACCAGATCAGTCGTTTCATCAATTCGTCCTTTTGTTCGATATGGTAGTTTTGCGGATGTCGAGCGCGGGGATCACGCGGCCTTCGTACTGAAAACTCAGGTAATCCACGCCAAACGTGTCTTGAACATGATCCGAGGTCAGAACCTGATCGACAGGGCCAAACCCGGTCATGCGGGTCGATTTCATCAGTGCCACATGAGTGGCGAATTCCGGGATCAGCACCAGGTCATGTACGATCATGACAACCGTGATGCCCAACTGCGCCACCAGAGACAACATGCGCCCCTTGGCGTCTGGGTCCAGATGGTTGGTGGGCTCATCCAGAAACAGCAGCGACGGCTTTTGCGCCAACGCACGCGCGATATGTGCCCGCTGACGCTCTCCGCCTGACAGCATGGCCATGCGTTTCTCCGCCTGTCCTGCCAGCCCAGTCAAGTCCAGAATCCGGTTGATGTCTTCGGCATGTTCTGCGGCAGAACGATCCGCCCGGATGGGGATCTGACCCAATGCAATGTAATCGCGCAGCATCAAGCGCCCGTCTGGCAACTCTTGCTGGCCGACAACCGCAATGCTGCGCGCCCTATCCATCGCAGTCATGGATTTGAGGCTGCGCCCGCTCACATGCACATCGCCCAATGCCAAAGGCACCGCACCGCACAGCAAGTTCAACAATGTGGTCTTGCCAGCACCATTTGGCCCGGCAATGGCGAGGATGGCACCTTCCTCAAGCGCAAAAGTCACGTCCTGCAACAAAACATCACCGTTCAACGCGTAGTATTCCAGGTTCTCGGCAACCAGAAAGGCGGGTTGAGTCATTGCAGCACCTCCTCTCCGATCCGGGGTAGGCGGGCGAGCGTTTTGTGCAGCAGCGCCTTGGGCCTGTCGGTGGCCTTCGTCCAGCCATCTGCGCTGGCATGATATTGCCGTGCAAAGGTAAGCAGGGCGGCGATGTCATCATCGCTTTTGATATCACCAAAGAGATACTGCGCCTTGTCTGTGGCTTGAAACCCGACGGTGCATGGCCGCTCACAGCCAGCCATACAAGACACGTGCCGAATGGCGAAACCATTCGGCAAACTGCTGACCTCTGCAGCGATTTCGGCGCTTACCGCAGCTCCACCGTCACAGGTCGAGCAGATCAGAATGAAGTGATCAGGATTGGCAGTCATTTGCCGTCTCGCTTGTTGCCAAACGAGGACGGAAGGTATCAGTCGTATTGCTGCACGCTGAACGCGCCATCTTGACCTCCTTCCAGGGCACCCCGCCCCGGTGTGGTTGCATCAAAGATGGCAGGTCTCCTGACTTGCGGGTCATTGCTTGGCCGTCCTTCCCGATCCGATGGATCAGTGGCTGATTGGCTTTGCTCACCGCTTACAGTTGCGGGGGCAGTCACGGACTAGGTGGCTTCGTGCACCGCACCGTGTTCCCTTTTCATCCCTTGGGCGGACCCGCAGGAACCATCACAATCTGAGTGCCTGAGATCGCAAAACGCGTCAACCGGATTCGACAGGGCACAAAAATTTGATCCACCCGATCTCACAACAACCCGCCAGAGCGTGATCGGGGTTTATTGGGCGTCAGCGCGGGTCATCCCCACCTTTGTATCAAGCCCCCAAACTGGGCCGATGAAAGGAGACGTTATGACACGTTCAATTTCCAAATTACTTCCTGCCCTGGTTGCGCTAGTTGCCGGCTTCGGGCCGCATATGGCAACCGCGAATGACGCACACCATCCTCAAGGAGCGGTCTACAAGATCATTCAGGCAGGTAACGCTCATGTGCCTCAGCTCTCTTCGCCAGCTGTCCACAAGCATTATGCTTATGTTGCGCAAACGGCGAAAGCCAAACCGGCGGCGCCGGTTGTAAAGGTCAAGACACTCAAGAAAAAATCAGTTGGGAAGAAGTTCCTGTTCAAACATTATGGCTATAATCCGTACCAGCCTCGCAAGTTCCGCGGCCATAGCGGACATGTGATCAAGAAGAAACCCAAGCATCATGGCAAGGTACATCACAAGGGATTTCGCAATCAGCACTTTTTTGCGCCCCAGTACCGCTACCGCTGAAGCCAGAAAGGTCGGTTTAGCCCCCCCTTAGGCGCTGCATCAAGTAAACTTCAGCGCCTTCGGGCACTGGCTCGGACAGTCCCGAGGCGATGATCCGGCCATTGATCGCGATTGAGACGCCGGCATCTATAGGCGCCTGCAATTGGGGGTAGCGACGCACAAGCTCGCGCAATATTTCGCCCGTCGTCGTGGCGTCGACTTCGACAACCTGCTGGCCCCCGGTCAATGACCGGAGACCTGACCAAAGGTTGACTTCAACCATCCTGCTTCAGCGCCGCCAGAATACGCGGCGGTGACATGGGCAGCTGGCGCATCCGTACACCCGCTGCGTGCGATACCGCGTTGGCGATGGCCGCTAAGGGTGGCACGATCCCGGTTTCTCCGACACCGCGCACTCCGTAAGGGTGGCCAGGGTTCGGGACCTCGACAATCACGGTATCGATCATCGGAAGATCACTGGCGACAGGGATGCGGTAGTCCAGGAAGATCGAGTTCTGCAGGCGACCATCGTCGCCGTAGATATACTCTTCGTTCAGCGCCCAGCCGATACCTTGCGCAGCGCCCCCCTGATACTGGCCTTCCACATAAGCCGGGTGGATCGCCTTGCCCGCATCCTGGATAACGGTATAGCGAGACACGCTGGTTTTGCCGGTCTCGGGGTCAACCTCGGCGTCAACGATATGAATGCCAAAGGATACGCCTGCGCCCTCGGGTGTCGCCTCGAAATGGCCCGAAATCGGCCCGCCCGTCGAACCCATGTTGGCAGTGATCTCGGCCAGCGGCAAAGGATCGAAATCGCCCGCATTGGGGCCCGACGGAACCGCGCAGCCGTTTTCCCATTTGACTGCATCTACCGGGATGCCCCACTTGGCCGCTGCCCGTTCGCACAGTTTTTCGACCGCATGTTTTGCTGCCTTGATGGTCGCCAGACCCGACGCGTAAGTCACGCGTGAGCCGTGGCTGACATCATTGTATCCAAGGGTGGCGGTATCCGCGATGGTCACCCGGATATTCTCGTAAGGGATGCCCAGAACCTCGGCCGCCATCAGCGCCATCGACGCGCGTGATCCGCCGATATCGGGCGTGCCCACCATGACCTGAGCCGAACCATCCTCGGACAAGGCGAGCGACACACTGGTTTCGCCGCCATGGTTGAACCAGAACCCGCAAGAAATCCCGCGTCCCTGCCCCGGCTTCAGAGGTGCCGAGTAATGCGGATGCGCCTTCGCGGCCTCTAATGATTCAACCAGACCGATCTGTTCATAGGTCGGGCCATAGCTGGCCTTGGTGCCCTCATGGGCTGCGTTTTTCAGGCGGACATCGATGGGATCAAGATCCAGTTTCTTGCACAGTTCGTCGATCACCGATTCAACAGCAAAAGCCCCCATGGGCGCGCCCGGGGCGCGATAAGCCGCCTGTTTCGGGCGGTTGGCCATCACGTCATAGCCGACCTGACGCACATTGGTCAGGTTATAAGGTGCAAAAGCACACATGGCGGTCATGTCACCCGGAGCGCCCGGGAACGCACCGCCTTGCAGACGAAAAATGCCTTCTGCCGCCGTGATCGTACCATCCTTTTTCATGCCGATCTTGACGTCCATCGACGCAGAGGCCGTTGGCCCCGTAGCGCGGAACACCTCGGACCGCGACATCACGATCTTTACCGGACGGTTGGCTTTGCGGCTTAGCGCCAGAGCGACGGGTTCGATGAATACGGTTGTCTTGCCACCAAACCCACCGCCAATTTCCGAAGCGGTCACCCGCAGTTGCGAAGTCTCGATCCCCAACAGCGCGGCACAGGTCTTTTGCGCGATCCAATGGCCCTGAGTGGTGCACCACAACTCACCTTTGCCATCCGCACCCAACTGCCCCAGACAGGCGTGCGGCTCGATATAGCCCTGATGTGTCGCCTCGGTCACAAAACTGTCTTCGATGACCAGATCCGCCTCGGCAAACCCGGCCTCGACATCTCCGTGCCCGCTTTCGTGATAGCGCACAACGTTTGGGTGCATCCCTTCTGGAACCGAATAATCCGCAGCGCCTTCGCGGATCACCGGCGCGTCGGGGGCCATGGCTTTGTCCACATCAGTGACATGAGGCAGCACCTCATATTCCACCTCGATCAGCTTTACCGCATCGCGTGCAGCCAAAGCCGACGTGGCCGCAATGGCAGCAACCGCGTGCCCGTCATACAGTGCCTTTTCCCCGGCCATGACGTTTTCCAATACGTTCCAGAATTCGCCTTCCAGCCCGGGTTTGAAGGGAACCTCGGCGAAATCGGCACGGGTGACGACAGCTTTGACGTCCTTATGTGCCTCGGCCTTCGATGTATCGATGCGGACAATCCGCGCATGGGCGTGGGGTGAGCGCAGAATGGCGCCGTGCAGCATACCAGGGGCCGACATATCCGCACCGAACTTGGCACGGCCTGTCACTTTGTCCAGACCATCGGGGCGGTCAGGGCGCGTGCCGACAAAGGTGAAACCAGATTTGCGATCGTCGAGTGCCATTACGATGCCTCCCGCAGGTCAGCTGCCGTGTCCATCACGGCGCGAATGATCTTGTCATAGCCGGTGCAGCGGCAGAGATTGCCTGCCAGCCAATACCGGGTTTCTTCTTCGGTCGGGTTGGGGTTCTTTTCCAGCAGCGACTTGGCCGCAACCAGAATGCCCGGCGTGCAGATACCGCATTGCAGGGCGGCATATTCGATCATCTTCTTTTGCAACGGGTGCAAAACATCACCATCCGCAATGCCTTCGACCGTTTCGATCTGCTTGCCCTCAGCCTCGACCCCCAGCATCAGGCATGAACACACCAAACGCCCATCAACAGTGACCGAGCACGCGCCGCAATCGCCCGTGCCGCAGCCTTCTTTAGCGCCGGTCAGGTTCAGCTTGTCGCGCAGGCAGTCCAACAGGGTTTCGCGAGGATCACACAGAAACTCGACCTCGTCGCCATTGACCTGAGTTGTTACGTGAAACTTGCTCATGCTTTTTCTCCCTTCGCGCGGGCATAGGCGATTTTCGCCGCGCGTTTGGCCAAAACTCCGGCGACCTCGGTGCGGAACGCGATAGTGCCGCGCTTGTCGTCAATCGGGTTGCATGCCGCCGAGGCCGCCTCTGCCAGCGCCTCCAGAGCGGTGTCATCGAGCGTGCTGCCGATAATCGCCTTGGCGCAGTCTTCCACCAAAAGAACGGTTGGGGCCACGGCCCCCAGACAGACCCGCGCTTCGGTGATCGTGTCGCCGTCAAGGCGCAGGTTCACGCCCACACCCACAACGGCAATGTCCATTTCGGTGCGAGGAATGAACCGCAGATAGGCGTCGCCTCCGTTTTCGCCACGCGCCGGGATATGCACGGCGGACACCACCTCACCCTTGGCCAGGCTGGTTTTGCCCGGTCCGGTGGGGATGTCCTCGACAGCCACGGTGCGCGCACCATCCGGGCCGGTCACAGTCAGCGTCACACCTGCCGCAACCATCGCCGGGACCGAATCCGCAGCGGGCGAGCCGTTACACAGATTGCCGGTCAGCGTCGCGCGTCCTTGCACCTGGGTCGATCCGATCAGATCCATCGCCTCGACCACACCGGGCCAGTCCTGCCCCAAAGTGGTGTGTTCGCTCATCTCGGCGCCCGTTACAGCAACGCCAAGGGTCCAACTGCCATCCGCATTCTGCTCGATGTTGCTGACACCCTCGATTTTCTTGATGTCGATCAGCGTATCCGGCGTCACCAGGTCCGAGCGCAGCTGCACCAACACATCGGTGCCACCCGCCAAAAACCGGGTTATGCCCGTCGCGTTGGCAGCCAGAGCGGAAGCCTCGGCAAAACTGGCGGGACTGTGATAATCCATGAAATTACCTCGTACCTGTATATCAGGGGAAACTGGGTTCAGCGGGGACGTTAATTCAGGCCTCGTCCGGCGTCCATGGGGGGAATGGCAAAAATTCACCGTTCTGTTTCCGGGCGCGGTCCACGTCTCTTTCGTGTGGATCACACCCGTTCAGATCTGATCAAACAGCCACTCTCGCATCAGATCCACAAGCTTGGGTTGCCGGGGCTTCACCGGAGCAATAACGTAGAAGCCCGGATCACTGATCAGCGCCTGCCCCAACGCTTTGAGCAACGGTCCCGATGCCAGGTCCGAGGTAACCAGAGCTACCTTGCCCTCAACCCTCACCCGTTCCAAATACAATAGCCATCCCGATGGGCCGCCATCGGCGAAGCTATGACGAGATCGCGTCGGTCGTCGCAATGCTGGCCTCCGAAGGCGGCGGGTATATTACCGGGCAAAACATTCGGGTCGACGGCGGCATCACCCGCTCGGTCTGAGCTCAGAACCGCGCTTTGACTAAATGCGTTAGCGCCGCGCCGGTTTCGAAATAGGCGCGGCGCAGGCCGGTCCAGCGCTCGGTATGCTTTGCTACTGCAGGAACAGGCAACAGCGCGGGGTCATCGCGCAGAAGGCTCTGCGCCGCCAAACGGCCAAACACAGTCCCGGGCCCGATGCCGCGCCCGGAATAGCCGTGGATCGCAAGGGCGTTTGGCCCAAGCTGCGTGATTTTGGGCAGATGATCGGAAGTCATAGCAATGCGCCCGTGCCAGCCCTGCTGAAAGGGCTGATACGCCAGTTGCGGGAACATGTCAGCCATTTTGCGCCTGATCCAAGCCGTGTGCGATGCGCTGCCTACATGGCCCAAATCGCCCATAGCCCCTAGAACAAAACGCCCGTCCTGATCCATTCGAAAGGACGTCATGATCAGGCCTGTATCCCAACAGCCCTCTTTGCCCGGCAAGATGCTGGCCCGCAAATTGTCAGACAACGGCGCCGTCGCGTATTGGAAATAGTAGACCGGCACATAGGCTGGCGCGGTCTTGTGCAGGTCCTGATGATAGGCGTTGGTGGCCTGGATCATTGACTTCGCGCGCACTGCTCCCTGCGGCGTTTTCAGAACCCAGCTGTCACGGTCTCGTTCCAAGGATTGAACCGGGCTGTGCGCAAAGATATCGGCCCCTGCCGCTATGGCCGCCCGCGCCAGTCCGCGCACATAGCTGAGCGGCTGGATAGTACCCGCACGCGGATCAAATAGCGCGCCGTGGAATGCGGCGCTGCCGGTGCGATCGGCTGTCTGATCAGGTGACAGAAGTTCAACCGGTGCGCCCGTGGCGCTGAGTTGCGCGTGACGCGTCTGCAGATCACGAAAACCAGCCACTGAGTGCGCGCAATGCAGCGTGCCGTTACGCACGGGCTCGCAATCGATCTCATGGGTGTCGATCAAGTCAAACACTTCGGCTGGCGCGGCGGCCAGCAGGTCGATCAGGCGGTCTCCTGCATCCTCGCCCAAATGCGCGCGGATCTCGTCCGGCGGCACCCAAAGGCCCGCATTGGCCAGCCCGACATTGCGGCCCGAGCCGCCATGGCCAACCTCCTGCGCCTCAAGCAAACACACCGATGCCCCCGCCTGCGCCGCTGTCAAAGCGGCAGAACAGCCGGTATAGCCTGCGCCAATGATCGCCAGATCAACGGTCAGGTCGCGGGTCAGAGGCGGCGTGTCCACATCTTCGCGGCAGGTGTGCTGCCAAAAGGACTGTTCGTGGTCGCTCACTTACGCCTCCTTGCGGTGTCCGGGCCCAGTAAAACGCAGGATCAGCCGGTTGCAAGAGCGCGCTGGTCCGCGCGACCCATGGCGATCAGGAACGGATTCGCCTGTTGTTGCGCCTGAAACGTCGTCTTGTCGCTCATACCGCGCCAGTTCGCCAGAACCAGAGACTGCGCCACCGCCCCGCTCAGGGTCGCACCCGGGCCAGTGACGATGAAAAGATCAGGGGCAAACTCGCGCGCGGCGGTCTGGATTGCACACGTGAAATCATAAGCTTCGGTGACCTGATGACCCAGAGTGTATTCCCACAGCGCCCGTGTCTCGACGGCGCCCGGCCACCAGATCTTGCCGCGTCCGTCGATCAGCGGTCGATCTGGCTGATGGAACATGCTCGCCGGTAACTGCGCGCGCCCTTCCGCCGCAACCGGAGCCTGCAACGCCGTATGGAACGCTGCGTGGTTCGCCAGCCGCAGGGGAAACCGATCCTGCACTTTAGGCTGAGAGGCCTCAAACGCCGCAAGGCCCTCGGCGTTACCCGCAAGCACCAGCATTCCGCCCAGGTCGATGGACAGCGCCAGAACATGACCTTCGATCTGGTTGATTCGTTCCACCTCTGCCAGCAACTCAGCCTTGAGTAGGGGGTTATCGGCCCAGCTTTCATCCGTGAAAGGATAGACCAATTGACCGCCGATCAAATGATCTTGCATCAAACTGCCCATCGTATTGACGACACGGAACCCGTCTTCGGGCGACACCGCACCTGCCGCTGCCAGAGCGATATACCAGCCCATAGAGTTTCCGGTGAAAGCGACCACTTCGATATCGTCCGCCAATGCCTGCGCATCGGCCAGAGAGGCCGCATAGATCAGGGGTGAGGCCACATCGCCGCGTGAATATGTGCTAACCGCATATCGATCCGCGCTGTCCAGAGCGATCACGGGCTGCTGGCCATTCTCGGCACGAATGACGTCAAAGCTTTGGAACATCCGCATCCGGTCAGCGTGATGCTTGTGCAGATAGCCCAATTCCGGCTTGTTATAGGTGCCCCTGCCGGGGCAGATCACAACGGCGGTTCGGGTCATGCGCGGCCTCCGGTCAGGTCGAGAGCAGCGGTCACGATGCCCTCTTTCGACGGGAGCGGCGCGGCGTAGGCGGGGCCGGTCGCGATGAAACTATCCTCAGCCACCACGCGCGCAGTTGGGATCGAGGCGCATTCTTCGGCAAAGAGTGTCATCAACCCTTCGGACTGGCTGCCGGTGCGGCGGCATTCATCGACGATCAGGATGTGTTTGCACCCTTTGGTGGCCCTGATCAGAGCCTCAGCGGGCAATGGTGCCAACCAGCGCATATCAATGATCCGCGTCTTCAGCCCTGCTGCTTCAAGCTCAGGCTGCGCCTGTTTCGACAAATAGTGCCCATTGCCATAAGTCACGATGGCCAGATCGTCTCCGTCGCCATGCACCCCGACCTCGCCCAGCGCGATGCGCTGATCCGGTGCGGGATATGTCGTCATCCAGCCCCCATCCTGCGCTGCGTGCAGATCACGCATGGGATAAAGCGCAATTGGCTCAAGGAAGATCACCACCCGCTGCTCTTCTCTCGCCAGCCGCACGCATTCCCGCAGCATCTTCGCAGCGTCCGCCCCAGTTGACGGGCAGGCGATGATCACACCGGGGATGTCGCGCAGAACGGCCAAAGAATTGTCGTTGTGGAAATGCCCACCAAAGCCCTTTTGGTATCCAAGCCCTGCAATCCGCACCACCATCGGATTGGTGAACTGGCCGTTCGAAAAGAACGGCAAGGTCGCGGCCTCACCCCGGATCTGATCCTCGGCATTGTGCAGATAGGCCAGAAACTGGATCTCGGGGACCGGAACGAAACCGTTATGGGCCATCCCGATGGCGAGGCCCAGAATGGACTGTTCATCCAGCAAGGTGTCGATCACGCGATCCGGACCAAAGCGCTGTTGCAGCTTTTGCGTCACGCCATAGACGCCGCCCTTGCGACCCACATCCTCGCCCATGCAGGCCACTTCAGCATGCTCCAGCATCAGGTCGGTGAGTGCCCAGTTGATCAGACGACTCATGGGTTGCGGCTCGGCCATCGCGCGCATGTCACCTCCGAACACCGCCGCGCGGGCCTCGGCGCTGGGGCCATTGGTGGGTTTGCACGGACGTTTCGGGGGGATCAGGCTGGCCATGACCTGCGCGGCATCTTCCAGATGCGGACGGCGCGCGGCCTCTGCGGCCACCCTGTCTGTGCGGGCGCAGGTATCGGTGTAGATGTGCAGCGCCTGATCCGGTGTCAGCGCGCCCGCTTGATCCAGCAGGCGCACGGAATGCAACAGAGGATCGTTGGCCTCATCCGCCTCGACCTCGGATTTCGACATATAGGTCGTCGGCACATCGGCACCGGCATGACCGTAAAGGCGCACGGTTTTCAGATGTAGAAATGCCGGTTTCCGGCGCGACCGCACATAATCCGCCGCCTCTTGCGCCACGGCAAATGTCTCAAAAAGATCAAGACCGTTGGCCTGGAAATAGCGGATTCCGGGGCGATGCTCCATCGACGCCTGGATCCAGCCTTTTGGTGTCTTGACCGAAATCCCGATCCCGTTGTCCTCGCAGACAAACAACAGCGGCAGAGGGGTCGATTGCACGCTGGTCCACCCGGCAGTATTGATCGCTCCTTGCGCGGTTGAGTGATTGGCCGAGGCATCGCCGAAAGAACACATCGCGATCCCGTCTTCGGGCAGGCAGCGATGCTCTGGGTCATGTCGCCGCGCCGCGCCCAAGCTGTAAGCTGCACCCACAGCCTTAGGCAAATGACTAGCGATGGTGGACGTCTGAGGCGGGATAGCCAATGCCTTGGAGCCCAGCACCTTGTGCCGCCCGCCCGAGGTTGGATCCTCTTTCGAGCAGGCAAAACTCAGCAGCATATCCCAGGCGATCTGCTGTCCAGGCACCTGTTCAGCCCGCGCGATCTGGAAGGCTGCATCGCGATAGTGCAAAAAGGCGATATCCGTCGGGCGCAACGCATGGGCCACGGCGGCCATCCCCTCATGCCCCGAGGAACCAATGGTATAGAACCCCTGCCCCGCTTTCTGCATGGCCCGGCTGGTCCGGTCCAGCGCACGGCTGAGCACTTGCGACCGAAAAAGCAATACGGCCTCGGCATCGGACAGACCGGATCGCGGTGGCGGCCCATCGGGCAGATCGCGGTCGCTGACCCGTTTCAGGAAATTCTCATGAACGATCTGCGCGCGATCCATTGGCCTTCCTCTTTTCGTCAGGCCGAGCAGGCCGGAGACGACATTCTGTTTACCGGTCAACTTAAAATCAGCCTGCGCGGTCAGTGCAAGCCTCGACGGCCAGACACTCATCGCGCTGGCGCAAAGGAAAAACCAGTGTTATTGCGTCGGAAAGGTATGAGGATATGTCATATGATTGCCCCCCGCCGCTTTCTGCCCTCTGTTTCGTCTCTGCTCGCGCTGGAGGCAGTTGACCGTCTGGGCAGTGCGTCAGCCGCAGCACAGGAGTTGTCGCTGACGCAAAGCGCGATCAGCCGTCAGTTGAAAACGATGGAGGATCAACTGGGTGTGACCCTGATCGAACGCAGCCAGATGCGCCTGCACCTGACGCCAGCCGCACAAACCTATGTCGCGACGGCAAGATCGGCCCTGCAGGACCTTGCTCAGGCCGCACTGAACCTCAAGGCCAACCCGGTGGGCGGATCGCTGAACCTGTCTATCCTGCCAGCATTTGGCATGCATTGGCTGGCCCCCCGTTTGCTGGATTTTGCACGCAAACATCCTGAGGTGACAGTCAACCTGGGCACACGCCTGCGCCCCTTCGACTTTGCAACCCAAAGCTTTGACGCGGCAATCCATTTCGGACGGCGGGATTGGAGCGGTGTTGAGTACTTGCCGATTATGCAGGAAACCATTCTGCCCGTCTGCGCACCAAGCCTGGCCCCGTCCGGGTTCTCCAGCCTGGCGACCCTCGCCAATGCGCCCCTGCTGCATATGGAGACACGCCCGGACGCCTGGGAACATTGGTTCGGCACGCAAAACCACGTCGCCAGCGGGCTGACCGGTATGCTGTTTGATCAATTTGCAACGATGATTCAGGCTACTATTCACGGACTGGGCGTCGCGCTTCTACCGTCCTATCTGATCCAGGAGGATATCCAAGCCAGGCGCCTCGTACCGGCCTGGAACGGCCCGGATGTCAGCTTGGGGAACTACTATCTGGTCTGGCCGACGGGCCGCCCAACCCCCGAACCCCTGCGTTCATTTCGCGCCTGGTTGACCGATCAGCTCGAAGGCTCAACGCGTCCAGTCAGCTGAGTTCATTGAGTCAAAGCGCAAGAGCAAACTGCGCGGCCTTCGGCCTTGCGTCCTGCGGACGGCAGGGGGGGCCGGGCCCGCGCGAGCGTTGCTCGCGCGGGCCCGGCCCAACGGGAGGAGATGTTCCGACTGGAACATCGACGACGGGCGGGAGCTTTACGAGATCAGAGGTTCAGACATCCAGAGAACGCGCAATCAGTTCTTTCATGACCTCATTGGTGCCGCCATAAATCATCTGCACCCGCGCATCCGCGTAAAGCCGAGCGATCGGGTATTCCATCATGAAACCATAGCCACCGAACAATTGCAGGCATTCGTGCATGATCTCGTTCTGCACTTCCGAGCCCCAGTATTTCACCATCGAGGCAGTGGCGGCATCCAGCTCGCCGGCCTCGAGCTTGGCGATGCAATCATTCACAAAGCTACGCAACACCTCGGCTTTTGTCTTACATTCAGCCAGCTTGAAGCGGGTGTTCTGGAAATCCATAACCCGCTGACCAAACGCCTTGCGCTCTTGCACATATTTCACCGTTTCAGCGATAGCAAAATCGATCGCACCCAGCGCCATGATACCAATCGTCAACCGCTCCCACGGGAGTTGCTTCATCAGTTGATAAAAGCCCTGACCCTCTTCCGGCCCCAACAGGTTGGTCATCGGAACTTTGACATCTTCAAAGAAGAGCTCTGCTGTGTCGTTGCCCTTCATACCCAGCTTTTTCAGGTTCCGCCCCCGTCGAAACCCTTCGGTGCCTTCGGTTTCAACTGCAATAAGTGATACGCCCTTGGCCCCGAGTGACTTATCGGTCTTTGCGGCCACAATCACCAGATCTGCCGACTGCCCATTGGTGATGAAGATCTTTGATCCATTCATGCGATAGGAATTGCCGTCTTTCTCGGCGGTGGTCCGCACGGACTGAACGTCCGAACCGGTGCCTGGCTCGGTCATTGCCAGAGCACCGACCATTTCGCCCGAAGCCAGCTTGGGCAGCCATTTCTGCTTCTGATCTTCGCTGCCATAAGCCGTCAGATAGTGGATCACGATCGACTGGATGCCATAGCCCCATCCCGCGTCCCCGCGCGCGGCCTGTTCATAGAGCGTAACAGCGTCAAAGCCCATGCCGCCACCAACGCCACCATATGCCTCGTCAATCGAACCGGCCATCAGGCCTGTTTCGCCCGCCTGCATCCAAAAATCACGATCGACGACGCCGTTTTCCACCCAGGTCTCGACATTGGGCACCAAGGCGTCGTCCATGAACCGGCTCGCCATTTCGGCGAACATCTTGTGTTCATCGGTAACCCAAGCGGCGGAACTGGTGAAAAGGGACATGGCGGCCTCCGTGATGCGTAACATGACAAAAGCTAGCGGACATATCGACGCCCGCCAATCCGCTTGACGCAGCGTTTGCGAATATCGAAACGCCACGTTTTGCTGAAGGCGATCTGGACTCAACCCGCCTCTTTTGCACGAAACAGTGTTTTAGGGCGAAGAATTCGCCTGGTGGCCCTTGACCTTCCCGTGACTGGAACCCTCATATACAGGCCAAATTGCACAGCGGAACAGTTTTCTTGACGGCGCAACATCACATAGAGTTCAAGGTTTCCGGCCTCAGCTGCGCGTCATGCGTTGGCCGGGCAGAAGCTGCTTTGCGTACCGTACCGGGGGTCACCGACGCTGCGGTCAATTTTGCGACCCACTTGGCGAAGGTCGAATACGTAGGTGACATGCCCGCAGTAGAAACCGCGCTGAAAGACGCTGGCTACCCGGCCACACGCCTTCAAGCGGATCTGTCAATCGAGGGCATGAGTTGCGCATCATGCGTCGGGCTGATTGAGCGCGCCTTGCTGGCAGTGCCGGGGGTGACAGAGGCCAATGTCAATCTGGCAACACGCCAAGCGCGGGTAACCTATCTGGAAGGCGCAACCGACCCTGCATCGCTGGCTGCGCGGGTCACAAAAACAGGGTATGCGGCGCGTACAGTGTCCACGACCACCGATGAGGCAGACCAGAGCTGTTCTGCCGAATACCAATCACTGAAAAGGGTTACCATTCTTGCTGCGTTACTGGCCTTGCCAGTCTTTGTGCTCGAAATGGGCGGGCATATGGTGCCTGCCTTCCATCATTGGATCCACGCCACCATCGGTGAGCAGACCAGCCGATTGATCCAATTCGCGCTGACCTCGGTGCTGCTGATTGGCCCGGGCCGCATTTTTTATGCCAAGGGCCTTCCGTCATTGCTGAAGGGCACGCCGGATATGAACGCCTTGGTCGCTTTGGGCACTGGTGCTGCCTATCTCTACTCTGTTGTCGCCTGTTTCGCGCCGCATTGGCTGCCCGAAGGCACCGCAAACGTCTATTTCGAAGCGGCCGCAGTGATTGTGGTGCTGATCCTTCTGGGGCGCAGTCTTGAGGCTCGGGCCAAGGGCCGTACCGGTGCCGCGATCCGCAAGCTGATCGGATTGCGACCCAATACTGTGCAAGTCAAACGCGGAGACTCGTTTGTCGAACTCCCTTTGACCGAAGTGGGTGTGGGGGACGTTCTGATGATCCGCCCGGGCGAGCGCCTTCCGGTGGATGGCGACGTGCTGGATGGGCGCTCTTATGTCGACGAGAGCATGATCACAGGCGAGCCCGTTCCCATCGGCAAAAAGGCTGGCGACGCGGTTGTCGGTGGTACGCTGAACGGCACCGGTGCCTTGCAGATACGCGCGACCAAAGTTGGCGCGGATACGGTTCTGGCGCAGATCATCAGGATGGTGCAACAGGCTCAGGGCGCTAAACTGCCGATACAGGGCGTGGTTGACAGGATTACCTTATGGTTTGTGCCCGCCGTCATTGCTGTCGCCTGCGCAACCGTACTGATCTGGCTGGCTGTGGGACCTACCCCGGCCCTGCCCTTGGCACTGGTTGCCGGTGTGTCGGTTCTGATCATCGCCTGCCCCTGTGCAATGGGGCTGGCGACACCCACTTCGATCATGGTGGGCACCGGGCGCGCGGCAGAACTGGGTGTGTTGTTCCGCAAAGGCGATGCGCTGCAACATTTGCAGCAGGCGAAACTCATCGCCTTCGATAAGACTGGCACGCTAACCCAAGGACGTCCGGAATTGGTCGAGATGACACTGGCCAATGGGTTCCAGAAAATTTATGTGCTGCGTCTGGCGGCGGCAGCGGAAGCGCAGTCCGAGCATCCTATTTCGCAGGCCATCACGCGCGCCGGTCCTGCTAGGCTGCCCAAAGTGTCTGAGTTCCAGTCCCTGACCGGACGCGGTTTGAGCGCCAAGGTCGAAGACCACACAGTTCTGATCGGCTCGGATCGTCTGATGCATGACAATGCCATCGACCTTTCCGATCTGGCCGATGCCGCCGCAAACTATGCCGATAGCGGTGCGACCCCAGTCTATGTGGCCATCGACGGGCTCGCCGCTGCGGCACTATCGGTTGCTGACCCGATCAAGCCGGGCACATCCGAGGCTCTGGTGCGGTTGCGCCAGATGGGCCTCACGGTGGCCATGATCACCGGAGACAATGCCCGGACTGCTCGGTCTTTGGCCGATACTCTGGGCATCGAAATCGTGACCGCCGAGGTGTTACCTTCTGGCAAGGTCGAGGCGGTCGAAGCGCTGAAACGCCAGCATGGCACGCTGGCCTATGTTGGTGACGGGATAAACGACGCCCCGGCCTTGGCCACAGCAGATATTGGCCTTGCCATCGGTACGGGTACGGATGTCGCGGTCGAGACCGCAGACGTGGTGTTGATGTCAGGCGATCTGCGCGGTGTGGCCAACGCGGTCGAGATCAGCCGCCGCACCCTTCGCAATATCCGTCAGAACCTGGGCTGGGCCTTTGGCTACAACGTGTTGCTGATCCCGGTCGCAGCCGGGGCGCTCTATCCCTTTGGCGGTCATCTGCTGTCACCGGCGCTGGCGGCGGGGGCCATGGCCTTGTCCAGCGTCTTCGTCGTCTCGAACGCGCTGCGTCTGCGCCGAGTGCAGGCAAGCGTGCCAGATACATCCCCTGCAACACAGGGACAGGAGGCTCACGCATGAATATCGGAGACGTTGCCAACAAGACCGGCCTGCCAGCCAAGACGATCCGTTATTACGAAGAGATCGATCTGATCAAACCGCTGCGCGACACCAATGGCTATCGCCAATTTCGGGATCAGGACGTGCACAAGCTGGCCTTTCTGGGCCGCGCACGCACGCTAGGGTTCACCATCGAAGACTGCCGCGCCCTGCTTGCGCTTTACGAAGATGAAAGCCGCGCCAGTGCGGATGTAAAACGCATTGCCCGTGATCACCTGTCTCAGATCGAGGCCAAGATTGCGGATCTGCGCGCGATGCGCGACACGCTCAGCCATTTGATCGAGGCCTGCGCAGGCGACACCCGCCCCGATTGCCCGATACTGAAGGATCTGGGTGGGAAAAGCTGACGCCGGGGTTGCCCTTTGCGGCCAGCTTTGCTTTGTCTTCGCTCAAAGCACGGGTCACTCGCCTATGGGCGCTGCTGACCACGAAGGTGGAGAGGATTTCACAAATGGCAAAAGTCGCGTTCCTTGGCCTGGGTGTCATGGGCTATCCAATGGCCGGGCACCTGCAGGCCGCAGGTCATGACGTTACCGTCTATAATCGCACCGCAAGCAAGGCCGAGGCCTGGGTGGACCAGCATGGCGGCGCGATGGCCGCTACACCGAAAGAAGCCGCGACAGGAGCGGATTTCGTCATGGCCTGCGTCGGCAATGACGATGATCTGCGGTCTGTCTGCACCGGTGAGTCCGGCGCGTTTCATGGCATGACAGCGGGAGCCACTTTCGTTGATCACACCACCGTTTCGGCCAAGGTCACGCGCGAGCTGTATGAAGCAGCGCAGGCAAAAGGTCTGGGCTTTGTTGACGCGCCGATCTCTGGCGGTCAGGCAGGGGCGGAAAATGCCGTACTGTCGATCATGTGCGGTGGCGATCAGCCTGTATTTGATGCGGCCGAACCGGTGATGCAGGTCTATTCTAAGATTTGCCGCCGCATCGGCGAGAGCGGTGCCGGACAGATGACCAAAATGTGCAACCAGATCGCGATTTCCGGTCTGGTTCAGGGCCTGAGCGAAGCGCTCCATTTTGCCGAGAAGGCCGGGCTGGACGGGCGTGCCGTGGTTGAGGTGATTAGCCAGGGCGCGGCGGGCAGCTGGCAGATGGCCAACCGCTATGAAACCATGCTGGACGATCACTTTGATCATGGGTTTGCTGTGGACTGGATGCGCAAGGATCTGGGCATCTGCCTCGACACCGCCGATGAGACCGGGGCATCCCTGCCTGTGACCGCTCTGGTGGATCAGTTCTACAAGGACGTCCAAAAACTGGGCGGGGGGCGGTGGGACACCTCGTCCCTGATCAAGCGCCTGCGCGCTCTGGGCTAAGCTGACAATGGGGGGCTGTCTGCCCCCGTTGCGACAAGCGCGATTTGTTTTCCACCAGATGTGGCGGAGCCCGACTGTTGAATGGCAGAGGTGTAGATGAGTGATATTTCAGCATTCTGGTCAGATGCGCTGCGTCAGCACTGGGGGTTAGACGGACGGCTGACACGTCTGGATGGTGAATATGATCTGAACTTTCTGGTGCAGGCCACCAATGGCCAGGACTATGTGCTCAAGGTCATGCGAGCGGGATGCGCACCCGCTCTTGTGGATCTGCAAATCCAGGCCTTGTCCCATCTTGCCAACGCAGCGCCAGGCTTGCCGGTACCGAAGGTAATCCCGGATCTGCAAGGCCGGGCGTTGCCAGAGATCGCAGACCCGGATGGCAAGACGCGGCATGTTTGGCTGCTGGAACGGCTGCCCGGTGCGGTCTATGCGAAATCAGCTCCAAAGTCCGAGGCTCTGATCCTGAAACTTGGGCGTGTTTTGGGCGCAATGGATCGGGCGCTGGAAGGCTTTCACCATCATGGGCTGCACCGCGCTGCCTTCAAATGGGATCTGACACAGGCGGGCTGGATAGATAGCAAGTTGGATCGGATCGCAGACCCTGCACGCCGTACTTTGCTGCGTGAAGTTTGCGAGGGCTTTCACGCGGTGTCGCAGCGTTTGGCAGATTTGCCCAAACAGGCCATTCACAACGATGCCAATGACTACAACATTCTGGTCGAAGGTGAATTGGGCGAGCAGCACCGGATCTCTGGTCTGATTGATCTTGGCGATATGTGCGCCGCGCCACGGGTGTGTGAACTGGCCATTGCCGGGGCTTATGTGGTGCTGGATCACCCAAAGCCGGAACGCGCGCTGACAGCGCTGGTCAAAGGCTACAATGCGGCCAATCGGTTGCGCACGGAAGAAGTGGATCTGATCTGGCCGCTTTTGCGTATGCGCCTGGCGGTTTCCGTGGTGAATTCAACGCTGATGGCGGCAGAGACCCCTGATGACCCCTACGTGACCATCTCGCAGGCTCCGGCCTGGCGGTTTTTGGAGAACCCTTCAGTCAATGGTGGGCTGATGGCCGCGCGACTGCGGGCCGCCTGTGGCTTGCCTGTCGCCGATGGTGCCGAACGCGTGATGGCGTTTCTGCGTGATCAACGCGGTCAGTTCGCACCCATGTTCGGGCAGGATTTGAATGACCTGCCTCTGGGATCGCTGTCCGTTGAGAACTCGACCTGGCCACAAAACCCGTTTGATATGCCTTTATCCGAGGCCGCGCGCGTGGGGTCTGAGTTTGGTGAGGGCCTGTGGCTGGGCTATTACAACGAACCGCGCTTGATCTATGCCGAGCCCGGGTTCCGCAAGGGGCCGTGGAAAGCGTCGGATCGGCGCACCGTGCATCTGGCAATAGACGTCTTCGCACCTGCGGGAACCGAACTGCACGCACCATTGGCCGGGCGGGTCGAAGTGGTCGAGAACCGGGACAACCACCTGGATTATGGCGGTGTGGTCATCCTGCGACATGAAACGCCCAAGGGGGATCCCTTTTATACACTCTACGGCCATCTGGACCCTGAATGCTGTGACCGTTTGAAACCCGGTGATCCGGTAGAACACGGGGCCGTGTTTGCCCGTCTGGGCGATCCTGGCCAGAATGGCGGATGGGCGCCGCATGTGCATTTCCAACTGGCGCTGACCACTGACGGGATGGAGGCCGACTGGCCCGGCGTCGGTGACCCTGATGAGATGGAGCTGTGGCACGCTGTTTGCCCGAATCCAGCGGCGCTCCTGAACCTGCCAGACGAGAAGGTTTATTATCGACCCACCGACGCGCAAGCGGTGCTGCGGAATCGTCAGGACCATTTCGCTGGAAACCTGTCGTTGACCTATGACGTACCAGTGATGCTGGTGCGCGGGTGGAAGCACCATCTGTTTGACGAGTGGGGCAGGCCTTATCTTGACGCGTATAACAATGTCCCCCATGTCGGTCACGCGCATCCGCGTATACAGGCCGTGGCGGCGGATCAGTTGAAGCGGGTGAACTCGAACACGCGCTACCTCCACCCCGCGCAAACGGCATTTGCTGATAAACTCCTGTCGAAACTGCCCGATCACCTTCAGGTCTGCTTCTTTGTCAACTCGGGCACCGAGGCCAATGAGCTGGCGCTGCGTTTGGCGCGGGCGCACACGGGCGCAAAAGGGATCATAACGCCCGATCATGGCTATCATGGGAACACGAACGCCGCGGTGGCGATCTCGGCCTATAAGTTCAACAAGCCCGGTGGTGTCGGCAAGGCCGATTGGGTTGAGCTTGTTGAGGTCGCGGATGACTATCGCGGTCGATACAAACGCGATGATGAACAGCGGGCGCAGAAATATGCCGATTTAGTGGACCCCGCCATCCAGGCCTTGCAAGAGCGGGGTCAGGGAATGGCAGGGTTTATCGCTGAAACCTTCCCGTCTGTCGGGGGCCAGATTATTCCACCCAACGGGTACCTGCCCGCCGTTTACGACAAGATCCGCGCGGCCGGAGGGGTCTGTATTGCAGATGAGGTTCAGACCGGGCTTGGACGGTTGGGAACGCATTATTTTGGCTTTGAACAACAAGGCGCGCTGCCGGATATCGTTGTTCTGGGCAAACCCATTGGAAACGGGCACCCGATTGGAGTTGTGGTGACAACCAAAGCCATCGCTGAAAGCTTTGACAATGGGATCGAGTTCTTTTCGACCTTTGGCGGCTCAACCCTGTCTTGCCGGATCGGCAAAGAGGTTTTGGATATCGTCGATGACGAAGGCTTGCAGGAAAACGCCCAGCTGATAGGCGCGCGTCTGATCGACGGGCTGCGCGAGATCGAGGCCGAGTTCGCCTGCGTCGACGATGTGCGCGGTATGGGTCTGTTTCTTGGGGTCGAATTGATCAATCCGGATGGTTCAGAAGGCACCGAGATCTGTCGATATGTCAAAAACCGAATGCGTGATCATCGTATTCTTATTGGTAGCGAAGGGCCCAAAGACAACGTGCTCAAGATCCGACCACCGCTGACGATTGAAGCTGACGATGTGGACATGATCCTCTGGGCTTTGCGCGATGTATTATGCGAAGTAGGCGACTTCGCCCCTGCCTCTGTCCCATCCTGCGGCCATGCGCATCATCACGCCGGGTGCGGCTGCTGCTAAAAGAGACCCCGGTGGAATCCGGGGTTTCTGCGCCGATCAATGGGCCACAACCGGGGCGTTGCGAGAACCAAATCGCGGCACGGGGTCTTACGAGCCTCCAAGGCAGATTTACCAAAATGCTTTGCCAATTCTGCCTTCGCAGCCGCGGTTTCCAGGAGCACGGTTCTCGATGTCATCCACTCAGGGCTTAACGCTCATTTCGTCAGGATCAGTTTCCCGGCACGGGTAATGCGTAGCGTATATAGCTGGTCACCCAATTCGATGTGAGCGAGATTACCACCTTTGGTCAGGTCTTCAGCCTTGTGGGCCGGAAGCAATGAGACCGGGTAACCTTGGGTCGGGGTCGGGTTTTGAGCGTTCATCAGGGCGTCTCCAGAAGGTATCGGGCAACAAGCTGTATCTGTTTTGGACTGTGTCATCTGGCTGACCCAGAATTGGGTTGGCTACGCGGCATAGGGTTTAATCTGATTATTTTTGTCGGATATGTCAAGGCCTGTCTTTTCTCGCCCGCATCTCGGCTTGGCATTGTATCCGCGACCAAGGGGCGCTAGGCCCGAAATACCGTGGTAAAGGATGGAAAGCGCATGCAAGCAGCTGTTGTATTTGACCTCGACGGCACATTGATCGACAGCCTCGCCGATCTGGCGCAATCGGTGAACCGAATGCTGGCAGATGTCGGCCACGACCCATTGCCAGATGAAACCATCAAGGGGTTTGTTGGCAACGGGCTGCCAACACTTGTCGAACGGGCGATGACCCATTGCGCCATACCGATGGATCGACATGTTGAGCTTACCCAAAGCACCTTGGCGCATTACAATGCCGCCCCCTGCGAACACACCAGATGCTACCCGGGCGTGACTGGCGCTTTGACCCAATTGCGTGACATGGGACATGTTTTGGCCGTCTGCACCAACAAGCCCGAGTCCCCGGCACGTCATGTGTTAGAAGCGTTGAATCTGTCGCCTTTCTTTGACGTGGTCACCGGGGGTGACACGCTGCCCACGCGCAAACCGGACCCGCAACACCTGCTTGCCACCTATGATGCGATGGACATATCGGGGCCCTTGATCTTTGTCGGAGACAGCGAGGTGGACGCCGAAACCGGGCGACGCGCCGGGGTGCCGTTCCTGCTCTTCACCGAGGGCTATCGCAAATCGCCGATAGAAAAGCTGCCCCATTCCGCAAGCTACAATCACAGCTCGAATCTGCCCGAACTTGTAAGAGATCTTATGCAGCAGGACCCAGAGACTGTATCGAGATAATCACAAAACCCCCAATAGAGGGGCCGGTCGAGGGGGTTTGATACCTACCCCTCATTGGGGAATTTTGTGAAAGTGACAAGACCGCGGGGGGACGGTCTTGAAGCGGTAAATCAGTCATACCCCAGCCACACAGATCAGGATATTGGGGGTTTCCCGTAGTGGTTAATTTTTTCTTAACCAAACCCTACCACCGAGCGGCCTTACACTTGCATCAGTTGCAGCGCGGCCCGTGCGATCACCAATTCTTCGTTGGTAGGAACAACCATCAGCGTCACACGCGACAGATCGGTCGAAATCACGGTGCGGTTGTCCGCATTGGCGTCATGGTCCAGCTCAATTCCCAGCCAGCCCATATCGGTGCAGATGCGTTCACGGATATAGGTCGAGTTCTCGCCAATCCCTCCGGTGAACACAAGCGCATCCAACCCGCCCAGAACAGCAGCCATCGCCCCCAACTCGCGCCGAATTCGGAAGGTGAAATAGTTGATCGCATTGCGTGCACCTGGCGCGTCCGAAGCTTCGAGCGTCCGCATATCGCTGGTCATGCCCGATAGGCCCAGCAGACCGGATCTCCGGTACAGCAGATCCGAGATCTCGTCTGCACTCATGCTGCACTGATCCATCAGATACAGAACAACACCCGGGTCCAACTGCCCGCACCGTGTACCCATGGGCAAGCCGTCGATGGCCGAAAACCCCATGCTGGAGCCCACCGACCGCCCATCAATCATCGCGCACATCGACGCCCCGTTGCCCAGATGGGCAACAACCACGCGCCCGCCATGTATAAGCGGTGCCGTCTCTTTCAAATGGCCCGAGACGTACTCATAACTGAGCCCATGAAAGCCATAGCGCCGCACGCCGATATCGTAAAACTCAGACGGCAGCGCAAAGGTGTCGTTGACCCAGGGGTGGTTTCGGTGAAATGCGGTATCGAAACACGCAACCTGCTTGGCTTCTGGGAAACGCTTCATCGCAGCTTGCGCCCCGTCCAGATTGACGGGCTGATGCAACGGTGCAAACGGTTCGAGCTGTCTCAGTTTCTCAAGGCTGTCCGGCGTCAGAACCACGGGCCCTCCGTTGTTCGGACCTCCATGCACCACGCGATGACCGACCGCCGCAATGCGCGCATGTGGGAATTCGATCTGGAGCAGATTCAAAATGCTGTCCAAAGCGGCCCCATGATCGCGCAACGCGTCCGAAACACCATCTGCCAGAGATTTTCCATCCCGATCACGCAAACGAATATGGGCCGAAGAACTGCCGATATTTTCAACGATCCCCGAACAGATCAACGCCGGATCGCTTTGCGACGCAGCAAACAGGCCAAATTTCAAGGACGAAGAGCCCGCATTCAAGGTGATGATGTGATCCATAAGAGAGGCTATTTCCCCAAACCGAATTCAGGGGCGCGTTCACGCCCGACACTGAATACGCGTTGTCGCAATTCGTCTAACTGTTCAGACTGATGAAGCATCTTGTCCGAAAACACCAGCACTGTGCCCGGCACCCGTCAGATACCGTTCGAATGTTTCATCAATATGTCGCTGCGGGTCCTCAACGCCACGTACGCCCATCGACCATGTCACATTTGGCCGCATGACCTCTGGCCATCCGACAAAAGCAAGACCTTGCGGCTCAGGAAACCGTCAGGCTCTGCTTACCCACATTTGGAATGTCCGCAGCTGCGGCAGGTCATGCAGCCTTCGATCATCACCATGTCATATTGCCCGCAGGACGGGCAGGCTTTGCCGCGCGGGGCGTCCATGTTGACAACCTGCGCTTGAGGGTCGGATTTCAGGCCCATCCCCTCGCCTTCCAGGAACCCGATGGCAACCATATGCTGTTCGATCACGCCACCGATGGCAGCCAGGATTGACGGAATATACTTGCCCTGCACCCAGGCCCCACCACGCGGGTCAAAGACGGCCTTCAGCTCTTCCACCACAAAAGACACATCCCCGCCACGCCGGAACACAGCCGAAATCATGCGGGTCAATGCCAGCGTCCAGGCGTAGTGTTCCATGTTCTTCGAGTTGATGAACACTTCAAAAGGTCGCCGGCGTTGGCCGATCACGATATCATTGATGGTCAGATAGATCGCATGTTCGCTATCAGGCCATTTCAGCTTATAGGTCGATCCTTCCAGAGATTGCGGGCGATCCAGCGGCTCGGACATATAGATCACGTCGCCGCCGTCCACCTCATGCGGTGCACTGGCGCTTTCACCGGGCGCCTTGTCGTCGCTTTCAGACACGGTCAGGACCGAACCCGTCACATCATTCGGGCGGTAGGTCGTGCAACCTTTGCAGCCTTCATCCCAGGCCTGCATGTAGACGTCTTTGAACGCATCAAAGCTGATATCTTCCGGGCAGTTGATCGTCTTGGAAATCGAGCTGTCGATCCATTTCTGTGCCGCCGCCTGCATCTTGACGTGATCTGACGGGCTGAGAGTCTGCGCATTGACGAAATAGTCGGGCAATTCAGTATCGCCGAACTTGTCGCGCCACATCTGCACGGCATAGTCCACAACCTCTTCTTCAGTGCGTGAGCCATCCTTTTGCAGCACTTTCCGGGTGTAGGCGTAAGCAAAGACCGGCTCGATCCCCGAGGACACATTGCCAGCATAAAGCGATATTGTCCCCGTTGGCGCGATCGATGTCAGCAGCGCATTCCGGATGCCGTGTTCTCGGATCGCGTCACGCACATCCTCGTCCATTTGCTGCATCGTACCGCTGGCCAGAAACTTCTCGGCATCGAACAAAGGAAACGCCCCTTTTTCCTTTGCCAGATCGACCGACGCCAGATACGCGGCGCGGGCGATTGCGTGCAACCAGCGCTCGGTTTGACGCGCCGCCTCGTCTGACCCATAGCGCAGGCCCAGCATCAGCAGTGCATCCGCCAGCCCGGTCACGCCAAGACCAATCCGGCGTTTGGCTTGCGCCTCAGCGGCTTGCTCGGGCAGCGGAAATTTCGATGCATCAACCACATTGTCCATCATCCGCACGGCCGTAGCGACCAGCTCTTGCAGCGCGGCCTCGTCCAGATGCGCGGCCTCTTCGAACGGGTCTGCCACCAGACGCGCCAGGTTGATCGACCCCAGCAAACACGCGCCATAAGGGGGGAGCGGCTGCTCTCCGCAGGGGTTGGTGGCGGCAATGGTCTCGACATAGCTCAGGTTGTTGGCCTGATTGATCCGGTCGATAAAGATCACGCCCGGCTCGGCATGGTCATAGGTGGCCTGCATGATCTTATTCCACAGATCCCGCGCCTGAACCGTGTGATAGACCTTGCCGTCAAACACCAGCTCCCACGGGCCATCGGCCTTGACGGCCTCCATGAACGGGTCGGTGACCAGCACGGACATGTTGAACATGCGCAACCGCGCCGGGTCGGATTTGGCGGTGATGAACTGTTCGATATCGGGGTGGTCACAGCGCATCGTGGCCATCATCGCCCCCCGGCGAGAACCGGCGGACATAATGGTCCGGCACATGGCATCCCAGACATCCATGAAACTCAACGGCCCCGAGGCATCGGCGGCCACGCCTTTGACGTCTGCCCCGCGCGGGCGGATCGTCGAGAAGTCATAACCGATCCCGCCGCCTTGCTGCATGGTCAGCGCGGCCTCTTTCAGCATATCAAAGATACCGCCCATACTGTCGGGCACCGTGCCCATGACAAAACAATTGAACAGAGTCACTTGCCGCGCCGTGCCAGCACCCGCGGTGATACGGCCCGCTGGCAGGTATTTGAAATCCTCCAGCGCCTCATAGAATTTCCCGGCCCAATGCTCGGGGTCTTTTTCGACCCGCGCCAGATCGCGCGCGATGCGGCGCCAACTGTCCTCGACCGTCTGGTCAATGGGTGTGCCATCCGCTTCCTTGAAGCGGTATTTCATGTCCCAGATCTGCTCGGCGATGGGGGCGGCAAAGCGGCTCATTGGTGATTCCCTGACTAGAAAGAGGTATCCAGACTATCTCAATTCACGCCTTCACCACAACACCTTGATGACTGCGTTTTGCAAGCTACAATATAGAGACCGCTCTTGGGACGACTCTGTGGGAAAACTGTGGATAAGTACGTAAATCTCGTCAAACTCTCGGTTGGCTCGGAAAGCGTCGACACGCTGATGGCGTGGCAGGACAGCCGCAGGCCGCTCTATGAGGATGGCTGCCCACGCCATGTCACCCGCATGTGGCCCAAGCGTGAGGCCGAGATTTTGAACGGCGGATCAATCTATTGGGTGATCAAGGGTGTGATCC
The DNA here is from genome assembly GCF_013035585.1 of Ruegeria sp. HKCCA5839. Taxonomy (NCBI): domain Bacteria; kingdom Pseudomonadati; phylum Pseudomonadota; class Alphaproteobacteria; order Rhodobacterales; family Roseobacteraceae; genus Ruegeria; species Ruegeria sp. HKCCA5839. Next base: position 72,937 of record NZ_WQIE01000008.1, on the reverse strand, counting down.
AGTGCCGCCAGCGGATCCTGCGACTGGACGAGGTACGCGGCGAGGATGGCATCCGACGCTGTGCCATCGTGCTGGACCCTCAGGTGCATCGCACCCAAAACGCCCTGAAACGTCCGTTTCAGGGCTGGCGTTACCTCAAACCCGAGGACACGCCCGCCGACCTACCCAAAAACCGCGAACAAGATGATGCCCTGCCCGATGATCTGAACCGCGCGCTTGCCGAAATCGGTGTGCTTTAGTCAGCTCAGACGATCCAATAATGCGGCCAGGACAGCCTTGTCTTCGGGGCTGCATTTGGCCACCCGGCTGCGCCAAAGCGTCGCCTGAGATTGCAAGATCAACCCATCCGACAGGATCTTGAGGTGATTGGCCCGTAACGTTTCACCCGTCGAGGTGATATCGGCAATCGCCTCGGCGGTTTCGTTCATGACCGTCCCTTCGGTCGCGCCCTGACTGTCGACCAGCGTGTAATCGGCCACGCCCGCATTGGTCAGAAACTCTCGCACCAGACGGTGGTATTTGGTGGCAATCCGCAGACGGTGCCCGTGTGTTTTGCGAAACGCCGCCGCAGCCGCATCCAGATCATCCAGCGTATCCACATCGACCCAGCAAGCAGGGGTCGCGATGATCAGATCGGCCTTGCCAAAGCCCAACTGAGCGATCTCTTCCACCTGTTGTTCCCAACGGGGCAGTTTTTCCTGCACCAGATCGATGCCGGTGACACCCAGATTGATCCGCCCTGCCGCCAGCTCTCGCGGGATTTCCCCTGCGGACAGCAGGATCAGCGAAACCCCGTCGATCCCTTCGACCTTACCGGCATATTCCCGATCCGATCCGCTGCGCGACAGGGTGATGCCGCGTTTTTCGAACCAGGAAAACGTCTTGTCCATCAGACGGCCCTTCGAGGGCACACCAAGTTTCAAACTCATTGCCCGGCCTCCTCAACGCTTAGCATAAGGTCCGGGCGAATTACGCCCCCAACCGCCGGGATCTCGGCCCCGCCACCAAGTTGCCGGGTCAGCGCGTCGTACCGACCGCCCGTTGCCACAGGCGGCAAATCGGGGCGGCCTTCGGCGTAGAAGCCAAAGACAAAACCGTCATAATATTCCATTGAGGTGCGACCATAAGAGGCCTCGAAATCCAGCCGCTCCACATCCACGCCACGCGCCTGAAGTGCCGCAATGCGGGCCTCGAGCCGATCCAAGGCGGGGGTGATCTGGGGCAGATCCACCGCCACGTCGCGCAGCTGTTCCAGCGCAAAAGGCATGGTTTCGCGCACATTCAGCAAGGTTTCGAGCCCGGCCAGCTCGGAATCCGAAATCGGAGCTGTCTCCCGATCTTCGCGCAGCGCTTCGATCCGCGCCTCGATCTCGGCGGCCCGGCGCTTGCCGATCATCGGTGCGACAACGGCCAACGGGTCCGCCGCATTCAGCAGAGCGTCGCGGGTTTCAGGCCCGGCGGCACGACCCGCAAAACGGTCCAGCAAATGGCGGAACCGGCGCGGACGCCAGAGATGGCGCATCAACGCGGCTTTGCGGCGCTCGGTCGTCTGAAGCCCTGCAACCGCTGCGATCAGAATGCCGATGTCACCGGTCGCCGCCCGCAGCGGCAGACCTCGCAACTGTAGTCCGATCAGGGAAAACACCTCGGCATCGGCACCGGCGGGATCGACGCGGTCAAAGACCTCATACCCCACCTGAATGTATTCATTGGCCCGGTCCGGGTCGTGTTCCTGTCGGCGAAAAACCTCACCAGAATAGGTATAGCGCGCCGGTTCTGCCCCTTCCGACATATGCATCTGCACCACCGGCAAGGTGAAATCCGGGCGCAGCATCTGTTCACCGCGCAATGCATCCGATGTCACATAGGCGCGCGCGCGGATATCTTCGCCGTAGAGATCCAGCAGAGTGTCCGCCGGTTGCAGCAGCGGCGGATCAACGATCTGCGCGCCTGCGGCCTCGAACCGAACACGCATCATCGCGGCGCGGGCCTGTATCTGAGAACGGTTGGCCATGGCTCAGTCCTGACTGTCCAGAATTTCGCGCACCTTGGCGACCAGATCACCGCGCGGCACTTCGAACTGGCTGGGGCGTTCCTTCCATTCCTCAAGCGTGGCGCTTTCGGCGATCTTGGCACCGAGGATCAGGTCTTTGATCTGCACGATCCCTTTGGACTTTTCATCGCCACCTTCGATCACCGCGACCGGCGAATTGCGCTTGTCCGCGTATTTCAGCTGATTGCCGAAATTCTTGGGGTTGCCCAGATAAACCTCGGCCCGGATCCCCGCATTGCGCAGCTCGGCCACCATGGCCTGATAATCGGCCATCCGATCCCGGTCCATCACCGTCACAACCACGGGGCCCTTGGCCTGCGCGCTGATCCGACCCTTTTCGCGCAGCGCCGCCAGCAGGCGGTCAACACCGATCGAGATACCGGTCGCGGGCACTTCCTGCCCCGTGAACCGTTTGACCAGATCATCGTAACGACCACCGCCCGCGACCGAGCCGAACTGCCGCTTGCGGCCTTTCTCGTCGAAGATCTCAAAAGTCAGTTCGGCCTCATAAACCGGTCCGGTGTAATAACCCAAGCCACGTACGACCGAGGGGTCAATAGAAATTTGGTCACTATCGTAGCCCTGCGCCTTTAGAAGGCTTGAAATCGTTTCTAGCTCCGCAACGCCTTCGCTGCCTTCATCTGATCCACCAACTACGGATCGGAGATTTTTCAGCGTTTTTTCGTCGGTATCGGCTTTTGCGAGTAGGAACTCGATGACTCGGTCAGCTTGCAGCGAAGTCAGATGAAGCCCATCAATGAATGCACCTGAAGCATCTTCTCTGCCTTTAGTAAGTAGTTGCTTTACGCCCTCAACACCAACCTTGTCGAATTTGTCGGCGGTTCGAAGTATTCCCGCCACTAAGTCGTCAGACACTTCACCGTCCGAGCTAAACATGTCCTTAACAAGGCCATTCAGAACCTTGCGGTTGTTCACCCGCACCAGGTAGTCGCCGCGCGGGATACCAACGGTCTCTAAAGTATCCGACAGCATCGCACAAATCTCGGCATCTGCGGCCATTGAGGCCGTACCCACCGTATCCGCATCGCATTGATAAAACTGACGATAGCGCCCCGGCCCTGGCTTTTCGTTGCGCCAGACCGGACCCATCGCATAACGGCGATAAGGTGTGGGCAGATCGTTGCGGTGTTGCGCATAGACACGGGCCAAAGGCGCGGTCAGGTCATAGCGCAAGGCCATCCAGTCACCGTTTCCGCCCTCGTCAAACTCCTGCCAGGCAAAGACACCCTCATTCGGGCGGTCGACATCTGGCAGGAACTTGCCCAGCGCTTCGACGGTTTCGACCGCGCTGCTCTCCAAGGCGTCAAAGCCATAACGATGATAGACACCCGCAATCGTCCGCAGCATCTCGGTGCGCTGCGTGACTTCCTCGCCGAAATAGTCACGGAACCCTTTTGGCGTTACGGCCTTGGGGCGGGGCTGTTTCTTGGGCTTGGCCATCGGGGGCGTCCTTCGCGGTCATGTTCCGCGCGCGGTCTATCCCATGGCCCGCATCGGGGCAAGGCGCGCTTTCGCTGGCCTTGGTGCCGCTGGGGCGGTATGACCCCCGCAAAGGAGACCGCCATGCAGCATCTGGAAGAGCAGATCGCCCACCTGACGCGCACCGTTGACGAGTTAAATGCGGTCGTAACCGGCCAGCAATCCGAAATCGACCGCCTGACGCGCCGGGTCGAGATGTTGCTGCAACGCGAGGCCGAACGGTCGCAAGAAGGATCGGGCGGTGTTGTCTTCGGCGACGAACGCCCGCCGCATTACTGACCGTACGCGCCAGGTCCTTCTCAGAAAGGCGTGCAAGCCACATATACTTTTACGGCCCCCGCCTCTACTTTAACGGCCTCCGCCTCCGACCGGAGTGTCCGCGACTTGTTTGACCGAATTATATCTCCTCAACCATCATCACGCCTTCCAGAGATTTGATGGCCCCCTTGATCTGTGGGGTGATTGGGAAATCCTGACCCAGATCCATTTCAACATCGCCGGGCAGGCCCGGATCGAGTAGCAGCAGTTGGATCGGCCCCCGCGCAGCGCCTTTGGTAGCTGTTGCCGCGTCTTCCAGAACCTTGGCCACGGTGGGCAATGCTTGCGCCTCGTCAACAAAAATGCGCAGCCCGCTGGCCCCGGCCTCGGCGACGACCGAATCCACCGGGCCAACGGATCGGCCCAGCAGCTTTAGTTGGTCAGCCTCCATCGTGGCCTCAGCGGTCAGCACCACTTGAGCGCCGGTTTCCAGAAACTCGCGGCATTTCTCTAGCGTGTCCGAGAACAAGGTCACCTCATAAGCCCCGGTCGGGTCAGAGAGCTGCGCAAAGGCAAAACGGTTGCCCCGCGCCGACTTCCGTTCTTGCCGCCCAGCCACAACCCCGGCCATTTTGGCGATCAACGGGCCCGAACGCGCTTTTTCAGTCACCTCGTCCAGCGTGAGAACCTGCTTGCGCTTCAGCGCGGGCATATAGTCGTCCAGCGGATGGCCCGACAGGTAAAAGCCGATAGCCTTGAACTCTTCGCTTAACCGTTCAGCAGGCAGCCAATCCGGTGAAGGGGACAAGCGCGGCTCGGGCAGATCATCCCCTGCCTCGCCAAACAACGACACCTGGTTCGAGTTCTTCTGCTCGTGGATCGCAGCCGAATATTGCACCAGCGGATCAAGGCTTTCGAACACGCGGCGACGGTTCTTGTCGAGCTCATCAAAGGCCCCCGCCCGCGCCAGCATTTCCAGCGGACGTTTGCCGACCTTTTTCAAATCAACCCGGCGGGCAAAATCGAACAGGTTGACGAAGGGTTTATCGTTCTGGTCGCCCTGAGCGTGCCCAGAACGTCGCCCTTCGACCACAAGGTTCATCGCCTCGACACCCACATTCTTGAGCGCGCCCAGCGCATAAACCAAATGGCCGTCCGCCACATCGAAGGTCGCCAAAGACCGGTTCACGCAGGGCGGCACATAGGGCAGTTCCAACCCTTTGCGGACCTCTTCAAAGTAAACCGCCAGCTTATCGGTCAGATGGATATCGCAGTTCATGACACCTGCCATGAACTCCACCGGATGGTTCGCCTTTAGCCAGCCGGTCTGATAGCTGACCACCGCATAGGCCGCCGCGTGGGATTTGTTGAAACCATAGTTGGCGAATTTATCCAACAGGTTCCAGACCTCGGTCGCCTTGGCCTCATCCACATTATTCTCGGCCGCGCCCTTGAGGAACTTGGGCCGCTCGGCATCCATCGCCTCCTGGATTTTCTTGCCCATCGCGCGCCGCAACAGATCGGCCCCACCCAGGCTATAGCCTGCCATTTCCTGCGCGATCTGCATCACCTGTTCCTGATAGACGATGATGCCCTGGGTTTCGTCCAGAATATGATCGATGGAGGGATGTAGCGTGTCCCGTTCGCTCAGCTTGTTCTTGACCTCGCAGAACTTTGGAATGTTCTCCATCGGGCCCGGGCGGTATAGCGCCACAAGCGCAATAATATCCTCGATACAGTCCGGCTTCATCCGCTTGAGCGCATCCATCATGCCACTGGATTCCACCTGGAACACGGCCACCGTCTTGGCTGCGGAATAGAGCTTATAGGTTGCCTCATCATCCAGCGGGATCGCGTTGATCTGGTTCTCGGCCCCTTCGGCAGGCTCATAAAGCTCAGTCCCATCGGCGGCGATATGAAGCGGTCGGCCTGACTTGAAAATCAGATCCATCGCGTTCTGGATCACGGTCAGTGTTTTCAAACCCAGAAAGTCGAACTTCACCAGCCCCGCTTGTTCAACCCATTTCATATTGAACTGGGTCGCGGGCATATCCGAGCGTGGGTCCTGATAGATCGGCACCAACGCGTCCAAGGGTCGATCCCCGATCACCACCCCCGCCGCGTGAGTTGACGCGTTTCGCAACAGACCTTCGACCTGTTGGCCGTAGTTCAGCAGCCGCTCGACAACCTCTTCGCTGCGCGCCTCTTCCCGCAGGCGCGGTTCATCCTTCAATGCTTTTTCGATGCTGACAGGCTTGACCCCCTCAACCGGGATCATCTTGGACAGACGGTCCACCTGCCCGTAAGGCATCTGCAAAACCCGCCCGATATCGCGTACCGCAGCCTTGGACAGCAACGCGCCGAAGGTGATGATCTGCCCCACCTTGTCACGCCCGTATTTCTTCTGCACATAGCGGATCACCTCTTCCCGGCGGTCCATACAGAAGTCGATATCGAAGTCGGGCATCGATACCCGTTCGGGATTCAAAAACCGTTCGAACAGCAGCGAATAGCGCAACGGGTCAAGGTCGGTGATCGTCAGCGCATAAGCCACCAGCGACCCCGCACCCGAGCCGCGCCCCGGACCAACCGGGATGTCGTGATCCTTGGCCCATTGGATAAAGTCGGCAACGATAAGGAAATAGCCGGGAAAACCCATGCCTTCGATGATGCCCAGCTCAAAATCCAGCCGCTCCTGGTATTCCTCAGGCGTCACCGCATGGGGGATTACGGCCAGACGCTTCTGCAAGCCCTCATTGGCGATGCGGCGCAGTTCGGCCACCTCGTCGTCGGCAAATTTCGGCAGGATCGGATCGCGGCGATAGGCCATGAAAGCACAGCGCCTGGCAATCTCAACTGTGTTTTCAATCGCCTCGGGCAGATCAGCAAACAGGGTGGCCATTTCCTGTTGCGACTTGAAATAATGCTGCGCCGTCAGGCGGCGGCGATCTTCTTGCTGATCGACATAAGCGCCTTCGGCTATGCAGATCAGCGCATCATGCGCCTCATACATGTCCGAGGTCGGGAAATACACATCATTGGTGGCAACCAGCGGCAGATCCTTGGCATAGGCCATTTCAACGTGACCCCGCTCGGTCCGCTTTTCGGCCTCGGGCTGTCCATCCTCACCCGGATGGCGCTGCAACTCGATGTAAAGACGATCCGGGAACATCCCCGCCAACCGGTCCACCAGAGCCTCGGCCGCAGGGCACTGACCTTGCTGCAGGAGCATGCCAACCGGCCCGTCCGGCCCTCCGGTCAGGCAGATCAAGCCTGCTGACCGCTCGGCCAATTCCTCCAGCGTGACCTGCGGCAACTGCCCACCCTTGTCCACATAGAGGCACGAGCTGAGCTTCATCAGGTTCTCATATCCGGTCTCGGACTGCGCCAGCAGCACCAACGGTGCAGGTGTTTTCGGCTTTTCACCCGGCTGCGCCTGAACATAGGTCAGATCGACCTGACACCCCATAATGGGCTGAATACCTGCGCCACTGGCCGACACCGAAAACTCCAGTGCCGAAAACATCGAGTTGGTATCCGTCACCGCAACGGCGGGCATCTCCATCTGCGCGCACAAGGCAGGCAGCTTTTTCAGCCGCACAGCGCCTTCCAGCAGCGAATATTCGGTGTGAACACGTAGGTGAATGAATCGAGGGGAACTGCTCATAGCGCAACGCTAACCCAGCCCGTGCCCGGGCAAAAGAAGGAACCTGTAAGAAAAACTGCCTATCAATTCATCGCTGATTATTCGGGATTTCCTGAAGGTGCTTCGGGATCTTCTGGCGAACCACTCATAAATCTATTTCTTTCCAGAGCCTTACACCTTGCGTCGGCGCAACCATCGTTGAGTGGCGCATACAATTGTGCACAAAACAGGCAGTTTTTCTTGCCAGATCCGCCGCGCTGTTTCTAACATCTGACGGCAAGCTACCGCCCGCCACTCTTTCTACGTCGCATCGAAGGAGGGCCACAGGGGCGCAACCGGGTAAGGCGACGGGTTTCTCGAATGAACATCACGTTTCTTCTGAACGGAGAGACAGTGGAGCTGACGAATGTCAATCCGACGACAACGCTGTTGGATTGGCTGCGCGAAGAGCGCGGGCTGACCGGCACCAAAGAAGGCTGCAACGAGGGCGATTGCGGGGCCTGCACCGTTATGGTGACGGAAGCGGACAGCGCCAAGGCACTGAATGCCTGCATCCTGTTCCTGCCGCAACTGCACGGCAAGGCGATCCGCACTGTCGAAGGTGCCAGCGGACCAGATAAAGAACCCCACCCGGTGCAACAGGCCATGGTCGATTTGCATGGCTCACAATGCGGGTTCTGTACGCCCGGCTTTATCATGTCGATGGTTGCCAGCCACACGAATGGCGCGACCGACCATGACACCCAACTTGCGGGCAACCTTTGCCGCTGCACCGGTTATGCCCCGATCATCCGCGCCGCCAAAGCAGCCGAAACCCGGGATGTTCCCGACTGGATCACATCCGACCAATCCTTCTTCTGTTCTCAAATACCTCGGGGGGAGGCTGAAAGCCGGGGGGCAGAGCCCCCCTCCCACCTGCCCGAAAACAGCAATGAATTGGCAGAGCTCTACGTGCAACACCCCGACGCAACACTGATCGCTGGGGCAACCGATGTGGGCCTTTGGGTGACCAAACAGTTGCGCGATCTGGGCCCGGTCATCTTTCTCAACCGCTGCGATGACCTGAAACAGATCACCCTCACCGAAGAAGAAATCCGCATTGGCGCCATGGTCGATATGAACCGGCTGGGTGACGCTCTGGCCGACCTGCACCCGTCTTATGCGGAAATGATCCGCCGCTACGCCAGTGTTCAAATACGTCACGCAGCCACATTGGGTGGCAATATCGCCAATGGCTCCCCTATCGGAGACAACCCGCCCGCCCTCATTGCGCTTGGGGCAACCCTGCATCTGCGTAAGGGCGATGCGCGGCGGTCGATCCCGCTTGAGAACTTCTTCATCGACTATGGCAAACAGGATCGCGCTCCTGGTGAATTTGTCGAGGCCATCACTGTACCGCGCCAACCGGACCGGCTGAAAGCCTATAAGCTCAGCAAGCGGTTCGATCAGGATATTTCGGCTGTCTGCGGCTGTTTCAATATCACCGTAACGGATGGCACGGTTACGCAGGCACGTATCGCTTTTGGCGGTATGGCGGGCATTCCGAAACGCGCCACCCATGTCGAAGCCGCCTTGATCGACAATCCCTGGACACTCAACACGATCCACGCCGCGCTGCCCTGTTTCGCCGACGATTTTTCCCCTCTCACGGATATGCGCGCCTCGGCCACTTACCGCCTGCAAACCGCCAAAGCGATGCTGGAACGCTATTACCGCGAAGATCAGGGCGAGATCACAAATGTGCTGGAGGTGTCCGCATGAGCGTGACCAAACCTCTGCCGCATGACGCAGCACCGCTGCATGTCTCGGGCGCGGCGCGTTATGTGGACGATATTCCCACGCCCAAAGACACGCTCCATCTGGCCTTTGGTCTCAGCTCGATTGCCAAGGGCAAGATCACTGGGATGGACCTGACCGAAGTGCAAAACGCCACAGGCGTCGTGGCGGTGATGACCGCCAAAGATCTGCCCTTTGCCAATGATGTGTCTCCCTCGATCCACGATGAACCTCTGCTGTCTGACGGAACCGTTCATTATATCGGCCAGCCGGTGTTTCTGGTTGTCGCCACCAGTCATCTCGCCGCTCGCAAGGCAGCACGACTGGGCAAGATCGATTATGCCGCAGAAACGCCGATCCTGACGGTCGAAGAGGCACTGGCCGCTGACAGCCGGTTCGAAGATGGCCCACGAATTTATGCCAAGGGTGACGCCGACGCAGCCATTGCAGGCGCGGCTTATGTGATTGAAGACACGTTTGAAATTGGCGGGCAGGAGCATTTCTACCTCGAAGGTCAGGCCGCTTTGGCCCTGCCCAATGAGGGCGGGGACATGCTGGTGCACAGTTCAACCCAGCACCCGACCGAGATTCAGCACAAGGTAGCCGACGCGCTTGGTGTGCCGATGCACGCGGTCCGGGTCGAAACCCGCCGCATGGGCGGTGGTTTTGGTGGCAAGGAAAGCCAGGGCAACGCGCTGGCCGTCGCCTGCGCCATAGCGGCACGGGCAACAGGCAAAGCCTGCAAAATGCGCTATGACCGCGACGATGATATGGTCATCACCGGCAAGCGACACGCGTTTCGGATCGCATACAAAGCCGGGTTTGATGAGCACGGCCATATTCAAGGCGTCTCGTTCCATCATTACGCCATCTGCGGCTGGGCACAGGACCTGTCGCTGCCGGTGGCCGACCGCGCGATGCTGCATTCCGACAACGCATATCTGTTGCCCAATGCCCGGATTGAAAGCCATCGGCTAAAGACCAATACCCAATCTGCCACCGCCTATCGCGGCTTTGGTGGCCCGCAGGGGATGGTCGGCATAGAACGGGTGATGGACCACGCCGCGCATGTGCTGGGCCTTGACCCGGTGGAGCTGCGCCGCCGGAATTACTATGAGCCGGCGCATGCGGTAGCCGAGGTCGCTCCGTCCGAGAAGCCTTTGGGTCACCTCGACCCGCATGAGGACCTGACCAGTCGCGGCGCGGTAGAAACCGGTGACGCACCGGTTCGCCCTCTGCCCGTAGGAGGCAACACCACACCCTACGGGATGGAGGTTAGCGATTTCGAACTGCACGGGATGACCGAGGCTCTGCTGAAATCCAGCGACTACGCCTCGCGCAAGGGCGCCATAGCGGAATGGAATGCCCGGAACAGCGTGATCAAAAAGGGCATCGCCTTCTCTCCGGTCAAGTTCGGGATTTCCTTTACACTGACCCACCTCAATCAGGCGGGGGCGCTGGTGCATGTGTATCAGGACGGGTCAGTCCATCTGAACCACGGCGGCACCGAAATGGGTCAGGGCCTGTTTCAGAAAGTGGCGCAAGTGGCCGCGTCACGCTTTGGTATCCCGCTGGAGATGGTGAAGATCACCGCCACCGATACGGCCAAAGTACCCAACACCTCGGCCACTGCGGCGTCCTCGGGCAGCGACCTGAACGGGATGGCGGTCAAAGCCGCCTGCGACACCATTCGTGACCGGATGGCCGAGTATCTGGCCGAGCGGCATCAGGCGAACCCCAGCGCGGTGACCTTCGCCGACGGGCATGTTTCGGTGGGCGCAGAACGTTATACGTTCGCCGAAGCTGCGGCGCTCGCCTATCAGGGCCGGATCAGCCTGTCGGCCACGGGGTTCTACAAGACCCCAAAGATCGAATGGGACCGGATTGCAGGTCGGGGGCGTCCGTTTTTCTACTTCGCCCATGGCGCTTGTGTCACCGAGGTTGCGGTGGATACACTGACCGGTGAAAACCGCATCCTGCGCACCGATATTCTGCACGATGCCGGGGCGTCGCTGAACCCCGCCTTGGATATCGGGCAGGTTGAAGGTGGCTATGTGCAGGGCGCAGGTTGGTTGACGACCGAGGAACTGGTCTGGGACGGCAAAGGCAATCTGCGTACGCATGCGCCCTCAACCTACAAGATCCCCGCCTGCTCTGACCGACCGGACATCTTCAACGTGGCGCTGTGTGATGGTGAGAACCGCGAAGAGACAATCTATCGCTCCAAAGCTGTGGGAGAGCCCCCGTTCATGCTGGGCATCTCGGCCTGGTTGGCCTTGTCGAACGCAGTTGCGGCCTGTGGCGATAGGTATCCCGCGATGAATGCCCCCGCGACGGCAGAGGAAATCTGGCACAGCATCCAGCGCGTGAAGGAGGGATCCGATGGGGTTTGACCTCGACGCATTGCGCAATGCCGTCAACACCCACGGGCGCGTGGCACGCGTGGTCATCGCTGCGATCAAGTGCTCGTCCCCCCGCGAAGTGGGTGCGGCGATGCTGGTCTGGTCGGGCGGGCAGTCTGGCACGATTGGCGGTGGCACGCTGGAACATCAGGCCGCAGAGGTCGCACGAGGACAGACAACCCAATCCCGCCTGACACATCACGCGCTTGGCCCCGAGCTGGGGCAATGCTGCGGCGGGGCAGTTTCACTGCTGACCGAGGTCTATGACCAAAAGAGTGTTGAAGCTCTGGATGACTCGGTGATTGCACGGTCACCGTCGGGCGGTGACATGCCCCTTTCGGTCAAACGTCTGCTGGCCAAGGCCCGGGGTCAGGGCATCCTGCCTGAATCCCAATTGGTTGACGGTTGGATGGTTGAACCTGTGCACAAACCAAACCGCAAGCTTTGGATTTGGGGGGCGGGCCATGTGGGGCGTGCCTTGGTGGATGTCCTGAATCCACTGCCCGACCTAGCGATCACCTGGGTCGATACCGCGCCCGAGCGATTTCCCCAGACTATCCCTCACGCAGTGACCCACATTCCCGCCGCCAATCCGGCCGAGTTGGTACGTCATGCGCCGAAAGATGCAGAGCATCTTGTGCTGACTTATTCACATAATCTGGACCTGGAACTGTGCAACAGGCTGCTTTTGCACGATTTCCGCTTTGCGGGGCTGATTGGCTCGGCTACGAAATGGGCGCGATTCCGGTCGCGGCTGGCGGCTTTGGGCCACGTACCTGAACGGATCAGCCGGATCACCTGCCCCATCGGCGACCCCGGCTTGGGCAAACACCCGCAGATGATCGCCGTAGGCGTTGCCGCGCAGCTTTTGCGCGCGGCTCGACAAAACGAGTTGAAGAAGGACCTGAGCGCGTGACCACTCCACTTCTAAGCCTACAAGGGCTGACCAAAGCCTACCCCGGCGTAGTGGCCAATGATAAGGTGTCCTTCGACATCGGCGAAGGCGAGGTGCATGCGCTGCTGGGCGAAAACGGCGCAGGCAAATCCACGCTGGTCAAGATGATCTATGGGTTGGTGAAGCCAGACAGCGGCACGATGAAACTGCGCGGTCAGGTCTTTGCTCCACCAGAACCGCGCGCAGCGCGGGCTGACGGGATTGCTATGGTTTTTCAACATTTCTCGCTGTTCGACGCGCTAAACGTGGCCGAGAACATCGCGCTGGGCATGGAAAATCCACCACCGATGGGTGATCTGTCCGCACGCATCCGCGAGGTGTCGGAAACCTATGGCCTGCCGCTGGACCCGTTTCGCACCGTGGGCGACCTGTCGGCGGGGGAGCGGCAACGGGTCGAGATCATCCGCTGCCTGCTCCAAGACCCCAAGCTGCTGATCATGGATGAACCCACCAGCGTCTTGACGCCGCAAGAGGTCGAAATTCTGTTTGAGACGCTGAACAAACTGCGCTCCGAAGGCACTTCGATCCTCTATATCTCGCACAAGCTGGAGGAAATCCGCACGCTGTGCGATCACGCCACGATCCTGCGGTTGGGCAAGAATGTGGGTGAATGCGTGCCATCCGAGACCTCGGCCCGGGATATGGCCGAAATGATGGTCGGCGCAACTCTGCAAACGCCCGAACGGTCGGGCCGTGAGTTTGGTGAGGTTGCTTTGGATGTCAGCGGCCTGTCAGTGCCCTCTCCTTCGGAATTTGGAACCGCGCTGAAGAATATTCACATGACGGTGCGCAAAGGCGAGGTTCTGGGCATCGGAGGTGTGGCCGGGAACGGACAGGATGAATTGCTGGGTGTGCTGTCGGGGGAAATCCTGACCTCGGCAGACGCGATCAAGTTCAACGGTCAACCTATTGGCAAGCTGGGGCCCACCGCGCGTCGCAAACTGGGGGTTCTGACCGCGCCAGAAGAGCGTTTGGGCCATGCGGCGGCGCCGGATATGAGCCTGACTGAAAACGCCTTGCTCACCGGCTCGGTACGCGAAGGCCTTGTGAGCAGCGGGTTTCTGAAATGGTCCGACACCACGCGCTTTGCGGAAAAGATCATCAAGGCCTTTGACGTGCGCACTCCGGGGCCGGAAAACGCGGCACGGTCGCTTTCAGGTGGCAACCTGCAGAAATTCGTCATTGGTCGCGAGGTATTGCAAAACCCCGATGTGCTGGTCGTCAACCAGCCTACCTGGGGTGTGGATGCGGCGGCGGCTGCGGCGATCCGGCAGGCCCTACTGGACTTGGCGGCCGAGGGGACAGCGGTGATCTGCATTTCTCAGGATCTCGATGAACTGATGGAAATCTCGGACAGTTTTGCAGCGCTCAACGAAGGACGGCTGAGCGCGCCGCGCCTGACAGCGGTGCTGACTGTGGATGAGATCGGCCTGATGATGGGCGGAGCCCATGGCATGGAGGTGGCGCATGTGTGACGCGTTGTACCGCCTCCGGCGGCCGTATTTGGAACGAGAAGAAGCTGTGGCGGGGGTAAGCTGGTGATTGTGTTGGAGAAACGGCCACAACCATCCAAGATGTGGTCTTATGCGACCCCGCTGGTGGCGGTCATTGCCACGATGGTGTTCGGCGGCGTTTTGTTCGCCCTACTGGGCAAGAACCCGGTTGAAGCGATTGGTACAATCTTCTGGGAGCCTCTGTTTGGCGAGTTCGCCTTCTATTACCGCCCGCAATTGCTTGTAAAAGGCGCGCCTTTGGTACTGATCGCAATTGGCCTGTCACTTGGGTTTCGGGCTGGCATCTGGAATATCGGGGCCGAGGGCCAGTATATCATGGGCGCGATTTTCGGCGCGGCGGCGGGTCTGGCCTTTTATCCGCTTGAGGCGTGGTTCATCTTTCCGATCATGGTCATGGCCGGTGCGCTCGGCGGCTGGATTTGGGCGACAATTCCAGCGGTTTTGAAGGTTCGGTTTGGCACCAATGAAATCCTTGTCTCGCTGATGCTGGTCTATGTGGCCGAGCAGATGCTGGCCTCGGTTTCGCTGGGCTTGCTGAAGAACCCCGAAGGGTTTGGCTTTCCCGGCTCGCGCAACCTGCAGCAATATGAAAGTGCCTATAATGCCGAGCTGATCGCGGGATCGGGGATGCATTGGGGTGTGGTGACCGCCCTGATCGCGGTGATCTTTGCCTATGTGCTGCTGAACCGGCACATGCTGGGCTTTCACATCCGCTTGACCGGCGAAGCCCCGAGGGCGGCAAGGTTTGCGGGTGTAAATCCGGCGCGGCTGGTCCTCTTCTGTCTGGGCCTGTCGGGTGCTTTGGCCGGGCTGGCGGGGATGTTCGAGGTTTCGGGGCCATCCGGCGTGGTCAGCATCGATTTTAACGTCGGCTATGGCTTCACGGCCATTATCGTGGCTTTCCTGGGCCGCTTGCATCCGGTGGGCATCCTGTTGGCGGGTGGCCTGATGGCGTTGACCTATATCGGCGGCGAAATCGCGCAATCTCAGCTGGGCCTGCCCGCCGCCGCCATTCAGGTGTTTCAGGGGATGTTGTTGTTCTTCCTGCTGGCCTTCGACCTTTTGACCAATTACCGCATCCGTGCGGCCCGTAGCGAGGTGGCATGATATGGATCTTGGTGAAATCAATCCCGTCCTCCTAATCGCCTCGCTGATGGTGGCGGCAACACCGCTGCTGTTGGCTGCCATCGGAGAGTTGGTCGTCGAAAAAGCCGGCGTTCTGAACCTGGGTGTCGAGGGGATGATGATCGTGGGTGCGATCAGCGGCTTTGCGATTTCGGTCGAGACCGGCTCACCCTGGCTGGGCTTCATTGCCGCAGCAATTGGTGGTGCGGTGCTGTCGCTGTTGTTTGTGCTGCTGACGCAAGTGGCGCTGGCCAATCAGGTGGCGAGCGGTCTGGCGCTGACACTGTTCGGGCTGGGGTTCAGTGCGCTGATGGGGCAAGGCTATGTGGGCATCAAACCGCCCGATATGGCCGATATCCATATTCCGGTGATCAGTGATATCCCGGTGATCGGCCCCATCCTGTTTCAGCACGACCCGATCTTGTATCTGGGCATCGCGCTGACGGCCGCCGTCTGGGCCACGCTGAAATACACGCGTGTCGGGCTGATCCTGCGCGCTGTGGGCGAAAACCACGATGCGGCGCATGCGTTGGGCTACAAAGTCATCAAGATCCGCATCATGGCGATCCTGTTCGGCGGGGCCTGCGCGGGGCTGGGTGGGGCCTATATCAGCCTGATCCGTGTGCCACAGTGGACCGAAGGCATGACCGCCGGTGTGGGCTGGATTGCGCTGGCCCTGGTCGTGTTTGCCAGTTGGAAGCCATGGCGAGCCCTGCTGGGTGCCTATTTGTTTGGCGGCATCACGGTATTGCAACTGAATCTGCAGGCGGCAGGCGTTGCCATTCCCGTCGAGTATCTGGCAATGTCGCCCTATATCATCACGATCCTTGTGCTTGTGATCCTTTCGGCTGACAAGAGCAGCGCACCTGCCTCACTGGGCCGAACCTTCCATGCCTCACACTAGGGGCCAAATGAACCAACTTGGGGAGTAACACATGAAATTCACCACTCTATTGGCAAGCGCCGCCATGGCGCTTGGTCTGGCGACAAGCGCCATGGCCGAAGACAAAACAAAGGTCGGCTTTGTCTATGTCGGCCCCGTGGGCGACGGCGGCTGGACCTATGAACATGACAAGGGCCGTCTGGCCGTTGAAGAGCATTTCGGCGACAAAGTCGAAACCGTGTTTGTTGAATCGGTGCCCGAGGGGCCCGACGCTGAACGCGTGATGACCCAAATGGCGCTCGACGGCGCGGATCTGATCTTTACCACGTCGTTCGGTTATATGGACCCGACAATCAATGTCGCCAAGAAGTTCCCGAATGTGAAATTCGAACACGCAACCGGATACAAGACCGCCGACAACGTTTCGGTCTATTCCGCCCGTTTCTATGAGGGTCGCGCCGTTCAGGGGCATATCGCGGGCAAGATGACCGAGTCCAACATCATCGGCTATATCGGCTCTTACCCGATCCCCGAAGTGATCCGTGGCATCAACTCGGCCTATCTGCACGCCAAGGCCGTCAACCCGGATGTCGAGTTCAAGATCGTCTGGGCCTATACTTGGTTTGATCCGGCAAAAGAGGCGGATGCGGCCACCGTTCTGATCGAACAGGGCGCGGACGTTATCCTGCAACATACCGACTCGACCGCGCCGCAAGCTGCCGCGCAAGAGGCGGGCAATGTTGTGACCTTTGGCCAAGCCTCGGACATGAGCGAGTACGCACCCTTCCCGCGCGTCTCCTCGATCATCGACAACTGGGCACCCTACTACATCGCCCGCACCCAGGCCGTCATGGACGGCTCGTGGGAGACGGTGAACACCTGGGACGGTATCCGCGAAGGCATGGTTGAAATCGGCGAGATCTCGGACCGCGTACCTGCGGATGTCAAAGAAGAGGCGCTGGCCATGAAAGCGGCCATGGCCGCGGGCGAATACCATCCCTTTACCGGACCGATCAACAAACAGGACGGAAGCGTTTGGCTGGCCGAGGGCGAAGTGGCGGATGACGGCACCCTGGCCGGTATGAACTTCTATGTAGAAGGCCTTGAGGGCGAAATTCCTCAGTAAGCCGATCATCAAACGAGATCAGGCCCGCTGTGATCGGCGGGCCTTTTTTGTTTGGACATCTATCATCTGTTTGACACTGCCTTGCGCAAGCTGGCCCACCTTCAACATGTATTGATGAGTGCGAGCCTGCCCAAAACGTTTCAAAGAAACATCGCGCCCAATGGCCTTTGCGCGCTGAAGAGATTGCTCGAGTTTCCTCGTCAGATGTTTCCTCGCAATTGTTTCGCCAATGGATTTCCGACAAGCGTTTCGTTAGCTTCAACTGTGTATAGGAGCAGAAATGGCGCGACGGCTAGCAGCGATACTAATGGCAGACGTGGTCGAATATTCGCGTCTGATGCGAGAGGATGAGACCCGCACTCTGGCAGCGTTGCAGCAGTTTTGGGCTGAAATTTTTGATCCGATCGTCGCTGAGCGAAGGGGACGGATCGTAAAGAAAATGGGCGACGGAGCGCTCTTGGAGTTTTCCAGTGTGGTTGATGCCGTCGAGGCGGCGCTCAAGATACAACGGCGAAACATCGAGGTGAATGGTAAGATCCGACTTCGGATCGGCGTCAATCTTGGTGACATCATAATCGATGATGATGACATTTTTGGTGACGGCGTGAACGTAGCTGCCCGTCTCGAAGCTTTGGCCGAGCCCGACGGAATTTGCATTTCGTCGCTGGTGCACGAAAGTGTGGGAAACAGGGTCGAAGCGAGTTTCGTCGATGCCGGTGAGCACGACATAAAGGGGCTGGAGCGTCCAATCCGGGTTTTTCGCTGGCCTGAAAAAGGAGCGGTACAGGCAAAGCAGGATAAGCCATCTATCGCGATCTTACCGTTTGAAAACCTGTCGAGTGACCCGGATGACGAATACTTTTCCCAGGGTGTTGCGGATGACATCGCTACCGACTTGTCCAAAATTTCAGGTCTCTTTGTTGTGGCCCGTAACGCGACCCGAGAATACAAAAACCGATCCCAATCCGTTGGGGAAGCAGCGGTTGAACTGGGCGTTCGCTACATTCTTCAAGGAACTGTTCGCAGGGGAAGCGGTCGCGTGCGTGTGAACGCCAGTCTGATCGATACAGACAATTCAATCCAACTTTGGGCTGACCGTTTTGACGGCGATTTGGCGGAAGTCTTTGAGTTTCAAGATCGTATCGCCGAAAGCATTGTTGCCACTTTGGCCGTCACTCTTACTCAGGCAGAGCAAGATCGTGCGTTCCGAAAAGTGGTCAAAAGCTTGAAGGCTTACGACTATGTGTTGCAAGGCAATGCTTTTCATGCGCGCAGCACCAAGATCGACAACGCCAAAGCGATGGAACACTATTCCCGCGCCATCGAACTGGATCCCGAATACGCACCAGCACATGCAGGGCTCGCATGGGCCTTGGTGCACGACGCCAACCAACGGTGGGGGTCTGATCCCGAGGCCTCGCTTGATCTGGCTTTGAAGCATGCAAAACGTGCTGTGCAGTTAGACGTCAGCCTGGGCAAGGCTCACATGGTTCTTGGGGATGTTTATTGCTGGACAAAACGGCACTCGCTTGCGGTCGCAGAAGGGCGAAAAGCTGTCGAATTGGAACCCAGCAACGCCGACGCTCATTTTGCGTTGGGTTACTATCTCATAGCGGCCGGTGCGAGCGAAGAGGCCGTTAAAGAGGCGCAACTCGCTTTGCGATATAACCCGGTATTTGCCATGGGTTTCTATTACGAAGTGTTGGGAACGGCACTATACCTCACCAAGAGTTACGACGCTGCTATCGCGGCGCTTGAAGAGGGACTGGGAAAATATCCGGATCATGACGGGTTGCACCAGCTATTATCAGCCACCTACGCGAAGCTAGACGACTTGGACGCAGCTCGTGTGCATTCGCAAGAGTATCTTAGACTGAGACCAGAAGACTCACTTACGAAAATCTCTGAACGGCTTCCTTACAAAAACAAGAGTGACCTGGAACATCTCATAGACGGTTTGCGTCTGGCTGGCTTGCCAGAATGATCTTATCTGACCCTAGTGGCACCGAAAACAGCGTCGAAAACCGACAAGCAGAGCCCGCATCACATCATTGTCGAGACCTGTTGGTGAACCTCAATGATGTTGCCTTCGGGGTCTTGAAAGAACACCTGATGCCATTCCTTGGAAAACGTCGTGCCGTAGTCGGAATAGGGGATGCCCTTTTCGTCAAGCATCTTGAGGAACCCTTTTAGATCATCGGTGCGAAAGGCGATGTGGCCGCGTTCAACGGGGTTGATGACGTGTCCGTTCTTGAAGGCTACACCAAAATCGCGCTCGGCTAGGTGCATCTGCATATGGCCATCGGTGGCAAACTGGATGTTGCCGTCATAGCCCTTATCTTCATTGGCCTCGGATCGGGGGAAATTCTGCTGTGGGATGTCATCAAGACCCAACACATTCGTATAGAAGTCGTGCAAGCGGTCCACATCATCGGCCACAAAGTTTATGTGGTGAAATTCAAGTTTCATATTCGGGCAACTTGGATAGGGCCGATTTCAAAGCGTCTCCCCACCCGTCCGAGATTGTTCGGAAATAGGGGTCGTCGGCCTCGAACCGGGATTTCTCACCAGCTTCAAAACTGTCTTCGGTGTAAAGCAGCAAGTCCAGCGGGGCACCAACCGACAGATTAGCTTTGATCGTCGAATCAAAACTGACCAGCAACAGTTTCACCGTTTCGGGAAAGCTCATATTAGGGTCGTAGGCGCGCACCAATATGGGGCGGCCATATTTGGTCTCGCCGATCTGAAAGAACGGTGTATCGTCGCCTGCTTCGATGAAGTTTCCTTCGGGATAGATCAAGAAAAGGCGCGATTCCCCGCCTTTGATCTGACCACCCAGAATAAGGGTGGCATGGAAGGCGCTGTCAGCCTCTTGGCCCGACCGCCCGTGTTGTTCGATGACGTCGTTCAGTGTTTCGGCGACAATTTGCGCCACCTGGAACATCGTTGGCGCTTCAAGGATCGAAGGGGACCGATCTGCCGGGGCTTTGGTGCGTTCTTCCAGCAGGCTGATGGTTGCTTGCGTTGTCGCCAGATTGCCTGCGGTCAAAATGGTGATCGCCCGTTCACCCTCGACCGTCCAATTGAACATTTTGTTGAAGGTAGAGACGTTGTCGACCCCCGCATTCGTGCGCGTATCGGACATGAACACCAATCCGCGCTTCAAACGCATCCCTACTGCGTAGGTCATCTAAGTCTCCGTCACTGCTGTGCAACTTGCAACTGAACACTCAGTTGCTCGGCCGCATGCCCAAGCCTGCTGCCTACTACCGGGGCCGCCTGCGTATAATCCAGCCCTGTCGCAACGCGCACATAGCGATTGTCGGGCGATATGCCGTTCGAGACGTCGAACCCGACCCAGCCCAGCCCGTCCAGATGAACCTCGGCCCAGGCATGGGTGGCATCCTGAAGCTCGGTCTCGTTCATCATCAGATAGCCCGAAACATAGCGTGCGGGCAGCCCCATATGACGGGCACAGGTGATGAAGATGTGGGTATGGTCCTGGCAGACGCCGCACCCAGCTTCGATGGCGTCCTCGGCGCTCCAGTCCGGGCTCGAACTGCCGATCTTGTAGGTCACCGCCTGCCGGATTGCCTCGGAAAGCGCGTGCATCTGCTCCAAGGGTTCGAGCTTGGGCAGCGAGCGGACTAGTTCCATACAGCCCCGACCCGGCTTGGTCTGTGTGGTGCCGCGTTGAAACAGCCATAGGGGCGTTGATCCTTCGTGACGTCCCAGAACACCATGAGTATCCTCGACCTCGACCACGCCTTCCGAGATCAACACAACAGTCTGCGTGTTGGGTTCAAAGCTGATCAATTCAACCGTGTTGCGGTGATAGTCTTCAAAGCTCAGCTCTTTTCGACCACCTTCGATCTCGGTGGTCCAGTTGATGATCTGCTGATTGCGAAAGGATTTCGGCGTCTTTCTCAGCTGCTGCAGCCCAAACGGCACCGGCGCGTCAAAATCATATCGGGTTTCATGTTTGATCCGTAGTTTCATGGCTTACTCATAGAACCGATAGTCAATTTCGATCTGCCGACTTAACTGATTGAGATCCCTCAGAAAGTCCTCGATATATTCATGCAGGCCAGCCTCAAAAATATTCGCGATGCTTCTGTCGAGATACGTATCGAATAACGTGTTCGAGGCTTCGCAAGAAGACCCGGCGAAACCATAGTCCTTTTTCAGATAGGCCAGGTTTTCCTGAATCTTGCGGCAACAGAAATGCAGGCTTCGCGGCATACGCTGATCGAGGATCAGAAACTGCGCGATATCGGAGGGCGTTGTCTTTTGTCCATGGGTAATGCGGTAACCGCCACCCGCGCCCACCGAGCGCAGAATGCTCTCCCATTGGATATTGTCCAACGATGAGCCAACCGAAAACGCGGTGGGCAGCAGGACATAGTACTTTACGTCCAAGATCCGGCCCGTATTGTCCGCGCGTTCGACAAAGGTGCCGATGCGCGTGAAGTCGAACATGTCATTGCGCAGCATGGTGCCCAGGTTCGCGCCGCGCACCAAAGCCGCCTGATGGCGGATCATTTCCAGCACGCCAGGCAAATCGCGTTCACTGACACGGCGTTTCATGGTGGCATCGACCCGCATCCAGGTGGCGTTTACCGCGCTCCAGACATCATGGGTCAGCGCTGTCCGTACAAGTCGCGCATTGTCGCGCGCCTGTTTGATCACCGACCGGATTGACGAGGTGTTTTCCATGTCCCGCAACACCCAATCGATGGCGTTGTCTTTGGTGACCTCATCATATTTGCTCAGATATCCGTCCAGCACGCCCGTGGTCTTCAACACCGAAGCCCATTCCTCGACCGAGTTATGGGTTCGGGTCAAAGCCATACGCTGACCAGTTTCCAACAGCCTTGCGGAGTTTTCTGCGCGTTCCAGATATCGCGCCATCCAGAACAATCCGCCTGCGGTTTTTCCCAACATGGCCTAGTCCTCCAGAACCCAGGTGTCTTTGGTTCCGCCACCTTGGCTGGAATTCACAACCAGAGAGCCTTTCTTCAGCGCCACACGCGTCAGGCCACCCGGTGTGATTTTTACACCTTCTGGTGACACCAGCACAAAGGGCCGCAAGTCCACGTGGCGCGGGGCAAGCCCGGAACGGGCGAAAATCGGAACGGTCGACAGGGACAAGGTCGGCTGTGCGATGTAATTCCCCGGGCGCGCTTTCAGCTTGGCCCGGAAGGCCGCAATTTCCTTTTTGCTGGCGGTGGGTCCGATCAACATCCCGTACCCGCCCGATCCGTGCACCTCTTTCACCACCAGGTCAGAAAGGTTGTCCAAGACGTAAGCCAAAGAGTCCGGATCGCTACAGCGCCAGGTCGGGACGTTCTGCAACAATGGCTTTTCGCCGGTATAGAACTCCACGATTTCAGGCATGTAGGAATAGATAGCCTTGTCATCGGCGATCCCCGTCCCCGGCGCGTTTGCTATCGTAATGCCTCCGGCGCGATAGACGTCCATGATACCGGGCACACCCAGCGCACTGCTGGGATCAAAATTCAACGGATCAAGGAAGTCGTCATCCACCCGGCGATAGAGCACGTCAATCGGTTTGTAGCCCCGCGTGGTTCGCATACAGACGCGACCATCCACCACGCGCAGGTCATGACCTTCAACAAGTTCAACGGCCATCTGATCGGCAAGAAACGCGTGTTCGTAATAGGCCGAATTGTATATGCCCGGCGTCAACACCGCCACGGTTGGTTCACCTTCGGCGCACGCCGGTGCGCAAGCCGCAAGCGACCGCCGCAGGTTGCGCGGGTAATCCGAGACGTTCCGCACATTGGTCGCGCTGAACAGTTCGGGGAACATCTTGAGCATGGTTTCCCGGTTTTCCAGCATATAGCTGACACCGGAGGGCGTGCGCGCATTGTCTTCCAGCACGAAGAACTCGTCAGGCCCGGTACGCACCAAATCGATCCCAACGATATGCGTGTAGACCTGACCCGGAGGGGCAACGCCCAGCATCTGAGGTAGAAACGCCTCGTTGGACGCAATCATTTCGGCCGGAACACGCCCTGCCCGCACGATTTCCTGTCGATGATAGATGTCATAGAGGAAGGCGTTGATCGCCCGCACCCGCTGTTCGATGCCGCGTTCCAGGCGCTGCCATTCCCGGCCCGAGATCACGCGTGGAACGATGTCGAAGGGAATTAATCGTTCTTCGGCTTCGGCCTTGCCATAAACGTTAAAGGTAATACCCGTAAGCCGGAAAACCTCTTCCGCTTCGCGCTGTTTCGCCCGCAGCCGCGAGGCATCTTCCGCATTGAACCACCGACCGATTTCTTCGTAGGGCCCCCGAAGCGTCCCCTCGCCGGTGAACATCTCATCAAAATATTCACTCATAGAGTCAGTTTGACGAACGCACCGAGGTTTGCAAGAGGGACAATCTTAGGAAAGTCGCTACCTTGGGCGACGCGACTATTTTTCGGGCACCGCCCAAAACCAAGGGGACCGGCCATTCAGCACGCTGCCATAAGCCGGTACACGATCTGAGCAGCGGTGAAATCCCATGCGGCGTCGCCATTTGGGGCCAGTTCGACCACATCGAACCCAACACATTGCCGCCCCTGCAACGCGTTCTCAACCAAATGCAGCGCCTGATAGAACGAGATACCACCAGGCACCGGCGTGCCCGTCGCGGGCATTTGGCTTGGGTCGAGGCCATCAACATCAAAACTGACATAGACCTTTTGCGGAAAATCCTTGGGCAATTCGACCGAGTGGACATTGCCGGTCACCAGCTCTTCGGCGTCCACGTGAAAGACGTTGTTCGCGACACGGCTTTCCGCCTCTTGCGGGCAGAGCGCACGGACACCGAACTGTGCAAGGCGTATGCCTTGCTGGGTGAGCAGGTGCATGACCGAGGCATGGGAATGTACCTCACCCTGATACGCAATCCGCAGGTCTGCATGAGCGTCTATCTGCACGATGCCGATAGGTTCATCCAAAGCCCGCGCGACGCCTGAAACGGCGCCATAGCTCAGCGAATGCTCACCACCCAAAGCCACCGGGATTTGGCCGGCTCTAACAACAGCTTCGGTTTTGGCCGCGATACGCTCCATGACCTCGGGCAAAGGTCCGTCGCAGGCGACGGCGTCATGAGTGAATATGCCCGCAGCACAAGGCTCAATCCCCTTGCACAAACGCTCCAGTTCGTTCGACGCTTCAATGATGGCCGATGGCCCCGCCTGGGTGCCAGACCCATATGACACGGTGCGCTCCAACGGCACAGGAATGAGGTGAAAGCGAGCGCTTTGCTGTCGTTCGCTTTCAGACAATTCGCTGTCTAGAAAAATGCTCATGATAGCCGGTCCTTGAAGTCGTCATAGCCGAACTGCCTAACGATTTTCAGTTCATCCGTTTCGCTGTTCCACAGCGCAATCGTCGGCAAGGGTACGCCGTTGAACGTATTGGTCTTGACCATCGAATAATGCGCCTGATCAAGGAAAGCAAAGCGTTGGCCGATTTCCAGCGGCCTGTCCCACGTGTAGTCCCCGATCACGTCGCCCGCCAGACAGGACGGCCCACCCAGACGGTACGTATGGCCTGCTTTGGCCTCATCCATCAGCGCAGGGCGGTAAGGTGCTTCGATCACATCGGGCATATGACAGGTGGCCGAGATATCGGTAATGGCGAGGTTCATGGCATTCACCGGGAGGTCAAGGATCTCGCCCACAAGGATACCGGCGTCCAGCGCCACGGCTTCGCCGGGTTCGAGATAGACATCGGCACCATAGGTTTCTCGGATGGATAGGATAAAGGCGACCAACCCATCCCGATCATAATCATCGCGGGTGATGTGATGGCCGCCACCAAAGTTCAGCCATTTCAGCTGGCCAAGATAGGGTTTGATTTTGGGTTCAACGGCCGCCCAGGTTCGCTGTAGTGGCGCGAAGCCCTGTTCGCAGAGCGTATGTATATGCAGCCCGTCGACACCTTGCAGAATGTCCGGGCCTAATTGGCTGACCGGAGTGCCCAAGCGCGAGCACGGGGCACAGGGGTCGTATTTAGGGATTTCGCCCTCAGAATGTTCGGGATTGATCCGCAGCCCAACCTGAACACCTGCGGCCTGTGCTTTGGCCCGGAAACGGTCCTTTTGCGCCGGAGAATTAAAGATCACGTGGTTAGAGAGCGACAGGATTTCGTCAATATCGCCGTCTTTGTAGCCCGCGCAAAACGTAGCGACCTCGCCGCCATATTCCTCGCGGCCCAGACGCGCCTCATAGATGCCGCTGGCACAGGTGCCGCCCAGGTGTTGTCGCACCAGGGGGGCCAGCGCGAACATCGAAAACGCCTTGAGCGCGCTGAGGACATGCGCGCCGGAACGGTTGCCGATATCGGCCAGTGTCATCAAATTACGCTCAACCGCCTTTTCGTCGACCACGAAACACGGGGATGGGACGCGGGTAAGGTCGAATTCGCGGAAAACACCGGCATCTCCGGCTCGGGTGGTCATCATATCGGACATGTCAGGCGTCTCCGCTGCTTGGAGAAGCCGGGGGGCGCTGCCCCCCGGACCCCCCGAGGTATTTTTGAACAGAAGAAGTTCTGGAGTTAGAAATCGACGGGACCGTCGAGCTCATGAACCTGCCAGGGCAAACCGTGGGTGTTGAGCATGTCCATGAAATCATCAGGGTCGAGCTGTTCCATGTTCCACACGCCGGGATCACGCCAATTGCCTTTCAGCACCTGCGCCGCGCCGATCATGGCGGGAACACCGGTAGTATAGCTGACGGCTTGGCTGCCGACCTCGGCAAAACACTCTTCGTGATCGCAGATATTGTAGATATAGAAGGTCTTTTCGCCCGAGCCGTCGTTGGCCTGACCCGTGGCGATATCGCCGATGCAGGCTTTGCCTTTGGTTTCGGCCCCCAGATCGCCGGGATCGGGCAGCAGGGTTTTCAGAAACTGGATCGGGATGATTTCCTTGCCGTCATGCATGACCGGGTCGATCCGGGTCATGCCGACATTTTGCAGCACCTTGGCATGGGTGATGTAGGCGTCGCCGAATGTCATCCAGAACCGGGCGCGCTCGATCTCGGGGAAGTGGGTCGAAAGCGATTCCAACTCCTCGTGATACATCAGGTACATGTTCTTGGGACCGATGGCGGGGAAGTCGAATTCGACCTTGTGGGTCATTGCCGGGCTGTGGTGCCATTTGCCCCCTTCCCAGTGGCGCACCTCGGCCAGCACTTCACGCAGGTTGATCTCGGGGTTGAAATTGGTGGCAAATTCCTGATCGTTCGAGCCGCCATTGGCGTCCAGCACATCGATCTGGCGGATTGTCTCAAGCTTGTGTTTCTTGAGCCATTTGGCGAAGACGGATGTAACCCCGGGATCAAAGCCGGAACCCAAAATGGCCGTCAGACCAAGCTCTTCGAATTTTTCCTGATAAGCCCATTGCCAGTGGTATTCGAACTTGGCCTCATCTTCGGGCTCGTAGTTCGCGGTGTCGAGATAGTGACACCCGGCCTCAAGGCAGGCGTCCATCAGCACCAGATCCTGATAGGGCAGCGCCAGGTTCACAAGGATCTCGGCCCCGGTTTTGCGGATCAGCGCCACCGTATCTTCGACCTTATAGGCATCCAGTTCAGCGGTTGCGATATCGACGCCGACACGTTCCTTGACCGATTTGGCAATCGCGTCGCATTTCGATTTGGTGCGGCTGGCCAAGGTGATTTCGGTAAAGATGTCCGAATTCATCGCCATCTTGTGCACGGCAGCGTGGCTGACGCCGCCGGCCCCTACTACAAGTGTCTTTCCCATAGTCTTCTCCTTACCGAGATCATTCAAAATAGGTATAGCCATTCATCGAGTCGCGATACGCCCCGATCAGAGTTTTCCGTTCATTGGCCTGGATCGCACCGGCCGAGATGGCTTCATCCACGATTTTGCGGAAGGCGGCGACGCAATCGGCTGGGTCATATTCGACATAGGACAGGACCTGAGCGATGGTGTCGCCCTCTTGTTCGTGCAGCAGGTCGAACTTGCCATCCGGGCGCAGGTCGATTGTCACCACATTCGTGTCGCCAAACAGGTTGTGCAGATCACCAAGGGTTTCCTGATAGGCCCCCACAAAGAACACGCCCAGGTAATAGGGCTGATCTTCGGGCAGTGAGTGCACCGGAAGAGACGGAGCGATATCCCCGGCCAGTATGAACTGATCCATTTTTCCATCACTGTCACAGGTGATATCGGACAGCACCGCGCGCCTGTCTGGCGTTTGGTTTAGCATCTGCAACGGCACAATCGGGTGCAATTGATCGATGGCCCAGACATCCGGGAGAGACTGAAAGACCGAAAAGTTGCAGTGGTAGACATCAGCGATTTTTTGCAGTTCGCGGTCCAGCTCGGCGTTTTGCGGGTTACCCTGCGCGATATCCTTGATCCGGGCCATCAGGTTCAGATAGATGCGCTCGGCTCGGGCCATTTGACGGATATCGACATAGCCGCGCCGGAACAGGGCGCGCAGCTCGTCCCGATAAAACCGGGCGTCGTTCCAGCATTCCTGCGCCCGATCTTCAACCAGATAGCCCGATACGGCAGCAAGGTCCGAAACCAGATGGTGATCATCGGGTTCGACCGAAGGTGCATCTGGCGCATCGTAAAGCGTGCTTTCCAGAACGTCGAAGATCAGCATCGACGAGGTCGCCGAGACCGCCCGCCCGCTTTCGGTGACCAGAACAGGGTGATCGATCCCGGCCTCGTCCATCGCATAAGCCACGGTTTCCACGATATTGGCGCAGTATTCAGCCACCGAATAGTTGATCGAATTCTCGGTTGCGCGTTGCTCACCGGTGTAGTCCACACCCAAACCACCCCCAAGGTCCAGATGGGTCAGTGGTACACCGTCGCTGGTCAGCTCGGTGAAATAGCGGCAGGCCTCGGTGACCGCGCGGCGCACATCGTTGACGTCGGGAACCTGGCTGCCCAGATGCGAATGCTGGAGCTTGAGGCAGTGCAACAGGTTTGCACCGCGCAGACGGTCGACGACGCGCAGCAGTTGATCGGTGTTCATGCCGAACGCAGACCGATCCCCCGAACTGCTTTGCCACTTGCCGCTGATCTGGTTGGTCAGCTTGACCCGAACGCCCAAGAGCGGATCGATGTTCAGCTCTTGCGCCACTTCGACCACGATCTCGGCCTCTTTGGGGCTTTCCAGGACGATGACGGTGTTGAACCCCAGCCGACGCGACAGGACTGCCAAACGCACGAATTCGGCATCTTTCACCCCGTTGCACACGATCAGCGCGTCCTTGGCCAAACGGTGCGCCAAGGCGATCACCAGTTCGGGTTTTGACCCGGCTTCCAACCCATAATCATACTGCCGCCCAAAGGCGACAATCCGGTCAACCACCTGTGCTTGCTGGTTCACCTTGATCGGGAAAACGCCGCGATACTGGGCCTTGTAATTCGACTTTGCGATTGCTGCGGCGAAGCTTTCGTTCAGATGACGGATTTCAGCCTCAAGAAAGCTTTTGACCCGCAGAACCATCGGGCTGGCAATGCCGCGCTGTCGCAAGTCGTCCAAAATACCGGGCAGACTGATCGGCGGCGCCTGAGGGTGCGCCGGGTCCTTCAGCGCCACATCCCCATTGGGCAGTACAGACAGCAGATCTTTGCCCCAACGGTCGATACCGTAAACAGAGTCGGAAACGGGCTGTTCAGCAGACATGGGAACATACCTTTTTCAGTATTTAGGTGAGGATAGAGGTTTCGACGCGACAGAGGAATAGCGCGGTTCTAGGCGGGCTCTATCTGTCCAGCATTCAGAAGATGATGCCACATCATCAACGTACTCCAATACCCAAAGGCGGCCCAGAATCGTACGACCCGCACGCGCATCGTATCTGATTTTCGCAGGCTAAAATCAACATGTGAAACTCGGCACAAAGCGTGGTCACTGCATTAGGGTGCTTGTGCGCCGAGCCCATGGTGGCCCTATGTTACTTTGAACCGGCTTACGCCGCCTGAAAACACTTGGGTCCACGGGATGATCACGTAGGACTGACGTAGGCCCGTCGGCCAAAACGGGTCCTCGTGCACAAGCTTTTCGATTTCGGCTTGAGAATCGGCTTCCAAGATCCACAGGCCGTCGCGGCCTTTGTTTTCGGGGTCGGCCAATGGTCCCGCTGCCTCGACCTTGCCCTTGTTCTGTTCCAGAAAGGCCAGGTGCCGGGACATATGAGTTTTGCGGATGTTCGGGTCAGAGTCAGGGTTATCCTCGAAAAGTATGATGTATTTCATAGCTCATTTCCTTGGTTTGGTGCGCACAATGCATCGCACGGCAAACTTGAAGATTGAGGTGCAAATTTTGCCGACCTAATCTGCATTTATGCAGCCTCATGATTGGAACGATCTCAAATACGCTCTGGCCCTCTTTCGTACGGGAAAACTGAAAGAGGCGAGCCGATTGCTGGGCGTAAGCGAAACAACCGTATCCAGAAGGATCAAGGCGCTTGAACTCAGTCTGGGCACCTCTCTTTTTCTACGCAGCCCACAAGGTCGCTATGAACCCACAGATAACGCACTGGCGATCCTGCCTCGGGCAGAGGCCATTGAGCGCGAAAACTTGGCCTTGAGCGAAAGCATCGGACAAAAGCCGCATCAGATCGTTGGGCAAGTACGCGTCAGTTCGGTGCCTTTGATCGTCAATCGTTTTCTGGTGCCCAAGCTTCGGCCGATGTTGCAAACCCATCCCCTCTTGACGGTCGAACTGGTTCCGACGTCAGAGAACCTTGATCTCTCAAAGCGCGAAGCCGATCTTGCGGTCCGCCTTGGGCGTCCTTCAAGTGGGGGTTTGCGCACAAAGGCTCAGAAATTGGGTGCGCTGACATTTGGGGTCTATGCGGCAAGTTCGTGCCCCGCTGCGCATCCCGATACACAGTGCTGGATCACCTATGATGATGTTCATGCCGAACTCCCACAGGCGCGCTGGCTTGAAGCCCATGTTCTGGATCCAGAAAGG
This sequence comes from Ruegeria sp. HKCCA5839, assembly GCF_013035585.1. Lineage (NCBI taxonomy): Bacteria > Pseudomonadati > Pseudomonadota > Alphaproteobacteria > Rhodobacterales > Roseobacteraceae > Ruegeria > Ruegeria sp. HKCCA5839. The sequence continues at coordinate 42,708 of NZ_WQIE01000008.1, read as the reverse complement.
AAGCGGTCCAACCTGAGGGTTGCTGATGCGGAAACCGCGCTAGAAGCTGTGGCCAAAGGTCTGGGCACATCACTTCTTCCGGACGCCGTCGCTGCGCATGACCCAAGATTGAAACGCCTTTCCGGTGACAAACTGACAAACCTTCCGACGCGTGAAGTTTGGCTGTTGTCTCATATCGATCAGTCTTCGCGCAGATCGGTTGTTGCCGTCAAAGAATGGTTGGCAAACCTTTCCTGGGTTTGAACAATTTACCAGGCAAGTCGCATAGACTTGGTTTTTGCCCATCCGAAGCACACTCAAAATCGCTGGCGCGCGCGTCACGTTGTGCTTGCGCGCTGCGTAAATAAGCCGAGACGACCCAAAGATGGGCTTGTTTTGTCACCTGAAAGTGGCTGTAATAACCCAATAGTTGAATTTGTATTTGATAGGGTTGCCCATGATTGATGCTGTTGAACATCTTTTCACAGTTGCACCGTTTGCAGCCCTTTTTGTGACGATCGCCTTAGGGTTCTTGGTTGGAAAGCTAACAATTGGCCGCTTTGTCCTAGGTGGGATCGCAGGCACTTTGCTGGTCGGTGTTGTCATAGGGCAGTTTGGTGTCGAGCTGGACGCCAGCGTCAAAACCGTTTTCTTTGCCCTGTTTATCTACGCGGTTGGATATCAGGGCGGGCCTCAATTTGCCCATGCGTTGAATTTGCGGTCGTTGAACCAGCTTGCTTCGGCATTTGTCATGTGTGTTGCGGGTCTGGCCTGTGTGATCATTGCCGCTTTGGTCTTCAATCTTGACCGGGGAACCGCTGCGGGGCTGGCAGCAGGAGGTCTAACGCAATCAGCGATCATCGGAACGGCGGGGGGCGCTATTTCGAAACTGGATGTCTCGGCCGATCTGATGCGCGAGATGGAGACCAATGTCGCGGTTGGATATGCGGTGACATATATCTTCGGCTCGCTTGGCCCAATTCTGATCGCCACATGGTTCATACCCATGATTATGAAATGGGATATTCGCGCCGAGGCTATCAAGCTGGCGGAGCAGATGTCCGGGGGGCGCACGGTTTTGGGACCTGGACAGTTCAATGCAGTCCGGGACGTAGTTACGCGGTTCTTCGAGGTCAGCCCTTCAGCCTCGGTCGTTGGTAAGTCGCGGTCTGACGCCGATGGAATGATCGGTGATGCTGCGATTGAGGCAATCATTCGAGATGGAAAAGCTTTAGATCTGACAGATGCGCTTGAGATCGCCGCAGGAGATGTCATTGCGGTTTCGGGCCCAACGGCTTTGGTTCAGAAAAGCGCTCCTTCGATTGGCGAAGAGGTGATTGCACCTGCGGGTTTCGAACTGGTTCAGGAAGGCCGAGAGATCGTTTTGTCCAATCGCGCTTTGGTCGGCAAAGAGCTGCGCCAGTTGCACGACGAAATCGGGGCAGACATCCGTCATGGCGTGTTTCTGACAAGCGCGAAACGACTGGGTCACGATCTTCATATCGCGCCGAAACTGGAACTGCGGCGCGGCGACGAGTTGCATTTCACGGGTGCGCCCAAGGATCTCGACCGGATCGAAAAACTGGTCGGGTACAAGATTTCGGCGGCTGCCGTGACCGATTTTGTGTTTTTCGGCCTGGGGCTGGTGATCGGCTTTTTGCTGGGTTTGATCGAATTCAAGATAGGTGGCGTGCCCGTCAGCATCGGAACCGGCGGTGGATGCCTGCTGTCCGGCCTGTTCTTTGGCTGGCTACACAGCACGCATAAACGCTTTGCGGCTTTGCCCGTTGGGGCTTCGAATTTCCTGAGGGATTTCGGGCTGGCTGTCTTTGTTGGCGTCGTTGGAATTTCAGCTGGACCGCAAGCCCTGACCACGCTCAAAGAGTCGGGGCTGACGCTGTTCTTTCTGGGCGTCTTCGTTACGATCGTGCCGCAGATCGTGGTCTTTTTCTTTTCCTATTACGTCTTGCGCATCCAGAACCCGATTGAAGCTTTGGGCTGCCTTGTCGGTGGACGCAGCGCAAACCCGGGTTTTGCGGCGCTTCTGTCCAAAGCCGGAAACGCTACACCTGTTGTGTCCTTCACGGTGACCTATGCGGTTGCAAACGTCTTTCTGACACTTTGGGGGCCGATCATTATCGGCGTCGTCACAACGAACCCGACACCATAACTCGGAGACAATCCATGAGTGATATCGATACTGCCAAGTTAGCCGCGCTCAGCCCGTTCGAGCTGAAGGACAAGCTGATCGAGATTGCCAGCTCCGACGCGGAACGGATGATGTTGAATGCGGGTCGTGGCAACCCGAATTTTCTGGCCACGCTACCCCGTCATGCCTTTCTAAAGATGGGAGAGTTCGCGTTACAGGAGGCTGAAAGGTCTTACTCCTATCTGAACAGTGGCTTTGGGGGATTGCCGGAAACTGACGGCATCGTCGGTCGGTTCGAAGCCTTCGCCAACACGCATCACGATGACAAGGGCATTGGCTTCATTCGGGCGGCCATTGCTTATGTCAAAGACCAGTTGGGATTGGACCGGGCCGCATTTCTGTCTGAGGCCGTAGGGGCGTTCTTGGGTTCAAACTATCCAGTGCCACCGCGCATGCTTCGCCATGCCGAAGAGATAACCAAAGCCTATATTGCCCAGGAAATGTTTGGAAAGATGCCGCGGCGCGGTGACTTTTCGCTGTTTGCGACCGAGGGCGGTACCGCGGCGATGACCTATATTTTCCAGACGCTCAGCGTGAATGCATTGGTCAAGCCGGGGGACAAGGTTGCGCTGGCAACCCCCATATTCTCGCCTTATCTGGAAATCCCGCCGCTTCCTGGGCTGGACCTTGAAGTGGTCGATATCCGTATGGATGAGGAAGACGACTGGCAGCTTCCGCAAAGCGAGATCGACAAGCTCAAAGACCCGTCGATCAAAGTTTTCTGTGTGGTCAATCCCAGCAACCCGCCCTCGGCCAAACTGTCTGACGCATCACTTGCGAAAATCGCGAAGCTGGTCGATACCGAACGCAAAGACCTGATCATCGTCACCGATGACGTCTACGGCACTTTCGCGGATGATTTTGTCTCGCTCTTTGCAAGCTGCCCGCGCAATACGCTGTGCGTCTATTCCTTCTCGAAATATTTTGGCGCAACGGGATGGCGCTTGGGTGTCATCGGGCTGCACGAAGACAATGCGCTGGACGACGCGCTGGCAGCGCTGCCAGAAGAAACCAAACAAATACTCGATCGCCGTTATTCGTCTCTGACCACCGAGCCACGCGCGATCAGGTTTATCGACCGTCTGGTGGCAGACAGCCGCGCCGTTGCGTTGAACCACACCTCTGGACTGTCACTGCCGCAGCAGTTGCAGATGACCTTGTTTGCGCTGAACGGGTTGATGGATATCAACGGCGATTACAAGGCGGCGGCAAAACGACTGGTCCGGCATCGGTTTGATACGCTTTATGCCCATATGGGTATTTCGCTGGTCCGCACGGAAAACGATATCGCCTATTATTCCCTGATCGACCTGAAAAAGCTTGCTTCAAACCTTTATGGCGATGGGTTTTCCAAGTGGTTCGAAGACAACGACAAGGCGACCGATTTTCTGTTCCGTCTGGCCAAGGAAACGGGGGTGGTGCTGTTACCGGGCAAAGGGTTTGAGGTCTTGGACCCCTCGGCGCGTGTGTCGCTGGCGAACCTGACGGAACATGACTATGCGAGCATAGGCAGATTCACACGCCAGGTCCTGGACGAATATTTCGCAGAGTACCAAAAAGGCTGAGGGTGGCGCCGACCAGAGGCCGGCCCAGAAAGCAGTTGGCGAATTCGCTTACAACTGTTCGACTTTGACCGAGTCGGACTGATAAAAAGCGAGGTACCCTTTGATTTCCGATACCGCATCTGAAGGGTCTTCATAGCTCCACGCAGCATTTTCGGTCACCGAGGATTTGTTGACAATCGAATAATGTGTCGCCGTCCCCTTGGTCGAGCACTGGCTTGTCTTGTCGGTCTGGTCCAAAAAAGCCATCGCGATATCAACGCGTGGGAAATAGATTACCGGGTCGTGATCACCTTCAAGCAATTCCAGCGCGTGCAGCGTTTCCCCCAAGATAGCGCCGCCCGAGCGAACACTCCACTTACCGGTGGCTTTGCGTATTGTGATCTTATCGGTCATATTCCGTTGTCCTTTGTATTTCAGCGCTGTTCCTGTGCCTGCCAGATGTAACAACTTGGTGTCAAATCGGGGCAGTTGCGGCATCCAACCACAGTTGCGCAGCCTCACCCACCCGATGGCGCGTCTTTTGCGCGACTTCATGGTGGTAGGCGTTCAACCATTCGCGTTCGGCCCCGGTCAGCATATCGACGTTGATCAAGCGCCGGTCAATAGGAACATAGGTCAAGGTCCGCCAGTGCAGCATGGCCCTTTCGGCATCGCCTTGGGGCAAATTGGGTGCGTTTTCGACGACCACAAGGTTTTCAATCCGAATACCAAAGGCACCCTCGCGGTAGTATCCCGGCTCGTTCGACAGGATCATTCCCGGCTCGAGCGGGACATGGCTGACCCGCGATAGCCGTTGGGGCCCTTCATGGACGCTGAGATACGCCCCAACACCATGGCCCAAACCATGATTGAAATCCTGCCCCGCCTGCCATAACGGCGCCCGCGCCACGCATTCGATATCCCGCCCGGCCAGACCCATCGGCCAGCGCAGCATCGACATTGCAATCATGCCCTTCAGGACCCGCGTGAAACAGGCTTTCTCTTCATCACCCACCTCTCCGATCGCGATGGTCCGGGTGATGTCCGTCGTCCCGTCCAGATATTGCCCACCACTGTCGAGCACTAGAAGATGGCCGTTTTCCAGCACAGAATCCGTCTCTTCGCTGACGCGGTAATGAATGATTGCGCCGTTGGGCCCGGTTCCCGAGATCGTGTCGAATGAAATGTCCTGCAATGCATTGTCGCGGCGCCGGCTTTCTTCGAGACGGGTCACCACTTGTGTCTCAGTCACGCTGCCCGGGGTCTGCGCATCCAGCCAACAGAGCAATTCGATCACGGCAGCTGCGTCGCGCAAATGGGCCTGCGCGCTGCCCTCAATTTCGGCCGCGTTCTTGCAGGCCTTGCGCAAGGCACAGGGGTCGCTGCCTTTCACCAGCTTTTCGCCCAATCGGTCGGCGACGATTTGAGGTACGGTTCCGGGATCCACTTGGATCTTGCCTTGAAGGCCCTCAAGCGCAGACAGAAACTCCGCTGGCTCGCGTTGTATGACCTTTGGATCCAAATGATCGTCGAGCCCCGCAAGTTTGACCGCGGACATGAACAGATCCACCTGCCCGTCGCTGTGCAAAACAGCAAAGCCGTGTGCAACAGGGTTGTAAGAGATGTCCGAGCCCCTGATGTTCAGCAGCCACATAATGGAATCGGGCAAGGTGATCACCGCCGCCGCGTGCCCGTCTTTGTCCAAAACCTGCGCCAAACGCTTGATCTTGCTTGCCGCCTCTTCCCCTGCAAATTCGATCGGATGGGGTTTCACCGGGTTCATGGGCGGTTCCGGCTGATCCTCCCAGATGCGATCCACGAGGTTTTCGCTGCGCACCAGCTCGATCCCGGTCCCTTGCAACTGCGCCTGCGTCTCGGTGATCTGACCCAGCGAATGCAGCCAAGGGTCAAAGCCCACCTTACCTCCGTTTGGCAATTGCTCTTTCAACCAGGCGCTCAGGCTGACATCCGGCCAGGGAACAGGCGTGTACTCTGCCGCCACCTGAGCCTTCACCTGTGTGCGATATCGCCCATCGACAAATACCCCCGCGATATTTCGCAGTGCGACACAGAACCCAGCCGATCCCGTGAAGCCGGTCAACCAGGCCAGACGCTCATCACGCGGAGCCACATATTCGCCCTGATGCGCGTCCGAACGCGGGATCAGAAACCCATCCAACCCATCGCGTTCCAATTCTCCGCGCAAAGCCGCAAGCCGGGGCGGCCCCTGCTCTGGTCGCGCGGTCACTTCGAATGATTGGAACATGGCAGGCCTCGTTTTCAGCGGTTCACGAGAACCTGATGGGCAAACCCCCAAATGTCCAGAAGCAGTTCCCCTGAGCACTTTCAACGGAGGATGAAATCGTCGCAACGATGCGCGATGCTCGCGACCAACAGCTTCTCAAAACCAGCTAAACGAAGGCAGGACGCGTCTAGCTGGCCCGCTTCATCCCCATGACACGCGCCCTTGCGCGGGGGTCGCTGTCGAACAGGGCGGCAAGCTGTTCGGTCATGGCACCCGCTAGCTGCTCGACATCGGTGATCGTCACAGCGCGGTCGTAATAGCGGGTCACGTCATGGCCGATGCCGATGGCCAGCAGCTCGACCATCTTGCGCTTTTCCACCATAGCGATCACGTCGCGCAGGTGCTTTTCAAGATAATTCGCCGGGTTCACGCTGAGCGTGGAATCATCAACCGGGGCCCCGTCAGAAATAACCATCAGGATCTTGCGCTGTTCGCGTCGGGCCAGCATGCGCCGATGGGCCCATTCCAGCGCCTCACCGTCGATGTTTTCTTTCAGCAGACCCTCTTTCATCATCAGGCCCAGATTGGGCCGCGCGCGTCGCCATGGGGCATCAGCCCCTTTATAGATGATATGGCGCAGGTCGTTCAGACGGCCCGGTTGCAGCGGGCGGCCATCGTTCAACCAGGCCTCACGCGCTTGACCGCCTTTCCAGGCGCGCGTGGTAAAGCCCAGGATTTCGACCTTCACGTTGCAACGTTCCAGCGTCCGCGCCAAAACATCCGCACAGATCGCGGCAATAGAGATCGGACGACCGCGCATCGAGCCCGAATTGTCCAGCAGCAGAGTTACAACCGTGTCGCGGAACTCGGTATCTTTTTCGACCTTGAAGCTGAGCGGCGTGGTCGGGTTGGCCACAACACGTGCCAGACGGCCGGCATCCAGAATGCCTTCTTCGCGGTCAAATTCCCACGACCGGTTCTGCTGCGCCTGCAAGCGGCGTTGCAGCTTGTTGGCCAATCGGCTCACGGCACCTTTCAACGGTTCCAGCTGTTGGTCCAGATAGGCGCGCAGCCGTTCAAGCTCGGCCGGTTCGGCCAAATCTTCGGCGGCGATTTCCTCGTCGTGAGTGTCCAGATAGACCTTGTAGTCGGGGTCGGCCTCGGATGCGGGTGGCGGCGCAGGCGGTTCCAGCGGAGCCTCGCCCTCGGGCATCTCCGCCTCATCGCCCATCTCCTCTTCGGCCATCTCATCCATCGAGACCTGGGCCTGGGATTGGTCCTGCTGCTCTTCCTGAGACTGTTCGGGGTTGGCGTCGGCGTCCTGTTCGTCTTGATCGTCCTGACCCGTGCTGTCGGGATCGGGCTGTTCTTCGGCGTCTTCTTCGGCCTGATCTTCCTGTTCTTCGTCCAACTCATCCGGGTCGTCACCCAGCTGGTCTCCATAGCCCAGATCCTTGATCATCTGACGGGCGAATTTGGCAAACTCCGCCTGATCCGAGATCACGTCGTCAAGGTTTTCAAGCAGGCCGCCGGCCTGTTCCTCAATAAAACCGCGCCACAGGTTCATGATATTGTCCGCAGCTGGCGGCAGGTCTCGCCCGGTGGCCAGATGCCGGATCAGATAACCCGCGGCAACCGACAGGGGCGCATCGGCAGGTTGCTTGCATTGATCGTAGCCACGCCGGATTGCCTCATGCCCGATCTTGACGTCGATATTGCTTGCGGTACCGGGCATATCGCGCGCGCCCATTGCCTCGCATCGCGCGACTTCCATCGCCTCATAGAGATCCCGCGCCATATCCCCCGGAGGCGCATAGCGCGCATGGGTGGAATCGTCGTGATACTTTCGCTGCAGCGCCAAGGCATCCGCAGTTCCCCGCGCCAGAAGAACCTCTTCTCGGGTCATCCGGCGCGACACCTGCGGCAGGCGCATGGACTCGCCCGTCATGCCCGACGGATCCACCGTATAGGTCACGTTCAACTCGGGATCATCCGCCATCACCTTGGTCGCTTCGGCCAAGGCTTTCTTGAACGGATCTGCGGGGTTGTCGTTGGGCTTGTTCATCGGCTGCGGGTCCGGCGCTGTTCTTTCCGGGCAACCTAGAGCCATTCAGACCCCTTGGCCATAGGGCCAGCCGCGTTTTCCCATCAAACCAGCTGAGGTCTAGAGCACAACCTTCCGGCATTCGGCAATGCGATGGCCGAGTTGCCGATTGGCGACCTGAGTGATCCGCGCATCAAAACTGTAATCCACGTCTGCCAATAAATAGGCGATCTCAACCCAACCGCGCACGCGCCACCGTTTTGGCTCTTGTGTATCGACGCCTTCCATAAGGGCCGAGGGCAAGACCGTCTCCAGCAGCAGGTCAAACTGCTCTTGCATTGCGATCGTACTGTCCAGATCCTTGCTTTCCAGTGCGCGCTGTCGGGTCGCCAAAGCTTCTAGCCTGCCAGAACAGATAGCAAATAGCTCTGCCCTTGCCGAAGACGTCGCCGGAAGCGCCGAGGCTGATGTTGACAGCACCAACGCGCAAAAAAGCCCGATAAGTGAGGTATGTAATCTCGACATGCTTTAAACATACACTTGATGCAATATGTATAAAACAAGTATATACAGCTAACGCTGCTCCATGTGTTGATCATGTAACAGGATGGTAGGCGACCGACGAAGGCTTTGACCCTCGCCTAAAACCGGCAGCTGACCAGTTCGACTAAGCAGCGTGAAAAGGGCGTCCCTGACCTGCGAACTCGTACAGCTGGTGCTTTCGCATATTTTATTTTGAAAAGCAGAGACTTACGCCCAGAGACCGTTAACACGCGCCCGTATTTTTTTGGTCAAATCCCAGAACGGCAAACAAACGATGCAAAGCTGAACTGAACCGTAGGTCCTTGATATGCGTAGCTTACACAGCATGGGCTACCGTAAACCCATCAAGAGGATCTGCGTCTCGCATTAGCCCCCTCTTAAGCCCGATCACATCAACAAATCGTTGTCACGCGTGTACCAGCCCTGCTATTGCTTTTTTTGGCGCGCGCAAAGAATATGTAAAGTTATGATAAGACTAAGGCGGCCAGGACCCGCAGGCTGAACGGCATGACAAAAATAAAAAACATGGAAGAGTTCGCGACCCTGAGCGGCATCTCGCGACCCACAGTTTCTAAATACTTCCAAGATCCTGACAGTGTTCGTGCAACTACCCGGGCACGCATCGAAGACGCTCTGGAACGGTTCGACTATCGCCCGAATATGTATGCGGTGAATCAGAACAGGAAATTGACCAAGAATATCGGTATTGTTGTACCTTATCTGGCCGATCCCTTCTTTGCAGAGATAGCCCGCTATCTAGAGCAAAGCTGTATTGCCGCAGGGTATCGCCCATCTCTTTTCAGTGCGCATGGTGAGCAAAAATTGGAGAACGATATTCTGGACGGGCTTCAATCCATGAAACCCGCCGGAGTTCTGTTGGCCCCGTTGGGTCGGATCTCTGACAGATCCGCGATCGAGAAATTTTGCGCCAATGTGCCGACTGTTCTGTTCGACAGCAACCTCGACGGTCTGGGCGCTGCGTTTATCGGATCTGACAATCACAGCTTTGTATCGCAGACCGTGGAATATATGACCCGCACCGGAGAGCCACCCTCGTTCTTTGAAATGCGCACCCCTGCCAACCCCAACGCCAACAAGCGCAGAAAAGCCTATGTTGAAGTGATGGAAGGTCTGGGGTTCGAACCTCATATCATCAAAGTTGATGGCAAAGGCTGGGCGTTTGAAGAAATTGGGCACAAGGGTGCGCTGAAAGTTCTGGAAGAGCGTGGGTTAAAAACGGATTCCGTCCTGTGCAGCAATGACCGGCTTGCCATCGGCTTTTTGGCAGCATGTTTCGAACAGGGGATTCGGGTCGGTCGCAAAGAGGATTGCACATTGCGCTTGGCGTCGAACGATGATCATCCCTTCGCAAAGTTCACCTGCCCGTCGCTTACCACAGCGGCCCACGACTATGACAACGTGGCCACGCGGGCCGTGGAAACCTTGTTTGAACTCATTGAAAACGGTGGGAAATTCGAGAATCGAACCGAGACGCTTTTCCCGACACGACTTGTATTAAGGGACTCCGCGTAAGCTATTTTTTTAACGCGCGTAAAGTTTTTATTGACGGCGCGACAATTTACGATCTACCCTCCCTGCACGACATCCAAGCTCAGGGAGGACAGGGATGTATCTAAAGAACGCACTTCGTGCGGCGACTGCGCTGACTTTCGTCGCCACCGCCGCGGCTCAGGCACAGACGATCACAATCGCCACAGTGAACAACGGCGACATGATCCGGATGCAGGGCTATACCGACAACTTTACCGAAGCGACCGGAATTGATGTCGAATGGGTAACGCTGGAAGAGAACGTACTGCGTCAACGCGTGACCACAGACATCACCACCAAAGGTGGTCAGTTCGACATCATGACCATCGGTATGTACGAGACACCCATCTGGGGTGCAAATGGCTGGCTGGTTCCGCTGGACGGCATGTCGGAAGAGTATGATGTGGGCGACCTGTTGCCTGCAATGGCCGGTGGTCTGAGCCATGAAGGCACGCTTTATGCCGCGCCTTTCTATGGCGAAAGCTCAATGATCATGTATCGCACCGACCTGATGGAAAAAGCGGGAATGGAGATGCCCGAGGCGCCGACCTGGCAGTTCATCCGCGAGGCGGCGGCGGCCATGACCGACCGAGACAACGACATCAACGGTATCTGCCTGCGCGGCAAGGCCGGTTGGGGTGAAGGCGGTGCGTTTATCACAGTTACCGCAAACTCATTTGGTGCCCGCTGGTTTGACGAAGACTGGAAACCTCAGTTCGACCAACCCGAATGGAAAGAGGCTTTGACCTTCTTTGTCGACATGATGAATGAATCTGGTCCGGCGGGATATGCGACCAACGGGTTCAATGAAAACTTGTCGCTGTTTCAGCAGGGCAAATGTGGCATGTGGATCGACGCCACGGTTGCGGCCTCTTTTGTAACCAACCCGAATGACTCGACAGTGGCCGACCAGGTTGGGTTTGCCTTGGCTCCGAACTCGGAAGGTGTTGAAAAACGTTCAAACTGGTTGTGGGCTTGGGCGCTGGCAATCCCAGCAGGGACGCAGCAAGAAGATGCGGCCAAAAAGTTCATCGAATGGGCGACCTCGAAAGACTATATCGAATTGGTTGCCGAGAACGAGGGTTGGGCTAACGTTCCGCCCGGCGCCCGGACATCCTTGTACGAAAACCCGAACTACAAAGACGTCCCATTTGCCGCAATGACGCTGGAATCGATCTTGGCCGCTGATCCGCAGAACTGCTGCGCTCAGCCAACGCCCTATACCGGCGTCCAGTTCGTCGCGATCCCCGAGTTCGCAGGTATCGCCACCCAGGTGAGCCAGGAATTCTCGGCGGTTTATGCCGGACAGCAAACAGTGGATGAAGCCCTGGCCAAGGCGCAGGCCTTCACCGAGGAAGAAATGGAAGCCGCAGGCTACTGACGGCACACTCCCAGCGGGCGGGCAGTGTCTTGCCCCCCGCACCACCCTTCCCCAACTCGCGTTTTTCTCGCAGGCTGGACCTACCGCCTGAACAGAGAGGGTTTGCGTTATGGCTACTCAACACTCCCGATCCGTCGCCCGGCTGATGATGGCACCCGCTGTGGTCCTGCTGCTTGGTTGGATGCTCGTACCGCTGACGATGACGCTGTACTTTTCCTTCAAGAAATACCTGCCGCTGCGCGGAGGGGATCTGGGTTGGGTCGGGTTCGACAACTACATACGTTTCGTCTCATCCAGTTCCTTCTGGCCTGCGGTCCAGGCGACCCTGACAATCGTCGGCGGAGTTCTGATCATCACGGTCATCCTCGGCGTCTTGCTGGCGATGCTGTTGGATCAACCGATGTGGGGCCAAGGCGTCGTCCGCATTCTGGTCATCGCACCCTTTTTCGTAATGCCAACGGTATCCGCTCTGGTCTGGAAGAACATGTTCATGGATCCCGTCAATGGCCTGCTGGCGCATCTGTGGCGCTTTTTTGGGGCCGAGCCGATCTCGTGGCTGTCCGAGGCGTCGATGACCTCGATCATCATGATTGTCTCATGGCAGTGGCTGCCCTTTGCTACGCTGATCCTGTTGACCGCGATCCAGTCGCTGGACAGCGAACAGCTGGAAGCCGCCGAGATGGATGGTGCGCCGCCATTGAAACGCTTCTATCACATCATCCTGCCGCATCTCAGCCGCGCGATCACAATCGTGATCCTGATCCAGACGATCTTTCTTCTGTCGATCTTCGCCGAGATCTTTGTGACCACCGGCGGCGCGTTCGGCACCCGCACCCTCACCTACCTGATCTTCCAGCGCGTTCTGGAAAGCCAGAATGTCGGTCTTGGGTCGGCCGGAGGGGTATATGCCATCATCCTTGCCAATATCGTTGCCATCTTCCTGATGCGCATCGTCGGCAAAAACCTGGACGCGTGAGGAGGTAAGACCATGGCCCGCGCTGTCACATCCCGCCGCAAAACACTGAACACCGCCCTTGCCTGGGCCGTTGGACTGCTGATCTTTTTCCCGATCCTCTGGACCATCCTGACCAGCTTCAAGACCGAGGCACAGGCGATTGCCAGCCCGCCTCTGTTCCTGAATTTCGACTGGACGCTTGAAAACTATGCCATCGTGCAGGAGCGCTCGGATTATATGCGGTTCCTGTGGAATTCGGTCATCATCGCGGGTGGCTCGACCATCCTGGGTGTGATCATCGCGGTGCCTGCGGCCTGGGCCATGGCCTTTGTACCATCCAAGCGCACCAAGGATATCTTGCTGTGGATGCTGTCCACCAAGATGCTGCCTGCGGTGGGGGTTCTGTACCCGATCTACCTGCTGTTCATCCAACTGGGTCTGCTGGACACGCGCGGCGGGCTGGTTGTGGTGCTGATGCTGATCAACCTGCCAATCATCGTATGGATGCTTTACACCTATTTCCGCGAAATTCCCGGCGAAATCCTCGAAGCCGCCCGCATGGACGGAGCCACGTTGAAAGAGGAAATCCTCTATGTCCTGACGCCCATGGCCGTGCCCGGCATCGCCTCGACCGTATTGCTGAACTTCATCCTGGCCTGGAACGAAGCATTCTGGACCCTGAACCTCACCGCCGTTGACGCGGCCCCGCTGACCGCCTTTATCGCCAGCTATTCCAGCCCAGAGGGCCTGTTCTTTGCCAAGCTCAGCGCGGCCTCGACCATGGCGATTGCACCGATCCTGATCCTGGGCTGGTTCAGCCAGAAACAACTTGTCCGCGGCCTGACCTTCGGCGCAGTGAAATAAGGAACACGACGTATGGGACGTATCCAACTCAAGTCTGTGACCAAAAGCTTCGGCGACGTGCAGGTCATTCCGCCGCTGGATCTGACCATCGAAGATGGTGAGTTCACCGTATTCGTCGGCCCCTCGGGCTGCGGTAAATCCACCCTTCTGCGCCTGATCGCGGGGTTGGAGGATATCACCTCGGGCTCCATCGACATCGATGGCGCGGATGCCACCGACGTACCGCCCGCCAAACGCGGGTTGGCGATGGTGTTCCAGTCCTATGCGCTCTACCCGCATATGACTGTACGCAAGAACATCGCTTTTCCGCTGCGCATGGCCAAGCTGGATCAGGCTGAGATCGACAAGCGGGTTGAAGGGGCGGCAAGCGTGTTGAACCTGACCGACTATCTGGACCGCCGCCCCGGGCAATTGTCTGGCGGTCAACGTCAACGCGTTGCCATTGGTCGCGCGATCGTGCGGGAGCCCGCCGCGTTCCTGTTTGATGAACCACTGTCCAACCTCGACGCTGCCTTGCGCGTAGGGATGCGACTTGAGATCAGCGAGCTGCACGAACGTCTGGCAACCACGATGATCTATGTAACACATGACCAGGTCGAGGCCATGACAATGGCCGACAAGATCGTCGTCCTGCAAGCCGGTGTGATCGAACAGGTCGGCAGCCCGCTGGATCTGTATCGCACGCCGCGCAACCTGTTTGTGGCGGGCTTTATCGGCTCACCCAAGATGAACTTCATCGAAGGGGAAGAGGCCGCAAAACATGGTGCCCACACAATCGGCATTCGGCCCGAACACATCGCTGTGTCAGAAAGCCAAGGGGACTGGTCGGGGGTTGTCAGTGTTTCCGAACATCTGGGGTCAGACACGTTCTTCCACGTACACGACACCGGGCTGGCCGAGACGATAACTGTGCGTGCCGATGGCGAGGTCGGTTTTCGCCACGGGGACCGGATTCACCTGACCCCACGCGCGGATGTGATCCACAAGTTTGACGCCAAGGGCCTGCGGATCGAATGACACGTCTGGCCGGAAAAACCGCCCTGATCACCGGGGCCGCACGGGGCATCGGGCTGGCCTTTGCCAAAGCATATGTGGCCGAAGGCGCGCGTGTTGCCATCGCTGACATTGACGTCCAACGCGCAAAGGAAGCTGCCGAAGAGATTGGCGCGGCCGCATTGGCTGTCGAAATGGACGTGACACGCCAATCAAGCATCGACAACGCCGTCGACAAGACCATAGAACACTTCGGCCCCATCGACATCCTGATCAACAACGCGGCCATCTTCACCGCCGCACCGATCACCGAGATTGAGCGCGCCGATTATGACCGCGTGTTCGCCATCAACGTAGCGGGCGCGCTGTTCACGATGCAGACCGTCGCGCGCCACATGATCGAACATGGCACCAAGGGCCGGATCATAAACATGGCGTCCCAAGCCGGACGCCGGGGCGAACCGCTTGTGGCCGTCTATTGCGCGAGCAAGGCGGCGATCATCTCTCTGACCCAATCTGCGGGCCTCAACCTGATCTCACACGGGATCAACGTCAACGCGATTGCTCCCGGAGTCGTGGACGGCGAACACTGGGACGGGGTCGATGCGTTCTTTGCGAAACACGAAGGCAAACCCCCCGGCCAAAAGAAACGAGAGGTTGCAGCCGCCGTTCCCTACGGCCGCATGGGACGCGCCGAGGACCTGACGGGCATGGCGGTGTTTCTGGCTTCGGACGAGGCCAAGTACATCGTGGCTCAAACCTACAATGTTGACGGTGGAAACTGGATGAGCTGATGGATCCCGAGGCGACTGCAATCCCCCTGACAAAACTGCACCGCGACCGGTTTGCCGCTTTGCCGGTTGGTGTGAGCGCTCCGACCTATCGCAGATCAGATCTGACACCCGGCATCGTTCATATCGGCGTGGGGAATTTTCACCGCGCTCATCAAGCTTGGTACATTCACCAAATGATGCAAAACGGGCTGGCCCATGACTGGGCCATCATAGGTGCCGGGGTAAGAGATTACGACGCCGCGATGCGCAAGACGCTTATTGCACAGGACTGCCTGACAACATTGATAGAGCTTGACCCAAAGGGGATTTCTGCCGAGGTGATCGGCCCAATGATCGACTATCTACCGATCGAGCGAAATAATGCAGCCTTGATCCAAAAGATGGCCGACCCAGCCATCCGCATTGTGTCTCTGACCGTGACGGAAGGTGGCTATTTCCTGGATGCAAATACCGGTGCATTTGACACCGACCACCCCGATCTAAAGCATGATGCCACCAACCCCGACCAACCCCGCACGGCCTTTGGCGCTCTGGTGGCAGCACTTGATCAACGTCGCCTGAACGGGGCTCAACCGTTCACGGCGCTCAGCTGCGACAACCTTCAAGGCAATGGTTCGATCCTGCGAAGCTGCGTTGTCGGATTGGCGCAAATGTCCAACCCTGATCTGGCCAGCTGGATTGACCAGAACGGCGCGTTTCCAAATTCGATGGTCGATTGCATCGTCCCGGCGACAACGGACCAGGTGGTATCTCAATGCCATGCGCTTGGCCTTGATGATCAGGCACCCGTTTCCCACGAAAACTTTCGTCAATGGGTGGTAGAAGACGATTTCTGCGCGGGGCGCCCCCCTTTTGAACGGGTTGGTGTAACGCTGACCCGCGATGTGCACAGCTATGAGACAATGAAGCTGCGTATTCTGAACGGTGGACATCAATTGCTTGCGAATGTGGGTGAAGTTCTGAATGTTCCCACAATTGCCTACTGCATGCAGGATCCCGATATCGTTGCGTTTTTCAGGAAGGTTCAGACAGAAGAAATTCTGCCCCATGTCCAAGCGGTCCCGGGAACAACAGCGCAGGAATACCTAAGTTTGGTCGAACGGCGATTTGCAAACACCGCAATCCATGACACCACCCGCCGCGTGGCCTTTGACGGCTCATCACGGCATCCGGGGTTCTTGCATCCGTCTTTGAACGACGCAATTGCGGCTGGATCTTCCTTGTCAGGCTTGGCACTGGCCGAAGCATTCTGGTGTCGGATGTGCGCAGGGGTTCGTGAAAACGGCTCGGAAATCGAAGCCAATGACCCTCAATGGGAAGACCTACATCTGACCGCTCGGGCCGCGAAAGCCAACCCTGAACTCTGGATCAGGAAAACGCAAAACTTTGGCGACATGACCCAGCAGCAAGGCTTTGCCAAAGCGTTTGCGCACTGGTTGACCCTCATCTGGGGGCGTGGGTGCCGCGCAGCGATCGCTGAATTTACCGTTATTGGTTCTGCTTCGATCCAATAGAGTTCGAGACCGAAGATCATGCTGCGCACTCTCGGCAGGCGAACACGATTCCAACGGCGCGAGCCACGAATTCAATACGGCTTAGGCGTTGTTTCCGTGATCAAAACGCTTGCTTTGGTATCAGCGGTGGTTATCGCTGCGGATCTGTGAGCGTTGCCAACACCAATTAGTCTGAGGTCGTACTCTTCGGTCCGAGCGGCCACCGCGCTTACGCTTGGTGGTTCTCATCCGACGAACGGTCACGTTGTTGCAACGCGCGAATACGCATTCTTTGAGCCGCTTCAATATGAGCGCGCATTTCCGTTTCAGCTGCTGCACCGTTTCGTTTCTTCAACGCTGCCATGATACGTTGGTGTTCTGTGACAGCGGCCTCTGATCTTTCGCTGTCCAACAACTGTGATGGCCCAAGGATCAGCAGCGCTTTTTGCAAAGACAACATGGATTTAGCCAGAAACCGGTTCTTCGCAGCGTCCAGTAGTGTAGCGTGGAAAATACGATTAATCCGAATTGCCTCGGGGCCAGTACCCGCGTCGGCCAGGTGTTCGTTTAGGGTTTCGAGCTCGTCCAGTTCAACATCTGACGCCGCCCGCGCAGCCAACCGCGCTGCGGTTCCTTCCAAAACCGCGCGCATCTCATAGAGCTCCATGACCTCGGCATAATCCAGAAAACGCACCGTCGCGCCCTGCCTGGGAACATGCGAAACCAACCCGTCAGCCTCCAGTTGACGGATTGCCTCGCGTATCGGTGTACGACTGACACCCAGTCTCTCTGAAAGCTCTATCTCGCGAAGACGTTCACCCGGCGAAAGGCTGCCACTTCGGATTTCGTCCAGCAGGCGTTGATAGACCGAATTCCCCTGCGGGCCGTTCTGAATTGGGTCGTCTTGAAACGTCATCTTAAGGCCTCTTGCGCGCGTGTGTCCTGTTGCATACAATTGAATACAATCTGGGTCAATAACTCTGGAACGGTCGTTTTGCTCTTCCGAACCAACGAACATTCTCTGGCAGTTAAACGCGCCGTCACTTTGGGTCTGGCGCTTTTGGGGACAGGGCTTTTCTGGGTGTTGGGCTTGCCGCTGCCATTCCTATTTGGCCCGATGAGCGCGTGTCTGATTGCGGCCCTAGCCCACGCCCCGATGGAGGGTTTTGGGCAAGTTTCCATTGCCGCTCGCACCATCCTCGGGGTGGCGGTTGGCGCGTCGATCACCCCATCACTATTCGTCGAATTACCAAAAATGGCAGCATCCGTTGCCCTTGTTCCATTTTTCATTTTGCTAATTGCGTTGGTCGGGGTGCCATTCTTTCGCAAGGTTTGGGGCTTTGATACGACCACCGCGTTTTACGCAGCCATGCCCGGCGGGTTGCAGGACATGATCATCTTTGGCTCTGAGGCCGGGGCCAATCCGCGCACTTTGTCCCTGATCCATGGAACGCGTGTGCTGATAATTGTCACGCTTGCCCCGCTGTTTCTGACAGTTTTTTACGACGCGAAGCTCACAAATCCAATCGGGGAACCCGCGCTTGATCTGCCGATTCACGAGTTGGGTCTAATGGTTTTGGCGGCTTTTGTTGGCTGGAAAGGCGGAGAACGGATCGGATTGTTCGGTGCGTCCATCCTTGGCCCCATGATCGTGACCGCTGCACTCTCACTCGGCGACTTGATACACACCCGACCACCCCGAGAAGCGATTTTGATAGCGCAGTTTTTCGTTGGCTGCGGGATCGGTGTGCAGTTTTTGGGTATTACCTGGGTCGAATTGCGCAGAATCGTGGCAGCAGGCGTTGCCTATGTCATTGTTCTCGCAGCACTGGCCGCCGGTTTCACTGCTGCTATTACGACATTGGGATTTGGTCAGCCGGTCGAGGCCTTTCTGGCCTTCGCCCCTGGTGGCCAGGCCGAAATGACCGTTCTGGCAATCGTTTCAGGTGCCGATCTTGGCTTTGTGATCATGCACCATCTTACCAGAATTGTACTGATAATCATCGGCGCACCGATAGCGGCCAGCCTGATCTTACGACGTTCCAAACCTCACAACTAGTCGCGCGCTCGGGCTACCACCGCAGAAACGCGCGCCTAATTGAAAAGGTCTGAGGATTTCAGGTCAAACTCGTCGCAGATCACAAGACCTACATGCGAATGAGGTACCAAATGAGAATGAACCAAGACCATATCACTGTCTGCAGAGCACGATTTTCCCGTTAGCTCGCGACAACCGCCATTTCTTCCAATGCAATCAAAGGAAAGTGGCGGACCGAGGAGCAACTATATATTTTTTGTAATTATTTGTTTAATTTTAATAAAAAAAATAGCCATAATACACATACCACTAAATATACCCCACTGAACATAGAATCTGGTGTTTCAGAGCCTCAGGTTCGAGCATGATACAACGACCGGTAAGACGTAATATAACAGACACTCACACAGATTGCAGCAAACGACTGCTTTGAGCCCAAAGTGCCAGATGCTGCAGCCCGCGCTAACGACGGCAATGCGCAGAAAGCTGACTTTGCAAAGTTGCCGTTCAAAGTTTCGCTTGCCTACAGAACAGCGAATACGATGATGGTGGTTCTACAAACCAAGTCGAGCCTCAGAAGACCAAGCCTGTGCTGCGCAGCCGATTTCAGCTACGCAGCAGACAGGTCACAATGCGCCTTCGTCACCCAGGAACTCGATACCAGCTGTCGTGCCATCACTGTAAGCAATGCAGTTCCAAGGAGCGCGATCCTCGCCAACGCCGACTGTGACCTGTGTTCCCGCCTCGCTAAACGCGGATGAGAGCACCACGACTTGTGAATTGTTCGTTGTGCTGGCTACATCTCGCAAACACGCTTGCTGAGCCGGCGTGAGTTCGGCGGACGCGCTTGATGTACTCGTATCGTCGCAGGCCGCAAGCAGTGCGAAACATGTCGTGCCTGCAATCATCACCATCTTGTTAGACATTTTCTTCTCCCTCTGGTTCCCTTGAAATTAGTGAAATTGGATGGGCTTGTTTGAAGTTCTCGCGTCAGAGCGGGCTATGGAACATACTTCGACCCTGTGATTTCCCTTTCCAACAACTTGTCGCGGGGGGCTTGGCGGGCAGAGCGATTTTACTTTGACTACCGAGACCGCCGACGACGTGTGAAAGCTGAATGACGACACTGGCAAAAGCTCGAGCGAATTCTGGAAATAGGGCGAGTACGTTTAGTCTGAGCATCGCGTCCTCCCAGCGCTCAATCATTGTAAAGTGCCTTCCGACCGCCAGCACTCACTCCAGCAGTCGGAAGGGCTCGGCACAGCGAGCAGCAACGACAACAACGGAGGTAAAATAAAGTTGTGTCGAATTCGCATGTTTGAATCTAATTTTTAATAAATCAATATTTTTTCCGCGCGTAAAATTCTTTACGCTCTCGCACGATAGGCTTCTGCTTTCAAACAAAAAGGTAAGAGGGAGCATCCTTAGGGGCGAGTGCGTTCTCCCGAGCGGCGAAGCGTTTGAGACCGCACAGAAAGTAAGAATGGAGTGAAATATGGGATTTGGTGAAGCAGTTAAAACGTGTTTCTCGAAATACTTCCAGTTCTCCGGTCGAGCTTTACGCTCAGAATACTGGTGGTTCTTCTTGTTCGTAGTTCTCGCGAGCGCTGCTTTAGCTGTGCTGGATACGATCATATTCGGGACCAACCCAGAAACTGGGCAAGGATCTCGGGTCCTGTCCTCTGTTTTCCAACTGGCTGTTCTCATACCTATGCTGGCCGCCGGTTGGCGGAGACTGCATGATACAGGACGACCTGGCTGGTATTTGCTGCTGCCGATGGCGCTCAGCATTACAACGCTCTTTGTTATGCTGGGTGGGGTGGCGTTCTTCTCGGTATTGGAGCAAGGGACCGAGAACCCTGACGCATTGCGAGGACCTGCGGCAGTCCTGGGCGTGACCGGTATTGTTGTTGTCTCAATTCTTCAATTGGTTCTGTCCATTCTGATGATCTGGTGGTTGACGCGCCCTTCGGAAGAAGGCGCAAACGAATACGGCGAACCTGTTTCCTGACCTGGTTGTCCAGGCAACAAGCCGGCACCTTTGCTGAATGACAGTGCGAACCGCAGCGCCATGGAGAGAGAAAATGAGTTGCAAGCCGATTTCCCTTGGAATGTTACTGATGGCTATGGCGACCACAGCATCAGCGGAGTGGTCGTTCAGTTCCGGGCCTAATCCCAATGCATTTATTCAGACCGGAAACATGACGCTGGAACTTCAGTGTAACCGTATCCGATTTGCTCCAGCTGGATATGAGGACAGCCAGGACATTGTGGAGAAGCACGGGCTTTCCATTCGATTTTTGAAGAACGGCACCACCGAAGTTGGGGCATTTCAAGTTGGCGCAGAAAACGCGGCTTTGAAGATCGTCGACAATTTTCCTGTCGAGGTCAGTTTCAATAGTCAGCAAGACTATGGTTTTGTGCTGGACCAGCTTGCGGCCAATGCATCGGTTAATTTGTCGATGATTGATCAAGATGTCAGCTACGGAATCTTTGACTTGAAGGGTTCCAGCGCGGCAATCCGGTCCCTTCGTTCCGCCTGCGAGTCAGATATTAACCAGGGGGCCTCCTACGAAGCGCCCGAAGGCATTGTCTATTGTGGTGGCGGGGCGATAGAGCGCGTGATCGAACCCGTAATTTTGGACAATCCAGAGGGGGAGTGGGACGCGCGAGTAACGGTCAACGGCGAGTCGATCAGAGCCATGACAGCCTACAGCTACTTCGGAAACTCTGAGCCACCGGCCGGATTTGTCGTCGCCCTTCTTGGTGAAGACAGGTCCGAATTTCTGATTTTTAACGAAGGCTCGGCAAACTGGCTGGAATATGGGGACTACAGGTATGAACAATGCAATTGAAGCCACCTTCCAACCGGCTTCCCAATTGGCAAGTTACTTGAAACGTTTGGTATCTGTGATCCTGCTTGGTTCGGGCCTGGTTTGGATCTCACCAGTTGTCGCGGCTGACGTTTCGCACCTTCCAACCGGTTTGCGAGCAAAGGTTGATCTGGCGGCGCAGGCATGCGCGGAGTTCAACAACGGTCAGTTTGACTTAGATTGGGGCGCGGTTGAAAGGGTCGATTTCGACGGAGATCTACAACGCGACTGGGTTTTGAATGAGGCTGGTTTTGCGTGTTCGAGCGCCGCATCTCTTTACTGCGGAACTGGCGGATGCATGTCGCACTTTTGGGTAAGCGAAGAGGTGCACTCCTTGCTGAACCAAGGCTGGACAGTCGTTGATTTTGGGCGTCAACGCGTTGTTGTTGCGGATATTCATGGATCCAATTGCGACGGAATAAACCCAACGCCTTGCGTCACCGCCAGTGTTTGGGATGCGGAAGCTAAGACGTGGCGCTCGTCTGCTGGTGATTGGGAGTAAACTGTAATTGGGCACCAAAGATAAGCCTGAGAACCTTTTTGTTCGGTGGTTCCTTTGTGGCATGCAAACTTGTGGGCAAACTTCCAAGCTTTTCTTTTATGAAACCAATGTCAGAAACGCAGCGTTATGAGCGCACCCACATCCGGTCGCGGAAATTACAAAGTCTTGTCACGATTGTTCGCTTTGGGTGGATTGCGGTCCTTTGGAGTAAAAATGCGGATATCCGCAAAGTCCGCACAGCGGTCATTCAAGCCGAGTGCTGCGAATAGCTGCTTTGAGCCCTTGGTTACCGATGCTGCACGATGCACGAATGCCGAAAACGCGCAGAAACCAGACTTTGCGAAATTCAGCGTGCGGCCCCTACCAGAAATGGGCCTTGCTTCGAACAAAGACGGCTTTGAAGCATGCCAACTCGTAAGGCGAAGTAATCTCAATACTCATTCTGCCACAAGCGCGACAATTGCTTCTTGAGGCTGGGAAGGTTGGTTGTTTGCCTCGAGCGGTTTGTCGAGCTTACCACGATACACCAACGCAAACATTGGCGGGGTGAAATAAAACGATACGACAGTCGACAACAGTACACCCCCGGCGATTGCAACGGCGAATGGTGGCCAAAATGCTCCACCGCCTATGATTAAGGGTAGGAACCCGCCAAAGGTTGTGACCGTTGTTGAGATGATGTGCCGACTTGAACCAGTCACAACACGTGCCATGGCCGTTCGGTCGCCTTGGCTTGCGTCAACGTCTTGTTGCAAACCGGTTAGAATTATGATCGCCGCGTTGATCGAAACACCGATCGAGCCGATGACTCCTATGATCGCCGTAATTCCGAAAGGGAATTGCATAACGGCCAGCGACAGCATGGAAAGGCCTGCAGACAATACGCACACGACCAAGGTCACGAGGGTCAGCCGGAACGAATTGAAGGTCAGAACGATGGTCGCGATGGAGAGTGTGACAATCAAACCGACAGAGGCAAGAAGATTGCCCACAGTGTTGGATCGGGCATCACTGTCGCCGCCTAAGGACATCGAATAGCCTTGCGGCAACATAAACCCAGATGCATCAAGCGCTTCGAGTATGTCCTGCAAAGCCTCTTCGGGTAAAACACCGGGGACGATAAACGCCTGTATGGTGTTTTCACGCACGCCATCCGTTCGGGTTATAACGCTTTCCGCAGGTTCGATCACCGGTCTGGCTAGTTCCGACAAAGGTACCGCGGGGAAAACTCCGATCGCGGATATGGCGGCGGCATTGGGCAGCAGGATCGGCATACTGACAATGGCGCTTAGGTCTGATCGCACCTCGTCGCCGAGACGAACACGCACCGGCAACTGTTCAGTCCCTTCGATCAGTGATCCACCGGTGATGCCAACAAGCGCTGTGTCCAGCTGACCAGCTATATCGGCTACGTCCAGTCCCAGCAGACGCGCTTTGACCTCATCAATCTCGAACCGGATTTGAGGGTTGCCGCCGTTCACGCTGGCGCGCGCCTGGGTTACCAGATCGAGATTGGCCATGACTGAACGCACCTCGTCGCCCAGATTACGTAAAACCGTGACGTCCTGCCCCTGAATTTTGACTTCAACCGGTGCGGCGACCGGAGGGCCCTGAACAAGACTGCGAACGATGATCTGCGCGTCAGGAAAGTCGGTATCCAGACGACTCTGCAACGTTCCAACAAGGCGGGCGGCGTCGTCGGCCGTGTCG
This sequence comes from Ruegeria sp. HKCCA5839, assembly GCF_013035585.1. Taxonomy (NCBI): domain Bacteria; kingdom Pseudomonadati; phylum Pseudomonadota; class Alphaproteobacteria; order Rhodobacterales; family Roseobacteraceae; genus Ruegeria; species Ruegeria sp. HKCCA5839. The sequence continues at coordinate 18,990 of NZ_WQIE01000008.1, read as the reverse complement.
GTCGTGATCATAGCTTGTGCAAACCCAGGCTCGCGTGAGCGGTTTCCAACGATGTTGTAGTAGAATGCCGGGCCGGACTCTCCGGCGGTCCAGTAGACACTTTTGACTCCGTCGTCGGCCAGTAGCATTTCATCGATCTGGCGGGCGGTTGCTTCGGTGGTGGCAATTGACGTTCCACCCGGCATGTCGACTTCGATATAGAATTGGTTGCGGTCGACGCCCGGGAAGAATTGCGCGGTCAGCGTTGGAAAGGCCGCAAAGCCAAGCACCGGCAAGATCAATGCCAACGCGATAGATCGCACCGGATTGGCGACTGACAATCTAATTGAGGCCTCGAACATACGGGCAAGTGGCGGGATGCTGATACCGCGGCTCAGCATTCCTGCGTCTGGGCGATCGGACAGTAGCCAGCCCGCAATCGCCGGGGTCACAGTCAAAGCCACAACCAGGGACCAGACCAGCATAAGAACCACGGCTATAGCGATGGCGCCGACAAAATCGCCTGCGGGTCCCGGCAGCAAGATCATCGGCGTGAAGGCAAGCGCCGTTGTCACGGTTGATGCCAGCAGTGGCGCGGCCAACCTGCGAACAGCATCTCGCACGGCTGCAAGTCGCTCCATGCCAACCTGCAGACGACGTCGGATTTCATCGGTCATCACGATGGCTGCGTCAACGAGCAGTCCGAGGGCAACAATCAGTCCGGTCACAGACATCTGATGGATTGGCAATCCAATCATGTTCATCGTCGCCAGGGTCGCCAATGAGACAACCGGCAAAACCAAAGCCACAATCGCGGCTGCCCGAACCCCTAACGTAACAAACAAAACTGCCACGACCAGAGCCACGCCAATGGCCATGTTGACCCCAACCTCTGACAAACGATCCGTCGTGTACTGGCTTTGATCAAACAGCAGTATTTCCTGCATGCCCAAAGGTACCGACGCGGCGCCGGCATCAAGCTCATCCCGAAGGAAGCCTGTCCAACGGTCGATCTGTACGCCGTCCTGCGCCAGAATCCCGACCAAAACGGAGGGCTTTCCGTTGGCAAACGCGATTGAGGACTGCGGTTCGCGTGCGCCACGGTCTACGCTGGAAATATCTCCGAGCTTCACCACTGTACCGGCTGCGTTTTCACGCAGGACGATGCTCCGAATGCGATCCAAACTCTCAATTTCTCCGCTGACGCCGATGGTCAGGTCGACATCAGATTGCAACCGCCCAGACTGAACCTTTCCGTCTGCTTCGGCGATCCGCTGGGAAATCTCGGCAGCGCCAAGCCCAAGCGCAGCGGCCTTGTCCAGATCCACACTTACGAGCACCTCTTCTTCCGGCTGACCGAAATAGTCCACTGCTCGCGTGTTAGGTATCGCACGCAATCTGTCGCCCAGTGCTTCGGCATGACGTGACAGCAAAGTTAACGGAAAGCCCGGATCCTCGGCTGCAACTGCAATGACCGCAGAATAGGCAGAAATGCCCTTGGCATCGAATTCCGGTGGCAATACTCCTGTGGGAAAAATCTGGCGCGCATCTTCAACGGCGTCCCGAGCCTCGGCCCAAACCTGCTCAATGGTGGCTTCATCGAGCGTTTCCAGCAACTCTACCGAAACAACCGACACGCCCGAGCGGGATACAGAACTGATCTCATCCACCTCGGCGATTTTCCGCAGTTCTTCTTCGATTTCTGCAGTCACCAGCGCTTCAACCCGTTCTGGATCTGCACCCGGGAACTGTGTCGTTACAGTTGCGAAGAGGTTGGTGATCGTAGGGTCTTCTTGTCGCCCAAGAGACAGGAACGAAGACAGACCTGCGGATACAAGCACTAAAACGATTAGGGCAACCAGCCTGGGGTGGCGAAAGGTAAGGGTTTCCATCAGATCGCTCCGTTACTCGCCAGTGTTGAAGGCAACGCGTTGACCAACGCTGACTCGCTGCGGCCCCTGATCGATCAGGACGGTGCCGTCCGGAAACGCGCCACGCACAAAGACGCGGTCGCCTTCGGCATGCAGCACTTCGACCGCCGCTAGCCGCACAGTTTTTTGCGCGTCGGCAACGAGCAATGTCCATTGCCCGCGCGTTCCTTCCTTCAGAGATGTTGTAGGCACCCAGGTCCCCGCACTTTGGACGGGATCGAGTACATGCACACGTGCGGTTTGTCCGAAGGCAACGTCCGGCGCGTTCTTCAAACCGAACAGCGCGGTGCGGGTTCGGGTCACCGGGTCAATATCGGGCCGTAAAGTCGCAAGCTCAGCCTGATAGCTTTGACCTGCAATTTCGATTTCAATGTCAGTCAGCAGCGCCGGATCAACATCGAGAGGGATACCTATCCGAACTTGCGGCGACACGACCTCGACCATACCCAGAACCAACTCGCCCGAGCGCAAAGTTTCACCGCCATCCACGTGTCGCGCGGTTATTTGACCCGCAAACGGAGCCTCGATACTGGATTTCTCGATTCGAACGGTCACATCACGCAAGGCCGCATCTAACTCGCCAATCCTGGATAGCAATTCATCCTGCTGAGAAACGGCCTCGTCCAAACGGGCTTGGCTGGTAAAGCCTTGTTCAATTAGTTTCGCGTTTCGCTCGACCGTTTTCTTTGCAAATGAAAGTTGGGCTGCAATGGCGTCACGTGATGCTGTCAGACGGTCGCGTTCGACCTCCAGCAGTGCGATGTCCAGTGTCGCAAGAAGTTGACCCTTGGCAACCTCATCACCTTCATCGACCAGAATTTGATCCAGCGTCCCGTTCAGTTCGAAAGAGATATCTGCCGAACGCTGAGGTTCGACCTGCCCGATGAATACACGGTCGACTGTGTAAGCGCTCTCGGACGTGATCGGTGTCACGGACACGGGTGTCACAGCGGCGGCATCCGGTGCGGGTACAGCGTCCGCTCTACGGGTGAGCTCGGATGCGCCAAAGTAAACGGCGGCCGCTGCAACAGCTATAAAACTGACGGTCACTCCCAGGCGCACAGTGCCGCGCAACACACGTGCAAGTGGGCTCGGTTTGGTCGCTTCAGTAGATGAAATTGCAGGATTCGGCATTTGGGGACCTCATCAAGTTAGCGTCTCTAACATATGTTAGAAGTTCTCACTTTGACAAGAGATACGTGATCTGGCACATGTTGGATCATGAGCAGCACCGAAAAAAATCATCCGACAAACAGACAAGCGGCTGGTCTTTCCGTTAGCAAGAAAGCCTATCATCACGGCGATCTCCGCGCTGCACTGATCGAAGCAACCCGACAGTTGGTTGAAGAAAAAGGTCCGGACAGTTTTTCTGTATCCGAGGCGTGCAGACGCGCGGGCGTATCAACCGCGGCACCTTACAAGCACTTCAAAGACAAGACAGAAATGCTGGTTGCCACTGTCCTTGAAGGAATGGATCGGCACCGAGACAAAATGCTTGCCGCGCTGGAAGGTGTTCCTGAAGGATCTCCCGAGCGCCTTACTGCCATAGGAATGGAGTATATTGCCTTCGCGTTAAATGAGCCCGGAATCTTCAGACTGAAATTTGGCGGCTTCACAGACCGTATTGCGGACCCCCGGCTGGAGGAAGGCGGTCAGCAAAGTTTCGGGATTCTTTTAACTGAAGTAGCAAAGTGTCTCGGTGAACCGGGAATCACAGACGAAGTTCGCCGCCGTGGTTTTTTGTTGTGGAGTTTCGTGCACGGGCTGTCTTTCATTCTGCATGACAAAGGGCTTGCGGAGAAAGGCGAAGAATTCGATCTTCATACCCTTCTTGAGGATGTTTCGGAAAGAATGCTGAGTTGAGCGTTCTCTAACCAAAACGAACTCAACCAAGCACTGAGAGCAGACCATCTAAGCCGCTATCCCGCCTACGCTTGAACGATTACTCTGGTTCACATAGAAGACATTTTGGGAAAGCTCCGCGAATGTCCGCTATCCTGTATCGCAAGGTCTCGTCGTGAATGTCGGCGTCGAGTTGAGCCAGTATTGCAAGGTAGGGTGTACGGCAGAAGCTTTGTACCAAATCCTCCGTTTCGCAACCCGGAGTTATGCACGTGCGTTCGTTAGCTGGGAACGTCCGCAGGCGCCAGGATCGTCATTCCCACTCGACCTGCCACCGCCATGATCGTCGGAATGTCTGGTGGTCCATCTGGCGCAGGAATATCAGTCGTACCGTCAGGCATTGCCTCACCAGCCTCGGTGAAGAACGTGTCGTGCATCGCGCCTGGCGAGTTAATACACAACAAGCGACCCGGGGTTTCTCCAGTACACGTGAACGCGTGAACGGCTCCCTCCGGCACTTTTACGAAATCTCCGCTCCGGACACCGCGCGTTTCGCCATTTACAAAGAACTCAAATTCTCCCTCCAGAACGAAGAAGCTCTCGTCCTCGCCGGCGTGATGATTGGGCGGCGCACCAGCACCTGGGGCGGTTTTGATTTCAACAATTGTGTAGCGATCTCCGGTGTCCGCCGGAAAGGCGTGGAACGTCAGGAGATTTCCGAGAAGGTGATAAGTTCGAGGGCGAGGCTGCGTCATTTCGACTGTTCCCAATGCTTGCGATTCTATTCGTTTATGGTACACAATTCTATTTATGAGACAAGTGTATCATTAAGTGAGGTCAGTTTGGCACCCCGAACCAACCAGAAGAATAGAACTCGCGAAGCTCTTCTAACCGCGACACGAGAGCTGATGTCCGAGGGAAAAGAAGTGACGTTGGCCAAGGTGGCAGAGCGTGCGAGGACCAGTCGCGCGACGGTCTACAGATACTTCTCAGACCCCGGGGTTCTGGCCCTTGATGCCACATTAGACATCGAGGTGACACCGACGTCCGAGCTTCTAGAAGGAATAGATGACGTTCGAAGTCGCGTGCACGCCGTGGCGCGCTACTATCTCGACTTTTCTCGCGATCACGAAGCCTACTTTCGTCAGTTTCTGGCAGAATCCTTGAAGGCTGCGTTGGAAGACGGAACGGTCAAAATGCGCGGCGCGAGAAGACTGGCTGCCTTTGCCGAAGCGCTCGAACCGATCCGCCCCGCGATGAGACCAAGCGAGTTCGAAGCTCTGACACAGCGCCTATCAATGACCTCGGGAATGGAGCAATTAATCATACTCGAGGATATTCTTCGTGTCGATCAGAAGACCGGGAATCGATTGCTCGAAGGCCTCGTTGACGCGTTGTTGGACAAGTATTTGCCAGGAGCATGAAGTGACGTCGCCAATGTCCGAATAGTCCGCAAAGCAGTCGTTCACTCTGAGTGAAACGCACGACCGCATCGTAAGCCAATTCGGACAGTTGCAACGACCTATCCTGCTCGTGCCTGTGCTTCATACATACGAGGCATTTCCTGGATGTTTTCGGAGTGTCTTAGGCTAAAGCGCTTATTTTATCGGATTGCTTTAGGCCTCAATATTTCCTGTCAATTCCGCGCAATCGATTAAAGTTTTCCGAGCTGCTATACTGCCGCAGCTTGTTAACCGGGAGACCAGCATGGAAAGACGCCTTGCCACGGTGCTTGCGACAGACGTTGTAGGATACTCCGCTTTGATGCAACGCTCTGAAGCGGATACAATTTCGCGCCTAAAACGGTTGCGTAATATAGTAAGCGAATTAGCGGAACGTCATGGTGCTCGGGTGATTAGTTGGGCCGGTGATGGAGCATTGGCAGAGTTCGCTAGCCCGGTTTCCGCGGTACGAGGCGCATTTGAATTGCAGCGCGAGCTTTCTGCCCCGCATAATAGTCAGGAAATCGGCCTCCAACTGCGGATCGGCATACATCTTGCCGACGTGGTTGTTGATGGGAAAGATCTGCTTGGAGACGGCGTGAACATTGCTGCGCGGATCGAAGCAGAGGCTGAACCGGGCGGGGTTTTGGTCTCGCACGCCGTTTTCGAACAGGCTAAACGCGGCGCGCAAGTTCGGTTCAAGCCAATTGGTCACCGGCGTTTCAAAAACATCGACGAAGCAATCGAGCTTTATTCAGTCGAGGGCGATCTCGGATTGCATAGTTGTATGCTTACAAAGGGGTTGCCTCAAACACAGGCTACTAAACCCCAGCAACGCGACAATGGTGTAATCGTTCTTCCGTTCCAAAACCGCAGTACAGATCCAGAGCAACAATATTTTGCGGAAGGTTTCACAGAAGATGTGATCACAGAACTCTCGCGATTCACCGAGTTATTCGTGATTTCACGAAACGCTAGCTTCTCTTTGGAAGAGCGCGATTGTTCGCCCGATACGATTTGCGGAGAAACGGGAGTTCGTTACGCCGTCGAGGGTGGCGTACGTGTTTTGGGCGAACGCGTCAGGGTCTCAGCGCGTCTTTTTGACGGGTCTAGCGGTGCTCAAGTTTGGTCTGAGAATTATGACTGCGAAGTGGACGAACTGTTTGATGTTCAGGACGATATGGTTGCCAAAATCTCAGCTGCCGTCGCAGGACGTGTCGAACAACAAGCAGAAAAAACGGCCAGGGAAAAACCGACCAGTGACATGGCCGCTTACGATTGCTTGAAACGTGGGCTTCACCATCACCGCATTGGTGGTGTCACGCGCGAGAATGCTGAAACCGCAATGAAGTGGTTGAAAAAGGCTTTGGAAAAAGACCCGACGTTCGGCAGAGCTCAAGCATGGTTGGCTTGCGCCGTCGCAACGCGGGACGAATGGCTTGGGATAAAAGATGACGATCTTTACTGGGAAATGGGGCGTCGGGCGTTAGAGTTAGATAGCAATGATGCTGAAGTCCACAGGATCATGGGGTCACTGTCTTTGTACAAGGAAGACTTTGACAATGCACTTTATCATTACTCGCGCGCGCTCGAAATAACGCCAAACCACGCATATATCGTCGCCCACGCGGGAAATGTTCACAATTACTTAGGCGATGGGGAAAAGGGGCTTGTTTTTCAAAGGCGTGCCGAAGCACTTGATCCGTACCTTCCGGAGTACTGCCGAGAAGTTGGAGTAATTGCACATTACACACTAAGAGATTGGGAAGCTTGTTTCCAGGCGGCAACGGCATTCCCGCGACTTACCCGTCGCGCCGCCGCGTACAGAGCCGCCGCCGCTTTGCATTTGGATGATACAGAGCGGTTGAAACGGGCTATTCGAAGACTAGCCACGATAGATCCAGAGTTCGATTTAGAAGGGTTCCTTTCTATTGAGCGCTTTCAGGACAGTCAGCGCAATGAACAACTCCGCGAAGAGATGTCTCAGGTACTAGGGTTTATGAACGAAGGTCTATTGCACGCAGTCGTGTGACAAACTTTTGATACTGAGATGAATATAGCAGCTAGCAACCTAACTCTATAGCATTCTTCAGCTTTGTAGGTGGCTGGTTGGATCATTTTTCAATGAACTTTGAGCCCGCACATAGATGCAATGGGTTTGGTCTTTTGTGGACCCGCGCTCAACACAAACAGCAAGTTCGCTGGATATATTGCGAATAGCCCGTATTGGATTTTTCTGGTGAACCGATGGCATTCCAACCCTCTGTCTCCAACTTAGTCACGGTTTTGGCCAGCAGGTCCAACGTTGGTTATTGAATCAGTCTTTCGAAATTCGGCATCTGTACATCTCCATTCCAATCTACCGCATGGAAGTGGAGTGCGCCCTTCTAAACAGCTAGTTGAATTCTGCCAGAAGCTTTTTCGATCTTGCCAGAAGCACTTGGGTCGAAGCGGGCAGATTTAGGAGTCTGGGAACTTGAAGCTAAAGATTATTTTGTCTCTAAAAGGCGCTTGTGTAACTGATCTGCTGGTATTCGGACAACGATGCGCAGCACAGCGAATGACCGCACCGAGCCCAAAGCGGACATATTCGCCGTCTCAACAAGTCTCATCCGTCAGGGTGCCGTCCTTCCTCTCGAAGTAGACTAACGACCTCGTCGATCCCAGGATGGCGTCTAGATCTATGTGGAAGCTCGAGAGCCAACACCCGACCAGTTCTGATGTTTTCGGATGAAACCTTCGTGAGCTGCCCTGACCGAAGCGCCTGCTCGACCAGGCAACTATGTCCCATAAGCACGCCTGCCCCAGACTTCGCTTCTTCCACGGCAAGGGCATAGAGCGAGTATCGCGGCCCTCTTAGGGGATCACCAACTGAAACACCCGTCGCCTCTGACCACATGGACCAGTCTTCTTGCCACGACTGGTCGTGCAGCAACTGTGCGGCCTCGAGATCGAGACCATCTGCCATCTTCGGTGAACAAACGGGGAGGATTTCGTCTTCCGTAAGCACGATCTGATCCGATGTTTCAGCCTGGACGGGAAAGAACACCGAAAGATCAAATTGTTCTCTCGACAGGCTCGGAGGGGTCTCCATCGCGGTTACAGAGACATTCAGATCGGGGCGCTTCTCGCGCAGTTTTCCCAAGCGCGCCGGTAGCCACAGCTGCGCAATTGAGGGCAAAGCGGCTATGTGGATCTCAGGGTTCGGCGCCAGATTTCGCAAACTTTGCGTAGCCGCCGCGAGGAGATCAAAGGCATTTGTGAACTCTCCTGCCAGCTTGCGACCAGAGGAGGACAAAGAGACGCCGTGGGCGCTTCTTTCAAACAGGGTTGTTCCAGCCCAAGCCTCTAAAGCTTTTATATGTTGAGATACCGCACCGGCCGTGACGCCCAACTCCTCTGCCGCAGCAACGAAACTTTCCAGCCTTGCCGCAGCCTCGAAAGCGCGCAGAGCATTAAGGGGTGGACCCTTGGGGCGACGTGGTAGGACCGCCATAAACATAAGCCTTAGTTTTTCTACGCCAAGAAATAGCAAAACTGGTTTGCGTTGTCATGCGATCTGTCCAATCTGTGTGCAGCCAAGGAGTGAAATGCGATGACCATAGAAATGAGAAACTGGGTGCCGGCCGACAGCGAAGCACTGGTCCAGAAGATCGCGACCGAAACATCACGCACCTCATCCAAGGCGCTGCTGGACCGCATTGAGCATTTAGCCATCCGAAACCGGGAAATCCACGAGCAAGAATGCTTCAACCTAAATCCGGCAACCAATGTGATGAACCCGAGAGCTGAAGCATTACTGTCTTCAGGAATTGGGTCTCGCCCGTCGCTTGGATACCCGGGCGATAAATATGAGATGGGTCTTGAAGCCATCGAAGAGATCGAAGTTATCTCCACTGAGCTCTGCGCGGAAGTTTTCGACGCGAAATTCGCAGAAATCCGCGTGCCTTCTGGCGCGATTGCGAACCTCTATGGCTTCATGGCCACCTGTAAAGCCGGCGATACGATCATTGCGCCTCCTGCGTCGATCGGAGGGCATGTAACACATCACATCGCAGGATGCGCTGGGTTGTTTGGTTTGCGTACAGTAGATGCACCAACCGATGCCGATGGCTACACCGTCGATCTTGACGAGTTGCGCGCGCTTGCGCGAAGGGAGCGTCCCAAATTGATCACGGTCGGCGGCAGCCTAAACCTTTTTGAGCACCCGGTAACAGAAGTACGCGCCATTGCAGATGAAGTAGGTGCCAAGGTCATGTTTGACGCCGCGCACCAATGCGGGATCATCGCAGGAAAAGCCTGGCGTAGCCCGTTGGTCGAGGGTGCGCATTTCATGACCATGAGCACGTATAAGAGCCTTGGCGGCCCTGCAGGCGGTCTAATCGTTACAAACGATGCTGAGATCGCAAGAGCTCTGGATGCCATTGCATTCCCTGGCATGACAGCAAACTTCGATGCCGCAAAGTCAGCTGCTCTTGCGGTGACGATGCTTGATTGGCGCGACTATGGACGAGACTACGCTGCCGAGATAATCTCCATGTCCCGCGCATTGGCCCAGAGCCTCGACGCTCAAGGTGTTCCAGTTTTTGCCGGGCGCGAGGGCTTCACGGCCTCTCATCAATTCGCTGTTCTGGCTGAACGCTTTGGCGGTGGACAGGCTGCATCCAAGACCCTGCGCAATGCCGGCTTCCTGGCTTGCGGCATTGGTCTGCCTGTGCCTGAAGTCGAAGGTGACATGAATGGCCTGCGTATAGGTACACCCGAGTTGGTGAGATGGGGCATGACGTCTGATCACGCCGGCAGATTGGCTTCTCTAATTGCTCGGGGCCTGAAGGGCGACGATATTGCTGCCGAAGTGGCTGACTGGCGACGCGACTTTGCGAGTGTGCACTTCGTTCATGGCTAAAATTGCTTGAGTTTGCCACTAGAGGATGGATGTCCGTTTCGTCCGCATAGCCGACATCGGCTCCTTTGTGTGTAGTCAAAAGTCCGCATTGAGCCCAAGGTTTCCATCACGCTGCAACGTTGCGAATGACAGCTGGCTTACGCTCAGAAAGGCGCGTTCTTCGGCAACGACGCCCAACCTTATTGTGTCCGACCCGCGGATTTCGCCTGTTGCTCTGGCAGTTGCAGCAAGTAGTCTGCTTTGGATATCGACGGGGGGTCAAGAATTGAGTCGCAAGCTGGCCGCTGTATTGGCCGCAGATATAGTTGGCTATTCAAAGCTCGTCAGCGAGGATGAGACAGCCGCTTTGGCAGCGTTGCGGGAGTTCCGCGTCAACTCGGTTCGTCCATTTGCGACGCAGCACCGGGGTGAGATTGTAAAAAGCATGGGCGATGGCTGGCTGATTGCCTTTGCCAGCGCACAGGATGCCGTGAGTTGTGCGATCAAGCTGCAAGGTGCGCAGGAGGAACACAAAAAGATCAAGCTTCGCATCGGCGTTCATATTGGCGACGTTACGCGCGAGGACGAGGATATTTTTGGCGACGGTGTCAATGTCGCCGCGCGTCTGGGTGCGGGCGCCTGATGGCGCGCGCATCACCGCATCGACACGCGAACTGGGTTTCCCGCGCCTCATGGTTCAGCCTGTGCAAACCAAGGATGGTCGGGCAGATGTGATCGGCCTGGCTGAGGGGCTTGGGTCGGATATCGGTCTCTACCTCAACGCGGTAGCCTGGCTTGAGACCGGTGCAGGGTATGAACTGACGCAGAACTTACGGGCTCAAGGAGAGCGTTTGCGGCTGGAGTGCCGTCTGTCGGCACCAAACGGAAGTGTTGTCTGGTCTGCGAAACACGATGGAACGCTCGCAGACAGTTTTGACTGGCAGGACCAAATCGGCGAGGTCGTTGCAAGCGAAGTTCTGGGTGTGATTCTGAATGTCGAAGGCGAGAAACTGGGCAAAATCCCTCAGCAGGACCTGACGGCACAGCAGTGTTCTTTACTAGGCAAGATGAGCTTTCGGAACCAATCGGAAGAGAATTTCGTCACGTCCATCGGCTATCATGCCCTCGCAATTGAAAAGGATCCGACCTTTGGGCTGGCCTATGCAAATGCACTTTTTGAGACGGCAGGCGCACGAACTCTCCATTTCGAAAAAACAAGAAAATTCGCTGCAAAAATGCCTGAATGGACCGCCGCTGCGCGCGGGGCTCACGCTTCGTCGCCATTGCTACAAGTCGCTCTAGCCTGTGTGGATTACCAGAAAGACTTTGACCCAACGAAATTTCGCCCGGCCATTGAACGCGCGGTCTTGCGCGCACCTTTTGATGTAGAAGTTCTAAATGCCTGCGCATGGGGGTACATCTGGATGGGCGACCCGGTTCCTGCACTTTCTTTGTTTGAGACCTTTCGGAAACTTGGGCGACTTAGCCCGTATTGGAACGTGGCCCTGGCAGGTTCGGCAACCGCGCTTGTTCAGAGTGGGCGGTTCGAAGAGGCCATAGAACTCGCACGGAAAACGATCCGTATCGCGCCCGACTACCGATCACCCTACATGTCGCTCGCCTCCGCTCTTGCACATCTTGGAAAGAAAGACGAAGCAACAAAAGCAGCCAGCGAGGTTCTTAGAATCGATCAGACCGTTTCCATTTCAAACATCCGGGCAACGTCGAATTATGGAGGAACGCCAGAAGGCGAGCGCTATCTCGAAGGCCTTCGCCTCGCCGGGCTTCCAGAATGATGATTTGCTTGGCTTTGACCGTCACCTGTTCCGGAAAGCTGCCATTCAACTGTTTGACCGCAACGTCCGGAAAGTCCGCAAAGCAGACTCGCACAAAAAACCTGCGAATGACCGAACAGAGCCCTAAGCGGGCATTTCTGATAGTTAGGCTCTTTGCGTTTAAGGTTTGCTTTGTATCAAAACTGTCGCTGAAAAGATTTTGACGAAAGGCTGAACAGCTACGAGTTTAACTCAATCACGTCACACCGATGTTTTTTCTCGATTCCAGCATTCAGATTTCCTATACTAAAGTAGCAATCGGTGAGTGGTTGCTTTATTTAATCGATTCTGGTCGCTCCTCCCAACTGTGGGCGGAGCGACAAATTTTTTTTACGATGCTTGACGAAAAGCGTTCGAACCAGCTTCTTGATCCGATTGTTTGAATGCTTCATTTGTTTTCCTCTAAAATAAGTTAGGCTAATATTGCCGCTTTCCAAGTTCACTGAGTTTTTTTGCTGCGCTCGAGCATAACGCAGGGTTTACTACTGACCGTTCTAGAGTTCGCGAACAAGACTAAGGTCTAGGATAGGGGCGGGTCCACAAAAGCAACGTGAACTGAGCAAATCGGATACTTCACATCGATCGGGCGAGCGTTCAAAAGGTCCTAACTAAAGCCGGGAGTTCGAATTTGCTAGCAAAGCGGCTTGTGTTCTATTACTCACCCGCAGTTTTCCGAGAATATTCGTTATATGAAACTTCACGGTTACTTCTTTTAAACCTAAATCTTGCGCTATCGATTTGTTGGATTGACCTGATGCCAGCATCTGTAGGATCTGCCTCTCCCGAGCTGTTAAGCCATAGATTTTCAGTCTGTCTTCAGATTGTTCCAGAGAATTGTCACTTGAGTGATCAACAGGATTATTCGCAATCAGTTCGTTGATACTAGATAGCATCAAATCCACAGGCATAGACTTTGGAAAATAGGCGAGCGCCCCAAGTTCAATGGCTTTATCCGCAACTTCAGGAGAGGCCACTCCGGAAATTATCACTGTTTTCTGGTTTGGAAACCGCGATCTGAGTCTCACTAGACCCTCTAACCCGTCCATTCCTGGCATCTGATAGTCGATAATGGCGAGATCGATGTTTCTGAAAGCTGAAAGCGATACGTATGCTTCCTCAGCGCTTGAAGCTACCTTTACTTCAAACCCAGCTTTTTCTGTCAGATAGGCGGCCAAGGTGTCGCGAACCAGTTGGTGATCATCGGCTAGTAAAATGGTATGCATCGACGACTAGGGTGCCTCCGAAAAAGAACTATTGTCCACCAAGCGGCGATTGGCTCGACTTTCCTTACAGTATGTTCGCTGCCCAATTAAATGGTAACATCACTGTAACACCATGCATTTGGGGAGGCCAACTCTATGATATCAAAAAGTGTTCTGAGCATCGGTTTAGCACTTGTCGCGATGTGTTTTTCATCAGCTAACGCACAAAATTCAATTCAATTGACGGTAGTACTTGTTGGGGGAGAGCAAATAGAACTCTCATTGGAGGACTTGGATTCGTTGGAACAGGTTTCCTTCTCTACTTCTACAATTTGGACTGACGGAGTCCGACAATTCAGCGGCGTGCCGGTTTCCGGCCTGCTCGGGCACCTCAACGCCGAAGGTAGTCTGCTTAAACTATTCGCTTTAAACGATTATTCAATAGAAATGCCCGTTGCAGAGTTGGAGGCGGAAGTGCCGATAATTGCGACCCGTATTGACGGCGCCACAATATCGGTTCGTGAAAGAGGACCTTACTGGATAGTGTTTCCGTTTGACGACAGTCCTGACTATCAGACAGAGTCGACTTTCGCTCGCTCAATCTGGCAGTTGCAACGAATTGTTCTCCTCGAATGAGTTGTAAGCGACTCTAATCTAAAAGGCAGAGACTCGGGGAGTTGTGATGCAAGATAAACTGGCCAGGATTCTTATTCCGGCATCCGTGTTATTTCTTGTTGCGCTCGTGGTTGCCTTGGGGCGGAATCTTTGGCTTGAACAGCGCACTTTGTCCACTGCTGGTAACGAAAATGCCCAGTGGACAATTTTGCAGCTGGACACTGAGTTTGCTAATTTGCGTTCTGTTTTGCTTGGGGAATCTTCAAGTCTCAGCCCCGACAATGCAAGGATCGACATACAGACCCAAATCGCCTTGAGCCGAATAGACCTCGTTAGTGAGGGAGTCGCTCGAGAAATAATCGAGAGCGATAACCGTGCTACGGAGCTGTTGCAACAACTCCAACAATTCGCCGAAGAAGCTACCAAACTTACTCAAAGTGATAGCCTACCCGCTGTTGTTGATGAACTTTTCGACTTGACGACACTTTACAAGCCAGTGGCAAGAGAATTGTCGTTGCTGGGAGTGTCTATCGGAGCCGAAAGAACTGAAGCTCGCCGACAAGAGTTTTCATCAACTCTTAGAAATGCCGGTGTGATCGCAACTTCGGTCGTCATTTTATTGGCTGCTGTGCTTTTGTTTTTGTACAGAATGTTGCGGATATCAAGGAAGCGCGACCTCGCACTTCGCGAAACGACAGCCCGGTTAGAGTCGACAGTTTCAGCTTCGCTTGACGCTATAGTGATTGGAAATGAGAAGGGAGAAATTGTAGAATTTAATCAAGCTGCTGAGCATGTTTTTGGCTCGAAGAAGAAGGAAGTTTTAGGTAGAAAAATTGAAGGCACGATTCTGCCTGCTGTACCTTCCCAAGAAGGTAATGAGGCCGATAATACCGAACTTCCCAATCTTCTTTCTGGGTTTTCTGAAAATAAGCGAGTTGAGATTTTAGGGACTAGGCGAAACGGGGAGGAATTCCCGGCTGAAGTCAATGTCATAAGGGCTTCAAAGGCCGGTAGCCCCTTGGTTGCCGTTTACCTGAGGGACATAAGTGAAAGAAAGCGCAATGAGCGAGCGCTATTGGAGGCCAAGGAGAAAGCAGAGCGAACTGATAGGGCAAAATCTCGGTTCTTGGAGATAATGAGCCATGAAATGCGAACTCCTATCACTGGCATCCTAGGAGTTTTGGACCTCCTCAAGACCACAGACCATACGGAGAAACAAAGCCACTTCTTGGAGGTGGCCATCGCGTCTGGAGAAATTCTGCTGAAGCAGGTAAACGAAGCCCTTGATATTGCGCGAATAGAGTCTGGATCTCCGGTTCTGTCACCTGCTAAGTTCAACCCACACAATAAAATATCGCAAGTCATTGCAATTCTTCAACCATTGGCGATGGCAAAAGGATTGAAACTGAAAACCGACCTTGATCCTGACTTGTACGGCTACTTCATTGCTGACGAAGTGCGTGTCGGCCAAATCGTTACGAACCTGGTTGGAAACGCTATCAAGTTTACTTCCGTTGGAAGTGTCAATGTCAAGTTGCGCGGCAACATCTCGCAGCAGATCACTAACTTAATTTTGACTGTCTCAGACACGGGAGACGGGATACCAGAAAACCAATTTGAAAAAGTTTTCGAAGACTATGTGACTCTTACACTAGACAAAGGTCGACTGCCTAGGGGAGATGGTCTTGGACTACCAATTTCAAGAAAAATTGCGAGGATGATGGGGGGAGACATTACTGTTTGCTCACAGTTGGGACGCGGAAGTCATTTTACCCTAACTATACCCATGAAAAAAGCGTCCGACTCTCTGCGAAATGGACCTAAGATCGATCACTTAAACTCAGTAAGATCCGCCCCGAGTGTGCAGAAACTTTCTGTTCTCGTCGTTGAAGATAACGCCGTCAACAACTCGGTTCTTTGTGAAATGCTATCAAGCTTGGGTCACGACGTTCAAAGTGCGCTCTCAGGGGACGAAGGATACGAATTGGCAATGAGCACAAAGCATGATGTCATTCTTATGGACATTGGTTTACCTGACACTGATGGGTGTAAACTGACTGAGAGGATCAGAATGTCGGGTGGCCCGAACAAAATCAGTCGGATTCACGGGCTTTCTGCTTACGATGAAGGGGAATATCTCGAAAATGCTCTGAAATCTGGCATGGACGGTTATTCAACCAAACCAATTCGCCTCCGGGATCTCCAAAAGGTATTGCTGGGAGAACCGTTGGATTCGGGCCCTGTGAGGGGAGATGCATCTTTAATTGATACAAAAATACTGCAAGAACTTGGCGATACACTAGGTCAAGCTCAAATGGAGGATGCTCTGCGGGAATTCTTCGAAGAGATGTTCAATTTCTGTGTGGAACACGAGATGCTTCCTGATTTGAATGAGAGAAGGGAACTAGCATCCCACCTACATAAGCTCAGCGGTGCAGCCGCTTTGTTCGGTTTTCGCTCGTTGACGAAAGTTGTTGAGCACACCCGTAAGCAAGCTGTCGAGGCAGATACAAACTCACTAGAAATCGCTTTAAGCCGCTTAAAGCAAGAGACCGAAGAGACTCGCCGGAGAATGGAAAAACTAGAATTCTTTAAGAAAACTGACGGTTCGCGCCCGCACACTAGCTAGTTTTTTGTCTACTTTTGGCGAGTTCTGTCTTGCCGAGCTATTCTAATTGGTAGGTTGATAAAATTTATCGGCAGCAGATAATGCGGAGATCAAAAACAAAAGAACGGTACTCACTCACCGGAACAAACTATCGTTCTTAGCCCGCCGACGCTGTTCGGCGGGTGTTTTTGTTGGTCTGGTCGAAAAAATTTGGGTCGAAGCGGGCAAGAAGCTGTCGTCGCTTCCAATCAACAAAACAAGGTAGCCATCCAAGTACTTGAAAAACAAGACCCGTGATCATTCGTCCGGCTGTGAAGCTGAATGTGTGGTTCTCTCTTCGCTTCGAAATGTAAGAAGCCTCACACACGAGCGTGGCATCGTAGCAAGTCATGTAACTTTGCTCGTAATACGGTAGTGCAGATCACCTTCATACGCCGCTCTGAAGAAACGGCAGCTTTGTCCGCATGGCGGTCATTCGAGCCTCTCGAAATAATCAATTACCGATTGAAGCCGCTCAGTGACTACTAGTAGCCAGAGCTCGCGCTTGAAGACATCTCCGACAAGGCGCTTGAGTAGGATACTTGTTTTGAACCAGTGCGTATTATGGATCGGGCAAGGGTAGGATCGTCCGCAGGTACAAAACGATTGCCTCTAGATCTTCCGAAGTCATTGTAGCGTAGTAAGCATACCCCATCGGGGGAAGCATCCGACTGCCATCCGGTCGCTTGCCCACTGTGATAATCGCCTTCAGTTCATCATCGGAATAACCTGCAAGACCGTCTTCATGGCTTGTAATGTTGGGCGCGACGGAGACTCCCCATGGCCCGTGGAACTCAAAACCACCTGCGCCGAGATGTGTTTCGAACATCGGCCCAGTCGGTCCGAAAGTAGTATGACATTCCGTACAATGCGCCACCGGCCCCGCAAGATACGCACCGTAATCGACACTAACGCCGCGAGGAGGCGCAGAGACAGTTTCGATCGGCGGCCCGTAGGCAGGTGGAAGTGGGAAGTTGTAGGTCGAAGCAGGGGTTTCGTTGTCGCTGGCCGGTACTGTGCGCAAGAACATGACCATCGACATGAGATCATCGTCACTCAATCCGCGATAAAGGCCAATCGGCATCGGGGGGCCAATCAACGTACCGTCCGGTCGGATGCCCTCGCGTATCGCTTTGGCCAGCTCCGCGTCGCTCCAATCCGCTACACGGCTGCCGGGCGTGATATTGACAGCCCAGGCCTCCATCATCTCATTCTTCTCAACCATCATGCCGCCCAACTCGTTCGACATGTCCGGTCCGTTTGGACCTTGTGGTGTGTGGCAGTTACCGCAGGCAGCCGGTCCCCGAACCAGATACTCTCCTCGCTCGACGCTCGGCTCCGCGAAGGCCGACAGTGGCAGAAGCACACTCGCGGCGGTCAACAGAACTCTGTTCATTTCTCATGCTCCCGAATTTTGGGTTTGTGCGCTGTAGTCGGGTTAGGCAGGCGCTTCGTCGGGCGTCAGGATGGTCATGCCAACCTTATCAGCCACGGCCATGATTGCCGGGATATCGGGAGGCCCGTCAGGCTTCGGTACTTCTGTCGTTCCATCCGGCATTGCCTCACCAGCCTCGGTGAAGAACGTATCGTGCATCGCGCCTGGCGAGTTAATACACAACAAGCGACCCGGGGTTTCTCCAGTACACGTGAACGCGTGAACGGCTCCCTCCGGCACTTTTACGAAATCTCCGCCTCGGACACTGCGCGTTTCGCCATTTACAAAGAACTCAAATTCTCCCTCCAGAACGAAGAAGCTCTCGTCTTCGCCGGCGTGATGATTGGGCGGCGCACCAGCGCCTGGGGCGGTTTTGATTTCAACAATTGTGTAGCGATCTCCGGTGTCCGCCGGAAAGGCGTGGAACGTCAGGAGATTTCCGAGAAGGTGATAAATTCGAGGGCGAGGCTGCGTCATTTCGACTGTTCCCAATGCTTGCGATTCTATTCGTTTATGGTACACAATTCTATTTATGAGACAAGTGTATCATTAAGTGAGGTCAGTTTGGCACCCCGAACCAACCAGAAGAATAGAACTCGCGAAGCTCTTCTAACCGCGACACGAGAGCTGATGTCCGAGGGAAAAGAAGTGACGTTGGCCAAGGTGGCAGAGCGTGCGAGGACCAGTCGCGCGACGGTCTACAGATACTTCTCAGACCCCGGGGTTCTGGCCCTTGATGCCACATTAGACATCGAGGTGACACCGACGTCCGAGCTTCTAGAAGGAATAGATGACGTTCGAAGTCGCGTGCACGCCGTGGCGCGCTACTATCTCGACTTTTCTCGCGATCACGAAGCCTACTTTCGTCAGTTTCTGGCAGAATCCTTGAAGGCTGCGTTGGAAGACGGAACGGTCAAAATGCGCGGCGCGAGAAGACTGGCTGCCTTTGCCGAAGCGCTCGAACCGATCCGCCCCGCGATGAAACCAAGCGAGTTCGAAGCTCTGACACAGCGCCTATCAATGACCTCGGGAATGGAGCAATTAATCATACTCGAGGATATTCTTCGTGTCGATCAGAAGACCGGCAATCGATTGCTCGAAGGCCTCGTTGACGCGTTGTTGGACAAGTATTTGCCAGGAGCATGAAGTGACGTCGCCAATGTCCGAATAGTCCGCA
>NZ_WQIE01000007.1:0-274269 GCF_013035585.1 Ruegeria sp. HKCCA5839 | reverse complement strand
ACGACAGATCTGAGCGGCCGCACCCCACCGCGGTTGATCGAAGTTCTGACCGCGTGGCCCATGGTCTCGGCCCCCTTGGCGGAGCGGCTGACCGAAGCCTCACGCGCAGCCGTGCAACGTAACCTGATCCTCTTCACCGAACGCGGCCTGATCCGGGAGGTCACCGGCCAGGGACGATACAGGGTATGGACGGCGGCTTTGTGACGGCCAGATCATGTGAGGGTTCAGTCGAAGATCGCTGAGTTGCAGCAGTTGGAAAACGCCTTGTCGGAGCTGATCGCCAATCGCTCGCAAGGGCAGTGCACCTGTCCGCTTCTCGAAGAGCTCAGTTCCTAACGCTTCCATGATGAAGTGTGGTGGCAAGTAAGAGTTGCAATAAACTCAGTAATTCAATAATTCACGAAATATGGAAGAACTGATTCCTCATCGCCTCTCGACTCTTGGCCATCCGCAGCGCTTGGCCCTGTTCCGCCTTCTCATGCGTCGGTACCCAGATCGCGTGCCTGCGACCGAGCTGGCACAAGCACTTGCGCTGAAACCCAACACACTCTCGACCTACGTGAGCGCCTTGATGCAGGTGGGTCTGGTCACGCAAGAGCGCATTGGCACCTCATTGCGCTATGCGATCCATATGGACGCGGCACGCGAGACCTTTGACTATCTGCTGCGCGATTGTTGCCGCGGTCGCCCCGAAATCTGCTCACCCCTCACCTCTTTTGACTTCGACAGAGACAGTCTCATGACTGATCGTAAGTTCAATGTCCTATTCATCTGCACCGGCAATTCCGCGCGCTCGATCTTTGCTGAATCGATTCTGCGCAAAGAGGCCGGGGACAGGTTCGTGGCCTACTCGGCGGGCACCAAGCCGCGCTCAGAGTTGAACCAATTCGCGCTCGAAGTTCTGGCGCAGAAAGGCCACGATATTTCTGTTCTGGAGTCCAAGAACGTGTCGGTCTTCCAAGTTGACGATGCACCAGACTTCGACTTCGTCTTTACGGTTTGCAATCAGGCAGCAAATGAAGAATGCCCGGCTTGGACCGGTCAGCCGGTCAGTGCCCATTGGGGTATGCCGGACCCGGTGAAGGTCGAAGGTTCCCACGCCGAGAAGAGCCTGGCCTTTCAGCAGTCTTATGGCGCGCTTCTGTGCCGGATCAAAGCCTTTACCGCTCTGCCGATTGCATCTCTTGACCGGATCGCTTTGCAGAGGGCCGTCGACGACATCGCACAATCAAATGAAGGAGCCTCTGCGTGACCACCTACGCCCTCAACGGCCTTGGCCGCATCGGTAAACTTGCCCTAAAGCCTTTGCTGGAACGCGGGGCCAAGATTGCTTGGATCAACGACGCCGTGGGCGACCCAGAGATGCACGCCCATCTTTTAGAGTTCGACACCGTCCATGGCCGGTGGAAGGCAGACTTTTCTCATGACGCAGACAGCGTGACCATAGACGGCACGCGTCTCCCATTCATCGGGACCAAAAACATCGCCGACCTTCCGTTGGAAGGGGTAGATGTCGTCGTCGACTGCACCGGGGTCTTCAAGTCCGAGGCCAAGCTTGCGCCTTACTTCGAAGCGGGTGTGAAGAAAGTTGTTATTTCCGCGCCCGTGAAAGACGGCGATGCAGCCAACATTGTCTATGGCGTGAACCATGACATCTACGACGCGGGCAGACATCGCATTGTCACGGCGGCGAGCTGTACGACAAACTGCCTCGCGCCGGTTGTGAAGGTCATTCATGAGAATCTCGGCATCAAGCATGGCTCGATCACCACAATCCACGATGTGACGAACACCCAAACCATTGTGGACAGACCGGCCAAGGATTTACGCCGTGCGCGCTCGGCTCTGAATTCCCTGATCCCGACCACGACAGGCAGCGCGACCGCGATCACGCTCATCTATCCGGAACTGACAGGACGGCTGAATGGCCACGCGGTGCGCGTCCCGCTCTTGAACGCCTCGCTAACAGACTGTGTTTTTGAGGTGGAACGCGAAACCACAGCTGGGGAGGTCAATGCCCTCTTCAAAGCCGCGTCCGAGGGTGAACTGAAGGGAATTCTGGGCTACGAGGAAAGACCGCTTGTTTCGACCGATTATACCAATGACGAACGCTCTAGCATCGTGGATGCGCTATCAACGATGGTCATCAATGGGACGCAGTTGAAGGTCTACGCCTGGTACGACAACGAAATGGGCTATGCGCATCGTCTTGTCGATGTGGCGCTGATGGTTGGAGCCTCAGTGTGACCGACACCTCCGCGCGGCCAGAGGGGCTGTCGGCTTACGTCGCTGTCACGGCGGCGTACTGGGCCTTTATGCTGACCGATGGCGCGCTTCGAATGCTGGTGCTGCTGCACTTTCATTCGTTGGGCTTTAGCCCTGTCCAGCTTGCCTACCTCTTTGTGTTGTACGAGATCGCAGGCATGGTGACCAACCTCTGTGCGGGGTGGATTGCCGCACGGTTTGGTTTGACCTCTACGCTTTATGCGGGCCTTGGCATTCAGGTTTTGGCTTTGTTGGCTTTGGCACAGCTCGACCCGACCTGGGCGATTGGCGTCTCGGTGGCCTATGTGATGGTCGTGCAAGGTGCAAGTGGTGTAGCCAAAGACCTTGCGAAGATGTCGTCCAAATCCGCCGTCAAGCTTTTGGCCCCTTCCGAGGATGGCGGGCTGTTCCGTTGGGTGGCGCTGCTCACCGGTTCCAAGAATGCGGTGAAGGGCCTTGGCTTTTTGTTGGGTGCCGCACTGCTGGCGACGCTCGGCTTTGTCTGGGCCGTCCTCGGGATGGCAGCAGTCCTTGCCGTCATCTTTGTCGCCTTATTGATCGCGATGCCGCCGGGTCTGCCGAAGGGTCGGAAAGGGGCGAAGTTCTCAGAGGTCTTTTCCAAGTCAACGAATGTAAACTGGCTCTCGGTCGCACGTGTGTTTCTTTTCGGGGCGCGCGACGTCTGGTTCGTGGTTGGCATCCCGATCTACTTTTATGCAGTGTTGTCCGACGGAACCGTGGCCGGAAACCGAGCCGCCTTCTTCATGATCGGAACCTTCATGGCGGTTTGGGTGATCCTCTACGGTTTTATCCAGGCTTCTGCTCCGCGCATTCTGCACGCGTCATCAAAACCAGAGGGCGAGTTGGTGCGCGCCGCAAAGTGGTGGGCATGGGGCCTCGCTGCGGTCCCTGCCGCTCTGACCATAGCAGCCTTTGCATCAGATGGGCCGCAGACTTGGCTGACAGTTTCATTAGTTGCGGGCTTGCTCATCTTCGGAGGGATCTTTGCGATCAACTCAGCGCTCCATTCCTACCTCATCCTCGCATTCACGAAAGCGGAGCGTGTTACTATGGATGTGGGCTTTTATTACATGGCCAACGCAGGAGGGCGGCTGGCGGGAACGGTCCTGTCTGGCGTCACCTATCAGCTTGGAGGTCTGCCGCTGATGCTTGGGACTGCAACGTTTATGGTGGCAGGCGCAGCACTCGCCGCGGGGCGGCTGCGGGGCGAAGCGCCCGACCAAGCAGTCTAAGGCAGGTCATTTGGATTGGAGCGGACCGTAGAGCAATTTCAGCGAGGTCGCGATTTGACTTGCGGTCTGTAAGTTCGCGGCCGGGATTTGCAGCGAACTGTTGCTTTGAGCGGCAAAGCAGTCAGCGGGATTGCAGATCAGAGCCAGCGTCTATCAGGAATATTTAGCGAACCTAGACTGGCCGAACATTTTGCGGTGTTCAACTGGTGTCAGTCCGGTCTTTCGCTTGAACAATCTCCTGAACGACGGGGTCGTGACATGACCGCCTGCACAGTAGACCGGCTTACAGAGAACTTTGCCGCGATCTCTTTCTCGGTTGGCAGTTTTGTTCCAACGGCGATTTGCCCGCCTCGAATACCTTCGGCAAAAGATTCGTAAATTTTTTGTTTGGCCGACATTCCGTTCGGGCCCTTTCAACACAAAACAGGTCGAGGACCATAAAACGATAGTAATCATTTTAATGCAAATGAGTAGTTGTTTGAGCTAGCCCAGATACCGCTCAAGAATGCTGGGCAAGACGCCCCCTTCGACCAGCAGCGCGACCTCTTGTTCGGTCTCGACGGCTGCTTGGCAGCTCAGAGAGATCGTCGTTCCGTCGTGCCGTTTGATCCGAACCAGAGTTTGGGAACGAACAGTCAATTTAGACGCAGGCATGTCGACACATATGCGATCCGCTGCAGTCAACCCTATCTTGGCCGGTATGCTGTCATCCGATATTTGCAGCGGTAGAATGCCCATGCCAATCAAATTGGTACGGTGGATTCGTTCAAAGCTCCGTGCGATGACGGCGCGCACGCCCAGCAGTGCCACACCCTTGGCCGCCCAATCCCGACTGGACCCCATGCCATATCGTTCACCGGCAAAGAGCACCGCATTCTGCCCTGCCTCAGCCAACTCGGCGGCGGCCTCGAACACTGGAAGAACACGTCCATCGTCAAGCACTGTCTCTGCCGGGGCGAGACCGTCCTGCAAGTGGTTTCGAACAAGTCGATTGGTGAAGAGGCCGCGCAACATCACCTCCCAGTTTCCACGATAGGCGGCGTAGACATTCAGGTTATCCAGGTCTCCGCCTTGCTCGACAAGCCATCTTGCGGCGGCACTGTCCTGCGCGATGGCTCCGGCAGGAGAGATATGGTCCGTGGTGATGTCGTCACCCAGAACCATCAACGCCTGCGCTTCGAATTGACCCAATCGGGAGGGGCTGCGCGCGGCGAATTTCGGGCGGCGCAGATATCGCGAAGCCGGGTCCCATGAAAAGCAGGCTGAATCCGGTGTTTTGATTGCCTCCCAAACCGCGCTCCGACTGGCGTCGCGAAAAGATTGCGGTACGTCCGAGGTTTTGAACGTCGCGTCGAGTGTTTTTGCGATGTCGTGATCGGTCGGCCAAAGATCAGCCAGGAAAACCTTCTGCCCGTTCTCGTCGACCCCAATGGGGTCTTTTGTGATGTCCCCAAGCACGTCACCTTTGATTGCGTAGGCCACAACAAGAGGTGGCGACGCCAGATATGCGAGGTCGAGCCGAGGATGAACACGCCCCGGAAAATTTCGGTTCCCCGAGAGGACCGCACAGATCGCTTTTCCGTCAGACAATGCAGTGTCGATACTGTCAGGCAAAGCCCCGGAGTTTCCTATGCAGGTGGTGCAGCCATACCCCACAACATCGAACCCCAAAGCGGACAGATCCGTGTCGAGCCCTGACCGGTTGAGCATCGCGCGGGCAGAGGGCGAGCCCGGCGCAAGCGACGTCTTGACCCAAGGTGCAGGTTTTAAGCCCCTCGCTTTTGCGGCGCGGGCCAACAGCCCTGCGGCGATCAGCAGGCCGGGATCAGAGGTGTTGGTACAGCTGGTAATCGCAGCGATCCCCACGGCGCCGTCCGGTACACCTGAACGGTCAGCCAAGGGACGCGCGATCGCTTCTTCTATTCTCCTGGTAGCGTCACATGGAGCGCAGCGATCTTGTGGCCTGCGAGGGCCAGAAATAACAGGCCTGATTTCACTGAGATCAATGTCGATGGTGCGATCGAAATCGGGTTCCGCGAGCGGATCAAACCACAGACCCATGGCGCGAAATACAGGTTCAATAGATCGGAGCAAATTGGCTGGTCTACCCGTACGCTCCAGATAGGCCACCACCTGTTCGTCTACCGGGAAGTAACCGGTTGCAGCACCGTATTCAGGGGCCATGTTGGCCACCACCGAGCGTGCATCCGCAGACAGGGAAGCCACTCCGGGTCCAAAGAACTCGACGAAGTCTCCGGTCACATCCAGCTTGCGCAACCTGTGTGTCACTTCCAGCGCCAGGTCTGTCGCAAGACTTCCACCGCTCAACTGTCCAGACAGACGTACACCTACCGTCCGGGGCATCGCCAAAGACGCAGTTTGGCCAAACATGACGGTTTCAGCTTCTAGCCCGCCGACACCCCAAGCCAGTACTCCGATGCCGTTGATCATGGGTGTATGGCTGTCGGTTCCCAGCATCATGTCCGGATGCGCCGTCCCGTCAGCCGCGATCTCAAGCACAGTGGCAAGCTGTTCCAGGTTGATCGTGTGCATGATGCCGGTGCCCGGAGGATGCACCCGAACGCTGTCCATCACGCGTGAGGCCCACTTCATAAAGGCATAGCGTTCACTGTTGCGGGCAAATTCGTTCCGTGCATTCACCGCGATCGCATCTGGAACAGCAAACGCGTCTACAGCCAGAGAATGATCAACAGACACGTCCACTGGCAAGGTCGGAGACAGAACCGCCGGGTCCTTGCCAGCCTCGGCCAAAGCGTCACGCAACCCTGCCACATCCGCGAGTGCTGGCGTGCATGTTGTGTCATGCATCAGCAGGCGATTGGGCTGGAACGTGAACTCGAAATCCGGCTGTCGTTCCCGCATCGCGCGCAGCAACTCAGGCAATGAGCCACCTGCGCGAAGATGGTTTTCGGCCAACAAGCGCAGAACATACGGCAATCGCGGCAGCATATCGCCAAACAATGAAGGGAGATCGAGCACACGCAGCTTGCGCGGTCCGATTGTCACCGTTCGTTGGGCCTGTTCCGGCAACGGTCAGATCAGTTTTTTGTGGCTGTGCAAAACACCGTCTGCATCGCCATAAACCCAATCTCCAGGCGTGAACTTGACCCCCCCGAACGAGACGGGTTCGCCGACCTTGCCCCATCCGGCTTTGGCGCTTTTCACCGGGCTGGTTGCCAGCGCAAAGACCAACGTGTCCATCTGATTGACCTCGGCGCTATCGCGGATTGAAGCATTCAGGATCAAACCCGCCCAGCCATTTTCGATTGCCAGTTCTGCCAGAATGTCCCCCAGCAAGGCGATGCGGGTAGAGCCTCCGCCATCGACCACCAGCACACGACCTTCGCCCGGTTGTTCAAGCTGCGCGCGCACTTCGGTGTTGTCCTCGAAGCATTTGACCGTCTGCACCTGAGCGGCAAAGAACGGCTTTGTTCCAAACTGACGGAACGGTAAATGCACCAACGTCAGGTCTGCGGCGTGGTGATCAATCAGATCAGCGGTTTTCATGGGTCAGATCCTTCCAAACGTTTGTTTTAATTCGCTCACGTCAGCTTCTGACAGGAACCGTGTGGGCAACCCCCGCAGCGCCACAAGAAGCTTTGCGGTCTCTTCCAGTTCTTCAGCGGCGCAGACCGCAGAAAACAGGTCTTTGCCCGAAACGACTGGACCATGATTTGCCAAGAGAACCGCGCCATATCTGCCCTTGAGGTCGCGTATCAGATCACCCGATCTAGGATCTCCTGGTTTGACATAGGGAACCATTTTGACGGGCCCAACACGCATCACCACGTAAGGTGTCAGCGGTGGGATACAGTCGTCCGGATCGGTGTCCGACAAGCAGGACAAAGCAGTGGCCCAGGTAGAGTGTAGATGCACAACGGCACCTGCGTCGGGGCGCGTTTCATAAAAGGCCTGATGTAAAAACACTTCTTTGGTGGGTTTGTCGCCATCGACATGGACGCCATTTAGGTCAATTTTGGCGATCCGCTCAGGCTCGATGCTGCCCAAAGTGGCATTGGTCGGTGTCATCAGAATGCCGTCCGGCAGTTTGGCGGAAACATTTCCCGCCGTTCCAACCGAAAAGCCCCGTTCATAAAGCGAACGGCAAAGATCGGACATTTGTTGACGAAGGTCTGCTTCGGTCATGCACCTGTCTCCATAACGCGCAGGGCCTTGGAAAAGAAATCCGGTGCTCCGAAATTGCCGGATTTCAACGCGAGCGCCAATGGCGTGTCCTGGCCCAATGTCAGGACAGGAACGCCTGGATCAATTTCTGGCCCAATAGTCATTGCAGGTGCTTGCAGCGCGTTTGTAACCGATTGCGCAACGGCTCCCGAAGTTTCGCCGCCCGCGACAACGATCCTGCGATAGCCCAATTCAACCAGATCCCGCGCCGTATCCGCAAACAAGGCATCCAATTTGGCGGCAACCTTTTCGCGACCGAACCGCGCTTGCAGCGCGTGGACTTCGTCAGGCGTGCCCGACGAATAGGCCAGCGGCTTTTGCCCGGCATTCTCTTGATAGAAATCGACCAGCGTTTTGCGCGTCACTTCACCGGCCATTACCGCGGGGACATCAATGGCCAGCGACGGGTGCGATTTCGCGTGCAGATCAACCTGACCACGAGTGGCACCAGAACAAGAACCGGCCAAAATAGCCTCGGGGCCCGAAACGCCTTGAAACCCAGATGGTTGGCCCTTTCTGGCGGATGCCCGGTCAAAGTTTCTTGGCAGACCCAAAGCAATCCCCGACCCCCCGGTGATTAACGGAGCGCAACGCAAAGCTTCGCCCAGAGCCAACAGGTCTTCGTCTGATATGGCGTCTGCAATCAGAAACCGTTCTTCTGCATCTTCGATGGCGGCTTTTACCGCGTTTGGCCCCTGACGAACAACTGACATTGGAACCAAGCCGACTTTTTCGTTGGTTTGATGCCCCAGCCAGCGGCGAATATTGGCATCAGTCATCGGGGTGAGCGGATGGTTTTCCAAACCGGACTCATTCAACAGACGGTCATTCACAAAGAGATGACCCTGATAGATCGTGCGCCCAGCTGTGGGAAAAGCCGGGCAGAACACAACACCACTTGCGTCCAGTTCGTCCGCCAACGCCTCTGCGACCGGGCCGATATTACCTTCTTTTGTCGAGTCGAATGTCGAACAGTATTTGAAGATGAACTGGCGGCATCCCTGGTCACGCAACCAGCGCAATGCCGCAAGGCTATCGCTTACGGCTTCGGATATCGGTGCGGTGCGGCTTTTCAGCGAGATTACACCTGCTTCGACATGTTTCGGTGCAGGGCCGGTTGGCACGCCCGAAAACTGTGCCGTATACAATCCGCCCTCTGGGGCGAACCCCTTTGCCAGAGTGTTCGCGATATCACTGGCTCCGGTGAAATCATCTGCAATCACGCCTACCAGCATTTTATGCCTCGCCTTTTTGAGTTTCGACCCGCCGTTTTATTTCGGCAATCGCGGCCTCGGGGCTTGTCAAAACCGGCACATCGGTCACGTCGCGCACTTCGTCGGCTGCACCGGCCATCGAAAACTGAGCCAGCAGTATGGCATCGGCACCGGTGATCTTTTGTGCCGTCTCTGCAATCAGACGGTTATGTGTCGCGTCGTCGCCTGCACGTTTGGCGTCCAGCGCACCTTCGGCGAAGTAGGTGGAAAGACGCGCTGAACTGCCACGCGCCGCCGCCGCTTCTTTGAATTCTTCTTTCATGCCGGGTGCTGCGGGCTCGAAAGTGTAAATCATCGCGATGTTGTCACCATGGGCAAAGGCCGCATCAAACATCGCTTCGTTAGGCTTCATGACCGGAACTCTTGCGCCATCTGCGGCATCTTCAATCGCCTGGCCAAACGCCGAACAGGTGAACAGGATTCCGCTTGCGCCCAGGTTTTCCGCGTATTGCGCAAGGCCGACGATCCTGTCCCAAAGATCCAGGGAAAGCTCGTCACTTTTCTGGCGATCAGCAGACAGGCCTTCTTCCAGAATCGTGACCGTCTCGGCCTCTGGCCACAAGTCCCGAGCAGCGGTTTCGATTGGGTCTATCGCGACGCGGGTGGCGTGTATCAAAGCCAATCGAGGCATCTGTTTCATCGCAACCTCACTTATAGAGAGGTGACGCCGTCACGGGACGACGCCACCAGACGTACAGGGCAATGCCCTGCTGGGAGGGAGTAATCAAGCCGCTACGGCAACCTTGGCGACTTCCTGAGCGACCAGCGTTCCGAATGCGTCGGTGTTCACCGTTCCACCAAGATCTCGGGTGCGTTTGGCCGGGTCGTCGATGACTACGTCAACCGCGTCAGCAATTGCCTGCCCCGCGTCCATCAGCTTTTGAACGCCGCGCTGCTCGCCCAGCCAGATCAACATCATGGCAGCGGACAGGATAAGCGATGTGGGGTTTGCGATATTCTGCCCGGCAATATCAGGCGCCGAACCATGTTGCGCCTGCGCACAGCAAAGGCCGGTTTCCGCGTTCGCGTTGATGGACCCTGCAAGCCCAAGCGAGCCGGAAAGCTCGGAAGCCAGGTCAGAAAGGATGTCACCGTAGAAATTGGTTGCGACAACGACGTCGTATTTCTGCGGCTGGCGGACCAACAGCGCGGCAAACGCGTCAACAATCAGCTCTTCCGTTTCAACCTCGGGATAATCCTTTGCAACCTCGCGGAAGCATTCAAGGAACAGACCATCGGTCATCAGGAACGAGTTTGCTTTGTGAATCGCCGCGACTTTCTTGTCGCGCTGCATCGCCAGTTTAAAGGCTTCGCGGCAAATCCGCATTGATCCGTGACGGGTGATTTTGCGCACCGAAAGAGCCATGTCCGGGTCCGGCATCATCTCGCCGACGCCTTTGTACATGTTGCGGTCCGGATAGAACCCTTCCGTCGCTTCGCGCATGATGACCAGATCCATGCCTTCGGCCTTGTTCGGCAAGAAGTCGCGGCTGCGCGCCGGGCGGACGTTTGCATACAGGTCCAACCCAATTCGAAAGCCAGCGGACACGTTGCGCCCGCCCTCGACCACTGGCGGATAGTCCATGTGGGACTGGGTGCCGAGAATCACGCCGTCAAACTCGGTCCGCGCCCGGTCCAATACCTCTTCTCGCAGCGTGATGCCGTGCTTTTTCAGGC
Source organism: Ruegeria sp. HKCCA5839 (assembly GCF_013035585.1). Taxonomy (NCBI): domain Bacteria; kingdom Pseudomonadati; phylum Pseudomonadota; class Alphaproteobacteria; order Rhodobacterales; family Roseobacteraceae; genus Ruegeria; species Ruegeria sp. HKCCA5839. The sequence goes on along the minus strand of NZ_WQIE01000007.1, from coordinate 263,594 downwards.
TGACAAAGCCCGATTCTTCCTCGTGAAATGTCAGACCCAAGCCGAAGCGGTTGTTGGCAGCTTCAACAACTTCCAAGGTCGCGGCCATGATTTCTGGGCCAATCCCGTCGCATGGCAAGGTCATAATCTTCATTTCTCTTCCTCCCGGGGGCTATTCGCTTAGATAAACGGTTGTTGGCCAGCTCTTACTTAGATTTTTTGCATATTACAATAATAAAAAACTATTTTGTATCTTGTTGAGCAGGCAGTCTTTGAATTTATATAATATATTACAACATATTACCAGTTCACTGGTCTTAACATAACAAGACTGATCTTTAATATTTATGCTTTTATGTTTGACAACGTGCAATCCATGTGAATATTGCACTATCAGATCGTAAAAAGCAATGTGGTCAAAGGGAGGACACCATATGATCATGCGAAGAACTTTTACTATGCTTGCAGCAGCTGCCGCATCGGCCGTTTTTGCGATGCCGGCGGTTGCGGAGGACTATCCGTCCGAGCGTCTGACCTATACAATTGCATTTGGTCCGGGCGGCGGTAACGACCGTATGTCGCGCACCGTTGTCGACATTCTGCGCAAATACGAGCTGTTCGATAACGACATCGTTGTCGAAAACCGCGAAGGTGGCAGTGGTGCCGTTGGCTTCAGCTATGTCGCAGGCAAAGCAGGTGATCCGTATCGCCTGACGTCCACCAGCGGCAACTTTATCGGAACACCTTTGGTGGCCGACACTGATTGGACCTTTGCTGACTTCACGCCAATCGGCCTGCTTGCAAGTGACGCAATGTTGCTGGTTGTCCGCTCTGACTCGGATTTCGGTGACGTCGGAGCGTTTGTCGACGCGGCAAAGGCAGGTCGCGTGACCATCGCGGGCAGTGGCTCGGCCGGACCCGAGCGTGTAACCGCCGCGCTTTTCGCAAATGCAGCTGGTATCGAATTTGAGTATGTCCCGATCGGCTCGGGCGGTGAACTTGTTACCGCGCTGACGTCCGGCAGTGTTGACGCGGTTGTCGCCAACCCGTCCGAAGTTTCAGGGCAACTTGAAGCCGGAACTTTGAAGGCGCTGGCGTTTTCAGACACAGCCCGCAGCACCAACAACCCCGACGTTCCGACCTTTATGGAACTGGGCTACGATTTCAGTTTCTCGCTGCCGCGCGGCGTTGTTATGCCCAACGATCTGGACCCGGCTGTGCAGGACTGGTGGATCGAAACGCTGAAAAAAGTGATCGATACTCCTGAATGGGAAGAGTACCTGGTCAAGAACGGTATGTCCGGCAACCCGATCTGGGGCGACGAGTTCGCAGCCTACCTGGAAGACACCAGCACCAAGTACCGCGCGACTCTGGTCGAAATCGGCGCAATCCAGGAATAATCAATGTACAATCGCGGGCGCTCCCTCGGGGGCGCCCGTTTGCTGTCTAACTCCAATCGGAAAGGGGGGAGATCCGATGAAAAAGTGGTTCGCCGCTGGACTGCTTGTTTTGGCTGTCGGCTATACACTCTACGGCATCAACACATTAACGCTTTTGACCTCATCCGGCAGGCCCGCCGCAGGGTTCTTCCCTCTCGTAATTGGCGTGTTGATGGTCATTTCCTGCGCAATCAACCTGTGGGGAGACTGGCGCGAGGAGCAAGAGCAAGTGCGCTCGGGCGTTGTTCCTTCGCATCAAGCTGATCCTGAAACCGAAGCCAAGGCCGACGCGCTGGGTGTGGATGCCCATGGCATCGATGGTGGTCAAGCATTTGGCCGCGATGTGTTCATTGTCTTCATATACATCTGCGCAATGGTCGCGATCATGAAGCCTGTTGGTGCGTTCCTTGCAATGGTCATCTTCATGCTTGTCTTCCTTTTCACGTTCAACCGCAAACAGGTCATCAGCAATGTGATCTACAGCATCGCTCTGCCTGCGTTTTTGTACGGGCTGTTCAAGATCCTGTTGAACGCCTCCTTGCCCACAAGTCCGTTTGGCTTCTGACGCGCCACAACGAATGACAGAGGACCAATCACATGCTTGCTGAAATCGCTGCAAACCTCTCGCTTGGATTAAGCGTCGCTGCTTCGCCAGAGGGCTTTCTTTTTCTTGTCATCGGCGCGTTCCTTGGAATGATCGTCGGTCTCTTTCCGGGCTTCGGTCCGGCCGCTGGGATCGCAGTGCTTATTCCTATGACGTTCGGGCTGACGCCCACTATCGCGATCATCATGCTCGCGGGTATCTACTATGGCTCGATGTACGGGGGCACGATCACGTCGATCCTGATCAATACTCCCGGTGAATCGGCGACCGTTGCATCAACGATTGATGGCTATCCACTCGCCCAAAAGGGCCGCGCGGGGCCCGCGCTTGTAATGCAGGCCATTGCATCTTTCTTTGGTGGAACCATCGGCGTTATCCTCATCACAGCGTTGGCGCCGTCGCTTGCCAATTTTGCTGCCTCTTTTGGACCGTCCGAATACTTCCTGATCATCGCGGTCGGTTTGCTCATGCTGACCACCATGATGGGAGACAACAAGTTCAAAGGCTTTATCTCTGCCCTGATTGGTTTTGCCATCGGTACAGTTGGCGTTGACGTCATGAGCGGCCAGCAACGCTATACCTTTGGATCAGCAGAGCTGATTGGCGGTGTCTATTTTGTCGCCGTTGCCATCGGTCTTTTCGGTATTGGCGAGTTGCTGCATTGCATCCTCAATGGCCAGCACCGGCAACCTGCAAAACGGCTTCGGGTCAGCTTTCGCGACAAGGAGTTTTGGCCCAACAAACAAGACTACTACGAGTCGCGTTGGACATTCTGGCGTGGATCGGCCATCGGCTTCATCGCTGGGGTGCTGCCGGGATCGGGCGCTACGCTTGGGTCGATCATCGGGTATTCGGTCGAAAAGAAAGTCGCCAAAGATCCCGAGAAATTCGGCAAAGGTGAAATGCGTGGGCTGGTTGCGCCTGAAGCTGCAAACAACGCGGCGTCTGCTGGCGCTATGGTTCCACTTCTGTCGCTGGGTATTCCCGGCTCTGGCGCGACCGCGGTTCTGCTTGGCGCGTTCCTGATGTGGGGCTTGCAGCCCGGTCCGTTGCTGATCGTCAACGACCCGGAATTCGTCTGGGGACTGATTGCCAGCATGTATCTGGGCAATATGATCCTGATCGCGATGAGCATTTTCGCCATCCCGCTTTTCGTAAAGTTCCTGGACATTCCTTATGTCAACGTGGTGCCCGTCATCGTATTGCTGTGTATCATCGGTGCCTATGCGATCAACGCGAGCATCATCGAGACCTGGATTCTTGTGCTCAGCGGCTTGGTCGGCTTTGCGATGAAAAGCTATGGCTATTCACCTGCAGCGACCGTCTTGGCTCTGGTGTTGGGCTCAATGGCAGAAGAAACTTTCCTGCAAACCTACATCATTTCGCAGGGAACCATGAACCTCTTCTGGCAGCGTCCGGTGTCTTTGGTTCTGTCTATCATTCTTCTGACGATCATCATCGTCCCGATTGCGATGACCCTCTTGAAGAAAAAAGACCGAGCCAACGTCGGCAACGCCTGATCGTCTGGTGTTTTCAAAATTCCTACCGGTCGGTTTGCGTTGCGCAAGCGGACCGGTAGATGATGTAGCCGCGCGCAGGATGGTCGTTTGCGATGAAGACCACCCCTGGCACTGCTGGCTTTCAAACCAGGCGATCTTTGGTTGATTTTGCAGAACTGAAAGCTGAAAAAAGCAAGTCGCCACAACCGTTGATCAATTCGCGCAAGGCAGCTTTTGTTGCCCATAGTTCGAACAAGTGCCAGCACGAGTTGAGCGCCCCCTTGTTGCGGCAGCGTGTAGTCGCCGAATTTAACCTTGCAAATCTTCCATATGATGGAATAATTACAAGGTATGATTAAGCGCAGCGATAGGAAATCAGTTGAAAACTCGCTGGAGAACCAGGCAGGTGTCGTTCTGCTTGGTCCGAGGCAAGTTGGGAAGACAACGCTTGCGCAGGATATCGCTGAAAGCCGTGACGCTATATACCTTGATATGGAGCGAGCGGGCGACCGGCAGGTGCTTGAAGAGCCTGACCTTTATCTCGACGAACAAGTTGGACGTCTGGTGGTGATCGATGAAGTTCAGCTCATGCCAGGTTTGTTCAAGGCTTTGCGCGGCCAAATTGACCGGCGGAGAAGACAAGGGCACCGGACTGGGCAATTCCTGCTGTTGGGGTCAGCTTCAAACACGCTTTTGCACCAAAGCGCGGAATCGCTGGCGGGGCGGGTAAGCTATCACGAGCTGACGCCTTTCACCGTGTCCGAAATCGGAGCGGACGCGATCTCTGCACTCTGGTTACGTGGCGGGTTCCCGGACAGTTTCCTGACAAGGAATGATCAAACGAGTCTGTCGTGGCGCGAAGACTTCATCCGCACCTATCTTGAACGCGATGTCCCGTCTTTCGGCTTGCGTATTCCTGCAGAAACATTGCGCCGGTTCTGGACAATGCTCGCGCACGAGCAGGGCGGGTTGCTCAACGCCGCGAAACTAGCGGGCAACCTCGGTGTCTCTGGCCAGAGCGTTGCGCGCTATCTTGACCTGCTGGTCGATCTGATGCTGGTGCGTCGCTTGCCGCCTTGGCACTCGAATGCCGGGAAACGATTGGTCAAGTCACCAAAAGTCTATATTCGCGATTCCGGGCTTGCCCACGCGCTTCTTGGGATCGAAACGCAAGAAGACCTTCTTGGGCATCCGGTTGTCGGTGGCAGTTGGGAAGGTTTCTGTATCGAAAACCTGATCGCGGCAGCTCCACGCGGAACTGAAGCAAACTTCTATCGGTCTTCAGCAGGGGCAGAGGTGGATCTGATGCTGAGACTTCCCCGAGGCGCCCTTTGGGCGATCGAGATCAAGCGGACGACATCGGCAAAGGTAACACGTGGGTTTCACATCGCGACCGAAGAACTAGACGTCTCAGAACGCATCCTGGTCTATGCAGATAGCAAAGAGGTGCCGGGGCAGGGAGGTGTTCGCGCAATGCCTCTCGCAAACGCGATGGAACGGCTGGCATCGGCATAGCTGTCAAAAGGACAGGGCCGATAATGCTTGATCGCGACGGGTTGTTGTCGTCAAAATCGGGAATAGCGTAAAACGCTCTTGTTGTGAGTCACAGAGCGGCGCGCACCGCAGATCATGCCGCTTCGTCAGCGCGCAATCAACAGCTTGTCAAGGTTCGAGATCGGTTTGCGGATTAAGAAGCGGTCGTCTTCAAGACCACACAAAGCCGTGATGAAGGGCCTTGCGCCTTTCAAAGACTTGAACGTCTTTTAGGTTTTTCATAGTCAACTTTTACACCCTCCCACGCCGTGGTTCCATCAATAAGACGAGTGCAGCAGGTGCAGTAATTCTCTGAAAAATTGATCGCGACTTTCGCGAACACGCGCCCACACTCATCGAACAGAAGTCAAACTTGGAATTCGCGCAGACCACTCGCCGGCATCGGTTGGAACTCATCGGCCTTGAACTCATCGCGGCCCTGACCAAAACTGGTTTTCCCCGGAACAAATGTATCATCGAAATCTACCTGGCGGTGTTTTCTGACGGGCCTTGGACAATCTTGGGCTTGGCGCACGCTTCGCGGATGGACCGGGCTATTATCCGCGATCATGTAAAGCGCGGGGTGCAGGCCGGGGAATTTGAACATTCGATTGCAGGATTCACGCTTACGACGCATGGGAAGGTCATGTTCATGCGCAGAATGCGGTTGTGGCAGCGAAACATCCGCCCGGATATTCGTAAATTTCTGTACAAGTTCTTCAAAGCAACCAGTGGGCATCGGTCCTGGCGCGATTACCTGATGTTTTTGTTGTCTTTGGATAGAACGGCCCGTCTTGTGAAGATGGAGTACTCGTATATCGCTGCTTACGTGATCATAGAATGGGAAGCAGGCCCGCACGGGATAACGATCCGCGAGGCAGCCGAACGCACCGGGTTTTCCTATTGTGTCATCCACAAACAGATATCAAAGCTTGCCGACGACAAGATCATCAAGCGTCAGGATGGGCGGTATGTTATGACGCGTGCCGGTCGGCGCTATAGCTTTTTCCAGTTCATATGGTCCTGGCGCGCCGTGACCATGAAGGAATGGCGCCTTGCATCGAAGATGATGACGTTCCAGCCCTAGTATTCCACGATCCCCCATCCGGATCCGCCGATTTTCCACGATCCCCCAGTTTTCCTTCTGATGAACTCTGCTTGGCGCTGCTAGTCACGGGACAGGCGCGCCGAAGCAGATGTTTTCAGGTTCTTTTTTATGAGTATTGACGCTCGGCGAGCCGCACCAACAAGAGCCTCGGCGTTTCCAGAATGTGCCGAAAGGCAAACAACGAAACGAGCGGTCATCCTTTGAAGTTGGGTGCCTTTTGCGCGGCCATTGGTTTTGGCCGCACAGCCTCCCGCTCACGAATGATGGCCGACCAAGCGGCCGTTATTGATCTGTAAACAGGCGTACGGAAAGATTCGTCTGGAAATCTTTGACGGCGCTGGATGACGATTATCTGACAGTTAATAGCGCGATGTGACCGGGTTCACTTCGATTCGGGTCGAAAGAGGTAGCACGATCACCGCCCAGAATGCCGATTTCAACTTTAACGCCGCGTTCGAAGTTGGTGCAGGTGGGCAGTCCGCTCTGGCCGCCCTGCTGCATCTGGACCGCGTCAGCGCCTGGGACACCCGCACGCGGGACGCCACGACAGATCTGAGCGGCCGCACCCCACCGCGGTTGATCGAAGTCCTGACCGCGTCGCCCATGGTCTCGGCCCCCTTGGCGGAACGGCTGACCGAAGCCTCACGCGCAGCCGTACAACGCAACCTGATCCTCTTCACCGAACGCGGCTTGATCCGCGAGGTCACCGGCCAGGGACGATATAGGGTGTGGACGGCGGCTTTGTGACGGGCCGGGTGTTCGCCGTTCTTACGTATCGTGATCGGGATGCTGGTTGGATCGTACCGATTCGTTCCAAACCTCGTCTGCTTCTTGTTGGTCGGGTGGCTTTTCCGGCAGGTCCGCCAAACTATCGAAACAGTGCCGTTTGTACTTCGCATTGACCTGGACGACCGGTGACGCGCGGTCGGGATCGTCGAACGTTCCAATCGCGATCTCAAGCCCGCCATTAAATTCATAGGTCAGTGGCGTGCCGCATTTATCGCAAAAGCCCCGCCAATTGGTCGTCGAACTGTGGAAAATGGATCGTTCTCCGCGTGTCCAGCTCACGTCATAGGCTTCGACAAGTGGCGCGAAAAAACTGCCAAAGGCTTTTTGACACATGCGACAATGGCAGATCGATGCTTTCCCCAGTCGACCTATGGAATACCTGACCGCGCCGCATTGGCACCCGCCTGTCGCGGGCCCTGCGGAAACATCGGTGTTTTGCTGCCGTTCCATGCTTTCTCAAAAACAGATCACGGGTGTCCCCGGACCTTTTCTTCCCTTTTGCTCAAACGTTACCGCCCAACCCCTACATAAGTCTCGAACCCGGATTTCAGCGCTGAACGTTTCGAGTAGATGTTGCGCAAATCGACCATGCGGGGGGTTTTCATTGCTTGTGCCAGATCGGCAAGGTTGAGCGCACGGAATTCGTTCCATTCGGTGAGCAAGACCACAGCGTCGGCATCCTTGGCGGCTTGATAGGGATCATCGGCCCAATGTACGCCCGGCAACAGCTCTTCGCCTTCGGCGCGGCCTTGCGGATCAACCACGCGGACTTGAGCGCCGCCACCGATCAGGGCAGGGACGATTGACAACGATGGCGCCTCGCGCATGTCATCGGTATTGGGTTTGAAGGTCACACCCAGAATGGTGATGGTCTTACCGTTGAAACTGTCGTTGCAGGCCTCGCGGATCTTTTCGATCATCCGCTTTTTGACCTCATCATTCACCCGCATGACGGTTTCGGTGATCTGCATCGGGTGCGCATGGTCCTGCCCGATCCGGGCCAAAGCAGCGGTGTCCTTGGGGAAACACGACCCACCATAGCCGGGGCCGGCATGCAGGAATTTGTTGCCGATCCGCCCATCCAGGCCCATGCCGCGCGACACTTCTTTCACATCGGCACCAACCCGTTCGCAGAGCCCAGCGATTTCGTTGATGAAGGTGATCTTGGTCGCCAGAAAGGCGTTGGCCGCGTATTTGATCATCTCGGCGCTTTCCAGATCGGTGGTCAGGATCGGGAAGTCGCGCAGGTAGAGCGGGCGGTAGATCTCGGCCATGACATCTGCGGCCCGGTCGTTTTCGACCCCGACAACGACACGGTCGGGGCGCATGAAATCGTCAATCGCCGCGCCTTCACGCAGAAATTCCGGGTTAGAGGCCACATCAAAAGCGGCATTGGGATTCGCTGCCGAGATCACCTGATGCACTTGACGGTTGGTACCCACCGGTACTGTCGATTTGGTCACGACAACAGTGTAGTCGGTCAGCGCATGTGCAATTTCCTCGGCGGCGGCCATCACATAGGTCAGATCTGCGTGACCATCCCCGCGCCGCGTGGGCGTTCCGACCGCGATGAACACCGCGTCGGCCCCATCCACCGCAGCGGCCAGATCTGTGGTAAAGCTCAGCCGACCCGCAGCCACGTTCTTGGCCATCAACACATCCAGTCCCGGCTCAAAAATCGGAACCTCACCGGATTGCAGCATCTCGATCTTGCTGGCGGCCTTGTCGACACAAATGACGTCATGGCCAAAATCTGAAAAACACACTCCCGACACCAGGCCGACATAACCGGTGCCGATCATCGCAATACGCATTCGTTAATATCCTTTGTTACTCAATACCGATGCTGGCGGGCACACACTCGGGGAAAGTTCCGCCGGATTCAATGCCTGACGCTCAGGTTGGGTTGCATTCGGCGCAATGATCCTGTTTTTGGGCGACAAAGACGGATTTAGCATCGAATAGGACACATCTATGACCAAGACAGCATTGATCACCGGCATTACCGGTCAGGACGGCTCGTATCTCGCCGAATTTCTGCTGGCCAAGGGATATGAGGTGCACGGGATCAAACGGCGAGCGTCTTCGTTCAACACGCAACGGATCGACCATATCTATCAGGATCCGCACGAGCCAAACCCAAAGCTGCGTCTGCATTATGGTGATCTGAGCGATACGTCGAACCTGACGCGCATCATTCAGGAGGTTCAGCCCGACGAGGTTTATAACCTTGGCGCGCAATCGCATGTGGCGGTCAGCTTTGAATCGCCCGAATACACCGCCGATGTTGATGCCATCGGGACTTTGCGCCTGCTGGAAGCAATCCGGTTTCTGGGGCTTGAGAAAAAGACCCGGTTCTATCAGGCCTCAACGTCCGAGCTTTATGGCCTAGTACAAGAAACCCCGCAGCGGGAAACCACACCGTTTCACCCGCGCTCGCCTTATGCTGTGGCCAAGCTCTATTCCTATTGGATCACGGTAAACTACCGCGAGGCCTATGGCATGTATGCCTGCAACGGCATCCTGTTTAACCACGAAAGCCCGCGTCGGGGGGAAACCTTCGTAACCCGCAAGATCACGCGTGGCTTGGCCAATATCGCCCAGGGGCTTGAGAGTTGTCTTTATATGGGCAATATCGACAGCCTGCGCGATTGGGGCCATGCCAAGGATTATGTGCGGATGCAGTGGATGATGCTGCAGCAGGACACACCCGAAGATTTTGTCATCGCGACTGGAGTGCAATACTCCGTGCGTCAGTTCATTGAATGGTCCGCAGCCGAACTGGGCGTGACGCTGGAATTCTCCGGTTCCGGCGTTGATGAAATCGCCACCGTGACCGCGATTGAGGGCGACAATGCTCCGGCGCTGAAGGTGGGCGACGTGGTCATGCGCATCGACCCCCAGTATTTCCGCCCTGCCGAAGTTGAGACGCTTCTGGGTGATCCCAGCAACGCCAAGGCCAAGCTGGGCTGGGTTCCGGAACTGACCGTGCAAGAGATGTGCGCCGAGATGGTGGTCGAAGATCTGAAAACCGCCAAACGCCACGCGCTGCTGAAAGAGCACGGGTTCGACCTGCCGGTCAGCCTGGAAAACGGCTGAGGAGGGGTTTGCGATGCGCAAGATCTATGTAGCAGGCCATCGCGGCATGGTGGGTGGCGCGATCTTGCGTCGTTTGCAAGCACGTCAGGCCGAAGGTGAGGCGTTGGAGCTGATCACACGCACCCATGCCGAGCTGGATCTGACCAGCCAGGCGCAGGTGCGCAATTTCATGCAGGCGGAACACCCCGATGTGGTCATACTGGCGGCTGCCAAGGTGGGCGGCATTCATGCCAACAACACCTATCCTGCGGATTTCATCTACGACAACCTGATGATCGAATGTAACGTGATCCATCAGGCCTTTGACGCTGGGGTCAAACATCTGCTGCAACTGGGTAGCTCGTGCATCTATCCGCGTGCGGTGCCACAGCCGATGCGCGAAGATGCGCTGTTGACCGGTGTGCTGGAGCCTACGAATGAGCCCTATGCAGTCGCGAAAATCGCCGGGATCAAACTGTGTGAAAGCTATAACCGGCAGCACGGGGTCGACTACCGCTCGGTCATGCCGACCAACCTTTATGGCCCAGGTGACAACTTCCACCCAGAAAACAGCCATGTTCTGCCCGCTCTGATCCGCCGTTTCCACGAAGCGCAGCGTGATGGGCTGGAAGAGGTGGTGATCTGGGGCACTGGCAAACCCCGGCGCGAGTTCCTGCATGTGGACGACATGGCCGAGGCGTCTTTGTTCGTGCTGGATCTGCCGCGTGATGTTTACGAGGCCAACACCGAACCGATGCTGAGCCATATCAACGTGGGTTGCGGTCAGGATGTCTCAATCGCAGAGCTGGCGGCGATGGTGGCGAAGACCACCGGATTTACGGGCCGTATCGCGCAGGATGTCAGCAAGCCCGACGGCACCCTGCGCAAGCTGATGGACGTATCGCGCCTGGCCGATATGGGTTGGCGCGCGGGTATTGGTCTTGAGGACGGTATTCGCGAAACCTATGCCTGGTTCCTCGATCAGGCGGATACCGAGATCCGGTCCAAGTAACCGCCTGAAAAGCCTGGCTCAGACCCAGCGACCAATAGCCACCAGAGTGGGGGCCAGCTGGGTCGGGTCTGATACCGCCGACAGGACTTGACCGCTGGCTTGCGTGCCAGATGGCGCGTCGAGGCCCAGAAAACGGCTCGCTGCACCAGCCGCACCGCTGACGGCAGGGGTGGCGCTTGTGGCGAAACCCATTGGGAAATCCCAGGTGAACACGGCGCTGGCAAACAGCGCGCCGGTGGCATTGGTGCAGTCAACCGCCGAAAGCGTCACCGTGCAGATCTGCGTTCCATCGGCAAAACGCACATAGTCTCCGTTGGCGTTCGACCCGCGCTCAATCACCGCGCCTGCGGGCGTGCCGCCGCTTTCCGAGACCGTGCCCAAAAGATTGCCGGGACCATAGCCGTAATCGGCCCGCATCAGACGCCCTGTAGTGGTGTCGTCGGCGCTGCTTTGCACCGCCGTCCCGCTGGCAACGCCCGTCGCCGGGTCGAACGCCAGCGCATCATTCCAGGTGCTGCCATCAGCAGACACTTTGATCGAAAACCCGGTATTGCCCGCCAGACCCATTTCGGCATGGCCGGTCCAGTTCGATTGAAACAACAGCGATGCGGTATCGCCTGCGCCTGCCTTGTTGATCTTCAGCTGATGTCCTGCCCCATCATGGCTCAGCAATGTGGCCGGGCCACGCACCGACAGGCGGTTTGTGCTGTCAGAAGTGGTCGCGATCCCAACACCGGGCAGGTTTTGCGTCGAAAGCGGCGGATCGATCCACGCGCTGCCATCCCAAACCTTCAACTGACCCGCGGCTTGATCCCAGGCGCGCCAGCCTTGGGCGGGCGTTACAAAATGCCAGGCATTATCCAACCACGCGGCAAGCTCGCCACCGTGACCGGCCCATTCCGCTGTGGGTGCCGCGCCCAAGGCATGAATGTCGCCCTGGGACGGCACCGCAGGGGGCGTTGCTGCGTTCATCGTGACTAAGCTCAACTGCACCACCAGATCCAGCTCGCGCAGGGCCTCGTTATGGGTGACGTGTTTCTGGGCCTGTGACGGTTGAAGAAACGGCAGTTTCAAACGGGGTGAGTTTTGCGACATCGGGCATCCTCCTGTGGCTGTCGGTCCGGCGCTGATTGCGCGCCACACTGCCGTGACGCGCATGAATCCCGCCTGACCAGGCCGAACGCCCGGATTTGGATTTGGAAAGGTTTGAGCCGCTGTTTGGGGCAGGGGCCAAGGCTCCTGCCCGCGTTTTAACTGCGTGCGTAGATGTCTTCGTAGCGGACGATATCATCTTCGCCCAGATAGGCACCGGTCTGAACCTCGATCAGTACCATGGGCACTTTGCCTGGGTTCTCCATCCGGTGAACCGCGCCCAGCGGGATATAAACCGACTGGTTTTCCGAGACCAGCTTGACCTCTTCGTCAATGGTGACCTTTGCTGTGCCTTCCACCACGATCCAATGTTCAGAACGGTGGTGATGCGATTGCAGGCTCAGCGCGGCACCGGGATGCACATGAATGCGTTTGACCTGAAACCGGTCACCGATCACCAGGCTTTCGAACCAGCCCCAGGGTCGGTGATCCACCGGCAATTGTTCGGCCTGTTTGGCGCCTTTGGCTTTCAGCGCGGCGACCGCCTGTTTAACATCCTGCGCCTTGTCCATGCTGGCCACCAGCACCGCATCGGGCATGGCGACGGTGATCACGTTCTCAAGCCCCATCGCAACAACCTCTTGCGCCGGAGATTCCGAGCGGACGAGGACGTTCTGACAGTCGATTGTCGTGACCTCACCGGTTGTAGCCACGCCGTTTGCGTCGGGATTGCTAAGCTCTTGCACCGCAGACCAACTGCCCACATCGGACCAGCCTGACGCGTAGGGTACAACGCTGAGGTTGCCGGCTTTCTCCATGACCGCATAGTCGATCGAGATATCCTGGACCCCGCTCCAGGCGTCAGGATCCAGGCGCAAAAAGCCCAGATCGCTTTGCGCCTTTTCGACCGCTTGGCGCACCGGCTGCATCAGTTCCGGTGCGTGCGTTTCGAACGCTGCGATAATGTCGCGCACGGCAAACAGGAAGATGCCCGAATTCCACAAGAAACTGCCATCGGCCACCATTGCATCTGCCGCGGCCAGATCCGGTTTTTCCACAAACTGTTCCAAAGCGACAGGCAGGCCCGATTGATCCGGTTTCTGGCTGAGTTTCAGATAACCATAGCCTGTTTCCGGGCGATCCGGTGTGATCCCGAAGGTCACCAGATCCTTGCGCTCGGTGATTGCCGTCAGACCCTTTTCCACGGCCGCATGAAAGGCCGCTTTGTCGGGCACAACATGATCCGAGGGTGCTACGATCATCACGCCATCCGGGTCGCTGGCCGCCAGATGCAGTGCCGCAGCCAGAACGGCGGGTGCCGTGTTGCGCCCGTCCGGTTCGATCAGGACCGGACCGGGATCAATACCCACCGCAGCCAATTGTTCTGGCACCACAAAGCGAAACGCTTCGTTGGTCAGGATCAATGGTTTGGCATACGGCGTTTCAGTCGGCCCCTGTAACCGGTCAGCGCAGTCCTGAAGCAGGCTCGTCTCTCCGATCAAAGGGACGAACTGCTTGGGATAGCTTTTGCGCGACAGGGGCCACAAACGCGTGCCAGAGCCACCGCACAGGATCACAGGATAGACTTTATTCATAATGCTGCTGCCTTTGTATGACTTTGGCACCAGCATATCGCAATGATTGCAACAAAGGTGAAGAGGCTATCGTTACTGAGCAGCCCGATCTGCGGCAATGATGTCATGCAGATAGTTGCTCAGGTCTTCGCGCAAATCGTCCCGTGCCAGCGCAAAGGCCACAGTGGCCTGCAGGAACCCGGATTTTGAGCCGCAATCAAAACGCTGACCTTTGAACCGATACCCAAAGACCGAGACATCATTCTTGATGTCCTGTGCAATCGCGTCGGTCAGCTGGATCTCGCCACCGCTGCCGACCTTCATTTCATTGAGGTTGTCCAAGACGGAAGGTGCCAGGATGTACCGTCCGATCACGGCCAGATTCGATGGCGCCTTTTCGGGCGCAGGTTTTTCAACCATGCCGCGGGCGGTCACAACAGCGCCCATGTCCTCTTGGACATCAAGAACACCATAAGCGCTCGTCTTTTCGGGTGCGACTTCCATGGTTGCCACCATGTTGCCACCGGTCTCTTGATAAGCTTCTACCATTTGCTGCAGACAAGGCTTGTCCGCTGCGATTACGTCATCAGGCAGCATAACCGCAAAAGGCTCGTTTCCGATCAGGCGACGGGCGCACCAGACCGCATGGCCCAGACCCAGCGCTTTGTGCTGACGGATATAGGCAATGGCACCGCTTTCCATGTTGGTTGCAGCCAAAGTGTCCAGCAACGCGTCCTTGCCTTTGTTGCGCAGCTCTTGTTCCAACACCAGATTGTGATCGAAATAATCTTCAAGCGCGGACTTGCCGCGTGACGTGACAAAAATGAATTCCTTAATGCCAGCGGCCCGCGCCTCATCAATTGCGTATTGAACCAGCGGTCGGTCGACCAGTGTCATAATCTCTTTTGGCACCGACTTTGTCGCAGGAAGGAAACGTGTTCCAAGCCCGGCAACGGGGAAAATAGCTTTCGTAACTTTACGTGTCATGTGACCTCTCAAATTTCACTCGTAACCGGAAAATGTGGTGCGCCGGTGTGTTCTCTTAGTCTTGCCAGGTTTGGCATTCAATCCGATTGACCTGCCAAGGCTTCAAGTGGTCGAATCCTGCCATCCGGGGCACAAAGAGTCAAAACCTGTAGACCCGCCACGCCTTTGATCTGCGAAGGGTGAAAACGCGATTTTGGGCGTATAAAGCAAAGCCTTTGCCCCTCCGAGATCGATCGGTATTCGCTTAGGCTCGCCCTTACCGAGCGGTTTTGACGCAGTGTTTTGCCAAAAATTTCACCACTTTGCAGCGCTTTGATCTCGGGCCGTCCCTCTGATGAGTGGCTTGGCAGCCTGTCAAAGGCGGGTCGTTTACGGTGAACAAAGAGACCAGTTTCCCCCCTTCAAATACACTCGTTCCTGTCCCTATGCGTAAGGCAGAATGGAATACTGTTTCCGAAATGAGAACGATGCGCGGCTGATTTGCGCACCGTTCTTTGGGTTTAATGGAATTGTTGCCTTGGTTTTCCCGAAAAATCCTTCGGTCCCGGCTTGATTCTACCCACTGGCGGGTAGCTTCAAGGCTTTAGCTTTCTCTTCATTTCAGCTTCGGGAAAACATGTAGGCTGTTCGCCCACTGCCTCTTGCCAGCGTCCTATCGAACGGCGCGTTTTGTAACCCGCCAGGCCGTCGACACCGCCAACATCATGGCCCATTTGCTCTAGAGCCAACTGCATTGCCGCAACATCGGACCGGTCGAGCCCCCCAACAGCCGCCCAACCGGCTTTGAAATCACCAACGCCATATTGAATCCGGTCCCCGACATGGCCCACAAACAGCGCATAGAGGTCGCTGAAATTATAGTCTTTCAGAACGTAGAAATTCGGCGTGACCACAAATGCAGGTCCATTGCGACCGGCAGGCATCATCAAGAATCCCTCCCCCCGCAGCTCATGCGGCGGAAACGGGCGGCCCGAGATGCGTGTGACGCCCAGATCGACCCATTCCTGAATGCTCCGCCCCTGGTCTGGCCCTTCCAGCGCACAAGACAGGGAGGCGGGCACGACAACTTCGAACCCCCAGTCGCGCCCGGTAACCCAGCCGTGTTGTTTCAGGTAATTTCCAATCGAGGCGAGTGTATCCTCGGCCGAGCCCCAGATATCGGCGCGACGATCGCCATTGCCGTCAACCGCATAAGCCAGCACATTCGATGGCATGAACTGTGGCTGGCCCAAAGCACCCGCCCAACTGCTTTTCATGTTGCGCGGGTCCACATGCCCTGCTTCGGCGATTTGAAGGGCTGCAATCAATTCGGTATTGAAATACGCGGCCCGCGTACTCATGAACCCTTTGGTGCCCAGCACGCGAAAGGCGTCATGAGGGATCGACACTTGCCCATATCCGCTTTCACGGCCCCAGATCGCCAACAGGATACGCGCGGGTACGCCGGTGTCCGCCTCGACACGCGCCAGAACGGATGCATGACGCTTCGCCATCTTCCGCCCTACCGCAGTCGTGCCTTGCACCGTGTTGGCATTGAAATAGCGCCCGGGCGAGCCGAACTCGGCCTGCGACTGTTCAGAGGGTTTGGCTTGCGTGCCGGGTGGAACCAGATCCGGCAGTTTCCAGTTCAACGTCACCCCGTCAAAGGCTTGCTCCATGGTACGCCGCGACACGCCTTTTTCCTTTGCGCGGGGCCACACCTCCTCTTGCAGCCAGGTTTGAAACTGACGTTCAATCGCCGCGCGATCCTGAGCGGCAGCGCAGCTTGCCCACAAGATCAAAGACAAAAAGAAAAGGCCCAAACGCATACCCGAAAAATGCGGTTACATCGAATGTGATGTCAACACATCCGGACCCGGCGCGAAAAGCCTTGAGAAAATCCGAAACTCTGCCGATAGTTGCAGTGATTTTGAGAAGGTAAGAGAGGCGCGCAGGCGTGGTGTATTTCCGGAAAAGTCCTGCCTTTGGGGTGCTTGCTGCGAGCCTACTTATCGTCTTCTCTTCGGTGCAATTGGCTTTGGCCAGCGACAGTTTCATGGACCCACAAGGCCCGATTGCTGCGGTCCAGAAAACCCATCTGCTGCGTGCCACAGCGCTGATCCTGATTGCCGTTATACCCGTTCTGGTTTGCGTGCCTCTGATTGCGTTGCGGTACCGTCGCCGGAAAAACAGCGGGGCTGCCTATCGGCCAGAATGGGATTTCTCGGCGCGGCTGGAATACCTGATGTGGGGCGTGCCGGTGGTGATCGTGGCGATTTTGTCCTTTTACCTGTGGAAGGCAACCCATCGGCTGGACCCCTACAGCGCGTCGTTCGGGGAAGAACCTGCGCTGAGGGTGCAGGTGGTTGGCCTCGATTGGAAATGGCTGTTCATCTATCCCGATCTGGGCATCGCCAGTGTCGGAGAGCTGGGCATCCCGATCAAGCAACAGGTGGCGATGACACTCACCACCGATACGGTTATGCAATCCTTTATGATCCCGGCCCTTGCCGGTCAGATCTATGCGATGCCGGGCATGACCACGCAATTGCACCTGGTCGCCGATACGCCCAAGACCATGCAAGGTGAAAACACGCAATATAACGGGCGCGGCTTTACCAAGCAGAAGTTTCTAACCCAGGCTATGCAGCCCGAGGATTTCAACGCATGGGTCGAAAGTGTGCGCGCAAATGGAATTCCGCTGACCGATCAGACCTATCGCACTCTGGCCATGCGGACGGACCGGGATGAGGCACAAAAAGCATTGGGCACTGCACAGATGCCACTGAACGCGCTGTATTTCACCTTGGAAGAAGGCGATCTGTTTCACAGCATTCTGCACCGGTATCACAGTGGTGAGCCTTTGGCGGTCGCCGACCAACCGGGCACGACGGAGTTTGGCCAATGACCTCTACCGACATTGGTTTCTTTGGGCGGCTGAACTGGGATGCGTTTCCGATTGCTGGTTTAATCCAGAACCCCGGCGCCAATGAGATCGTCGCCAACGCCGCCGCTGCGATTGTTGTTGTCGGCGTGGTGGCTGTCGTTGGGCTTTTGTCCTGGTTCCGCCTCTGGGGTCCATTGTGGCGCGATTGGCTGACCAGTGTGGATCACAAGAAGATCGGTATCATGTATATCGTCTTTGCCATCGTGATGCTGGCGCGCGGTGTGCTGGAAGGCGTGGTAATGCGAGCCCAACAAGCCGCGGGGCCCGGCGACGGATTCCTTGAGGCGGAACATTTCGCCGAGCTCTTTAGCACCCATGGCACCATCATGGTCTTCTTTGTTGCCGTTCCCTTTGTCTTTGGGGTGGCGAACTATGTTGTGCCGTTGATGATCGGCGCGCGTGATGTGGCCTTTCCGGTGATGAACCAGATCGGGCTGGGCCTGACGGTTTCGGCGGGCATGATGCTGATGGTGTCTTTGGTGGTGGGCGAGTTCTCGACCGGCGGGTGGACAGCCTATCCGCCCTTCACCGGTGCTGCGTTTAATCCGGGTGTGGGGCCAGATTACTGGATCTGGGCCATTGTCGTCTCGGGGATAGGCACCACCCTGACGGGGATCAATTTTGCAGTGACGATCTATAAGCTGCGCGCACCGGGGATGAAGTTCACGCGTCTGCCGATGTATTGCTGGACGATTATTTGCAGCTCGATCCTGATCATCTTTGCGATGCCGCCTTTGGGGGTGGCCGCGCTGTTGCTGGCCGCTGACAGGTATCTGGATTTCCACTTTTTCACCAATGATCTGGGCGGCAACATGATGAACTATGCCAACCTGTTCTGGCTGTTCGGCCACCCCGAGGTTTATTTGCTGGTGCTGCCCGCCTATGGCATCTATTCCGAGATTTTCGCCACCTTCTCGGCAAAACGGCTCTATGGATACAATTCGTTGGTGATTGCCACCATGTCGATTGCGATCCTGTCCTTTACCGTCTGGCTGCACCATTTCTTTACCATGGGCCAAAGCGCCCTGATCAATGCGGTGTTTGGCATCGCAACGATGCTGATTGCCATTCCGACCGGGGTAAAGGTCTATGACTGGATGGCCACGCTCTGGCGCGGGCGGATCCGGTTCTCGGTACCCATGCTCTATGGTCTGGCCTTCCTGATGCTGTTTGTGATCGGTGGGCTGAGCGGTGTGATCCTGGCCAATCCGACCGTTGATTATCAGGTACACAACACCCTGTTTCTGGTGGCCCATTTCCATAATGTGTTGCTGCCCGGCGTGTTGTTCGGGTTGCTGGCGGCTTACAATTACTGGTTCCCAAAGGCCTTTGGCTTCCGCCTGAACGAAAGCTGGGGGCGCATCAGCGTGGCGCTTTGGACCGTTGGCTTCATGCTGACCTTCCTGCCGCTTTATTTCGTGGGCCTGATGGGTATGCCGCGCCGCTCTTTCAGTTGGGAGGATCCCAGTTTCCACCCCTATATGATTGTGGCTGTCATCGGCGCACTGGTAATTCTGGGGGCGTTGCTGTCGATCCTGATGCAGCTTTGGGTCAGCATCCGTGATCGCGACAGCGCGCGCGTTCCTGTGGGCGACCCCTGGGACGGGCGCACGCTGGAATGGTCGATCCCGTCCCCTCCGCCCGAATATAACTTTGCGATCATCCCGCAGGTCACGGATCGCGATGATTTCGCCGCCGCCAAGGAACGCGGGCAGGCCTATCCAACGCCCGACTCTTATGAAGATATCGAGATGCGGCGCAATACCGGCATCGGGTTCCTGCTGTGTGTGTTCAGCGGCGTCTGGATGTTTGCACTGGTCTGGTGGATCTGGTGGCTGGCCGCGCTGATGACGCTTGCGATGCTGCTGGCCGTTATCCTTTGGAGCTTTGACACCAACACCGAAGAGATCATCCCCGCCGAAGAAGTCCGCAAAGATCATGAGGCCTGGTTGGCGCTGGTGCACAGCGCGCAAGCGGTGGATCGCGACCATGAAACAGCCCCGGAAAACCAGGGCCTCGCCCGACCGGATATGGAGGCCGTGACATGAAGCGCGCGCCTTCGCACAGTTATCCAGGGATCAACCTGGGCGAAAACCACGCCAGTGCCGACAAGGCAACCGAGGTGGTCACCTTCGGTTTCTGGGTCTTTTTGATGAGCGATCTGGTCTATTTCGGCCTGATGTTCGGCGTCTATATCACCATGATCGACGCGCAGGCTGGTGGGCCTGGCCCGCATGAGCTGTTTGATCTGAAAAGCATCTTTGCGCAGACCATGATCCTGCTGACCTCCAGCCTGACGGTTGGGCTGGCGATGCTGGCGTTGAAATACAACCTGCCGCGCCCGCGTATCGTGTTGTGGTTCGGGGTGACGCTGGTGCTGGGGATCAGCTTTCTGGTTCTTGAGATCCGCGATTTCGTCAACATGGCTGCGCAGGGTGGTATCCCCCAACGCAGCGGCTTTTTGTCGGCGTTCTATGGGCTGGTGCCCTTGCACGGGCTGCATGTGGCGGCGGGGTGTATTTGGTTGATCGTGCTGGGCATTCAACTGCGCATGATGGGCCTAACCGATTTGCTGATGTCGCGCATGGTGCGGTTGGCCCTGTTCTGGCACTTCCTCGATCTGATCTGGATCGGCATCATCACCATCGTGTATTTCGGAGGTCTGGCTTATGGATAACAGCTCGGAAATGCACCGCCGCGAGCGCCGCCGCTATGTGATCGGCTATGGCGGATCGTTGCTGCTTACACTTGTGGTTTTCGGGATCGCCTATGTGTTTGGAATCGAAAAACGCGGCGTGTACCTGACCATAGGGCTTCTGGGGCTGGCGCAACTGGTGGTTCAGCTGGTCTATTTCCTGCATATCGACCGCCGCCGCAGCAGCCGCGAGGATCTGGATCTGATCCTGTTCTCAACCCTTGTTCTGCTGATCATCATCGGGGGAACAGTTTGGATTCTGGGCAATCTGGCCGTGCGGATGCATATGCACGTGATGTGATCGCTCAGGTCAGAACCAAGCCAAGCCACAACGCGCCCCAGCACAGCAAAAGGCTTAGCAGGATGTTCCCAGCCGCATGGGCAAAGGTGCGGTTTCGATGCAGATCCAGCGTTTGATAGGCAAAGCTAGAAAAGGTCGTGAACCCGCCGCAAAAGCCAAAGATCAGGTGGCTTTCTTCGGGGCTGATGCCCTGTGCGCCGCCCAGATAGCCGGCCCAAAGACCCAGGATAAGGCTGCCCAAAACATTCACGATCAGCGTTGCAATGGGCAAATCACTTGTAATCTGCTGGGCCAGCCAATGACGCAGAACAGCGCCAAGCCCACCGCCGATCGCAAAGATCGCATGCAGATAGAGCGCGCTCATCCAACATCGCCTTTGCTGTGAAAGCTACGGCCAAGGCGCTCTCCGACCGCGGCGGCCCCCAGACCCAAGGCAATTTCGGCCACTATGGCGATCAGAAGCGGGCTTGGGCCGATCTCGGCCAGCCGCGCCAGTTCGGCTACGAAGGACGAGAAGGTGGACAATCCCCCGCAAAACCCGACCGCACCCAGATGCAGGATATGGGCGTGGACCTTGTGGCGAATGGCAAACAGCCAGCCCAGAATGAAACAGGCTACGATATTGATCCCGAAGGTAGCGGTCAGAAACGGCACGCCGGGGATTTGCAGCGCAAAAAGTTCGCGAAGCAGCGATCCGGCCGCGCCTCCGACAAAGACGGCTGAGTACATCCCAAGTTTCGGCCCGATGGTTGCCACGGCTTGTCCCTGCTGTGATCCACGCCCAAGCTGGCATAACGCGTGTCTTGGGCCGGATCAATCAAAGCGCACGCTGGTTTCTGCGGCTGAACCCCGACAAACCCTTGCCTTGTCACAGGAAACTGTTCACCCTCTGGTCAGGGCCTTGCCGTATTGAAAGGCCGTAAACGTTCGGGGATGCGGTCCTCGCCATACCCCAGGAGGATTGGGATGATCGTTCGTCGAATTTACTTTGCGGTGGCTTTTCTGGCTTTGCCGATAACCCTGCTGCTGGGCCTGCTCTGGGCGCCGATCCTGTGGCTGCTGGTGTTGATCCTGCCTTATGTGGTGATCGGAGCCTATGACATACTGACCACCAAACATAACGTGCTGAATAACTATCCGGTGCTGGGTCATTTCCGGTACATGCTGGAATTTGTCAGTCCCGAAATCCGCCAGTATTTCGTTGAAACCAATGAAAGCGGCCGCCCGTTCAACCGGATCGTGCGCGGGCTGGTTTACGCACGGGCCAAGGGGCAGGTGGATACGCAGGCCTTTGGCACCCAATATGACATTCTTGATGTGGGCTATCACCGCGCGAACCACTCGCTGGCACCCAAACATGTGGATGAAAGCGAAGAACGTGTGCTTCTGGGCGGACCGCAATGCGACAAGCCCTATAATGCCTCGCGTCTGAACGTGTCCGCCATGAGCTTTGGCGCGCTTAGCGCCAATGCAATCAAGGCGCTGAACGGGGGTGCTAAGGATGGTGGTTTTGCCCACAACACGGGCGAGGGCGGCCTATCACCGCATCACTTGGCCGAAGGTGGCGATATCATCTGGCAAATCGGAACCGGCTATTTCGGATGTCGAACGCCTGAGGGTGGCTTTGACAAGGACAAGTTTGCCGAAAAAGCGCAAAAGGATGTGGTCAAAGCGATCGAGATCAAGCTGTCGCAAGGTGCCAAACCCTCGCATGGTGGCGTGTTGCCCGCCGCCAAGGTCGATGAGGAGATCGCCGAAATTCGGGGCGTGCCGATGCATCAGGACGTGATCTCGCCGCCCATCCACTCGGCTTTCGATGGTCCGACCGGCCTGATGGAATTTGTGCAGCATCTGCGTGAGATGTCGGGCGGCAAACCTGTGGGGTTCAAGCTGTGCATCGGCAAGCCGTCCGAGTTCATGGCGATCTGCAAGGCGATGCTGGACACCGGGATCCTGCCCGATTTCATCACCGTTGACGGGGCCGAGGGCGGCACGGGCGCGGCGCCGGTCGAGTTTACCAACCGTCTAGGTATGCCGTTGAACGAAGGGCTGGTATTCGTCAACAACTGCATGCGTGGGATCGGCGTGCGCGACAAGGTGCGGATCATCTGCTCGGGCAAGGTGGCGACGGGCTTTGACATGGTCGAGAAATTCGCGTTGGGGGCCGATATGTGCAACTCGGCCCGTGCCATGATGTTTGCCATCGGCTGCATTCAGGCCCTACATTGCAACACCAATCGCTGCCCCTCTGGCGTGGCCACGCAAGACCCGATCCGGGGGCAGGCGGTCAATGTACCGCAGAAACGCCAACGTGTGCAGCGCTATCATGACGCAACGCTGGAAAGCTTCCGCGAGATTTTGGGCGCGATGGGCAAAGCCACGGTGGCCGAGCTTCACCCCTCGGACATTCGCCGCCGCATGGCGGATGAGGGCGAGCAGAGCTATGCCGAGATGTACGAATTGTTGGAGGACGGCGCGCTGCTGAACGGCGATGTCTCAGCCAAATATGCCGCCGCGTGGGAGCAAGCGTCGCCGGGGCATTTCTAGGTCAAAAGCCCGTGGGGTCAGCTTTCGACCCCGCGCGGGTTGTTGGCCGCATGAGTATTGATCCTGCGGATACTCCATTCCACAGCATCGCGCATTGTACCGCCCAATGCTTGGTCATAGGCAAGGACAAGATCCGGGGTCTGATCGCTGGCTGATGTTACATTCTCTTCGAACGAGGCGGATGCGATAATCTTGTCTTCGTACTCGTCGATAATCTTGATATTCAAGCGTACTTTGATCTGGATATAGGTGCTGCCATCGGGGTTGGTCAGAACATGGCCCTGAAACTCGCGCAGATCGGGCGAGACGACATAGTCCGCCCGCAACCCAACTGTCGACCGCCCTACGGCAGACACTTTTTTGGAGTTTTCAAAGCTCTCCACCAACAGCGATTGCACAATGGCGGGCGCGCGATCAGCCCATCGCGCCTGCGGCAGGTATTGGACCTGAAGCGGGGTAGGTTGAATTGCGATCTGATCGGTGTTCACGGCAGCCGTGGCTGTTGGTTCGGCCACGACAATCTGCTTTTGAATCCGCGGCAGCGATGATGAAAACGTGCTTTTGGGTGTCAAAAGATACAGATCATTGGGCTTGGACGCCTGTCGCAACGTATCCAAGCCGGTACATCCGGCCAGCGACGCCAAAACCAGAGTGACAATAAGAGGCCGGATCATTGACGGAACTCCGATGCTTGTGTGCCCAGCAAGAAGCGTGCGGGGTCGCTTTCGACCCTGTCCACCAATCGGTCGAGGCTGATGACCAGACGCTGGGACTCTTCGATAAACCGGACGAATTGCGGTAGGCCGACACGCAGGAAATCAGACACTTGGCGGCGATTGTCCTGAACAATTCCGTCAATCGTACCCAGCAATTCGGACGCCGATTGCGATGCGCTCAGGATATCGTCGGAAATTTCGTCGATCTTGCTTGTGACATTGGTGACGGTTTCTGCGACCTGATTTGCCGCGTTGCGAATGTCTGCAGCAACTTCGGAAATGTCTTCGTCCAAAACTCGGTTGGCTGAGTCAAACGCGCGTTTGGCAGAGTCCAGCGTACCTTGCGCGCTGTCCATCGCCAGATTGATCGACCCCAAGGTCGTATTGGCATTGGCAATGGTCTCGGTCGCGACGCCCAGGGCCACCTGGCCCTCGTCAGACAGCGTGGTCAGACTTTCTGCCAGGGTCGAGGCCCGTGCGATGAAGGGGCGAATGTCCTGCTCGATGACCCGTTCGGTTGTCTCAAGCGTGCCAGTGGCTGTTTCGAGCGTCGTTTTTGCGGTGTCAGTGGCATCCTTGATGCTGTTCAGCGTATCGGTCCCGGTGGTCAAGGTGGTTTCGGCCTTCTCAACCAGACTGTCCAGGCGTTTGGTGAAATCCCCGATCTCGCGCGCGGCGTTGCCCAAATCTCCTGACAGCGTTTCGAAATCTGACAAGGTCTTGTCCAAACGCCCCGAGGCCGAAGCGATATTGTCGAGAATGTCCGAGACCGATTTGCGGTTCTTGTCGTCTACGATGGAATTCAAGTTCTCGAGAAGGGTAATCGCCTCATCCAGCACCTTGGGCGCACCTTCAAACAAGGATTGAATGGTGCTGCGTTTGCTTTTGATCACACTATTTTGCGGCAAGCGTTCGGCTGATGGAGAGCCCCCGGACAACTCAACATATGCAACGCCGGTTACACCCAGAGATTGCAACTGCGCTATGGTGTCTTCTTTTACTGGAATCTCAGCATCTATCTCGATCCGAACGCGCACCTTCGACGGGTCGTCCTGATCAAGGTTCAACGCGATGACCTGACCAACAGGCAGGCCGTTATAGTTCACGCCACCTGCCGCAGACAGGCCCGAGACATTGTCGAACAGCACGTCATAATAGGCATATTGGCGGGTCACTTCGAATTTGGCGAGCCACAGGAAAAAGCCAAACGCGGCCAGAATACCCCCAAGTGTAAAGGCGCCGATCAGGATATAGTTTGCTCGGGTTTCCATTGCCTCTTACCTGTCCTGACCCTTTTCCTGCGCCGCACGGGCGCGGGGACCGGTGAAATATTCTTGCACCCAAGGGTGATCGACTTTGGTCATATCTTCAATCGGACCCTCAACTAAAACGCGTTTTTCCGCAAGCACCGCGATGCGGTCGCAAATCGCATAAAGACTGTCCAGATCATGGGTTACCATGAATACGGTCAGCCCCAGTGCCTCTTGCAACTCGCCGATCAGGTCGTCATAGGCGGCAGCACCGATCGGGTCCAAACCAGCGGTGGGTTCGTCCAGAAACACGATCTCGGGGTCCAGAGACAAGGCCCGGGCCAATGCTGCGCGCTTGCGCATGCCGCCCGACAGCTCCGACGGAAACTTGCTGCAGCTGAACTGCGGCAGGCCAACAAGGCTGATCTTGAGCCCGCCCAGCGATTCCATCAGACTTTCGCTAAGGCGGGTGTGTTCGCGCAGCGGGGCCATGACGTTTTGCAATACGGTCAACGACGAAAACAGCGCGCCATCCTGAAAGGCGACGCCCCAGCTTTTCTCGATCCGTTGCCGCTCGGATTCCGGGCCGTTCAAAACATCGACGCCCAACACTTCGATACTGCCAGCCGCGGGCTTGTTCAGCCCCACAATCGTGCGCAGCAGCACCGATTTGCCCGTACCGGACCCCCCCACGACGCCCAGCACTTCGCCGCGCCAGACATCCAGGTTCAAATTGTCATGCACCACCTGCTCGCCAAACCGGTTGGTCAGGTTGCGGACCTTGATCACGGCCTCGCGCTGCGCACTGGATTTATGGCTGGTTTGAATCACGGTCCCGTCCATGTCACAGCCCAATCTCGGAGAAGAAGATTGAGAACAGCGCGTCCAGCGCGATCACCATAAAGATCGACTGCACAACCGAGGCGGTGGTGCGCTGTCCAACGCTTTCTGATGACCCCTGCACCTGCATTGCCTGCCAGCAGGCAATCACACCAATCACAAGCGCAAAGAAGGGGGCTTTGATCAACCCAACTGCCAATTGGGCCACTCCGGTATTTTCCTTAAGCCGCGTCAGGAACATGCCGGGGCTGACCCCCAGGTCAATCCAGCTCATCAATGCGCCGCCGATAAGGCCCGCCATATCAGCCACAAAGCCAAGGATCGGCAGCATGATCAG
The DNA here is from genome assembly GCF_013035585.1 of Ruegeria sp. HKCCA5839. Lineage (NCBI taxonomy): Bacteria > Pseudomonadati > Pseudomonadota > Alphaproteobacteria > Rhodobacterales > Roseobacteraceae > Ruegeria > Ruegeria sp. HKCCA5839. The sequence goes on along the minus strand of NZ_WQIE01000007.1, from coordinate 237,288 downwards.
CAAGGCCAGCACGCGCGGCACGACCAGCACCTCGACCGGGTCCAGTCCCAGCGTGCGCATGGCGTCAATCTCTTCCTGAACCTTCATCGACCCGATTGAGGCGGTGAAGGCCGAACCGGATCGGCCTGCCACGATGATAGCGGTCAGCAAGACGCCCAATTCCCGCAGCACCGAGATCGAGATCAGTTCGACCACAAAAATCTCGGCCCCGAATTGTTTGAGCTGCGTGGCGCCCTGAAAGGCCAGCACGACCCCGATCAGAAACCCCATAAGGGTCACAATGGGCAAAGCTTTGAACCCGGTCTGCTCCATCTGCGTGAACAAAGCCGCGCGGCGCAAGCGCCACGGCATGATCAGCGTGCGGACCAACCGGTGCAGGGTCAGGCCAAGAAATCCAAGGATTGACAGCGTGTCATGCCAGCCGCCGACGGTCCGTTCGCCGATCCGCGCTACCCACGGGATGAACCCGCGTGGCGGAGCTTGAACCCCGGCCTCTTCCGGGATGTTTTTGGAGACCGTTTCGATCAATGAGGCATGGGCCGGTTGTAACCCCAGATACTCCACCTGTGTGCCCGCAGCCCGAGCGCGCCGGGACAGATCCGCCACCAACCAGGCACCACCGGTGTCCAGCGCCTGTACCTCGGAGAAATCCAGCCGCATTTGGGGTCCATCGGCCTTGATCGACCGGAACGCACCTTCGACCGCATCCAGCGACTGCGTCAGCAGATCTCCTGCGATCCGCACCAAGGGGCCGGATGCGTCCGTTTCCGTGGTTATTGAAGGCCGTGTCATGGTGCCATCTGAGGGAAAACCCCCTTGAACTGCAACGGCTTTGTCCGGGTTGCCCTGAATTCAAGCCCGGGTTGGGGCACTGGTGTGACAGGTGTGCCCCTACACCTGTCGCAAAACTGGTGTTAGGCATAAACCAAGAGGGGGGTGCCGTGCGGATATCCGAACAACGCGTCAAAGCCATGACAAGCGCGGGTCTGAACCTGATTGGGCAGGCCCTGTCAATCTATGACAGCAAGCTGCGATTGGTTCTGTGCAACCTGCGGTTTCAGGAAATGTTCGATCTGCCGGACGATCTGGTCCAACCCGGTGCGCTGTTTCGCGATACGATCCACTATCTGGCGACGCGTGGCGAATACGGGAACGACCAGAACGTCGAAGAGCTTGTGACGCACCGGGTGCAGCAAGCGCTTGCCTTCGAGCCGCATTACATGGAACGGACGCGCCGCAACGGTCAGGTGATTTCCATCGAGGGCGCACCGCTGCCCACGGGGGGTTGGGTGGCGGTCTATACCGATATCACCCGCACCAAACAGGCCGAAGATCTCTTGCGCGCCAGATCCGAAGTGCTCTCGGGCCAATTGTTGACCCGTGCCGAAGAGCTTTCGGCCAGCAACCGCAAACTGGCTGCCACCAACAAAGCGTTGGAAGAAGCCAAGCGGCAATTGACCGAGATCGAAGCGCGCACACGCATGACGACCGAGATGATGCCAGCCCATATCGCGCATCTGGATGCCGAAGGCCGCTATGACTATTCCAACCGGCGGCTTAGCTCGGTCATGCCCGGGCGGCCTTCGGACATTGTCGGGCTGCATATCTCACAGGCTTTGGGCACGGACGCCTACCAACGCGTCTTGCCGCATCTGCAACAGGCCTATGAAGGGGAAACCTCGGTTTTCGAGTTCACCGAAGCGCAGAACTCACGCCGTTTGCGGGTATCGTTCAGCCCGGATGGAGAGGGTGGCGTCTATATCATGTCGGTAGATATTACCGAAGAAACCCAGGCCCGCGTTGCCTTGCAGCAGACCCGCCGCCGAGCATTGGCAGCACAGATGACCAGCGGCATGGCACATGACTTTTCCAACCTGCTCACCATCATTCTGGGGATGCAATCCAAGCTGGCCAAGATGGGGCTTCCGGACGAGGCTGGTCAACTGGTCGCCGCCACGCAGGCCACAGCCCGCCGTGGTGGCCAGCTGCTGAACCGGATCGCGGATATGACCGGCAACCGCACCCCGGATCCCAAAGCCACCGATATGGGTGCGCTGCTAGAGGACCTGCGCGTGCTCGCCTCACCTTCGCTGCCGCGCGGGGTGGGGTTGTCGGTGGTCAACACCTTGCCCGACCGGCCATTGATGCTGGATCCCGGCATGGTGCAGGATGCGCTGTTGAACCTGGTGCTGAACGCCAAAGATGCTTGTGGACCTTCGGGTCAGATCACCGTCAGCGCCCATGCGGTGGGGGACATCTGGGCCGAGATCACCGTTTCCGATACCGGCCCCGGGTTTTCCGCAGATGCGTTAGATCAGGCACTGAACCCGTTCTTTACCACCAAAGGCAGTGATGGATCAGGATTGGGGCTGCCTATGGTCTATGACACGGTCAAACTGGCGGGCGGTGATCTGCATTTGCGCAACACGCCTTCCGGCGCGTCGGTTGTCATCCGCTTGCCCTATCGTCCAGCCATGCCCGCAACCTCTGGTCTGGTGCTACTGGTCGAAGACCAAGACGAGCTACGCCACCAGTTTCGCGATATGCTGGTTGAGATCGGTTGCTCGGTGATCGAGGCGACCACGGTCGAAGAGGCGATGGCCCTGACCACTGATATCGAAGACATCTCGTTGATCCTGTCGGATATCAGGCTGGAAGGGGCGGGCACCGGGCTTGATCTTGTCGAACAGCTGGGGGGGCGTTTGCCTTGCATTCTGATGACATCGCTGCCTTATTCCGACCCGCTCCACCAGCGTGCGCTTGCAATGGCGCCCGTTCTGCAGAAACCTTTTGCGGCTGAGCAATTGTCAGCGCTGATCCGAACCGAGGGCCATTGATGACGCAACCGCTGGTAACGATTCTGGATGATGAGCCCGAGATAAGGCGCATTCTGACCGAGGCCCTGGAAGAGGCTGGGTTCCGCACCCAAAGCTTTTCCCGGGCGCGCGAGTTCGAAGCCTCGCTGAAACGTGTGACGCCGGATGTTTGCCTTGTCGATCTGTCCTTGCCTGATACCGATGGGCTTGCGCTGGTACATCGGTTGGCGCTGGAACAGGGGGCCGCGGTCATCATCATTTCCGGCCGCGCGCAGGTTCAGGACCGCGTCACCGGGCTGGAGCTGGGGGCGGATGACTATATAACCAAACCATTTGACCCCACCGAAGTGGTTGCCCGTATCCGAGCACGCCTGCGTTCGGCTCGACCGGCGGTGCAAAACTCGGACATCGCCACTTTTAACGGTTGGAGTGCATATTTCGACCGATATGTCCTGATTGATGCGCAAGGCATCGAGACTCCGTTCAGCCATGCCGAAGGCGAAGTTCTGCGTTTGTTTCTGGAAAGCCCCAAACGCTTGATCAGCCGCGCCAGAATGCAGGAAATGCTGGGTGGCGGTGCTGGCGACAGCTTTGATCGGGCGATGGATGTCAGGATCTCGCGCTTGCGCACGAAATTGGGCGAAGATCCAAAAAATCCGCGCCTTATCAAAACGATATACGGTGCGGGTTATATTTTCCTGGGCGATGTCAGTTGGCAATGAAGCGAATTCGTGCTCAGGAATGTGTTGCTTGCGCAACGTATCAAAATCTAAGCACTGGAATATTGCGTGTCACCAGCATAACTAGACGCAACCGTTCACTTGGCGAACGGATGTCGAAGGCAAGACGGTCGGTATTCCGGCCACCACTCAACCGGCTGAGTGGAAAATACTGGAGATCTGAATGATCACGAAGGCCTGGACGAAATGGCGGGCGACACCTCTGGGGCGTATCGTGGGCGACAGCTTGCGTTCTCAGGGATGGCTCTATGGTATTGCCATTATCGCGATGATCGTGGTTGCCGTTACCACGGCCGGAACCGCGTGGATGATGGAAAACATCATCAATGTGATGACAACCCCGGAAATGCGATCACAGGTCTTGTTCATAGCCGGCGGTGTCGTGCTGTTGTTCTTGACCAAGGCCGTCGCAAGTTACGTCCAGGCAGTTTTCCTGGCGCGTGCTGGCAACCGGATTGTCGCGGTTCAGCAAGAGATCCTCTACGATAAGCTATTGCAGAGGGGCCTCGATTTCTTTTCGAACACTGAATCCTCGAACTTGTTGATGCGGGTCACTCAAGGGGCGCAGGGCGCAAGACGCTTGGTCGATGTCATCGTCACAAGTTTTGTGCGCGATGCGTTTACCCTGGTCGGGCTTGTCTTTGTGATGGTCTACCAGCAGCCTGTTCTTTCGGTGATGTTTTTCGTCTTGGGCCCGGTTGCGATGTTTGCCGTTCGTAAGCTGCTGCGTGGCGTGCGTTCCATCATGCAAGGCGAACTAAAAGCGATGTCCGAGATTATCCGAGTGTTGCAGGAAACCTCGGGTGGCATTCGGGTCATCAAGGTATTCGCGCTTGAAAGCCATATGGCCGAGCGTATGGACGGCGCGATCAGAGCTGTTGAAAAGCGGGCCAACGACATCGCAAGACTGCAATCCATTGCCAGCCCGCTTATGGAGTTTCTGGCTGGTGTCGCGGTTGCTGGTGTCTTGATCGTCTCGACCATGGGTTTGGCTGGAAGCGAACCGCCAACCGCCGGGCAGTTGATGTCGTTCATTACCGCGCTTTTGATGGCCTATGAACCTGCCAAACGCCTTTCCAGGATGCGCGTGGTTATCGAAACCGCGATGGTACCTGTTCGTATGATGCTTCAGTTGCTTGATGAAGAAGACACCATGCAAGAAAGCGTCAATCCGGTCGAATTGCGCTCTGGCCCTGGCAAGATCCGTTTTAACAAAGTGTCGTTTGGCTATAGCGGGTCGATGAAGATCATCGAAGATATGGATTTGACATTTGAGCCGGGCAAGACAACAGCTTTGGTCGGTCAGTCTGGCGGAGGCAAATCAACCGTATTTGGTTTGATCATGCGTTTTTACGACCCAGACTCGGGTACTGTGGAAATCGATGGCCAGAACTTGCAGGATGTCAGCTTTGCCTCGCTCAGACGCAAGATCTCTTATGTGGGCCAAGACACGTTCCTGTTCTCGACCACTATTATGGAAAACCTGCGTTATGCGTCGCCGGATGCGACAGATGAAGAAATCATCGAGGCCGCCCGTGCCGCTCATGCGCATGATTTCATAACTGGTCTCAAAGACGGTTATGACACCGAAGTTGGCGAGAACGGAGCCTTCCTCTCTGGTGGTCAAAAACAACGATTGGCAATCGCGCGAGCGATTTTGCGCAAGGCAGAAATACTGTTGTTGGACGAAGCCACCAGCGCATTGGATGCCGAGTCAGAGGCCTTGGTGAAAGAGGCGTTGGACCGCTTGACCAAGGATGTCACAACCATCGTCATTGCGCACCGTCTTTCAACGGTGCTGCAAGCGGATACCATCATGGTCCTTCAGGATGGTGAGGTCATCGAGCGCGGAACTCTGGACCAGTTGATCGAACAAAACGGAGCGTTCCGTCGGTTGTTTGACCAACAATTCAAAAACCCGCAGAAGAAAAAAGAAACCGCTGAAAACATGCCTTAAGTGAGGTCATTGCTCGCGCAGCGCACGGTCATTTACCTTCAGGACGGGCTGTATCAAGTAATCCAGAACGGTTTTGCGCCCTGAAAGTATATCAACCTCGGCAACCATGCCGGGGATGATTTCTACCGTTACACCACCTCCATCCAGCATCGTGTTCTCGGTGCGGATTTCAACGACAAACACTTCTTCATCGCTGCGTTCCGAGCGGGTTAAGCTGATGATCAGGGCGTGTTTGACCTGGATCTGCCGGATGGCACCTATACGGGGCATCTGGATGCCGAGAAATACTATTCGACCGCTGGGGGCGAGATCACAGCGCTGGACGCGTTGCAGGTGCTGCGCATCTCGGTCGGTCTGGACCCGACCTGGGGTCCGGCCACGCCTGAGGCGCTGATCGCGTCCGACATCACTCAGGACGGTGCGATCAACGCACTGGATGCGCTGTCGATCCTTCAAGTGGCGGTGGGTCAGACCCCGGCCCATGACGCCAAATGGGTCTTTTTGGACGCCAATACCGACGTGTCGGGCATCACCCCGACGAACGTAGATTACGACACCGGTGTTCAGGTGACCGTGATCGACAATGTCGTCACCGCTGACATGACTTCGATCTTACTGGGCAATGTCGAGGCGATCTGAGCCTATTCCCGGAACGCCCGGTTGAAATAGTCTGCCATGGGTTTGACCAGATAAGACAGAGGGGTGCGTTCATCTGTTTTGATCAGTGTTTCCACGGGCATCCCAGGCAGCAAAACCTGGCCATTCAGGCGATCGGTCTGACCCTCGTTGGGAATAATCTCAGCACGGTAAAAGCTGAAACCCGTCTGCTCATCGGTGAAGGCGTCGGCTGAGACGTTGAAAACCTGCCCCTCGATCTCGGGCGTTTCGCGCTGATTGAACGCAGGAAAGCGCAGGGCAACGGGCTGACCCCGGTGTACCTGGTCCACATGCAACGAATCCACCCGGGCTGCGACCAACAAGGGGGCGTCTTGTGGAACCACATACATCATCGGTTCGGCGGGTTGGATCACCGATTGGAGGGCAAAGACCTGGCTGTCATAGACCGTACCCGTCGCCGGTGAGCGTATGTCGAGCCTGGACAGGCGTTCAGAAAGCGACAATCGCCGTTCGGACAGTTCCGCAATGCTTGCTTCTGCGTCGCGCAGCTGCGTGATCGCCTCTTCTCGGCGGGTGGCCGACAGTTCGACGATCTGGATTTCAGTGGTCGCGATCTGGCCGCGCAAACGCGCGATTGTGGCCTCAAGGCTGCCGATTTCCCCGTCCATCGACACTTCTTCGCGCTGCAAGGCCGAAACGCGGCTGGCCTGGGTCAGGCCGCGGCCCAGAAGGCTCTGTTGATCTTCCAGTTCCTCGCGGATCAGGGCGATCTGACGCTGCAGCGACTGCAATTGCGCCTCGGTCCCGCCGATTTCACTGAGGATCTGTTTCTTTTGCTCGCCCAACTGCTCGGTCTGTTGTGCCAGAGTCGCCAGACGGGCTGTGAACAGGCGTTCCTGACCCGCCAGCAGCTCGGGGTCGATATCCTCTTGCGCGGTTAGCGCAGCGAAACGTTCAGCCAGCACATCGGCGCTCAGCTCATCGCGCTCGGTTTCAAGGCGAATCTTGCGGGCCAGCAATTCGAACAACTGCGATTCGACGATCTTCATTTCCGAGATCAGGAACGTGTCATCCAACCGCAACAGCATATCGCCGCGCTCGACCTGGTCTCCGTCGCGGACGAATATCTCGCCGACAACGCCGCCATCGGGATGCTCTACCACAAGACGGTTGCTTTGTACTTCGACCACACCTTGTGAGATGATAGCGCCAGCCAGCCGGGTCTTGATGCTCCAGACCCCCAATCCTCCGACCAGTATGGCCAAAGCGACAAAGCCGACAGTCGCGGGGAAGGTGATGTTCCAGGCCGGGCGGTTGTTAGCGTGTTTTGCCATTACCTACCCACCTTGGAAAAGTTGCGCTTGATGGCCCCCGCGTTTTGAACGATCGCGCCCAAAACCTCGTCACGGCTGCCGGACTTGACGATTTGGCCGCGCTCGACCACTGCCAGATCATCACATTCCGAGATCGCCTGCGGCCGGTGCGTCATGACAATAGCGGATTTGCCATCGGCCTTGAGCTCGCGGATTGCGGCGTTCAGCGCTTCGGTTCCATCCGCGTCGAGGGCCGAGTTCGGTTCATCCAGGATCAGCAGCACAGGGTTGCCGTAAAGCGCCCGAGCCAAAGCGATGCGTTGTTTTTGACCCCCGGAAAGCTGGCTGTCATTGCCCTCAAGAAACGTGTCGTAACCTTTTTCCAGCGACAAGATCAGCTCATGCGCATTGGCCTTTTTGGCTGCCGCTACCACAGCATCAGGGTTGGGGTTTTGGGACATGCGGGCGATGTTTTCGGCAACAGAGCCGTTGAACAGCGTCACCTGTTGCGGAAGGTAACCGATATGCTGGCCCAGATCATCGGGGTCATATTGATCCAGCGTCGCGCCACCAAGTCGGATTTCGCCGACCGCAGGCTGCCACAGGCCCAGCAAGGCTTTGGCCAATGTTGTTTTGCCTGATCCGCTTTTGCCGATTACGCCCAACGCCTTGCCTGGGCCCAGTGTCAGAGACGCACCGCGCAGTGTCGGCGAGGTTGCGCCCGGCGGGATGACAGTGATGCCCTTGGCCACCAGTTCAGCCGGTGGTGTGGGGAGTTTTGTGCGTGGTGCTTCGGGCGGGGTATTGTCCAGAAACCGGTTAAGCGAATACCAGCCCGCGCGCGCCCGTTCGATTGTGCCCCATTGCCCGATTGACTGTTCGATCGGCGCCAACGCTCGACCCAACAAGATGGAACCCGCAATCATTGCACCCGCCGTGAGTTCATTGCGCAAAACCAGCCAGGCGCCAAGGGCCAGCATGGCCGATTGCAGAAACAGACGCAGAGATTTTGTCAATGAGGTAAAGCTGCCCGTCCAGTCGCTGGCTTTGATCGTTTGCGCCAGCGCATCAGTACGTTGTTGCAACCAGCGGCGGGTCACGTCCTCTTGCATCCCTTGCGAGCGGACGACCTCAGCCGCTTGGCGGGCCTGCTCGGAAAACGCGTTGGCCTTGGCGGATGCGATCTGTGCACCTGCAACACGGCGACGTGTCAGCGCCTGGTTCACAATCGCGATCACGACCAAAAGCGTCCCGCCTGCAACCGCGAGCCAGCCAAGCAGCGGATGGAACAGGAAGATCGCAGCCAGAAAGACGGGCGTCCAAGGTATATCCATGACTGCCAGCAGGATGGGCGAAGAACACAGGTTCTGAATGGTTTCCAGATCCCGCAGGGCCGTTGCCGGGGCAGCGCGCATCTTGGGATGCAGCGCATGTTGCATCGTGGCGTCAAAGACGCGTTCATCCAGCTGTGACTGGAACCGCGCACCAAATCGCGCCACAATCCGCCCACGCGCATAGTCCAGCAACGCCATGAGGCCGTAAAGCAGTGCAACGAGCAAGAACAAAGCCGTCAACGTCTCAACTGCACGAGAGCCCAACACCCGGTCATAGACCTGCAGCATGAACAAAGGGCCCGTCAGCATCAACAGGTTGACGAATACGCTGAACAAAAAGGCAATGGCCAGAAACGTGATGCCCTGATTGCGTACTTTTTCCAGTTCATGCCGAGCGGGGGCAGAAGGAGGAGAAATCGAATTCACTATGCTCGCCTTTGGCTGTTCTGTTTTTGAGGGCGACTGCTCGCGCCGCGCATCCTAATGTTTCGCAACACTGGTGAAAACGGAAGAATTGTAAATTGGCGAAAAACCCCACCCGCACCTGATGCCTTGCCGTAGTAGATTTAAATTATTGCGAATTTCCAAATACGCAAAGTTAAACTTTACATATCCGGGCCTATTTTCCTTTGCGTAAAGAAAAAGTCTGGCCAAGGTGAATAATACCTTTGTTCTGATTTTGATTCCCGACACGGGCTCAGAGCCTTTTGCCAAATCATGAGCTGTTGTCAGGGCCGCCGCGTACGCCTTGTGAAGGCGTTGTTGGTTGGAGGCGCAGTCAGATTACTTTTTCATCACGGGTATGAATAATCGCCCAAGAAATAGGCAGAAAGAACCCTGTCGGCATTGCCAGGCCGCGCCGCAATAGAGATTCCCGGGCAAAGTGGCGACAACACTTTCGGTATCAAGGATCCGAAGGTGGACGGCATCACCCAACATTTTCCCATAGCTCCTGCACAGAAGCTTCGGCAGCCGCGGGCTGAGGGGCAGGTGGTCTTGCGGACGAAACCTTTGGGCAATCGCAGCGTGATTGACCGGTTTCGGCAGTCAGGCTCGTTCAAGTGTCTGTTTCCAAGGCAGAATGCCGTACATCTGGATGCGGTTTTACTCAACACAGCCGGGGGCGTCACAGGCGGAGATCAGTTTCGGTTCGCAGGTGAGGTCGCGGCGGGCACCACTCTGACCCTGACCACCCAAGCCTGCGAGCGCGCTTACCGCGCGCAGCCCGAGCAGACAGGCAAGATCCGCAACAGAGTGCAGGTAGAGGCAGGGGCACGGCTCAACTGGTTGCCGCAAGAGACGATCCTGTTCGATGGCTGCGCTTTGGACCGCCGGTTGGAGATTGATCTGGCCCTCGGTGCGTCGGCGCTGATGGTCGAGCCTTTCGTCTTTGGTCGCCCCGCGATGGGCGAGCGGCTGACCGATGTGCGCTTGAGAGACCGGATCGAGATCCGGCGCGACCAAAAACCCGCGTTTCTGGATGCCATGGCGTTTGACGGCAACCTGCACGACCATCTGGCGCGGCCCGCGATTGCCGATGGGGCAGGGGCCATGGCGCTGGTTGTGTTTGCTGCTGATACCGCGGCGGCTCATCTGACAACGATCCGCGATCTGCTGCCCGAAACCGCAGGGGTCAGCCTGATCCGCGATGATCTGCTGACCGTTCGACTGCTGGCCGAAAACAGCTTTGCGCTGCGCCGCTCTTTGCTGCCGATCCTGCGGCAGCTGAACTCTGACACACTCCCTCGATGCTGGACGATCTGATATGAACCTGACACCGCGTGAAAAAGACAAACTGCTGGTCGCCATGGCCGCCGAGGTTGCACGCAAACGACTGGCGCGCGGCGTCAAACTGAACCACCCTGAGGCGATTGCCCTGATTACCGATGCGGTGGTCGAAGGCGCGCGTGACGGGCGCTCGGTGGCCGACATGATGCAGGCGGGGGCCGAGGTCATCACCCGCGACCAATGCATGGAAGGCGTGGCCGAGATGATCCACGAGGTACAGGTCGAAGCCACCTTTCCTGACGGCACCAAGCTTGTGACCGTCCACAATCCCATTCGATAACCCAAATGAACGGAGCCCAAAAAATGACGCGCATGTTGTTTCCCGCACTGATCCTTGCCGGCCCTGCCGCAGCACATACTGATACGCATATCCATGCGCATGGCACCGACTATGCTGCATTGGGCGTCGGGTTGGCCCTTGTCGCAGCGGCTGCTGTGATCGTGATGATCAGACAGAACAAATGATCCCCGGAGAGCTCTTCCCGGCCGAAGGTGGGATCACCCTCAACCCCGGCGCCGAGGTGACCACCCTGATGGTGGCCAATACGGGTGACCGCCCGGTTCAGGTCGGATCCCACTATCATTTTGCCGAGACCAACCCGGCACTAGAGTTTGACCGCGCAGCGGCCCACGGCCTGCGCCTCGACATCGCGCCGGGCACAGCGGTGCGGTTCGAGCCCGGACAAAGCCGCGAGGTCTCGCTGATCCCCATCGGCGGCGCACGGCACGTGTATGGATTCAATCAAAAGGTCATGGGGGCGCTTTAATGCCAGCAACTATAAACCGCTCTGACTATGCCGCTATGTTCGGCCCCACCATCGGTGACAAGCTGCGCTTGGCCGATACCGATCTGATCATCGAGGTCGAGCATGATCTGACCGCCGAACGCGCCGGAGCTGATGCGACAGGCGGTAGCGGAACGAACGCTCTGCACTATGGCGAAGAGGTCAAGTTCGGGGGTGGCAAGGTGATCCGCGACGGGATGGGGCAATCTCAGGTCACCCGCGCGGACGGAGCGGTGGATACGGTGATCACCAATGCTCTGATCGTGGATCACTCAGGGATTTACAAGGCTGACGTGGGTTTGAAAGACGGGCGCATCGCCAAGATCGGCAAGGCTGGAAACCCTGACACGCAGCCGGGTGTGGACATCATTGTTGGTCCGGGCACCGAGGCCATTGCGGGCGAAGGGCGCATCCTGACCGCTGGCGGGTTTGACAGCCATATCCACTTTATCTGCCCGCAACAGATCGAAGACGCGCTACATTCGGGGCTGACCACCATGCTGGGTGGCGGCACGGGCCCGGCCCATGGTACGCTGGCCACCACCTGCACGCCCGGCCCATGGCATATTGGACGGATGATGCAAGCGGCGGACGCCTTTCCGATGAACCTGGCCTTCGCGGGCAAGGGCAACGCCTCGCTGCCTGCCGCGTTGGAGGAACAGATCAAAGCAGGCGCTTGCGCGCTGAAACTGCACGAGGATTGGGGCACCACGCCTGCTGCCATCGATTGCTGCCTGACGGTGGCGGATGCGATGGACGTGCAGGTGATGATCCACACCGATACGCTGAACGAATCCGGTTTCGTGGAAAACACCGTGGGGGCGATGAAAGGCCGGACGATCCATGCTTTCCACACCGAAGGCGCGGGGGGCGGTCATGCCCCCGATATCATCAAGATCTGCGGCGAAAACAACGTTCTGCCCTCATCCACCAACCCGACGCGGCCCTTCACGGTGAACACGGTCGAGGAGCATCTGGACATGCTCATGGTCTGCCACCACCTCGACAAATCCATCCCCGAGGACGTGGCTTTTGCCGAAAGCCGCATCCGGCGCGAAACCATCGCAGCCGAGGATATTCTGCACGACATGGGCGCGTTTTCGATCATTGCGTCGGACAGTCAGGCCATGGGCCGGGTCGGAGAGGTTCTGATCCGCACCTGGCAGACCGCAGACAAGATGAAGAAACAGCGGGGCCGTTTGGCCGAGGAAACAGGCGAAAACGACAACCTGCGTGTCCGCCGCTATATCGCCAAATACACCATCAACCCGGCCATCGCCCATGGTCTGAGCCATGAGATCGGCAGCATCGAAGAAGGCAAACGCGCTGATCTGGTCCTGTGGAACCCGGCGTTTTTCGGGGTGAAACCGGAAATGGTTTTGCTGGGTGGCACCATCGCCTGTGCGCAGATGGGTGACCCCAACGCCTCGATCCCGACGCCGCAACCGGTCTATAGCCGCCCGATGTTTGGTGCCTACGGGCGCTCGGTCGAACACTCGGCGGTGACCTTCGTGTCCGAGGCCGCTCAGGCCGATGGAATTGCTGGCCAGCTGGGTCTGGCAAAGCAGACGGTCGCAGTCCAGAACACCCGCAGCATTGGCAAGCGCGATCTTAAACTCAACGATGCAACCCCGGTGATCGAGGTCAATCCTGAAACCTATGAGGTACGCGCCGATGGTGAGCTGCTGACCTGTCAGCCCGCCGAAGTTCTACCCATGGCGCAACGCTACTTTTTATTCTGACCAAAATTTGTGCTGCATTGCAGCATGTGCAATCCGGCCATGACAATTAACCCTCTACTCATCGAGGTCGAAATGAAAAAAACTCAACGCCAGGGGAGGACCAACTTAACCCATGATTCTGGGGGTCCTGATGGCAGATACAACACTCAACACCCGCTCCGGCATTTCTCTTTCCGGACTGTTCCGCACCGTCGGCGAAAGCCTGTTTGCCGGTCTTTGCGCGATGGGCGAAGCGCGGTCGCGCAGCCGGCAGCTGAATTTCTACGCCTCGCTCAGCGACGAAGAGCTGAAAGAGCGTGGCCTGACACGCGATGGGATCGTGCAGCACGTCTTTGCCGGGTCCATCTGGCGCTAAGCAAAACCATTGCAGATGGGGGGCGCTCATGAACGCCCTCTTCTGCACCGCGCGTAAATATGCAAACCATACCCATGGCGATCCCGCTGATAACCTGTCGCTGACCTACGAGGACAGGTTTCTGCGTCGCAAGGTGCTGACCTGCGAAAGCGGTGAACAGATCCTGATCGATCTGGCGCAAACCACCTCGTTGGACCACGGCGGTGCCCTGATCCTTGACGATGGGCGGGAAGTCGAAATCCTTGCGGCGCCCGAGGCTTTGCTGGAGGTCACCGCGCCGGATCTGACCCGCATCGCTTGGCATATCGGCAATCGCCACACCCCATGTCAGATCGAACCGGGTCGCTTGCTGATCCAGATCGACCATGTCATCCGCGACATGCTGTTGAAGATCGGCGCAACAGTGCGCGAAGTGCACGAACCCTTCACGCCCGAAGGCGGTGCCTATGGCCACGGCAGGACCCATGGCCATTCCCACTGACGCCGATATCCTGACACTGACCCAATGGTTCTCGCCTGCCTATCCGGTGGGTGGATTTGCCTATTCGCACGGGCTTGAGGCCGCGATCGAGGCAGGTCGGATCAATACTGCGACTGACACCCAGGCCTGGATCGCGGATGTGCTGGAGTTCGGCTCCGGCTGGAATGATGCGGTGTTTCTGGTGGCGGGGTATAAGGCCGATGATCCTGAACAACTGGCGGCCACCGATGCGGCGGCGCGGGCTTTTTGTGCCTCCTCCGAGCGGTTGAAAGAAACCGATCTTCTGGGTCAGGCCTTTGGTGAGATTACTTCGGATGTCTGGGGCGCGGATCTGAGCGGGCTAAGCTATCCGGTTGCCGTAGGGCGCGCGGCGCGGCTACAGGCCCTGCCGTTACCTCTTACAACCCAGATGTTCCTGCAAGCGTTCCTGTCGAACCTTGTCGCCTGTGCGACACGGTTGGTGCCCTTGGGTCAGACAGATGCGCAAAGGATTATCCGAGACCTGACACCGCTTTGTTCGCGTATCGCCCAAGCGGCGCAACAGGCCGGGTTGGAAGATCTGGCATCGACCGGGTTTTTGTCCGATATTGCGTCGATGCAGCATGAAACCCAATATTCAAGGATCTTCCGCACATGAGCACGATGAACGGCCCCCTGCGCGTTGGTATCGGTGGCCCGGTGGGCGCAGGCAAAACAACACTGACCGCAGCCCTGTCCGAGGCATTGCGCGACCGCTGTTCGCTGGGCGTGATCACCAATGACATCTACACGCAGGAAGATGCCGAAGCCCTGATGCGGCTGCAAATCCTGCCGCAAGATCGGATCATCGGGGTCGAGACGGGCGGCTGCCCTCATACGGCGATCCGCGAAGATGCCTCGATCAATCTGGCCGCCGTTGCCGAGATGCGCACGCGTCATCCCGATCTTGATCTGGTGCTGATCGAAAGCGGCGGAGACAATCTGTCGGCCACCTTCAGCCCGGAGCTGGCGGATGTGACGCTTTACGTGATCGACGTTGCTGCAGGCGAAGAAATCCCGCGCAAGGGTGGTCCGGCAATCACCAAATCGGACGTGCTGATCATCAATAAGACCGATCTTGCGCCCTATGTCGGCGCTTCACTTGAGGTGATGGAGCGCGACGCAACCCGCATGCGAAACGGACGCCCCTTTGTGTTTACATCACTGCGTCAGCGAAAAGGCGTCGACGCGATTGTCGATCACCTGGTCCAGATCGGCGGGTTGAAACTGGCATCACCTGAAATGTCCCAGTGATTTCAATCTCATTCTGATTGCAGCCATCGGCGCAAACGATCATTGGCTTTGTAGCCCGCATCGTTATCAAGTGACCCCTGCCGCTGGTGCCCCGACGGGCTTTCTAAAGAACGCCAAATCTTGAGCATCTGACGTGTCCCTCGCTGTGGAATGCGGCAGGTTCGGATGATTTTGCTGTCGCGCTGCCACAGGCTTGTGCGCGCGCCGTTTAGATCTCAGTATGATATCAAAAGAGAAAACACGGGACACTGATATGAACATGGACTCGATCGGCTCGGCCGAGCAACTTCGCGACCCGAACTATACACCGCCATTGGTCAAGGCAGTTCCTCTGGGAATACAACATGTCCTCGCGATGTTCGTGTCGAATGTCACACCTGCGATTATTGTTGCCGGGGCCGCAGGTTTTGGGTTCGGGTCGAACTCACCGGATTTTCCGGAACTGCTCTACATGATTCAGATGTCCATGTTGTTCGCGGGCATCGCAACGCTTTTCCAATCGATCGGAGTTGGGCCCGTTGGTGCGCGCTTGCCCATCGTGCAAGGCACTAGCTTTGCCTTTATTCCCATCATGATCCCGCTTGTTGCGGGCAAAGGCGTGGATGGTCTTGCGGCGCTGTTTGGTGGGGTCCTGATTGGTGGACTTTTTCATGCAGCGCTTGGCACCGTTATTGGCAAGATCCGGTTTGCTTTGCCCCCTTTGGTCACTGGGCTTGTGGTCACGATGATCGGTTTGGCCTTGGTTAAGGTGGGCATCCAATATGCGGCGGGTGGCGTGCCCGCGATCGGCACTCAGGACTATGGAAGCCTGCACAATTGGGCTGCCGCATTGGTCGTGATTTTTGTCACGCTCGGGCTAAAGTTCTACACCCACGGGATGCTATCGGTTTCTGCGGTCCTGATCGGCATTCTTGCGGGCTATGTCTTTGCCCTGGCAACAGGAATGCTGTCATTTGGCGCGATCTCCGGTTCGTGGAACAACGCAGCCGCATTCGCGCTGCCTCAACCTTTCAAATACGGGTTCGAGTTCTCAGCAGCCGCCATCATCGGGTTTTGTCTGATGGCATTTGTCTCGGCGGTCGAAACCGTCGGTGATGTGTCCGGGATTACGCGCGGTGGGGCCGGGCGGGAAGCCACCGAACAGGAAATCACCGGTGCAACCTATGCAGATGGGGTCGGTAGCGCCATTGCGGGTATCTTTGGGGGTATGCCCAACACATCCTTCAGCCAGAACGTTGGACTTATTGCGATGACCGGAGTGATGAGCCGTCATGTTGTGACGATTGGGGCGCTGTTTCTGATCCTCTGCGGTTTGGTCCCCAAGGTCGGTGCGGTGATCCGAACTGTTCCGATCGAGGTATTGGGCGGTGGTGTCATCGTCATGTTCGGAATGGTGGTCGCCGCCGGTGTGTCGATGCTGTCGGATGTCGATTGGAACAAGCGCAACATGGTGATCTTTGCCATCGCTCTTTCGGTTGGCTTGGGATTGCAGTTGGAACCCGGGGCGGTACAGCATCTGCCGGACACCCCGCGTATTCTGGTGACATCCGGATTGCTGCCTGCCGCGCTTATCGCCATTGTCTTGAACCTGATCCTGCCAAACCCCTTGGGTCCCGAAGCTACCGAAGAGATTTCCGGTGGGATGGCGCACACTGACACCAATACCTGACCACTGTCGGGTATTCGCCACCTCAGGGCCGGGTCGGGCAGACCTTATGTCTCTCGGCCCGCCGCAAACACAGATCGGTGCGAGGTGCCTCTTTTTGCCCCAGGTCAAAGGCGTTCATACTGGATTTACCAGTGATCCAAGACCTCGGCCGCTTGGCCTAAAGCCTCATCGTGGGTCAGCGGTGGCGGGCCAGCAAGGCAATCGGTTGTGTCCCATGAACACAACTTTTTCGACAACTCTATTTTGGTAATAGGCAGGGTTCGCATAGATGTTAAGTTGACTGTCCCAAAGGGCAGGCCGCGAAACTGGATAGATATTGCATGAGTGTTCCCTTGCAAAAAAGTACGATGCGACGCGTTTTAACCGAACCCTTTTTTCAATTTGCGGTTCTTGGTGTTCTGATTTTCTTTTGGTTCAATCTTGTTCAAACGGACGAGTGGACCGTAGATCCCGAGTCGCGTGTGATTGTGCTGGATCAGCGCCAGCTCGACTTGCTTGCGCTTCAATTCGAAGAAACTTGGCGTCGTCCTCCGAGCGAAGAGGAATTGTACAACCTCAAAGAAGATTGGCTAAACCGCGAAATTCTTTACCGCGAGGCACTGGCGCTGGGGTTGGATGGCAATGACGAGATCATCCGCAATCGGCTGGTGCAGAAGATGAATTTCTTGCTGGTCTCAGAGGCGCGGGCATTGCGGCCCACGGATGAAGCTCTCACAACGTATCTTTCTGAGAATTCCGAACGCTTTACGATCCCGGTTCAAGTCGCTGCCAGCCTCGTCCATTTGGGCCAAAACCCCAGCGAGGATTATGTTGAGCAAATCCTGGACGAGTTGAAGAGCGGAGCTGATCACAGTCAGCTTGGTCAAGCGTCCCTTCTTCCGTCTGATTTTGGTCTGAGTGTCAGAACAGCGATCGACGGAAGTTTCGGAAACGGCTTTTTCGATCAGCTGGACACGCTGCCTCTTGAGCAATGGAGTGGCCCGGTTCGATCATCCTTCGGGTACCATTTGGTGAGATTGGGCGCGCGTTCCGAAGCGGTACTGCCCTCATTGGATGATGTGCGTGCCAAAGTTCTGGCCGAATGGCAAGCCGGTCAGGCCGAGCTTGCCACGCAAACATACCTCGACACCCTAAGATCAGCATATACGATACGGGAACCTCAAGCCGTCGACTCGCACTCGGATGACCAATGAGACACCTTCTGGTACTCATAACGATGCTATCGGCGCTTTTGTTCCCGGTGACGGGAAATGCGCACGCATTGGAGCCCGGCTATCTCGAGATATCGCAAGAGACCGAGGCAGATTGGTACGTTTTCTGGCGCAAGCCCGATGTCCGAGGCGCACCGATGGACATTCACGTCAAGCTTCCGGGAAACTGTCAATCACCGACCCTCGACGCGCCGGTTTTTGACGGACGCGCCTGGACTCAGGCATGGCGGATAACCTGCGCCGAGGATCTGCGGGGCAATACCATTCTGATCGACGGCCTCGACGAGCAAAGAACAGATGTTTTGTTCAGGGTCGGATATCTTGGCGCCCAGACGACAGCCACGTTTCGTCTGACCCCGGACGCACCTGCCGTAACGCTGCCCGCGCAACAGGGCTTGCTGCAGACGCTGTGGCAATATGGAGTGTTAGGGTTCGAACATATTCTGGAGGGTTGGGATCACCTCCTGTTTGTATTTGCTCTGCTTGTGCTGATCCGAAACCTGCGCCAATTGATCTGGGCCGTGACAGCCTTCACCCTCGCTCATTCGATCACACTGGGCCTTGCGACCTTTGGTGTGTTGAACGTACCCGGTCCTCCGGTTGAGGCGGTCATTGCGCTTTCGATTGTCTTTCTGGCAACCGAGGTGCTGCGTTCGAACAATAGGCAGAAGACGCTCACCAGCCGATTCCCCTGGGTGATATCTTTTGGTTTTGGTCTACTGCACGGATTGGGGTTTGCCGGCGCGCTGAACGAGATCGGCTTGCCAGAGCAAGATATCCCGGCCGCTCTGTTGGCCTTCAATCTCGGTGTCGAGGCGGGACAACTTACCTTTATTTTTGCCGTTTTGAGTGTGTTTTTGACGTTGCAGAAGATCGTCCAGACGATTTGGGGCTGGTCGCTGGTGCAAGGCACATGGCGACGGTTTCTTGGCTACCCAATCGGATGCATCGCCACATTTTGGCTGGCCGAACGCCTAGCTGGATTTTGAGCTCTGGTGTCGTAAAATATCTTCTGAACTTATCGCGCTTAGGATTTTCAATACTCTCGATAACCGAGGTCACCCAAATTGAAAGCGACAAGTGCTCGATGTGGCGAGAATATTCTAAGCATTTGTCGACGTTTAGATCTTTGGTCGGAGCGAGAGGATTCGAACCTCCGGCCCCTGCCTCCCGAAGACAGATTTAGCCGCTTTGTTTTTGTAATATTCTTGTTTTTCCCATGTTTTGTTCTCATAACTTTTGATCTTTTTCGATTGTTAGTGTGCGTTCTCACAGTTTCCGTCCCCCTGCCGAAGCAGCGAGAACCGCGTTCTTTTGATGTGCTGGATGATGATGGGCGTATACTTTGAGAAGAGTGTCTTGGCTACCGACCGCAGCGAACGGCTGCTTTGAGCCCAAAGGTGACCTTCCCGCATTACCTTTGAGTTAGCGAGAAGCAGCCTAGATGGGGAATTCGATTGGGTTTTTTTGGCGTTTCGGTCGACACAGATTGAGCCGCAATCTTACACCAAACACAAGCGCATGATATGCTTGGGAGCCGGGGTTCTAAAGTCACTAAACGTCAACGGTCAAAGTTGGGTGATCAGATATACACAGTGGGTAGAACGCATCTTACGTCGTCCGGCCTTCTGATCCATCGGCGGCGGGTTCCGCCCAAGTCGCGGACACTGTGTGCAAGTCTTCGTGAAAACTCGACCGCCGAGCAAGGCTGGCAGTTGCTTCGCGTTCTGCAACCATGTCATTGCCTTCAGACCAACCTATTCTTCCGAACACCATCAAACCGCCTTCGAACGTTTAGCTCCCAGACAGAACGACACCACCGGTTCCGATAGTTAGAATGCACAAATTTGGCATCACGCACTCAACCCAGCTATGCGACCCAACACAACGGCACTCAGCAAGCCATTTCCGGAAAGATACCCGCTGTCCCCTTTGCCCGACACACCAACAGCCGCGCCGCCGCCTGCATAAAGATTGGTGAATGCGGAACCGTCCTCTTTGAGGACGCGCGCAGAGGAATCAACGCGCAAACCGCCTTGGGTGTGGAATAGGGCCCCTGTGACGCGGACGCCCATGTAAGGTGGCGCCAAAGGTGGCGGTTTGAAAGACCGGCCGAATTGATCCGTGCCGCCAATGGGGATTTCTCGTATTGTTTGCTCCAAAGCCAAAGATGGTAGGCCTAGCGCCTTCGATAGGTGTTCGATTGTATCAGCGGATCGGATCGCACCTGTCTCCTCCGCGCGCTTGAAATCCTCGAACTGGCGCGCAACGGCAGCAATGCGGCCGTCAAAGATGGCGAAGGCTTCTCCGTCGGGCTGCGCCAGCACCGCGCGGGCGGCCTCAGAATAGCCTTGTGACTCGTCCCAGAAACGATGACCGTCGCGGTTCACCTGTATGCCGCCTTCGGTAATCACCGCCCAGGTTATCAGGATTCCATTTGGGTGCGCGACATTACCATGGCCTTGGTATGCCCCCAGGTTTTGCAGCCCGGCACCCAGCCCCTCTGCCCACAGAACAGCCTCGCCTCGGTTACCGCTATGCCCGAACCACAATGCATCTTCGATTTGCGGCATATGCTCGGAAACGAGGGCGGGGTTGCCACCAAAACCGTTGCAGGCAAGGATAAGCCGGTCGCAGGCAATGGTTTCCACTGTTGCGTCCGGGCCTGTTACGGCAACACCTGAAATCTGGCCCTGATCCCGATAGAGCGTTGTCGCGCGGCGATTGCAGATGATGTCCAAACCTTCTCGCTCGCAGGCGTTGCGAAGCGCGTCGATCAACTCTTGTCCCGAGCGTGTCGGCAGCCCGTGCATCCGACGGCGCGAGTGACCGGGGTAGTCAAAATCCGCGACAACCGAGAAGGGCAGGGCGTGGCGTTCAGACAGCCAGTCGATTACTTCCGCGGCATTGCTGGTCAACAAATCGACCAGCGCTTGATCGTTTTCGCTGTGGGCCTTCGACTGAATGTCGCTGGCAAAGAGTACCGCATCGTCCATGATCCCCGCGGCTTGTTGAACTTTTGTGCCAGAAGCAGGGATCAACCCGGCGGACAACGCGGTTGAACCGCTTGGAACCGGATCGGCTTCGATCACCAGCACGTCCTGTCCCGCCTCGGACGCCGACAGGGCCGCGACCAGACCGCAAGCCCCTGCGCCGATGATCAGGGTACCGGTCTTCAGATCAAACCGATCGGGTGCAACACTCTCAACCTTTGGCGTCATCATAGCGGGCCCCGGCATCGAGCATCTCGGCGGTTCCGATGACTTCGTTCAGACCGCCGAAGTCGAACATGTTCTGTGCGAAGGGCTTGTTCGAGCCATTCTCTGCCAGGCTCTGATAATAGGCCTGAGCGGTTTTGGCCAAAGCCCGGACGATCCCGCCGGGGAAAATGACGATGGAATAACCCTGAGCCTCTAGATCGTTAGCACCAAGTATCGGGGTCGCGCCGCCTTCGACCATGTTCGCCAACAGGGGAACGCGTGGGGCAAACTGGTCAGCGATGGACGTCAGCTGTTCGCGGCTTTGCGGAGCTTCGAGGAAGAGTACATCCGCACCAGCTTCAAGATATGTTTCTGCGCGCTCGATAGCTGCGCTGAAACCCTCAACGGCGATGGCGTCCGTGCGGGCAATGATTAGCATGTCACTTCTGGCGCGCGCGTCGGCCATCGCTGCTATCTTTCCAGCCATTTCCTGCTTCGGGATAAGGGATTTGTCCGACAGATGACCGCAGCGCTTCGGAAAGGTTTGATCTTCGACTTGCAGTGCGGACGCACCGGCTCGCTCATATAGTCGCATGGTACGCTGAGCGTTCAATGCGTTTCCAAAGCCGGTATCGGCGTCGATGATAACGGGTAACGAGACCCGATCGGCAATCAGCGTCATCGTGTCCGCCATCTCAGACGCCGTGGATAGCCCGATATCGGGACGGCCAAGTCGCGTGTAGGCAACAGCCGCGCCGCTCAGATATAGCGCCTCGAAGCCAGCTTTTTCAGCCAGCGAAGCCGTCAAACCGTCATACACGCCCGGTGCAACCAGAATTTCTTTCTTTGCCAGTCGGGATTTAAGGCTCATTTGACTCCCTCCAACCAGTTCAATATTTGATCGCAACTTCGCTGATGCGTGACGGTGCCCAGTGAGAGGAGTGTTGCGTCATGAACCTCTTGCCGAAAGGCGGCACATCCGTCTGTCAGCATAACGGTGTCGATATCCCGCAAATGCGCATCGCGCAGAGTTGAGGCAACGCCGCCATTGGTCACGATGCCCCCAACGATCAGGTTCTCGATACCCAAAGCGCGCATCAGATATTCCAGCCGAGTCTGATAGAAGGCAGAGTAGGTAACCTTTTCGATGACGAAATCGCAGGGTTGCAACGTATCGACCAATCTGTGACCAAACCCGCCCGGCGCGAAGTCGCCCTTGGTCAGGAACGGACGCAATTTCTTCAGGTGTGGCGCAATCAATGGCTCACCGTCCTGGTCGGGTACAAGTGTGAACTGCGCCGAAAAATAGCGTCCGCCCGCGGCTTGCAACTTTCGCGCTAAGGGCGCGATGCGTGCGGGAAGGGCCGCGATTTCTTGCGCCGACTGGCCAGCCCGGCCATAAGCTCCGTCAGGATGAATAAAGTCGTTCTGAAGATCGATGGTCAGCAGCGCTGTCTGGCGCGGATTCCAGGTTTCTGGTTCGCTCATTCAGTCGTCCTCCCGTGGTTCGATAGTCGTGTTGCCAAAGGAGTCCACGCGCCCTTGAAAATCCGGTTCGATCAGGACGGTTGTGTCCGGTTGGGTCAGAATGGCTGGACCTTTTACTAACGTGCCAACCGGAAGCGACAAGCGATCATAGATGGCTGTGTCATGCCAGGCATCTCCGAAGTGAACTTTCCGCGTCGACGAGGGCGTGGCACTGCCTTCTGTTGCCGGAGCAAGTGAAGAAAGATCGAATTTCGGTCGCTTGCCCGTTACAGCACTACGCAGATTCAATATGCGCCGCACGCCGTTTTTCAGCAGTCTTCCATAGGTGGCTTGATAGGCCGTATCGAAGGCCTCTTCGATTTCGGCTTTGCTGGGTGGTGTAACCTTGCCATCTGTCATCGTAACAGTCAGCGCCACCGGCACGGTATGCGTTTGACCGACATAGGCCATGTCCAGCTCGAATGAGATCTCACGCTTGTCGAAGGTGGTCCGCGATGCGTCAAGCAGCGCCATACCCTGGTCCACGTGCTCTTGCATGAACGCGCCCAAAGCAGCTTTGTTCAACTGCGTGACCAGTGTGTTGATCGTCTGTACAAAATCTTGCCGCATGTCGGCGATCACACAACCTAGTGCCGAGGTGACACCCGGATAACGCGGAACGATTGCGCGGGCGATCCCCACTTCGGCCAGCATAGCTCCTGCGTGCAAAGCTCCGCCACCGCCGAACGGCATAAAGGCAAAACGTTTGGGGTCAAAGCCGCGCTCGATGCTTACAAGACGGATCGCTCCGGCCATACGGGAATTGGCGACGCGCAGGATAGCCTCGGCGGCCTCAAGCCTGGACAAACCGAGCGGTTCGCCGACGTGGATGTCGATTGCTTTGCCAGCGGCCTCCACATCCAACCTTTCCAGTTTGCCACCGATTGGGTTGTCCGGATCGATGCGACCCAACACGACATTGGCATCTGTCACCGTCGGGCGATCATTTCCCAGACCGTAGGCAACAGGACCGGGATTTGATCCAGCGCTTTCAGGGCCGATATTTAACAATCCACCCTTATCAACCCAGGCGATTGACCCTCCGCCTGCTCCGATTGTTGTTATTTCGATCATCGGGCTGCGCACAACCATCCCAAAATCGATGGAGGTCTGGGCTGACAACATCGTCTGCCCCTGTGATATCAGCGAGACATCAAAACTGGTGCCACCCATATCCCCCGTGATCACATTGTCGAAGCCAGCAGAGTGTGCAATGTAGCCTGCAGCAATCACACCCGCCGCCGGACCCGACAGTGCCGTACGCACCGGAAGGCGGGACGCGGTGTTGACCCACATGACCCCGCCATTGGATTGCACGATCATGAACTCGCCATCGAACCCGCCGGATTGCAGAGCGTTTTCCAGGCGGGTAAGATAGCCTGAGACTTCGGGTTGCAGATAGGCATTCAGCGCCGTGGTAGAGAACCGTTCGAATTCACGAATTTCCGGTAGGATTTCTGACGAGGCTGACACATGCGGGTTCGGCCAAATCTCGCGTACGGCGGCGACAGCGGCGGCTTCGTTTTCAGGGTTGGCATAGGCATTGGCGAACAGGATTGCGATGGCTTCGCATCCTTGCTCTTGCAATTGCTCCGCCGCTTTGCGCACGGCAACCAGATCGACAGGTGTGCGAATGGTGCCATCCGCCAGTGTACGTTCCGGCACCTCCAGACGGTCGCGGCGATCCACAACGGGTTCGAAATCGCCGCGCAATCCCCAAGTGCGCGGCCGGTCCCTTCGGCGCATCTCCAAGACGTCCCGCAGACCTGCAGTACAGATCACACCTGTCTTGGCCCCTTTGCGTTCCAGCAGAGCATTTGTGCCCGCCGTGGTGCCGTGTACCACTACTGAGATCTCGGACAGATCGTCGACCTCGCGCCCGATCCCGTCCAGGAAACCACCTGATTGATCCGGGCGTGTGGTTGGAACCTTGGCGACGGTTGCGCTCCCGTCTGCTTCGTTCAGAACAAAAACATCCGTGAACGTGCCCCCCACATCCACGCCGATCATACGTCCGGTCATGGCGCAACCTCCCGCCATGTGGTGCCGTAGACCTGATCCGCCTGTTCTGCACTCACAAGACCCCGAGCCACATCTTTGGCGATCGCTGCAGGAGCGCGGTGGCCCGCAGCGCCATAGCCGCCACCGCCGGGTGTTTGAAGGCGAACCGCTTGTCCTTGTTTCAATTCGATCCCTCTCATTTTTGAAACCAGTGGCGGTGCCTTCCACCCATCGTCTTGTTCATACGTGAAGATATTCATGGCCCCGTCTCCACCGTCGGCGATACCTTTCGGCGCGAACTTGCCGCGTTCGCCGAACAGAAACGCCTGAGCGCCGTTTTCCTCCAGAACTTCAATTTCATAGACAGCCCCAAGCCCCCCGCGATGCGCACCTGTACCTGCGCTGTCGGGGCGCAGAGCCCACTGGCGGAACATGACCGGATAGGCGGCTTCAAGAATTTCCATCGGCGGGATCGTCGCCGTCGAGATCGGAGCGTTACCGTGGTTCAGCCCGTCGCTCTCGACCGAGCCGCCGTGCCCCCCACCATAAAAGCTGAACATCACCCATGGCTGTCCGTTTGAGCGTTTTCCGGCGATAGAAAGCGCATTGATTGTCCCATAAGCGTTGGCGACAACCCGATCCGGTGCGGCGTTGGCGAAGGCAGAGAATACAACATCGATCATTCGCAGAATGGTTTCTGTGTATCCACCTGTCGGGGCAGGGAACTCTGCCGCCAATAGACTGTCTTCGGGCACGATAACTTCGATGGGACGCATCACGCCGGCGTTGGCAGGCAGCGCCGGAAAAACGTGTTTAACAGCCACATAGGCGGTTGCAACGGTCGTGGGGAGGGCGATGTTCACAGGCCCGGCGCATTGCGGAGACGAACCCGTGAAATCAAGCACCATTTGATCGCGTTTGATCTCAAGAGCCAGTTTGATGCGAAGCGGATCGTCTGTGATACCGTCATTGTCCAGGAAGTCTTCGGCTTCCCACCGACCGTCCGGCAAGTCCTGCAGCTCAGATCGCATAAGCACCTCGGCCCGATCGCTGAGCGCCTCAAGAGCGGCTGAGACTGTTTCGGCATCATATTCGTCCAGTAACTCGTCCATCCTACGGACCCCAAGATCCAGTGCACCCAGTTGTCCGTTCAAATCCCCCGTCGCTGATTGAGGTAGGCGGGTATTACGCAGCAGAATGTCAATAATGTCCTGGCTAACCTCTCCTTTGCGCGCCAGTTTTACCGGCGGCAGAACAAAGGCTTCCTGGAAAACTTCGGTCGCAGCGGGGTTGTAGTTTCCCGGCACCGCACCGCCTACGTCATGCCAGTGCCCAACCGACGCGAGATAGCAGAACAACTTGCCATCACGGAAATAGGGACGCACCAAACGCATATCAGACAAATGTGTTCCGCCGATATGTGCATCGTTGAAGATATAGATGTCGCCGTCTTCCAGATCCCCGTCAGCCGCGGCCTTTTCAATCACCGCTTTCACGGCAAAAGACATCACACCCACGAAGATCGGCAGCCCGGACTTACCCTGAACAAGAGTGTCGCCCGTTGTTGCAGAATACAGACCATGGCTGGCGTCATGCGCCTCGGCAATGATCGGATTAAAGGCCGCTCGAAATAGGGTTGCGTCCATTTCGTCGGCGATCTGTTCCATGCGGCCTGCAAGTACAGAAAGGGTAATTGGGTCAATCTCGCTCATGCCTGCGCCCTTGTTTCTGCAATGTCATTCCAGACATCCTGACGTGTGATCAGATCGTTCTGAATCTCGAACCGGTCAATGAAGCGAATGCCTTCGAATGCTGAACCATCGGTCCATTCACCGGACAACGTTCCCCGGCAGTAAACGATCGCAGCGTCGCCATCGCTTTGCATTGCGTCGAACCCCTCGTAGGTTTTCGCGATACGGCGATACCGGTTTGCCGCCCAACTCCTGAGGTCCTCAAGATCTCGCATGGGCGCGGTTCCGGGAAACTGCATCACGAAGTCCGAGCTGAGCCTTTTCCGGGCGCTTTCAAACGCGCGATCACTCGTTTCGGCCAGGAAGGCGCGCACGATGTGCTCGGGGTCTTGTTTGGCCCGAGCAGGATGTCTGCTCTTGCCGCCGCGATAGTAGTTCTGGTCTGAAATATCGTGGATCACGACGGTCACAAGCTCTGTCGCAGCAGGCACTACGAATCGCACAGCATTGGTCAGCGCCACGCCAAGTCGTTGTTTTTCTTTCGCGCTATAGCCCTCGATCACATGCAATTCGACGATCGGCATGCAAAAGCTCCTCCGATTATTGTATTATCTGTAATACAGGTTGATAAATAATTGTAAGACTATTTTTCGAGAAGCAATAATACTAAAGCTTGATTTTCCAAGTTCCGGTTTTACGATTGAAGGTGCTGTGAAGGGGGAATCAACGGGTGAACAGGATCAACGCGGTCAATCTACCGGACGGGACCAAGGCGCAACGCGTCTACCTGCATCTGCACGATCAAATCACCGAAGGACGGCTTTCGGCGGGGGAAACCCTGCCCGGTGAGCAGCGGCTGGCCAAGAAATTCAGTGTATCGCGAGTGACAATACGACGGGCGCTGGACGCGCTTTCACGCAATGGCCTGATCGAGCGTCAGGCGGGTAGTGGTACCCGGGTTTCAGGCCAGTCCACCCTCGGTGCACCCGCAGCGATGGATTTCAATACGCTCATGCCGCAGCTGGTCGAAATGGGGCAGAGCACAACCGCGCGGCTATTGTCCTTTTCTTACGGCAAAGCTCCAGAGGTGGTGGCGAAGGCCATGGGGCTTCCGAGCGACCATCAGGTGCAGATCGCAACGCGGGTGCGTCTGACTGATGACGTCCCGTTTTCGCATCTGACGACCTATGTGCCGGCTGTGATTGCGCAGAACTACTCGGAAAGCGACCTCGCCACGACACCGCTGTTCAAACTTCTGGAACGCAGTGGCGTGCAGATTGAGCAGGCGCATCAGACCGTTTCCGCAACGTTGGCGGGGCCTGACGTGGCTGAGGCATTGGGCGTTGCTGTCGGCTCAGCTCTGCTATCGCTTAAGCGCATCGTTCGCGATGTCGAAGGAAATGGGGTCGAGTATCTTTCTGGCCTCTATCGTTCTGACATGTTTCGGCTCGAGATGCCTTTGGCGCGTGTGGGAACCGGTTCATCCCGGCATTGGGAGCCCGCGATCGGACGCAGCGAGGAGACCGGGAAATGAGCGCACCGCGCACCATGCTCGACAAACTCTGGGCCTCGCACGAGGTTCTGAGGCGCGAGGATGGTGTGTCGCTGCTTTGGGTTGACCGCCACTTAGTGCATGAAGGGTCGCATCATGCCTTTGCCAAGCTGGCAGAGCGCGGCTTATCCGTGGCTGAACCTGCTCTCACCTTTGCGGTTGCAGATCATTACGCGCCCACAAGAAACCGAGACCGGATTGCCGATCCAAAGATCGCCCGGATGATCGAAACCTTGCGGAACAACGCGTCGGACCACAACATCAGACTTTTCGATCTCAGCGACCCGTCGCAAGGCATCGTTCACGTAATCGGGCCCGAGTTGGGTCTGACATTGCCCGGGCTGCTTATCAATTGCGGGGACAGCCACACATCCACTCACGGGGCATTTGGCGCATTGGCTT
Organism: Ruegeria sp. HKCCA5839; assembly: GCF_013035585.1. Taxonomy (NCBI): domain Bacteria; kingdom Pseudomonadati; phylum Pseudomonadota; class Alphaproteobacteria; order Rhodobacterales; family Roseobacteraceae; genus Ruegeria; species Ruegeria sp. HKCCA5839. The sequence goes on along the minus strand of NZ_WQIE01000007.1, from coordinate 208,834 downwards.
TCGGGATCGGGGCTACAGAGGTTGCGCATGTGTTGGCGACGCAGACGGTCTGGCAGCGAAAACCCAAGGCCATGCGAATAAGCGTCGAAGGTCGCTTGGGATTTGGCGTCACTGCCAAGGACATCGCCCTGAACTGGATAGCGCAATTGGGCAGCGGCGGTGCGCAGGGCCACGCGATTGAGTATGCAGGACAGACAATTCGGAATCTGTCGATGGAGGGGCGCATGACACTGTGCAACCTCTCAATCGAAGGCGGGGCGCGGTTTGGCATGGTTGCGCCGGATGAGGTCACGTTTGCCTATCTTGAAGGACGCGAATACGCGCCTTCGTGCGCAGATCTGCAAAGAGCGCAACAGGCGTGGCGGGGCCTGATCACGGACGAGGGGGCCGTTTTCGAACACGAGGTTAAGCTGAGCGCAGCTGACATCGCACCAACCGTGACGTGGGGCACCAGCCCGGAACAGGCCCTGCCCATAACAGCCAACATCCCCAGTCCAGACGCCACTGATCCAGCAAAGTCAAATTCAGCACAAGAAGCTTTGGAGTACATGGCGTTGAGGCCGGGGCAGCCTTTGGACGGTATCACGGTGGATCAGGTGTTTATCGGCTCCTGCACGAATGGGCGGATTGAAGATCTTCGCGAGGCCGCTTTGGTGTTGTCTGGGCGCCAGGCGCGTGTGCCGGGGCTTGTCGCGCCCGGTTCAGCGCGGGTAAAGGCGCAGGCCGAAGCCGAAGGGTTGGACAGGATATTCCAAGATGCCGGGTTAGAGTGGGCCGCGTCAGGTTGCTCTATGTGCGTTGGCATGAATGGCGACGTTGTGGCCGAGGGCAAGCGCTGCGCATCCTCAACCAACCGCAATTTCCGCGGACGTCAGGGGCGCGGCGCGCGAACGCATTTGATGTCCCCGGCGATGGTCGCCGCAGCGGCCGTAACGGGTACAATTACGGACGTAAGGCCGCTTTTGCAGGGCAGGGCGGCGTGATGGCGGGGTGGAGCACTCAACAGGGGCAGGCCCTGGCACTGGCGTTCGATAATATCGACACGGACCAGCTGATCCCGGCGCGTTTCATGTCAGTCCCGCGTAGTGAGGGGTATGGCTGCTATCTGCTGCACGACATGCGGCGCGACCACAATGAACAGCTTTCTGCGGATTTTCCGCTGAACCGCCACGAGGGGATCAGCATTCTGGTCGCCGGGCATAACTTTGGCAGCGGCTCGTCGCGCGAGGCAGCAGTTTATGCGCTGGTCGACGCAGGCATTCGCGCGGTCATCGCACCCAGTTTCGGCGACATCTTCGCCAACAACGCCATCAACAACGGCCTACTGCCCGCTCGTGTCGACGCTGAGAAGGTGGCGCAACTGCAGCAGGCGCTGAAAGATGCCCCATACCTTGCGTCGATTGATCTGACCGAGAACCGCCTGACCCTCGGGGACATAACAGCGACCTTTGAGCTGGACGAAGGATGGCGTGTGAAGCTGATCAACGGCTGGGACGACATCGATCTGACCCAGCAACATACGCAGGCGATCAATGCTCATAGGGATAACCGCAACAAGGCCGCCCCTTGGGCCTGGCCGAACAAACCGGAATAGGACAAGTCGCGCAAAGACGACGCAATACGGGTCAAGAGACCTGAAATTAGGGGAAACCAGGAAAATGCCCCTGAAACACGTGGAGGAATAACTATGAAGATGAACGCATTGGCTGGCCTTTTGGCAGGGGCCGTGATCGTCGCCGGAACGGCCAAAGCCGAAGAAACGATCTCGGCGGTTCACGCCTTTCCCGAAACGCTGATCTATACTCAAAGCTTTCTGGACTTTGTCGGCAAGGTTAACGAAGCGGGCAAAGGGGTCATTCAGATAGACGTACGCGGCGGACCGGAAGCCATTGGCATGTTTCAGCAGCCCGATGCGGTGCGCGATGGGATCGTTGACATGGTTTACACTCCGGGCTCGTTCTACGGTGGTGCGCTGCCCGAGAAAGACGCGATGGTCGCGTCGAATCTGACCGCAATTGAAACCCGCGAAAATGGCGGAACGGAACTGATCGATCAGATTCACCAAGACAAAATGGGCCTGAAATACCTCGGCTGGTTCGACAGTGGCGTTTGCTACAACCTTTGGACACGCAACGAGCCCAGTTTCGATGCTGACGGTAATCTGGAAGTCGAAGGGCTGAAATTGCGCGGCAACAACGTCTATAACGCTTTCTTCACCAACTATCTTGGTGCGCAAGTGATCGACCTGCCCACGGGCGAAGTATATTCGGCCCTACAACGTGGTGTTGTTGATGCGACAGGCTGGACCCAGATTGGCCTGATCGACCTGAAATGGAACGAGTTCCTGAACTACCGCATTGAGCCATGCTTCTTTTCAACCGATCTCGGCGTCATCGTGAACCTAGACCGGTGGAATTCGCTTTCTGAAGAGGCGCGCACGATCCTGCAAGACGTTGCAATACAACACGAAAAAGACAGTGTCGAAGCCCTGCGCAGCAAACGCGACGAAGACTTTGCGGCCCTTGACGCTGCAGGCATGACGGTTGTCAGCCTGGAAGGTGAGGCAAAGGCAAATTACCTTGCGGCGGCCCGAGAAAAGACATGGGAACGTATGAAAGGCCTGATGGCTGAACAACCCGGTGGCACCGACAATTATGATCGCCTGATCGAGCTGTTCTACAATCTCGACGCTGCTAACTAAGACCACAGACAGGCCCGTTCCATACTGGCGGGCCTATCACTTTTCGGGGCAGAGCAAGCGGGATGATGAAAAGGATCTATGACGGAGTGCTGTTTGGCATGGCCATCATCGCTGGCCTTTTGCTGGTTTGGCTAATGCTGTCCGTCATCACGTCAGTTCTGATGCGAAATGCCGGGCTGCAACCCTTTGCATGGCTATTTACATCTGCCGAATATGGGCTTTTGTACATGACCATGCTGGGTGCGCCCTGGCTGGTTCGGGAAAAGGGCCACGTCCACATCGAATTGGTGACGGCTGCGCTGCCAGTTGGTTTGCGCCGGATTGTCAGCCGAACGGTGGCAGGTGCCTGCGTGCTGGTCTGCCTGATCCTCGCCTGGCAAGGGGCTGATCTGGTCCTGACGAATATCGAGCGCGGGGACTATGACACCCGTGCTTACTATTTCCCCCGATGGATGCTGACTATCGCCTTTCCGCTATCGTTTGGAATGATGGTGATCGAGTTTTCGCGCTTTGTCTTCGGACCCGAGCTGATGCACAGCGGAGAAGCAGGGATACACGAATAATGGAGTGGTACGAAGCGCTTGCCCTGCTGCTTGGATCAATTGTGTTCCTGATGGCCATCGGAATGCCCGTGGCCCTGGCTTTTCTCGCAGCCAATATTCTGGGCGCCTGGATTTTTATGGGGGGTGAGCGAGGCGTCACGCAACTCCTTAACAACGGGTTGGGCGCATTAACCAAATACGCGCTGATGCCAATCCCGCTATTCCTGTTGATGGGCGAGATTTTCTTCCACACGGGGTTAGGTGGGCGCATGTTCAGTGCAATAGACAAGCTGCTTGGCCGTCTGCCGGGGCGGCTGAGTTATGTGACGGTTCTGGGCGGCACCGCGTTTTCAACCTTGTCAGGGTCGTCGATGGGCTCAACCGCGCTTTTAGGATCGCTCATGGTGCCCGAAATGAACCGCCGCGGATACAAATCATGTATGAGCATTGGACCAATTTTGGGAACCGGCGGTTTGGCGATCATCATCCCGCCCTCGGCGCTGGCGGTTCTTCTGGCCACGCTGGCACAGATAGACGTCGCAGCCTTGTTGATAGCCGGAGTCATTCCCGGTCTGATACTCGCCTTGTTCTACATCGGTACGATCTGGCTCCAAACTCGGTTGGATCCCGAGGCGGCTCCTGCGTACGACGTCGAGCCTATGTCGTTGGCGTACCGCCTGAAACTGCTCATGACTGAGGTCGTGCCGATGGTTGGTGTCATGGTCGTGATTATTGTCTTGATGATCCGTGGCTTTGTCACCCCATCCGAGGCAGCAGCGTTTGGCGCATTGGGCGTATTGATCCTGGCCGCGATTTTTCGCTGCCTTTCGTGGGAGGCGATCAAAAAGTCGGTCATCGGCGCTCTCAAGGTCACGCTGATGGCCTATTTGATCGTCTTCGGCTCGGCCACGTTCAGCCAGCTTTTGGCATTTTCCGGAGCATCGCGAGGACTGGTGAATTGGGCCATCGCGTTTGAACTTGCTCCATTGGCCATGCTGACGGTGATGTTCGCTGTCTTGTTGTTACTTGGCATGTTCATGGAACAGATTTCGATCATGTTGCTGACCGTGCCAATCTTCTTTCCACTGGCGCAGACACTCGGGTTTGATCCGATCTGGTTCGGTCTGATCATGTTGCTCTCGCTCGAGATCAGCTTCACCACACCACCATTTGGGTTGCTGCTGTTTGTGATGAAAGGTGTCGCACCGCCCGGCACAACGATGCGCGAAATCTACACGTCCGCATTCCCGTTTATTTTCTGCTCAATCCTGCTGGTCGTTCTACTGATCATTTTCCCAAACCTGGCTTTGTTCCTGCCGTCCTTGTAAGGCTGTTCTTTTGTGGAAGATGGATGAATGCCCTTGCGAAGGCCACAAATCGACAGTGCGGACGTTTTTTGCGACGGCGCACAGGCAAGACTCAGTAAGCAATCCGCGCTGAACTCGCTTTGAATAAATTCAATCGGCAGCTTTGTCCGCAGAGCGGTCTTTCATACATTGCACACCGAATGACTGCATTGAGCCCTAAGTTCAATTTTCTGCACCGTGCATCAATGCCGGAAGTGCATAAGAAAGCTGACGTTGAGTGTTCAATTCAAATCGCACCTTCTTCACTTTTTGGGTTGTGCTTTTGCTCCCAAGGGGTGTCTCATACAAATTGTAATGTTACAATTGGATCTTAGCCGTGTTCGACGCGTCGTCATACCTCGCGATCACATCGATTGCAGTCATCGGCACTGTTCACGTCTTCTGCGTGTCTTTTTACCGGAGATTCCCCGCCCTAGCAGGCTGGCTTTCTGATTTTTCATCTGGGATCGGACTTGGCTATGCTTTCCTTTTCTTACTGCCAAAAATCGGTGAATTGTCGGCCGATTTGGCTGCAAATGGGAAATGGGAAAACTCGCTGTTCGGTTATTCGCTCCTAGGATTTCTCATTTACTATTTGCTGGAAGCCAGTCGCGACACGGGGGCCGATAACAGGTTGTCGCTTGGCTTGGACACAGTGGCACTTGGCACCTATAACTGTTTGCTTGCCATTACCGTCATGCAAACCACGGGAACATCACCTGAGCTGTACGCTTTTGGAACGTTGGCCTATTCATTGCATTTGTTTGGGGTAAATATCTTTCTCTACAAGACCCACCCCGGACACATGTCTGGATGGCTACGCGCATACTTTGTCGTGTCGCTTGCAGTCGGCATATTGATCGGTCTCAACGCAGACAAAAGTAGCATGATCTATTCAATTGCGACTGGGTTAACAGGGGGTGTGATAATAGCTCTGTCACTTCGGGTTAAACTCCCCAGCTTGTCGGCGGTGAATACAAAAGCACTGTTGATTGGTGTGGTGTTTGCTGCGGTCGCAGTCGAGGTCACCCGGTACTAACCCGACGACACCGTTAAGTCTTTCCGTAGTATAAGCCGAGCGATTTGGCTCAGCCTACTAGATTAAGATAATCTGAAATTCATTTACTCAAAGTCTCTGCAATGCCTTTCATCGCAACCATAGAGTCCAGATACATAGGTGTGTTCTGAACTTCTGGTTGGCTTGATAGCTTCACCATAACCACATTGTCTTCCTGGTTCACGTACAATAGCTGCCCATAGACACCGATACCGTAGAACGCACCTTTTTCTCTATCTTTCACCCAAACTTGATTACGGTAGTGGAAGCCTTAAAACACCTCCGCTTATGCGCTTTTCTCATAAGCTGCGATCACATCGTCATTTGCTTGAATCGTGTCAGCTATCCAATCCGGAGGAATAACTTGAGTGTCGTTAACCTTTCCGTCGTCCAGCATCATTATGCCAAATCGCAAAAGGTCACGAGAGCTCGTAAATAACCCACCACTCGTTTGCACAATCCTATTGGGCCCTAGTTCGCTATATGCAGGGTCCTGAGCACCGATGCCCTGCCACAACTCGGCCAGTACATCCAGATAGCTTTCTCCAGTTGCCGACTCGATAACCATACCCAGCAGTGCAGATAGCACTGAACGGTAACTATAAACTTCACCGTCTTCTACCAAGGTCTCGCGATCACTCAGAGAAATCATGTACTTCTTAACGCCAGACTCTGTATCACAAACTTCTACTTTTTCTGAGAGGTCCTGACCAAACGCACAGAACAGATCACCGGCATCGTCTAAATAGCCGCTAGAAGCATCTTTCCAATCAACAGCAGCGGTCATATCAAGTAGATGTCTGACCGTTGTATTTTTGAATGCTGGGCCTTCCAACTCTGGCAGGTATTCGGTGATCAGCTTTTTAGGATCTAATTCTCCCGCCTCAACCGCCAGCCCTGCGGCCATACCCAACACTGTCTTGGTGATCGAGTGAATGCGGTGAGGCGTATCAGCCCTCATGCCATTGAAGTACTTTTCCGCGACCAATTTGCCATTGTGATAAATTAAAAAGCTATCGGTATGAGTTTGATGCAACCAATCGCTGGTGTTTTGTTCTTCATTATTGCTAGCTGTGAAAACAAAAGTCTCAAGCTCAGTTGGGTACGCCGCTTTTTCCAAAGTACGTACCCAATCTGACGGTGGAACTCGTGCCAATTCGCCAAAAACATTTGTGCCTTCAAATATCCATGGGCTTCTGTCTACAGATTCAACGGATTCATCCCAGAAATAACCAGCCTCTGCGCTTGCTGATTGCGTGGACGCAGTAAGCGCCGCACCGGAGGCCAAAAGAACGATAGCAATAGCGGAGGTCACTAACAGCTTGTTTGCATTTCTTTTCATTTTGGGGATCTCCGTCCGACTAGACAATCTCTAAGCAATCCAGACATGCTTCAGTTCTGGTGTCTAGCCCCTTGTGTTTGGGCTAGAGGCTGTCAGACGACTGTGAATTGCTGTTAGGACAGTTTAGATCCGCAAGCGGCAGATGGCAGATACTGTGCGTTGGTCGCCTAGAGCAATGCCCGCTTCGAACGCATCTCGGAGGACGTAAAGTTCGAAACGAAGGTCCGCTTCGGTGTGAGACCAGTCATAAGAAAGCGATGAGCATTAGGCGGCTTTGTACGCATAGCAGTCTTCCAGGTCGAGTGCAGCGAATGTCTACTTCGAGCCCAAAGCAGACTGTCAGCACCTTTCGATGGCGAAACAAGGTTCTTGCTCAGCACCGGGGTTTTTGGCTTTCCGATCTCTGATGCCTTCAAGCATCAAGTTGACCAACTCGACGTCATCGCCTCGAACGGAAATGAGCATGATGTGATCTTCCGACAGCCCTTTGTCCGGAAACTGTTCACCCGACGTTGTCGCAAGCTGGATGTAAACGCGCCCGAATTGCTCCCGATACTCATAGAAGTGTTCATGACCGTTGAATACGGTGTATGGCATATCGGACAGAGCCTCTTCGATGCGGTGAAACTCAGTGTTCTCTGCTTCCCAAGCGGGCTTGTGCGTAATCACGAAAGTGTGGCGAGCGTCATGATTAGCTGAAACAGCTTCGACGAAATAATCGCCCTGAGCCTTTCTGATGGCCCCTGTTACACGCTCGGTGCTCATCGCGTATGCGCGCCGAAAGCCCTGAAGTTCATACTTGGTTGCGAGCTCGAACCAAATTCTTACGGCCTGCGAGCCCCAGCAATTCGAGTGATCTCTGGATTAGTCTTGAAGTAATTAATGGCGATTGTTTGGTCATGCGCCAATGCCACGAGAGTACCCTGCTAGCCTCAATCTAAGTTCTTCTAACAAGACTGATCGACATGTGCTCCGAAAAGTGCTTTTTTTGTCTATCCAATCGAGGTCATAAAGTTTTCAAATGCGCGCTTCCGTCATCATAGTACCTCTCATTGCTTTGTTACTAGCTGCTCTTGCCGCAGTTATCTTTAAGACTTGGTTTGCGTTTGCACTAACCCTGTTTGTCATTGGTCCGCTTGTGGCTGCGATACTGATTGCGATCGTCGCAGCGCTGAAAGACAAATGAAAGAAATACCTGCAAACCACATCTCAGTTCGATTTCGCTCAGTTCTTTGACTCTACGGCGCGCAGTCACTCGGAGACAAAAAACACTTCAATGATTTCCTTGCCCTTGCTGCGTGACAAGTGAAGCCGCATCCGGCTGTCTAATCACTTCACTAGCTGCTCTTTGCGGTATTCCGGGTCAATCTTCACCTACAATCCGCACTTCGATCTGATCGCCGGGAAGCAACGGAGTGGACGCAGCCGGTGATATGGCTGTCCTTCCCTCCCGTAAGCTGAATATGGAAATGCTTTGCATGTCTTCCGGCCAGGCGTCAATCGCTTGGAAACCGATGTTTTCAACCAAGAGCCGCTCTTCAACAAGACGCCCATAATTTATCTGCTCCAGTTCAAGCTCGCTTCCAACTCGGCTAAGGTTTTCTAAGTTGTCCGCCCGCCGCCTGCTTAGCTGACGCGTTGCTTCACGTTCGACTTCAGCGATTTTTCCAGTAACTTCGACCAACAGACTGTTGATCTCAAGAAACCGACTGCGCGAATCCGCTGCAGCGCGCTCTGCATTTGCAAGTCTTGCAGACGTTTGGAGACCGCGTTCTTTCAACGTTAAGACGTCTTCCAGATCAGCCCTAGTCTGAGCAGCCCGGAGATCTAGTACTTCCAGGCGCTCCTTGAAAAGTCGTTGCCGCTCACCAAGCACCTCAAGCTCATTGTTCCAACCAGCTATCAATTCCTCCTGAACCTGCCGGTCTATGTTGAACAGTAGCGCTTCCTTCTCGATCAGTCTTGAAAAGAGCTTGGGCTCGAGACCAGGAATTCCAGTACCTTCTTCAATTTTCACTTCGAACTCTGAATCATCGCGGGCAATTGCCTCGAGACGTCTCATTGTCGCAACGAGGGAAGCTATCCGGTATCGGCTTTCGGCGAGTTGAGACGCCAAACTGACTCGCCGTTGGTCAAATTCCACACGGGACATCCCGGTCAAACGCAACCCGCCAGCCAGGCCGATCGCAGATGAAACTGTCAGTCCCGGGAAAAAGTCGTATCTCCCTGGCCTTTCAACATTGCCTGACACAATAATGGGAGCGTAACGCAACACCGCCATCGAGACCCGCGGTTCTTCAGATAGCCCACCTTCCCGAATTTTCTCTTCGGTCGCATCCTCTGCCTCATCGAGAGTTAGACCAGCAACTTTGACGCTGCCAAAATCTGGCAAACGTATTTGCCCGTTCAGATCGATCTGAACTTCCAACTGCCGGTCTGAAAAAACAGAATCCAACGTTACTACGTCGCCCGAGACCAGCCTGTAATTGTCAGCTGAATTCGCCAGAGCGAGGTTCGCACAGAGTATGGCAACCACCAGAGCGAAAAAGACCGGCAACGGTCCTTTCCGACTAAGATCGAATTGCAACGGTTTGGTTTCGCAATCTGATTTCACGGTTCTTTTCGATTGCGGTCCATGCGAAAATTTTTCAGGCACCACCCATAGTTCCTTTGCATTCCGTTTTGAACGTATTGAAAAAATTCTGGAAATCAAATCCATGTCCATTGTTCGTGTATAAAGATTAAGCGAGGCTTGCGCATGCATCGCTCATCCAAAACTTTGATCGAGACAACACGGTCTCCGAAGTTGAATCAACCATCATGCGACCTCATTTTTCATATACTGACCTGCATTGGGAAACTGCGATCTTAAACTTGCGCCGCGCGCAACGATAAGCATGATCGTTGCGATTCCCGGAATAATGCCATCTCGCATCTCCGCCGTGCCCGCCAAAATGATCAGGAAAGATAGCGCGCCTGCGCAATGTACCCAGGAATTGTTGCTTTTGAATGAGGCGATGATGGCGATGTAAGCGTGTCCGCCCAGAAACAATAGCAGGCCGACAAAACCAACTTCCCCGAACAGTCCAACGTACAGACTGTGTGGCGAATGGAGTTTTTGGTATTCAAATCCAGGTACGCTACCGCCGATAGCCAGATTGATATCTGTGTCTGAAGAAAAGATACCGACGCCAAGTCCAGTCACTGGTCTGTGAATAAGATAGGAAAAATAGTGCTCCCAGACAGCTGTCCGTCCCGTGAGAGTTGTATCTCTACCTACCAAGTCCAAAAGGAAAGGGTATAAGTAAAAGACCACGCTTGCCGCCAGAGTGAGCGAGATCATCATCGCATAGAAGGCCCGCGCACCGTCCCCAAAGCACCGCTTAAGTAGCCGAATGGCGAAAATATATAGTAGGCCTGCTGTCACAGCAACAATCGACGTCTGAGATTGAGCCGCTAAAATCGCAACGGCAATTATGAGAATGAAAAACAGGCTGGTGCGTGTCGAAATGTATTGGCAGTTCGCAATTATTAGAATACCGCCAATCGCGCAGAACCAACCGAACACGTTCTTGTGGGGAAAAAAACCTCGCAAGACCAATTCGTTTCCGTATCGAGTGAAACCTGATTGAGGGACCACGACTGCGAGCGCAAAAGAACATAGCACGACGACCACAAAAAACGTGCCGAGTGTATGCAACAACAATTTGCTATCAACCTCAATTGCCGCCGATGCAGCGACCAAAGAAGCGATGGCCCAGAAAACAACACTTTTAAGGCTGAACAACGGGTCAACAGACCACAAAATCGTCGACAGGCAACACCACAATACAAAAGGTAGCAGCGGCAACAGCACTCTCGCGACCATTAAGAAGCCGCACCGCAAAAAGTGGCCCAAGATGACGATAAGAGCCAGTAACCAAAGAATTTTTCTGAAAATGCCGTCTCCGCCACTTCGGATCACGTCACCATAGTCGTTAGGGGAGAAGTACCAGATTTGACCGAATTCGATCAGGCACATCAGCAAAACCGGAAGCAGCAAGAGTCTGCTATGGAAGACAAGAGACTCTACCACGTTCATTCGAGCATCCGATGAGTAGCTCGACATCTGTCTTGCCAATTCAGTAGTGAAGTTCCCCTCAATCTATCTGTCGCGGTCGCGAAGTAATTCATGTTTTCACAAACCTCACCATGTACCATAGCGTTATACAGAGAACGAATTGGGATAGAGCCATTCCCGCAAGTGCTCCGAAAATACCACCAACGAACGCTCCGATCGCGATCAATCCGCCGGAAACTAGAGCCATGGAGAAATAGATGATCGTCCGTAGCAATTGTCGATTGCTGGCGGTGAGCGCATCTGCGGGCGGATACTGTAAAGAAATAACCGGGCTGATCAATGCAAGGCAAACCGCAACCCACTTACTTTGCTCATAGCCTTCTCCGAGTACAAAAGGCAGGAATGGCGCGAGAACAATCATTATCACCGCACCCAACACTCCGACCCAGGCCATCTTCTTTCCCGTGGCGAGGGTGTATTCTGACAATGCGTCACTTCCCTGCTCACCAGCCCTGAAAAAGCGCGCATAAAAAATTCGTGTCGCCGCTTGATTAAGGATCCCGTTCACTTGCAGAAGGCGCGTACCCGACGCGTAAACACCAATCTGTGCCGACGATAGAAAGGCGGACAGTACTATCCGGTCCAAGTTGGTGTTTAAAGAGCGCGCAAGCTGGTTCAACATCATCAGGCAACCGAAAACGATGTCACCCCGGATAAGGTAAATCTGAGGTCTACCGAATGTCCGAGTTACAATACCTATGAGAAGGCAACTGCAAACCAATGATTGCAAAAGCGTTACTAATGACCAGCCTCCCACTGTATTCCAACCCAATAGGACAAAGGCGATGATTGCTGCAAGTGCCCGGCAACTTACTACAAACAGACGGATCAGACTGGCCTGAACCGGTCTGTCCTGGGAGACAAAGACCAATTCGGTAGCGGCAGTGACTCGACCTATCGTTATCTCCCCTAAGATAAGGGCCAAGGCGACAATCCACATAACGGAGGAGTTTGCAAAAAAATAACTCAAGCTAGCCGCAACTAAGGCCAAAGGAACGACGGAAACTCCAAAAACCAAAAGAAACTGTCCCCATGCGCGGCGGAACATGGTCGGTTGGACGGAAACTGACTTGAGCAAAGCGCTGTCTGCACCCAATCCAGCTACTTCAGCGGAAACGACTGAAACCGCATAAAGAACAGCGAGCAAACCAAACTGCTCTGGTCCAAGTGATCTTGCAGTAAGGGCAAAAACAAAAAGTTGTAGAACTGCCGACGCACCAGTTGGGCCAACTGAGAGAATGAATTTTCTCAAATCGACGCTGACAGACATCAATTCAACGCGCTCGCGAAATTTTTAAGTGCTTGTTGGAGAGCGAATTCGCCATATAGATCAGGTCCAGTCCGATTTGCTGAAGCGGTATCGACCATTTTCAAGGTCGGCTTTTATGGATCGAATAACGCGGGCTGGTGAACCTGAAATCAGCTTCTCATCCTCGTCTATCTCATTCAAAAGAACGGATCCGATTCCGATGATATTACGGTTTCCAACCCGGGTACCCGGTGCAAATCGTACAGCGGACCCTATAAAGCACCGGTTACCGATCGAGATGTTTCGGTCCATTGTGCCGATACCGTGGGTGTAAAACTGACTGGCTCGGCCTGCTAGCCATGTCCCATCTCCGACCAGAATTTGTCCGTGGACATCTATGTAGTGGCTTTCGTTGACAAGACAGTCTTTACCAAAGGCAATACTTGCGGTGTATTCCATTTCATCGCGTAGAACCCAGGGGCATATGAAAGTATTTCCTATTCCAGCGAAAAACTTAGGGCCTGCTCGGAAATCAAAGTCTCCTTTGAAACTGTTTCTTGCTCTAATGGTAGAGCCATCACCCAGCGTGAAGCTTCGGCAAAGGATGACTGTGAACATTCCAATCTTGCAGTTTTTGCCTATCTTGTATCCAAACACTCGGCGGAAAAGCCCCAGTCTGAGAGCATTCAACGGAATCGCGGAAACAAAAATCGCCACAAGAAGCATGGCGCGTCTGATGCCGCGATGATGGAACGATAAACTCAACTATTTAACCCAATTCCTGACTCTATGCATACGCATCGACGTAGCCTTGCGAAACCTTAGCTGGAGATGCAAACGACAGATCGAGGGGACCCTTCGCCTCGGCGGACCGAATCTCGTCAACGCTTTGACGTAAGCTCTTTTCGTCCAGATCGTCATCGAAGAGAGCAAGCCATCCCGGCCCGACTTGGCTTTGCAAATGTGGCAATGCGCCTTTGGCAGGTGCAAGCACGGGGGTATTCAACGACAGGGATGCTATTACCGAACCCGAGTTCAAAACTCTTCCGAAGTTCATTGCTGACAAGTCCGCGTCGCGGACAATGCAAGCGTAATCACTGTCAGACAAATGACCGAACTTGAAGATAATGTTCTTTCTGTTTGCCGCGATGGTCAAAAGCTGCTGTTTCAGTTCCTCCCCGCAGTTTCCAGCCAAAAGGAGGTATTCATCTTCTTTGGCGATCGCCAAAAATGACCGCAAAAGACTAGGCAATTGTTTGTATGGTCGCATATGACCTACGGATGCAACCAGGAAAGCATTCTCTGGAATCCCAAGTTCGCGGCGCGGGGACAAAACCTCATTACTCGGCTCAAAGAAGTCGCGGTAGTGAGGATGGGGCACGACTTTGAAACTGGCTGCAACTAAAGAGGGTGTCGTTCTCAAAATCTCCTGCTTGGCTCCCGGATACATAATAACGACAGTATCAATTCTCGAACAGATCTCGTCTTTCCACCTACCAAAAACTTTTTCCGATTTCCTTGACGCAAAATCATGCGGGCTGACGTTATGCGCCGTCCATATGAGCCGGCCACCAGAGCGTTTTACTACATCTATCTGCCTAACGAGGTCGGCATATTTAAGATCTGCGATCGTTTCAAACCGTCTCGCAAACCGCGAATGCAAAAGCCAGTCTAGCCAATGAAGGTGGATGTTTCCGGCATCCGGTCGAAATGAACCAGGCCTGAACGGTTTGACTTCGACTTCGGACAAAAAACCAGGCTCACCAAAAACGATGCGAAAAAATGGATTAATGTCCTTTCTCAAAGGGTTCTCTGACATCAAAACACGTTTCACATTTCCCTCCGCAAAAGCATTCCTTTAGTGGAACTGCCAGGCAGTGATCTCTCTGATTGAGTAACAGGCTGGGAACTTGGTATCCGAGTCGGGCGGTCCACCCCAGGAGCCTCCAACTGCGAGGTTGGCAAGCATATACATTGGCTGGTCCATATCGGGTTTAGCCGCAATATGGGCCACAGGCTTCCTGTCAATGTACCAAGTTATCAGATCACGTTGCCATAGGACACCATAACGTTTGAAGCTTTCATTTTCGTTTACCACTGCGAACTGGCACCCATCCGAATTGAAGCCATTTTCCTCCCAATGAACATGCAGTTCTATGTTTCCAGGTCTTCCACCTAGATACTCCATAACGTCGATTTCCGGCGGCCACTGACCAGGTGCGAGCAACCAAAATGCAGGCCAAAGGCCCTGTCCGCGAGGCAACTTAGCTTCAATTTCAAAGTAGCCGTATCTTTGTAAAAAACTCCGGCGGGACGATATCATTCCTGAGATGTATGGATACTGATTTAGATATTCGATAACTCCCTCAGGCGTTTCCCGGGCACAAATGCTTAGAGCACCATCAGTGACTTGGAATGGGTTTAGGCCAAGTGGTAAGTCGCTTGAGCCACTAAATCCGGGATCGACGTAGATCTGCAACTCCTTGTTGTTCTCCAGAGTTCTGGCGCGCCAGTCAGAGTATTCGTTGTGCGCGTAGTGCGGCTGCCAAACCGTATCCGTTAGGCCGAATTCATCAAAATTGTCTCGGAAGGTTGGGAAGAGAGTGACAGTCGCATTTGGCGTGCTAACAACCGGTTCGCATGCGTTCGGGGGACGATCCGTCGGCAAAAAAGCCAGCTGAAGGGTTTCCTTGCTGTGAGCTGCACCAGCAACAAGCAAGGGTAATACTGAAAACAGAACTGCTCCAAAAGCAATATGTCGGATTTGCCAGAAATCTTGAATGGTCATAGCACAGTCACCAAACCAATCGCTTTGGCTTTATTGCCCAAGAGCACATCCACTATCTGTGTGGTAGGTCGTATCTTTGGCTTTTTCCCCTTGGTGACAACAATGACACGGTCTGCAATTGACGCCCATGCATATGACAGGTCAGACCTGTCTGGTGTCGGAAGCACAAGCAACGTGGTGTGACACGCTGTTAGCAAGCGCTGCCGCATAACCTCACCTCCGGCTTCAATTAGGCTTGTGTCTGGAATCATGTTGCTTTTGATGTCATCACCGGATTCGTGAGGTGCGACGATCACGACCGAAGCATCTCGCAGGACAGTCGCTTCACTTCCCAACATTGCATGAGCAACAACGGTCGCGCTCAGTGTTTCTTCTGTGGGGAAAAGTGCGACGATCATGGGTTCTGCTGCACCTTCCAGCAGGCTGTACTCA
This sequence comes from Ruegeria sp. HKCCA5839, assembly GCF_013035585.1. Lineage (NCBI taxonomy): Bacteria > Pseudomonadati > Pseudomonadota > Alphaproteobacteria > Rhodobacterales > Roseobacteraceae > Ruegeria > Ruegeria sp. HKCCA5839. The sequence continues at coordinate 193,257 of NZ_WQIE01000007.1, read as the reverse complement.
ATGCTATTCAAACCGCCCACCGCGCCGATATCATAATCTTGGAATTGTCGCGTTCGGTTGAGTGGCAGACGCGAATAAACAGCTCCGAGCAAAGGAAGTCGAAGCGCCTTCTGCATTGCCCCCAAGGTCTGGAACCTTTGTACGATGATGTCCCACAGAAGGATCGCGCCGACGATACTCATAAGACCAGCAAAAGCGGCCACGCCAACAAAAAGCTTTCGCCGCGGTCCGGCCGGATGCTCAGGCGCTATCGCTGTATTGATAATACGAGCTCCGGGCGAAATCCCCTCGCGCCTAACGAAAATTTCGTTTCTGCGGATTAGAAGGTTTGTCAAAAGTTGTTGTGATGCATTTGTTTCACGAAGCATGTTTTCCAACAACCTGTTTGCCTCAGCACCATCGAGAGCAGTCTTCTTAAGTCGCTCGGTTTCAACTTCGAAAGCGCTTATCTCGTCGGCGGCGATGCGATTTTGGGCCTCAAGGTCGCGCAAATCGCGCCGATCCGCAGTTGAGAGAACGCCCGCTGCCTCCTGTCGTTTCAAGTCATCAATCGCGGAGGAAATCTTCGACTTTCTCAGACGTGCAGAAACGCTGGCATCAGCCACAGATCTGATTTGTCGATTTACCAGTTCAGCATCACTTAGGCCCTCTTTTAGCAAGCGCTCCCTTTGCTGCTGAATGTTTCGATTGAGTTCGTCGGTCAGTTTTCGAAGTCTTTCAATCTCTCGATCGATCCACTGCAAAGTCCTTTCGGTTGTTTCGCTCGCTACTTGCACCTTGTGATCGAGATATGCGCTGGTCACAACGTTCGCCAAATTTGCAGCCTCGACAGCAGAACCAGCGGTGGCCGTGATGACAACAGCCATTGAGTTGAGATCGCGCTTAACATCTATCTGTTCGCGCAGTTCTACCACCGCTTTGGTTGTGCCATCGATAGACCTGTCGGCGCCAGCGGACGCGATGCGCATGGCGGCATCTTCCAAGACAGGAAGTGAAAGCAAAACTGCAATTTCGTTCGATACATGGACAGAATCGGCCAGATTGGCAGTTGCGGAAACGTCCGCAATGTCACCAAGAAGTACACGTTCTCGGTCAAGTAGCAGCGTCGCCGAAGCCTCGTATGACGGCGGCAACTGATAAGAGTAGTACCAGGCGGCGGCGGCGGGTAGAAAAACTGCTGCTAGTATTACCATCCAACGTTGAACAAAAGGCAAGACAAGCGACCTCAGATCAAGAGGCCTAAAGCGATCCGTTTGGTCTTCGAGGTGAGAGCGGAATTTGCCGCGATCGTTGGCTTCGGACACACGAAGCTTTTCGGCAGTTATTCTTCTGCCAGAATGACTGTCTTTGGCCGTAAATCCAGTTGCGGCCGATTCCAGCCTGATTCTCGACTTTGGGTCTCGGTCGAACCTTATGTTGTCTTCACCCATCTTTGAGCGCTCCCGCGCCGGTCATGGCCGAAGACTTGCCAACATCAGCATACCAGCCGTCCAGCGCCTCTTTATAGATACCGGCGGTTTTCCTCGCGATTTCGTTCCAGCCTGTTAACGAGACAGGTTCGACCGGTTGTGGTCTTAGTTTAGCAAATTCCCGAAGAGCCTGCGCAAGCGCGTCTGGATTTTCAGGCGGTACAAGCCGACCAGATAGTCCGTCAGCGATAGTTTCACTAAATGCACCAATGTCCGAGGCGATAATCCAGCGCTTAAGACTGTGCACCATATACAAAACCCCACTGGCTTCGATCTCGCGGTAGGGGAATACAAAAGCGTCTGCGCTGGCGAAAAGCGTACGCATCTCTGGAAAATCAAGGAAAGAAAGACGCAGATCTACGGTGTCATGTAAATTATTTACTTCAATCTCTTGCTCTATTGCGCCCAAATCCATAAGCGGCTCGCCAGCGATTATAACTTTCAAGCCTTGGCGTTCCTGAACGCTCAGGCGCGCAAGTGCGTTTATCAATACGTCGACGCCCTTGTAGGGTCGCAGCTTTCCAAACAACACGATTTTCGCGGTTTTGTTTTTCGAGGGTCTTGGCAACGTTCCGAAGTCACCCATTGGCCCATGCGGAATACAGACCATCTTTCGCTTGTGGATCCCGCTGGCCGCAAGTTTTTCTAGTCCAGAAGGCGTATGAACCACAATCTTGTCAGCTAATTTCAACGCACGAATGAAACCCGTTAACTGGAGTCTCGATGTCGGTGTCCCATTAAATGGACTTGTGTCATGAACCGTCGCGATCACCGGACCATATCGTCTGGCTATGCGCATTCCGTAAACATCCACCAAAGGAAACGGTAACCACTGAAAATGAGAAATGGTGGGGACGCCCCTCTTTAAGCCTGACAAGTTCACAGTGTCCCGGCAGTGTTCAATACCTTTGGCAAGCACCCGGAATCTATGTCTCTTTTTTGGAATACCGTCGGAGGTTTTGTAATAATGATCCGCATACGGAATCTCCGGCGCTTGCTCCTGCTTCCGAAGTGGTCGACCAATCAGCACAGCATCCAGGCCCACTTCCTGCAAAGCGCTGACGAAATGCTCGTCGTAAGGAAGCGTGAAGAGCGAGGGGTCAATTACGTTAACCGCCAGTTTCATGACAGCCTAACAATCTTTTCAGTAACGAAAATTCGAAAGGGGACGATTCTGTCTGATGAAAGCGCTCGATGCCAGAATGTACTTTGCAAACTCGTAATTTTCGGTAACCAACCACCAGATGGAGTCCTGTAGAATAACGTGTTCAGAGACTTGTTTGATCGGATATGAACAATAGTGAACTCCGTTCGCGCGCTACCGCTTGATTGTCTAAAACTAATAAATCTCATCACTCTGTAACCACCTGAAACATCCTTAGGCATTGCGCGCTAAAACCAGTTCTTTACATCGCACCACGTCCAGTCAGAACGACGAATGGAGTTTTAAAGAAGATAGCCAAGTCGCGCTTAAACGACCAATTACCGACATACTGGCAATCGATCTCAACGCGTTCTTTGAACGTCCGCTCATTGCGCCCCGAGACTTGCCACAGCCCGGTAATTCCTGGCCGTGCCTGTACGTAAAACAGCTGGCCCTTTCCGTACATCTCGAATTCAGGCTCGGTAATGGGCCTCGGACCAACAATACTCATATCTCCGAATAGCACGTTGAAAAGTTGAGGTAGTTCGTCAAGACTGGTTTTTCGCAAAAAATTCCCGACCACGGGAATTATTCTTGGGTCCTTTGAAAGCTTTCGATACTTGGCAAATTCAGCGGCGGCGGATGCGTCTTCGGCCAAGTGTTTGGCCAATTTTTCGTCCGCATCAATGTGCATTGTGCGAAACTTTAGGCAGCTAAATCTACGGCCTGAAAAGCCAATTCGTTCATGTCTGTAAATCGGGCTACTACGAGTCAAGAGAGGAATTACAGAAGCTACTATCAAAAAAATAATTGCGGTGGAGGCCAGAGCGAATAACGCCATAACGGTATCAAACGTTCGTTTCGAAGTGCCTCCGATCGGAATGGTCGGGTTGAAAAGGCTCGGTTCGGATCGAATTTCTAACTCTTCCGAAATGGTCATTGCAATGCGACTCCAAATTTAAACACGAAAACAGAAACCTCAGTCGGTGCAGTTCGGTAACGCAAGTCCTTTAATGCCGGATCAATCGCTTAGGATAGGTGTAAACGGATATTTCGTGTCGTTGCCGATAGAAATAGATTTTTCGGTCGAAGCATCCGAGGTGTGAAGTTGTTGCCTGAATGCAGGCGCTACTGCTAAAAATATAATCAGATAGAGAATTCCCTGACGGATATTTTCGCAAGCTTTCTGCGGCCAAAACGTCTCAACTCTTTGCGCGAATCGAAATAATAAATCGTCGCACATGACCAGGTAGAAAATCACAATTTTTGCGAAACGAAGCTGAAGATCATAGCGAGCTGTGCCTACGGCCAGAACCAGTATCGGCCTTGGGCAATTTACTGAGTCGCAACCTGCCCGCTTTTGTGAATTTGCGCGCAGACAAACGCGTATATATATCCGACGGCCCAGGCATTGTGGATGATGAAGACAATTGGCCCCGTCCACAGACCTGCGGGCGATTTAAGTTTGCAGGCGAATATCAGACTCAAAGCCAACAACACGCCCAAGTACGCAATTACGGGAGCAATCGCGACACTCCAAAAAGCGGACACAAGAATACAAGCCAGCAACAGTGTCGCGCACAGCAGCGGTAACACTTGCCTAACCTTAAGTCTCGTTCCGTGCTTCATTATATTGCGTGCGCGTCCAGCTCCGTAGTTAAAATACTGCCGTGCCAGCTTGTTTAAGCTATTTCGGACCACATATTTCAGTCGAATGCTCGACTCCATCCATATCAATCCGTTTGCCTTCGCAAAGCGCGCATCCAGTTCCGCGTCTTCATTGTGTGAGAAGGTATCATCATAACCTCCGACAGCCCGGAACCATCGCAAAGCGAAGCCAGCATGATGTCCGTGATCGACATACCCACTGAAATTTCCACCTCTGTGGTGTGCACCTCCCGAACCAATGCGAGTGTCAACGATCGTGGACAATGAGCGCTGAAAAGCATTTTCGCCAACGGCATCCATTACGACAGCTATCGCCGCCGTATCTTCGGGCATCAAAGCCAGTTTTGAAACGACACGACGCACAAAACCAGAGGGATATATTGCATGTGCATCACAGCGAACCAGAAAACGAGCGCCTTCAGCTTCGGCAAATTCAGCAACAAGGTTTACAGCTGACGACTGCAGCCTGCGGGAATTATTCACAAGCCGCAAATTAGGATATTCGTCTCTCAGTCGATCAACGATGGTGCATGTTCTATCTGTACTACCACCATCTGCAACAATTAGGCAGACGCCCGCCATCCATGGATCGCCATCGAGGAGTTGCCGGATACAATTTTCAATGTTCTGCTCTTCGTTCAGAGTCGGTATCGCGACAAACACGTCATTAGCTGGCGGCGCCAACGCCTCAACCTCTGCACAGTTTTCAGACGATTGCATCATACCTAAGATCCGATCGACGGCTTGGCACCGGATACTCGTCGCAGATTTGTTCCGTCCCGCGCGTATTCTACTGATCGCATTCCAAGGTGGGCAAAGTACCGCCCCTGCACCTTGACCGTCTCGAGCCACCAGCCGATCATTGCTCCGGTCGGCTCTCGACGCAGTACAGGATAAAAAAGTAGTCTGACTGTGAGACCCGCTGTCTTGATAAGCGTTTTGAAGCGACCCTTGGCAATCTCTTCCTCCATTACCATATGGTTGCCTACTCTAAAGCGTCGTTTTCTCATCCATTTCCAATTTGCGCGTTTCTCTGGAATTTCCTCGAAAGCAAGTGCATGTTCTTCCCAGTGCATCCTTTTGCCCAGACCAAAAAGACGCGAAAAAAAGACCAGATCGCCACCGCCTGTGAGACCATAGGCATCGTCAAAATAAGGTGCTTCGACATCTGCAATCTGAGCCAGGTCAATGATAAAGTTACTGGTCGCATGCACGAAATCTCTACCGCTTCTTTTTTGAGGGGCCACTGCCCAGAAATGGGAGTATTTGTTCAGTTCATCATTTTGCTTAGGAAATACGGGATGCACTATTCCTCCAACCACACAGGCGCCCGTGTCGCGCTGTGTTTCAACAAGTGCTTTGAGCCACCCTTCCGAAGGCCATTCGTCATCGTCCAACATTGCAAGACTGGTGCATCCCGCTTCCTGCGCTTCTTCAATGCATCGATTCCTTGCCGCTGAGATACCCGGGGACTTTTCGACAAAAATACGTAGATCCAGAGATGTCTCCGCGCTTACGCGAGCAACAACGGCTGAAACGGACGGATCGGAGCCATCGTTGTCGACCACAAAAACGATTGGTTCCGGTTCAACACCTATCAATCCAAGCGGCAGTGACCGAAGCAGTCGTTGCAATCCCTGTGGCCTTTTGAACGTACAGATGCCAATACCGATGTTAGGTGCCGAACGGTTCATTCAAATAATAACTCCCTGTTATGCGATCGTACTGAAGCACTAGGCATAGCGCTTCGACAGCATACTGGTTTGTTCAACTAAGTTACGCCTGTCTTTGATCGAAATTGGAATTGTCGACTGAATTGCCATGCCGATGTGGTGAGGCTTTATGCGCTCGAGCATCGTTTCGTTGTTTTCACCCGCAGTCCAGCAAGTCAGGCTGAGCGACTCATCCGTTGGGTAATGTCCTGAAGCCTTGCCAAGGATATGCTCGCAGAAAACGCCGTAAAGGATATACTCTGAAAACTGTGGCGTTCTCATCAATAAGTTTTGCCAAGACTGTCCAGCCACTTCTTCAATGTGTTTTACGAGTTCGCGTACCCGATCCTTTCGCCAGACCACTACTTGATCAATGTAACCAGCACCAAAGTAACGGGTGGGCGGAAGATCAAGTAATTGTGACGCGGCAAGATGCCAGGACCCTTGCGGTTCGCGCTCACCGAGATGCGGGTTAGCAAAAAGCCGTACGGCACCGTCATCCGACGCGACATGGCTTCTAGAAAACTGCTTTATTAAGGCCGCGTCACTGTCGAGGTGGACGACTATTTCGGCGCTGCTGGAAGCGGACGCGCTAAGTTTTAATACTTGTTGCACAATCCAGCCATTGGTCATCTTCCCATCAGGAAGAAGAAATTGATCATGGTTAGATAGCCCCAACCACTTTCGCCAACGTCCTCTTGGAATCGGTAATGTAAGTAGCCCAGATGGAAGTAGCTCCTCTGATGCTACTACCTCGCGTCGGTTATTGTTAAGATGACGGAACATTGCGACATCTCGATGCGGAACGGCAACCAAGTGGCGAATTTCCGGCGCCTGGCGGTCTGTGCTTTCACACATGACCTCGCAAAGCTCTAAGTCACCTCTGAAAGAGCAGGTTAAAAACTGAATATCGGAAGTGTTCGTGGTCATGGCGAAACAAAACCCAAAAAACTAGCCTTATAAGAATGGTCCGGGAGGCTTTCGCAACCCGATCATTAGGAACGACTTTTCATGCGCTTATAGCCCAAGTGATACTTCACAGATTTGGGTCAGCTCCTGTCAGTCTAGGCTGTTCCCATTGTTTCGCGACAATCAACCCTTTCACCGGTCATCGGAAAAGCTGGACCCCCAAAAATAGCCTCAGCTGCTCAAAATTTGATCAGCAAGCTAGACTTTCGTTAAATAAGAGGTGCTGTGAGACCTATTCGAGCCATCCTCAGTATGCCCGTTGACACTCTCTCCGTTATGCTTGTGGTGCCTCGCCATTCTATGCGTAGCCGTGGATTATGCGCACGCGATCCGCGATCGCGAAGCAAATGGCCGCAAGTTCTGCTTCGCTGACGCATACGATCGACTTACCCCCCCTGCGCTGGCAATGACCTGCTCCCCTGAGAGTCCTCGAATTGAGGTTAGCTCTGTTCAGGTTTTGGTCTTCCTTTGACCGGTTAGCATATTCGCATGGCGTCAGGCCAGCGAGGCTCGAATGCGGGCGGTGGTGATTGTAGTCGGCGCACCATGCCGCAATCATGCGGCAGGCATGGCGCAGAGACGGGAACAGGTGTTCGTTCAGGCACTCCTCCCGCATCCGCCCGTTGAAGCTTTCGACCAAGCCTTTCTGCATGGGCTTGCCTGGTGCGATGTAGTGCCATTCTACCTGGCGATCCTCCTGTGATTTCAGCATGGCGTTCGACGTCAGCTCCGTGCCGTTGTCCGAGACCACCATGCACGGGTAATCACTCGCGAGCTTAAATAGCCAGAGGCCGCTAAACTGAGCGGGATAGGTGGAATCGGCTTGGTGAGGAAGCTACGTTTAGATGAAGCCATTTTACAGTCGGCGCGCAAGCCTCGGGTAGTTTGATTGAATACATATACTAGTTTGCTCAGTCAGAAGCCCCAGATTTCGGTGCTGCCCAGGTGCTGCCCAAATAGACAACACCATGCTAGCAATCCAATAGAGGGTGGATAAATATTTGTAATTATTGTGTAAATTGGTCGGAGCGAGAGGATTCGAACCTCCGGCCCCTGCCTCCCGAAGACAGTGCTCTACCAGGCTGAGCTACGCTCCGACCGTGGCGGGTGATCTACAGAAGGGGGGCGGGATGCGCAAGGGGGATTCTGAGGCTAAGGCAGCGGGTCGGTTTGGTAGAGGCGCACCTTGGTGCCGCCATGATCCACGACCGGGCCGGGGGCCAGCAGAGGCAGGCGCGTTGCGCGGGCCAGTGCGGGTGCGCTCGTTACAATGCCTATGCGCCAGCCTTGAAATCTGGACATAAGCGTTTTGCCCAGGCTTCCGTAGAGTGACCGCAGGCGTTTTTCGTCTCCGATACGCGCGCCATAGGGGGGATTGACGATCACCAACCCAGTCGGACCCGGCGGGGGTTTGATATCGCTGACGGCGCGCTGGCTGAACCGGGTATTGTCCGCCACGCCTGCGCGCGCGGCATTTGCGCCTGCTGCCTCAACCGCACCGGAATTGCGATCAGATCCGAAATGGATCAATTTGCTGTGGGTCGGTGTGTACGAAGACCGCATCTGAGACCAGGCATCTGCGTCAAAACCAGCCAGTTGCTCGAATGCAAACGATCGCGACCGACCGGGCAGCAGGCCCCTAGCGATCTCTGCGGCCTCGATCACGAATGTGCCCGATCCGCACATCGGGTCCAGAACGGGCTCTGACCCGTCGAAACCACACGCGCGCAGGAACATCGCGGCCATGGTCTCTCGCATCGGGGCCTTGGCGATGGCTTCCTTGTGCCCGCGCTTGTGCAAAAGCTCTCCGGAACTGTCGATCGAAAAGGTGCAGAGGTCTTTTTCGATGCGCAGCAGCACGCGCAAGTCGGCCTCGGACGAGATGGGTGCGCCAAGCGTTTCGTTGATCGCTCGTTCGACCCTCTGCCGCGCGGCACCTGCGTGATAGATGCGCGACTTGCGGCTGGTGGCCTCAACCCTGACAGGGATATCCGGGCGCAGAAAGTCAGCCCAAGGAAATTTGCGGCACCGTTTGTCGAGTTGCGCCAGATGCACTGCCGGGAAACTGCCGATACGCGCCAGAACCTTGTTGGCCCCCCGCAGGCAGAGATTGGCGCGCCAGACCTCGGGCCATGATCCCTGGCAGACGACACCGCCCGGAACTTTTCTCGCGTCTGCGAATCCGTTTTTCTGCGCTTCGGCACACAGGGGCGATTCAAGCCCTGGGGTGGCGACCAGAAAAATCTCGAATTTCGTGTGTTTTGTCATTTTGGTTGCTTACACTGGATGCAACAGGGGCGCGACCGGCTAATTTGAGGAAAATCTGATGAATGAAACGCCAAAAATCCTGAGATTGCGGGTTTGAGCCATGACTTTTCGCGGTAACGGGTTTGCGTTTGTGACCAACCGCGCGTAAAGGGTCCATGATCAGAAATACGCCTGCGGATTCTGGAGTGTTTACGATGCGATTGCAAAGCGAACCCAGAGTATCCGCGCTGACGCAAAACCCCGATTGGGTGTAGGCTAAGCTGGCGCAGAGAAAAGGCTTGGAAGACCGTAGCAAGATGCAAACTTTCAATCTGAAAAAGGGGCTGGACCTGCCGGTCGAAGGCGCCCCGGACCAAAAGATCCAACCGGGGCCGGAATACAGCCGTGTTGCGGTTCTTGGGGGCGACTATATCGGTCTGAAGCCCAAGATGCTGGTGCAGGAAGGTGACATCGTGCAGCGGGGCGCGCCGCTCTTTTGTCATAAGGACGCTCCTGAGGCTATGATGGTGGCCCCGCTTGGCGGCAAGGTGGTTGCCATCAACCGCGGTGCGCGACGTGTGTTGCAAAGCGTGGTCATCGAAGTGTCTGACGCCAATGACACCGGCATAGATTTTTCGGACGTCGGTGATGCCGATACGGCCGAAGGCGTGACAACCAAACTCTGCGCGGCGGGTCTGTGGACGTCGTTTCGTACGCGCCCCTATTCCAAAATGCCGCAACCGGGAACTGCGCCTGCAGCGATCTTTGTTACCGCCATGGACAGCGACCCGCTGGCACCGGATGCGGGCTTGATCATCTCCGAGGTGACAGAAGCCTTTGCGGCGGGTCTTGCGGCGGTTGCCAAGCTGACCGAAGGCGTGACCTATGTCTGCCACAAGGATGGAGATACCGTGCCGGGCGCTGACGTGGCCGGGGTAGAGCTTGCGGCATTCTCTGGCCCACACCCTTCGGGCCTGGCCGGAACGCATATTCATTTTCTCGAACCCCTGATCGGTGACAAGCAGGTCTGGACGATAGGATACCAGGATGTCATCGCCATCGGTCGGCTGATGCTGACGGGCCATCTGGACCCCAATATCGTGATCGCCCTGTCCGGGCCCGGTGCGCGCCAGCCGCGCCTGATCCGAACTGTTATGGGAGCTTCGACCGACGATCTGACCCGCGATGAGGTCAATATCAACGGCACCGCCCGGATCATCTCGGGCTCGATCCTGTCAGGCCAGCATGCTGAGGGGCCAACTGCCTTTTTGGGTCGGTTCGCCCGACAGGTAACCATCATCCGTGAGGATCATGACCAGATCCCGATGGGTTGGATCCGTCCGATGCCGTCTAAGTTTTCATTCCAGCCGGTGCTGGGCTCGGCGTTTTCGAAAAAGCTCTATGCTTTGACATCGAATTTGAACGGTGGACGGCGCGCCATGGTTCCGACTGGCGTGTTCGAAGAGCTGATGCCGCAGGATTACCTGCCGACCCAGCTGTTGCGCGCGCTCCTGGTGATGGACACCGATACGGCTCAGGCGCTGGGTGCGCTGGAGCTGGATGAAGAAGATCTGGGCCTTGTAGGCTTTGCCTGCCCGGCGAAATATGAATACGGGCTGGCGCTGCGCGACTGTCTGAACAAGATTGAAAAGGAGGGCTGAGCCGATGGGTTTGCGCAGCTTCTTTGATCGGATCGAGCCGAACTTTACCAAGGGCGGCAAGTACGAGAAGTATTTCCCCATCTACGAGATGGTCGAAAGCTTTATCTACACGCCGAAAACCGTCACCACCGTTGCGCCACATGCGCGGTCATATATCGATATGAAACGCATCATGACCTATGTCGTGATCGCGACGATCCCATGTATTTTGTGGGGGATGTACAATACCGGCTATCAGGCGAACTCGGCCATTGCCATGCTGGGCGCGGACGCGGCCACCGGCTGGCGGATCGCCATCCTGCAAGCATTCGGCATTTCACTGAACCCCGACAGCATCTTTGCAAACGTGATGCACGGGATGATGTATTTCCTGCCGATTTACATCGTCACTTTGGTCGCGGGCGGCATATTCGAGGTCATCTTTGCCACCGTGCGTGGGCACGAAGTGAACGAGGGCTTTCTTGTTACTTCGATGCTTTACACCCTCATTATGCCCGCTTCGGCCCCGCTATGGCAGGTGGCGCTGGGGATCATCTTTGGTGTGGTCATCGGCAAAGAAGTGTTTGGTGGTACCGGCAAGAACTTCCTCAACCCGGCACTTGTTGGGCGGGCTTTCCTGTATTTCGCCTATCCTGCCAGCATGTCGGGCGACACCGTCTGGACACCGGTGGATGGCTTCTCGGGCGCGACCGCCCTGTCAGTGTCGGCCTCGCAAGGCTATCAGGCGCTGGCCGCGGATGGCATCACCTGGTGGAACGCCTTCTTTGGCACCATTCAGGGCAGCTTTGGTGAGACATCGACGCTGGCATGCATGATCGGCCTGGCCTTCTTGCTGACCACGCGGATTGCGAATTATCGCCTGATCCTGGGCTGTTTGGGTGGAACAATCGGCTTTACCCTGCTGTTGAACCTGATCGGGTCCGACACGAACCCGATGTTTGCCATGCCGTGGTACTGGCATATCGTGATCGGCGGTTATGCCTTTGGGCTGGCCTTTATGGTGACCGAGCCGGTCTCGGCCAGCCACACCAATCTGGGCCGCTATATCTATGGCGCACTGATTGGTGTCATGGTTGTGATGATCCGGGTGATCAATCCGGCTTTCCCCGAAGGCATGATGCTGGCAATTCTGTTCGGGAACGTATTTGCACCGCTGATCGACTATTTTGTTGTTCAGGCCAATATCAAACGGAGGGCGCGTCGCCATGTCTGATCCGCAACCTCAAGAACCCAAAGGCGCCTTTGCCAAGTTTCTGGCGGCTTCGCCGGATTCAGTTGGCAAAACGATCGTCATCGCCGTGGCCGTCTGCCTTGTGGCTTCGATGGTCGTATCTGCCGCCGCCGTCAGCCTGCGCCCGGTGCAAGAGGCGAACGCCCTGAAGGACAAGCAGGTCAACGTGCTGCAGGTGGCAGGTATCTACGAGCCCGGCATCGACGTAACCGACGCTTTCGCAGCGTTCGAACCGCATGTGCTGGATCTGGCCACCGGCAACTTCGTCGACGATCAGTTCGACCCGGCCACGTTTGACGACATCGCTGCCGCCAGCGACCCTGACCTCAGCGTCGCGTTGGAGGATGATCCGGCCGGTATCGGCCGCAAGGCCAAATTCCGCGTGATCTATCTGCTGCGCGACGATGCGGGCGGGCTGGATAAGGTGATCCTGCCGCTGCATGGTTATGGGCTGTGGTCAACGCTCTATGGCTTTATCGCGCTGGAAAACAACGGCAACGATATCTTCGGGCTGCAATTCTATCAGCACGGCGAAACCCCAGGTCTTGGGGCCGAGGTGGACAACCCGCGCTGGAAAGCGCTGTGGAACGGTAAAAAGCTGCGCGACGACGCGGGTGATCTTCAGATCACCGTGGCGAAATCGCAGCCTGCCGCAGGCCCCGACTTTTACATCGACGCGCTGGCCGGGGCGACCCTGACCTCGGTCGGTGTCGACAACCTGGTGAAATTCTGGATGGGTGACGCGGGCTATGCTCCGTTCCTGGCCAAGCTGCAAGCAGGAGAGATCTGATGTCCCAGACCAAGAAAGAGATGCTGGTCGACCCGCTTGTCGACAACAACCCGATCACCTTGCAGGTCCTGGGCATCTGCTCGGCGCTGGCGGTGACCTCGTCGTTGCAAGTGTCGATGGTGATGGCGCTGGCGGTGATCTTCGTGACATCGTTCTCGTCCTTCTTCATCTCATGCCTGCGCAATCAGATCCCCGGCTCGATCCGGATCATCGTACAAATGGTGATCATCGCCTCGCTGGTGATCCTGGTAGATCAGATCCTCAAAGCGTATGCCTTCGAGATCTCGAAAACCCTGTCGGTCTTTGTGGGCCTGATCATCACCAACTGTATCGTGATGGGCCGGGCCGAGGCGTTTGCGATGAAGAACCCACCGGTCGCGTCTTTTATCGACGGCATGGGGAACGGGATGGGCTATGGCCTGATCCTGCTGCTGGTCGGGTTCATCCGTGAACTGTTCGGCGCAGGATCGCTGTTTGGCATCACCATCCTGCAAACCGTGAACAATGGTGGCTGGTATGTGCCCAACGGCATGCTGCTGCTGCCACCTTCGGCGTTCTTTATCATCGGTCTGATAATCTGGGCCTTCCGCACATGGAAGCCGAACCAAGTGGAAGAACGTGAATACAAAATCCAGCAGGTAGAGGCCCACTGATGGAAGGTCTGATTTCACTGGCCGTAAAGGCCATCTTTGTCGAAAACCTCGCGCTCAGCTTCTTTCTGGGGATGTGTACTTTCATCGCCGTATCCAAAAAGATTTCCACCGCGCTGGGTCTGGGCATCTCGGTCATGGTGGTGCAAGCCATCACCGTGCCTGCCAATAACCTGCTGCTGAACTATCTGCTGAAACCGGGCGCGCTGGCCTGGGCGGGTTTCCCGGATGTGGATCTGACTTTCCTTGGTCTGATCTCGTATATCGGTGTGATCGCGGCAATGGTGCAGATCCTTGAGATGGTCTTGGATAAATACTTCCCGCCGCTTTACAACGCGCTGGGGATTTTCCTGCCGCTGATCACGGTAAACTGCGCCATTTTGGGTGGCTCGCTGTTCATGGTAGAACGCGACTACAACTTTGCCGAGGCGGCGACCTATGGTCTGTCGTCGGGCTTTGGCTGGGCGCTGGCGATCACTGCAATGGCGGGTGTGCGCGAAAAGCTGAAATACTCGGACATTCCAGACGGTCTGCAAGGCTTGGGTATCACTTTCATCACCGCTGGGCTGATGGCGATGGCCTTCATGTCCTTCTCGGGCGTGAAACTGTAAGGAGGGCGGAATGGAAACCTTTGGCTTAGGTGTAGCCCTTTTCACCGTCATCGTTCTGGGCCTTGTCGCCATCATCATGGCGGCACGGTCGCGGCTGGTGTCGACCGGTAATGTAAATATCACCATCAATGGTGAGAAAACGGTCTCTGTTCCCGCCGGTGGCAAGCTGTTGCAAACCCTGGCGGCCGAAAAACTGTTCGTGCCCTCCGCTTGCGGTGGTGGCGGGACCTGCGCACAATGCCGGGTGCGGGTGCATTCCGGTGGCGGCTCGATCCTGCCGACCGAGGAAAGCCACATCACCAAGCGTGAAGCTGCCTGTGGTGACCGACTGTCCTGTCAGGTGGCGGTCAAGCAGGATATGGATATCGAAGTCCCGGAAGAGGTCTTTGGCGTCAAGAAGTGGGAATGCACAGTGCGTTCGAACGAGAACGTCGCGACCTTCATCAAGGCTCTGACGCTGGATCTGCCCGAGGGCGAGGACGTGAATTTCCGCGCCGGTGGCTATATCCAGATCGAAGCCCCCGCGCATGCGCTGAAATACACCGATTTCGACGTCGAGGAAGAATATCGCGAAGATTGGGATCGCTTCAATCTGTGGCAATATGAATCGGTCGTGAGCGAACCGATTGAGCGCGCCTATTCCATGGCAAACTACCCGGATGAAAAAGGCATGATCATGCTGAACGTCCGCGTGGCCTCTCCACCTCCGGGGGCCGAAGGCATCCCGCCGGGTCAGATGTCATCCTATATCTTCAACCTGAAACCGGGTGACAAGGTTACGATCTCGGGTCCGTTTGGTGAATTTTTCGCCCGGGAGACCGAGAAAGAGATGGTGTTCATCGGTGGCGGTGCCGGTATGGCACCCATGCGCAGCCACATCTTTGATCAACTCAAACGGCTTGAAAACCGCAACCGCAAGATCAGCTTCTGGTACGGTGCGCGGTCCAAGAAAGAGATGTTCTTTGTCGAAGATTTCGACACTCTGGCGAAAGAGTTCGACAATTTCGAATGGCATGTGGCCTTGTCCGATGCGCAGCCCGAGGATGACTGGAAAGGCTATACCGGCTTTATCCATAACGTGTTGTTCGAAGAATACCTCAAGAACCACCCCGCTCCCGAAGATTGCGAATATTACATGTGTGGCCCGCCGATCATGAACCAGTCGGTCATCAACATGCTGCTGGAACTGGGCGTGGACCGCGAAGACATCATGCTGGATGATTTCGGCGGCTAAGAACCGGCAGTGGATACTGCCCCGCAGACGCCCTGCCGTGGATTGGCGGGGCGTTTTCTTGTGCCGGGGCGGAGCGGTTGGCTTCCGTTAAATCTTGCAATGTAATGCAATTTGCACTACATATCTGTCAGAACGGAGTTGACCCATGCTTTCGATGAGAGACATACACACAGACGAAGCCAATGATATGACGACGCAAATTCGTCACGGGCAGAGTATGAAGGACAAGATCGACACGGCTGCGGCAGTGCTCGGTGTCAACAAGTCTGTCTTTCTCCGCTGGGCGCTGGAACGCCAATGCGCACAGGTGATCGAAGAACAGCAGCGTCACAGGCTGACCGAGGAAGATGCGTCGGCCTTTGCGGCGGCATTGGATGCACCGGTCGTCGTCTCTGACCGCGCGGCGAAATCGGCGAAATCCTTTGCGGCGCGCGTGGTGCATGCTGACTGAAGCCAGCCCGATTGAAATTCGGAAATTTGACGGTAAAACCCATGACCGCAGCGCGTTTGATAGCGGTCATGAGCGGCTGAACAACTATCTCAAGACCAGCGCGACCAAGCTGCAAAAGGGTGACTTTACCCGCATCTATGTGGCGGTTTTGCCCGGCCAGTCAGAGGTATTGGGATATCATGCCATCAACTTTGGCGAGCTTGACGCGCGCGCGCTGGAAAAGGTGCCTCGCGGGGCGCCGGCGCATATGCAACTGCCGGTGCTGTTCTTGGGCCAGATCGCAGTGACCAAAGGAGCCATGGGCGTTGGTTTGGGTGGTATCCTTATGCACCATGTCTTTGAAAAAGCGGTGCAACTGGCCGATCAGGCCGGATGTTGGGCGATCATTCTGGACGCTGTGGACGATGATGGCGAGGCTGCGTTCCAAAAGCGCATAAGCTGGTATGAAGCGTTCGGCTTTCGGCGCATGCCAAGCAAGACATGCCGGATGTTCATGACGCTCAAAGACGTGCGCGGGGTTGTCGAGACCCGCAAGGCCGCAGAGTAAAGGCCTTTAGTTGCGGCTCACATCGATGCCCAGAACCCGCTTGATCGCTGCGGGCGCATCGCTGCCTGATGCACGCATATGGACCTCAACCTCTTGCAGTTTAAGATCGACCAGATACCTGTACCAAAACCCCTGCAACAGGTGAAATTTGCGCCCGTTTACGGTGTCAAAGACCCCAAACCGAACCACAAAGCGCCACAGGAAATAGGCAAAGGCCCGCAGCCCCGTGGGCAGGCGCGCATAGATCGCCTCTTTCACCCACCGTTTGCGCCCGGCCTGAGACGTGGTGTCATCCCCAATCGTTTCATGCGGCAGGAACCGGTATTTCAGGTTCAGCAAGTCAACCACCTCGCGGCTGGCATAGTGATTATGCTTGTCCACCCACCAGCTTAGGGGTTTGAGGTTGTCATCCAGCAGCGTGCCTTTCAACCGCAGGCTATTGCCTTGAACCTTGATATGTTCGTCCATCCACCGCGTCTCGCACCGGCCCTTGCCCGCGCGAAACAGGCGCAGAACATAGACGGGGAACAGGCCGCCGCGTTTTACCGGTTGCTGCAGGAAGTTCATATAACGCGGGACAAAGATGCCGGCGACGTCCGGGTCGATATTAGGCAAGCTGCGGCCGATCTCATCGCGCAGTTCAGCGCTGACAACCTCATCTGCATCCAGACGCATTACCCAACCAGCGTCTATTTGATCCAGAGCCCAGTTGAACTGATCGGCATAGTTGCGCCAGGGGTGGTGCAGAACCTCGGCCCCCGCTGCGCGCGCGATCTGGCAGGTGTCATCTTCCGAGCCGCTGTCGACCACCATGATACGGTCAGCAATGTCGCGCACCGATGCGATGGCGCGTGCGATGTGCAGCGCCTCATCCCGCGTCAGGATGATCACACTCAGGATGGGTCAATCACCTGTGCGGGGTTGCCCACAACGGTTCGTCCGGCAGGGACCGAGCGCATGACAACCGCGCGCGCACCAACAATCGCGCCCGCGCCGATATGGGTGCCGGGACCCACGAAAGCGTCCGCCGCGACCCAGGCATCTGCGCCTATATGGATCGGGGATGTGATCAACGGGCGGTCTGGTCTCCGGTGGTCATGAGACCCCGCGCACAGATGGGCCCCTTGCGAAACCGTGGCCCGGTCTCCGATGGTGATCTCTCCCAATGCATACAGGATGGCCCGGTCACCGATGGCGGATTGCGCCCCAAGCGACAGGTTCCAGGGCATGGTGATGCGTACGCTGGGGTAAACATGCGCCTGAGGCCCAACACATGCCCCAAAGCCCCGCAACAGCCAGCGTCGCCACGCCCAGAACGGCCTAGGGCTGAGCCGAAACAGCGGCTGTGCCAGCGCCCAAAGGATGCGCCAAAGTTGAATTTTGCGCGGGTATTTCCGGCTCTGCCGGTTTGCGCTTACATCTGTCATAGCAGCTTTTCATAGAACGCCAGCATCAGGTGCGCACGGCTGGCCCAATCGTGGTTTAGCCGTACATAGTACCGGGCCGCATCCCGCGTGTCAGAGCGATGGCGGATGGCCTCTGCCAAAGCCTCGGCCGAGCGAGCCACGCGCCGTGCGGCCTGTGCCTGGACCGGACCATCCGGGATACAGCCCTCTGTCCCGATCAGCACACCGCCCGCGGCCATCGCCTCAAGCGCGGCGTTTGAATTGTTTTCAAACTCGGACGACATCAACACCGCATCTGCGGCGCGCAGCCATTGATATTTCGTGTCGGAAAACACTGGGCCATGGGTGTGAAGCTGATCCGAGACGCCAAGGGTTTTGGCCAAAGCGATCAGGCGCGTCAGGTCTCCGCCGTCCGGGCCAACCAGATGAAGATGGGCTCGTATGCCCTGACCCTGCAGCAAGGCGATGGCTTTCACTTGCAGGTCGATCCCTTTGATCCGCGCGATCCGGCCCAGAAAAACCAGGTTCGGGTCAGTTTGCGTCTGGCCAAACAACGCGCACCGCGAGCCGTTTGGTTCGGGCAGTGCAACACCATTGTCGAGGATGATCGAGGGTCGCCCTGCGCGTCCAATGCTGGCCTTGGCCTCATCCTCGGTTTGAAAGTGGAACCCTGCGATCTGTTTCAGCTGTCGTTTGCCACCCAGCGCCGCAAAGACTCGTTTTGCCGCCTGCGAGGATTGCGCCATTGCGTCAGCGTGCAGACAGCCACGTGGGGATAGAACAATTGGCTTCCCGGCGCGATGGGCGAGCGCGACCATAAGCGCTGCAAACCCATTCCAATAGGAATGCACATGGATCAGATCCGCTTGGTCAATCGCCCGCGCCATCACGCGCAATGACTTGGCCTTAGGCAGCCAGAACCGTGAGGACGCATAGGCCATGTCATGGCGCGCGGAAAGCCCGCTCAGCGCAGGCTCAACCTGATCGGGGCCGCAAATCAAGGAGGTTCGGATCAGACCAGTCTCGGAAAGTGCATTGAGCAACCCGGCCACACTGACACTTGGGCCGCCATGATGCGCGGCGACTGAGGGAATTGCGTGCAGCACCGAGATCATGCGGGTTACTGTGCCGTTTGGATGAAAAGCGCGGGTCACAATCGGGCCTTTAGGCGTGAAAGGTCCAGTCGTGGGCAAAGATGGTGCAGATCTTCAAGTTCAGCTTGCAGCAGCGCGTCTGTTTCGCTGTTAAACCAGTCAAACGCGCGGGCGGTACCCGAGGTCACGGTGGTTGGCTTGCTCTGGCTGGTGGCGTGATCGGCGATGCATCGCGTCAAGCGCGCATGGTCACAAGTTCCGTTCACATCTGCGATGCGTCGTGACAGCACTGTGGCCATCGCGTGAGGATCAGGGTCATAAATCATCACCGCCTCGGACCCAAAGGCTTCATACGCCGCCGCTATGTGATTGACCCATGAAAGCGGCGATTCATGGGGGGATGAAAGCTCGGTCTCAAGGAACCGCGCAAAGCGCGCGCGATCGGTATCAGAGGGGTTTGTGATGCCATAGCGTTTCACGAATAGTGACGGAAACAGCTGATAGGGTGAGCGCGCCATATAGAATACACGGTGCATACCACCCAATCTCAGATCATGGCCATGCAGGACTTGGGGGTAAAGCTGCGGCAGGTGGTAGTGGCGCGGCACCGGCAGGAAGTAATAGCGGGCCAGCACGGCGCTGACCCAGGACGTGCCGGATCTGGGATAGCCGCAGATGGCAACGGATTTATCGCGCGCGAGTGATCCGCAATAGATGCGCGTCACATGGCTGGACACGCCCCGCGCCAGCCATTGCCACCGTGTCTTGCGCGCGTCAGCTGCCAACTGGTTCACCATGCGCGCTGTGGTCCTATCTGCAGCATCACATTGCGAAACAGCGCGCGGGTGGCCAGCAGCACCAGCGGCAGGGTCAGCATCCGGTGCGCGGCCTGAACGCCATAGAACATGGTGTAAAAACTGGACGCCGCCACCAGCAGAACCAGCGTCACCATCAGCGTGTCATTGCGCCGTTTTGCCAGCCTGTCGGCGACGGCGGCTAAGGCTCCGAAATAGGCGCCGATGGTCAGGACGGCGGAAGGGCCTGCGGCGAAGTAAAGCTCGGCTGGCACAAAAAAGCCGCCCCCATGCACGACAAACTCATGCAGCATCAAGGGACCGTTGTACAGCTGGACCCCGACGGCGCTCAGTATGCCCGACGGGATGATTTGCAGCCAAAGCGTGCCCAACAGTTCGACTGTGCTGCCGGCAAAGGTCTGATAACCCGATAGACGGAGGGCTATGCCGTGATACATATGGGCCACGGATTGCGGCAGCAGGTCGATCTCGGCCAGGAAACTCCCCTGTGCCGAAGGGGTCTGTGCCCCCCAGGATCTGAGCGCTGAAATCTGTTCGAGGCCGATCATCAGCATCGCGGCCAGAACCCCTGTTTTCACGAGATGGCGCCAGGTGAGGCGCGGCAGGTTGGACAGCTGAAAGCCATAGGCACCGACCAGCAGAAATAACAGGGCTCCACGATCTCCGGCCAGAACATAATGCGCGATTACAGACCAGAAGACCGCGCGCGCGATGCCCAGTTGATGGCCGGTACTGTGGGCGCGGTTGACTGCGATCAGGATCAGCAGATTGGCCATGGCGCTAGCTCCGCCCAGAGGGACGAGTTGAAACTGCCCCTTGTTCTGTGGGTAGGGCGCAAAAAGCCACCAGCCATCCGCCGAGATCGTCACCAGCGCCAAACCGGTGAAGAGCGGGACCAGAACGCCCCTTGCTCGGGCAGGCATTGCGGGGGCCTTTTGCGCGATTGCATTGATCACAGCACCACCCGTTAGAAAGGCCGTCGCGAACGCGGCCAGTATGGCACAGTTTGCGGTGACAAATTCGGGTGGCAGGGTGTTGAACACCCGTACCTGTTCGATCTGCCCCGTCACATCGATGGCCAGAAGATAGCTGGCATAGGCCAGCAACGTCCCCAACATGGCCGAAGAAACCAATCGGCGTTTCAGGCCGTTGCGCAGGGTGAAGACCGCCAACAAAGCGATCAGCGGCAGTTGGTATAGGGGCATGGTGATCACGCGGGCTGTGCGCTCCAAAACCCGGCGCGGGCCATGGCCCAGACAAGATAGATACCGGATTGTGTGATCTGGGCTGCGATCACGCCGGTAACCCCGAATTGCCAAGCGCCCCAGAACACCAGCGTGATGCCCAAGACAGCCGTCAGGATCCGGGGCCGCATTAGGGCTGCGCTGTCAAGCGTCCCGAAAAGGCGCAGCACCACCAACTCGGCGCTTGCCTTCAGGCCAGCGACCAGAACCAGCCAGGGCAGCAGGGTCGAGGCGTCCCAATAGGCGGGGGCCAGCAGCAGGTGCGATATTGGGGTTTGCAAGATCATCGTTGCTGCCCATCCCAACAGCGTCAGCAGCAAGGCAAGCCGGGTCAGCTTGTGCACATCGCGCAACGCCGCGGACTTGTCGGATTCCATCTGGTCGAACAGGCGCGGGGCCAGAAACCGCAGAACGGCTGACATGCTGACGCGGGCGGGGCCAAGCGTCATTTGCGCAGCAACGGCATAGAACGCCAATGCAGCGGGATCAGCAAAGCTCTGCAAGGCCCAGCGATCCGCCACCAAGAGCCCCCAGGAGAACGGAGCCAGCAGGTAGATGGGCCCGGAAAACTGTCGAAACACGGGTGCGATCTGACCCGGCGCTGACGGCGCATCCAACCGCCATGGTTTCAACCAGAGGATCAGAGAGCCAAGCGTTAGAAGACTGGCCGTCGCATAGGCTGCAAATATCAGGGGTACCGAAGCTGTGAATGGCATTGTCAGTAGCACAAGCATCGTGATCTTGAGCCCGGTATCCAGCCCCTGATGCAGCGCAACGGCCCGACGCGCACGGGACGCATTGCCATAGGCTATCACGGCGCTGAGGCCGCCATTGAGCACCGAATAGGGCAGGACCATCAGGATCAACATTGCGGCCTCTGTCTGTCCCAAACTCTGCATGAACGCAGCGAATGCCAGAACCGCTGCGGTCCACAGCAGCGAAACCCGGATCAACTGGCTGGTGACAAATCGGCGATAGGCGCCGTATCCGCCATATCGTGGCGCCAGTGCAAAAAATCGCAAAATCCCATGGTTGAGCGCGCCGTAGATGCAGACCTGCCCAAAGCTGAACAGTGTCATCGCCAGCGCCAGCTGCGCATAGGTCTGCGGTTCCAGCATCTCGGTCTGTAACCGCAACAGCACCAGCCCTCCGACCAGCAGAAACAGCTGGCCGAGCCCGACCCAAATCGCCTCGGACCGTGAGGTCAGAGCGGCCCCGGCGTCATTTGCCGTGGTAATCCCGGAACCATTCGACGAAACGGGCTATCCCGTCTTTGAAGTCGGTCTGCGGGCGATACCCGGTCAGGCGCTGCAACAGATCCGCATCTGCCCAAGTAGCCGGAACGTCGCCCATCTGCATCGGCATGCAATTGCGGATCGCCTTCTGACCCAGCGCCTCTTCGATGGCTTCGATGAAATCCAGCAGGCGTATCTTCTCACCATTGCCGATATTCACCACCCGATAGGGCGCGACGGGCGACAGGCTATCGCCCTCGATGATCTCGTCAGGGCTGGAGGGCCGGACCGGAGGCGTGTCGATCAGCAAACGGATCCCGCGCACAAGGTCTTCGACATTGGTAAAGTCGCGATACATGTCGCCGTGATTGTAAATGTCGATCGGGCGGCCATCCAGAATGGCATCGACGAATTTATAAAGCGCCAGATCAGGTCGCCCCCAGGTGCCATAGACCGTGAAAAAGCGGAACATGGTGGTCGGCAGATCCCACAGATGGGCATAGGAATGGCCCATCGATTCATTGGCCTTTTTGGTCGCGGAATAGATCGTCAGCTGAGTGTCGGCCTTTTCCACCTCGGTGAAGGGCATTTCGGTATTGGCGCCGTAAACGGATGAGGTCGAGGCCATCAGCAAATGCTCGACCTTATGCTGCCGCGCGATCTCCATCACGTTGAACGTACCCACGACATTGGATTGGATATAGCTGCGCGGTTCCTCGAGGCTGTATCGCACACCGGCTTGCGCGGCGAGGTGAACGATCACATCAGGTTGAAACTCATCGGCGACACGGACAAGGGTATCGTAATCCTCGAGCATGCCTTCGGTCGCGGCAAAGCCCGGATTTTGCAGCAACATCTGATGACGGCGGTGTTTCAGGGCCACGTCGTAATAGTCGGTCATCCCGTCATAGCCGTGTACACGGAACCCCTCGGCCAGCAAAAGCCGCGCCAGATGGAACCCGATAAACCCAGCTGTACCTGTGACCAGAACCCGCTTCATATCACCCTCGATCATAGTCTTGACGTCGCGCCATCAGGGACCCTTTCCGCCTGCGAAGGTCAAGGAGATTTTGTCAGCCACCCGCTGCATCCAACCCCGCATTGACCAGAGATGGCAGGAATTGATCCAGCGCGCGGCCCCATGTGGTGATCGGTTGTTCCTGAATGAACACGATATCATTGGGGCGCAATTGCATGCGCGAGGCCACCGACAGCGCTGCAGGATTGCGCGCATCCAGATGCCACGCGGTCACCGCACCGAACTCGGCCGGGTTGGGGGAGGCGCGCAGCACATAGATATGGGACGCATCAGCGGTGCGCGTGCTGAACCCGCCTTGACCGAACAGCGCATCTGCCAGATTCAGGTGCTGCCCATAGGGCAGGGGCAGGCGGGCGTTACTGCGGAACTCGCCACCCAGATAGACATAATCGCGGGCTTCGGCCCCCAATTCGGTGCGGGCGGTGAAATTGCTGCGGGATTCGATCAGTTCGTCGCGTTGTAGCCCCACCGCCGAGTCCAGCTCGGCCAGGGCATCAGTGCGGGCCTGACGGTTGAGGCTGATCACGTCAACCTGATCTCGGTAGAACCCAAGCGCGCGGTCCAGATCATAGCTGGTATCCACATAGACCGCGTCACCATTCAGCAGGCTCAGCCGTTGCAAATCAGGCCGCGCGAAATAGTCTTTCAGCGGGATCTGATAGAGGTCGCCTGTTCGATAGATCCGAATGGTGCCATAGTCGCGATCCCGCGTGCTGAGCCCCCCAGCGGCGGCAATCGCCTGGCTGAGGGTCAGGGGCACGGGTTTGACCGCGATATTCTGAGGTGCGGCGACCAACCCGCCAATAGCCACGCGTTTCGAGTTATAGCCGGTCTGTTCCAGTGCAAAAGACGGGTCGATCTGGCGGTCGACAAAAGCGTCGAACAGCGCGGCCTCGGCATCTTGCAGGCCAAGGCCCGCGATGCGGACCGCGCCGATATCAGGCAGTGAAATGGTGCCGTCCGCGCGCACCGTATAGGTCTCGCGCTGGGGTGCAGATTGGGCGCCCAACGCACTTGCTCCGGCCCGGACCAAGGCAACCTCGTCGCCCACGCCCAGACGATAGGGCGGCGGTTTGACCTGAGGTGGCGCGCGCAGTTCCAGCGCTTGAGGGGTCAGGTGCGGCACTTCAGGGCGGTCCGGCAGCGTGGCCAGACGCTGCACCGGCGCGCCTGTACCGGCCGTGTCATAGAAGGACGCCGGCAGCCTACGCGGCGTGTAGGGGGTAGACCGATTGGCCAACAGGACCGTCTGAGCTGTCAAATCCACCTCTCGCACCGCAACGCTGTCCAACTGGTTCGACACGCGCGGGCTGGTATAGGTGATCCCACAAGCCGTAAGCGGCAGCGCCAGCAAAACATGCGAAAGAAAACGGAGGATCGGCGTCATGTCATTCTCCTGAACTGTCGTTTCAGCGGACCAGATGTTCAGCCCATAGGTACCCGGCACTGGCGCTGACCCATTGGCGGGATTTCCAGATGAACCCGTCAGGGCTTAGCCAATAGAGGTTGGTTACGGTCAGGCCGGGCGTGATGCAGGTTTCTTCGGTGCGCACCGTGTCATGGGGGCGGTCGAAGATGGTGATGCGTTCGCGGGTCTTGCCGGTGCGCTGGCATTGAAAGCTTTGAAATTCCGTCTGAAATTCGCCGTCCAGATAGCTGTGTAGCTTCAGGTAATAGCCGGTTTGGCCGTCTCGCAGCATCAAGAGCGTCTCGGATATATCCGCCGTCATCAGGTCGCGGCCCAATCCACGGCTGGCCACCAGAAGCCCGCTCTGGAACGACAGCGAGGCCTGATCGCCCGACGACCAGGTGCGCACACCCGTATTCTGAGCGGTTGGCTCAAGTGTTGCTGCTACTTTCAACTCGGGCAGTTCAGCAAGCAAGGTGGGACGTCCAAGCGCGTCCAGCTGCGCGCGGCTGAGCAAATCCCGAGGGACCACTGGTTGCGCCGCGCACCCCATCAAGGCCAGCAAACCGATCAGACGGATCACCGCCAGAACCGCCCCCAATTGACCTGAAGGTCATGCCCACGCACCCCGCGTACAGTGTCGTAAAGCCGCCCGGCCACATCCAGTCGCGCGCCGCCATCGCGTTGGACGGGGCGCAGCACGGTGGTGAAGTCATCGCGGGTAGGGGAACCCGAAAGCCAATCAATCGGGATCGTTACAATGATGCCCTTGTCAAACGACCCTTCGCCAAAATCCTCGGCCGAGACATTGGTAAGCGTGGCAAAGGCCCCAATGCGCCAGCCGTTCTTGAACTCGCGATGCAGGGTGAAGGTGGCGCCCCAATCACCGGCAAGATATCGGCCCGCGTCGATCTGTGTGTGAAACCCGTTCTGCATCTGCCAATAGCCCGACAGATGACCGGTGGCGACACTGTAATCCTGAAAGCCGAACAACTGGTTGAAATCGCGCTGGCGGACATAGTTCAATTCGGCCCCCATCGCGAACCGCGACTTCAGCGGAAACCACAGCAACTCTGCGGACAGGCCGCCGAACATCGGCTCCAGATAACCGCCCGTGATCCGACCGAACAGATCGCCAGCAGGCTGATAATAATAGGCACCCGTAAGCTCGGTGATCGCGGGGCTGCCTTCGGCATCATAGAGCGCCCCATCGCTGCGCACGCGCGGTAGGGTCGAATCCGAAGGCCTGTCAGAATCGTCCAGATTGCCCAGCAATGGCTGGCGCAGGATGCCGCGCAGGATCACACCACGGGCCGGTTCAACCTGGGTCGAGGCCTGAACGCCGAAATCTGCGCGCACCGGCTCGTCAGGATCGAAGAGGGCCGGTTGGATATAGGGTGAGATGCGGTTGTTCCACACCGGATAGGCAGCGCGCGGTCCGGCAATGGCCTGATCCAGCTCTTCGATGCGCGCGCGCGTATAGCTGGACCAGCTGTTGTCCAGCTCATGTTCCAGCTGTTCGATATCCCGCCGTTGGATTGTGACCTTGGTCGGGGTCAGGCCGTTGACAACCAGTGCAATTTCGAACTGTTCGATATGGGCAGGCAGGGTGCGGCTCATCGCCCGGGCGGTGCGCCCGATGTCCTGCCCCGTCCGGGTGCGCGAGGTGCCCTGTACGCCGACCACCGCGATGTCGCCATGCGTTTCAAGGCTTTGCAGCCGCAGCCCTTCTTGCTGCAACGCCGCTGCCAAACGACGCCGACTGTCGGCAGGGGTGCCTGAGGGCATTTGGTTGACCCCGCGCACCAAGACTGGTGGCGGTGCATTACCGCGCAGCCCTGCGGCGGGTGGGTCTTTGGGGTTCAACGCAAAACTCAGGTTCACGCCGACTTCCGAGCCATAGAGATAGGTCAGCGACAGATGAATGTCGGGACGAATGCGATACTGCGCGGCAAAATTGAACGAGGATTTGCGGTCGAACGCCGTGCCGTCCTCCTGCGGGTAGGCATCGGGCGAGAACTCGGCCTGCAGCTTCCACCGGTCACCGATCTGCCATTCGATCCCGCCAAACAGGGCGGCCGGACCGCGAAACCAGTTTTGCGATTGCAATGTGCCACCCTCATCGCCTTCACGGCCGGGTCGGGTGTCCATCCGGCTGCCAAAGATATAAGACAGCGGGTTCTGAAAAGACCCTAACCCCGCGAGTCGACCCCAGCCAATG
Source organism: Ruegeria sp. HKCCA5839 (assembly GCF_013035585.1). Classification (NCBI taxonomy): domain Bacteria; kingdom Pseudomonadati; phylum Pseudomonadota; class Alphaproteobacteria; order Rhodobacterales; family Roseobacteraceae; genus Ruegeria; species Ruegeria sp. HKCCA5839. Next base: position 166,411 of record NZ_WQIE01000007.1, on the reverse strand, counting down.
CCACCTGTCAGGCGCAGGTTGGGGCGCACGGTCTTTGAGGCTACGATATATTCCGACTGGTAGATCCCGGTGCCCAGAAAATCGTTCAGCCCGATGGCCATGGCCGGGCGGCGGCTGGACTCGTCCAGAAACCGTAAATGGATTGAGAAACTGCGATCGAAGATCTCATCCTGCACAGCGGCGCCCGGTGTATTGCCGCGCACATCGCGCAGCGCCGAATAGCGCAGGCTTCCCGACAGGCGCGGGGTGACCTGGAAGGTCAGCGTCGTGCGCGTGGTGTTTCTGAAATGGCTGAAGTTCAGCGCCAGTTCCGCGTCCGGGCGGCTATGGGCCGAGGGAAGCTCGACCAGCCCCGGATAACCATAGGTGTTATAGGTGGTCTGGATCTGAGGTTCTGACATGGTAGGGGTCGGTGCAATCAATGCCAGAATACCGACAAACAGACGGCTGCGTCTAATGGCCTGGGTTCCGAAGAAGCGGCGCCAATTGCCCCAGTTTACGCAGGTTCTTTGCCAACAATGTGCCAGCGCCCCCAGCCTGGTTGGCGCGCAAAGCACGATAGTCTTCGCGCGCCTTTGTCAGCAGTCCAGCGCCCGGATGGGTACTGACACCGCCATGGCGCATCTTGACCAAGACCCGTGGCACGTAACCCAGTTTGATCTCACCGGCCCCGATCCAGCGCAACATCGCGTCATAATCCCCGGCAATCCGGTACGCGCTGTCATAGGCACCAAAGCGTTCGATAACGCTGCGGCGCACGTAAAGCGTAGGGTGCGGTGGCATCCAGCCCCAGCTGAGACGCCTGCGTGAGAACGGCCCTGCGCGCCAATGGCGTATCACACGCCCCGATTCTGACAGGATCTGAAGATCGCCATAGATCGCGTCAATCGATGGATCCCGAAAGGCCCGTGCGATATCGGCCTGCACCTGATCATCCGCCAGCATGTCATCGGAGCTGAGCAAGCCGATGACATCTCCGTGGCAGCGCGCCACACCCTTGTTGATGGCATCGTAAAGACCACCATCATGGGCAGACTGAACACGCATCGGATGACTGTTCTTCCGGTCGAACAAAAGCTTCAACGTGCCGTCGGTTGAACCACCGTCCTGAACAACAAGCTCAGTCTTTTCATATGTTTGCTGGTCAATCGACCCAAGCGCATCCGGTAGCGAACTTGCCCGGTTCAACACCGGCATCACAATCGAAATCATCATATTGAACCGTCAGTCTACCGAAATATCGAACAACAGCCCAAAAGCCATCTTCCGGTCACTGACAAAACGGATTCCCTGGGCCTCTAGAACCGAGCGCAGTTTTGTCAGGTTGCCTTTGCGCGAATGGGGTACGCCGTCCACGGCCTCATAACGCGTGATAGTGGCTGCTCCGACCCCGGACTTTTCCGAAAGACATCGGACCGACCAGTTCAAAGCCCCGCGCGCAGCGCGCAGTTGCTTGCCTGCGACTGAGGATAATTCGCCCTCAGCGTGATTTTCTGTATGCTTCATTTTAAGTAAAATTGCCTGATCAACGGCTACCGCACCGGAAGTGACGAATGTCTGACTTCTGGAGGTGGTTTCATGATCAGAGCCTTGGCAGGGAAAAGAGTAAATTTCAATCGCTAAAGTTGTAGATAATTGAAATTAGATAGTTCTGTTGGGTTTCAGTGACAGAATTTGCGTCAACCGTTTAAAATCAGAAAAACCTCAGCAAGGTTAGCAAAGTATTAACCATTTGCTTCAAGTTTGGCAGGTAAATGGCGAAGGTTGGATCATGCACCTCAGGACTGTTTTGCTTGCGTTCGGTGCAAGCATCGCACCACTCCCGGTTGTTTCGCAAAGCGCTGACGCTTTGCAATTGGCGCGCAGTCTGGATGCCTGTTCCGGGGCGAAGGTCTTGCGTGCAAAAGTTCTCAGCGACGGCAGTCTAAAGGTCTCGTGTGCGCGTCAAAACAGAAGGCAACGACAAGACCAGCCCCCCGGAGTGACGCCGGGGGCGACAAACGTGGTGGGGCTGCTGGTGCCTGCGCTTGGCTTGGGGGCCGCCGCAGCGGCGGTGGCCGCAGGAACGTCGTCAACCTCATCAACCAACAGCACCGGCAGCAATTGAATGGTTAGGCAGGATCAGCACATGGCGCATAGCCAAGTTCGATCATCTGTTGCCCGGACAATCGGTGATGCCCGTTCACCCGGTGTCGCGCCACCTCCAGATACCATTGCCGCAATGGCGCGGGATATTGGCTTGCGATCAGCTGGCTCCAATATTCGAAACTGGCCGCATCCAGAGCCAACCCCCAAAGACTGGGCCCGTGGAACCCAAACATGGTATCTGCGTCGACACACACATCATCTGCGGCCAGATAGAGGGTACAGGCGGACAGGCAGATCCGGCCCCGAATCTCGACCCGATCCCCGTGTTGGCGCAAGCGTTCGACCCGCGCGACCCTGCGGTCGATCCGCCCACCCAGATCATTGCCGATTACGTGTACGACTCGTGAAGGCTGGGCCAACAGCGCAGGCGCAGAACCCACAGAGATCAGCATCGCAAAACACACAACAAGACACCCGGAAAACCGGGCAATACTTCCTTTCGGCACTTTCCCACTCCCCTGACAAAGCCCATAGATTTTCACACTGTGCGGTCGGGGAATTAACAACGGCATAAGTTTGCAATTCTCTGAAAATACAAGGTTTCTTTCATGACGCAGGTCCGCTCTTCCTCAGCCCGAGATCAAAGCCAGTGGTTTGCTGTGCAACTGCGTCCAAACATGCGCCTGATCGCCGAGCGCAACCTGACACGACAGGGGTTCAAGACTTTTTGCCCCACACGCTGGGAAACGGCGCGGGTCGGTCGCAAGCTCAGAACCAAGACGCAACCGCTTTTCCCAGGCTACCTCTTTGTCAGCTTTACGCCGCAGTCAGCGCGCTGGCAGGTGATCAACAACACGCGCGGCGTCAATCGGCTGATAACCGATGCACGGTTGAACCCTGCGCCCATTCCTCCCGATTTCATGACAGCGTTAAGGGCACGCTGTGATGCAGAGGGTGTCTTGCAACCCGATCAGGGGCTGGCCCCGGGTGACACGGTGCGGATTTTCTCGGGCCCGTTTTCGGGGGAACTGTCCCGGATCGAAAAGCTGGATCAGCACCAGAGATTGCAAGTGCTGATCCAGATACTGGGCCGCGCTGTGCGCGCTACGGTTTCGCGAGACGTGGTCGAGCGAGTTTCGCGGCCGGAACCCGCCTGATCCATCGTTCAGAGGGTTTGCAGACCCATATTTCCGATGTCGCTTGCCCAAAGACGAAGCATTTCCACATGACCCATCATCCCGGACCCAAGGATCAGATCTTGTGATCCAAGCACCGGGATGCCACTCACCGCAGATGAAGACCCGTCGGCCAGAGCGACCTCTGAAGAGGTGTGGCGCGACCCAAAGGTAAACGGTTCGTGGCGGGAAAGACCCACACTGCCGGGGGCGGAGCTTACGGTGGTTCCGGTGCCGCCAGCCAAATGCAAAACCTCTTTCCGACCGCCTGCCGCCACGGCGTATTCCAGCCCCTCGGTGAGCCCATCAGACCAGTCGAGCAACACAGCGCGACCCGGAACCGCGGCCCGATCAAGCGCCCCTTCCAACGCAATCGACACCGCTTGTGACGCGTTGCTATCGGGTAGATAGGCCGATTTCAGGGTAATGCTTTCAGCCGCACGTGTCTGTGCACTTGCCTGCGTTGGGATAAAGGATGACGGTGCCCCGCCGTGTTCCAGCTGGGCACCCCAGATATAGGTAAATCCGGGCTGTGCAGAGGATGTGTTCAGATCCTCCTCGGAGTTGTAGATTTCGAATGCCGAAATCGCCGAGCGCGTGGCCTGCACCGTGATGGCACAGCGATACCAACCATTGCCAAGCGCCTCCATCGCGGCCGTGTGCACCGAGTTTACCGTACCGGTGATCCCTGCGGTCAGGTTGAAATAGCTGTCTTTGGCAAAGCCATGCGTGCGTTCGCGCAGAAAGATGAATTCGCGGTCACCGGCTTTGGCGTAGACCGAAAAGGTCAGGACATCTCCAATCAGACAAGCAACCGATTGTTGCACCGCTCCGTCAAAGGTATCCGCTGTACTGGTCAGCCGGGATGCAGTGCCGGTGCCATCAGGGGCTATGGCATCGTTGGGCGAGATGGCGGCGCGTGACCGCGACCAGACCGACGTGTCAAAGCCCGAGGCGTGTAGCAGCAGATTTGTGCGCGCCTCGGATTCCAACAAAAGACCGGCGCTCTGCCAGGTTCCGCCCGTCAGGCGATGGTCAAACCGAGGTTCACCGGGTACGGCCTGGCTTAAAAGGCCCGAGGAATTCACATAGGTCGCTGTTGAGCCGCGCGCAAAGTCAAAGGCATCGTGAAAGGAAACCGGCCCACCGGTACCCCGATAGGCCGAGGATGAGAAATCCGCGACGACATCCGGCACCATCCCGTTGACGCCATACGCGGCAAACGGGTCACGCAGCGGCGCGGTGCGCCCGCTGAACGCGAACCGTCCGCTTTGAAACCGTGATCCTGTCACCATTTGTCACCCGACCAAAAGCGTTACAGGGACGTCATTGCCCGCGATCCACAGGCGCTCGCCCGATTTGATCTGCATGGCCTGCGACCGGCCCGGTTGAACCGGATGGCCTTTCGAGACGTCAAGCGCGGGCACTGCATCGTCGGTTGTGATCTCAAAATGGATTGTGTCACCGCCCACATTGCTCAGCAATATGTCTTCGTCAGCGGTCGCGGTGTGACGGTTGGATGCGATCCATCCTGCAGCGGTCTTGTAAGCAGTTGATGGCATGGGAAACTCCTGTGGTTAGACCGCGCCACCATAGGGGCAGCGCCCGCACCGTTGCCCGCACGGCAAAATAACCCTGTGTTAAGGCGCTGCGACCTTTGCCAATTGCCCCTGCCTGGTAGACAAGATAGGGGTCTGTTCCATGATACCCGGATGGCTCAAAACCTTGATCTCGCGCCCTGCATCGAATGCAGCAGAGCCGGACGTAATTGCACCGGATCAACGCTTTATCGCGGTTGGTGATATCCATGGTCGGATGGATCTTTTGCAGTCGTTGCTGGACCGGGTGGACCCCGATTGCCCATTGGTATTTCTGGGGGATTACGTTGATCGCGGTCCCCACAGCGCCCATGTGTTGCGCCATCTCTGTCAGCTTGAACAGAACGACAATCGTCCGGTGACGTGTTTGCTGGGGAACCATGAAGAGATGTTGCTGCGTTTTGTTGATGAGCCAAAACGCAATGCGCAGCTTTGGATGCTGAACGGTGGCTTGCAGACGATTGCATCCTTCGGCCTGGGAGACCTGGACGGGGCTGCCATCGGCCGAGATGCAGAAGGTGCCGCCACCCGGTTGCGCGAAGCCATGGGCGACGCGCTGCTGGACTGGCTGCGGGCGCGTCCTCTGACCTGGACCAGCGGCAATGTCACAGCTGTCCATGCTGCGCTGGATCCCAATCGCGCGGTGGCGCGGCAACAGCGTCAGACCTGTCTGTGGGGGCATCCGGAGTTTCCGAAAACGGCTCGGCGAGACGGGCACTGGGTTCTGCGCGGCCATGTAATCGTTGATAAGCCCGACGCGTTAAACGGGGTGATTTCGATCGACACAGGCGCGGTTTTTACCGGTCGCCTGACAGCAGCAGACATCTCGTCCAAAGGTGTTCATTACATTTCGACCAGCTGACCGCGTGAGCTTGTGACAAAATTCCGATCATAGCAGGAGTCCGCGTTCTCCGAATATTAGAAAAATCGCATGTTTTTGGGTAACCCACTGTTAAGGTTAACCAATAATTTACCAATGTCCCGTGACCCTTGCCCAAAGCTTCGCGCTGTTTTCCGGCGCACAAGGACGCAAGGGGACAGGAATGTTGGATTACGAGCTCACATCGACGCGTATCGGACAAGAGGCTACTTTCTATCGACCACTGCGGCAGGGGCCGTCGCCTGTATTCTTGGTGGCAAAGCGCGGATTTGACCTGTGGTTTTCGGTGATGTTATTGCCTTTGCTTTGCGTTACTTCGGTCATGCTGCTGCTGCTGAACCCGTTTTTCAATTCTGGCCCGGTGTTTTTTGCTCAAATCCGAATGGGGCGCCATTGTCGGCCGTTTCTGGCGTACAAGTTCCGATCGATGAGTCCCAGGCAGCGGGCTTTACGCGGGCCGTTTGACCCACTGGAAGCGGACCGCATTCCAGCGCTGGGGCGGTTTATCCGCCGCAGCCGGTTGGATGAATTACCGCAAATACTCAACGTGATCAAAGGCGAGATGAGCCTGATCGGTCCGCGCCCTGATTATGTGGGGCATGCGCGACACTATAACCGCACCATGCCAGGATATCGCTCCCGCCACAGCGTGCGTCCAGGCATCAGTGGTTTGGCACAGACCGAGATCGGTTATGTCCAATGCGCCGACACGGTGCAGGCCAAGGTGCAAGCTGACCTGAGGTATATCCGAACAATGGGTCCAATGCAGGAGATACGGATTTTCTGGCGCACGATCCTGACCGTGCTGTGTTTGAAAGGGCAATAAGATGACGCCCGAGATGCAAGCTGAACAGGATGAATTGGGCCGTTTATTGGGCTTGCTATGGGCGGGCAAATGGCTGCTTGCGGCAACGACGGTGCTTGGGTTGACCCTTGCCATTCTGGCCGCGACCTATGTGATCAAACCGGTCTACCAAGCTGAAACGACACTGCTCTTGGATCCCGGCTCTGATGGTTTTGAGGCAACCGCAGGTGCCCTGAACGGTTTGGCAACGGATGTGTCTGCCATCAACACCCAGATCGAGATCCTGCGCTCGGACCAGATGATGCGCCGACTGGCGGAGCGGATGAATTTGGCGGCAGATCCCGAGTTCAATGCCTCTTTGCGACCGCCTTTGTCGCTTATCGGCCAGCGCGGCGGTGGGGCAGAGGATGTTGCCAAAGCCTTGGCTGCGCGCGTTTCGGTCACCAATATTCGTAATTCGCATGTCCTGACTCTGTCGGCCCGCAGCGAGGATGCGGCTAAGGCGGCAGAGATCGTCAATACCCTGGCGACGCTTTATATGGACGGGCAGGTTGCGGAAAAACGCCGCGATATCAACACGGCCGTGAACTGGCTGTCCGACCGGGTTGTGTCTCTGGAACAGGAAATCGAACAGCAGGATGATGCGGCCGCACAGGTTGGCGCGGCGATCGCCGTCCAGAGTATCGAGGCCTTGGCCATGCAGCTGTCAGATACGCGGGCCCGGCTGGATCAATTGTTGAACCGTCAGCGCAGTTTGCAACAGCGTGCGCGGCGGCTTGAGGCGCTTGCAGACAACCCGACTGGTGCCGCATCTTTCGAAGATGAGCTGTTGCAGCGTCAAGCCACAGCAGCGCTGGCCGGGGATACCAAAGCCCTGCATGGCTTTGCTGTGCGGGTGGCCGAACTGCAAAACCAGACCATCCGCGAACTGGCGCTGGCCGACCGCCAAGCCAACGTTTTGCAATCGGGGCTGCGCCAGCTTGAGGCAGATTATCGGGCGCAGACCGATCAACTGGCGCAGTTGCGTCAGGTTGAACGCGATGCACGGGCAACCGAACTTTTACACCAGACATTCTTGTCGCGCCTAAAGGAAACTGCCCTGCGCCGTGGTTTGCAAACACCTGACAGCCGTATCATTTCACCGGCCATTGAGGGGCGGGAAACTGCGCCGAACACCGCAAAACTGGCCGTTTTCGGCGTTTTGGCGGGGGCCGTTGCGGGGATCGCTACCTTGCTGCTGCGGCAGGCCCAACAGGCGAGAGCGCCAACACTGGCGACGATCGAGGCTGCGACACGCCGCCCCGTGATTGGCCAACTGCCCAAAGCGCCGGTCCGGTCTCGGGCTCAACTGATCGATTATCTAACCGCGCGCGCGACCTCACCTTTGGTCGAGGCGGCGCACAACCTGCGCACCTCGCTGCTTTGGCGCAACAAAACGGATCCACCGAAGGTGATCTTGTGCTCTTCCTGCGTGCCGGGCGAAGGCAAGACGACCACCGCGATCATCTTGGCTCACAGCCTGGCGGGGTTGAGCAAACGGGTGTTGCTGGTCGAGGCTGATATCCGCCGCCTATCGTTCCAGCATTACTTCCCTGAGAATCCGAAAGGCGGATTGGTGACCGCCTTGTCGTATCGAGTGCCTGTGCAGGATCTGATCCAGCGCGATGCGCGAACCGGCCTGGACGTGTTGATGGGCGAGCGCAGCGCCGACAGCGCGGCTGATCTGTTCTCGTCTCCCGAATTCCACGCGCTGTTTGAAGACCTGCGGCAGCGCTATGATCATATCGTCATCGATTGCCCACCGGTTCTGGTGGTGCCCGACGCTCGCGTCATCGGACAATCTGCCGACGCCATCATGCTGACCGTTACCGCCTCTGACACAAACCGTTCCCTGGTCGAAAACGCGCTGCGTGAGTTTTCAAGCGTGAACCTGCAGGTGAGGGGGTTGGTAATGTCGCGTGTCAGCGCGACCAAAGGCGCCAAAACCGATCTGGTCTATGGCACCTATGGACAATATTACGATACGGTCTGAGCGTTAGCCGACAATCATCTGCTTCATCCGCAGCGCCTCGTATTCCAGCTCTTTCAAACGGAATTGCACCACATCTCCGATGGTAATAACGCCTTTCAGATGTCCGTCGGACATCACTGGCATATGGCGAAAGCGTCCCTCGGTCATGGTTTTCAAAACAGCATTTAGGCTGTCTTCGGGCGCGCAGGTCTGAACCTCGCGGGTCATCAGTTCTTCGACAGACTGAGGCAGGGTCTGACCCGGCGTATCGGCCATGCGACGCACGATGTCACGCTCGGACAAGATGCCCTGTAGCGCACCGTTCTGATCAGTCACCACAACAGCACCGATACGTTTGTCGCGCAGCAGGTTCACCACCGAATGGATCGTGTCGTTGGGCCGTACCGCAAACACCGCATCCCCTTTGCCTTCCAGCAACTTGGCTACTGTCGTATTGGAGTGCGACAGGTTGGATTCAACCGACTGACTGCGGGTGGGTGCAGCGGGCTTGTCGCCGCGTGTCGGGGGCTGGTAAGAGCTTGGGGCCATGGGCGGTCTCCTCCTTTACCGGAAATGGCGGGTTCCTCTACCTTAGCGTGATGATGAGCCCTGTATAGGGTAGAATCTCCCAAGGTGGCGCATCAGAAGGAAACGCGAAGACGTGAGCCAACTCTATCTGACCCCAACCCTGGCGGTTGTGATCTTTATCGGTGTGGTCATTTGCGGCCACAACTTTCGCATGCTGTGGAAGCATCAGCCCGAAGGCTGGCAAAAGCGCGCTTGGCTCTTTGGTGTCCCGGCGGGTATCGGCCTTATGGCCTTGGCCTTTCTGCCGATGAAGATCTGAGGTCGTTTGACTCTGCCAAAGCCCGCTGGCATATGCCGGGCACCACGTCCCGCAGGAGGTCAAACATGCGTATCTTGTCAGCACTGGCTGGGGTTTTTCTGGTCACCGGCTGCTGGTTCGACAAAGAACCCGACGTTGTTCGGCTGTCTGGCGAAACCATGGGGACGACCTTCAATATTGTCGCAATCGGGGAAGACCTGGATCAGGATGCATTGGCCGCTGATGTGCAGGCCACGTTGGATCGGGTCAATGGCAAGATGTCGAACTGGGATCCCAATTCCGAAGTTTCGACATTCTCGGCCTCAAGCAGCACCGATCCCGTGCAGGTCTCGGACGAATTTGCGCTCGTGCTGGCTGCGGCGAATGAGGTGCACAGCAAATCCGGGGGCACTTTTGATGTGACCTTGGGGCCGCTGATCGAGCTTTGGGGGTTTGGCCCGCGCAAACCCGAAGACCCGGTGCCCAGCGATGCCGACATTCAAGCTGCGCTGGATGCGGTCGGGCAAGATCGGCTGCTGACCCTGGACAGTCAGGCCGGGACACTTGCCAAGTCTGATGTTGGCGTCGGCATCAACTTGTCAGCCATCGCCAAAGGCTATGGGATCGACGCGGTTGCGGCCACGTTGGCTGATGCGGGGATCGAGGATTATATGGTTGAGATCGGCGGCGATCTTGTGGCCAAAGGCGAAAACGACAAGGGCGAAAGCTGGCGTATCGGGGTCGAGAAACCGGAAACCGGAACACAGGCGATCCAACTGGTTGTGCCCTTGAATGATCGCGGGATGGCAACTTCGGGCGATTACAAGAATTTCTTTGTGCAGGATGGCATTCGCTACTCCCATATCATTGACGCCACCACCGGGCGTCCGATCACCCATCACACGACGTCGGTCACTGTTCTGGCCGAAAACGCGATGATGGCCGATGCCTGGGCGACAGCCATGTTGGCCCTGGGCCAGGAGCGGGGGCTGGAACTGGCCGAGCAGCATAAACTTGCCGTGTTTTTCATCTCGCGGGATGTGACAAATGGCGAAGATGCCTATATCACCGTCCAAAGCAGCGCTTTCAAAGACGTGCTGGACACCAACTGACCGCTAGGAACCGTTATGAGCACCTTTATTCTCGCCTTCTTCCTGCTGTTGATCGTCATGGTCGGTATGGCGCTGGGTGTGATGTTGATGGGCAAGACCATCAAAGGCAGCTGCGGTGGCCTGAACGCAATCTCGGGCGCGGATAAATGCGTTGTGTGTCAGAAGGACGTCGACCCGAACAGTCCTCTGCGCGATCAGTTGCAGTGCAAGCGAGCGAAAAAGATGCTGCAACGGATGGAAGGCTAGGATAACCCTCTTGGCATGAGCAAAGCCAAGAATATTCTCTTCATCATGTTCGATCAGTTGCGCTGGGACTACCTCAGTTGCAACGGCCACCCGCATCTTCACACCCCCAATGTCGACCGGCTGGCATCAATGGGCGTGCGCTTTACCCGCGCTTATATCCAATCGCCAATCTGCGGCAGCTCGCGCATGTCCACCTATACCGGGCGCTATGTGCATTCGCATGGGGCGTCCTGGAACGGCATTCCGCTGAAAGTTGGCGAGATGACGATGGGCGATCACCTGCGCAAGGCGGGAATGGGCTGTTGGCTGGTGGGCAAGACCCATATGGTCGCGGATGCCGAGGGGATGGAACGTTTGGGGCTTGAGCCCGACAGCCTGATCGGCGCGCGGGTTGCGGAATGCGGGTTTGACGTGTTCGAGCGCGATGACGGGATGCGCCCCGAAGGCCCCAATGGTTTCTATGACCCCAATGGTGCCAAAATCTACAACGCCTATCTGAATGACAAAGGCTATGAGGGTGACAATCCCTGGCACGATTTTGCGAATTCCGGTCTGGATGAGGACGGCAATGTCCTGTCGGGCTGGTTTCTCAAGAACTCCTCTGAGGCCGCCAATATCGCTGAGGAAGACAGCGAAACGCCCTACCTCACGACCCGCGGCATGGAGTTCATGGAAAGCCAGTCCGGCCCGTGGTGCTGTCACCTGAGCTATATCAAACCGCATTGGCCTTATATCGTGCCTGAACCCTATGCCTCGATGTATGGGCCAGAACACGTGTTGCCTGTTGTCCGGTCACAGGCCGAGCATCAGAACGCCCACCCCGTTCTGCGCGCCTTCATGGACACGAAAATCGGCAAAACCTTTTCGCGTCAGGATGTTCGCGAGGCGGTGATCCCGGCCTATATGGGCCTGATCAAGCAGGCAGATGACCAAATGGGCAGGCTTTTTGACTGGATGGAGCAAACCGGCCGGATGAAGGACACGATGATTGTCCTGACCTCGGATCACGGGGATTTCTTGGGCGATCACTGGATGGGCGAAAAGACCTTTTTCCACGATACATCCACCAAAGTTCCGCTGATCATTTACGACCCATCCCCGGACGCGGACGCAACCCGTGGCTCCACCTGTGACGCGCTGGTCGAATCCATCGATCTGGCGCCGACCTTCGTCGATGTGGCCGGTGCGCAGATTCCAGACCATATTCTTGAAGGGCACTCTCTGCTGCCGATCTTGCGCGGGCAAGCCAAGGAAACCCCGCGTGAGGTGGCGATCTGCGAATATGATTACTCGGCCTCGCCCATCGCGACGATGCTGAACGCTTCGGTGCGTGATGCAGTGATGTTCATGGTGGCCGACAAACGCTGGAAGCTGATCCATTGCGAGGGCGGCTATCGGCCCTTGCTGTTTGATCTTGAGAACGATCCCGATGAGCTGGTCGATCTGGGCGACAGCGCTAAGCATGCAGATGTAATTGCGCAGATGTATGATCATCTTTTTGCCTGGGCTCGTCGCCCGTCACAGCGGACAACAAGATCCGCAGAGCAGCTTATGGAACGGCGCACCAAAAGCAGTGGCACAGGTGTGGTGATCGGTATCTATGATGAAAACGACACGCCACTTGAGCTGACGGTGAAATATCGCAACCGAAAGGCGCGCCCATACCAAGAAATCAGAGGCAAGACAGAATAAATCAGGGCAAGACCCTGAATGCCGGTTCACCCTTGGTCACCCAGAGGGTAGAAGATCGGCGCAGAGCAGCAGACGGAGACCCTCATGACCGCCCCCAAACCCGTAGTCTTGTGCATTCTCGATGGTTGGGGATTGTCTGACGACACGCAAGCCAACGCCCCGGCGCTGGCCAAAACGCCTACATTTGACGCGATCATGGCAAAAGGGCCGTCGTCACAGCTGATCACTCATGGCCCGGATGTTGGGCTGCCTACCGGTCAGATGGGCAATTCCGAAGTTGGGCACACCAATATCGGTGCGGGTCGCGTGGTGGCGATGGATCTGGGGCAGATCGATCTGGCAATCGAGGACGGGTCATTCTTTGAAAACGCGGCTTTGCAGGATTTCATTGCCAAGGTGAAAGCGGCGGGTGGTACGGCACATTTGATGGGTTTGGTCTCGGACGGTGGTGTGCACGGCCATCTGACCCATATCGTGGCCGCCGCCAGGGCCATTACTGACGCAGGCGTGCCCGTGGCCTTGCATGCGGTGACCGACGGTCGAGATGTGCCACCTAAATCGGCTGATGCGTTCATTGCCCAGCTGGAAAAGCTTCTGCCGGAAAACGCTTGTGTTGTGACGGTATGCGGGCGGTACTACGCTATGGACCGGGACAATCGCTGGGAACGGGTGTCTCAGGCCTATGAGGCGATGATCAAAGGGCAGGGGCGTAAAGCGCCCACAGCTTTGGCGGCGATCGAACAGGCCTATGACCAGTCGGAAACCGATGAATTTGTCGTTCCAACCGTCCTTGATGGCTTTGGCGGCGTCAAAAACGGCGATGGGTTCTTTTGCCTGAACTTCCGCGCCGACCGGGCGCGTGAGATTTTGCGAGCCATTGCCGAGCCGGGTTTTGCCGATTTCGACACCGGCCCGCGCCCGAACCTGTCGGCTTTGTTGGGCATGGTCGAATACTCGGATGGTCATAACGCCTATATGACCACCGTTTTCCCGAAACGTGAGATTGTGAACACGTTGGGGGAATGGGTGGCCAAACAGGGCCTTCGCCAGTTCCGTCTGGCCGAGACCGAGAAATACCCCCATGTCACGTTCTTCCTGAATGGTGGCAAGGAAACACCCGAACCGGGCGAAGACCGTTTCATGCCGAAATCGCCGAAAGTGGCAACCTATGATCTACAGCCGGAAATGTCTGCTCCTGAGGTGACAGAGAAATTTGTCGCAGCCATCAAGGGCGGCTATGACCTGATCGTCACCAACTATGCCAATCCAGATATGGTCGGTCACACGGGTGATTTGCAGGCGGCGATCAAGGCGTGCGAGGCGGTGGATCAGGGGCTGGCGCAGGTTGTTGCCGCATTGGAAGAGGTCGGCGGCGCGATGATTGTTACCGCAGACCATGGCAATTGCGAGGTAATGGTTGATCCAGAAACCGGCGGCCCGCACACAGCGCATACGCTGAACCCGGTACCGGTGGCATTGGTTGGCGGCCCTAAGGGCACCACATTGCGGCAGGGGCGGTTGTCTGATCTGGCGCCCACGCTGCTGGATCTGATGGAACTGCCCAAACCACCTGAAATGACCGGAGAAAGCCTTTTGTCATGAGGCTTGCCGCGCTTGTTGTTGCCTTTGCCCTCCTCGCCGGGACCGCGTCGGCACAAACCAGCCCGGCGGATGCGGCTTTGGCGGCGGCGCAGCAGTTGGAACAGGCGTCTGTGTCCTTGTCTCAGGCCGACACGGCGCGTGACCGTGTTCGCGCACTGACGGAAACTGTGCAAGCCTATGAGGCCGGTCTTGCGGCCATGCGCGAGGGGTTGCGCGGGGCGTCGCTGCGCGAGGCGCAACTGGTGGCCGAGCTGCGCGCCAGTGAGGCCGAAGTGGCGCAGTTGCTGGGCGTGTTGCAAACGATTGAGACCACAGCGCCACCGATCCTGATGCTGCATCCGTCGGGGCCCCTGGGCGCGGCCCGCACGGGCATGATCCTTTCGGATGTCACCCCAGCGCTGAACGCAAGGGCGCAGGACTTGTCCGCTGATCTGCAAGAGGTTCAGACCCTGCGCAAGCTGCAGGAAAACGCGCAAGCGACACTGACCGAGGGTCTGACCGGCGTGCAGGACGCCCGCACAAAGCTGAGCGAGGCGATTGCCGAACGCACCGACCTGCCGCGCCGCTTTGTCGAAGACCCCGTGCGCACCGCGATCCTGATCTCTTCAACAGAAACGCTGGACGGCTTCGCCAGCGGGCTGTCCGAGATTTCGGATGGTGAGATCATCGCCAGCAATGCCGACATCTCTTACCTCAAGGGGCGGCTTGAGCTGCCGGCCCAAGGGGTGATTCTGCACCGCGCCGGTGAAACGGATGCCGCTGGCGTGACCCGCCCCGGTCTGGTTCTGGGCACACGACCCCGCGCGCTTGTGACAGCGCCCACCGCTGCAACGATCCGCTATCGCGGGCCGCTTCTCGACCTGGGAAACTTGATCATTCTCGAACCGCAACCCGGTCTTCTCTTTGTTTTTTCTGGTTTGCAGGATGTCTATGGCGAGCCCGGGCAGGTCATTCCAGAGGGCACTCCGGTGGGGCTGATGCCGGGGGAAACGCCTGAAATTGGCGCTATTATGTCAACAAGCGGTGAAGGCACTGGAACTGATCGCTCAGAAACGCTCTATATAGAGGTAAGACAAGAGAACAGCCCCGTGGATCCGGAAGCGTGGTTTCGGACGAACAAGGATGGATAAACGAGTATGAAGAATTTTCTGATGGCCGGATTGGCCGGAACCGTGGCAGGTGTGATCGCAACAACGCAGGTCGCAGGCCCACTGTTGGCGCAAGAGGCCGAAAGCAAGGCCAGCGTCTATGAGCAACTGGATCTGTTTGGCGATATTTTCGAACGCATTCGCGCGCAATATGTGGAAGAGGTCGAGACCGAAGATCTGATCGAAGCGGCGATTGACGGGATGCTCACGTCGCTGGATCCGCATTCAAGCTATCTGTCGCCCGATGACGCGGAACAGATGCGGGTGCAGACCCGCGGCGAATTTGGCGGGCTTGGCATCGAGGTCACTCAGGAAGAGGGGTTTGTCAAAGTTGTGTCGCCCATCGACGATACGCCAGCCGATGCGGCGGGGATCGAAGCGGGCGATTTCATCACCCATGTGGATGGCGAAAGCATTCTGGGCCTGACGCTGGACAAGGCCGTTGATCTGATGCGTGGCCCGGTTGGCTCCGAGATTGTGATCACCGTGGTCCGCGAGGGCGAACAAGACCCGTTTGACGTGACGCTGATCCGCGACACCATCAAGCTGACCGCTGTGCGGGCCCGGACCGAAGGCACCAGCGTTGTGCTGCGGGTGACCACATTCAACGACCAGACCTATCCCAACCTCGAAGCCGGATTGCAAAAGCAAATCGAAGAGGCCGGTGGTATCGAAAACATCAATGGCATCGTTCTGGATCTGCGCAACAACCCAGGCGGCTTGTTGACCCAGGCGATCAAAGTGTCGGACGCGTTCCTGGACGAAGGCGAGATCGTCTCGACCCGTGGCCGCAACCCCGCCGAAGGCGAGCGGTTCAACGCGACGCTGGGCGATCTGGCAGATGGCAAACCCATCGTGGTGTTGATCAATGGCGGTTCGGCCTCGGCGTCGGAAATTGTGGCCGGTGCGCTGCAAGACCACAATCGGGCCATTGTTGTGGGTACAAAAAGCTTTGGCAAAGGCTCGGTCCAGACCGTGATGCCGCTGCGGGGTGACGGTGCGATGCGCCTGACTACATCGCGCTACTACACGCCGTCTGGTCGCTCGATTCAGGCGCTGGGTGTCAGCCCGGACATCATCGTCGAACAACCGCGTCCTGCACCTGAAACCGAAGAAGAGGAAGCCTCGAACACACGCACGCGGTCGGAGGCCGATCTGCGCGGCAGTCTGAACAATGACAGCCTCAGCGAAGACGAAATCCGTCAAATCGAAGAGGACCGCGCCAAGGCCGAAGCCACGGCAGAACTGCGCGAAGAGGATTATCAACTGGCCTATGCCATCGATATTCTGAAAGGCTTGTCCGCCTTCCGGCCAAACGGGCCGTCTCAGTAAACCAGATCAGGGCCGCAGCAGATGCGGCCCTTTTTCCCTGCCGGTCAGCCTTCGACCTTGTGCAGTTTCTTCTCATCCAGCAACAGCGCCAGAACAAGCCCGAAAGACACCGAGACTGTGGCGAAGACAAAGGCCATGTTCATTCCGCTGTCAAAGGCGTTAGCGATCGCGGTCTGAACTTTTTCGGCCTCAGTAGAACTGAGTTTTTGCATGATCGCCTTGGCCGTATCGGTGGTCAAAGTGCCCCCATTGATCGCCTTTTGATCTGCAAGAGACAGATCAATACCATCTGCCTTGAGCTGCTTGCCAAGACTGTTCAAGCTGCTGACATACATGACCGCTGTGGCGCAGGCGACGGAAATGGCGCCATAGACCAGATGGGTCATGAAACTCAGCCCGCCAACCAGGCCTGCGCGTTCCGGTTTCACGGCACATACTGCCGCTGTGCCTGACGGACCCACGGTCAGAGTTGCCCCAAGGCCGATCAAAGCCATGCCCGGCAAGATTTGGAAATAGCCCAGGCCGTCAGGCATCAACACAATACTCGCCGAGCCCAAAGTGGCGCTGAGATATCCCCAGAACAACAGCCGTTTGGGCCCGAAATCGTTGTATAATGTCCCCGAAACCACAGATCCGACCGCCAGCAACACGGTCAAAGGGGCCAATCCCAGAGCGGATTCAAAGGTCGACCAGCCCAGCACCTTTTGCATGTATTGCGGGAAATACAGCAAGCCGACGAAGGCCGCGGACACGTTGAACATGTTCAGTCCCAGCGTGATCAGAAACTCCCGGTTCTGCATCAGCTGCGGCAAAAGCAGAGGCTCGGGCACCTTTTTTTCGATCCTTGGGAACATGAAAAAGAGAACGCCGCTGGCAAAGAAAAGCAGCAGCAATGGGACCGAGGTCCACCCCCAATCTGCGCCGATGTCCAATCCATACAGCAACAGAAGAACAGCGAAGGACAGGATTGCCATGCCTGCAAAATCGATCCGTTCGCCCTGTTTGTGCTGGGTTTCCTTCTCCATCACAAAGATCGCGGTGGCCATCGAGATCGCTGAAAACACAACATTGGCCAGAAAGAACAGCCGCCATTCGCCCAAGGTGACAGCCGCACCGCTGATCATCGGTCCAAAGACGTTCCCGGTGGTCACCCCGGCCAGGATCATCCCCATGATCAGAGCCCGATGTTCGGGTTTCGAGACTTTGGTGGCCCCAAACGCCAATGTGCAAGGCCAAACGCAGCCTGCACCAATCCCCTGAAGGGCCCGCGCGACGATCAGATAGTCCAAACCGGGCGCGACAAAACACATGATCGACGAGAACAGAAAGATCGACAGTCCGATAATCATCATCTTCCGATGCCCGAACATGTCGCCCATCCGTCCTCCGGCAACCATCGTCATGGCAAAGAACAAGGCATAGATGTTCAGAACCCACTGGGTTCCCGTGATGTCCGAGTCAAAACTGTTTTCAATCGCCGGAACCAGCATCAAGGCGCCAGTAAAGTCGATGCCAATGCCAAAACCCGTCACCATGAGGGCGATGAGCATTACGATGCTTTTGCGTTCCATAGGTCCACCCGGATTGAACGTGATGTCCTATTGATGCACGGAAACGTGTCAAAAAGACATATAAAACCCGGATTTGCCGTTACCTCAGCTGTCGGACACGTGCAGGCGGCGGACCACTCGTTTCAGCAAATCAACCTCGGCTCGCAGCAGGGACAGCTCTGCCAGCAGGCTGTCGTCGGCGGGCTGGCCAGCGATGATGGTGATGTCCCCTAGCTTTTCATGTGTTGCCGCGTTTTGGATAAGGATCGTGTGAACCCCGTCCGATAACGTTTCAGTCGGCACGGTTAGTTGCAAAACCCACTCGGTACCGTCTTGCTTAAGTTCGAAATCGGTCAGGGTTTGGCCGCAATACAGAATTTCGACTTCTGGGGGAGTGTCGCTTGTGAGACGACCTTCCCAAACGCCGTTATTCAGCCGGATTGGAGTCAGAATGGGTTGGGTCATGCTTTGGCCCTCTTACAAATCGGCTCTGTGGTGGCGGCAAAAGGTCATATCGCGCAAGATCACTCGATTCATGGCGGGGTGTTCCAGGATGATATCCAACCAGAGTTTTTCGATCCGCCGTTCGTTCAGATCCAGATGCGCCAGATCGAAGTCGATTGAGGCTTCTGTCTTGGTCAGATCAAGTTCCCGCAGAACATGGTCGGTATTGGGACCGTGCTGCACATTGAGCCTGGCAAAGATACGGCAAGGCCGTTCGCTTTCGGTCAGCATGTCCAATCGAATGAGATGCTGTTGGGTCAGTTGGTTCGCGGCCTCGGCTGGCAACTCAACGGCAAGGGACAGAAACGACCCCTCAAAGGCAAAAACTTCGATTGCAAGGCTGAACGGGGCAAGGTCTTTGTCACTTCGGTTCCGGATCTGTCGCAGCGCGATCTCACGCAGCTCACAGTCATGGAACAAGGTGGACTGACCATCGATTGGTGCGCGGCGCGGGGCCGAAGCAATACCCTGGGAATTCAGCGGCAATCGCCAAAGATCCGGTCTCCATGACCAATCCGACCCTAAGGGTTTGGAAAATCGCGTCGATCCGATCTCGGGCTGAACCAACCGCCCGTCTGCGTTCCGGATCAACCGTTCAACAGCAGTTTTGATCTGGCGCGCTTGGTCCCTTTGTCGCCGCAGGTCGGGCAGGGGTGTCAGATCGGCATTGCGATCCAGACGCGTCCAGCGCGCCAGCGCTTTGCGGTGAAGATAGCGATCCAGAAGTTTTCCCATTGCGCCTGATCCGATTTTCAGCCCTGTTTAGCTATTTTTACGCAAAGGGGTAGCCCGAGACTGCGCGTCAGGTGGTAAAAATTTCCTGAATTCTCTCGGGGCATGAGAAAATCGAGGTCTGGGCCTGTACCAGTTCTTGTAAAGGCGCGGGGTGCGCCCTAAGTTCCGCTGTCCGGCGTGTATCATTTCCTATACAAGCGTTTTCCAATAAGAAGGCAGGGCATGGAACCCACCCTATTCTCGTTCATCTGGAAATATTCCAAGAAACAGCAGCTGGTGCTGCTGGTCCTGACAGTATTGTCGTTCCCGTTTCTCTACGCTTCGCTGGAACTGCCCAAGCAAATCATCAATGACGCCATCGGCGCGCCCTCGAACGAGGTGTCATTGTTTGGCTATTCGGTTTCGCAGGTACAGTACCTGTTGATCCTGTGTTTTGCCTTCCTGGCCACTGTGATTGCCAGCGGTCTGATGAAGATGCGTATCAACACGATGAAGGGCGTCTTGGCCGAGCGGATGCTGCGGCGGTTGCGCTATACGCTGATCAGCCGGTCCATGCGCTTCCCGAAATCCTATTTTGCATCGACCAGCCAGGGTGAGCTGGTCTCGATGATCACGTCAGAGGCCGAGCCGATGGGCGGCCTGATGGGCGATGCCATTGCGCAGCCGGTGTTCCAGTTCGGTCAGATGATGACCATTGTGACGTTCCTGTTCATGCAAAGCGTCTGGTTTGGTCTGGCCAGTATCGCGCTGATCCCGCTTCAGGCCTGGTTGATCCCCAAATTGCAACGCCAGATCAACTTGTTGAACAAAGAGCGTATTCAGGAAGTACGCCATCTGAGTTCCGAGATTGGCGAAAGCGCTGCGGGCATCAGTGATCTGCGCACCAACGGTGGGTGGCGCTACCGTCTGGCGCAGTTCAGCCACAGGCTGGGCACGTTGTTCGAGATCCGCTTCAAGATCTACAACAAGAAGTTCTTCATGAAGTTCCTCAACAATCTGATCACTCAGATGACGCCGTTTCTGTTCTATTCAGTCGGTGGTTATCTGGCGATCAAGGGTGAGGTAACGGTCGGGGCTTTGGTCGCGGCGCTAGGGGCTTACAAAGATCTGAGCGGCCCTTGGAAGGATCTTCTGACCTACTACAACCAGGTGCAGGACATGTCGCTGCGCTGGGAGGTGGTGACCGAGCGGTTTGCCCCTTCGAACATGATCCGCGAAGAGCTTTTTGAAGGTGAGCCCGAAACCATTCCACGCCTGACTGGCGATATCGAGTTGCGGAACGTCACCGTGCGCGATGACGACGGGAAGACCATTCTCGAAGATATCGACCTTACGATCCCCCAAGGCGCGCGGGTTGCGATCCAATCGACCCATGCCTCGGAACGCTCGGCCCTGGCGCAATTGCTGACCCGAGAGGTTTTGCCCGCGCAGGGAGAGGTGATCATGGCAGGCCATGATCTGAACGAGATGCACCAAAAAGTCATCGCGGCGCGGATCGGCTATGCCTATTCCCGCCCTTATCTGTTTGACGGCACGCTGGGCGACAACTTGATGATGCCGCTCAGAACCCACCCGCATCCTTCGAAGGAACTGTCAGTTCCATCGCAGCGACAGATCGAAGCGGTGCGGTCGGGGAATTCTTCCGATCTGCTCGATACCGATTGGATTGACCCCGGACTGGCGGGGTTGGACGACACTGACGGTATTCGTGACTGGTGGTTCCAACTGGTCGAGGCGATGGGGATTGACGAGTTTATGTTCCGTCGCACTTTGCGGTCGCAGTTCGACCCCAAGCTGCACCCGGTTCTGGCCCAAGAAATCGTCAATTTAAGGGAAGTTGTCGCAGATCGTTTGCGTGAAAAGGGCCTGGATGAATATGTCTATCGGTTTGATCCCGATCGTTTCAACCCGGCCGTACCCCTGGGCGGAAACCTTCTCTTCTCGGCCCCGTCGCGCCGAATTTCGGCTGACAATCTTGTTGAGGATGGCCGTTTCCTGTCGATGCTCAAGGATCACGACCTTGACGATGATGCTTTGGTGATCGCGACAGCAGTTCTTGACACGCTGCGCCAGACCTTTGGACGTGATGGTGCCGATCACCCGCTCTTCCTGCGTCTTGGCTTGTCCAAGGATATGTACCATCGTTTGCTGGATATCGAGGAAGAACGCATCTCGAAAGGCGCCGATGCGATCAGTGAAAGAGACCGGGCGCTTTTGCTTGCGGTTCCGTTCATGCTGACCGCTGAACAGGTTGGCCCAAGTTTTCCGGATGAATACAAGGACAAGATCCTTGCGATCCGCCAAAGCCAGGCGGAACAGCTGCGCGCAGCGTTGGGGGACATGTTCACTCCGGTCTCTCCCGATGTGTATCTGCCGCGGCTGACCGCGATGGAGAACGCGCTTTACGGGCGGGTGTCGTTAACCGCGGGTGCCAGAGCGGACGAAATCGAGGACGTCGTGGCCGAGGTATTGAACGAAGCCGGATTGCGCCGTCGGGCAGCAGCGATCATCTTTGATTTGCCCTCAGGTCTTGGTGGGAACAACCTGCCCACCGTATTCCAGGAACGCGCGGCCTTTTCGCGTGCCAGTATCAAACGCCCAGATATTTTGATCCTCGACAAAGCGCTGGCCAGTCACGATTCCGAAAGCCGTTTGCGGACACGTTTGAAACTGCGGGAATTGCTGCCGGATTCGATCATGATCTTTATGGAAGATCATTTTGCCCATCCCGAAGCTTACGATCTGTTTATCGAAATCAAAGACGGTCGAATCGACGGTGTGTCTCGCACGTCGGCCGAGTCCGACGACAGACCGTCCGATGATCTGAGCCGCAAGCTAAAGATCATATCCACCACCGAGCTGTTTTCACGACTCGACGGTCGCAACCAACGACTGTTGGCCTTTTCGGCGCAATGGTATGAGGCCAGCGCTGGCCAAACGATTTTCGCCCGAGGAGAGTCGCCGGATGCCGCGTATCTGTGTATTTCCGGCAAGGCGACATTGTACATGGACACTCGTGACGGTGCACCGCAGGCGATTTCCGTTATCGAACCGGGTCGGCTGATCGGAGATCTGGCAATCATAACCGGCGATACACGACAATTGGATCTTGTCGCAAGCGAACCCTGTGTATTCCTGCGGATCGGAGCCGAGGAATTGCGCGCGGTGATCGAAAGCGACGCAACTGTTGCCGTACAGTTGCTGGAACGGGTCGCAGGCCATTTGACATCTGTTGCAGAACGGCTGCGAGATTCGAATGCTCTGTTGCATCCACACCCAGACACAGTCGAGCAACACAATGCGAGTTGAAGGGCCTCAGTCCTATGTCGCTCATGAAGAATTGGTCGCCGATGCGCGTCGCTATCCGCAAATATGGCGGTTGGTGGTCGGCGTGTTGGTGGTGGGTGCCTTTACCATATTGGCGAATTTCGCCTTGTTTTCGGTTGTCGCAAATCAGGGCCCTCCGACTTGGGTTGACGGTTTTCTGAACGGGCTTTTCCCTGTCGCTGTGCTCGTGATTTTGGCGAGCTTTGTGTTCGTCACCATGGGGGTGGCTCTGGCCGCACGTCTGTTGCAGCGTCGAGCGTTGCGGTCGATCATCGGGCCTTCTTCAAGGGCAATGCGCCAATTCGTAAAAGTGCTTGTGGCATTGCTGGCGCTGCAAGTGATCCTGCTATTGCTGCCGCCTTACGGGTTCGGTGCACCTTTGGTGCCCAATCTGGCCTTTGGTCAGTGGGTGTTGTTGCTGCCTCTGGGGCTGGTAGCGATCCTGATCCAGACCAGTGCCGAAGAAATCCTGTTTCGAGGCTATCTTCAGCAAAGCCTTGCGGCGCGGTTCCGATCGCCCTGGATCTGGATGCTGGTGCCTTCGGTCCTGTTCGGGTTTGGGCATTACACGCCGTCTGTGGCCGGTGGAAACGCGATGATCGTCGCAGTATGGGCCATGATCTTCGGTCTGATCACAGCGGACCTAACCGCACGCGCCGGCACACTTGGGCCCGCGATAGCCTTGCATTTCTTCAACAACTGTTGGGTCATCCTGGGCACCTCGATGCCAGATATGCTCAGTGGCTTGGCGCTGTACCACTGGCCGTTCGACTCTGCTGATACAGCAAGCCTCAGGCCCTGGCTTTACGTCGATTTCGCGATCATGATTGTTAGTTGGCTAACCGTCCGGCTTGCCATCAGGCGTTGATTGCATTTCTGTCCCCAGAGTCTTATTTGACGTCAAAACCGTAAAACAAGGTTCCGACATGAACTGGATCACAAACTACGTCCGCCCCCGGATCAACTCGATCTTTTCGCGCCGCGAAGTGCCCGAAAACCTTTGGCACAAGTGCAGCGAATGCGGAACGATGTTGTTCCATCGCGAATTGGCCGAGAACCAGAATGTCTGCACCCAATGCGGTCACCACATGGCTATCACGCCACGCGACCGGTTCGGTCATCTGTTCGATGGCGGTATCTTCACCGAAATCGAAGTGCCCGCACCCAAGGACGATCCGCTGCAGTTTCGGGACCAAAAGAAATACCCCGACCGTATGAAAGCTGCTCAGAAAAAGACGGGTGAGAAAGAAGCGATGCTGGTCGCCACTGGCGAGATCGGGCGCACTCCGATTGTGGCCGCCGCACAGGATTTCTCGTTCATGGGTGGCTCGATGGGCATGTATGTCGGCAATGCCATTATTGCTGCAGCACAAGAGGCAGTTAGGCTAAAGCGCCCGTTGATCCTGTTTTCCGCCGCAGGTGGCGCGCGTATGCAGGAGGGGATCCTGAGCCTGATGCAGATGCCGCGTACGACTGTTGCGGTTGAGATGCTGAAAGAGGCAAACCTGCCTTATATTGTTGTCCTGACCCACCCGACCACAGGCGGTGTAACCGCGTCTTACGCCATGCTGGGCGATGTTCATATTTCCGAACCCAACGCGCTGATCTGTTTCGCAGGCCCGCGCGTGATCGAACAAACCATACGCGAGAAGCTGCCGGAAGGTTTCCAACGCGCCGAATACCTGCTGGATCACGGGATGTTGGACCGGGTGACCAAACGCACCGAGATGCGCGAAGAGCTGATCACCATCACCCGGATGCTGATGAACCAGCCTCCTGCGATCAAGGGCGATCTGCCAGCGCCAAAACCCGAAGACACCACCCCCGGGCCACAGGCAGCAGAGCCCGATCAGACATGACCGAGCAGACATCTGACGTCATCCTCGAACGGATGATGGCCTTGCACCCCAAGATCATCGACCTGACCTTGGATCGCGTCTGGCGTCTTCTGTCCGCGCTTGGCAACCCGCAGCTTGACCTGCCGCCGGTGATCCATATTGCCGGAACCAATGGCAAAGGATCAACACAGGCGATGATCCGCGCGGGGCTGGAAGGGGCAGGGCGCAGCACTCATGCCTATACCTCGCCTCATCTGGCACGTTTCCACGAACGTATTCGTCTGGCCGGAGAGCTGATCTCGGAACCTGCGCTAACGGCTGTTCTGGACGAATGCTATGCCGCAAATGGCGGTCAGGACATCACCTATTTCGAAATCACAACCTGCGCCGCCTTGCTGGCTTTTGCCCGCACCCAGGCGGATTACACCTTGCTAGAGGTCGGACTGGGCGGGCGTCTCGACGCCACCAATGTGATCGAACAGCCGGCGGTGACAGTGATCACTCCGGTCTCGATTGATCACGAGCAATTTCTTGGTGACACTTTGGGCAAAATCGCTGCCGAAAAAGCCGGGATCATCAAGCCTGGTGTGCCCTGTATCGTGGGGCCGCAAAAAGACGAAGCGCTTGAAGTCATTGAATACACCGCCGCCCGCCTTGGTGCGCCGTTGTTGGTCCATGGCCAGCACTGGCATGTGCACGAAGAAAACGGACGTTTGATCTATCAGGATGAAACCGGGCTGCGCGATCTTCCCTTGCCCAACCTGCTGGGTGCGCATCAGTTTCAGAACGCGGGTGCTGCTTTGGCTGTGTTGCGCCACCTGAAAATGGGCGATGACGCCTATGAGGCCGCCGTGACCAAAGCCGATTGGCCTGCCCGTATGCAGCGCCTGAAAACCGGTCCACTGGTCGACCAGGCGCCACAGGCTGAGCTGTGGCTGGATGGTGGCCACAACGCCGCCGCAGGCAGCGCATTGGCCGATCTGTTGGCGAAACTGCCAAAAAAACCGACCCATTTGATCTGCGGAATGCTGAAAACCAAGGATGTGACCGGCTATCTGCGCCCGCTGTCCACTCAGGCCCAAAGCCTTACCGCCGTCTCGATTCCGGGCGAGGCCGCAACGCTCAGCGCGGATGAAACCGCCGCTGCCGCCACCAGGGTCAAGCTGCCTGCAACCACCGCGGGGACCGTGTCAGAAGCATTGACCTCAATCACGCAAAACGATCCGCAAGCCCGCGTGCTGATCTGCGGCTCGCTCTATCTGGCGGGCAATATCCTGCGCGAAAACGGCTAGACGGATCCGCGCGCAGCGAGAAAGGTTGGAACCACCTAAGTTCCCCAGTTCTGATCCTGCATTTCCCGCAGCCGCGAGGCCGTGCGCTCAAATTCAAACGTCCCTTCGCCTTCGACATAGAGCATCTCTGGCTCCGCTGCCGCAGAACAGATCAACCGCACCCGAGCCTCGTAGAGCGCGTCAATCAACGTAACGAACCGTTTGGCCTCGTTGAAATTGTTGCGCGACAGCCGCGGGATATCCTCCAGAACCAGCACCTTCACGGCCTCAGCAATTGCCAGATAGTCCCCCGGACCCAGCATCCGACCGCACAGATCATAGAATGAAGCCCGCGCAACCCCGTTTCGAAATGCAGGCAGAACAACCTCGCGGCCTTTGACCTGCAACGCCAACGGTTCAGCCGGTCCACCGGACAGATCGGCCCAGACGGCCCTGATCTTGTCGCGCGCCTCCGGGCCAATGGGTGAAAAATACACCGGAGAGCCTTCCAGACGGTTTTGTCGATAGTCGGTGGGCGAGACCAGCTCCCAGACCTGCAATTGCTCTTTGATATGGGCGATAAAGGGCAAAAACAGCTGACGGTTCAGTCCATCCTTATAAAGATCATCAGGATGCCGGTTCGATGTGGTGACCACCACAACCCCACCCGCATGCAGCAGATCAAACAGCCGCCCGACGATCATCGCATCGGTGATATCGGTGATCTGCATTTCGTCAAATGCCAACAGGCGAACCGACTTCACGACCGCCTCGGCCACCGGGGCTAGCGCATCTTCAACGCCGTCTTCGCGGGCTTTGTGCAGGCCTGAATGGATTTCTTGCATGAAGGCATGAAAATGCACGCGCCGGGCAGGAATATCCCCCAGAGTTTCAACAAACATGTCCATCAACATGGATTTGCCACGCCCGACACCGCCCCACAGGTACAGGCCCTTTGGGGGCGGAGGAGCTTTACGGAAGAAACCGCGTTTGACTGGGGTCGCAAGCTCGGCCCTGATCCGCTCGAAATGCGGAAGAACCGCCTCTTGTGCGTCATCGCGCGTCAGGCTGCCATCCGCGATACGGGCTTCATAAAGCGAAATCAGATCGGTCATGGACCCGAGCCATAACGCGCCGTTCCAGCCTTGAAAAGCGGCCTTTTCCGCGTGACATCAGAAATTCTGATCTGACCGCCCATAAATACTGATTTGACGCGGCCTAACTAGCAATTAGGCTCACCAAACCACTCATTCGCAGGACACCATGCCCCATACCGTGCGTCTTCTGAACCCGATCCTGATTGTCGGCTGCATCATCATCACCGTCAGCTTTGCTGTGCGGGCTTCTTTTGGCGTGTTTCAGATCCCGGTCGCCGAAGAATTCGGCTGGATGCGTTCGGAATTCTCTATGGCGATTGCGATCCAGAACCTGGCCTGGGGCATCGGACAGCCGATTTTCGGAGCGATCGCCGAAAAAGTCGGAGACCGCCGTGCCATTGTGCTGGGGGCATTGACCTATGCGGCGGGCATGGTGCTGACCGCGTGGTCTGTCACCCCGTTTGAACATCAGATGTACGCCTGGCTTGTCGGTTTCGGAATCGCAGGCACCGGGTTCGGGGTTGTGCTGGCGGTGGTCGGGCGGGCGGCAACGGATGAGAACCGTTCAATGTCGCTCGCCATTGTCACGGCCGCAGGCAGTTTTGGTCAGGTCATCGGGGCGCCGACAGCAGAGTGGTTGCTGACCTTCATGCCTTGGCAGCAGGTGTTCATTGTCTTTGCCGTTGCCATTCTGGCGCTGGTTCTGACCCTGCCGCTGATGCGCGCGCCGCAGCCCGCCAACAAGGCCGAACTGCAAGAAAGCATGGGGCAAATCCTTGTCCGCGCCTTCCGCGATCCCTCATATTCATTGATTTTCATTGGCTTTTTCAGCTGTGGCTATCAATTGGGGTTTATCACCGCCCATTTCCCCGCCTTCGTGACCGAAATGTGCGGCCCGATTCAACCCGGCGGCGTTTTGCACTCCATGGGAATTACCTCGACCTCTGCTCTGGGCGCTGTGGCGATATCGTTGATTGGTTTGGCCAACATCGGTGGCACCCTATTGGCCGGTTGGGCGGGCAATCACTTCCCCAAGAAATACCTGCTGGCCGCTGTCTACACGGGCCGCACCGTTGCCGCCGCCTTGTTCATCCTGTTCCCGATCACGCCCATGTCGGTCATCGTGTTTTCGCTGGTGATGGGCTCGCTCTGGCTGGCCACGGTGCCGCTGACCTCGGGCCTTGTGGCGCATCTATACGGTGTGCGCTATATGGGTACGCTTTATGGCATCATCTTCCTCAGCCACCAGATCGGCAGCTTCTTGGGCGTCTGGCTGGGCGGGCGCATGTATGATCAGTTCGGCGACTATTCTCTGGTCTGGTGGATCGGCGTTGCCATCGGCGCGTTCAGCGCCATTGTCCACCTTCCCATTCGCGAGAACAGGCCGTCGATCCCCGCCGCTGCGTGATCACGGGGCGAATTTGCTTTGGATATAGTGGCTGGTCATCAAGTCCAGATGCGCCCCACCGCCATTCTTGAACAGCGTCACGGTGGAAGGGTCGGGGCGGAACTGATCCAGCCCGTAGAAATCGCCGATCAGGTCACTGCGCGAGATCACCCCCTCGGCAATCGGGGTCTTGATCTCGCCAATATGCTCCACGGTCGACTCAAAGCTGTCCACATAGATCGCCGAGCGCCTCAGCACCGCGTCGTCGACCTCGCGCATATCCGGGCGATAGGCGCCGATCAGGTTCAAATGCTGCCCCGGGCGCAGCCATTCGCCCTTGATCAGGGGTTCGGTGCTCATAGTGGCCGTCAGGACGATATCGGCTTGGTGTACCGCCTCTGCCAGATCATAGGCCACGTCGACACGCCCCATCTCGCGCGCCAGCGCTTCGGCTTTGGCGGTTGTCCGGTTCCAAACGGACAATTGCGCCTTCGGAAAACCTGCCGAGAACGCCTCACATAGCGAGGTGGCAACCGGCCCGGCCCCCACAATCAGCACCGACTGGCTGTCAGGGTTGGCCAGCCGCAACGCGCCCAACAGGCTGTCACCGGCGGTTTTCCACTTGGTCACAAGGTGGAAATCCAAAAGCGCCGTGAATTGCCCGTCCTTGTCATCAAACAGGCTGACCGACCCGTTGATCGGTGGCTGCCCCTTTTCGGCGTTGCCTGGAAACACGGTGGCGGATTTGACGGCCAGCCCCAGTCCATCGATCCAGGCCGCCCGAGACAGCAGCGTATCTTTGCCGCGATAGAGGAAGCTGTCCTGAATCTCGGCCTTGGGGCGGGTATGCCCCTCTGCCAACGCCTGTGTCAGCTCCAGCCAATCCAGATTGGCTTGTCCCTCTTCAAACGGGATTTGCAGAACCTTCATCTCGCCTCGCTTTCTGCCCGACAGCGCCTTGGCGCCTGAATGCCATTGGTCCCGGAACTGAACCAATCCTAAGCCTGGGATGCAAGCACCGACTGCAGCGCGCAGCGCTGCCGGGCCCAACGGGAAGAGGCGCATCTTTGATGCGTCGATGACCGGCGGGAGTGTCAGCCTCGCTTGGCGGCTCGCAGCTCTCGCTCCAAAGCGTCAAGGAACCGCGACCGGTCCGCCTTGCCAAAGGGTTTGCCACCGCCCCCCTGTCCCAGAGGGTTGGCTGCACGCAGATCGGCCATCAGATCACGCATCGCCAATTGCTGGCCGATATTGGCGGCGGTGAAGGCCTCGCCATTGGGTCGCAACACCCGTGCGCCGGCTTCGACACATTTGGCGGCCAGAGGAATGTCGGATGTCACCACCACATCTCCCGCACCGCAGCGCTCGGCGATCCACTTATCCGCCTCGTCGGCACCCTCGGACACGATGACAACCTGCACCAGCGGATTGGGTGACGGGCGCAGCCCTCCGTTCGAAACTAGGGCCAGTGGCACTTTGTGGCGGGTTGCCACGCGCTCTGCCTCGGCTTTCACCGGACAGGCATCGCCGTCGATATAAAGTGTTGTCACGCCGATTTGGCCTTTTTCTTTGCGGCGGGCTTCTTGCGCACTTTGAACTCGTCCGGGATCGGCATCCGGTTAAAGGCGTCCAGACCGGCGATCTTGTAGGCCTCGGCCAGCGTCGGATAGTTGAACGTGTTCTGCACGAAATAGTCGACGGTGCCTTTCAGGTTCAGCACTGCTTGGGCGATATGGATCAACTCGGTCGCCCCTTCGCCCACGATCTGCACCCCCAAGACGCGGCGGGTCTTGAGCGAGAAAAGCATCTTCAGCATGCCATGTTCCAGCCCCATGATATGCCCGCGTGAGGTTTCGCGGAACCGCGCCACGCCGACCTCATAGGGTATTCCACGCTCCTGCAGCTCTTCTTCGGACATGCCGCAGGTCGACATCTCGGGTACCGAATAGATGCCATAGGGGTACCACGGGCTTTCCGGCAAGGTTGGCGTGTCCAGCGCATGGCAAGCGGCCACACGACCTTGCTGCAAAGAGGTCGAGGCCAGTGATGGATGACCGATGACGTCCCCGGTCGCATAGATATGCGGAACCGAAGTTTGATAGGTCTTGCGGTCGACATTGATCCGGTTGCGATGATCGGTCTCGATCCCCACAGCCTCCAGGTTCAGCGCTGAAGTGGCACCCATGCGACCGGCTGCAAATAGCAGCATCTCGGCCCGCACATGGCGCCCGTTTTCCAACGTCACCTCCACATGGCTGCCCGCATCTTCGATCTTTTCGACCGCCGAACCTAGCCGCAGATCCACACCATTTTCGCGAATCTGATGGGTGAACTCGTGGATCAATCGGGTATCGATGAAATCAAGGAACGTCTCGCGCGGCTCGATCAGCGTCACGCGTACATCGAGCGCCGAGAACATGGTGGCATATTCCACACCGATCACACCTGCGCCAATCACCACCAGCGAGCGTGGGATTTCCGCCATTTCTAGGAAATCATCCCCGTCCACAACCGTCTTGCCATTGAATGGCACATAATCCGGGCGATAGGTCTTGGTGCCGGTTGCAATCAGAAACTTGGCCGCCGTCAGGCGCGTGGTGTCGCCGGAATCGGTGGCAACCTCAACCTCGTGCGGGCCGATGAATTTCGCCAGACCGCTCAGCGTGTCCACATGGTTGCGGTTGAACTGGTGTTCCAAAACATCGACTTCATGATCCAACGTCATATGCAGCCGTGCCTTAAGGTCTTCTGCCCGGATCTGGTCCTTCACACGGTACGAGCGCCCATAAAAGCTCCGTTCGCGCCAGCCAGACAGGTTGAGAACAGTCTCCCGCAGGGTTTTCGACGGTATTGTTCCTGTATGAACGGAAACGCCACCCAACCGGTCATGGCGGTCAATGACCAAGACCCGATGTTGTAGCTTCCCAGCCTGAATTGCCGCTGAACGCCCAGAGGGACCCGATCCAATGATAATCAGATCATAGTCAAAATCGCTCATGCTTCAGTCCCCGTATAGCGCATCGGCATGGAAGGTGATGTGGTCTTCCATGAAGGTGGACACAAAGAAATAGGAATGATCATAACCCGGCTGAAGCCGATAAATGGCTTGCTGGCGACGTTCGGCAATGGCCAGTGCCAACGTTTCCGGGCGCAAAAGATCCATGAACTGGTCTTTGGCACCGGTATCTATCAGCACCGGCCCGTCAAACCCCTTTTCCTTCATCAACAGCGAGGCGTCATGTTTGTTCCAGCCCGCTGTGTCATCCCCCAGATACGCGCTCAACTGCTTGCGGCCCCAATCGGCCCCGGTCGGGTTGCAGATCGGTGCAAAAGCCGAGACCGAACGGTAGCGACCTGGCAGGTTCATCGCCAGCGTCAAGGCGCCGTGCCCACCCATCGAATGCCCGGTGATGGCCTGGCGATCGGCGTCTATGGCGGAGTTTTCGACCAACAGTTCGGGCAACTCGGTCGCGACGTAGTCCCACATCTGAAAATGCGGGGCCCAGGGTTCTTGTGTGGCGTTCACATAGAACCCGGCACCCTGTCCCAGATCATAGTCGTCGTGATCGGCGACGCCCGCGCCACGTGGGGACGTGTCAGGAAAGACAATTGCGATCCCCTGTTCCGCAGCCCAGACCTGCGCCCCGGCTTTGGTCATCGCGTTTTCATGCGTGCAGGTCAGGCCAGACAGATACCACAGAATCGGGACAGGGCCGTCTTTTGCTTCGGCGGGCAGGAATAGCCCGAAAGTCATATCGCATTGGCAGGCTGACGACGCATGGCGATAGACGCCTTGTACACCACCAAAGCATGCATTTTCCGAAAGGGTTTCCATCACGCTCTTCCTTGCAATGAGTTTGGGACATGGCTAACGGCCTGCAAGCGCAAGGTAAAGTGCAGGTGCAGAAAGCGCGCATAATTTACCATTGGTGAAGATCAGAGAGCGCTAATCCAGCCGATGACGACCGGGACTGTAAAAATGCTGAGCATTGTTGAAAGCAAAATTGCAGCTGATGCCCGTTGCGGTGCAATGCCATAATGCGCTGCCAGAATATAGACGTTACCTGCCACGGGCAGGGCGGCCGCAGAAATTGCTATAGCCGCCGAGAACGGGGCAATTGGCAGCGCATAAAGCAACATGATGGCGACGCAAAGCGGGTGGATCACCAGCTTGCAAAAGCTCAGCCAACCCGCAACCTGGATGCGTTCAGCGGACTTCCCGGCCAACGACGCGCCAATGGCAAACAAAGCACCGGGGGTAGCGGCTCCGCCCAGAATTGTCAGAAAGTCGGTCAGAGGAGCAGGAACCGGAAACTTTAGTGCAGACCATGCCACACCTGCCGAGATCGACAGGATCATTGGGTTTGTCAGCAGCCCTTTCCCGATCTGCCGCACCATGCGCCATGACAGCCGGCCGTCCCGGCCACCGTTTATCAGGATGACGATCAGCGAAGAAAACACCACCAAATCCACGGTCAAAACGACCATGACCGGGCCTATCGCGGCTTCGGTGAACAATAGCGCAAGCATCGGCAGGCCCAAAAAGCCCACATTCCCAATAGCTGCGCATTGAGCCTCGACCGCTCCGGTGGGGATGTCGAGCCCGCGCAGATAGGCCACCAGCGTTGCCAGGCTATAGACCGCCAATGTGCCAACCAGGTACCCGATCACCAGTTTCACATCGAATATCTCGTCAAAGGGCAGCGTAGCCGAAAACCGGAAGAGCATGGCGGACAGGGCGAAATAGAAAACGAACTTCGTCAGATAGGCCGTCGCCTCGGCCGGAAAAAACCGTGTGCGCCCAGCCCAATAGCCCAAGCCGATGATCGCAAAGAAGGGCAGAGTGCGCAAAAAAATCTCGACCATGAAAGTGTCCCTAGCACAGCTGTCGCGTGCCGCAAGGGCCTTTACCGCATTGAAACGAGACACGTGGTTATCAAAAATCGTTGATACTAAACTAAATGGTTTATATTCTCGACGGATACTCAAGGAGGTGTCATGACCCAAACTGCCACGATTCTACGCACCGGGCGCAAATTTGATCAGGTGCTGCGCGGCGCGCGAGAGGTTTTCATGGCAGACGGGTTCGAAGGCGCAAGCGTAGACGATATCGCCCGCGCCGCCGGGGTCTCGAAGGCCACCTTGTACAGCTATTTCCCAGACAAACGCCTATTGTTTTCCGAAGTCGCCCAGACCGAATGCAGCCGGATGGCTGAGCGGGTGATCGCGATGATCGATGAAACGAAACCGGCGCGCGAAGTCTTGATGATTGCTGCCACGCAATTGACCGGGTTTCTGGTTTCTGAATTTGCTCAGCAGGTCTTTCGCATTTGTGTGGCCGAACGTGACCGGTTCCCCGAACTTGGCAAAGCGTTCTACCAGGCTGGCCCAAAAAACGGCCAGGAACATATGGCAGCCTATTTGGACAAGGCCGTCGCCAAAGGTGAGTTGAAGATCGACGATGTCCACTTGGCAGCTGAACAGCTGTCCGAGCTCTGCAAAGTCCGGATTTGGAATCGGTCGGTCTTTGGCATTCAGGTGTCCTTCACCCAGGACGAAATCGAGGCCGTCGCGACGCAGGCGGTCGATATGTTCATGTCGCGCTACGGCGTTTAATATTTTTCGAAAATTTTGGTGCGGGTGGAGGGACTTGAACCCCCACGCCTTGCGGCGCCAGAACCTAAATCTGGTGCGTCTACCAATTTCGCCACACCCGCAACCGTGGTGCATGTGCACCGCAATGACGCGCTGAATAACAAAGCTTCCTGTCGAGTGCGAGAGGGAAAATGAAGACCAGCGCAAGTTTGTGTATCACGTTATGACCCTCACCGGGACGAGCAGGGTTATCAGAAGTGTTTCTTTGACCGAGTGGGTGCCTCGGTCATTTTTTTTCATTCCGGCCAGCCAGTTACGGTGTTTGGTCCGTGTTTTTCCCGGCGTATTCACGCAACTCCACCCTGGGTTGAGACATTTATGCGAAGAGCCATCACAATCGCGCCACAATTCAAACGCCAAAAAATCTTATTCGCGTCAAAATAACACCGCGGTAATCGCGCTTGTTTAACGACAACGAGTTAATGAGTCTTTTTTGCCGCGTGGCGCGTTTGCCAGTTCCCGCTCAACTCCAACAACAGGGGTCTCTGTCGTGACCAACCAGATGAACAACGCCGTAAGCGAGCAGGATGTCATCGATCTTGCGCGTGAGAGCTTTGTCGACGAGCTCAAAGTTCTAAATCGTCATCACCCTGGAACAGGGTTTGGGATTGCTTTGAAAACCCTTTCGGGTGACCGCTATTTGCTGGCCAATGCGCGTATGCCGTTACCCGCACACAAATCCCAGGACTTTCCAACAGGGCGTCGCGTCGCGCGTATGGAAAATGGAGAGCATTTCAGCTCGATCGAAGTTCTGGCCGATTCATTGGCCTATGAATCGATATCGCCTCTGACCGAGGCCGAGATCTTGGGCAATGCGCTGGATCTGATCGCGCGAATCGACACATTGGCGGGCCTGCCGAAAGGTGGCCAGCCGTTAGAAATTGCCGCAACTGGCACCGGAGGCTGAATAATGGCGCGCAACGACCATCTTTTGTCCGTTGGAAACGAAGCTCTGTCCCCCGTGACAGAAGCGATGACTTCCCTGACGGCGCAGATTGACCAATTGACAGAGGTGGCGGATGCGCGCTCCTCGGCACGTTTGGCCACACTCAAGACGCGAATGGAAAACTTCACCGCCAACGTGACGTTGGTGGGGCAGGTCAAGGCGGGCAAATCGTCGATCGTGAACATTCTGGCAGGGCGCCCGGATTTGCTGCCTTCTGATGTAAACCCGTGGACCTCGGTGGTGACCACGCTCAACATCAACACTCGGACCGAAGGCGACACAAAGTCGAAATTCACATTCTTTGAACAAGAAGAGTGGGACAACCTGATGGTCGGTGGCGGCCGTCTGGGCGAACTGGCTAACCGGGCCGGTGCCGATGACGAGATGGAGGACATCCGTCGCCAGGTGGCCGAGATGAAGGCCAAGTCGGAAGAACGTCTGGGCAAGCATTTTGACCTGATCCTGGGGCAAAGCCACCAGTACGACTATTTCGACGACGAGTTGATCCAACGCTATGTCTGTTTGGGCGATGAAGACGATCCGGACATCAACCCGAAGACAGGTCGTTTTGCCGATGTGACCAAGTCGGCCGAGCTTTACATGGATATTCCGCAGTATCCGTTGGCTTTGCGCCTTTGTGATACGCCGGGTGTGAACGACACGTTCATGGTGCGCGAACAAATCACCCTGCGCAGCCTGCGCGGGTCTGAAGTGTGTATCGTGGTTCTGGCCGCCAGTCAGGCGCTGACCACGATGGATATGGCGCTGATGCGGATCATCGCGCAATTTGAGAACCGTCAGATCATCCTGTTCGTGAACCGGATTGATGAACTGTCGGATCCGATCAACCAAGTGCCTGAAATTCGTGACAGAATTCAGGAAACGCTGAAACAGAACAACATCGACACCTCAACAAGTATCGTGTTCGGAAGTGCCCTTTGGGCAGAAGCCGCTTTGACAGGAAATCCTGACATCCTCACGGAAGAATCGCGGCAGACCCTGAACACGTTCTATCTGGCGGCCGGCTTTGGGGATGAAGCCGCGTCGTTGGATAAGATTTGGGCATTGTCCGGATTGCCGGATCTGCTGTTGGCAATGAATGAACGGATCGCTGAAGGTACAGGCAAGCGATTGATCGACCGCGTGCGCCACCGTGCGCGCAACATCGCCAGCCAGATTCGTGCCACCTCGGTTGCCAAAAAGCTGTCGGACAGCGAAGGGGTCGTTCACAACTTGGAAGGCGCCAGCCCCGAAGAGGCGATCGCCACCGTTTCAGACGAATACGAGAAGAAAGCGGCCGAGTTGACCGCAAAACTGCGCGACAAGGTACTCGAACGCCTGACCTCGGCAGAGACGAACTTTGTCAAACGCGCGACGGACTCGTTGATCGCGCATCTGGAAGAAAACGGCGAGCAGGGGACCTGGCAATACGATCCCGCTGGCCTTCGGACCCTACAGAAAGCGGCCTATTTCAGCTTTGCCCGCGCGATGCGGAAAGATGCTGGTGCGCTCTATGAAGCCGCTGCAGCGGATATCGGTGAACTGTACCATAAGCTGTTGGGTAACCATCTGGGCGAGTTCACGATCGAAGCGCCGATTGTGCCGCGCGTACCGCCGCCATTGGGCATCGGCAAGACCATTGCGCTTGACCTGCAAAGCACCTGGTGGCGCCGCTGGTGGCAAAAGCGCAAGGGCTTTGAAGCTTATGCCGCGGATTACACCCGTCTGATCGCCTCTGAGGCGAACTCGATCACCAAGGACATCGAAGAAAACCAGATCGCAGCCGTTCTGGAAAATGTCCGGGCGACATTGTCTGATTTCCTGCGCGAGCAGAAGGAGACATTGCTCAGCATCTCTCAATCCGGAGAGCAAAGCAAAGCCCGTAGTGCAGAGCTGATGGCCGAACAGAAGCCTCAGAAATCGCGCGACGATATCCTCGGTGACATCCTCAAAGATCTTAGCAACGAAGCGGCATAAGAAGAGTTATGATAAATACAGCACAAACCCGTTTCGTTACCCCCAAAGCCTGGGACCGCATTGAAAAGTGGTCGCGCCGCAAGCCCGTGTTTGCGCTGATGGGGGAATTCAGTGCCGGTAAATCGACATTGATGAACTTTCTCTTGCGCAAACAAACGTTGCCGACACAAGTCACAGCGACGCAGTTGCCGCCGGTCTGGTTCAGCTTTGGAAAAGGCTCGGCCTATGTTCTGCGTCATGATGGCAGCAAAGAAATGATCACTCTGGATCAGCTTGATCAGGTTGGCGTCAACGATGTGCAGTTCGTGCGCATTTTCCTTGAGGCAGATATTCTTGAGGCCGTCGACTTGATCGACACCCCCGGTATATCTGATCCCAAGATCTCGAACGATGTCTGGCGTCGTGCGGTTGGTCAGGCCAATGGCGTGCTGTGGTGTACACATTCTACTCAAGCATGGCGCGAGACCGAGCGTGCCACTTGGGTGTCCTTGCCCGAGCGTCTGCAAGCCAACTCGCTTTTGTTGGTCACCCGTGCTGACGCATTGAATACGAAAGATCGCCAAAAGGTGCTGCGTCGCGTGAACCGCGAGGCCGGACATCTGTTCAATCGGTCTATCCTTTTCTCGGCACGCGATGCCATCATTGCCCGGGACAAGACCGGAGATGCCGAGATGTGGGGCCGCAGCGGTGGCGGCAAGATGGTCGACAGCTTCCTTGAGATCACCGAGCAGATTATGGGAAGCCGCGCCGAAATGCTGTCGCGCTACCAAATGGAAAAATCGACCCTACCTGGGATCGAAAAGATCAAGCCGCTGCGCCCGGCCAAGCCGGGCGAGGCAAAGGACGACGTGACCACTGTCCGAGTGATCCCTCCCGAAAACGCGGACACCGAAACCGTGACAAGCTTTCCGGTGCGTCCTGCGCGTGTCGAACGGCGTTCGGACGAGATCGAGCGTCCGAGGATCGATGCCGAAGAAGCCGAAAAGCTGCGGCAGGAGATGATCGTCGAAGAAGACGAGGTCGCAGCGAAGGATCAGAATGTTTCGTTCAGCGATGACAAAGACGAGGCAATGGATCTGGACTTCCTGCCGAACCCGGCCACGGATGTTGACGAGTTCGAGTTCCAAGGCGAAGAAGAAGCGGAACCCGAAGATGAACTGACCGTTTCGGACACCAGTGAAGATGATCCGGTTGAAGAAGAGATCGAAATCGTGGAAATCGCGCGCGGCGTCGAATCCGATATCGAACGGTCTGTATCCTCGATAACGGCCCTATTGGCTGAAAAGTCTGAAGAAGACTACGAGCCCGAACCCGAATCCAATGCGCTGACCGACGGGCAAGTTGTACCAATGCAGCTTGAGGATGACATCGCGGACGCCCCAGAACCGGACGTGAAATCACTCATTCAGGTTGTGCCTGGAACGCCGATCAGCGCGGTCGATCTCTGGAACGAATTTGTTTCGAAAGAGAAGTTGCCCGACGATGCCAATGGGCTGCGCAGTGTCTTCTCGGCTTTCCTGACCGAGTTCGATCAGATATCCCGTGATTACCAACCCAATTCAGATCAGCCGGTAAGCCCAATTGGACGATCTGAAGAAAACTCGGCGGCGGAACGACATGCTTTGTAGTTTGTTCCGGTTCGCTCGCGCCAAAGGCAGGTTAGAACATGTCAATTGAGAACGCGCTTTCCACTGCCATGGACTCCATACCCGACTGCGTTGCAGCCGGGTATGTTGATATGGAAACGGGTATGTTGCTCGGGTTGAAATCGGATCAACCGGATCACACGAACCTGCTCGAGAACCTGGCATTGGCCGTTGCGAACTTGTTTCAAGGGCGCGGTGTTCGTGGCTTTGAATCATTGTTGCGCATGATCGGCACCCAAGAAGATGACAACCCGGGCTTTGGGGAAATTGCCGTTTTCTCGGATGATCGGCTGCATATCTTTTTGCGGACGCGGGAATATCCCGATCACGTAGTCTGTTATGTCTGCCGCAGTGACGAAAAAGCGGGCTTGGCGCTGACGAAATCACATCTCAGCCTCGGGCCAGTTGCGGCGGCGGTTTAGACAGGTCCAAAGGGGGTCAAGACACGATGGATACCGACATTCTTGAGATGCTCGACAGTATTGGACGCAACTCACTCGCGCGTTTGACGCCTGCTGTCTACCTGAACGGTGACACCGCACAGGACCGCAGAAACGGCGTTTTGAAAGCCATTCGTGGCACCATTCTTCCGCGCAGGCTGGAGTTTACGGCCGCCAACGACCTGGTGCTGGCGATTGAGGTCAATAGCTCTCGCATCACCGATATCTTTAGCTTTGGCGACGAGCCAACGCCCGATTTTGAAACGGAGTCGCGCGAAGCACTGACCGAGGTTCTGGCACGGATGGTGACGGACATCGCGATGGCCCCTGGCCCCCTCGAATTGGTATCGCTGCGCCCGGACAACCAGCTTGAGGCTGACGATGTCGGGATCACCTATTCCGAGATCGCTGCAGCCTGTGCCGGGATGGAAATTTCCGAAGAACCTATAATGACGATCGTGCCCGACGCGCCCGAGGAAGAAATCGAGCCCGAGCCAAACGTGGAACCGGTTGAAGCCGTGGAAACCGAACCCACCAGCCCCTCGGGTATGGCGCATGGTTTCTACACGGCCTCTGATCGCTTTGCAGAGGGTCGCATCCTTCTAAGTGACGACGACGGCGAAGGGCTCGAACTCGACGGGCTTTGCGCCGAAGGTCAGAGCGGTTTTCCCGAACAAGAGCTTTTGCAAAGCTTTGCAAAGGACCTTGCCGGCTGGAAATCGGACAGCGAAGGTGCCTTGACCCAACCACAACTGATTGTTGTGCGCGCTTCGGGCGGGCAAGGCACCGGCCTTTCGATCCTGTGCGACGGTGCGCAAACAGCAATCACATTGCACGAGGCGCGCAAGCTGGGTGCAGTCGTAAACCTATGGAGATCACTGCAGGGTGTCGCTGAATAACCGCGATCCTGCCCTATCCTGTTCTTTATTCTTTAATATTAGTGCATATGAGTTACCAGGTGAACCTAATGAGCGAGCAGAAACGCAACGAACTTATTCGCATCGCTGAAGATATGAATGAGATGAGCAATGACGAAACCCGTCATTTCATCTCACGCATTGTTGACGACCTGACAAACCTGAAACCCTCGATTGCGTTTGTCGGCCAGATCAAAGCCGGCAAGTCTCGCCTGATCAACGGGTTTACCGGTCATGCCGAATACTTGCCCTCGGACGTAAACCCTTGGACGACGGTGATTACCGACATGCATTTCGGTCACCCTTCGGGCAGAACGTCTGGCGCCGAATTTCATTTCTTCGACAACCGCCAATGGCAATCGCTGATCGCCGAAGGCGAAGAGCTGCGCAACATGTTCCCCGATGAGGAGGACAGCTATAAGCGCGAGATGATCGAAGAGCAGGTTGAGGCGATGAAAACGCGCGCCAAGCTGCGTTTGGGTGAAAGTTATAAACACCTGCTGGGTCAACACCATGATTTGGAAGATCTGACATCCGAGGATTTGGCGCGGTATGTCTGCGCAGGCGACGACCCGACAGAAGAGGACGGGCATGATCCCGGGTCTGATCGTGGCCTCTATAGCGACATTACCCGCAAGGCCGAAGTTTACTTTGACCTCGGCCATTTTCCGTTTCCCCTGACGGTCACAGATACACCCGGCGTCAACGACCCTTTGCTGATCCGGGAAGAGATTTCGCGACAATACCTGAAAGAGTCGGACTTCTTCGTCGTGGTTCTGTCTGCTCACCAAGCACTCTCGCGGGCGGACCTTAAGCTGTTCCGCCTGATGCAGGCGTTGGAACTTGGTCAGATCGTGGTTTTCATCAACCGTGTCGACGAATTGGGTGGTGGTGCAGAAGACGCGACGAAAGTACGTGCCGATGTATTGGAAGGGCTCGAACGTGCCCTTGGCAACTCGGACATCGATGTTCTGATGGGAAGCGCACAATGGGCGCACTACGCTCTGACAGGTGATGAAACCGGGATTGATCACGACCAGATCCTTGCCTGGCTTCGGGCGCACCCTGAGCAGATGCGTCAGTACCTGTCTGGTGTGGAAGAGATCAAGCAGGGCTCGGGCCCTGTTAGCCGCGCCGCTATTTTGCGCTATGCCGCTATGGTTGCTTCGGGTCTGCCAGACCTGCGGCACCATGTAACTCAGGCCCTGACAAATGGGCCGCGTAATGAGCAGTTGCGTATGGCGTGGCAGCACTTGAACAGCTTCGCTCAGGGCGAGCTGGATCGCAGCAAAGCGAACCTGCGCGCGCTGGAAGCGAAAGAGGGGCCCGAAACCAAAGATATCACGGAAAGCAATCAGGCGCTTTCAGACCTCAAGGCGCTTGTGGTCGAAAAGTCGGAGACGATCACCAATGAAATGGACGACGTTCTGGCCAATTTGCGGGGTGTCATGGATGACACAGTGGCCGAGGCTGTCTCTTTGGTGGTCCGTGGACCTGACGGGCAATCGCCTTTGCTTGCTAAGAACAACGAGACCGAGTTGAATTTTGGACCGCTGCGCGAACGCATGCGCGAATTGGTTCAAGGCGCAACTCAAGTGGTACGCCAACGCATGTTGAGCGAGCTTTATGCGATTGATATGCAAAGCAACGCGGCACTCCGCGCCTTGCCTGGATGGCGCGACCAATCTGAAAATCGCATGAATACCAGTGCTGTACGCTGGTTCCGCCCGAACATGACCGCTCTGACCCGAGGTATAACAGTCGAACTTCGCGTCACCTGGCTGTCGCGTCTGATTTCGCGCAAAAGCGTCGTCAATCGGGCTGAGCGAATGATCATTCAGGAATTCGAGATGATCGGTGATGATCTGATCGACACCGCGCGCGGTGATCTGGTCGAGCGGATGAAAACTGTGCTGGATCACTACCTGGCCCTTCTCACAGGCCATCTAGAGCATCGCGTTGGGCCGCAAAGCAGCAACCCGCGTGTCGAAGCACAAGCTGCGGTTGACCGCGCCCGCCACATCGTCGATGAATTGAACAGCACCATGGGCGCTGCCCTGTCAGACAATCTTCAGCCAGAGGCCGCAGAATGATCGATTTCCCCGGAACCGATGCAGAGGTAAGACAGCTCGAACGGTTTCTGACTGCAACTGAGAAATTGCCGGCAACACCAGAGCTGGACGATCTGCGTTCCAAAGCGATGGCACATGCCGAGAAGCTCTCGAACGCCGTTTCAATCGGCTTCGCGGGTGAGTTCGGCGCTGGAAAATCAAGCCTTGCCAATATGCTGGCAGGTGCCGACATTCTGCCGACAGGTCCGCAGCATCTTAAACTGCCGCTGGTGATTGTGGCTTATTCCGAGTCTCCGGAAACCACAGTTGGCTGGTGGGATCGAGAGCCCAAAGTTTACTCGGGGATCGTTCTCGAAAAAGCCGCCAAGGAAGAACCAGATTTCATCTCGGTTGGGCTAAACACCCCTGCCCTGCAGGAAATCTCACTGTTCGACTTGCCGGGTGCCGGCGCATTGGATGACACCTATAAGCAGACGTTGGACCTGTTGAGCTACGTCGATTGTGCGATCTGGTGCACCAATGGAACCACCGCTTGGCGTGAGACTGAGCGTCACCTGTGGATGAAGGTTCCGCAAAAGCTGCGTGACAACAGTGTGCTTGCGGTCACCCATGCTGATCTTTTGACGGACAAATCCGCGCTCGAGCGTGTCACCGCGCGGCTGGACAAAGAAAAGAACGGCCTGTTTCAAGCCGTTGTTCCGATTGGCACTCCGGTCGCGGTACGCGCGATGGCACAAGAACCTGAGCCTGACTTTGATCTTTGGAACAACTGCGGTGGTCAGGATTTGGCCGAGCAGGTATTGCGCATGGCATCGGTTCATCGCCAGGCCGATCTGGACGCGGCGCGAAAAGACATCGAGACTGTGTTCCAGCCCTATCAGGAACAGTTTGACGACGCGCAAACAGAAGAACAGCTTGACGATGCATCTGTTCAACCTGGCGTCGCGGCAAATCACTCGCCCTTGCAAAACCCGATCCTCGAGGATTGGCTGGCAGCGATTGCCAGCATTCACCATGATCTCAGCGAAAGCCCCGAGACCGAGCCTGCAGCATTTCTGCAGAATTGTCAGGAGATTGTTGAGGATTTTGCCGAGCGGTTGGAGGCAAGTGAAGAAATCAACCCAGACGCAGATTGGGTTCCAGCTGAATTTGAAAAGGCGACGGACCTTTTGCTGCTGCTGCAATTCGAAACCGGTTCCGCGCCTTTGAAAGATGCGGTACGGATTCTGGCCCAGTTGAGCGATACTCTGGCCTGGGCTGGCAGCTCCGAAGCTTCTGCGGCTTCCCGAACAGGCACCTGAACTCCCGCATAGATTGCACTGTTACAGCCCGATTCGCGGTGTCAAGAATCGGGCTGCTATTGTTTCGAATTCAGTGACCAATAGCCGGGAAATGCGGGGTATGGTGCGGTTTACCCAACTCAGCAACACTATATATGGCGTCGAAAAGGTCGATATCTCAATATATTGATTCACCCATTTTTAAGTCCATAGTGAAGCCATGCGGCGGCCCCAATAAAGTCAGATTTGAACCGTCTAACAGTCTTAAGTTTCTGCGGCTGTGTTTGGTTGTGAGTTCGCGGGCTGAAAGCCCAGTTAGCTTTGCCGCAATGTGTATTAAATGGGCGGGAAGAAATGAGCCACAACCAGGCTGTCGGCACGACGCACGACGAACCTCAAATTGAAGGTCTGCAACAAGGCGCCAAACTGTTGCGCGGGCAATACGAAATCCTGCGCTTTCTGAGCAATGGCGGTTTTGGGATCACATATCTGGCGCGCGACAGCCTTGAACGTGACGTGGTTATCAAAGAGTGCTTCCCCGGGG
Organism: Ruegeria sp. HKCCA5839; assembly: GCF_013035585.1. Classification (NCBI taxonomy): domain Bacteria; kingdom Pseudomonadati; phylum Pseudomonadota; class Alphaproteobacteria; order Rhodobacterales; family Roseobacteraceae; genus Ruegeria; species Ruegeria sp. HKCCA5839. The sequence continues at coordinate 122,710 of NZ_WQIE01000007.1, read as the reverse complement.
CGCTGTGTAAACGCAGCGGTGATTTGGTTGAACCGGCCGATCCTGAATACAAAGAAGACCTGCGCGCCATCATAGACCTGTTCATTCTCGAGGCGCGCAATCACGCGCGTTTGGTGCACCCCAATATCGTGAACGTGCATCAGGTGTTTGAAGACAACAACACCGCCTACATCGCGATGGACCTGATCCGTGGGTGTGATCTGCTTGAATATGTCGAGAACCCCGAAAACGACCGGGGCCCGGACTTCATCGTTCAGGTGACCGAAAAAATGTTGTCTGCGGTGGCATTCATCCACCAAAGCGGAATGTTGCACCGTGATATTTCGCCGGACAATATTCTGATCGACGAGCATCATCAGCCGGTGTTGATCGATTTTGGCGCGGCGCGCGAGCAGGCGGCCCATAAATCCGCGGCGCTGATGACGTTGCGGGTGATCAAGGACGGGTATTCGCCACACGAATTCTACGTGCGGGGTGCAGATCAAGGGCCCAGCAGCGACCTCTATGTGCTTGCGGCAACCCTTTACCACGCCATCAGCGGTGAGCGTCCGATTGACGGTCAGACACGGTTGAACGCGTTCAACAGTGGCCATGCCGATCCCTATTCGCCGCTCGACGGCCGTTTTGTCGGCTATCCCAAAGACTTTCTGAAAGCGATCGACAAGGCGATGGAGGTACATGCCACCGACCGTCTGCAATCGGCGCTGGATTGGCTGCGTATGTTCCGTGGCCCGGACGTCATGTTCGACACGTTCGAGCATCGCCCGATCTCGGTCATTGTCGGGATGGACCGCAAGGACAAGGAAGAAGAGGCAGCGCGGATCAAGGCCGAGAGCGAAAACGCCGAGGCCGTCGTCACTGCGCTGCTGGCCGGAAACGCTGACTTGACCCTCGGAAACGAGGATAAGGCGGATCAAGATCTGGCCAAATTTTCCTCGGACGATGACAACAAGGTGGCGGTAGATACCGTCGTCCGAAGTGGTACCGGGGGTACCAAGAAATTTGTGCTGCTTGCAGGTGTTGCGTTGATTGCGCTGGCCGCAGGCGGATTTTATGTGATGTCGGGCAACACTGGTACGCCCGAGGCAAGCCCCGAAGCGGCAGTGGCCAACGATGCCATTGCGGTCGCCGGGGAACCGATCGAGCAGACCGCCGAGGCCATCACAGAGCCGAAACCGGCCGAGCCGGCCCCGGCGGCGGATTCAGATGTTGCACCGACCGAGCCTGCCCAGCAGGAAGAGTTTGTTACTCCCGAGGTTGCGGCAACGCTAGAACCTTTGGCCGCTGCTTTGGCGCGGGCGCTGGAAGAAGCGTCCGACGAGACAGCGGCCGAAGATCTTCCCATCGAAGCTGCGGCCGCACCGCAGCTTAATGAAACCGTGGCTGAAGACGTGACGCCCGTTGCAAAGGCGGCGTCAACACCGGTCAACCTTTCCGAAAAACAGGTGTCGTTCGCGCATTGGGATGTGACCATTCCGTTCCAAACGGCGCTTCGGCGCGCGTCCACTGGCAATACAATCGCGGTCACCGCTGTGAACCCAAACCTGGACATGTCGGTCATTGGTGAATGGGTGCAGCGTGGCGCGACCATTTTCACGCTGAATGGTGACCCGGTGCGCGCAGATCTTTCTCTTGCCGCTCACTTTCTGGACAGCTTTACCGTTGATCCTGATGGCCATATCCGCAAGGCCGCGCGCTATCGCGAACTTGGGCAGACGCGTGCTCAGAACGGCCTTTTGGCGCTTCCCGCACAGCGCAGCATCGGGTTGGAGAACGGCCTGACCTTTGAGGCGTCACATGTTTCGGATAGCGGCTGGCAAACTGTCGTGAACTCGATTGCTAATGAAGGTCAGACAAGTCTTCAGGTCGGCGACATCGTCTTGCGTGAAAGCAACACCGATACAGCGATTGACCAGCCCGAAGCTTTGGACGCCGTGTTGGCGACGCTGGTGGCCGAGAACACGCCCGAAGCCAAATTCACCGTGCTGCGTAACGGAACCGAAACAACCGCAACCATGCAACTGGCAGGAAACTGAGCGCGCGGCGCGTCTGCCTCAACCCCGCGCTTCGGCGCTGAGAACTGAATTAACCCGCGGGCTCTGCCCCGCATCATTAGCGAAGAAGGTGTCGACACCATGTTCAAATATAAAAGCCCTCTGAGCCGGCTTCTGGAAGGTGCCGGCAAAGCCAAGGACGATGATCTCGCAGACGTCAGCGAGGTACAGGCCGAAGACAACAGCCAGCCTGAGCCCATCGCGGATTTCAACGCGCTGCGAAACGCGCTTGCTGGTGGCAATCTTAGCTCAGAGAGCTATGACGACGCCGACGAGTTGCTTCCAGAAGAGAAGATGGAAGAGTTTCCCGAGGAAGACCTCGTGGAAGAGGAACCTGCTGCAAGCGAAATCGCGTCAGAAGATGATCCGGTTGTCACCTTGCATTTGACCGAGGCACAGGGCGTTTCCAGCCAAGAAGAGGTCATGGCAGCCGTTGCCGAAGCGACGATAGAGGTGGCTGAAGAGAAAGCGGAGCCAACCGCTGAGATTGAAAGCATCACAGAGGTTGCCGAAATCGTCGAGCAAGTCGAGCAAGAAGAGGAGCTGAGTGTTCCCGAGCCTCTCGCAAAAGCACCAGAGCCAACGCCGATCCCGGCAACTGCTCCGACTGGTGACCGCCGGTCTCGCGTCAAAACTACCTTCCTTGGGTTCGAGCGCGGTGACACCAAGGTACAGGACTTGATGGAAACGGCAGCTCCGGTCGCCAAGACCGAAGCGGCAGAGCCCACATTCCCCGTCGGCTGGCTTGTTGTAACCTCGGGCCCGGGTCGCGGCGCAGCTGTTACCTTGACCGAAGGTCTGATGCAGATCGGTCGGAACGATGATCAGGCCATTCAGCTGGATTTCGGCGATACCGGCATCTCGCGCAGTAACCATGCGGTGATTGCCTACGACCCTGAAGATCGCAAATGCTATCTGGGCCATGGTGGCAAGGCCAACCTTGTGCGTTTGAATGGCAAGCCTGTCCTCAGCACCATCGCACTGTCCAGCGGTGACCTGATCCGCATCAGTGAAACCTCTCTCCGCTTTGCAGCCTTCTGCGACGATGGCTTTGACTGGCGGGATACCGACTGATGCTGGCAACCCCTGCATATGATGTTGCGCTGATCCTGGATAAGGGTCAGCGAGATACGCAGGAGGATGCGATTGCAGCCCGTGTTTTCGACGCGGCGCAGGCGGGCTATGTCGTTGTGGCCGACGGGATGGGAGGTCACGATGCAGGCGAAGTTGCATCTGGCCTATGTGTCTCGACCTGGCGTGCGGCGTTCGACGGATTGCTGGAAGACCAAGAGCTTTCGCAGGACGCTCTTGTCGATGTCTTGCCCTTGGCTGCTATGCAGGCCAACGCTGCCGTAGCAAGCCACAGCGAAGATCACGGTATTCAGCTTGGGTCGACCCTTTTGGGTGTGTTGCTGCTAGATCGAAACGTGTTTTGGATCTCGATTGGTGACAGCCCGCTCTACCTGTTCCGCGACGACAAATTGCAGCAGATCAATGAAGATCACTCGATGGCCCCAGTCATCGATGCCCAAGTTGCCGACGGCTCGCTGACAGAGGCGCAAGCCAAGGCGCACCCGGATCGCAATCAGCTGACTTCGGTGATCATGGGTGCAGAGATTCCAAAGGTCGATAGCCGTGAAGTTCCGTTTGAACTGAAATCTTCCGACATCCTGGTCTTGAGCAGCGACGGGCTTCAGTTTCTGAGTGACACCGAAATTGAGCAACTGATGCATGCGCATCTGAATGCCCCGGCGCGCGACATCGCAGATGCTTTGTTGCAAGCGCTTCACGCAAAAAACGACCCGGATCAGGACAACATATCAATCGCCGTCGTTAAGCCGGCCCTTTCGTGAAATTGGTGGAAATACAGGACACATGAGAAACCATCTGATCATATCCAGCCTTGCGCTCGCAGCCGCAACTGGCGCAGCAACGGCACAAGAAGCCTGCTCAACCTACGAAATTCAGCGTGGCGACAGTCTGCGCGAACTGGCAATCGCGGTTTATGCGACGGAAGACTATGGTTTTCTCTATGACGCGAACCGTGACGTCATCGGGTCAAACCCCAACATCATCCGGATCGGTGATGTGCTGACTTTTCCTTGTTTGGAAGACGTGGGACGGGCCCTGCCCGAGCCGGATACCGAAGCAGAACGCATGGCGGTCGAAATGGCTTCGGAATTGGTGAAAGCTGCAGAAGAGCGCGCGTCGAAGGCAATCGCTGAGGCGGAAGCCCGTGTCGCCGCCGCCGAAGCAGCTGCCAAAAAATCAAGCGAAGACGCGGTCATTGCCGCCAAGGCCGCCGCCAAGGCCGAGATTGAGGCCGCGCGGGTCGAAGGTGCTGCGTTGATCCGGAACGCAACCAACAGTGAACGTCCTGAAATCCGTGATCGTCAGCTGCTGTTGATCACAGGTGGAAACTACGCCCCGTTCACGGATGAAGCCCTGCCCCATCGCGGTTTGTATACGCAGCTTGTTGAGACCGCCATGTTGCGGGCCGCGCCCGAGCAGGGATACAAGATCCAGTTCGTCAATGACTGGTCTTCGCATCTCGATTTGCTCATGCCGACACTGGCTTTTGACGGCACATTCCCGTGGTCGCGCCCAAATTGCGAAGCAGCCGAAAGCCTGTCTGAAAACGACCGTAACCGCTGCGAGACCTACAATTTCTCGAACCCTTTCTATGAAGTCGTTGATACGTTCTTCGCGTTGTCAGGCTCTGGCTATGAACAGACGCTCAGCTACGCGGATTTCGCAGGGACAACGATCTGTCGCCCCGAAGGTTGGTCTTTGTCTCATATGGATGCGGTCAGCTTGTATGAACCCGTCATAACCTTGATGCGGCCAGTCTCTCCGGATGATTGCTTCCACGCGGTCATGCAAGGTGAGGCTGACATCATCGCCATCGAAGCCCATCTGGCCGACGAGGCGATCAGCCGTCTGGGCTATGAGCATCAGATAATCGAAAACCCCAATCTGGCGGCAATCAAGTCACTTAACGTCATGACCCACAAAGACAATCCAGATGGGGTAGCTGTCCTTGAGACGCTAAACCAGGGTCTGGCGATCATGCAGCAATCGGGCGAATGGCGCGACATCGTGTCAACAGCTCTTCGTTACCAAATGGAAAATGGCTAAGGCCCAAGTTGGCCGGGCAAAACAATAGTCTGGAGGAAGTGGACATGTTTAACAAAAAACTGAAGAAAGCAGTACTGTCGGCATCTGCCCTCACCGCTCTCAGTGCAAGCGCAGCGGCAGCACAAGAGGCCTGCACTAACTACACGGTTCAGGACGGAGATACGATGGCCACCATCGCGATCGCGGCCTATGGAACATCGAACTATCAGCCGATTTTTAACGCAAATCGGAACGCAATAACGAACCCTGGGTCGCTAGAGCCGGGTCTTGTTCTAGCCTTGCCGTGCGAAGACGGCAGCCTGCCGGATGGCCGTTCGGCTCAGGACATCATCGCCGCAGAAGAGCAGCGTGCCGCGAGCGTGCAACGCTCAAACGTTTATGCTCCGCCAATCAAGATGGTTGCAGGCAACGGCTGGGAACCGTTCACAACAGAGTCGCTTGCTGGTGGTGGCATCATGACACGCCTGGCTACAACGAGCTTGCAGCGGGCGGGCAACAGCCGTGACTATTCGGTCAGCTTTGTTGATGACTGGACCTCGCACTTGGAAACGCTTCTGCCCCTGGGCGCGTTTGACATTTCGATCGCGTGGACCGTGCCAGACTGTACAAACCGGTCTTATGAGTGGTCCCCAGAGACCGAAGCACGGTGCACGCAGTTTGTTGCTTCAGTTCCAGTTTATGACGTTGTCGGCGGTTTCTATACTCTGCCTGAGAGCGAATATACCAATGCGACCACGTTCAGCGATCTTGAAGGTTCAACGATCTGCCGCATGCAAGGGTGGAGCATGGTGGTTTTGGAAGAGGTTGGCCTGAATTACAACAACACGACTGTGGTCCAGCCTAACTCGGCACGCGAGTGCCTCGACGCTGTTCTAACAGGTACAGCCGATGTTGCAGCGTTCGAAGTGGAACTGTTTGCGGCAACGATGAAGGACATGGGCTTGACCTCGTCTGACATTGTCGAGAATCCTTATGTGTCGACGTTGTCGTCGATGAGCTTCCTGGCGCACCGTACAAACCCATTCGCGCGAGAGTACATCGCGATGATGAACAAAGGTCTGAACGAAATGCGCGAGTCAGGAGAATGGTACGCCATCATCTCTGACACTCTGCGTGAGCATAACGAAAAACTGATTGCAGCGTCGAACTGATCCCTCGGTTTACGCATTCACTGGGGCCGGTTGTTGAACCGGCCCTTTTTTCGCTCATGAACAAGACGTTCTGCCGAGAACAGTCAAAAGTTGCAGCGGCAAACTTTAACCATAATTCGGACGAATTTTGGTCTTTCCGCGAACCTACAACGTTCATGTCTACGGGAAACCCCGAATATTTTTTCGGGTCCAATGTTCTAGACTGGGCTTAACAATACCGGTGTCGGCTTAGGGCCGCCCCACTCACTCAGAAAAAGGCTGGCTATGGGGGCCGGCCTTTTTTCGTGTGTATTTGAGGGAACGGTCGAAAAAAGCCGGCCCAAGCAGGCCGGCTTTTCCGTTTTCGTTGTCTGGCAAGATCAGTCGATGATCGCGTTCAGCGTGGCGCTGGGGCGCATGACCTTGGCCGTTTTTGCTGCGTCTGTGTGGTAATACCCCCCCAGATCAACCGCAGGACCTTGGGCTGCTGCCAATTCCGACAAGATCTGCTGTTCGTTGTCGGCAAGCGCTTTGGCAATGGGTGCAAACTCCGCTGCCAGATCGGCATCTTCCGTCTGCGCCGCCAGGGCTTCGGCCCAATAGCGGGCGAACCAATAGTGGCTGTCGCGGTTGTCCGGCTGACCCACTTTGCGGCTGGGCGATTTGTTGTTGTCCAGGATCCGCTGCGTTGCCGCTTCGGCTGCAGCCCCCAGAACACCGGCCTTGGCATTGCCTTTGCTGTCGGCCAGGAAGTTCAGCGATTCACCCAGTGCGCAGAACTCACCCATCGAGTCCCACCGCAGGTGGTTTTCCTCGACCAACTGTTGCACGTGCTTCGGTGCCGAGCCACCCGCGCCGGTTTCAAACAGACCGCCACCCTGCATCAGTTTCACAATCGACAGCATCTTGGCCGACGTGCCGAGTTCCAGGATCGGGAACAGGTCGGTCAGATAGTCACGCAACACGTTGCCGGTGATGGCGATGCTGTCTTTACCGGCCGTAATCGTTGTCAGCGTCTGATGCGTTGCTTCGCGCGGGGCCATGATCTGGAACTTGTCGGCCACGCCAGCAGCCTCAAGCGCCGGTTTGACGTATTTGATCAGCTCGGCGTCATGGGCCCGGTTTGCGTCCAGCCAAAAAATCGCCTCGGACCCGGTCAGGCGCTGACGGTCCATCGCCAGTTGGATCCAATTTTCGATCGGCGCTTTCTTGACGGTGCAGGCGCGCCAGATATCACCGGCCTCAACTTCATGCGCATGCAGCGTCTCACCATTGGCCAGAACGATGCGGATTGTACCATCCGCAGGGGCTTGGAACGTGGTCGGGTGCGAGCCGTACTCTTCGGCTTTCTGCGCCATGAGGCCCACATTGGCAACCGCACCAGCCGTCGCGGGGTTCAACGCGCCATTGGCTTTGAAGAACTTGATAGCCTCATCATAGACCGGTGCATAGCAGCGGTCGGGGATCACACAATTGGTGTCACCCTTGGCGCCGGTTTCATCCCAGCCCTTGCCACCCGCACGGATCACGGCAGGCATCGAGGCGTCGATGATCACATCCGATGGCACGTGCAGGTTGGTGATGCCCTTGTCACTGTCGACCATATACATCGACGGGCGGTCGCCCTTCAGCGCATCAATGGCCGCCACGATCTCGGCATTGCCTTTCACCCGCTCCAGAAGGTCACCCAGGCCCGAGTTCGGGTTTACACCCAACGCGTCCAGTTCAGCGGCATACTTGTCGAACACAGGGGCCAACCACGCCTTGACCGCATAGCCAAAGATGATCGGGTCGCTGACCTTCATCATCGTGGCTTTCATATGCAGCGAAAACATCGTGCCGTCTTTTTTGGTGTCTTCGATGGCATCGGCCAGAAATGCCGACAGAGCTTTGACGGACATGAAGGTCGCGTCCGCTACGGTGCCCTCTTCCAGCGGCCAGCCGTCTTTCAGAACGGTGGTGCTGCCATCTTTGCCAACAAATTCGATCTTTGCATCGCCTGCCTGCGCGGCGGTGATGGTGGCCGATTTCTCGTTGGCATAGAAATCATCGCCCGACATGGACGAAACTTTGGTCTGGCTGGATGCCGCCCATTCCCCCATCGAATGCGGGTTCTTCTGGGCATAGTTCTTCACCGCCTTCGCCGCGCGGCGGTCGCTGTTGCCTTCGCGCAGAACCGGGTTCACGGCCGAGCCCTTGATCGCGTCATAGCGCGCGCGGATGGCCTTTTCCTCATCGGTCGAAGGCTCTTCGGGATAGGTGGGGATGTCATAGCCCTGCGATTGCAGCTCATCGATGGCCGCTACCAGCTGCGGGACCGAGGCTGAGATATTGGGCAGTTTGATCACATTCGCATCGGGGGTTTTCACCAGTTCACCCAGCGCGGCCAGATCATCAGTGATACGCTGCTCATCGGTCAGATTCTCGGGGAAGGTCGCCAGAATGCGACCGGCCAGCGAGATATCCTTGGTGCCGACACTGACACCCGCAGCGGATGCGAATTTGCGAATGATGGGCAGGAACGAGGCGCTCGCCAGCTCCGGCGCTTCGTCTACAATGGTATACAATATATCGAAGTTCGATTTTTCTGCCATGTTCCCTTACCTTTTTTAAGCCTTTCAGGGGCGTGCGATCCAAGAGTATGTGCCATGATCCAACCTGGCACCGAGCCGTAACGGAGTAATGAAACCCAACCGGAGACTCTGATGTGACAGGGCCTCCCTTAAATCAGGATTGGCTTGGGATCAATCACCTATCCGGGCGCAAATTGACACGGGGCGGGAAAGTGAACGTTAAAGCCCTCTCGGAGTCTCTGGCAATTTCAGCATTGCATAGAAGGCGCTTAAATCGCTCTTTTCATGTTGATGAATAATACAGTCTGAAATCGCCTGTTTCAGATGCGCACCTGATCCTTTGTCAGCCATTTGGTCGACTTGAATGCTTTTTGATCCGATCAGGCGCAGCATGAAGAGCCGACCGCTTTTGCCGGAAGTGCCCAGGAAATCTCCCATCTCTCTTTTAGCCTAAGCGAACTCATCAACCCTGCGCATAGAATTCAGCACATAGCAAAGCGGCAAGGCGGATTTTCCTGTAAAGTCCTTAAGCTCAAATCCGGGTTCTTTGGACCCGTTCACAGTTCAAAAAGCAGGTCTGCTGGCTTGAAGTTCGGGTTTGCAGAGCTGCCACCCGTCGCCATTTGACCCATCACAATCTTCGCAAAGAATTGCGGCCAAACTGTGGATTTGCGGCAGGCTAGTTGCGGTTTTGCCTGAAATTTGAACAGCTTCCCGTCAAGTTCTGCTTGCAAGCTGGCACCGAGTGGACAAGACCTGTGGATAGTCTCAAGAATATGGCGGTCAGTATCCGTGCGTCGAAAGAGTAAAGAGGTTTCCATGCAGCCATCCAAGGCCCGAACATTTGACGCTCGGCTGAAGTCGTTACTGGGGCAGGTCTATCCAGATCAAAATACCGCCGAATTGGGCGCGCAGGTTGTCGAGGCCTTTTGGCCAGACACCGCACATCCCAGAAAACGCGGTCGTGTGCCCAGCAACAATCTGTGGAGCGAAAAAGATGCGTTGGTCATAACCTATGGCAACTCGATCCTGGATGGTGCGCATAAACCGTTGGATTTGCTGCATGACTTTCTGCTGCGCCGCCTCAAAGGGGTGGTGAACGGTGTTCACATCCTGCCGTTTTTTCCCTTCACCTCGGATGATGGCTTTGCCGTGACTGATTTTCAGTCGGTGAACCCGCAACTGGGGGATTGGGCCGATATCAACCGGATTGGTGGCGATTTTCACCTGATGTCTGATCTTGTGCTGAACCATGTCTCAAGCCAGGGGACTTGGTTCAACGCCTATCGGCAGGGGCAATCGCCCTATGACGCGTTCTTTTTCGAGGCCTCGCCCGATGATGACCTAAGCGACGTTGTGCGGCCCCGGACCACGCCCTTGTTGCAAGAGGTCGAGACGGCAAACGGGCCCAAACATGTCTGGTGTACGTTCAGCCATGACCAGATCGATCTGGATTTCTCGAACCCCGAGGTGCTGCTGGAATTTCTACGGATCATCCGCCTGCATGTAGACAACGGCGTGCGCATCATCCGTTTGGACGCCGTCGCCTTTCTTTGGAAAGAGGTGGGCACACCCTCGATCCACCTGCCCCAGACCCATGCCATTGTGAAGCTGATGCGTCTGCTGTGCGATTATGCGACTGAGACGATCATCCTGCTGACCGAAACCAATGTGCCGAAAACAGAAAACCTCAGCTATTTCGGCAATCGGGATGAGGCGCATGCGATCTACAATTTCCCCCTGCCCCCGCTGATCCTGCACGCAGTCATGTCGGGTTCGGCCGCTTATCTGCGCCGCTGGCAAAGCGGGATGCCGCCTGCTCAGATGGGATGCGCCTATCTGAACTTTACCGCCAGCCATGACGGTATCGGTATGCGCCCTGCCGAAGGGATATTGCCCGCCGAGGAACAGGCGCGGATGATCGACACGATCAAAGAGGTTGGGGGGCTTGTTTCGATGCGCGCCCTTCCCGACGGGCGCGAGGCCCCCTATGAGATCAACACCACCTATTACGAGGCCACGGCGCAGACCTTTGCAGGCAAGGATGATCATCACTTCGATCGGTTCGTCTGCTCGCAAACCATACCGATGTCGCTGGAGGGCATTCCGGCTTTCTATATCCATTCGCTGCTGGCCACCCCCAACGATCACGAACAGGTCGAACGGCGCGGCATGAAACGCGGGATCAACCGGCACAGATGGGATTACCCGACGTTGAACGCGTTGTTGGATGATCCGTCGACACCGCAGGCAAGAGTTCTGAAAGCGCTGTCAGATCGGTTGCGGATCAGAACGCGCCAACCGGCCTTTCATCCCAACGCCACACAATTCACCATCCCGCTCGAGGATCGCGTTTTTGGGGTTTGGCGTCAGAGCCTGGACCGCTATCAATCGATCTTTGCCTTGCACAATGTCAGCGACCAGATTGTCGAGGTTCCGCATCTGTCGATGAACCTTATCGATGATGAGGCGTGGGTCGATCTGCTAAGCGGTGATGTCGTGGATATGTCGACCGATACTGTTACACTTGCGCCCTATCAGTGCCGCTGGATCAGTAATCGCAGTTAGTATTCCTTTTCGTCCGCGCGGGCAGCTTGGGTGATGTCGGACAGAAAGCTTGGGTCAGCCGCATGTATGCGGTTCCAGGTCGGGATAAATGGCGTCTCATGCGGGTTGTCCAAGAAGATCTGCCCCGCACGCATGATGTTTTCGGCAAACATCTCAATTGATTGCTCTTCCTTGTGGCGGTCGACAGACAGCCCATTCATCTTGGCGTCGTTGTAATAGGCCTCCAGCAGGTCCAGCGCACAGCGATAATAGGTGGCCTTGAGCGTCCGGAACACGTTCGGCGTAAAAACCGTTCCGTCAGCGGCCAGTTTGCGGAAGATGGCTTTGCAGATATCGGTGGACATGCGGTTCAGGCCCGCGTGGGCCTCGTCCGGGCTCAGATCCTGATGCTTGTGGTCATAGGCGTCCGAGATATCCACCTGACACACCGCCTTAGGGGCCAGATTGCGCCAAGCCTCAGACAATACACCTATTTCCAGCCCCCAATCGGAGGGGATGCGCAGGTCGGGCAGAATGGCGGTGCGCATGGCGAATTCGCCAGACAAGGGATAGCGGAAGCTGCGCAGGTAATCGATATAATCGCGGTCGCCGATGACCCGTTTCAGGGCAATCAGGATCGGGCTGACCAAGAGCCGTGTCACGCGCCCGTTCAGGTTCTGCCCGCCAATCCGAGGGTAATACCCTTTGGCAACCTGATAGGGAAAGCTGGGATTAGCCACCGGATAGACCAGCCGGGCCAAAAGCTCTTTGTCATAGGTGAGGATGTCACAATCATGGATTGCCATCACCGAACTGTCAGCGCAGCCGATCAAATAGCCCAGACAGGACCAGACATTCTTGCCTTTGCCCTGCTCGCTGGGGGCAAGGCCCATTTTCTTCAACCGCTCTCCCAGTGCCAGCATACGCGGGCTGTCGTTCCAGATCACGATATGATTTTGGTTAAGGTCCTTGAAGAACGACTTGGCATGGCGAAACTGCGCCTCATCCGCCGCATCCAGGCCAATAATGATCCGGTGCAGATATTTGACCTTTGACAGCTCGGACAGGATATGCGGCATCGCCTGGCCTTCGAGCTCGGAATAGAGGCACGGCAACACCAGAGAAATCTTGCGGGTTTCTGCAAAGCTACGCAGCTCATATTCCAGCTCATCGAGGGATCGAGTGTTGAGATTATGCAGCGTTGCGATGTTCCCGTTCTGGTGAAAGTCGCTCATTCCTTAGTATTCCCTTGCAAGTCCAGTCTGTTCAGAAAGTCCAGAACAGCTCTATTCCATCCTGCGGGCCCGGCCAACTCTGTTCGCAGGATGCGCCCGCTGTCTTCGCCTTTCAATGGGCCCAAGGCCGGGCGATGCGGGTTCGCGACCACAACGCCAAATTCGGCATGTTCCAACATCAGCACGTCATTGGGCGCATCCCCAAGCGCAATCGTATGCCGGGGGTGATGCTGCGCGATGATCTCAGTCATACAATCCGCTTTGTTCCGCCCGAAAGAAAGCGTCAGAAAGCGGCCGCCTTGTTGGGCCGTGATGCCCTGACTTTGCAAGGCCGCAAGAAAATCTGTCTTCTGTGCGTCGGATCCCTGCCAAAGCCCCGGCTCGGAAAAACCGCGCTGCTGGGCCAGGGTCGCAGCATCGGGGCTGAGGCCCGTCATCTCGACAACACCAGCTGCCGATACATCGCCAAAGCCCCTGAACGGTTGGCGCAGGCCTTTTGGCATAGCGTCCAACGCTGCGCGTAACCTGTCATAGTGTGTCCGATCGGGAATGTCGTCGGCAAACGGGGGCAAAATGCCCGCGCCGTTTTCGACGATGGCGGGCCACTTCTCAAAGCCCAGATTCGTCCGCAGACCACTGATTTCCAACGCGGTTTTACTGCTGGCTAAAATGACGGCAGTGGGCAACGATTGAAGAGCCTTCAGCGCCGGTTTCGCGGCATCCCACCGATAGGTTTCGTGGTCGATGAGTGTTCCGTCCAGATCTGTGAAGATCATCAGGCCTAGGTCTTCGGTCATGCCCGATCATAGGGCCCGATCTTTGACAGACGCAACAGCCGGTCAGGTGCAAATGGTGCTGACCGGCACATCCCGTGCCGATCCGCTTTGTTTTTGAGCATGCCCTGCGGCCGCGATCAAACCGGGGCGCGTCAGCCGCGTTTTAACCCGTTCATATGGGCCACGAAATCCGCGAGCATCGGCAGGTATTTCTGCCCCTGCCCTGCAGCCTCCATGGCAGCAAGCGCGTTGCGGACATCGGACTGCACCGGGGTCACGGCACCAACACTGTTGGCCAGATTGGCCAGATAGCGCATATCCTTATGCGCGTTGGTCACGGTGAATTTGTGAGCGTTCTCGTCGCGCTCCAACGACCACTTCATGAAGGTCTCATAAAACCCGTTCGACAAGCGGCCCGGGCGGATGACGGAATCCACCTGCTCGACGCTCAGCCCCGATTTCTCGGCAATGGCTAAGGCTTCGGAATACAAAGCCGCATAGCCCAGCGAGATGAAATTGTTGATCAGCTTCATCTTGTGGCCCAAGCCCACCTCGCCCAGATGCACAACCAGACCGGCCCAACAGTCAAGCACTGGCTTGATCTTGGCAAAGGTCTCAGGTGCGGCACCAACCATCGCATCCAGCGTTCCGGCCTCGGCCTCTTTTGGGGTGCGCCCCAAAGGCGCGTCGGCCAGGTCCATGCCCGCCTGGCGCAGCTCTTGCGCCAGTTGCAGTGTCGAGACCGGATCAGAGGTCGAACAATCGACCACAATCAGCCCCTCTTTGCCCGAAGCCAGAATACCCTCTTCTCCGCGAACCAATTGTTCAACCTGTGGGCTGCCCGAAACGCAAAGATGAAGGATGTCGCATTGCGCGGCCATCTCTTTGGCCGACGCCGCTTCGGTGGCACCACAGGACAGCAAGTCATCAACCGGCGCTCGGTTGCGATGCGCCATCACCACCAGAGGATAGCCATTGGCGATGATGTTCTTGGCCATACCATGACCCATGAGGCCGACGCCAATGAAACCAATCGTGGGTTTTGTCATCTTCAAGTCCTTCTACAAAAACAGGGTCCAGAGTCTGTTTGGCTTACCTCCGGGCGCAACGCATTCACCATGCGCATGCCGGCTGTCGAGGCAAGCCAAAAGCTTAACCATCGGCCAGGTTGCCTTCTGACAGGATGACAAGCGGTCTGTCTGCTTTTTCTGCCAAACAAGCCGCCAGTCCGGCTGCGCCCGAGGGTGTGGTCGCAAGCCCCAATGTTTTGGCCTGATCCACAGCGTCACGGGCCTGATCGTCACTGACAGTGACCCAAGTGTCGGCACGATCCCGCAGGATATCGAAGGCCAGCATCGAGGGTGTCTTGCAATCCAGACGCCCCATGACCGAGGTGGGCCCTTTGACCGTAACCATTCTCCCCGCCTGAACGCTATCCCGCAGGCAGGGCGCTGCGTCAGGTTCGACAACTATTATCTTTGGCTGAACGGCCCAGGTCGAGCGGATCATATAGGCCATCGCCGCAGCCAACCCGCCAACACCCGCTTGCAGATAGACATCACTCGGCCAGTTCCCAGACGCTTCGAAGGTTACGCGCATTTCTTCAGCGATGACGGTGTAGCCTTCCATCACCAGATGCGGGGCTTGGGTGTATCCGGGCCATGACCCGTCAGCCAGGTGAATGGCGCCGCTTGTGTTCGCATCATCAATCGCCACGGCGACGCTGGCCTCATAGTCTTGGCCGGAACGGATGACCTCGGCCCCTTTCACGCGCAGGCGCTTGGCAAAGCTGTCGGGGACGTTGCTCGCCAGATGGATCCGGGCCCTGGCTCCGAACAATTGTGCTCCTGCCGCAACGGCCATGCCATGATTGCCCGCGCTGGCGCAGACAAATGTAAGCTGCGCCGCGACGCTTTGAACGCGTTTGTCCAGAAACTCGGCGGGGTCCAGCGGGCCTTCGACACGGGCGCGGATCAACTCCGCCACCGCATAGACACCGCCAAGCGCTTTGAATGCACCCAGATTCATCCGGTGGGTTTCGTCCTTGATAAGGATCGAACGACCTTCCAGTTTATGTTTCACCAAAGGCGACGCGGTGTAGGCCGGGCAGGACTGTAACAGAGCCAAGGGCTTAGCGACGTCAAATGTCATCGGGTCTTGCATGTTTCGGCCTGACACTTTCGGTTTCAAGAGCTCCTTGGTTTTGGTCCCGCCGTGGTGGAAAAGCGAGAGGTTTTTTGCCAAAGTGCAAAATAACCGGGCAGTCCGGTGGCCAAGATGCGAATTGGCGGGGTTTCCGCGCAACACGTAGTCAGGACCGCCAGGGCAGGCGTTGCCCAAGGCCAATGGGTTGGTATTTACGTGATTTGAAGGGCTTTTTGTGTTAACAAGCCGGAAACGTAGTTTCATTGGTGTCACTAAAACAAAAGTCGACACATCTTACTCAGGAGGTATTTCATGGAAAAACATCAAATGATTGTCCGCGCGCCTGACGGACGCATGATTTCGATCGACAGGGATGGCATTTCGGTCAAGACCGACGTTGTTGCCGCGCAAGAGCCTCGGCAGTCTTCCACTGCGAATTCCGGCGCCCTGGAGCCGCGCGCCGTCGGTGCAAAGATTGATCCAGCACAGATTGGCGCCAAGATCGACCCCGCACGATGTGGTGCCAAAATTGATCCTGCTCAGCATGGGGCAAAGATTGATCCGTCGCAGGTTGGGGCCAAGATTGATCCCACACAGCACGGGGCGAAAATCGACCCGACACAATGCGGTGCCAAGATCGACCCTGGGCAAGTCGGAGCCAAGATTGACCCGACACAAGTCGGGGCCAAGATCGATCCGACCGCGGCGGTCTGACGACTGAGCTTATCGGGTGTTGGTCTGGATTGGGTGCCAACACCCCTTGAACGCGGATCAAAAGTCGCGCAGGGACATTAGAAAGCTTTGAACGGTCCAACGAGGGGTTGGCTTGAAACATTATCTGCGCGGCACGCACAGGATCCGCCCCCCCGCCGAGACTGTCGATCTTTTGCGCCCCCTCTTTCAGGTCTTTGGTATTACCCGGATTGCTGATGTGACCGGGCTGGATCGTGTGGGGTTGCCAACGATGGTTGCGTGCCGGCCAAACTCGCGTTCGATGGCGGTTTCCCAGGGCAAAGGCGTCACGCCCGAGGCGGCGGTCGCATCGGCCGTCATGGAATCGATCGAGATTTTCCATGCCGAGCGGATCGCACAACCGGTACTGCACGCCTGTTATGAAGACATCCGGTATTCGCATAACATCGTCCGGATCGACGACTTGCCTTTCAACAGCGGCAGGCCTTTTGATCCCTATGTACAGATGCTCTGGATCCAGATGCAGCGGCTGGAAGATCAAACCGGTATCTGGGCGCCTTACGAGCTAGTCCACACCAACTACACCCGCCCCCTGCCCCCAGGCAGCGGGTTTTTCCTGTCCAGTTCCAATGGCTTGGCCTCTGGCAATTCGCGGGCCGAGGCCGCCACGCATGGGTTGTGCGAGGTGATCGAACGGGATGCCATAGCGCTGTGGACGCAATTGCCGTGGGATAGGCGCGATGCCCGCCGGGTGGATCAAAGCACGATCAAAGACCCGGATCTGCAGCAGATTCTGCAAAAATTCGCCGCAGCGGATATCGACCTGGCCATTTGGGATGTGACCTCGGATATAGGTGTGCCTGTCTTTCTGACCTGGGCTTGTGAACGGGGCAATATTCCCGCGCTGTTGTCGCGCCCGTCCGTTGGGGCCGGGTGCCATCCCATGCGTGAGATTGCCCTGTCGCGTGCATTGACCGAAGCCGCGCAAGAGCGATTGACGCTGATCACCGGCTCTCGGGATGACTTGCAGCAGGACTTCTACAAGGAAATGCAGTTTCGCGAATTGATAGCCCGTCCGGGGCAGTTGGATTTCACGGCGCGCCCATCCCTTCATGCACCGACCCCAGAAGACGATTTGAGCTGGGTCCAAATCAGGCTTCAGGATGCAGGGCTGAAAGACGCCTGTATGATCGACATCACGGCACCTTATGTCGCTGACCATATCTCAGTTGTGCGGGTTCTGGTGCCGGGGCTGGAAGGCGCCTGCGACGATGACCGCTATACCCCCGGCGCGCGTGCCGCCTCTGCGCAGGAGCTTATGTCTTGACCGTCATCATCTTTTGCGGCCCCACCATTGGGCCAGACGATGCGCAGGCCTATCTGCACGCCGATTACCGCCCACCCGCCGCGCAGGGAGACGTGATGGCTGCGGTGGCCAGCCAGCCCCGTGCCATCGGAATAATTGACGGGTACTTTCAACTGACGCCCTCGGTTCTGCACAAGGAAATCCTGTGGGCCTTGCATCACGGCATTCACGTTTTTGGCAGCTCCAGCATGGGCGCGCTGCGCGCTGCCGAATTGCACGGGTTCGGCATGATAGGGATTGGCCGCATCTTTGAGGGCTACCGCGACGGGCAATTGATACGAGACGATGAAGTGGCCCTGAATCACGGCCCTGCGGAACTTGGATACCCGGCCCTGTCGCAACCGCTGGTGAACATACGCGCAACGCTTGGTGCGGCGGTTCAGCAAAACATCGTCTTGCAAGCAACGGCGGACAAGCTGCTAGACCTGATGGATCAAAGCTATTTCTCGAACCGGTCCTATCGGCAGATGATTGATCTGGGCCACGACGCCGGTCTCGAGGCCGAAGGCCTCAGCGCATTAGAGGCCTGGATGGAACACGGCGCCGTGGACCTCAAGAAAAAAGATGCGATTGAAATGCTCACGCATATGCGCAGCTTCCTGGCGAGTGATCCCGAACGCTTTGTGCCCAAATTCCACCTTGAACGCACATCAATCTTTGATCAGACGCACCAATAGGGGTCGCTTACGGATGGGGCGAAATAGAAGGTTTAGACCCGCAAGGCTTGTCGGTAAGGGGAGCGGCTACCACTACAACGAAATGGCTGTTCTTACCTCCAACCGCGTTTCATTTGGTTAATACGTTGACTTTCTCAGTGCAGGGGGCGTTCTAGTACACCTGCCATTCGCTTCAACCCGCACGAACTGCCGACCTGCGGGACGAAGCGGACTTCACAAAGTCTCATCTCAGCGGCTGACGCGGTATCCTGTATAAACCCAAATGCATAGGAGAACGACTGCTGCGAACGTTGGATCGATGAATCCGATGCTCATCCCGCCCGGCATCTTTTCGCCCAACCAATTTGATACAAAGTTGTCGTTGCGCAGAACGATCCCAGTAATAGCCAATCCACCTAAAAACAGTGTTGCAGCACCTGCCTCAACAAGTGCTTTGTGTTGGTCTTGGGTCAGTGATTTTGGCAGTAACCTACGAAAGTTGTTCAGTATTTTTTCGATTACCCAAATAAAGAGCCAAATAGAAACGAAAAACAAAAAGAAACCAAACCCAACATACAGGTTCTTGAACGCTACCAGGCCGGAAATCACCAACGGGATGACAAGCCACAACTTGTACTTCTCGGCGAAACCATCAATCTTGCTATCCAATTGATCGGATTTCCTATTTCGCAACGCTATTCCCTCTTGTATTGACCTGACCACAACTTGCGGCACGGCTAGCATTCAGCTAAACCGTCAACTGGGCTCTCTGCCGACCTTCTCGGTACGTTGCCCGAATCGTCGTTCCGGTGCTAGCGTACCGTTTCATCCCCAGCCGTAAGCAGCCACCAATAGCCTTCACTCGGCTACATCACCGCGCCGATCTGCCAGGGCACGAATTCCACGCCGCCAAACCCAAGTTCTTCGCTTTTGGTTTTCTCGCCGGATGCAACACGGATCAGGATCTCAAGCAGCTCTTGGCCCTTCTCCTCGATGCTGACACCTTCGCTCACGATATCCCCGCAGTTCAGATCCATATCGTCGGACATGCGCGCGTACATCTCGGAATTGGTTGCCAGCTTGACGCAAGGCGTGGGCTGATAGCCCGAAACGGATCCGCGCCCGGTTGTGAAGACAACCAGATTGGCCCCCGAAGCCACCTGCCCGGTGACCGAGCAGGGATCAAATCCTGGGCTGTCCATGAATACAAAGCCATTCTTGTCGACCATTTCGGCAAACTTGTAGACACCACGCAACGGTGCAGTACCGCCCTTTGCAACAGCACCAAGGGATTTTTCAAGGATGGTCGTCAACCCGCCGCGCTTGTTTCCGGGGCTGGGATTGTTGTCCATCTCGCCCCCGTTGCGTGCGGTGTAATCTTCCCACCACGCGATGCGTTCGATCAGCTTCTCACCCACTTCGACGGTTTCGGCCCGCCGGGTCAGCAGATGCTCGGCTCCGTAGATTTCAGGCGTTTCCGACAGGATCGTGGTGCCACCCTGTTGAACCAACAGGTCCGAGGCATATCCGAGTGCGGGGTTTGCGGTGATCCCCGAATACCCGTCTGAGCCGCCGCATTGCATTCCAACGGTAATGGCGCTGAGCGGTGCCGGAGCGCGTTCGGCCTGATTGGCCAGCTCGGCAATGCCACGCAACTCGTCCAGACCGCGCTCAATCGTACGTCGCGTCCCGCCTTCGTTCTGGATGGTCATGTAACGAAGCGCGCCATCATGGCGGATTGGGCGACCTCCTACCAAATCCGCCACTTGCATCACTTCGCAGCCCAACCCGATCAGCAGAATTCCCCCGAAGTTCGGATGCTGCGCATAACCTGCGAGGGTGCGGAACAGCGTGTCGTATTCTTCACCCTTGGCCGACAACCCGCATCCTGTGCCATGCACAATGGGAACCACTCCATCCACATTCGGGAAAGCGTCCAGCAAACCGGATTTCTCAGCCGCTTCTGCGATGAACCGCGCGACCGAGCCGGAGCAGTTCACCGTCGTCAGAATGCCGATATAGTTCCGCGTCCCAACCCGGCCATCTAACCTGTGATAGCCGTTGAAGGTTCGGTTTTCTGCGCGCGCAGGCAAAGGTGTGTTTGCGCTGGCATGGGCATAGTCCTGTTGGTGTGCGCCCATGCCCAGATTGTGAACATGCACATGCTCGCCCGGGGCGATGTCGCGTTTGGCCTGACCAATGATTTGACCATAACGGATCACGTTTTCACCCGCGCCGATTGCGGTCACCGCGATTTTGTGACCGCGCGAGATCGACAAGGCCAACGGAACAGGCACATTTTCAGGCTCAACGCCCGCAGGAAGATCTCGCAGGGCGATCACTACGTTGTCCTCAGGGTTCAGCGTGATCACGTCATGAGTGGTCGCGGCAGTGTCTGTTTGCATTTTCTTCCCAACTTTTCGCGCATATTTCCGGCTGTTGATTCAATTCTTGCTAACTAACATGTTAGAATGATAAGTGAAAGCGAATGAGTGACCATCACGACATTGACGCAGGTCTATTGCCTGAAATATCCGCGATCCAAGGGTCACTGACCCAGCAGGTCCATCACGTGATGAAACAGGCTATACTGGCATTGGACTTTCCTCCCGGGGTGAGTTTGCGCAAAGCGCCCATTTGCGAGAGGCTTGGTGTTTCACGCGCACCCGTTTCCGAAGCCATTGCTCGTCTTGCAGCAGAAGGCCTGGTCGATGTGGTGCCGCAATCAGGTACGCGGGTTTCCTACTTTTCGATGGACGAAATCCGTGAAGGCGCTTTCTTGCGCGAAGCGCTCGAGCTTGCGACGGTTGCGAAAGTCGCGCGCGACCTGACCGAAGATCAGCGCAGGTTGCTCAACCGGAATTTGCGGTTGCAAGAGGTGTTGATCGAGGATGGTGATAGCGTTGGCTTCTACCAGGCAGACGAAGAGTTCCATGATCTTTTGATGGAGTTTACAGGATACCGCCGTCTTTCTGAGGTGGCTCAAACGGTCTCACTGCAAGTCAGTCGTGCGCGAATGCTGATCCTTCCGACACCTGGACGTGCTGCCGAAACGCTTGTGGAACACCGTGCCATCTTTGATGCAATTTGCCAGCGTGATGAGCGTGCCGCGCAGGATGCCATGCGACACCATCTTGGCCAGCTTTTGCCGCGCATAGAGCTGTTAGAAGACCACAAACCAGAGCTTTTCAAACCAACCACGCGCAGAACACACTCGGCAGAATGAGCTTGCTTTCAACCATGCCACCGCTCAGCAGTATCAGAGTTATCGTTCCCGACTTGCACGTCGAACAGGCTGCATCAACCCAATCGAGTTCTGTGCAATCTGTCCTGCCCGCCAGAAATCATACCTGACAAAGGAGAATACCAATGCTGCATAACATCGATCCGATCCTTTCACCCGATTTGCTGCATACTCTGCGTGCGATGGGGCATGGTGACGAGATTGTCATAGTGGACGCCAATTTTCCCGGCTCAAGCAGCGGGCCAAAATGTATCCGCGCCGATGGGTCCACTGCAAGTGAGGTTTTGGAAGCGGTTCTTTCACTCATGCCGCTAGACACGTTCGTGCCCGACCCGGCCCTTACGATGGAAGTGGTTGGTGAGCCCGAAACGATCCCCGAGGCCGTTGCAGATTTTCAGGCCATCATCAATGAGGCCGCTGACAATCCAGCACAGATTCAGACCCTAGAACGTTTTGCCTTTTATGACCGCGCGGCTCAGGCCTATGCCATTGTTCAAACTGGCGAGCGCAGGTTCTATGGCAATATCATTCTCAAAAAAGGAGTGATCGGTTAACGGCCGGGCCACTATTTGCACACTGCTTCTTCTGTTGGTCATTGGTACTGGACCTGCTCAAAGGAGTTCGCAAGACCAACAGATCTGAACTTGAAATCAGTGGTGTACGCGTTAACCAATTGCAATCTGAAATGCGTCTTGTGTGACGCGTTCGCGTATCAAATACCGCCTTTGCTAAGAAAGAAACGTCATGCTGACCGGAAAACACCTCATCTCAGGCGAATGGATTGGAAGTACCTCACAGTTTTCGTCCGCTCCTGCACATGGTCCCAGCCATGATTTTGCCGTAGGAACCGCAGCGCAAGTCGATGCGGCCGTGCAAGCCGCTGACGAAGCGTTTCTTGTCTTCGGGTGGTCTCGCCGCGCAGAGCGTGCCACCTTATTGCGTCAGATCGCAGATGAGATTGACGCGCGCGGCGAAGTGCTAACCGAAATAGGAACTCAGGAAACCGGTCTGCCCGAGGCAAGGTTGCAAGGCGAACGAGGCCGCACAACCGGCCAATTGCGCCTGTTCGCCGATCATATCGAGCAAGGTGATTATCTGGACGAACGCCACGATCCCGCGTTGCCCGACCGAGCGCCGCTGCCCCGTCCTGACTTGCGCATGATCCAACGCCCGTTGGGGCCGGTTGCCGTTTTTGGTGCGTCAAACTTTCCACTGGCTTTCTCGGTCGCAGGCGGTGACACTGCCGCGGCCTTGGCGGCAGGCTGCCCTGTTGTCGTCAAAGGTCATCCGGCCCATCCCGGTACTGGTGAGATTGTTGCGCAAGCGATTGACGCGGCGCTGAAGGCCACGGGCACACATCCGGGTGTGTTTTCCTTGATCCAAAGTGACGGCATCGAAGTGGGGACTGCGCTTGTGAAACATCCGCTGATCCGCGCCGTGGGGTTCACAGGATCGCTCAAAGCGGGGCGCGCCTTGTTTGACCTTTGCGCCGCAAGGCCGGAACCGATCCCTTTCTTTGGGGAGTTGGGTTCGATCAATCCCATGTTCATCCTACCGCATGCCGCTGCAGCACGCGGCGACGCGATCGCTGAAGGGTGGGCAGGATCGCTGACCATGGGGGCGGGCCAATTCTGTACAAACCCGGGTATTGCACTGATCCTGGACGGCCCTGACGCGGACGCCTTTCAGACCAAAGCGCAGAATGCGCTGTCAAAAGTCGCAAATCAAACGATGCTGACCGACGGTATCGCAAGCTCTTATCGCGCAGGGGTCGAACGCGTCGCCACCACCGCTGGTGTTCAACAGATCATTGGCACGCCTTGCGAGACGCGCGAAGCAGCACCTTATCTGTTCACCGTATCTTGTGATGACTGGCTGGCTGATCCTGAGCTGCAAGAGGAGGTCTTTGGGCCGCTCGGCATCGTTGTTCGGGTCCGGAATTTCGACCAGATGCTGCGGGTCGCAAACACAATCAAAGGCCAACTGACCTGTAGCCTGCATTTCGACGATCAGGATCTGAAACGCGCGCAATCACTGCTGCCCATCCTCGAGCGTAAGGCGGGGCGGCTTTTGGCCAACGGCTTCCCAACCGGGGTCGAGGTCTGTGACAGCATGGTGCATGGTGGCCCCTATCCTGCGTCAACCAATTTTGGGGCGACATCGGTCGGGACGTTGTCCATCCGCAGGTTCCTGCGCCCGGTCTGCTATCAAAACATCCCCACAGACCTGCTGCCCAAGCGATAAGAACGGGCCGCGATCTGGTTCGAGCAGAGCCACCGCGTTTCAGATTTGAACGCGGTCCGGCCCTGACGCGGGCCTGATCTTCGAGCGGCTGATGTAACGTGGAAACACACACATGACCTTTTGGATGTGTGTGTAACGGGGCTTTCGGGCCCGACAAGCTCGGGCGCTATCGCCCGCAAAACGCTCGGTGGATAACCGTGCGTTTCTGAAACATTTCCTGCGGAATGTACCTGTTTCGGGGCTCTTTCTCACGAAACGATCCCGAACCAGAAACAAGTCTGTGATAAGAGTTGCGCAAGTCTGGCAGGACTTCGGTGATGCGAATAACTAGAGACCACTGGTCGCGGTCGTGCCGCTTATAGGAGCACAATTCTCATGTCTCAGGTATCCGATTTCATTCTCACATTGCTGCAGGTCCTGACCTACACGTTCATTTTCGCAGTCGGCGTCGGAGTGTTGTGGGTATTGGTTGCCTATTTCCGCGATAAGACCCAAACCGAAAGCACCTTGCGGCGCAACTATCCGGTTGTGGCGCGGTTTCGGTACTTCTTTGAACATATGGGCGAGTTCTTTCGACAGTATTTCTTTGCACAAGACCGCGAAGAGATGCCGTTCAACCGGGCCGAACGGTCATGGGTCTACCGGGCTGCCAAGAACGTGGATTCGACCGTCGCCTTTGGCTCGACCCGTGATCTGAGACCGACCGGCACTGTCTATTTCGTGAACTGCCCCTTTCCGACGCTGGAACAGGATGCACAACCGCCATCCATGGTCACCGTTGGCCCCTATGCGCGGCAACCTTATACAACGGATTCCATCTTCAATATTTCCGGCATGAGCTTTGGGGCAATCTCGGTACCGGCTGTGCGCGCTTTGTCCGAAGGGGCCAAAAAGGCAGGCATCTGGATCAACACCGGAGAAGGCGGGCTGTCGCCCTATCATTTGGAAAGCGGCGCCGACATAGTGTTCCAGATCGGAACCGGAAAATTCGGCGTACGCAAACCCGAAGGCGGATTTGACGAAGACCGACTGCGGGTTGTAGCGGCCCATGACGCGGTCAAGATGTTCGAGATCAAGCTGAGCCAGGGCGCCAAACCCGGCAAAGGCGGAATCTTGCCCGGCGCGAAGGTCACACAAGAAATCGCCGAAATTCGCGGCCTGAAAGTGGGTGAAGATGCCATCAGCCCGAACCGGCATCCCGAGATCGACAGTGATGGTGATCTGCTGGACATGATTGCCTATGTGCGGGACGTGACGGGCAAGCCGGTGGGCTTCAAAGCCGTGATCGGCGCATATGGGTTCTTTGATACACTCTGCGCTGAAATTCTGGCCCGAGGCCCCGAAAGCGCACCGGATTTCGTCACCATAGACAGCGCGGATGGCGGTACGGGTGCTGCCCCGATGAGCTTGATTGACAACATGGGGATGCCGCTGCGGGAGAGCCTGCCCTTGGTGGTGGATGTTTTGAAAAAGCACGGTTTGCGTGACCGCATCAAGGTTTGTGCCAGCGGCAAGATGATCAACCCCTCCGAGGTGGCCTGGGCCTTTTGTGCCGGTGCAGATTTCGTGAACTCAGCCCGAGGGTTCATGTTTGCACTTGGCTGCATTCAAGCCCTTCAATGCAACAAAAACACTTGTCCCACTGGCATCACCACTCATGATCCCAAACTGCAATTCGGTCTGGATCCCACCAGTAAATCCGAGCGTGTTGCCTCTTATGCCAACAACATGAAGAAAGAGGTCGGTATCATCGCCCATAGCTGCGGAGTTTCGGAACCACGGCAATTGAAACGCTTTCACGCGCGCATCGTGCTGGATAACGGGCGGTCCGTGTCGATGGACGAACTTTATCCAGAGCCCGAGATCATGCACGCCGCTGAGTGAACCACATCAGAAATACCCCCACGATCAAACCTCGAGAAACCGGAGGCCCAAATGGCTGACACGCAGACTTTGACCCCCACAAAAGCGTCGGACCTTTTGGTTGCCGCGCTTGAAGCTGAAGGTGTGGAACATATCTTTGCCGTACCGGGTGAAGAAAACCTGGACGTGCTGGAATCTTTGCGGACGTCTTCGATTGAACTGGTGCTGACCCGGCATGAACAAGGCGCGGCCTTTATGGCCGCCACCTATGGGCGTTTGACTGGCAAGGCGGGCGTATGCATGGCGACGCTTGGCCCGGGTGCCACCAATTTCGCCACTCCAGCGGCCTATGCACATCTTGGCGGTATGCCACTGATCATGATCACCGGGCAAAAACCCATCAAGAAATCCAAGCAGGGCCAGTTTCAGATCGTAGACGTGGTTGGCCTGTTTGATCCGATCTGCAAAATGTCCAAACAGATCGTGCATGGCAACACGATCCCGTCGCTGATCCGCGAAGCCTTCCGCATTGCCGAAGAGGAACGCCCCGGTGCGGTTCTGCTGGAACTGCCCGAAGACATCGCAGCCGAAGAAACCGACGCAACCGTTCTGCAACCGCACCCCCGTCATTATGCGGTGGCCTCGGATGAGGTGTTGAACCAAGCCGCCGAGATGATCCGCGCGGCAAAGATGCCCCTGCTGCTGCTAGGGGCCGGTGCCAATCGCAAAGACGCGCGCTCGGCGCTCAGCGCCTTTGCCGATGCCACGCAGATCCCGTTCTTTAACACCCAGATGGGCAAAGGCGTGATCGACGAACGCTCGGACCTGTTTCTGGGGACGGCGGCGCTGTCGGATGGCGACTATCTGCATTGCGCCATCGACCGGGCGGACCTGATCATCAATGTGGGCCATGACGTGGTGGAAAAACCACCCTTCTTCATGGAAGAAGACGGCCGCCAAAAAGTGATCCATGTGAACTATAAGGCAGCGCAGGTCGATCAGGTCTATTTCCCGCAGCTTGAGGTCGTCGGCGATCTGGCGAAATCGATCACACGGCTGAATACGATTATTGGTGGCAAGGTCGAATTTGACCGCGACTATTTTGAACGCATCAAGCAAGAGACAGAAACGCACACGTCCGAAGGTTCTGACGACCCACGCTTTCCGATCATCCCGCAACGGCTGGTGGCCGATACGCGCAAGGTTATGGACGATTGCGATATCATCGCGCTGGACAACGGCATCTACAAGATCTGGTACGCCCGGAATTACAAAGCCTATCAGCCCAACACCGTGTTGCTGGACAACGCATTGGCCACGATGGGGGCGGGCCTGCCCTCTGCCATGATGGCGGCCAAGCTGCATCCCAAGCGCCGGGTCATGGCCATCTGCGGAGATGGTGGCTTCATGATGAACAGCCAAGAGATTGAGACAGCTGTGCGGCTGGGTCTGAACCTTGTGGTTACCGTTCTGAATGACAGCTCTTACGGGATGATCCGCTGGAAGCAGTCGCATGCAGGCTTTGATGATTGGGGGCTGGAGTTCAACAACCCCGATTTTGTCCAATACGCCAACAGCTATGGTGCCACGGGTCACCGCGTCACTAGAACCGAAGATCTTGTGCCCACATTCGAGGCCGCGTTCAACGCGGGCGGGGTGCATCTGATCGACGTGCCGGTGGATTACAGCGAAAACCAACGTGTTCTGATCGAGGAGCTTGCGGCAAAGGCTTGCCTGATATGAGCCAGACCATCGATGTCGTAAATCCCTTCAGCCAGGACCCGATTGGAACGGTTGAGACAAGCACATGGCCGCAGATCGATCAGATGCTGGGCACGGCGCACGGCCTGTTTCGCAATCGCGACGAATGGCTGCCTGCCCATAAGCGCATTGCCATCCTGCGGAAAACCGCGCGCCTGATGGAGGCCCGCTTTGATGAGCTGGCCCAGTTGATCGCGAGCGAAGGCGGCAAACCACTGGTCGATGCGCGGGTTGAGGTTGCACGGGCCATTGATGGGGTCGAACTTTGCATGCATGAGATCGGCCAGATGTCGGGCAAAGAGATCCCCATGGATCTGACCGAGGCCGGGGCCGGACGCATCGCTTTTACCCAACGCGAACCCATCGGCGTCGTGGTTGCAGCCAGCGCGTTCAACCACCCGCTGAACCTGATTGTGCATCAGGTGGCACCCGCCGTGGCAACGGGCTGTCCTGTGGTGGTTAAACCGGCCCTGGACACGCCGCTGTCGTGTCTGGAATTCGTGGCCATGCTGCACGAGGCTGGGCTGCCAAAGGATTGGTGCCGCGCCGTGGTCTGCGACAATGAAACCGCGGAAAAGATGATCACCGATGCGCGGGTTGGGTTTTTCTCGTTCATCGGCTCTGCGCGGGTGGGCTGGATGTTGCGATCAAAATTGGCCCCAGGCACGCGCTGCGCTTTGGAACACGGCGGTGCCGCACCGGTGATTGTGGCCGAAGACGCCGATATCGACGCGATGATCCCGGCGCTTTCAAAGGGCGGATTTTACCATTCGGGTCAGGTCTGCGTCTCGGTCCAGCGGGTCTTTGCGCAGGCAGGCCAGGCCAAAGTGATTGCCCAAAAGCTGGCCACGGCGGCGGACAGCCTCACCGTTGGCGACGCGACCGACCCCAACACCGATTGTGGCCCACTGATCCGACCGGCCGAGGTCGACCGCGTCGAGGATTGGGTGCAAGAGGCGCTTGATGGCGGTGCCAGGCTGATAACCGGTGGCAAACGGCTGGGCAAAACCACCTATGCGCCAACCGTTCTGCTGGATCCGCCTGCTGATGCACGGGTTTCACAGATGGAGGTCTTTGGCCCTGTGATCTGTGTCTACAGCTGTGACAGTATGGATCAAGCCATTGCCACCGCCAACAGCCTGCCGGTCGCCTTTCAGGCTGCGGTGTTCACCAAATCGCTCGACACCGCAATGCAGGCGGTTCAGCGGCTGGACGCCACAGCGGTTATGGTCAACGACCACACGGCCTTTCGCGTCGACTGGATGCCCTTCGCCGGACGCCGGCAATCGGGCTATAACACCGGTGGGATCGGCTATACGATGCATGACATGACCCAGGACAAGATGGCCGTCATCAAGCTGTAACTGCCAAAAGCCATGTGCTAGATTTCAAACAGCCTGACTGCCCGCAGTCGGGCCATTCCACTATGCAAACTCTTTTCAGACAGTAGAAGCTCGTGCATTGGCGAGGGGAAATGAAACGCGTCATGATCGTTGGACAACCGGGCGCTGGCAAATCAACGCTTGCGCGCGCCCTTGGGGAACGGACCGGATTGCCCGTTGTCCATATCGACCTGATACATTGGAAACCGGGCTGGGTTGAGCGGGACAGGGACGAAAAGACCAGGCTTTGCAACGAAGTCCACGCGCGCGAGGAATGGATATTCGAAGGCGGGCATTCGACCACATGGCCACAAAGGCTGGAACGGTGTGACACTTTGATCTGGCTGGATTTTCCGCTGCTGGTGCGGACCTGGCGCGTATTCAAACGAACGGCAAAGGATTACGGGCGCAGCCGAATAGACCTGCCCGAAAACTGCCCTGAACAATTCGACCCAGAATTCTATCGCTTTATCTGGCGAACCCGAAAAAGGGCGCGGCAAAACATCCTGAACCTGTTCGAACACGCTCCCTCAACAAAGAGAAAGGTAAAGCTTTCAAGCACATCAGAAATTGCAGAGTTTCTGGATGAATTCCGATGACGCGGCTCCGTACGACCCTGTCAGCCAGCTTAGTTGGTCAGGCTCAGCATAATCTCGATATCCCGGCGTCTCAGATCCTTCAGCAAGTCTTTCTCGGCCGCCAACAGACCCGTCCCGGCCTGAATATGCTGCTCCAACAGCAACGCGATCTGGCTGGTGGAGTGATAATAGAGATCCCCATGGCTGCGGCTCAACTCGACCACCATCCGGTCCAACAGTTGTTTCTGGCGTTCTGACACCAGATCTTTGCGCTTGTCCTCAAGCATGGGCCCGCCCTTTTCCTTGTCTCTGGCCTTACAGATAGCGCTGGCCGCGCGCGGGCACAGGGCTAGATCATGCAGACGCAACACAGGGCGACATTCAGCGCATGCAAGTGGTCTGGTTCAAACGGGATTTACGCGTTCAGGACAATGCGGCTTTGGCACAGGCCGCGCGCCAGGGCCCGGTTCTGCCGCTTTACGTGGTCGAGCCCGCGCTGTGGCAGCAACCGGATATGTCAGCTCGGCATTGGGCGTTCATCGCCGAGACATTGGCAGAGTTGAGAGCGGAACTGGGTCGCCTTGGGCAACCCTTGATCATTCGATTTGGCGACGTGGTGCAGGTATTGGCCGAGTTGTACGAGGCAAAGAAGCTCTCAGCCCTTTGGTCCCATGAAGAAACCGGCAACGACTGGACATTTCAGCGCGACAGGTCCGTGTCGGACTGGTGCCGCGCGAATGGTGTGCCCTGGCATGAGTTGCAAAACCATGGGGTGATCCGACGCCTGGCAAAGCGGGAGGGTTGGGCCACCCGTTGGGACAGGTTCATGGCGCAGCCGCAGGCCTTGGCCCCTTCGTTATCTGCGCTTGATTTGGGTCTTGATCGGATACCCACCCCGGGTGATCTGGGGCTTGGCCCCGACCCGTGCCCTGAACGGCAACCCGGAGGGCGACGCGCAGGGCTTGCGCTGTTGCAATCGTTCCTTGAGCAGCGCGGCAAGACGTATCAGCGCGCGATGTCATCTCCGCTGGACGGTGCGCAGGCCTGTTCGCGCCTGTCACCCTATCTGGCCTGGGGCGCGTTATCGATGCGCGAGGTGTCGCAGGCCACCGACCACCGGCGGCGCGGCTTGCTGCCGGGTGAAACAGCTTGGCGTAAATCGCTGCGGTCCTTCTCGGTGCGTCTGCACTGGCATTGCCATTTCATCCAAAAGCTGGAAGACGACCCGCGCATAGAATTTAAAAACCTGCACCCGGCCTATGACGGTCTGCGCCCGATCGAGCCGCACTCTGACCGGTTGCACGCCTGGGCCAACGGGCAGACGGGCTATCCGTTCCTTGATGCCTGTATGCGGTCGCTGCGGGCCACGGGATGGCTGAATTTCAGAATGCGCGCGATGGTCACGGCGACGGCCAGCTATCACCTCTGGCTTCACTGGCGCGCGCCGGGGTTGGAACTGGCACGGCTCTTTACCGATTACGAACCGGGCATCCATTGGAACCAGGTTCAGATGCAATCGGGTACAACCGGGATCAACGCGGTGCGGATCTATAACCCGGTCAAACAGGGCAAAGACCAAGACCCCACCGGTGCGTTCACACGTCACTGGCTGCCGGAACTGAAAGACATCGCCGATCCATACCTGCAAGAACCGTGGCTGGCCCCCAACGGGGACGCTGTGCTCGGCAAGACCTATCCCGAACGCATCTTTGATCACGTATCGGCTGCAAAACAGGCGCGCGACCGGATCTGGGCTATTCGGCGAGATCCCGATTTCCGATCTGGCGCGGCGCGGATTCTGGCCAAACATGGCAGTCGTAAAAAGAGGCGCAGCAAGCGGACGGCGCCAGATCATCCTGCCCAGCTTAGCCTGCCATTGGGGGATTGAGCCGTGCGGATGCGCAAGAAATCCGATCTGCCAGTAAAGACCTGCGCCCGCTGCGGTCGCCCGTTCAACTGGCGCAAGAAATGGGCCCGGGTCTGGGATCAGGTGCTCTATTGCTCGGACCGGTGCCGAAGGGCACGGTGATCAGGTGCGCGCCTTTTCAAATGCGGCCCAGGCGGTCTCGAACGCGGCAAAGTCAAAGCCCGGCTGGCTGGCCGGGTCCAGGACCAGACGTTCAGTTTGCAGCAGTTTTTCGATCGCAGCCTGCAACTGATCGATCACCTCGGCAGGAACGACCAGGGCGCCGTGGCGGTCGGCGTGGATCAGATCACCGGGATGTACTGCCATGCTAAAGACCTCTACGGGCGTATCGACCTCGCGCACATGCACAAAGCCATGGCTGGGACCGATGGAGCCCGCCACTACGGGAAATCCTTCGGGCATATCGCCCAAATCGCGCATCACGCCATTGGTCAAAGCCCCCGCCATACTAAAACCCTTGTGGATCGTTGTGTTGATTTCACCCCAATAGGCGCCGATGCAATCGGGATAATCCACATCTTCGATCACAGCCACCGAAGGCCCGGGCGCTTCGGCCATGTATTTGTAATAGGCCATGCGCCGCGCCTTGATGACATCCGGCGCTTCGCTGGGCGGTTGAAGCGCCGCTATCTTGGCGGTGCGGGCATAGCCGACAATCGCGGGCTCATCAGGGGCAGAGCACAGCATTGTGCCACGGGTAAAATTGCTGAACCCGCGCTTGCCCTGCGCCACTTCGATGGCGTTGCAAACGGTGGGCGTATCTACCTTGCGGAGCAGGGTCAAAAGGGACGGTGTCATTGATCCTCCAGCCAGCGGATCAGGGCCGCTGTTGTATCTTGGGGTTGTTCCAAAATGGGCAGGTGCCCAGCACCTTCGATGATCTCAAACCGGCTCTGCGGCAGCAGATCATGCATCAATTGGTGACGTTCAATCGGGCAAAGCCCATCTTCGCGCCCGCACAGCACCAAAGCCTTGCCGGTATAGGCGCGTAGTGTTTCCCTCTGGTCCGGGCGATCCATCAGGGCCTGCGACTGGCGCAGAAAGACCTCGGGCCCCAGATCCGTGGCCATGGCCATGCACAGATCCAGTATGGCGCCCTGATTGGGACCGTCAGCCAGATAGTTCGGCTTCATCTCATCACGCATCACCTGCCGCAATTTACCCGCTTTCACTGCCGTGATTTGCGGGATGCGCCGGGCTTTGACATTGGGCATTTCAGCCAGCGGATTGGTGTCCAGCAAGGCCAGCCGTTCAACCCGCTCGCGCGCTTGGCGCACGATCTCCATCCCGACGATACCGCCCATGGACAGCCCCGCCAGCGCGAACTGAGGCGGCGCATTGGCCAGAATATCCGCCGCCATATCCGCGACACTGTCGTGATCGCAAAGCGGAAAGCTCATAACCGGCATCCGGCCTGACAAAGCGTTGATCTGAGGCGTAAACAGCCGGGCATCGCACATCATGCCCGGCAACAGGATCAAGGGGGTCATGCAGCGGCCAGCTTTGCCCCTTCGGCCAGCGCGCCCAGCTTGGCATATGCGATCTGGGGGTCCACCGCGCCAAACCCGGCAAAAGTTCCAAAGCCGCAGTCGCTGCCCGCAACCACACGCTCCGAGCCAACAATATCCACAAACCGCTCGATCCGCTGCGCAACCAGTTCGGGGTGCTCAACGAAATTCGTGGTCGTGTCGACCACACCGGGCACCAGAACCTTGTCGTCGGGGATCTCGCCCTTGCGGTCGCGGAAAACTGTCCATTCATGGGCGTGACGCGGGTTCGAAGTTTCGAACAGGACATACTGGGACTTGGTATTCATCAACGTCGTGAACACCTTGTCCATGCCGATATCGCAACAATGCGGCCCTTCATAGTTGCCCCAACAGATGTGAACCCGCACCTTGTCTTGCGGCACGTTTTGCAGCGCGTGGTTCAGCGCCTCGACATGCATATCGGCGATCTTGACGAATTCGGCATCGCTGAGATCGGTAAACAGCATATGCCGCGACAGGGCCAAATCGGGGCAGTCCAGTTGCAGATCCAACCCAGCCGCCACGATGGTTTCGTATTCCTCTTTCATCGCATCGGCCAAAGCACCCAAATAGGCCTCACGCGTGGGATAGAAATCGTTTTGCAAAAACAGCGATATAACACCCGGAGAGGCCGCGTTCATGAACCCTTTTTCGGCGCCATGCTCCGCCATCGCCGCCTTGAGATTGGCGATATCTTTCTCTAACTCGCCTTGTCCTTTTGACCGCACTTCGCCGGTGCACATCGGTCGGGCATATTGCGGCGTTCCCCCATCCTTGGCCAGCCGTTCCAGAAAGCCTGGAAACATCTTCAGATCAGCAGGCGCATTGCGCGGGCTGTCGCCGGAAAACCCGGTGTAGCGATCTTTGACATAGGTGGCGTAAGAGATCTTGGAGGTCTCGCCATCGCTGACGATATCAACCCCGGCCTCGACCTGTTTGCGCACGGTTTCAGACACCGCGCTTGTCATGCAAGCGTCAAACGCATCCATGTCATAAGGTTTTTCGTTTTCACGGGCGAAGATGAAATCCACCACCTCTTGCGTGCGCGGCAAAGAGCCGACATGCGTTGTTGTGACCCCCATTTGGTCCTCCCTAGTCTTTACGTGCCATCAGCACGGTATGGCTTTGTGTTTCAGGGTCTTGCGCCATAAACCCGGTCAACCGCAGCCCATTTTCTTCCAAACATTTCGCGTATCCGGCAGGCGAAAGCGACGCGTGATAGACCAACTCTCCACCCACTGTTCCAGTGACCTCACCGGCCCCATGCCCAACTGTCAGCATCAGAGCACCACCCGGTTTCAGATGACGTGCCATCCGGGCAATACAGTCGGTTTGCTCATCTGCGGTCAGGTGGAAAAAGCTGTTCCACCCGATGATGCCGTCAAACTGTTGGTCCAGATCAAGGCTTCGCATATCAGCCTGCCGCCAATCGCCATCGGGCCAGCGATCACGCGCGATGGACAGCATCGCCGCAGAGAAATCGACCCCGGTGACAGTGAACCCTTCGGCCATGAACCAGCGCGCGATGGGATCGCCCGCGCCGCAGCCCAGATCCAGGACATGATCGCCCGGTTTCAGGCTGGCGGTAAAGCGCGCCAGCCAGCGCGCCTCGAACAAGGCTTTTGAGCGGCCTTTGTCATATTCGACAGCTTGCCGCTCATAGATCGCATGGGTGTCTTTTGGGTCTGCGCTCATCCTGTCCAGGTTGCTCCTGCCGGGTCGTCTGTTGCGGTGATGCGATAGAGCCCCGCCTGCCCGGTCATCGAGGGTTGCACGGAATAGGCCTCGCCCGGCAGTACCAGAACGGTGTCACCGCTGGATACGGTTGTCTCAAACCCATCAACCGAGACGCGCCAATGGCCGCTGGCAGGCATCAGGACGACCGGTTTTTCCGCACTTACAGGTTCGGTCACGCTGGAGCCGCGGCCCAGAAAATCGACCTCGAACCCGGGTTTGTCCTTGATCAGCGCGTTCTCACCGATCACCGGCGCGGGTCTATTGGCCGAAAGCGCCATAAGGTCCCAATACCGGGCCACATATTTGCCAACCACATCTTCAACAGGAACCTCGGGGTAATCCTTCATCTGCTCTTCGGTCAGGACAGGCATCGGGCGCACGTTATGCGGCAGCTCCTGCCCTTTCTTGCTGTCATAGAGCACACCATTGTCGCCCAGCATCAAACCGTGGGCCTGCGCATCCTCGATCACCTGCGGTGCCCAAGTCACCCCACCCCCGGCGTCATCACCACCCAGGATCGACATGATCATCCCGTAATCCTGTCCGACGTTTTCGAACCCTCGGAAAATACCAGTGGGAATGTTGAAAATGTCGCCTTCCTCGGCGATGAACTCGCCAGCGGTGCCATAGCGGCC
Source organism: Ruegeria sp. HKCCA5839 (assembly GCF_013035585.1). Taxonomy (NCBI): domain Bacteria; kingdom Pseudomonadati; phylum Pseudomonadota; class Alphaproteobacteria; order Rhodobacterales; family Roseobacteraceae; genus Ruegeria; species Ruegeria sp. HKCCA5839. The sequence goes on along the minus strand of NZ_WQIE01000007.1, from coordinate 87,497 downwards.
CCAGAAAAAGCGCCAGCGGCCTTTGGCAACAAAGAATACCTCAGCCGTGGTGTGGCTGTGCAATGAGTTTCGGCATTTTGGCGGCTGACCCGCTGCGCCGATGTTAAAGCCCACCTTATCGGTGATGTGGACATGCTGATCGGGGCTTTCCGACACGCCGCCACCGATAATGGTAAAGTTTTCCTTTTGATCCGACCCGGGCGTGTGGGCATCGATAAAGGCTGTTTTACAGGGCCGCAGTTCGCCATAGCGGACGATACGTTGTTCAATAGTGCTCATCTTTTTCTCCGTTCATTGGTGTGGTGCATGGGGTCAAGTCCCAGCACCCGGAGGGCGATTGTTCAGCCGTTTAGCCCGCAAAGACGCCCGGTGGCCATGCAGCCGCCGGGTTCCTTCACTGGCGTCGAGAAATCTTTGCATCCCTAGCCTCAGAGGTTTCCGGTGGCCAGCAGGACCTGTTTCCAGACCGAAGTTTCATCAAACAGGGTCCATTCCCGGCGCAGTTTGATATCGCCGCCGATCAGCTCGCCCCATTCGGCGTGGCTGATGCCCAGAACATAGAGCTCGGCCCCTGTCGGCGCGCCAAAGGCACCCCAGCCGTCATGGGTGCCGTGAAGGCTCCAACGCAGAGCGGACCGTGGCGGCATGTTCGGATCATCGCGACCGATTTGGTGATCGATGGTGAATTTGGCATTGGGCATCGCAGCACGCAACGACATCCAGAACCGGTCTGCCGCGTCCCAGCCATGGCCGGTAACACCGCCCGGATATTCCGTTTGCACCGCACGGTCATAGTGCCGCTCGACCGCGCCAAGATCAGCATTCATCATGCTTGTCAGCAGATCGGCATGGCGCTGGCCCCATTCATTGTCATTGCCGCGCCCTTTATAGGGTCCATCGACATCGTTCGCAGGTGACAAAGGTTTGACACAAGCCTCGGGCCCGCCTTCGCGTGCAATCAGATCAGCGGCATAGTCTTTTGGGTCCCACCCCATCTGACGCACAATGGCGCCCTGATCGCGGATCAGCCATTCATCGTTGATCTTATTGTCGATCGCATGGCAATCGGCCAGAATCCGATAGCGCAGCTTGGTCCCGGTTGGCTTGCCATAGACGCCTTCGGCCAAATGGGTCGCGGTGGACAGGATACGGTGCGAACTCAGCATCCCGTCTTCCGGGGTCCCCGACCAGATCACATCCTCGCCCAGCAGTTGACGATCCGGGAATTCGGCCAGCGTCGCCATGGTTGCACCGATGACGTTCTGGTTGCCCAGAACAACCGATCCGGGCGAGCGCACGACGATATCGGCGCCGTAATAGTCATGCAGCGTTGCGATGCCGCGATCTTCCCAGATCTCTTTGGTGATGCCGATGATGTAATCCGGGAAATCACGGAACTTCGGATCAAAGCCTTTCATGTTTCCGTCCTTTGCGGGGCCCAGCCCTTTGGCAACCGTGCCGAGGTACGCACGACCAGCGGGCCGTCAATCGCCACTTTGCGCGGTTTGGTTTCTTTTGGGTTCTCAATGTGGTCCAGCAGGGCCGAGACGGTTTCGGACACCATCAAGTTGGCCCGCTGGCGAATTGTTGTCAGGTTATATGCCGGCCAGCCCGCCGGGGGAACATCATCATAACCGATGACCGAGACATCTTCGGGTATCCGCAGGCCCAGTTCGAACCGGATCACATCCATCACCGCCAGCGCCATGTGGTCATTGGCGACAAACACCGCGTCCGGCCTGGCTAGTGGATCCAGATCAAACATCGCCCGCGCTGCCGCCTTGGCGTTTTCGGTGTGAAACATCCCGTCTTGCTGGGCAAACACGCTCTGCCCGGCCTCTGCCAAAGCGGCGCGAAACCCCGCCTCGCGGTCGCGCTGGGTCGAGGCGCCTTGCCAGCCCGAGATATAGCCGATCCGCTCATGCCCACCTGCCAGCAAGAACTCGGCCACTTTGCGCCCCCCGGCATAGTTGTCCGACGTAACGGTGGTGATCCCGTCGATATCCTGGCTGCGGTTGAACAGCACAACCGGCACGCCTGCCTGCTGGCAACGCATGGCGATATCCGATGACATCGGGACCGAGGCCAGAACGACCCCATCCACTTGATAATCCAGAATTTCTTCCATCACATCGTCGATATTCCCAGCCGAACGCGAGGCCATGAAGATCAACACATGATAACCGTGTTCCTGCAAACCGTTGGACAGTTTCTCAAGCGCTTCTGGGTAGAAGTAATTGTCCAGATAACCGACCACCAGACCGATGATCCGGCTTTTGCCGGACACCATGGCACGGGCCAGAACATTGGGGCGATAGCCCAGCTGACGGGCCGCCTCGCGCACTTTCTCTTCGGTCTTTTTGCTGACGGATGCACCGGGCGTAAACACACGGCTGACGGCGGATTGGCTGACGCCCGCCAATTGCGCAACCTGCAAGGATGTCACTTTCTCAGCCATCAGTCCGCCGTCCATCCCCCATCGATCAGCATCGACGTACCGGTCACCAGCGCCGAGGCGTCCGAGGCCAGATAGCGCACCGCGCCCATGATGTCCTCGACCTCGCCCACCCGATCCAGCTTGATCTTCTCCATGATCCAGGCCGCGCGCTCGGGGTTATCGAAGGTGGCTTGCGTCAGCGGTGTGCGGATGAAGGTCGGGCAGACCGTGTTGATCCGAATGCCCTGCTTGCCCCATTCGATGGCCATCGCCTTCACCATCCCCTCAAGCCCATGTTTGGTGGCGCAATAAAGCGCCCGGTCCACGCCGCCCACATGACCCATCTGGCTTGAGATATGAATGATCGACCCGCGCTTGCCTGCAGCCATCAATGCCTTGGCCGCATAGGCCGACAGGAAATAGGCCGAGCGCAGGTTCACATTTGTTACGGCGTCGAAATCATCAGCCGTGGTCTCAACCGCCGGGCTGTGGCGCGCCAACCCGGCAGAATTCACCACGATGTCGAAAACACGGTCTGCAAACACCGCTTCTAGCGCCTTCAGATCGGCTTGATCCAAAGCCAAAGCCTCAGCCGACCAGCCTTGGGCCTGTATCGCGGCCACCGTGTCCTGCAATCGATCCAGCCCGCGCGCGGCGCAGACCACATGGGCACCGGCCTCGGCCAAGGCCACGGCACATCCCTGCCCGATGCCCGAAGAGGCCCCGGTCACCAGAGCCGACTTGCCGGTCAGCGCAAACGAAGGGGTACGCGGCAGATCCGTCATCAACTCATCCCGTCCGGAATATCGATACGACCCATGTTGCGCGCCTTGTTGAACTCGCGCAGCCGGGCAAAAACATCCACGCCCAGCTGGCGATAGGCATCCAGCAGATCAACGAGAACCCAGTTTTCGCGGATCCGCCCGTTTTCAAGCCGCCAGAAATCCAAACTGCGCATGGTGATCCGCTTGCCCGAGGGCGCAATCCCCATCCAGCCATCATCAGTCACCGTCTGGATCATGTTGGGCCAGCCTGTGACAGCGGCGTATTCGCCATCCCCAAAGAAGTGATAGGTGATGTCATCCACGTATTGCCCGCGATCCGGCATTCCGTTCAGAAATGGGATCTGATGCCAGTTGCGAAAGCCTGCATAGCCCCGCCCCGTGCCGATCCCTGACGGGCCATACCAGTTCATACGCGGATGCCAGAACCGCTCCATCTCCATCACTTCCGGCCCCCCTTCCGAGGGGTGTTTCTTGAGATACTCCAGCATGTCGATGATGTGCTGACAGGTCTCTTTGCCCTTGGCTGCATCATAGGGGCCAGGCACCAACCCGTCCTGCGTGGCCGGGCCCGGAATATGCCATTCGCGGCCAAGGCTGGGGGCCATGGGCCAGGCCCGCGCCTGCATCATCACCTCGGGAATGTCCCAAAGCGCCTGCATTTCGACCACCTTGCCATTTTCAAAGCGATAGAATTCGTGAAACCGCATCGTCACCTGATGACCTGTCGGCGGGATGTCCAGCCACGGGGCCAGGAAGGTTCCGGTATAATAGCCACCGCACCCAACCCAATCGGCGCCAAATTCATCGGGACCAGCCATCACGATATAATCCCGGCGTTCCAGATCAGGCCAGGCTTTCAGCAAATCGCCATAGGCCCGATCATAGAAAGCGTCACTGCCCGCGCTGTCGCCAATGGGATGGCACAAGCGAAATAGCGCGTCCGGAGTGCACAGTTCTGACAAGGCCCGCAGCACGCCCTGTTCCGAAAAGTCATACATCGCGGCCCTGAGCGGCGCGATCAAACCCTTGTGTTCGGTATGCTTGTCCAACTTCATCTTTTCCAAAAATACTCCGTGGGAAGTCGAAGGCTGGGGGCAGAGCCCCCTATTCCGCCGCTTCCCGATACGGGGCCGCCTCGCCATAAGGTACATTGACGCCACCATAGCGCCGGACCCGCACATTGCATTGTTCGGCATGGCCGACAAAGCCTTCCAGCATACACAGGCGCGAGCCGTACTCACCGATCAGCGTCGCCGCCTCATCAGTCAGAACCTTCTGATAGCTATGGGTTTTCAGGTATTTCCCGACCCACAACCCACCGGTATAACGTCCGGCCTTTTTGGTCGGCAGCGTGTGGTTGGTGCCGATCACCTTATCGCCGTTCGAGACATTGGTGCGCGGCCCAAGGAACAGAGCGCCATAGCAGGTCATATTGTCCAGGAACCAGTCGTCTCGGTCGGTCATCACCTGCACATGTTCCGAAGCGATGTCATCGGCGACCTGCAACATCTCGTCATAGCTGTCGCACAGGATCACCTCGCCATATTCCTCCCACGACACTTTGGCGGTGTCAGCGGTGGGCAGGATCGTCAGCAAACGGTCCACTTCGGACAATGTCTCTTCGGCCAATTTGCGTGAATTGGTCACCAGAACGCAGGGGCTGTTATAGCCGTGCTCGGCCTGGCCCAGCAGATCGGTTGCGCAGAGTTCGGCATCGGCGGTCACCTCATCGGCGATCACCATGGTTTCCGTGGGTCCGGCAAACAGGTCGATGCCAACACGGCCAAAGAGCTGGCGTTTGGCTTCGGCGACAAACGCGTTTCCGGGGCCAACCAGCATATGCACCGGATCGATTGTCTCGGTCCCCAGCGCCATCGCGCCAATGGCCTGAATACCGCCCATGACATAGATCTCATGCGCGCCACCCAGATGCATGGCTGCGATCACCGCGGCGTTGGGCTTGCCCTGAAACGGAGGTGTGCAGGCGATGATGCGGGGAACTCCCGCGACCGAGGCGGTGGCCACGGACATATGCGCCGAGGCCACCATCGGGAACTTGCCACCAGGCACATAGCAGCCAACGGATTGCACCGGGATATTCTTGTGCCCCAGAATGACGCCGGGCAGGGTTTCCACCTCGATATCCAACATCGAATCCCGCTGCGCCTGGGCAAAGTTGCGCACCTGTTCCTGCGCAAATTTGATATCCGCCAGTTCCCGATCCGACAATTGCGCGATCAGATCATCAATCTCTTGCTGGCTCAGCCGGAACGAGGCCGGCGAATAGTTGTCAAACTTCTCGCTCAGATCGCGCACGGCAGCATCGCCGCGCGCTTCGATGTCTTTCAGCGTCGCTTCGACCACGGCGCGGGTTTTGGCGTCATCTTCAGCCCGGTCAGCGTCAGACTTACCGCGTTTGAGATACTCGATTGCCATGTTTTCAATCCTCAGTTTTCGGGCCGAGGCGGAACTTTCTCGCCCCGGTCAAATGCTTCCCAGCCTTCGCCCTGGAACAGATCAACACCCAGCTGCGCCGCCACATGGGCGAAATCGACGTTGACCCAATTGTCGACGATCTTGCCGTCGACCACTTTCCAGAAATCCATGTAGCGGATCTCAACCCGCTTGCCGGTGGGGGCGATGCCCAGAAACTCGCCGGAATGGGTGGCCTCTTGCCGGCCGAATGCAGCCGCCCACTCGCCCATATACAGACGCGCCTCGTCGATGCAGGTCTTATCGGAGAACGCGGCCTGAAACGGGCGTTGCCAATTGTCCTGGAATTCTTTCAAACCGGTCTTTGTTCCGCAGCCCTGATTGCCCATCCAACGAAAACCCTGGGCGAAAAACTCGCCGATATCGTCGATGCGGTGGTCGTTCAGACCATCCACCATGGTTTCAATCACGCGGCGCGTGTCTTCGGTCTTACTCAGGTCGGTATCGCGGGTCAGAACCGCCTGTTCGGGGCGCGAGCCTTTCATGTCATATCCTTTCAGGGTGCCTTGGGGTGAGATTGGAAGAGAACCCTCCAAAGCTCAGGAAATCCCTTGGCATCCTGTTCAGCGCCGGGTGGCGTGACATGGCGTTATGACGGGCATGATTGCTCATTAGCCTTTGACCGCACCGGCGGTCAGACCGCTGACAATCTGGCGCTGGAAGATCATCACCAGGAAGAACAAAGGCGCGGTGATCGACACAGCAGCGGCCACAGCAACAACCTGATCGGTTGTGGTGGTTTCGCGGTTGAACATACCCACGATGGCCGGAACCATCGTCTGGTTCTGTGCATCCAACAGCAGCGAAGTGACCAGCAGATCGTTATAGGCCAGCAGGAAGCTGAACAGACCTGTGGTAATCACGCCCGGCCACATCACCGGCATGATCACACGCCGGAAGGCTTGAAAATGATTGCACCCGTCCACACGCGCGGCCTCGTCCAGTTCCGCAGGGATGTTCTGGAAGAACGAGCGCAGCATCCAAATGGTAAAGGGTTGGTTGATGGCCACAAGCACCGCGATCACCGCAAAGGGTTTGCCATAGAGCGTGGGTGCATTGTCGCCAAGGATCGGGCTGAGCCATTCGGCCGAGTTGATGAAGACCGGCAGATAGCCTGCTACCAGCACCGAATGCGGCAGGGCGCGGAAGATCAGCGCGATGATCAGGATCCAGAACGCCAAGGTCGAGCCAGAGCGTGCCAGACCATAGCCTGCCAGGGTTCCGACGGTCAGCGACACGGTGACAACACCGGCGGTGACGATCAGAGAGTTCCGGAAGTTACTGGAAAACCCGCGATCTACCCAGACGGTTTTATAATGCTCGGTCGTCAGCCCCAACACATCACGCCCCAGCGGCCCAAACAGAGGGTTCAGCACGTTCAACACTTCAGGCAGAACGACAAAGAAGACCACAAGAAACCCGATCAGCAGCGCCAGAACGCCAATGATCCAACCAAACCAATGCTGACCTGGTTTGGTGTAGGACAAAACCATCGACGGTAGCTTTTTGGTTGCGACAATCACCGTGCCCCAAATCACGACAATGCCCAGGATTATGTCCAGAACCGAAAGCCCGTTCCCTGTTGCCAGCGTGGCAGGGCCCATAATCACATTGAGCGCGTTGCTGTCATAGGCATCCACCGGTGACTTGAAACTCATCACCACGATCCAGACGATCGGGAAAGCCGCCACCAGGCACCAGAAGGCGAGGAAGATATTCGAGGTCAGCCGCAGGCTGAGCGGTTGGCGAAGCGCACGCGAGGACATATCAGTGGCCTCCTTTGTGATCACGCCAGGTCCGGCGCAGCGGGAAGATAAGCAGGATGACAATGCCGATCATGGTCAGCATGGCGCTGGCCGAGGCCCGGCTGATCGACCGGTTGCCCGCCTGATCCGGCACAAGGAAATCATAGGTCAGCCATTGCAGCGAGATGACATATCCCTGGCTCGAGAAGCCGACAACTTCTTCAAAGGTTCTGAACGCGTCCATCAGGTGGATCATCGACACAAATATGATCAGCGGCATCAGATGTGGGATCACGATGTATTTCATGCGCTGCCAGCGCGTCGCACCGTCGATCACCGCGCTTTCCAGGCTGTCCTGGTTGACGGTCTGAAGCCCTGCATAGAACACGATCGCTGCAAAGGGTGCGACGTGCCAGACCCGATAGAGCATCATCAGGATCTCGATTGTCCAGGCCTGCGCAAACAGGGCGATATCGCGTTGCAGCCACCATTCCATCGTCGCCGTCAGAATTCCGTCTCCCCGGAACAGCCAGTTGATTGACAAAACCCCGATCAGCGGTGTGATGATAAACGGCAGCAGCGATACGAAAATGACCGGACCCTTGATCGATTTGGCGGCGTTGTTGATCAAGACTGCAATCCCCAGCCCACAACCAACCACCAGCGGCAGGGTGATCAGGGTGAAGGTCACCGTAAAGCGCAGCGCCTTCCAGAAATCTATCGTAGACAGAACGTTCCACTCACCATTGGTGATCGCACGCCACGCGCGTTCCGGTTCCAGCACGTTGAGATAGCTTTGCAGACCCACATATTCTGTCCGGGTGATCACCTCACCATGTTCGTCCAGTTTGGGCTGCGAAACCTCCTCGGTCGTGCAGGTCTGGGTCAAAAAGCCAGGGGTACAGGTTTCGACCTCGACCGTTTCGTAGATGGGTTGGGTGATATAGAAGCTCTGCTTGAACACGCTCACCAGCGGGAACGCGATAAAGAGAAGCATCATAAAGACAGAGGGGCCGACAAAAGCGGCAAATGTCCGGAAATTCATGGCTCTGCCTTTCTCATGGTTCTCGCGTGGGAAAAGAGGGAGGGCCGGAGCCCTCCCCAGAGAGGATCAGTTGCTGATCAATCCGGCCTCTTTCGCTGCGGTGATATATGCCGCCTCGATATCAGCCAAAGTGGTTTCAGCGTCTTTGGCACCGGTCAGGTAATCGGCCAGACCATTGCCCAAAGCGCTGTGCAGAACACCCATCGCCGCGCTGGCGGGGTATGCACCTGCACCGTTCTCGGCAGATGCAGCAGCACCGGCCGCCAACTCACCGGGCTGGTAAGCCGCATTCAGCCAGACAGCTGTGTCATTGTTGGCGCTGACCATGTCACCATCGATCCCTTCCATCACCAGACGGAAGGCGGCGTCGGCCTCTTCATCGCTCATGTTCGTGGCCAGAACGATGCCGTCCCACCAGATGGTGGTCGATGGACGTACCGAACCCATCGGGGCCGACGCCATTGTGACCTTGCCCACAACCTGGCTTTCGGCCTCGTCGTTCATCGCAGCCGCACGGCTGGCCCACAGGTTCGCCATCGCGATCTTGCCCTGTTGGAATTGCTGCTGAACATAGGTGGAATCCGAGACCAGATATTCGGGGTCCATGAACTCGGTCATGGCCTTCATGGTCTCAAGCGCCTTGACGCCTTTTTCGTTGTTGATCGAGGGCGCGTTGCCTTCGCCGAGGAATTCACCGCCTTCGCCCATGTACATGTTGACGAATTCCTGCGCCAGGTTCCAGCCGGTCTTGTAGGTGCCGCCGATCGGGTATTCCATAACACCCGCTTCCTTGATCTTGGCAGCAGCAGCCAGAACGTCGTCATAGGTCTTGGGCTCTTCAATGCCCAGATCGGCCAGAATGTCGTTGCGATACATCAGGTGCTGCGCGTTGACCATCATGGCAATGGCCATGACCTTGCCGTCAACCTTGATCAGCTGGTTGGGCAGCAGATCCTGACCGTATTTCTCGACCAGATCATCCAGTGGACGGATCGTCCCGGCATTCAGCAGCGGGATCATGGTCTCGTTGGCGACACCACCGATCTGATAGAGCGATGGGTTTGCAGCAAAAGCCTCGGGCTGCTTTTCACGGAATTCCTGGTCCAGCGACGCGCTGAAATTGCCACATTCGGCCATCGCGTCGGTCACCGCTTTCCAAGCTTCAAAGCCCGCAGTCAGCGATTTCAGCGGAACTTCGTTCTCATACGAGCAGGACGCCCATGCGCCGCCCGCCATCACAGACATAGCGCCTGCCAAAAGGATCGTCTTGAGTTTCATGCGTTTCTCCCTGTCAGGATCGGTCCGTCGTCGACGTCCGGACCGTTGTTAGGCCCGTATGGGCTGGTTCTGGGGCGTTTCCCCGATCCGCGCACCGCTTCCAGCTTCGAAGAGGTGACAGATTTCTTTCGGCACCGAGAATGAGACGGTCTGACCAATCTCGGCGCGAAATGATTTATCGGCTTTGACCGAGACCAAGGCACCGCCCACGCGGACCGAGATCATGGTCGCGTCGCCCAGCAGTTCGAGCGTATAGATCGGTGCGGTGATGTGGCCCTGCCCGTCCGCCAGGCTTGCGTCTTCGGCCCGAAAGCCCAGCGTCATCGGCCCATCGGGCGCATCGACCGGTACCTCGACGTTTTCCGCACGGAAAACGCCGCCGCTGACCTCACCCTCCATCAGGTTCATCGCAGGCGAGCCAATGAAGCTGGCGACAAAGGTGTTTGCAGGTCGGTCATAGATTTCGGTGGGGCTGCCCACTTGTTGCACCACACCCTGTTTCATCACCACCACACGATCAGCCAGTGTCATGGCTTCGATCTGGTCATGGGTCACGTAGATTGTCGTAACGGCCAGCTCGTGGCTGAGGTTCTTGATCTGCGCGCGCGTCGAAACCCGCAGTTTGGCATCCAGGTTCGACAGCGGCTCATCCATCAGGAACACGTTGGGTTCGCGCACAATGGCGCGGGCCAAAGCCACACGCTGACGCTGGCCCCCCGACAATTCGGCCGGTTTGCGGTGCAGAAAGTCATCCAGTTCGACCATAGCGCTGGCGCGGCGCACCTTTTCATCGTGGGTCGCCGGATCGATGCCGCGCACTTTCAGTGGGAAGCGAATATTTTCGTAGACATTCATGTTGGGGTAAAGCGCATAGCTTTGGAACACCATGGCCACGTCGCGATCTTTGGGCTCAAGATCGTTGACCACTTTGCCGTCGATCAGGATGTCGCCCTCGGTCACGTCTTCCAGACCAGCGATCATCCGCATCGTTGTGGTCTTGCCGCATCCCGAGGGGCCTAGCAGCACCAGGAACTCACGATCCGCAATGGTCAGATCAAAATTGTGAACCCCCACGAAAGAGCCCCAGCGTTTGCCGACGTTGCGCAGTTGAATTTCCGCCATAGTGCCCCCTGGAAGGATTCGTTGCATACGTTTGCAAAACTGTATTCGCGGCCCATCATTTCTGGCAAGACTTTTTTGCATACGTATGCAAAACTAACGGCAAGGATCGAATCTAAACACTCCGAACATGCTGAAAAAAATGGCAAATACCCAAAGTTTCCGCGACGAAAAAACATTCATCACAGCGTTTCACACTGCGCTGGATGCAGCATCCGCTGACGAAATCCCGGCGATCTTCGCCAAATTCTGCACGCCCGACCTGAAGTGGCGCGGATTTCATCCATTCGATGAAATCTTGGGCGCAGAGGAGGTGGTCGAAACCTTCTGGCAGCCGCTGAAACGCAGCCTGACCCGAATGCAGAACCGGGTCGACATCTTGTTTGCCGGACGAAACTCACTGGTTGAAGATGGTGACACTTGGGTGGTCACGATGGGTCATCTGGTGGGGCTGTTTGATCACGCCTGGCTGAAAATCCGACCAACCGGGAAAATGGCGTTTCTGCGCTATTGCGCGTTCTACCGTGTCGCCGGCGGCAGGATCGTCGAAACCGCGATGTATTTCGACATTCCGCATTTGATGGTGCAAGCCGGTCAGAACCCCTTTCCACCGCAAACCGCAGCGCATCTGGTGCAGCCCGGCCCGATGACCCATGACGGGTTGCTGATGCAGGACCAGCCCGAAGAGGACGGCATCAAGACGCTTGATCTGATCAACGCAATGATTGCCGATCTGGGCCGGTGGGATAGTGGCCTGCCACTTGAGGAAGAGCTGGCCCGCACCTGGCATGACGACATGATCTGGTGGGGTCCCGAAGGGATCGGTGCCACTTACACGATCGAGCGATATGCCAAACAACATTCGGGCCCCTTTCGCGCAGGCTTTTCAAAACGGTCCGGCACAGGCCATATCTGTCGTCTGGCAGAAGGTCACTATGGCGGTTTCTTCGGTTGGCCCAATTTCGTGGCTACCCCTTCGGGCGGGTTCATGGGGATGCCCGCCACCGACAAACCCGGCGAGTTTCGGGTGATCGATATCTATCGCCGCGCAGGAGACAAGCTGGCCGAGAACTGGATCTTCATCGATCTTCTACATTTCTGGAATATGCAGGGCGTCGATATTCTTGAGCGAACCACCGGTATCGAAACACCATGAAGATCGACGCGCATCACCACCTTTGGGATCTGAACGCCGTCCATTACCCTTGGCTTATGGAAACAGGCGCTGTTCGGTTCTTTGGCGACCCCAGCGCCATTCAACGGGATTATCTGCTGCCCGAGTTTCGTGCTGATGCGCAGGCGCATGGGATTAATGCATCAGTGCATATCCAAGTCGGTGCCGCCGACCCCTGGGCCGAGGCACAATGGGTGCAGCAAGTGGCCGATCAAAACCCCGATTGGCCGCTAGTTCAGGTGGCGTTCTGCGACCTGACCGCTGACAATCTGAGGGCTCAGCTTGACCGGATGCAATCCCTGCCCTCTGTGCGCGGTGTTCGTCAGATCATTGGTCGCGCACCGGGGGAAGACGCGGAAACCGGAACCAATGCCTTGTTGTCGGATCCCCGATTTCTTCAAGGCCTGCAAGAGTTGGGCGCGCGTGGCCTGTCCTTTGATCTTCAACTGCTGCCCGAGTTGATGGAGCAGACTGCGGAGGTTTTGGCGCAGGCACCACAAACGCCGGTGGCTCTGTGCCATGCGGGCTCGCCCCATGACCGTAGCGCACACGGGCTTAGCTATTGGTCGAATGCGTTGAAAAGCCTGTCGGCCCTGCCGCAGGTTTATTGCAAACTGTCCGGGCTTGGCATGTTTGACCACAATTGGACAGCGGACAGTGTGCGCCCGATAGTCGAGACTTGCCTGTCGCAGTTCGGGGCCGACCGCTGCATGTTCGGATCAAACTTTCCCGTTGATAGCCTGTCATCGACCTATTCCCTGCTGGTCGAGAACCACCAACAACTGCTCAGCGAAGATCAAAACCGGCACGTGTTCAGTGAAACAGCGCGCCGGTTCTATCGGTTCTGAATCTTAGCCGTCAGACCTGACTTGGCAGCCAGAGCACAATCCAAGGGAAGGCAACCAGCAGGGCGATTGTTGCGGCATCGGCCAGAAAGAACGGGGTCACGCCTTTGAACACGTCCTGAACGCTTAGATCATCGCGCACGCCAGCGACAACAAAGCAGTTCAGCCCAATAGGGGGCGTGATCAAACAGAACTCGGCCATTTTGACCACCAATATGCCAAACCAGATGGCGCACATGGTGCCCGACATCCCAAAGGTGCTGTCCGCCGCGCTGACCGCCTCACCCCCGTTCAACGCCATGACGGCGGGGTAGACGACCGGCAAAGTAAGCAGCAGCATTCCGATGGCATCCATGAACATCCCCAGCACCGCATAGGCCAGAAGGATGCAGATCAAGATCAGCATTGGCGACATCTCAAGCGAGGTGATCCAGTCCGAGAACGCATTGGGCAGCTGTGCAAATCCCAGGAAACGGACATAGATCAGCACGCCCCAGATGATGGTAAAGATCATCACGCTCAGCTTTGCGGTTTCAAGCAGCGCATCCTTCAGCTGTGACCAGCGCATTCCGCGAAAGACAGCCATGACGAACACAACAAAGGCACCAATGGCCCCACCTTCGGTTGGGGTGCCCCACGCGTCCCCGCCAAAGGGGTTGTAGACGAAGAAGATGATGGTCATCACCACGATCAGGATCGGCAAGGCAGGTGGTAGAGACAGAAAGCGCTCTTTCCAGGTAAAGCCTGTAACCGCCGGGCCGAACCCTTTGATCACAACGGCCATGCCGATGATCAGCAACCCATAGATCACAGCCGAGAACATGCCGGGTATAAAGCCCGCCAGCAGCAGCTTGCCCACATCCTGTTCAACGATGATCGCATAGATCACCAGAATGGCCGAGGGCGGGATCAGCGAGGCCAGGGTGCCCCCTGCCGCAACAACGCCAGCTGCGAAGCGCTTGTCATACCCGATCTTCAGCATCTCAGGGATGGCAATCCGGGCAAACACCGCCGAGGTCGCGACCGAGGCACCGGATACGGCGGCAAAACCTGCGGTGGCAAAGACGGTCGAAACAGCCAACCCGCCCGGCACCCAGGCCAGCCAGCGTTTGGCGGCCTCGAACAGAGCTGTAGTCAGACCCGCATAGTAGGCCAGATAGCCGATCAGAATGAAGGTCGGGATCAGGCTCAGCGCCTGGCTCGACACTTTGGAATGAGGCACCTGCCCTGCGGTCTTGACGGCAACTGTTACCGCCTGGCCAAAGCGCCCTGGGTCATAACCAAACTTCGCCCAGAAGATCCAGATCAGGCCCACCATACCGGCCATGGCAGCCGCAAAGCCCACGCGCATGCCCAGCACAACAAGAACAAGCATTCCGCCTGAAACGATCAGGCCAATATCAATCGGTTCCATGTGACCTAACCTTTGGTTTCGTTGCCCGAGACGTGCTCGGCTTCCATCGCAGCCTGGGTTGCGGCATCTGCGATCAGGGGCACAGCGATTGGAGCATCACTGGGGTTTCGAATGGCGCGGCCGTAAGCCCAAAGTTGCAGTGCAAGCCTGAGGCACAAGACGCTAAAGGCCACCGGGGCCAACAGCTTGGCGGGCCAGAGCGGGATGCCGATATCGATGGAACTGTCGCGGCTCCAGAGTGGGGCGCCGAAATCAAAGCTGCGGCTGAAATGGGCCCAACTGCCCCAGATAAGCAAGATGATCAGCGCGAAGATGAACGCAGTAGTCACAAACTCCACAATATAGAGCACCCGCCCTTTCAGTGCGCCGACAAACATATCCATGCGAATATGTCCGCCATCCCGCTGCGCGTAGGAAATCCCCATGAACGCAATCAGCGGCATGGCTTGTTCGATCCAGTCGACATATCCGGGCAGCGGCGCGTTCGCGAAATTTCTGCCGCCGACCGAAACCACGGCCATCAGCATGAGGACAAAAACGGTAAGACCGCTGATCAGAGCCAGAAAGCTTTCCTGCTTATAGAGACGTTGATCAATGATACTCAGGCGGCTGTCGTCGGACAGCACCAGGGATGACCCGGCCATCGGTATGCTCCGCTGTCAGAAAAAGGCACCCGACGCCCGCGAACGGGTCGCCGGGTGCAGAGTGGTTTAGCTGCCGCTTGCGATCTTGCCGGTCACAAGGTCGTAAAGCTCTTGTGCGGGCAGGCCACGCTCGGTGTTTTCGGCAATCCAGGCTTCTGCGGCCGGGGCTGCAGCGGCTTCTTTGAAGGCGGCGATCTCTTCGTCGGTAAAGGTCACGCGCTCAATGCCGCGCTTGTCCAGTTCGGGACCCCAGGCTTGCATGGTTTGCGACTCGTAATAGTTCACATAGTGATCCAATGCTTCCTGAACCGAGCCCATCAGCGCTTCGCGATGTTCATCCGACAGTGCCTCGAGCGCGGGTGTGTTGACCACAACAGGGCAGTTCACGGTGCCCGGGTTCAGGTTGGTTGTCCACCACGTGCCGTTTTCGATTGTACCAAAGGACATATGAGCGTGGGGCGCAAAGCTGACGGCCTTGACGATACCGCTGTCCATCGCCTGACGCACTTCGGTGGCCGACATCGAGGTGGGGACAGCCCCAACCGTTTCCATCGCGGCACCGATACCGCCGGTTGCGCGGACGCTCAGCCCTTCGAAATCCGCCAGTGACTTGGGTGCGTCGCCCACACCAACCAGGTTGTATTGCGGCAGAGGCGACGGCATCAGCAGGGTCGCATCCCAGCGGCCCAGATCTTCGATGGCAGCAGGGTGCTGGTACACCGCCATCGACAGCTCAACCTCTTGCTCCAAAGAAGTTACGCCCAGAAACGGCAGTTCCAGCACGGTGATCGAGGGGTTCTTGTCGCGGTGATAGCCCGCGCAGAACTGTGCCATCTCAAACGCGCCGATCGAGATACCGTCCAGGTTTTCACGGTTGTTGGACAAGCCGCCATAGCTGATGTTCAGCGTAAATTCACCATTGGTCTTTTCGCTGACCAGTTCTGCCAGCTTTTCAACATGCTCGGTAAAAGCGCGACGTTTGCCCCACAAGGACACGTTCCATTCAGTCGCCAAGGCTTCGGATGCAAAGGTCAGCGTCAGGGCAGCAATAGCTGCCCGGTTCAGATGTTTGCGCATAGTGGTTCCTCCCAGATCACGCGATTTTTTCGTCAATATACGAAAGCTAGTGCAAGGTGGCTATGTGGGAATATGCGCCATCAACCCGCCCTGCCCTGCGGATTTCCGCAGAGCGCTTGGATTACAGTAATGCATCCTTGTCGAGCCCAAGCTTGACGATCTTTTCGTTCAGAGTGCGCCGCCCGATCCCCAATGCCTCGGCGGCGGCATCCATGCGGCCTTTGTGGGCTTTGATCGCCTTGCCGATCAACTCACGTTCGAACGCAGCCACGGCCTCGCGCAGCGTATCAGGCACATCATCGAAATTCTGATCGCTTTGTATGGCCAAAGCCAAAGACCCACCGCCTCGACGCGCTGTCAGGATGCGCCTTTCACAGACATGGCGCAGCTCGCGCACATTTCCCGGCCAGTGATGGGCGAGCAGCGCTGCGATGTCGTCCTGATCCAGTTCCGGAGCGTCGATCTCGTAAACCTGCGCGAATTCATTCAGGAAATGCGTTACCAGAAGAACCAGATCGTCGCGCCGTTGGCGCAAGGGTGGCAGCGTCAGGACAAATGTGTTCAGACGGAAGAGTAGGTCTTGGCGCAACCGGCCCTCTTTGGCGGCCTTCACAGGATCTTCGTTTGTGGCAGAGAGAATACGCAGGTTCACGGGCACAGGCGTGACCGCCCCAACCGGCAGAACGTGCTGATCTTCTATCACCCGCAGCAACTTGGCTTGAACCGGCAGCGGACAGGAACAGATTTCATCCAGAAACAAAGTACCGCCCGACGCCGCGATCAACCGTCCGTCGGATGTGCCCGCGACCCCGAACATCTCTGCTTCGAACGTATCGGCAGACAGCGCGGCGCAGTTCAGCGCCAGAAAAGGCGTATCGGGCGCACCGCCCAGATCGTGCAGAGCATGGGCAACCAACTCCTTGCCCGTCCCGGTTTCCCCCTGGATCAGCACCGCCACCGCCGTATCGGCAAGGTCCAGAACCGTTTGTCGCAACCCTGCAATCCCGTCCGATTGGCCCAGCAGAACGCGATCAAGACCGGACAGTTTGAACAGCCGGTCTTTCAGCCGCGAATTGCTTTGCTGCATCCGGTTCTGCTCGGCCGCGTGGGACAGAACGGTCAACAGACGGCGGGGCTCATAGGGTTTTTCGATGAACCCATAGGCCCCGTCCTGGATCGCCTGAACCGCCATCGGAATATCCCCATGCGCCGAGATCAAGACCACCGGCGGAGCGATCTGCTTGTCGAGGCTGGCCAACAGATCAAGCCCCGACATGCCCGGCATCTGCACATCTGACAGGATGACGTCGGGCACGATTTTGGCAAGGTGCTCGACCACTTGGGCCGCGCGCGGCACCGCTGTCACCGCCCATCCGGCGGCCTCCAGCAATTCGACCAGCGACAAGCGCATCGATTTGTCATCATCGACGATCAGAACACGGTAAGGTTGCTGTTGGGTCATGCGTCTGTGTCTTCGGGTCTGAGTGCCGTGGGAAATGTCACTCGGAATACCGTGCCGCTGCTTTCACGGTTCTGGGCTGTCATCGTGCCATCGTGATCCTTGACGATACTGGCCGAAATGGCCAGACCCAAACCCATCCCACGCCCGCTTTCGCGGGTGGTCACGAACGGCTCTTGCAACTCGGCCAGGGTGGCGTCGCCCAAACCATGACCGTTATCGCAAATCTCAAGTATAGCCTCATGATCGAACCGGGTGACCGAGATATGGATTTCCGGCGCGTCCGTGTCGTCCATCGCATCGATGGCGTTGCGCAGCAGGTTGGTGATCACTTGTTCGATCCTCAGGGCAATGCCACGGATTAGAACCGGCTGATCCGGGTGATCAAATTGGACCCTGACACCCGATTGCTCGATATTCGGCGCCAGCAGAGCCAGCGCGGCATCAACCGAGGCGCACAGATCGACATCACCAAACGCTTCGGTGTCAGAGCGCGCAAAGAACCGCAACTGGCGCGTGATGCCTTCCATTCGATCCACCAGACCACCGATTTTCTGTGTCAGCGCGGTTTGACCCGATGATCCGATCTCGGCCGCGACCAGATGGTTGCGCATGGCAGCGATCGGCTGGCCCAGCTCATGAGTGACAGAGGCCGAAAGCTGGCCAAGTGCCGCCAACCGGCTGGCGCGCTCCAACTCACCCTGAGTGCGTTTCAAGCGCCGTTCGGCGGTCTTGCGATCTTCGATTTCCACCGCCAGCCGCTCGTTGGCCTGCCGCAACTGCGCCTCTTCCTGTTCCGACCGTGCCAGCGCCGCGCCCACCCGCCGCGTGCGCTGAACCTGCAAAAAGATGAACGCAGCCCCGGCCATCAGCACAAACAGCGCCGTCACCAGCCAACTGCGCGCAACAACCTGATCATCGCTGGCGAAATAGTGCAGCGACCAGCCATGGGGCAGATCACGCGCCGCCAGATGCAGGCGTTTCACCCCAGAAATCCGAGCCTGATCCCCAGGCAGCTCGCTCCAGTCCAGTGGTTCAAGATCTTGCCCCGGAAATTGACGAGCCTCCTTGATCTTTTCCTGTTGCGTGGAGGTCAAAGGGCTGAGCACGCGATAGCGCCAGCCCGGGTCTGACGACAAAAGCACCACCCCATCTTCATTGGCCAGCAAAACCTGCTCGCCCGATTGGCGCCAACTGTCTTGCAGATCGGAAAAGTCGATCTTGATCGCGACAACGCCGATGGGATCAGGTCCATCCCCCCGCACCGCATTTGCAATGAAATAACCCGGCAAACCTGTGGTCGCTCCGATCGCGTAAAACCGGCCCTGATCGCCGGCATAGGCGGTTTGGAAATAGGGCCGGAATCCATAGTTCTGACCCACAAAGCTACCCGCATCGCGGTGGTTCGAGGCCGAGATGGTGATGCCCTGTTCATCCATCAGATAAATCGCATCCAGACCGGCCTGATCGGCAAAATCCTCAAGCCTGCGATTCAAGGCCCCGGTCGCATCGCCCTGCGTCGTTCCGATCACAAAGGAATCCTGCGCCAGCACATAGGTCAGGTGTGAAAACCGCTCCAGCTCACCCGAGACCGAGCTTTGATAGAGCGACAAGCGCCCCTGCATGTTCTCAAGCTCTTCCGACAGGAAATACGAATAGGACATCAGATAGATGCCAAGACTGGCAACGGCGCCCACGACGCTTACGGCAAGATATGAGGTTGATCGCATTGACGGCCCATCCACAGCGGTCGCATACAATCACAGACACATTGGCCCGTCCATCCTTTGCTATGATGCTCCTATCGGGCTCCGCATCTTGCGCCGGGCACTCAGGGCGTGGATGATTGCTTTGGCGTCAGGGGGTGGTTCCTGTTCGACACGGCAATAGTTGCTGCCGTCGCGTTGTCGCGTCATCAACCCGCAGGAAATCATCGTCCGCCTTAGCGTGGCCGGGTCATTGAACAGATGTTCCTGCCCAAGTGCTGCGTTTACAGCTTTCTCGGGCATCTCCCTCTGGGCGGGGAAACGCGCCCAAAGGGCCCACAGTGCCATGGTCTGCACATTGCGCCGCGACGGCCATTGGCGCAGGCGTCCCTGCGCGTCGAACTGGTTCAAAACCCGCTCGACCAAACGCGCGTCAACGCTGTCTTCATGCGGCCGGTTCTGCATCCGCGTTCTGGCCGCGGAAATCGCGCGCATATGTTGTACATTCTGAAACCCCGCCGCGCGAGCCACCATGTTCATCAACAGCAGATGAGACGGGCTTTGCGCGGCCAGTTGCTTTGACAATGCGCGCGTGAATCCCGAAAGGTCTTCAACGTGAAGCGGTATTGGATTTTTGCTCATCTTACATCCATTTCTGGCGTGCTGATGCTTCGTCGGTCGCTGGCTTAACGAAACGACGCCAAAGTGAATGCGATGTCGTTTGTATGATGTGGACAGTTTTAGCACTCAGATCAGAGCAGCGACGCCTCGGTGACTGTCAACCGTACCAAAGTGTTACGCCGTTGGCCCGATCTGCGCAAGCCCGTGCGTCGAGGGCGCGTTGGCGGGTCAGACCGAAACGGCTTGTCGCAGCTGATCTTCGGCAATCTCGGCCTTGCTGCCGCGCAATACGGGCGTGCCGCGTTCCAGAACCAGGAAACTGTCGCCCAGATTGAAGGCAAAGTCGAAATACTGTTCGACCAGAACGATGGCCATATTGCCCTGATCGCGCAGCAGGCGGATCACCTCGCCGATCTGCTTGATGATATTGGGCTGAATCCCTTCAGTCGGCTCATCCAGCAGCAAAAGCTTGGGCTTGGTGATCAAGGCACGCGCGATGGCAAGCTGTTGTTGTTGCCCGCCCGACAGGTCACCGCCGCGCCGCGGCAGGAATTCTTTGAGAATCGGAAACAGGTCAAAGATGTAATCCGGTACAGAATGCTCACTGCGCGGCAGGCAGGCAAATCCGGTCTCGAGGTTTTCGCGCACGGTCAGAAAAGGAAAGATCTCGCGCCCTTGCGGGACATAGGCGACGCCTTTCTTGGCCAGCTCGAAAGACGAGGCCTTGCCGATATCTTCACCGTCAAGCTGATAGCTGCCGCCGCTGCGCGAATGCACACCCGAGATCGCCTTGAGCAAGCTGGTTTTGCCCACCCCGTTTGTGCCCATCACGCAGGTCACCTGCCCCCGCTTGGCCGAGAACTCGACACCGTTCAGGATCTGGCTGCCGCCATAATGCAGCGACAGATCGGAAACACTCAGCAAATCAGCGTCCAAGATACACCTCGATGACTTTTTCGTCCTGTGTGACGTGATCCAATGAGCCTTCGGCCAGAACCGAACCTTCGTGCAGAACGGTTACTTTGCAATTGAGGCGCCGCACGAACTCCATGTCATGTTCGATCACCACCACGGCGCGGGTTTTGGCGGCTTCAACCAGAATTTCGGTCGTATGCTCACGCTCAGCCGGCGTCATACCAGCGGCAGGCTCATCGACCAGCAAGAGCTGCGGGTCTTGCGCCAGCAGCATCCCGATCTCAAGCCATTGCTTCTGACCATGGCTCAATTCACCGGATTTGCGGTCCAAGGCCTGTTCCAGACCGATCTCCTTGGCCAATTGCGCGACCTTTTCGTGGTCACTCTGGCTGGGCTTAAACCGCAACACAGCAAAGGGGCTGCGCTTGTTCTTCAGCGCCAGCATCAGGTTTTCACCGACACTTTGGTCTTCGAATACGGTCGGGCGCTGGAACTTGCGCCCAATCCCGGCTTGCGCAATCTGGCTTTCGGTCATCGACAACAGCGAGACGGATTTGTCCCCCCACAGCACATGACCGTCATCGGGCTTGGTCTTGCCGGTGATAATATCCATGAAGGTGGTCTTGCCCGCACCGTTGGGCCCGATCACCGCCCGCATTTCGGCGGGGCCGATCTGGAAGGTCAGGTTGTTGATGGCTTTGAAGCCGTCGAAACTGACCGAGACGCCGGACACTTCAAGAAGCGTGCTCATTTATCCGCCTCCCGTTCCTGCAAGGATCCAAGATCAGGCCCAAGATCGGCGCCATGCCTGTCAGGTGCGCGACGCTCGGTGAACCGGTCGATCAGACCGCCCACGCCGCGCGGCGCAAAGAGCGTGACCGCAACAAAGGACAGGCCCAGCAGGATGGTCCACCAGTCAACCCATTGGATTGTGTAGAACCCAAGCGAAATGTCAGGCGCCTGGCCTCCGGTGAACCAGGTCGACAGCAGCGACACAAAGGCTGCACCAATCACCGCACCATACAAGCGCCCACGCCCTCCAATGGCCACCCAGACCGCCAGATAGATGGACGCAATGGGCGCGATCTCGGCCGGGTTGATGATCCCGGCTTGCGGGTAATAGAGCGCGCCTGCGATACCGCAGATCACTGCAGTGAAGGTGAAGATGAACAGCTTATAGGCCTCGACCGAATAGCCCAGAAACCGCACCCGGCTTTCGTCATCGCGGATCGCGCGGATCACCGATCCGAACTTGCCCGACACGACCCAGGCGCACAGCACATAGCCCAGTCCAAGCGCCAGCGCTGAGGCCCAGAAGAACAGGATCGACACGGTTGATTGCGGAACATCCTCAAGCCCCGGCAGGTTTTGCAGGCCAGACAGGCCATTATTGCCACGCAATCCGCTGTCGTTCTGGAACAGATACAGCGACAAGGCCAATGTCATGGCTTGCGTCAGGATCGACAGGTAAACGCCAGTGACCCGGCTGCGGAAGGCCAGCCAGCCAAAGACAAAGGCCAGCAGACCCGGCACCAGCACCACTGCCGCCAGTTGCAGCGGGAAGGAATGGGCCAGGCTCCAGATTGGTGGGAATTCTGAAGCCCCGACAACGCCAAAAATCTGCGTGGCGATGCCATCTGAAATCTCTTGTGGCGTGGGCGGCAGGGCGGCGGCTGCCAGACTGTCGCGCACGATGATCTCGGTGCGCGCATACATCAGCCACATGCCGATGGCATAGCCACCGATGCCAAAGAAGGCCATATGCCCAAGCGACAGGATGCCGGTATAGCCCCAGACCAGATCCATCGCCAAAGCCGCAAGACACAGGCAAAGCGTCTTGCCCAGCGTCTTGATGAAACTGGTCGAGATCACTCCGATCCCTAACCCTTCGCCCAGGATCGTGACCACTGCCGTGAACAGCGACAAGATGATCAGAAAGATCGCAACCGACGGGTAACGCAGCACCAGCGGTTTGCGGCGCGGCAAGGCGGTAGAGGTCATCTCAACCATGTTACGCCTCCGCCGCCCGGCCCTTGAGCGCGATGATGCCGCGCGGCCGGAATTGGATGAACAGAATGATAAAGAGGATCATGTAGGTCTGCGCCGCGAGTGTGTTCGACGGGTTCAGCCACTCGATCCCTTTTTGCAGTGTCCCCACCATGGTCGCACCCAAGAGCGTGCCCCAGATGTTGCCAACACCGCCGACCACCACGGTCATAAAGCTTTGCACGATATAGTCGGACCCCATTTCCGAGGTGACCTTGGCATAAAGCCCAATCGCCACGCCCGCGATACCGGCGATGCCCGAGCCAAAGCCGAAGGTCAGCATATTGATCCGGTCGGGGTTGATCCCCATCGACGCGGCCATACGCGGGTTCTGAGTGACCGCGCGCACCTCTAGCCCCAGCCGTGTGCGGTTCATGACGATCAGAAACAGCGCCAGGAACAACAGCGCCAGAATGAAGATTGCGATGCGGATATAGCTGATCGAAACGATGTCATTGATCACCATCGATCCGTCCAACCAGGCCGGAGCGGTCAGCGGACGCGCCTGTGTGCCAAAGATGTTTTTGGCCAGTTGCTGCAACGCAATGGACACCCCGAAGGTGGCCAGCAACGTCTCAAGCGGGCGGTGATACAGCCAGCGAATGACCAGCCGCTCCATCAACACACCTGCTCCGAATGTCACCATGAACGCACACGGAATGGCGACAAGGATTGAAAGGGTCAGGTCGGGAATGAACAGCTGCACAACATATCCGGTGTAGGCGCCCATCATGATGAACTCACCATGCGCCATGTTGATCACGCCCATCACACCAAAGGTGATGGCAAGGCCAATCGCGGCCAGAAAATAGATCGAGGCCAGAGACAGCGCGTCCAGCACCAGATCGACGGTTTGGTTCAGCGCCACCTGTGTCTCAATGTCTTGCAATGTGGCCTGCGCGGCCAATGCGACGGGCAGAGGGGCTCCGACATAGACGCGAAAGAAACTGTGGCTTTCAATCGCCTTGTCTATTTCATTCTGGGTGACCAGAGGGTCAGCCAGGCCCTGCTCAGCCAACAGCTGGTAAGCCGCAGCCCGCGCGGCGTCTTCGTTCAAACTGGCGACCTGAACGCCTGCAACCGTGTCGCCCGAGATATTGGCGATCAATGTTTCTTTGACTGTAGCGCTATCAACAAGCGCAGGTGCAAAACCTGCATCAACGAGAAGATCATAGGCCTGATCACGGGTCAGATCGTCCGAGCCGACCTTAACCGCAACAGCCCCGTCGGGGATCTGCTGGGCGGTCTGGATTTCAGAGGCAACCAGAGGATTGAGCGTGGCGCGCACGTCCACACCCAAATCACCGGCAAAGCTCTCGATGGCGGCCAAACGCGCGGCTTCGTCTTCATCGAACCGGATCGTCAACAGACGCTCCAGCCGTTCTTTGCGGGCCTTCAGGTCTGCGTCATCCTCAGTATCAATCGCACCGCGCAGCGCAGCCAGATGAGACGCTTCTGCATCTCGTTCGATCGCCGTCAACGCGTCGGCGCGGTTTTCCGGGTTTGGATCATTCAGGCGGAACTGCACAAGGGCAGATGCGATCATGCCCCGAATGCCCGAATTGGGTTTCAACTGCTTGAACTGTTTCCTGTCTGCGATGCCGATCTCTGATCCGTCCGACACGTCAAACAGCTGCAACCCGCCATCTGCCTTTTCTGCAAAAACGAAAAGACCGGTCTCTTTGTTGACCCACATGTCTTTCGCCTGCCAGCGTTCAAGCACAACCTGCGCCTCGGGCAAACCGCTTGTAGCCAGCGCATCAATGGCAGGGCCGATTGTCTTGCGCGACGATTTGACGATGACGTCGGCGTGGGTTTGCAAAACCTGCTGCACCGGAGCCTCGGCTGATTGCGCCTGCAGCAGTGTCGGGGCCGCAAGGATCAGCAGGGCCAACACAGCCCGCTTGAACGGAAGCATCATTTAGGAAGACCTCAGCATTGGGTCTCGGGGCACGCATCTAAGCGCGCGCGCCCCGAGTATTTCAGGTTCAGATCTTAGTAGTTCGATTTGATCTGAACGCAGCTTTCGGTTTCGGTGTTGTACATACCGCAACCCAGCTCTTTCCAGTCCGATACAAGAACGGCGGATTCGGGCAGATAGTCTGTCCACGCATCACCCGGAACTTCTTCGGTCTGGCTGATGATGTCGAATTGACCGTCTTCCTGGATTTCACCGATAAGAACCGGCTTGGCCAGGTGGTGGTTCGGCAGCATCACGGCTGTACCACCGGTCAGGTTCGGGAATTCCTGCCCGTACATTGCGGTGCGAACAGCATCCACATCTGTGGTTCCGGCTTCGGTCGCCGCATTCACCCACATGTTGAAGCCGATATAGTGGGCTTCCATCGGGTCATTGGTCACACGATCTTCGCCCATACGCGCCTTCCAGGCTTCGACCCAGCCTTCATTGGCTTCGCTGTCTGCCGACTGGAAATAGTTCCAGGCTGCCAGGTGGCCAACAAGGTTTGTGGTATCCAGACCGGCCAGTTCTTCTTCACCAACCGAGAAGGCAACAACCGGGATGTCATCGGCCGAGATCCCTGCGGCGGCAAGCTCTTTATAGAAGCCCACATTCGCGTCGCCATTGATGGTCGAAATCACGCCAACTTTCTTACCGTCTGCACCCAGAGCAACGA
Organism: Ruegeria sp. HKCCA5839; assembly: GCF_013035585.1. Taxonomy (NCBI): domain Bacteria; kingdom Pseudomonadati; phylum Pseudomonadota; class Alphaproteobacteria; order Rhodobacterales; family Roseobacteraceae; genus Ruegeria; species Ruegeria sp. HKCCA5839. Next base: position 62,058 of record NZ_WQIE01000007.1, on the reverse strand, counting down.
CGTCAGCCACGATCTTGGACCAGTCCGAGTGACCGAACGGGGTGTAGTTCACAAAGATATCTTCTTCGGCGATGCCTTTTTGCTGAAGATAGCTTTCAAGAATGTTGTTGGTTGTCCGCGGATAGACATAGTCGGTGCCCAGCAGCGCGAATTTCTCAACTTCCAGTTCGTCCAGGAAGTAGTCAGTGGCCGGGATCGCCTGCTGGTTCGGGGCGGCACCGGTGTAGAATACGTTTTTCGAGCTTTCTTCGCCCTCATACTGAACCGGATAGAACAGCAGGCCGTTCAGCTCTTCGATGACCGGCAGAACCGATTTGCGCGATACCGAAGTCCAGTTGCCGAAAATCACGTCTACTTCGTGAACGGTCAGCAGTTCACGCGCTTTTTCAGCAAACAGAGGCCAGTCGGATGCCGGGTCAACAACAACGGCTTCCAGCTCACATCCCAGCAAGCCGTCCGCTTCGTTTTGCTGTTCGACCAGCATCTCCATAGTGTCTTTCAACGTAGTTTCCGAAATCGCCATGGTACCGGACAGCGAGTGCAAGACGCCAACCTTGATCGGACAATCTGCCAGCGCAGGCAGGGCGCTTGCGAACAGGACAGCAGCAGTTGTGTTGAGAAGTTTGGTGTGCATCAGCGTTTCCTTTTTTGCGATGCGCAGCGGGGTTGTTCAGGACATCGAAACACCCCATATAACCCCCTACGCAAAATTGCGGTGTGCGAGGGAGTCATCTGGTTCCTAGGCCGGACACCTTCGCACATTTTTTAAGCCGCCAGGCGGCGCACGCTCTTGCTAAGTCAGTGATGCGGTCGGGTCAGAGTCCCACGACCGGTGTTCTTGAAAAGATTAAGGCCGATGCTCAATTCTAAGGCGCTTCGGGTGCTGACGGCTAAAAAATTGGGCGTCTGCGTAATTTTTGCCCTATGCGCCACCAAGAATTAACAATTCGCACTGCTCCAAAAGACGCAGCGCCAATTTGCGCGCGGTCGCGGATTCGTCGGTATCTGAGTGAAATGAAGCCGTTTGCAGCAAACGTGCATGGGCATGCTTGGTGTTTATGCGATGATGCAAAACGACCTGCGCATTTGCAGCCGTGGTCGTCGCCTCCAGCAGCTCAACAAATCCGATGCGGCGCAATTCAAGATCTTCGGCCTTTGGATCGTTGATCAGCCAGGCATGTTCCATCTCGGCCGAATAACGCCCGGCGCAGCTTGCGAAGGATTTGACCAGATCATCCTGAGCGCGCAGCATGCCGGCTGAAGCGCACAGGCAGACCAATGAAGACACCAAAACTGTTCTTAAACTGATCATTTTTTCAGCTTCACAGGCGAAAATGCGCCCGTCAAGCTGGCAGTTTATAAATTTCTCCGCATTGTGGCACGACGCCCCTGGCATCGAAGCGCCCAGCCAGAGCCGATCTTACGCCAACGCTCATAGGTTCCGAAACAGACCGGCGCGACCGTCTGAACCGTCAGACGAGCCCGGCTGTCGTAACTGGATCCGTTCTGACCTTAAGCCTTGTCCTGTCCAAGACTACGACGGAAGGAGCGTGGAGACATTCCTGTAGTGCGCCTGAACACACGGCTGAAATACGAAGGGTCGTCATACCCCAACTGAAAGGCGATTGCTGAGATCGACAGGTTGGTAAACGCCAGATTGCGACGCGCCTCTCGCACCATATTCTGCGCAATCGCGGCCGACGCCGAATGCCCGGTTGCCTGGCGCACCACCCGGCTGAGATGCGTTGGGGTTACGCCAATCATACTCGCATAATCCGCCACCCCCAGATGATCTAACGCATGTTTTTCCAACAGACGCTCGAATTGGCGCAGCAATCCATCGTCATTCTGATCGGGCTTGGGGACCTGCCCCGCTATTCGACGCGCCACCAGACCAATCAGCAACGCGGAATAGGCCCGCAGGATATGCGCGCGCGCAAAGGACCTGTTTGCATGTTCGGCAAAGATGGACCGTACCACGTTGCGTATTTCGTCATCTGACCGGAGCACCCGTGCGGTTCTCAGCTCAAGCCGCAATCCTTCGCGGTCGAGTAACCCTTGATCAAGCAACTCGGCAGCCAATGTTACGACCCAGCCGGTTGTCTGCGGCTTAAACGTGAACCCGTGCACCGAACCGATCGGCAGGTTAACCAGGCTGCCTGCATCTAAGCCAAAGCTATCGCCTTCCAGCATCGCTTCGCCCCCACCTTTGTCGACCAAAAGGACCTGATGCAGGCGCGCGTGGCGGTGCGGGCGCAGCGCCCAGTTGTGCAGCTTCGAACGCTGCTCGATGGCTTCGCAATGCACCACATCGGGAAGATCGCGGATCTCGCCGTACAGGTTGTAGTTCTGAATGCCGGACATGTTCGATTTGTACCAAAAAGGAATGGAAACATCCATTCAGTCCTCACCCGGATCAGGGCAAGGTCAACCCACAGGGGAGGATACGCGTGCAGATCATGAAAACGCAGGTCGGGATCATCGGCGGTGGTCCTTCGGGCCTTTTGCTGAGCCAATTGTTACACCTTCAGGGCATCGAAACGATTGTTTTGGAAAAACACAGTCGCGACTATGTGCTGGGCCGCATTCGCGCAGGTGTGTTGGAACAGGGCTTCGTCAAGCTGATGCGGTTGGCCCAATGTGCCGCAAGGATGGATTCCGAAGGTGAGATCCATGATGGCTTTTTCATTGCCGATGGCGAACGCAAGCGCCGGATCGATCTGGCCGGTTACACGGGCGGACAATCTGTGATGGTCTACGGCCAGACCGAGCTGACCCGCGACTTGTATGAAGCGCGCGACAAATTGGGGGGCACGGTGCTTCACAACGTTGAAGACGTGCAGTTGCACGCGTTGACGTCGGACGTCCCCCAAATCACCTGTCGCACCGGTACTGAGCAAATCCGAATTGATTGTGACTATGTGGTCGGAGCGGACGGGTACCATGGCGTCAGCCGCAAATCGATCCCGGACAACGTGTTGACGGAATACGAAAAGGTCTTTCCCTTTGGTTGGCTGGGCGTACTCAGCGAAACCAAACCTGTCTCATCTGAACTGATCTATGCCAAAAATGCGCGTGGCTTTGCCTTGTGTTCGCTGCGCAGCCGGGTTCTGAGCCGGTACTATATTCAGGTGCCGTCGGGCGACCGGGTCGAAGACTGGTCGGACGAGGCGTTTTGGGCGGAACTCAAGGCGCGTCTGCCCGCAGATGTTGCCGATAGTTTGGAAACCGGGCCGTCGATTGAAAAATCAATCGCCCCACTGCGCAGTTTCGTGGCCGAACCCATGCGCTATGGAAACCTGTTTTTGGCCGGAGACGCCGCCCATATCGTACCGCCAACCGGAGCCAAAGGGCTGAATTCGGCTGCCAGCGACATCTATTATCTTTATCACGCTTTGGTAGCGCACTATCAGGACGGCGACGACGCCGGATTGAACAGCTATAGCGAAAAGGCGCTGGCGCGTGTTTGGAAGGCGCAGCGGTTCAGTTGGTGGATGACAAACTTGCTGCACCTGTTTCCCGACCGCATCGCCTATGACCAAAGATTGCAACAGACCGAACTAGACTACCTGTTTGCATCCGAAGCCGCCATGAAATCACTTGCTGAGAACTATGTCGGACTACCGTTCTGAGGGGCCTTTACCCATCGAACAATCGTGCATCGTTAGGGTGGCGGAGAATGCCGTTGTTTCGCCCACGCGCGCGGCTTAGTCTTCACTACAGATGTTCGCGCGGGAGGTTGGCAAGTGCAACTGGACTCTTTTTTTCCATACCGGTTGGCCGTCGCTGCCGAAGCATTCTCGCAAACACTGGTAGATGTCTATTGCCGAACCTATGGCCTTTCTCGGGAAGAGTGGAGGTTGTTGTTCCTGCTGGCAAATGCGGGCAGCCTCACGTCGCTAGAGCTGGCGCAAAAGACGTCCTTGGACAAGGTTCAAGTCAGTCGCGCAGCGCAGAAACTTGAGGACAAGTCTTTGATCCGTCGGACCACCTCTGACACAGATCGCAGGCTTCGCGTTTATCATTGCACAAGTGAAGGCCAGAAAACATTCGAAACGGTGTTTCCAAAGGTGCAGGCCCGCGCAGAAGAGGTGTTTGGTTTGATGACGGATTCTGATCGCGCTGCGCTGGACCAGGGGCTAAGAGCTCTGACCCAGGCCATGTCAGAGCGTGAGACCTCGGAACAGGTTCAGCCCTGAGGCGGTTCTTTTTGCGTCAAAATATCCAAAGCGGATTGCAGCCCTTGCAGGTTTCCTTTCAATTCGGCTTCGAGCTTGCGTTGATATGCCTTTGCCAGCGGCACCAGTTCGCTTAACAATTGCGCTCCCTTGGGTGTGAGTTGCAGCTTCACCAGCCGCCTGTCAGCCCGATCGATCTCTTTGGTGATGTACCCTTCGGCTTCAAGCTTGGCGGCGGCTCGACTGACCTTTGATTTTTCAAGATTAACTTTCTTTTCGATGTCACGAACCGAAACCGCACCCGAATAACCAACGTTCAATATGACCCGCCATTGCGCCGTCGTTATTCCATATGTTGACTTGTAATGCTGCGCGAGCTCGGCGCTTAACCGCGCTGCGACAACCGTCATACGGTATGGGAGGAAGCCGTCGAAATCGAATTCCGGCAGTGTCTGGGACATAAGCACCAATTTTATTTCCAAGTTTCACAGCAAGATGAAACGATTTTCGTTGCAAATGCAACAAATATCTTGACATCGTTGCAAATGCAACGAATGCTTAGGACAAGTCGAATCTATGCCGGATACTCAGATGAGGAGTTACGAGATGAACGAGGTCGCCCCCCACGCGTTCACACAGGCGCAAACCCCTGTTGGCACAGTTCCCGGATACATGCCGGGCTTTGGCAATGACTTTGAAACCGAGGCGCTGCCCGGCGCTTTGCCACAAGGCATGAACAGCCCGCAGCGGGTGAACTATGGCCTATACGGCGAACAGCTTAGCGGAACCGCCTTTACCGCGCCCAGCCATCAGAACGAGCGCACCTGGTGCTACCGCATCCGCCCGTCGGTGAAGCATTCGCATCGTTATGAAAAGATCGACCTGCCCTATTGGAAATCGGCACCGCATATTGTCGAAGACGTAACCAGCCTGGGTCAGTATCGCTGGGATCCGGTCCCCCACACGGATCAGGGCCTGACCTGGCTGACCGGCATGCGCACCATGACCACAGCGGGTGATGTAAACACCCAGGTGGGTATGGCCAGCCATATCTATCTGGTCACCGAGTCCATGGTGGACAGTTATTTCTATTCTGCCGACAGCGAATTGCTGGTGGTCCCGCAAGAGGGTCGCTTGCGGTTCTGTACCGAGTTGGGGATCATCGATCTGGAACCCAAGGAGATCGCCATCATCCCGCGCGGCCTGCTCTATCGGGTCGAGGTTCTGGACGGCCCTGCGCGCGGCTTTGTCTGCGAGAATTACGGCCAGAAGTTCGAACTGCCGGGCCGGGGCCCGATCGGGGCCAACTGCATGGCCAACCGGCGCGACTTCAAGACCCCCGTCGCCGCCTATGAAGACCGCGAGGCACCCTCGACCGTGACAATCAAATGGTGCGGTCAGTTCCACGAAACCAAGATTGGCCACAGCCCGCTGGATGTGGTGGCCTGGCATGGCAACTATGCGCCGGTGAAATATGATCTGCGCGACTATTGCCCGATTGGATCGATACTGTTCGACCACCCCGACCCGTCGATCTTTACCGTGCTGACCGCGCCCTCGGGGCAGCCCGGCACGGCCAACATCGACTTTGTGCTGTTCCGCGAACGCTGGATGGTGATGGAAGACACGTTCCGCCCGCCCTGGTACCACAAGAACGTCATGTCGGAACTGATGGGCAATATCTATGGCGAATATGACGCCAAGCCGCAGGGATTTGTTCCAGGTGGCATGAGCCTTCACAACATGATGCTGCCGCACGGGCCGGATAAGGAGGCCTTTGAAAAAGCCTCCAACTCCAATCTGGGCCCTGACAAGCTGGACAACACCATGTCCTTCATGTTCGAAACCCGCTTTCCACAGCATCTGACCCGCTTCGCCGGTGAAGAAGCACCGCTGCAGGATGACTACATCGATTGCTGGGCGGATATCGAGAAGAAGTTCGACGGCACGCCGGGTCTGAAATGAAACTCTACAGTTACTGGCGTTCAACAACATCCTACCGCGTGCGCGCAGCCCTGAATCTCAAGGGGCTGGCCTATGAGACGATCCCCGTGGATCTGACCGCAGGCGCACAGCAGGCCGAGGACTATGTGCGGCTGAACCCGGGTAAAGGTGTTCCGACGCTGGTTCTGGATGATGGTACCGTTCTGACTCAGTCGCTGGCGATCATCGACCATCTGGACGCGGTTTTCCCCTCGCCGCGCCTGATCCCCGAAGAGCCTGCGCAGCGCGCGCGGGTTCTTGCGGCGGCGCATACCGTGGCGCTGGACATCCATCCGGTGAACAATCTGCGCCTGATTGGGCAACTCAAATCGCGCTTCGGCGCGACGCCCGAACAGGCGCGCGACTGGATGGATCACTGGATGACCGAAGGGTTCAACGCGCTTGAGCCGCAGCTGTCCGACACCAGTACATTCAGCTTTGGCGAGGCCCCGGATCTGGCCGATCTGTGCCTGGTGGCGCAGGTGTACAATGCGCACCGATGGGGCGTGGATCTGAGCCCGTTCCCAAAGATCACCCGGGTCGAACAGGCCTGCCTCGGCCTGCCGGAAATTGCTGCCGCCCATCCTGATCAACAACCTGACGCGATAGGTTCCTAATGACACAACTGATGAACTCCTGGGTGGACAGCGCCAACAGCGCTGACACACCCTTCCCCCTCAACAACCTGCCCTATGGCGTCTTCTCGACTGCCACTTTGTCATCCAGATGCGGCGTGGCCATTGGGGATCAGATCCTCGACATGCGCGCGCTGGAAGAGGCCGGTCTGGTCGATTTCGGTGGCGCTTTGACTGCTGCGACCTGGAACGCCTTTATGACGCTGGGGTCCGAGGCCTGGGCCCGCTTGCGCGCAACGCTAACCTCGCTGTTGGCCGAGGGCAGCGCCGACCAGGACAAGCTGAGTCCGATGCTGGTGGCGCAGGCAAGTGCGACATTGCATATGCCCATCGCCGTATCGGAATACACGGATTTTTACGCAGGCAAGAACCACGCCTTCAATGTGGGCACCATGTTCCGTGGCCCGGAAAACGCGCTGCCCCCCAACTGGCTGCATATCCCCATTGGCTATAACGGACGCGCCTCATCCGTTGTGGTCTCGGGCACCGACATCCGTCGCCCGTGGGGCCAGCTGAAAGGCCCCAATGATGACGCGCCGCGCTGGGGCCCATCGCAGCGCTTTGACATCGAGCTTGAGATGGGCGCAATCGTCGGTCAGCCCTCGAACGGGCCGATCACGGTGGATCAGGCGGATGCCAATATCTTTGGCTATGTGCTGCTGAACGACTGGTCGGCGCGCGACATTCAGGCCTGGGAATACCAGCCGCTGGGCCCGTTCCAAGCCAAGGCGACCGCCACCTCGATCAGCCCCTGGATCGTCACCGCTGCCGCGCTGGCACCCTTCCGCTGCGAAACCCCCGCACGCGAGAAAGAGCTTTTGCCGCATCTGCGCGACACCACGCCAATGCTGTTCGATATCGACTTGCAGGTAACACTGACCCCCGAAGGGGGCGATACCAGCGTCATTGCCAAGACCAACTATAACGAGATGTATTACTCTGCCGCTCAGCAACTGGCGCATCACACTACCTCGGGCTGCCCGATGCGGGTGGGTGATCTGCTGGGATCGGGCACCATCTCGGGGCCGGAAAAACACAATCGCGGGTCTCTGCTGGAACTCAGCTGGGGCGGCAAGGAGCCCATGACGCTGGCGGATGGCACTACCCGCAGCTTTATCGAAGACAACGACACGCTGACATTGCACGGCGCCGCAAAAGGCGACGGTTATCAGATCGGATTTGGCACCTGCACCGGCACGGTGCTGCCAGCACTCGACGACCCATTCAAAGGATAAAACCCATGGCCAAAGCATTTGCCTCGCAAGGCGACCTGACCGAAAAGAAAATCACCTTCGATGAGATCGGCGAAGGGCTTTATGCCTTTACTGCCGAGGGCGACCCAAACTCGGGCGTGATCATCGGCGATGACAGCGTGATGATTGTCGAAGCGCAGGCGACACCGCGCCTGGCCGGCAAGGTGATCGAGAAGGTCCGCGAAGTCACCGACAAGCCGATCAGCCATGTGGTGCTGACGCATTACCACGCGGTGCGCGTTCTGGGCGCTTCGGCCTTTGGGGCGGATCAGATCATCATGTCTGACAAGGCGCGATCCATGGTTGTGGAGCGCGGACAAGAGGATTGGGACAGCGAATTCCAACGCTTCCCGCGCCTCTTTGAAGGCCATGAAAGCATCCCCGGCCTGACCTGGCCCACGACCACCTTCAGCGATAGCATGACCGTCTATCTGGGCAATCGCCGGGTCGATATCAAACATCTTGGCCGGGCCCATACCGCCGGAGATGCGGTGATCCATGTACCCGATCAGAACGTGATGTTCACCGGTGACATCGTCGAATACCACTCGGCCTGCTATTGCGGCGATGGTCACTTTGGTGACTGGGGCCAGACCCTGGACAATATCAAAGCCTATGATGTGGACGCCATCGCCCCGGGACGCGGCGACGCGCTGGTGGGGCCTGACATGGTCAACGCCGCCATCGAAAACACCCGCGATTTTGTCGAAAGCACCTATCGCCCGGCCGCCAAGGTCGCTGCGCGTGGTGGCAGCCTGAAAGAGGCCTGGGACGCCGTGCGCGCAGAATGTGACCCGAAATTCGCCGATTACGCGATTTACGAACACTGCCTGCCGTTCAACGTCGCCCGCGCCTATGACGAAGCCCGCGGAATCGACACGCCACGTATCTGGACCGACAAGCGCGATATCGAGATGTGGGAACAGCTTCAGGGCTGATCCACTCAGCCGCCAACCCCACTTGGTCAGAAAGGAATTCCAGTGTTCGACGATCGTTATACACTTGCATTCAAACTCTATCCCTACGCCCGATCTGCGGATCAGGACGTGGATTCAGCCGTGCGCCATCCTGTGGTGGTTGTTGGTGGCGGGCCAATTGGGTTGGCCACAGCGCTTGATCTGGGACGGCAGGGGATCCCCGTTGTTGTCCTGGACGACCACGAAGGCATTGGCATGGGCAGCCGCGCCATCTGTTTCGCCAAACGCACGCTGGAGATTGCGGATCGCTACGGCTGTGGTGCACCGATGCGGGACAAGGGCGTGGTGTGGAACCTGGGCAAGGTGTTCCAAGACGCGGAACAAGTCTATGAGTTCAACCTGCTACCCGAGGAAGGTCACCGCAATCCGGCCTTCATCAATCTTCAGCAGCCCTATTTTGAAAAATTCCTGTTCGAACAGATCTGCGCCGAGCAGGAAAAGGGCGCGCCGATTCAGATCCGGGGCAAAAACCGCGTCGATGCGGTAGATGCGCAAGACGACCATGTGGTGCTGGATGTGATGACGCCCGACGGCCCCTATCAGCTTGAGGCCGATTGGGTCATCGGCTGCGACGGCGCCAGCTCACCCCTGCGCAATATGCTGGGGCTGGATTTTGAAGGTCGGGTGTTCCAGGACAGTTTCCTGATTGCCGATATCAAAATGAAATCGACCGAGTTTCCCACCGAAAGGTGGTTCTGGTTTGAGCCCTATTTCAAATCGGGTGCCTCGACTTTGCTGCACAAGCAACCCGATGACGTGTGGCGGGTCGATTTCCAGATCGGTTGGGATGTCGACCGCAAGGAAGAAATGAAAGAGGAAAACATCCGCGCCCGTCTGGATGCGATGCTGGGTAAGGATGTGGAATATGACATCGTGTGGTCTTCGATCTATACGTTCCAATGCCGCCGCATGGAGAACTTCCGCAAAGGCCGTGTGATCTTTGCCGGAGACGCAGCGCATCAGGTATCCCCCTTTGGCGCGCGTGGCGCGAATTCTGGGATGCAGGATGTCGACAATCTGGGCTGGAAACTGGGCCTTGTGCTTGCTGGCAAAGCGCCTGAAAGCCTGATCGACAGCTATAACGAAGAACGGGCCTATGGCGCGGATGAGAATATTCTGAACTCGACCCGTTCGACCGATTTCATCACGCCCAAATCCAAGATTAGCCATACCTTCCGCAATGCGGTTCTGGATCTGGCCAAAACGCAGGAATTCGCGCGGCCGCTGGTGAACTCTGGCAGGCTGTCCCTGCCCTGCACCTATGACGGGCTGTCGCTGAACGGTGAAGACGCGTTGACTGGAGGCCCGTCTCGTACTCGGGTCGGAAGCCCTTGCCCTGATGCGCCGCTAAGCGAAGGGTTCCTGCTGGACCAAATGGGGGACGGGTTTATCTTGCTGACCATCGACACCGATGCACCCGACAGCTTTGAGGATGACGGTATCACAGTGTCGCGGCTTGCCTTGTCGGCGTCAGACGATCCGACGGGCGTCCTGTCCGAAAGATATCTGGGCGATGCAAAATCCGCCGTCTACCTGATCCGACCTGATCAGCATGTCACCGCCCGGTGGGACCGCTTTGACAGCGATGCGTTGCGCCAGGCACTTCGTACCGCCTGCGGAAAAGGATAAGACAGATATGGGCCAACTGATCACCAAACCGAACATTGAAACGCCCGATGCGTTCTATTCTGATCTGATCAAGCTGCACGAAGGGCTGACAGACGACGAAAGCGAAGCGTTGAATGCCAAGCTGATATTGGTTCTGTCCAACCATATTGGCGACACGAAGGTTCTACGCGAGGCCTTTGAACTCTGTAAGGGCTAAGCGCTGGTCTTCATTGGCGCTTAAGGCAGTGTTCATAAAACAAAGACCATAACCCCACACCCTTGGAACACAAGCGGCGTGGGGAATAATGGCTTTCAGGTTACGGCTTTACTCTGCCACCTGATTCCACATGTCGCCGATGATCTTCCATTCGTCATCGACCTGATCAAGAACATACAGATACGTCCCGTGCCCGTCGATTCCGGCGGACTCGATTTTGACGTTCACATCACCGATCATGACAGCCAGCGAGGCGTCATCGGACACAAACAGGTGGTTGATTGAATGGGTGACGTCACCGTTTTTCGACGTCACAAACTCAAACAGTTTCCGAGCTTCATCCAAGCCTTCGGTCATTGGCTTTCCCGGTTCGATCCACATTGTGTTTTCCCGGTAAAGACCCAAAAGCCCCTGAACGTCCTGTTCGGCAATGCCCGCGTTAAACGCATCGTTCACAGCATTGAGTTCAGCGACAGGATCATCCGCAAAAGCAGCTGTGGCGGTCAGGGCAAACGCCCCCAAAGTCAATAGTTTACGCATGGTTCTTCCTTGCATCACGGATTATTCGGCGGGCGGGTGTTGGTGCCACATATCGGTGACGATCTTCCAGCTGTCGCCCTCGGGTTTCAGCACGAACAGAAAGGTGCCGGTCGTATCCAGATTGAAGGCCGCAACCTTTACAATCGCGGTTCCCACCATAACTGCGAGAGAGCCATCTTCGGCGATCTCAAGACGGTCGATCGAGTGATCATTCACCCCGTCGTTTTCGGCCATGAAGGCGAAAACCGGACGGATCGCCTCGTGACCCTGCGCCACGGGTTTGCCCTGTTCGATCCACAGCGCATCTTCGGCGTAAAGACCGACAAGGCCGTCAACATTCTTGTCGATCACATATTGGTTGAACTGATCGTTCAGAGCGATCAGGCTTTCTTCTGCCTCTTTCTTGATATCGGCAAGTGCCGCCGTCGCGCTAAGCGCGATTGCAGCCAAGGTGGTCAAAAATCTCATATTCTTTCCTTCTCTCAGGAGTTTTGCAGATTGGGTTGGCGCAGAAAGCTTGTGCGGGTCAGGGCAAATGCCGCTGCTCCGCAGGCTGCAATGGCGCTGACCATGGGAAGAGTTGTGCCGTCGAAAACCGGGCTGCCGATGGCAATCATTCCGGCCCCGGTGAACATCTGAAGCGTGCCACCCAACGACGAGGCAAGGCCCGCAATGTCGCCGTGGTTCTCAAGCGACAGAACCATCACCGTAGGAATGGTTAGGCCAAGGCAAAAGAACCCCATGACCAAGAGGGTGATCAGCAGGTAAAGCGTGACAAGATCGGCCAGCGTCAGTGCCACCAGGCTCAGGGTGATGACAAAGAAGCACGTGATCGCGATACGGACCAGACGATGCATGCCCAAAGTCGCCCCGGCCTTTCCTGAAACCATCGTCGCAATAAAGAACCCAACGCCATTTACAGCAAAGGCCAACCCGAACCCGGCAGGTGTCAGACCGAACTCTCCGGTATAGACGAATGAGGCGGAGGCGATGAACACAAAGAAGCTGGCCATGGCGAAGCCGCCAATAAAGGTCAGGCTTAGGTATTCACCATCGCGGAACAGGCGTCCGGTACCCTCGACAAAGCTCTGCCGGTTGAACACAACGCGATTTTCCTGTGGCAGGGTTTCGCGGTACAGAAAGGTGATGATCAACAATCCCACCGCAGCCATAACGGCCAGCAGAACGAAGATGCCCCGCCACCCGGAAAAAGCCAGCACACCGCTGCCCGCCAAGGGTGCCAGCATTGGTGAGACGCTGACGATCATCATCATGAACCCCATCAGCTGCGCCCCGTCCGTACCGGTGAATCTGTCTCGCACAACAGCCCGCGGGATGACCATCAAAGCCGCCCCGCCGATACCTTGTACCAACCGCGCGAGGGTCAGAACCTCGATCGACGGCGCAACGACCGACAAGACCGATCCCAGACCAAAGATCGTGACACCGGCAAACATCGGCCATTTGCGCCCATATTGATCCCCCAAAGGCCCATAGATCAGCTGAGACAGCCCAAACCCAAGGAAATAGGCGGTCAATGTCATCTGCACCGCGCCCGTGTCCGCGCCCAGATCGTCCGAGATCGCTGGCAAGGCGGGCAGGTACATATCGATGGCCAGCGGACCCAGACAGGTCAGAAGCCCCAGCACCAACAAAAGTCTCAGCTTGCTCTGTTCCATGGTTCAGCCTTCGTTTTCGTCGCGTGCAAAGATGACCTCACGCGTGACCTGCCAACGCCCGTCCTCAAAGACGAGGTCGATGCTGAGGATCAGGATCTGATCCTGCCCCATCAGGTTGACTTTGCGGGTGATCATGACATGGCCAACTTCGTCCTCGGCCGTCACCGAATTGTACTGCGCCCAGGTGTTCAGAGGCGCGGCCCCTTCGGCTTTCTTTGCCTCAAACAGGCCCTTGAAAGCGGCCTTGTTGGCCTCGTTCACATTGCCATCCATGTCGATCATCACCACACGCATGTCATCGTGATAGATCCGATCCAACGCCTGAACGTCAAAAGACGTCCCCGCCGCGATCAGCTCATCAACCGCAGCCTTAATTGCTTCTACTGACATTTCAGTTCCTTATTGATGCGAGCCGTTCACCGGGAATTTCATGGATTGCCCGCGCAGCCAGGTCATGCCTCTGAGCACGGATTCAAGGCTTGGGCGCGCAAAGGGCACGTTCGAGGTGTCCACCAATTGCAGATTGCCCTCTTCGTTAACGATAAACAGGCCCGGCTCGGCGAAGGGGGCTTCAACATTCATACCGTTCTGAACACCCGAGATATAAAGGCCCAACTCTCTGGCCTTTTCCAAGCTCAGGCCATAACCGACCGGATAGCTTGGTTTGACCTGCGCCATCTGATCGCTGGCCCGCTCTTCGCTGTCGGTGGACACGGCAGCGACATCAATGCCGATTTTCGAAAACCCGTCCCGCAGGCTCTCAAGCTCGGCCAGATAGTTGGTGCAAAGCGGGCAATGCTTGCCGCGATAGACGACAATCATTTTCCAATCATGCCCGTCGGCTGGCTTGGAAAGATCCGCCTCACCACCATTCAGCAGCGGCACTGTGACGGCCGGAAAGGGTTGTCCAGCTTCAAGTTTGGATGACATCGATCTTGATCCTTGATTTATTTATTGGTCGATATATAAATACCCACAAACAACAGGTGTCAAGGAATATATATTGAGCGATACAAAAAAAGTCGGGCGACCGCGTAAATTCGACTATGAAGAGGCTTTGCTGAACGCCATGTCGGTGTTCTGGTCCAAAGGGTACGACGGTGCATCACTCAGGGATCTGACCAAAGCCATGGGCATTACCGGCCCGAGCATGTATGCCGCCTTCGGTGACAAGCGAGAGCTGTTTCTCAAGACAATTGATCAATATGCCAACGTCGATGGCTGCAAACCTGTGGTCGATTTCGAGGCTGAAGAAGATATCGAAAAAGCGGTGCGTGGTTTTCTTGAAGAAGTGATCCACTATGCCACCGACAGCGGATATGGTGCCAAAGGGTGCTTTCTCGCATCCTCGGTATCGACCAATATCGGTCAGGTCGAAGGCGTAGACGAGCGGGTGCAGGCTGCCATACAGGATACCGATGAACGGCTGGCGCAACGGTTTGATCGGGAAAAGGAAAAGGGCACTCTGCCACCGGATTTCCCGTCTCTTGAACGGGCCGCGCTGCTGTACGACATCCGACAGGGATATATGTTCCGAGGACGCGCGGGCTGGAAAGCCGAAGATCTGCTGCGTGATTTGGACCACCGGGTAAAGATGATCCTCAGCCACTAAGCGAGTTGTTTACAGGTCAAGCTGCAAAACCTCTGTCTCATCCGCCGGAACCGCACAGCAGATCAGCGCTTCACCCTTTTCCAGGGGAAACTCAGGTTGTGTTGGATAGCCCACTGAACCGCTGAGCAGCCTTGTGGCACAGCTGCCGCAATTGCCGCTTTTGCAGCCATAGTTCGGGGTCAGGCCCTGCGCTTGGGCCAAGTCCAGCAAGCTGCCTGATTTGGGTGTCCACTCGGCGTTGATCTTCGACTTCGCAAACCGGACCACCGCACTTGGCGGGGGTATAAAAACCTCGCGCTGTGACGGTTCCGCCCGTTGCCTCTGGATCGCAGCCGGACCAAAGGCCTCGGCCTGAATACGCGCGTCCTGCACACCCAGAGCAAGCAGCATGTCGTAGGTGGTCTGCATAAAGGCCGGTGGTCCACACAAGAAGAAATCATAGTCGGCCAATGGCAAAAGGGATTGCAGGATTTCCGGTGTCAGTCGGCCCTCGAAGTGAAAGTCGCGGCCGGCCTTTTCGTCCGGCGCCGGACGCGAGATCACCGAGACATAGCGCAACGCGCTACGCGTATCGTCCTGCAACTGGGTGAAGTCTTTGACAAACGCTCGCTCGGCCGTCGTGCGCGCCGCGTGAAACACCGTCAACGGGCGCAAATGGCGGCGGCTGAACCCGTCTGAGACAACCTGTCGGGCCATGGAAATCAACGGCGTAATCCCCACACCCGCCCCGATCAACACCGCCGGACGCGTTTCGGCGGTATCGATGCAGAACCGACCATTCGGCGCGCGCGTGTCAATCGTGTCGCCCGGCTTGAGCGTCTCATGGAGGTACGTCGACATCGCGCCCGAGGGGGCATCGGTTTTGGCATCCTCGCGCTTGACCGAGATCCGATAGTACCTGTCCGAGGGGGAGGAAGACAGGGTATAAGTTCGGATTACGTCACGCGTCCAGCCTTCGAGGCGGGATCGGATCGTCAGATACTGCCCGGGCTTGGGGGTCAAAAGCCCTTTGTCATCGGCAGGTTCAAGATAGAACGAACGGATCACGCTGCTTTCATCTACAATGCGTGTCACTCGAAAGGGGCGCCACGCCTTGCGCGCGGCCTCGGCCTCTTGCGTTGCCTGGGCTTGAACCCAATCGCCGGTGAGCCTTGTATTGGGTGAAGCTTCGCCCGCGTCGAACCGAAGCGGAGAAGCCGCAACCAGACGATGCCCGTGATCCAGATGAAAGCGCCACGCGCGCTCGGCCCCCTTGAAGGCCTCGACCTCTTGGGTCTTGTCCCAAAGCAGCTCGGCCTTGCCGGTCAGCTGGATCAGATCGCCACTGTCGAAATCGATGAATAGAAGGCCTGCCTTGGGGTTGACCAGAAAGTTGCCCAAAGTGTTGAAGGCAAAGTTCCCGATAAAATCGGGTATCGTCAGCGTATTGCCTTCGACTTTGACAAAGCCCGGATTTCCGCCGCGATGGTTGACGTCAACACCACCATTGATGCGCTGATCATCGCGTGGATTGTGGCTGGCGACGAAAAACGTCGTGGCTTTGGTGATCACGGCGCGCGCGTGATCATCCAGATCGGTGAAGGCTTGTTTTTCTACCGTCGTCGAAATCAGTGGATCACGGGTAAAGTGCGGCTTGCGCGTGTGAATATATTGCGGACAATTGCCATAAGACTGGACCACCTCCACCTCCGTGCGCCCGTCTTCTTGATGGCGTACCACCCCGTTGACACGATTGCGCCTGCGGGTCGGCAACTCGATCCCGACATAACTGACCGGAGATCCGGCCACTGCATTCTGACCATAGGGATCGCCCTGAACGGCAGAACCCGAAATTGACAGCGTTCGGTCATCGGGAGATGAGACAAATCCGGGGTTCCCAAACAGGATCGAAGCCCAGGGCCAACCCTTTGAATCGACGCTGCCGGCAATGAAAAAGGGAAGCTGCGCAAAGAATTCGCGGTGCTGATCCGGCATATAGGGGCGGTGGATGAAGCGCCCCATCTTCTCTTGCTTTTCCTGGCGGCCCAACCGGGTGTGCAGCTCAACCTCACCGGGGTGATAGGGCGAAACCTCTTTGTCCCAACCAGAAAGTGCCATTGCAACTGCCCCTGTTTTGAAGCGCCGGAACCAGCATGCCCGGTTCCAGCGTTTAGCTGTTAGCCAGCGGCCATCAGTTCTTCGATACGGACCATCGGCGACAGGCCTTCGATGGCCTCAACCCGCTGAATCCACGCGTTGATCGCAGGGTATGCGGACAGGTCAAACCCGCCCTCGGTGACCCGCGCGACATAGGCATAGCAGGCCAGATCAGCAGCCGTCGGCGTGTCGCCGACCAACCAATCGCGGCCGGTCAGATGCGGCTCGAACAAGGTGCTGTACAGCGCGGTTGTTCTTGCGGCAGCGGTGTCTGCGTCCGCCGGCACGCCGAACAGCTTAATTGCACGGACCATGAACGGGCCATTCTGCACTTCATTCACGGCCACCGACAGCCATTCCTGCACTTGCGCGCGCTTAGTCGGATCCTTGGGGAACCAGCGGCCTTCGGTGTCATATTTTTCGCCGATATAGGTCATGATCGCGGTGGAGTCGCGCAGAACCAGTTCACCTTCGGTCAACACAGGCACCTGCCCCAACGGGTTCAGCGCCAGAAACTCGGGCGCTTTGTGAGCCCCGGTTTTCAGGTCAACAAGCTCGAATTCATAGTCTACGCCCAGCAGTTCGATCAAAGCCTTTGCCCGGTGCGTGTTTCCCGAAAGCGGGTGTCCATAGAGTTTCATGATGCGGTCCCTGTGAGATGAGTTTCGAAACGATGCGACATGAGATAGCAAAACCCTGGCCCGCAGGTAATCGGATGATATAGATAGGAATTATGGAAAAATCTGATTACCTTGAGATTGATGGTCGTCAGTTGCGTATCCTGCTGACCATTCGGCAGGCGGGGTCGTTATCGGGCGCGGCCAAAATGCTGGATATGAACCAGTCAACGGTCAGTTATTGGCTGGATCAGATGCGCAAACGGATCGGTGACCCCCTATTTGTGCGCAGCGGCAACGGGGTTGAACCGACCATGCGCGCACAGGAACTGTTTCCAGCCGTCGAGGCCTCTCTGCGCCATCTGCAAGAAATGTTTGAGCCGCAAGACTACGACCCAGCGCAGGATCAGGGCGTTCTGCGCCTGACCGGCACCACTGTCGAACGCGGCCTGTTCTACAACAGCCTTCTGCACCACGCGCTTGAAGTGGCACCAAGGCTTTCGGTCGAGATCTATTCCATCGGCTCGGCGTTTCAGATGTCGGAACGGCTGCGACAGAACTCGGTCGATATCGTTATCATGCCAGTGGCTGCCGAAAGCGGTGATGGCATTTTGCTACGCAAGCTTTTTACGCTTACGGATGCGGTTTACTTCGATCCCGACCACCCGTTGGAACAGGGTAATCTTGACGCTTTCTGCGAACGGCCTCAGGCCCGCGTTGCCTTTGGCCCGGATGCCGGTTTCGGGGTCGATCGCCGCTTGGCCAAGATGCATCGGTCTCGGCATGTTGCGATACAGGTCTCGGATTTCGACAGCGCGCTGGACATGATCCGCGGTACTCCGATCATCGCCACCCTGCCGCGCCAGTTGGCGACGCAAGGCCTGAACCGAGTAGATCCACCCTGGCTGCAAGAGGGGTTGGACATCGCGATGTTCTGGCATGCGCGCAACCAAACGTCATCGCGCCACAAATATTGGCGCGACACGCTTGCAGGCATCGCAGCTCGGTTGGGCAAAATCTAAGCATCAGGCATTGGGTTCAGCTGTTCAGGACCGTCTCTAACCGCGCGACCGCCGCCAGCAAGAAGCGGTCGTGGCCGGCGCGGGCCTCGACCATGAAACCCACCGGCAAGCCGTCGCGATCCAGCCCTGCTGGCAGTGACAGCGACGGCGCCCCCGTCAGACTGGCCAGCGAGGTGTTGCGAATAACAGTCGGAAAGGTTGGCTGCGGACCTTGATCGGTTTCGATTGTCTCATCTTCGCCAATCAGCGGAGGCTGAACCGGCACCGTGGGCATGGCAATCAGGTCCAGGCTTTCGCGATCAAACAGATCGGCATAGGCAGACCTTAGCCGCGCTAGCCCCCCACCAGCATGCGCCGCTGCAAAGGGCTCGGCCGTGGGCTCTAACAGATCGGGAAGCGCGGAAAACACGCCGCGCACGTCGGGGCTGCCAATCGTTTCCGCAAATTCGGTCAGGGATTTACCCAACCGGTTCTGACAGAAATCAGTCCAGACCCGATGGGCTTCGTTTACCACAATGGCTTGCCCCATCTGTTGTTCAAGCCCGTCGAACAAGGCGTCGCTTAGGGCGACAAACTCGGCCAGCCCGGCATCTTCAAGCGCGGTGACCGCCTGTTCGAACCGCGCGTCTACTGCGTTCGACAGCCCTGCGTGCCGGTAGATCAGCCCGATCCGTAAAGGACGGTCGATGCCCGGTGTGTCACTATCATCCGGGACGATCAGGCCATCGACTTCCTGCAGGTCAGCCACACAGGACGCAATCGGGCCAACGGTATCCCGCGTGGTGCTGAGCGTCAGGACACCGCCGTCAGGATATCGCCCGACGCTGGGCCGGAAGCCGACCACACCACAGAACGCAGCCGGAATACGGGTTGATCCACCGGTATCGGTCCCAAGCGCAAAGGGGATCAGCCCCCGCGCCACCGCAGCCGCACTGCCCCCCGAGGACCCGCCCGCCACGCGCATGGGATCAAACGGCGTCGAGACCGCGCCGAAATGCGCATTGTTCGACGTGATGCCAAAGGCCAGCTCGTGCAGGTTCAGCTTGAAGGGAACATAAGCTCCTGCTGCTTTCAGCCGCGCGACCGGGGGCGCATCGGCCTCAGGAAGGTTTTCCAACAAACCGGGCGAGCCACCGGTTGTCGGAAACGGCAGACAGTCGATATTGTCTTTGACCCCAAACGGGATCCCCGCCAGCGGCCCTTGGGCCTGCAATGCTGCTGCATCCGAGGTGGCAATCACCGCGTTACCCTCAGCCGCACGTGCCGTCTTTAGAACCTTGTCGTACAGCGCCCGCGCACCCAGCGTGTCGCGCAGATGGCGCGCCTTGGCCAAGGTCATTACGCTTTCGGCAAGGTCAAATCCTGTTTGGTCTGACGTCATCGTTGGTTCTCCCTGAAGCTTATTGTGGGCAGTTGGATCGCCTCCGAAACATGGCCCCTCCTCTAAGGACTGTTCGTTATTACGGAACGACTTCCGCCGGAGAGGAAAGAAACACCCATGTTCTGGGTGTTTCTTTGATAGCCTTAGCTGGTCGGAACAAAACTGTAGGCACTTGCGTCCTTTTCGACAAAGCCGATACCGGGTGTCGACAGATGGCTTCCCGCTATTCTGATCTTATCCGTGGCAGCCTGATCCAGTATGGATTTGCGGGTCTGAGCGGCGACAGCCTTGTCAAACTCAAGCGCCCAGCCTACGTCGGGATTTGCGAAATGCACCTTGTCCGACACAATCGCGTCACCGATCAACATGATCTGTTCCGACCCCGAGGTCAGCATAACAGCACTGTGTCCCGGGGTGTGGCCTGGCGTCGGCAAAAGAACAACGCCTTCGCCCAGATCGGCCTCGGCCTTGTGGGTCACAACATTCTCTTTCACGATCGAACTGACCAGTTGTGCGGCGTTGACCATCGGTTTTATCTGATCAGGCACTGAGGTGGGCAGGTCTTCGTTGTTCCAGAAGTTCCAATCCACCTCGGACAAGTGGACCGAGGCATTAGAAAAGACAGGAGTTCCGCCTGCGACCAACCCTCCGATATGGTCGATATGCATGTGGCTGATTACAATATCCGTGACCTCGTCGGCTGCAATTCCCGCTGCCTTGAGATCAGCGGGTAATTGTCCAACGGTCGGGAATTGCTGCGAGATATAGTGATCGCTTCCCGAACCCGCATCGAACAAGAACACGCGGTCTCCACTCCGATAGGCATAGGTATTGGCCGCAAGCTGAACGGTCTCACCCAATGCAACCGCATCAGCCTCGGCCAGTCCTGTAAAAAGCACAGGAGGGACCGTCAGCGAGCCATCCGACAACGCAGTCAGCGTCGCGTTGCCGATCGCCACATCGGAAAACGCTTGTACCCGACCAGCAGCAAGCATGGCTGCCGAAGCCGTGAGCCCGGCCAGAGTCTGGCGACGGTTGAGCGACGCATGATTCATGGTGAATTCCTTTCAAGTCGTGTTGATTTCGGGCACAGCGACCAGTCTTTCATGTCGCCCCTGCCCCGTCTGGATGTGCAATCAGTGGAATGCAGAACGGTTTCCCAATTCGCCGTCAGGACAGCGAAATGACCTCGCGGATGATCTGCCAACGTCCGTCTTCCAGCACCAGATCAATCGACAGCGTGATGATCTGTGTTTCGTCCGTCAGATTTACCTTTCGGCTGATCACGACATGCCCGCGCTCTTCGTCGGCCTCGACTACATGGTATTTTGCCCAGGTCTGAGGTTTCGCCGCTTCATTCGTTTTTGCGATCACTTGCGCCTTGAACTGATCTTTGTTCGCGCGTTGAACTTCACCTCCGGGCGCCAGCATGAAAATATCCATGTCGTCGTGATAAATGCGATCAAGGACCGAGGAATCGTTGGAGCTGGCACCTTCGATTAGCTGCTCGATAGTTTTGCGCACTTCTTTTGCTTGCGGTGAATCAGGTGACATGCCGGGCTTCCTTACTGATTGGACCGTTCTATTCCTCGAGACGGCCATCGTTTTGACGCGACCCAGGCAGTCCAAAACCACCAGATCTTCCGGTCGCTATTTGTATAACGTTCGATACAAAAATACAGGCGGCGCTTTTTGAGTCAATATTTTATTTCAATCGGTAGAAATATAAAATGGCGGTAGCTCTTGTTTCGAAAAGTCAGCCACCCGACGCACCCAAGGATCTAAACCCCAACCCTACAAGTCTTCAAAAGACGTATCCTCACCGGACAGCATCAAATCCAACGTCTCACTCAGTGCAGACTGCTGCGCGGCCGTAAGCTTTTTGGTGAAATGATCCTGCGTGCTTTCGACAAGCGGCAAACACTTCGTAACGCTGTCCATTCCTTGTTTGGTGACTGTGAGCTTCCGGGACCGTCCGTCCGAATTTATCAAAGCGCGTTCGATCAAACGACGCTCGGTAAGCCCCTTGAGAAGACGCGAGACAGCCGGCCGCGTTATGCCAATGTGATCGGCCAGTTCTGAAGGTGAATCATACCCCTCCAACGCAACGCCGGACAGGATACACCATTCAAGCCTGGTGACCCCATGCTCTCGCAAACTGAACTCGAGCCTTGTCTGCATCATCTTCGATAGCCGACTAAGCCGAAACCCCAGACGTTCTTGTAATTTATAGTCTTTCGCCATTTTTCAATTTCATTGTCGCCCAGAAACACACCCATGATACGGGCCCAAAAAGCTTAGTGCAAATATTTTCTTGATTTAATAGTTTACGTTGGTAACTATGACTATCAGCAATTTACAGCTGGGAGAAGATCATGAAGCATCCACTATTGGCGATGGCATTTGCAGCATTGGTTCCTGTAACGGCTGCCGCAAGTGAACTGTCTCTTGCCTATTTCATGGGGCCAAAACACCCGATGAACGCAGGCTATTTCACGCCCATGGGCGAAATGCTGGAAGAGGTGAGCAATGGGGAACTGACGGTCAGACAATTTCCCGGTGGCGCGCTGAACCAGAGCCCGCCAAAGCAGTATTCCTTGTTGCTGGACGGAACCGCCGATATGGCGTTCTTGCTGCCCAGTTTTACCAACAAGCTGTTCCCCAAGACCGCCGTGATCGGGTTGCCCGGTATCTGTGTGGACGCGATCAGCTGCACCACGGCAATCAACAAGGCCCGCCCCGAGCTTGAAACGGAATACAACGCCAAAATTATCGGATTGTGGGCCAACTCACCACCGGTGCTGATAACACGGGACAAGCCCGTTCGCACGGTTGATGACCTGAAAGGGATGACCATTCGGGTGGTCGACCCGACCAGCACGCCGTTTCTGGAAGCTCTCGGCGCTTCTCCGGTTGCGTTGCCGGTCAGCGAGATCAACCAGGCGCTGGCCAACGGAGTGGTTGACGGCGTCATGATCGACCCAGCGGGGATCGGCTCGTTCAAGCTGCACGAAGCAGGAAATTACGTCACCACCGACATCCCGGGTGGCGCATCTTCATTTGCGGTGGCCATGTCTGCGGCAGTTTTCGACGGGTTGAGCGACTCGGAAAAGGCCGCGGTAGAAAAGGTCGCGACCTCAGAGCTTTCGGCCCAGGCCGGTGCAACCTATGCCAAAATCTCCGACAAGGGTATGGCGCTTGCTGAAGAGTCGGGTCTTGAGATCATCGACATCGGCGATGAAGAACGCGCCAAGATGCAAGCCGTGATCGACGCGGTTCTGCCCGAGCTGTTGGCTCAGCCTGCCGGGGACAAGACCGTGGGCGACATCATGACATTGATGGTCCAGGACTGATCCGATGCAGGGCCGATTACATAGCTTTCACACTTCGGCCCAGCGTTGGCTGGACCGGCTTTCTTATGTGTTTGTCCTGATCGGCTCGGTCGGAGTGCTGCTTTTGATGACCCTGACTGTTGTTGGGGTCATCTGGCGCTACATTTTGGTTGATCCGATCTTTGGGCTTCAGGATCTGTCATCCATGACGGCGGCGATTGTGGCTGCTGCGGCAGTCGCCTTTGGGGCCACCCAGAACAGCCATATCACCGTCAACATCATGCCTAAGCATTTCGGCCGCAAGGTTCGGCGTTGGACCGATCTGATCGCGCGCGGGGTCGGAGTTGTCATCCTGATCCTGGCGGCCAGCGCGCTGATAAAAAAGGGAAACTGCGGACTGGCCTGCGGCAATGTCACGGGCAACCTGACGATCCCGCACGCTCCGTTCTATTACGCGCTGGCCATCGCATTGGGGTTCTTTGCTCTGACGCTGCTGGTTCAGATCGCAAGCGGGCTGGTCCATTGGGCCGGTGAAGACCCAAATGAGGTTGCAGAATAATGGACCTGACGACGATTGCCGCACTTGGGTTCATCACCCTTCTGCTTTTGCTCTACATCAGAACCCCGGTGGGCATCGCCATGATGGTGGTGGGCACAGCGGGCATCTGGCTGATCCGCCCCCAAGCCGCCCTGCCCTCGCTGGCGCGCGAGATTTTCAGCGAGGCCACCAGCTATCCCCTCACGATCATCCCGCTCTTTGTGCTGATGGGCAATCTGGCAGGGGTCTCTGGCCTCAGCCGGGATCTCTATACCGCCGCCCACAATTGGTTGGGCAGGTTCCGTGGCGGGCTGGCATCGGCTGCGGTGGTCGGCTGCGCGGGGTTTTCGGCACTCTCTGGCTCAAGCCTGGCCTCTGCCATGTCCATGGGCCGCGTGTCCCTGCCTGAAATGCGCCGGTTTGGCTATCATGACGGGCTGGCCACCGGTTCGATCGCTGCAGGCGGTACTTTGGGGATTCTCATCCCGCCCTCTGCCGGTTTTGTCGTCTATGCAATCCTGACCGAAGAAAGCATTGGTCGGTTGTTCATGGCCGGTGTCTTGCCCGGGCTGATGCTGACCCTGTTTTTCATCATCGCCATCTGGATCGTCGTCCGTATGGACCCGTCGAAAGCGCCGTCACTTTCCGAAGATGTGGACCGCCGGGAAAAATGGGTCTCGCTTGGACGCGCCAGTGTCATGGTCGGGATCATCCTGCTGACCGTTGGCGGCATCTATGGCGGAGCGTTCTCAGCAGTCGAAGCCGCAGGGATCGGCGCTGCGCTGACCCTTGTTGTCACGGCCCTGCGCGGGAAATGCACCTTGCAAGCGATGAACGAGGTCTTCAGCTCGACCCTGCGGGCAACAGGATCGGTCTACCTGATCCTGTTCGGGGCCTTCATCTTCAAGACCTTTGTCGGTTTCACGTCCATCACCTTTGTCCTGTCCTCCTGGGTCGAGGCGCAGGGCTTCACCGGGCTTCAGGTCGTGATTGCCTTTCTGGTCATGTTCATCATCCTGGGCATGTTCCTGGAGGGGTTTGCCATGCTGGTGCTGTCAATTCCGGTGGTTCAACCTATCCTTGAGCCGCTGGGTGTGGATATGATCCTGTTTGGCGTTCTGGCTGTTATCGCGCTTGAGATGGGTCTGATCTCACCGCCAGTCGGGGTGAATGTCTTTATCGTAAAGGGAATTGCCCGCGACGTTCCGATGGCAACAATTTTCCGTGGCATCTGGCCGTTTTGGTTCGCAATGCTTATGGCAATTGTCGTAATCCTGGCAGTGCCCGATATCGCGCTGATGCTGCCCAATACAATGTTCAACTAAGGCCCATAGCCAATGACTTTGCGCTTTTTCTCAGACAAACACCGCCCGGTTCACATGGGTCCTTACCCGACCGAGTTGCTGGCGCGGGCCACCGGCGCCCCGGATCTGGGGTCTGTACCGGAGGCGCAGCATCTATCTTATGCGCGTCCGTCTGATCCAAGGTCGATCGTGAACGCGATGCGCGAACATCAGGCGATGCTGGACGCGATCCGCGACGGGCTGATCAACAAGGCGGTGGCCGAGACCCCAAGTGATCTGCAAGAGCGCGCGGATCATTTGAAATCCTTTGGCTATTTCGCGGATGCCGCTGTGGTCGGCACTTGCCTTTTGCCCTCCGAGGCGATCCTGAAACACCCCCATCAGAATCCAGATGTCGCGCGGCTGGCCCATGACCTGAAAACGCGCCAGACCAAAACTCTGGCCGCAGGCATCGACATGATCATGGCCGATCTGAAAGAGTCGATGGAGGCTCCGCCGACCAGTATCGACGGCCACACCCACTGTCTGGTGTTTCTCTATGAAAACCCGCGCGACCCTGACCAGGATGAGGTCGGCACTGGCTGGATCAAGGATGCGCAGGCCCATCGGGCGGGGCTTTTGGCGGCTGAAACCGCCGTTGTGCTGGCCAATTACCTGCGTCTTCTGGGCTTTGACGCGCGTGGCCATACGGTGTCCAGCTCGGACGTCGATCTGAACAAGCTGGCGGTTATGGCCGGTCTGGCAACAGTCGAAGATGGCGTTCTTATGCACCCTTACGTAGGAACACGCTTTGGCCTTGCAGCCGTCACCACCACGTTCGAATTTGCGCCTGACGCCCCGCTGGCCCCGCGCTCGGAACAGCCCGCATCCGCCTTTGGCACCGCCTGGAAATTTGGCACTGCATCGGCGAAAAACGCGATGAACGCTGTTCCTTTTGCCAAACGGCGTTTTGTCGACGGAGCGCACCCGTTTGAAAATCTCAAACGGGTCGACGAACCCACCACCTATATCGACGAAGAAAACGTAGCCCGCGTGCCCAAACGTGCCGACATGTTCGCCCGCGCGCAGTTCGGCGATATGGGCAAAAAGGTGCAAGAGGCTGCCACCGGCGGGCTTTATGTGCGCAAAGCCGCGCCTTCAATGGCGCAACGCCGAGCCCTGGGAGCGTTTGTTCTGTTGCAAGACGGGGAACCTGCGCCGGAAAAGGTCACGCTCGATCCGCAAGAGGCTGCGGATCTGGTCAAGGCGACCAGCTATTGGCTGGGCATCGACGCGGTTGGCATTTCACGCTGTCCCGATTGGGCCTGGTACAGCCATGACGCGCGCGGCGAGGTGCTGAACCCGCCCCATGATCAATCGATCAACATGATCATCGATCAGGGCTATGAGACGATGGAAGGCTCCTCCGGCGATGACTGGATCGCGGTGGCTCAATCCATGCGCGCCTATCTGCGGTTTTCGCTACTTGGTGGTGTCATTGCCAAGCAGATCCGCAACCTGGGATATGAGGCCAAGGCCCATACGGTGATGGATGGCGAGGTGTTGCAGCCGCCACTGTTACTGCTGTCCGGGCTGGGTGAGGTCAGCCGTATTGGTGAGGTTATCCTGAACCCCTATCTGGGCCCCCGGCTGAAATCAGGCACGGTGACCACGACGCTGCCAATGGCCCATGACAAGCCGATTGATTTTGGGCTGCAAACCTTCTGCGAAAGCTGCAACAAATGCGCGCGCGAATGCCCCTCGGGCGCGATCACGGCCGGGCCCAAGACCATGTTCAACGGCTATGAGATCTGGAAATCCGACAGCCAGAAATGCGCCACCTATCGCGTCACCACGCCAGGTGGCGCCATGTGCGGGCGTTGCATGAAGACCTGCCCGTGGAACCTTGAGGGCATCTTCAAGGAACGCCCCTTCCGCTGGGCGGCAATGAATGTGCCAAAACTGGCACCGGCGCTGGCCAAGCTGGATGACTATGTCGACAACGGTACGCTTAATCCCGTCAAGAAATGGTGGTGGGATCTGGAGATTCAGGAGGATGGCGGTTACCGCCCCACCAAAGAGCCCACCAACCAACGCG
The DNA here is from genome assembly GCF_013035585.1 of Ruegeria sp. HKCCA5839. Taxonomy (NCBI): domain Bacteria; kingdom Pseudomonadati; phylum Pseudomonadota; class Alphaproteobacteria; order Rhodobacterales; family Roseobacteraceae; genus Ruegeria; species Ruegeria sp. HKCCA5839. Next base: position 34,969 of record NZ_WQIE01000007.1, on the reverse strand, counting down.
CACTGCAAAAAGATCTGGATCTGAAATTCGAAGATCAGACGCTTGCGGTTTATCCCGCACCTCTGGCACCGCATCCCCACCCCTATCCGTTCAACATGGACCGCGAGGCGGGAATCGAGGCCTATAAGGCCATGGTCTCGGTTCAGGAATACAAGGACCGCCGCGCCCAGGGGGATGACAGTGTCATTCACAAATACACCGCCGATGGTGAAAGCCCGGTGATCCCAGCGATCATCACCAAGGCCGAGGCCACGGCAGATGGGGTGATGAAATACGAATTCACCCCGGTCGATGGCGGAGTGCTGCCCGAATGGCAGGCCGGTGCGCATCTGGACATCGTGGTCGCGCCCGAATTCCTGCGCCAGTATTCGATGTCGGGTGATCCTGCTGACCGGACGAAATACCAGATCGCGGTGCTGCGCGAGGATGAGGGGCGCGGGGGCTCGAAGCTGATGCACCGCATCTTCACCGAGGGTCGCCGGGTCTTTATCTCACACCCGATCAACCATTTCCCGCTGGAACCTACGGCCACCAAATCGATCCTGATGGGGGGCGGGATCGGCATCACCCCGATGATCGCGATGGCGCATGAGCTTTATGCCAAAGGTGGTGATTTCGAGCTGCATTACTCAGGCCGCTCTCGTGAGACCATGGGTCTGCTTGAGGATATCGAAGGCTTTGAATGGCGCGACCGGGTCAAGCTGCATGTCAGTGATGAAGGCACGCGGGCCGATCTGGATCGGATCATGGCCGGGTACCAGCCCGGCTGGCATGTCTATACCTGCGGGGCTGACCGCTATATGACCAGCGTGCTGGAGGCAGCTGAACGCGCGGGCTTCCCGGAAGAGGCGCGGCATCTGGAATATTTCTCGGTCCCCGAAGCGCCCGATTACGTCAATCACGACTTTACGCTCAAGCTGGCCCGCAGTGGCAAAGAATTCCACATACCAGCCGACAAGACAGCCACCGATGTTCTGGTTGAGGCCGGCATCCCCATCGACGTGAAATGCAGCGACGGTATCTGCGGTGTCTGCAAATGCGGCCTGGTGTCAGGCGAGGTCGAGCATCGCGATTTCGTGCTGTCCAAAGCGCAGCGAGAGGGGTCGATCATTCTGTGTCAGAGCCGCGCAGCCGAGGCTGACGGGGTAATCGAAATCGATCTGTGACTCACTGCATCTTCTGCTGTTCAACCCGGTAGGCGCGTGGCGACACCCCGTAGGTTTCCTTGAACAGACGGGACAAATGCTGCGCGTTGGACATGCCCCATCTGAGTGCGATTTCCGTGACCGACATGCGGAGAAGTCTTGGATCAGCCAGGTCCAGTGCAATGGCCTCGAGCCGCGCCGCCCGGATGAAACCGGCGATCGACTGACCCTCGCGGGCAAACACGCGCGACAGGTTGCGAGCCGACATGCCCATGGCACGGGCTAGGCTATCCCGGCTCAGATCGTGGTCGCGCAAATTTGCCTTCACAAAGGCCTTAGCGCGGTTCAGCAATAGATGCTCGGGCCGACTGAGTTCGAGAGACGACGGTGCCAGGGATGACAGGCCAGTGGCCACGTAATCTATCATCAAATCCCGCATGTGCTGTTGCACGAGCTCCGATTGTTCGGCCACAAGATCGGCGCTTTGGCGTATTTGCGACGACAGCATACCGCCCAACCCGTCGGTGGACTGAATACGTCGCGCAGTCAGCAGATCTGCCTGTGGCAACCGGGCGAGCATGGCAGAACGCGGAACTTGCAGGATCAGCTGATCAACCGGTGTTTCACAGCGGATTTCATAAGGTTCAATGGTCGAATAGGCCGCAAAATCGCCCGCTGCCAAAACCGCCTCGCGCCCAGCTTGCACCACCGCCCCAGTTCCGGACAGCTGCAGGCTGATCATGAAATAGGCGCCACGATCACGTCCAATCTCGGATCTGCTCCGCCTAACATGCTGCGGGCTGCCCGACACCCGCGACAGGTTCAGACGCGGCAACCGCGTCAAACTGATCTGGCCATGAAACTCTGAACGGTTTGGGGTCGTGCAAGTGATCGGCAAATAGGCATCACAGATAACATCGCGCCAGAAATCAAAACGCTGATCCGGCCGGATGCTTTCCGTACTGTAGATATGCGTCTCTGACGGCATCCCGCCCCCGCGTTTGGATAAAACGAAGATAGTTTCAAAACGTAATAATTGCAAAGAACTTGTAATTTCGGGCCAACATTGTCCCAAATTCACAAGTTTTTTGGCCCATGCAGCTAAGAAGAACCTCAAGATTCCTGCCAGCCTCACTGTCAGAAAAAAGAACAGGGAGACTATCATGTCCGGACATGGACCTCTTGGAAAAATTGTAAAAGTTGCTTCGGTACAGGCCGCGCCTGTTTTACTTGACCTCGACGCAGGTGTGGAAAAGGCCATTGGTCTGATCGATGAAGCTGGCAAGGCGGGGGTTGAGCTGATCAACTTCCCCGAAACCTGGTTGCCTGGTTACCCTTGGTGGATTTGGTTCAACCCACCAGCGATCAATATGCAGTTCGCAGCGCCCTACTTCCAGAACGCAATCGTTGCCGGCAGCGAACAGGATCTCAAACTGCGCGCGGCAGCGCGGCGCAACAACATCCATGTTGTCGTCGGCGTCTCAGAACGCGAGGGCGGCAGCCTTTATATGGCGCAATGGCACTATGGCCCCGAAGGTGAGGTTATCTCGCGTCGGCGCAAGCTAAAGCCGACACATGTGGAACGCTCGGTCTTTGGCGAAGGCGACGGCAGCGACATGTTCGTGAACCAGACCGAGCTGGGCAATGTGGGCGCGCTGTGTTGCTGGGAAAACCTGCAGCCGCTCAGCAAATACGCGATGTTCAGTCAGAACGAGGAAATCCACTGCGCGGCCTGGCCGGCCTTTAGCCTCTACGCCAAATTGTCCAAGGCCTTCAGCCCCGAAGTCAGCGTGAACGTCAACCAGATCTATGCGGTGGAAGGTCAGTGTTTTGTTCTGGCTTCTTGTTCCGTGATTGATCAGCCGATCTATGATCTGTTGGTCAAGAACGAGATGCATGAGAAATTTGTCGAAGTTGGAGGCGGGTATTCGCGCATATTTGGCCCCAACGGTGCTGAATTCGGCGAAAACCTGGCACATGATGCCGAAGGCCTGGTCATCGCCGATATCGACCTTGGCCTGATCTCGCATTCCAAGACAGCAGCCGACCCGGCCGGCCATTATGCCCGCCCAGATGCGCTGGCGCTGATGCACAACAAAAACCCCCGGCGTCCGGTGATCGGAATGGGCCAGGCAACGGCTGAAAACGGTCAGGTTCCGTCAAAGGGTTCCGCCCCCGCAACCGACCTTGAAGCGGCGGAGTAAGCGCGCTTTTAAGCTTTCAAAAGTAAAAAAGGGCCCGCTGTGATCACCTGATTGCTGCGGGTCATCCTATCTGCTTGCTGTTTCTCACAACCAGCTTTGCTGCAAAGCTATGGTGTTCAATACCGCTTTTATCAGTTTCATCTGTGATGATCTTCAACGCCGAACTTGCCAACTCATCGACGGGCACCTGTATTGTAGTGATGCCGCCGTCGATCCAGGAATAGAAATCGGGATCTCCGTAGCCGACAAATGCCATTTCCCTGTTCAGCGTGTTCGTTTCGATAAGAGCCTTTAGCGCCCCAATCGAAATCTCGAAACCGCCGCACACAATCGCTGTCGCGTCGGAGCCCTGCAACAACCGGTGCGCCGAGTTGTTGCCCATCTGTTGTGAAGGGGCATCCAGCAATGTCACAGCGCTCTCGGCGCTGAGGTGGACAGAATTCAACCCTTGCTGGAAAGCGGCCAGCCTTTGGCGCCCGGATGACAGGGCTTCAGGGGCACCTAGATAAGCAATATGTCTGTGGCCAAGAGCGTGAAGATGTTGGACTGCGTGTATAATTGCCTCGGAATCATCGACCAGAACGGATGAAACAGGGTCGCCATCGGTCCGCTGACGGATCAGTTGAATGTTCTTCAAACCGCTGCCCGCGTCCAATAGAGACATGTCCGTCTTTGGTGCCGGAACGGTGACCACGGCCTGCGCCTGTATCTCGCGCAGGCGCAGCATTGCTTCGTTTTCGGCGGCGTAGTCGTCTTTGGTCAGATGAATGATCAACTGAAGCCCATGGTCTTCGCAGGCTTCGGCGAATGTATTTGCAAAACGCGCGTAGAAGTCATTGGTGATATTTGGCACCAACAGGCCGACGATGGGGCTGTTGTCACCACGGATCGCCCGTGCAGCCGCACTGCGGACATAACCCAATTCCTGCGCCCGCTTTTGGACCGCTTCGCGTGTGTCCTTCTGGACGTTTGGGTTATCTGACAAAGCGCGTGAAACGGTCATATGAGAAATCCCGAGATCATCGGCAATTGACTTGATCGTAACGCGCTTGGGCATGAACTCTCCTGACCGGGTTGTTCGGATTTAGATCACAAGACCAGCTTGACTTTCCAGTAATAACCGGAAATGTTCACGTGAACAACTCAGGAATCTACCAAAGTGACGCTTACCATTGATGACAGATGCAAAAACCTGGTCCAAGACTTGCAACTTGGTCAGCCCGAAGATGTCACCAATGTGGTTCCCCTGACAGGTGGGGTCGCCTCTGATATCGCGCGGTTTGAACTGAACGGACAAACGCTTTGCGCCAAATTTGCACTCGAAAAACTAAAGGTCGTCGAAGACTGGACCGCGCCTTTGCACCGCAACGCCGCCGAATATGCGTGGCTGCAATTCGCCGCTGAGACCTATCCGCAAGGTGCCGTCAAACTGTTCGGGCGGTCGCAGACGCAGCACGGCTTTGCGATGGAATTCGTCGACGGCCCCGATGTCTATCTTTGGAAAGCCGCCCTGCTTGCCTCGGTGCCAGACAAAGGTGAGGCGGCTCAGGTCGGACGTTTCTTGGGGATGCTGCAAGCGGCCTCTGCCATGCCCGATTTCGACCGAAGCGCATTCAACAATCGGGACGACTTCCGCGCGCTGCGGATCGAGCCTTACCTGACCTTTACGGCGGGGCGGCATCCCGATCTAGAGGCGCCTTTAAACGATCTAGCAGAGATGCTGTATCAGGCCGACCAGGTCTTGGTTCATGGCGATGTCAGCCCCAAGAACATTATGTTCCGCGCATCTGATCCGATCTTTCTGGATGCTGAATGCGCGACAATGGGTGATTCAAGCTTTGATCCGGCTTTCTGCCTGAACCATCTGGCGCTCAAGGCGTTTCATCTACCCGACTCGCGCGAGACGCTTTTGACCAATATCGAAAGCTTCTGGGGGGCCTATGTACCCTCGTTGGACTTTGGCGACCCATCAGAGATTGAGCGTCGGATCACAAGGTTACTGCCTGCGTTGATGCTGGCGCGGATCGAAGGAAAGTCGCCGGTAGAATACCTGTCAGACGACAACAGATGCCATGTTCGCGCCGTGGCTGTTGGGTTGATAGAATCTCCCGAAGATCGGATCAGCCAGTTGCTTACACGGCTGCGGGACAGTTTTCTCTAAGACCAACCGGCATCCACGACAATGGTCTGTTTGGTAATCGCGCGCGCGGCGTCGGAACACAAAAACACGGCCACGTCCGCGATCTCTTCGGGCTCGATAAAGCGCTTCAGACATTGCTGTTCTAAGATCAGCTTGGAAGATTCAGGTGTCAGCCACTTTTCCACCTGCCTTTCGGTTCTGACAAAACCCGGCAGCAAACAGTTTACGCGCACACCAAAAGGGCCTCCCTCTTGCGCCAAAGCGCGTGTCAGACCTTCTATTGCGGCTTTTGCGGTGACATAGCCAACCGCATCGGCCAGGCCCACACGCCAGGCGATGGATCCGAAATTCAGGATCACGCCGTGACCTTGCATCTGCATCTTTGGCAGCACAGTTTGGCTGCAGAAAAACTTGTGATCCAGATTGATCGCCAGAGTGTTGCGCCAGCTTTCCGGGGTTACATCCTGCGTGGCATGGCGCGTGTCATTGGCTGCGTTGTTTACCAACACGTCTATGCGACCTGCGGTTTCACATAGGTGATCAATAGCATCGCGCGCACGGTCGACATCACTCAGGTCAACGTCCGCAAAATGGACGTCATCGCCCAGGCTTTGTGCCAGTCTTTCACCTGCCAAGACATTATTGTCCAGAAATGAGACCTGGGCCTTTCGCCGAGCAAACGCCGTGACGATACTGGCCCCGATACCGGTTGCGCCACCGGTGACGATGACGTGTTTGCCGCTGAAGTCTTCGCTCGAGAGATCTGCGGTTGTCACAGGCGAAGCTCTGATTTTGTATCGAACAAACTGATCTTGCTCATGTCGATGGCAAAATCCATCGTCTCTCCCGGCGTTGGCGCTTCATCGGGTTCGCAGACAAGTATAGCGTCTTGCCCGGCGATTCTGGACATGAGAATCGTCTCGGATCCCGTGGGTTCGTCCATGTCGACGGTGACCGGAACGGACACTATTGTGCGCCCTTTTCGCTCGGCCCGTTGTTCATGAGCCGGGCTGAAATGCTCGGGGCGCACCCCAAAGACCACATCCTGGCCGTTTTCCAACGATTGATAACGATCTGCGGGTACCGGAAGTACCGTGCCATCACCCCCATTGACCACGACCCCGAGCCCATCCGCAGTCGACGCGATCTTGGCGGACAAAAAGTTCATATTGGGTGAGCCCATGAAGCCCGCAACAAACATGTTTGCCGGGGTCTCATAGATCGCTTTGGGCGTGTCATATTGCTGAAGCACCCCTTGATGCATCACGGCAATGCGCGTTGCCAGGGTCATCGCCTCAATCTGGTCATGGGTGACATATACCGTCGTGCGCCCGACACTTTGATGCAGTTTCTTGATCTCGCTTCGCATCTCGACCCGCAGCTTGGCATCCAGATTGGACAACGGCTCATCAAACAGGAACAGCTTGGGATCGCGCACCAGCGCACGGCCCATCGCCACCCGTTGCCGTTGACCTCCCGAAAGCTGCGCGGGTTTGCGATTAAGCAGAGGTTCAATCTGCAACAGCGCCGCGACACGCTGCACCGTCTTGTCCTGGGTGGCTTTGTCGATATTCCGACACTCCATCCCAAAGGTCATATTCTGCCGGACCGTCATGGTCGGGTAGAGCGCATAGGATTGGAACACCATGGCGATGTCCCGATCCTTTGGCGCTTCGTCATTCACCACCCGGTCTTCGATCAGCACCTCACCGGAGGTGACGCTTTCCAGTCCCGCGATGATAGACAGCAGAGTGGATTTCCCGCAGCCCGAGGGCCCCACAAGCGCGACGAACTCGCCTGATTCAGCCTCGAGATTGATATTCTTCAGAACTTCTACAGCACCATAGCTTTTGCGAAGATTTCTGATCAGCAAGGAAGACATGGCCCGACCTTTCTATTTCACGGCGCCCGAGGTCAGACCCCGAACAAAGTATTTTCCACCAAGGACATAGATGAACAATGGTGGCAAAGCGGCAAAGATGACCGATGCAGCCTCGACATTATAGTGACGTTCGCCCGTGCCCGAGCCCGAGAAGGCAACGATCGCGGCGGTAATCGGCTGGTTTTCACCCGAGGTGAACACGGTGCCGAACAGGAACTCGTTCCAGATCCCGGTGAACTGCCAGATCACACAGACGATAACGATCGGTGGCGAGAGGGGTAGCATGATACGGCGGAAGATGCGCCAGAACCCGGCCCCATCGATCCGCGCGGCTTTGATCAGATCATCGGGGACAGCCACGAAATAGTTCCGGCAGAACAGTGTGGTAAAGCTGGTGCCCTGCACGGTATGCACCAGAACCAACCCCATGATCGTATTGGACAGACCAATCTGACCCAGCACAAAAGCCCAGGGCAGCAAGGTCATCTGAGCGGGCAGGAACACACCCAAAGTGATCAGCCCAAAAACCCAGGCATCGCCTTTGAACCGCCATTTCGACAGCGCGTATCCGTTGACCAACCCCAAAGCGGTCGAAAAGATCGTGGCCGGGATTGTCATCAGCAATGTGTTCGAGAAATAGCGCGACACGCCTTCACACGTTCCGCCGATACAGAACGACCCCCAGGCCTCACCCCAGTATTTCAGCGACAGTGAGTCAGGGACCGAGATGAAGCCCTCGCGCACGATCTCATCCAACGGACGGAAAGTGTTCATGAAGATAATCAGCAGCGGCGACAGGTAGAGCAGTGCAAAGAAGGTCAACAGGACATAGACGATCCCCCGCGACCGCGCCTGTTGCGTCTTGCTGCCAGTGGCAAGAGGGTCATACGCCTGGTGCGATACTTCAGCCATGTGTTCTTTTCCCCTGCTTGTCTCTCCAGATCGACCAGATCAGGTAGGGCACCAAGACCAGTGCCAACGCGACCAGGATCATCACCGCAGCGGCGGCACCCTGTGCGATCTGTCCGCGCTGGAACATCAGGTCATAGACCACGATTGCTGGAACCGTCGTGGCCACGCCCGGCCCCCCTTGGGTCAGGGCCACCACAAGGTCGTAGGTTTTGATGGCGAATTGCAGCAGAACAACAGTGACAGCGACAAAGATCGGCCAGATCGTTGGCAGGACCACGCGCCGATAGGTGCGCGCCATTGAGGCTCCATCGATCTGCGCCGCTTTGATCAGGTCGCTATCGACCGAACGCAGCCCCGCAAGCACAAGCGCCATGGCAAAGCCTGACGCGTGCCAAATGCCGGTAAAGACGACGACATACAGCGCCATATCGCGGTCGGTGATCCAATCAAACTGAGCGCTGATCCATCCAAGATCGTTCAAAGCGCGCTCTACCCCGGTTTGCGGGTGGAAGATCCAGCGCCAGACTGTTCCGGTTACGATGAACGAAATCGCCAGCGGATAAAGGAAAATGGTGCGCCAGACCGACTCGAACTTGACGCGCTGATCGATCAGCACCGCCAACAGCGTTCCGACAATAAGCGAACCCAGAACATAAAGCGTCCCGAATAGGAACAGGTTCTGATAGGCGACGATCCAGCGTTTGCTTTGCCACAACGCGGCATATTCGCCAAAGCCACCATAGGCCATGTTCGGCAGCAATGTGGATTGCGAGATCGATATCCACAGCGTCCAAAGCGAGAAGACAACGACATAGACAAAAGCCGCCAGCAAAGTCGGGACAAGCACCAATTGCGGTGTCCACCCGGATAGTCGCTGAAACAGGCCCTGTGCGGCCGGTTTTGAGGATCTAGCCATTCCGGTTCCTTGAGGTCACATGCGTGATCGATCCGTGCCGGCTTGGAAGGGTGCCGGCACGGATCAGGCTGCGCTGCTTAGCTTTGCAGCTCGACAGCGTCAGCCAATTGGTTGGCCGCTTCTTCGGGCGTGATCGAATCGTCAGCGACGAATTCAGTGATCACCTCCATCATGGCGCCGCGGTATTTCTGCAGCACGGTCATGTTGTGGGCCATCGAACGGACCAGTGTGCCTTGTTCGACCGAAGCTTTCAGGTCTTCCAGACCCTTCTGCTGACACTGAGTGAAGCCGCCTTCGGACAGATCAACATCGGTACGCGACGGGATCGACCCTTTGGCAACGTTGAACGTCACCTGGAACTCGGGCGACATAATGATGCTGGCCAACAGCTTTTGGCCCTCAACATAATCCTCGTCTTTCTGGTTGAAGAACACCACCGAGTCCGCGTTCAGGATAAACCCGTCTCCGCCCCAATTCACAGGGGTTTGGTCGCAGAAATAGTCGACACCTTCCTTGAACCCGGCAAGATTGGCCGAGGCCACCGTCCAGTCTCCCATCAGGAAGAACGCGGCTTCACCGGTCATGGTCATCGTCATCGACTGCTCCCACGAGCGGCCATTGATGCCGTCATCCATGTAACCGACCATTTTGCGCAGCTGTGCAAAGGCGTCGATCATGCCCTGACTGCGCATGGCTTCGACATCCGCCTCCTGGAAGGCTTTGCGATAGAGGTCGATATCCATGCCATAGACAACGCTGTCAAAGGTGGTCGTATCCGACCAATCCGCCGCGCCATGGGCGATGCAGACATATCCGGCCTCGATGATCTTGTCGCAGGCAGAATTGAACTCATCCCAGGTTTTCGGCATGTCAAGGCCAAGCTCGTTCAGAATTTTCGGCGAGCTGTACAGCCAGTTGACGCGGTGGATGTTCATCGGGGCCGCAACCCAGTTGCCGGTGGGCTTCATCACCGAAACAAGTTCGGGCGCGACAACGTCATCCCACCCTTCGGCCGCAGCAACGGCATCCAGATTTGCAGTCGCGCCTGTCGCGTTCCACTCGGCGATTTCCGGGCCTTTCAACTGCACCGCAGCAGGCGCATTGCCCGCAACGACATCCGACCGCAACTTGGCCAGAGTGTTCGAGGTATGCCCCGAAATCGCTGTCTGGTTCCATGTTCCGCCCTGAGCTTCAAACATCTCACCCAGCTTGGCAATCGCGGCAGCCTCGGACCCTTGGGCCCACTGGTGCATCATGTTGGTCTTGGGTTCGGCCACTACACTCGTCGCATAGGTAGTTGTGGCCGCCAGGGTTGTTCCCAGCAATAGTTTCCCAAACTTCGTCATTTTCTCTCCTCCTCTGAGATTATGTAGTTGTCCAGTCTTGGTTTTAGATCGTTATGCCCCCGTCGACCTGTACGGCCTGACCCGTCACAAACGCACCATCTGTTGAGGCTAGCCAGGCGCAGGTTCCCGCGATTTCTTCGGGCGCGGCAAATCTTCCGGCAGGTTGGCGATCCAGAAACAGCTTTTCGGCCTGATCCAACCCACCTGCCTCGTCAGCGAGATCGGCGATCCGCTGACGCAACGACGGTGTATCCACGACACCGGGGCAAATTGCGTTCACCCGGATTCCGTCCTTCAGGTAGTCGGCAGCGCAGGCTTTCATCAAACCAATGACGCCGCCCTTTGCCGCCCCATATGCAGCACGGTTCGGATAGCCTTTGATGGATGACGCAATCGACGCGATCAGAACAATGCTGCCACCCCCGACCCGCATTTTCGGAACTGCCGATTTGATCGCATAAAAGGCGCTATCCAGGCAGATCGACTGCGTCCGGCGCCAATCATCAATCGAACATTCCTCGATTGTGCCGTGATGCACATACCCCACCGCATGGACCAGCACATCTATCCTCTCGAAGGCGCCAATCCAGTGGTCAACCTGCTTTGGGTCGGTGGCATCCACCGCCGTTAGTGACGCGGCCTCAAGCCCTTGCAACAGATCGACGTCAAGGTCCGATGCGTGAACCTCGGCCCCTTCGGCAATCATGCGTTCAGCAATCGCGCGCCCTATACCCTGCCCTGCGGCGGTGACGCAGACCGTCATGCCCGTCAAACGAGGTGATATGGGGACGGAGCCCGTCAATAGGTTGCCCGCCCACCGGACAGATCAAACACCGCACCTGTGGTGAATGAGTTCTCCTCGGACGCCATCCAGACCACCATGTTGGCGATCTCATCGACGGTCACAAAACGACCGCGCGGGATCTTGGACAGCATGAATTGCACAAAGTCATCCGAGACCTGATCGAAAATCCGTGTCTTTGCCGCCGCAGGCGTGACGCAGTTGACGGCGATGTCGTGACCCGCCAGCTCTTTGCCAAGCGATTTGGTCAAGGCAATCACAGCCGCCTTTGACGCTGAATAGGCCGATGCGTTCGGATTGCCCTCTTTCCCGGCGACCGAGGCGATGTTGACGATCCGCCCATAATTGCGGGCCATCATGCCCTTGCTAACTGCCCGGCAAGTGTTGAAGGTGCCGTCGACGTTGACCACCTGCACCGCGCGCCAGGCATCGGCAGGGTATTCGGCCAAAGTTGACGTTGGCCCCGCTATCCCGGCGCTGTTGACCAAGACATCGACCTTGCCAAAACTGGCCTCGGTGGTCGCCAAAGCGGCCTCAACACTGGCCAGATCACTTACATCGGTCTGCACCGCAAGCAGTTGGTCCTTTGCATAAGCCTTCAGGCGGTCTTCGGGCTCGGAGATATCCAGATCCCAAATCGCAACACGTGCCCCCGATTGCAAAAGCCGGTCGGCCACAGCAGCGCCAATCCCGTTTGCACCACCGGTGATTGCGGCCACTTTGCCGGAAAAATCATAGCTGTTCATCACACGCCCCCAAAAGCTGTAACGGTCTGGGATTGCTCGCCCAATTCGTCGATGCCGAGCCGCACGACATCACCTTCGTTCAACCAGACCTGAGGCTTCATCCCCGCACCCACACCCGGCGGGGTGCCGGTGCAAATCAGGTCTCCGGCCTCAAGCCGCGTGAACTCGGACATGTAACTGACAATCGTCGTTACATCGAAAATCATCGTCGAGGTCGAACCGGTCTGCATCCGCTTCCCGTTCACATCCAGCCACATATTCAGATTCTGAACGTCCGAGACCTCGTCCTTGGTAGCCAGAAACGGACCGGTCGGGCAAAAATTGGGAAAGCTTTTTCCTTTGACCCATTGGCCGGACCGTTCCATCTGCCAGGCGCGTTCCGAGATGTCGTTGACCAGAACAAACCCGGCAATGTGATCCATCGCCTGATCTTTGGTGATGTTCAGCGCTGGTTTGCCGATGATGATCCCAAGCTCGACTTCCCAATCCAGCTTGGTCATCTGCGGGGATTTCAGGATCTGATCGTTTGGGCCGCAATAGGTTACCGTGGATTTGTTAAACAAAATGGGCTCTTCCGGCACGGGCAAGCCTGCTTCAGCCGCGTGATCGGAATAGTTCAGACCAACACACCAGATATTGAACGGCTGCGCGACGGGTGGCGCCAGGCGCTTGCCTTCCACATCGGCGATCGGCAGTGATTTCGGATCCGTGGCGGCCAGTTGATCCAGCAGTTCAGGCGACAATGTGCGAGGCCCAAAATCCTCGACGATGGAAGATGCATCCCGTGGAACGCCTTCGTCGTCAATTATGCAGGGGATTTTGCGACCATAACGGTCACCATAGCGCGAAAGTTTCATATCAGGCTTCTTCTCCGACTTTTTGTGCCCAGACGGTCGAGGCCAGCGGTGCACCCTTTACAAAGGCCCCCTGTCCCATCTCATCTGCGATGCGCAGGCATTCATTCCATTTGGCCATCCGCTCTGACCGGGTGATGGACCCGACCTTCAGCTGGCCCGCCCCAAATCCGACGGACATATGGCTGATCGAGACATCTTCGGTTTCGCCAGATCTGGCCGAAACGATGGTGCCGTACCCGGCGGCTTTCGCAGCCGCCAGACAATCCATGGATTCGGTCACGGTGCCCGCCTGATTCACTTTGATCAGAACCGCATTGCAGGCCCCGTCACGCACCGCCTCTTGTAGCAGCGCGGCATTTGTCACCAGATAGTCATCACCGATGATCTGAACCCGGCTGCCAAATTCCTGCGTAAAGGCACGCATCCCTTCGGGATCATCCTCGGCAAGCGGGTCTTCGATCGACAAAATGGGGTAGTCATTCAACCAGCGACCCAACAGGCCGATCATCTCATCGCGCCCAAGCTCTCGATCTTCCAATGCCAGGCGGTACCGCCCGTTTGACCCAAACTCTGACGCGGCAATGTCCAGCGAGATGACAACACGTTCACCGGGCTTTTCACCAGCCAGCTCAATCGCGCGCACCAGCGTTTCCAGCGCTTCTTCGTTGTGGTCAAAGACAGGCCACCAGCCGCCTTCATCCGCAACACCTGCCAGGCGCCCCTTCTGCTTCATGATCGCACCCGCGGCGCGATACACTTCCGAGGTCACTTCCATCACCTCATCAAACGTATCGGCTCCGGGAACCATGACCATGAAATCCTGAATATCGACGCGACGACCGGCATGGGCCCCACCACCAAAGATCTGAATTTCGGGCAGAGGCAAGCTGGGTTCATTTCCGGACAGGTCGGCGCAGTGGCGCCACAGGGGAACGCCTTTTGCTGCAGCTGCTGCATGCAAGACCGCCAGCGAAGTTGCCACTGTTGCATTGCCGCCCAGTTCACTTTTGAGCTTGCTTGGGTCCAGATCCAGGATCGCCTGATCGACCTCAGCCTGATTCAGCACATTTTTGCCAATGATGGCCGGTGCTATCCGCGTTTCCACGTTTTTGACCGCGCGCTTCACGTCCATACCGTTCAAGGCAGAACCGCCGTCGCGCATGTCGATCGCCTCACGCGCACCGCGTGAAGCACCCGCCGGAGCGATGGCACGCCCGACCCGACCGGATTGGGTTGTTACAACAACTTCGACGGTTGGATTGCCACGGCTATCCCAAACGCGCCGCGCGTTGACATCTGAAATCAATTCATTTGGCATGTAGCCCCCAGCTCGCATCTCAGCGCATTGTTCACGTGAACATTTCAATTTGTTCTCCGCCTGTCAAGACGAGTCGATCATGATTTTTGAATTATCTCGAAACGCAGAGTTGACGGACAAGCCAGGGTCATTCCCTGGCATTGAAACCGCGTTGTTTCAGAGAAATGGGACACAGAAATAGTTGAGACATCCGGTGCCTCACTAAACATGCCGGTAATCTGATCCCGTCATGATTGCTGACGGGATCGGTCAAATAGGGCGCGCAGACGTTATGGGCGGCTTTGGGCGATCAACGCCCCATCCAACCACCATCCACCACGAGAATCTCCCCGTTCACATAGTCCGAGGCAGAAGACGCCAGGAAAACCGCTGGTCCGCCAAAATCACGCGGAGTTCCCCAACGCCCTTGTGGAATGCGATCCAGAATGGACCGCGCGCGATCGGGATCGTCTTGCAGGGCCTGCGTGTTATCCGTCGCGATATAACCCGGCGCTATGGCGTTAACGTTCACGCCTTTGGGCGCCCATTCATTTGCCAGAGCCTTGGTCAGCTGGCCCACCCCACCTTTCGAGGCGGCATATCCAGGAACCGTGATCCCACCCTGGAAGGTCAGCAGCGACGCGGTGAAAATGATCTTGCCCGATCCGCGCGCGACCATGCCCTTGCCAATCTCGCGTGACAGAACGAATTGCGCTGACAGGTTGACCTCGATCACCTCGTCCCACCACTCGTCAGGGTGTTCCGCAGCAGGCTTTCGCTTGATCGTGCCAGCGTTGTTGACCAGAATATCGGGTTGATGCCCATCGGCCTGCACCTGCGCGGCAAAGGCAAGCACCGCAGCGCGATCAGAAAAATCGCATTGATAGCTGGTGAATTTTCGCCCAAGGGCGCGTACGGCCTGTTCGACCTCGCTGTCGGGCGAAAGACTGGCCGAGACACCAATGATGTCAGCACCAGCCTCGGCCAGCGCCTCGGCAATGCCCCGCCCGATGCCGCGTTTGCAGCCGGTGACCAGGGCTGTTTTGCCGGTGAGTTCAAAGGCGTTCAGTATGCTCATTCGATCTCTCCGACTTTGATGAGGCTTTTCATGGCTGTAGGGCTGCTATCAAGGGATTCAAAAGCGGTCTGGATCTCACTCAAAGGTGCGACATCAGTGATGACAGTTTCTGCATCCACCCCGCCCGAAGCGATGATCGAGATGGCTTTCTCATAGTCTTCGGGCTCATAGACCCGCGCGCCGATCAGTTTGAGCTCTCGCCAGAAAAACTGGAACATGTCGATCTGCGGCTTCTGCGCATGTATCGCCACCATGACGATCCGCCCGCGTGTCGCCGCCACCGCTGTCATCGCGTCAACGCCCGGCTGCGTGCCCGACACTTCGAAAACGACATCAGCGCCTTTGCCACCGGTTCGGGCATTGATGTCCTCGGCCAGATCAACCTCGACCGGGTTGACCGTGTCAAAACCCAGCTTCTGCGCAATCGCCAAGCGGTTGGGGTTTACTTCCGAGATCACAACACGCCCGCCCGCGTCCCGCGCGGTCATGGCCACAAGTATGCCAATCGGCCCGCCCCCAATCACAACCACATCCTCGCCCGCCGCAAGGCCGGACAGGCGCACATCGTGGCAGGCGACGGCCACCGGCTCGATCAGCGCCGCATAGTCCAGACGCAAATCAGCGGGCAGTTTATGGATCGTGTGAGCGGGCACCACCCACAGCTCTTGCATCGCGCCATCAGTATCAAGGCCCAGGAATTTCAGGTTGTGACAGATATGCTCGTGACCCGCCTTGCAGGCCGGGCATTCGCCACAATGATCCAGCGGACGCACAACAACCTTCTGGCCCAGCAGGGACGCATCAACTTCTGCGCCAACCGATTCGACGACCCCGGACATCTCATGGCCGATAACCCGATTCTTGCCGACGCGGGCATCCATATTGCCGTGGAACACATGCATATCGGTCCCGCAAATGCCGCAATAGGCGACGCGGATCCGAACCTCGTTCGGACCCGGCTCTGCCGGTGTCGCCTGCTCGACGGCGAAGGTTTTGTCACCGCGATAAAACGCAGAGCGGATAGGTTCAGCAGTCATCTGTTCATGCCCTCATGTGCAGCTTGTAGTTTGTCCCAATCAAAACTCACGCCAACCCCAGGAGCCGAAGGCGCAATGGCCAGGTGATCCTCAACCACCAGCGGGCGATGGGTGTATTCATCAATCGGAAATGAATGGACTTCGATCCAGCCCGGATTCGGTTGCGCCGAGACCAGACTGACATGCAGTTCTTGCATACCGTGCGAACAGACGGGGATGTCATGGGTTTGGCTTAGCTTGGCAACTTGCAACCAACCCGTGATACCCCCGCAATTTGACGCGTCGGGTTGAACAAAGCTCAACTTGGCATCCTCGAACGCATACTCGAATTCGTGAATGGTATGCAGGTTTTCACCCATGGCCAGCGGTATGCCCGTCGCATCGGCTATGCGACCAAAACCTTTATAGTCATCGGGGATGATCGGCTCTTCAAACCAGGTGATGTCAAACGGCTTGAACGCTTTGGCGGCGGCGATGGCTTCATCAACGCTCATCGAGTAATTCGCATCCACCATGAAGGTGACATCAGGACCAATCAGCTCTCGGACCGCTTTGACTCGTTCGACATCTTCGGCCAGCGTGGGCTGACCCACTTTGATTTTCACTCCGTTGAATCCACGATCAAGGTACGATTGAATACTGTCCAGCAGCTTTGGCAAAGGAAAGTTCAGATCGATCCCGCCCGCATAGGCACGACACCGGTCGGACTGGCCGCCCGCCATTTGCCACAACGCCAGACCCGTGCGCTTGCCACGCAGATCCCAAAGCGCGATATCAACCGCCGAAATCGCAAACGAGGCCACGCCGCCGCGCGCAACATAATGCACATGCCACTGCATCGCCTCATACAGGGCTTCAACCTCGGTCGCGTCCTTCCCGATCAGGAAGGGAACAAGATCATGTTCGATCATCGCCGCGATCGCGCGTCCGCCTTTGCCGCCGGTATAGGTGTAGCCGGTCCCTTCTGAGCCGTCATTCAAAGTTATGGTCACACACACAAGTTCAAAATGCGTGTGATCGCCATGCTTGGCATCGGTCAAGACCTCGGCCAGCGGTACTTCGAACAGTTTTACCTGCGCCCGGGCGATCTGACGGTCGGTGAGTGGGATGTTCATAGAATTCTCTTTTGGTACGACCAAATACAAGAAAAACTAATCAATTATCGAATTTTCTGTCAAGTTTATTGCGCAGATATATTTTTTTATCGTACAAAAGCACTGATCTCATTCGGCCTAGTCAGGGCCTATGTGGCGCAAGTCTTTGATGACTTTGCCCTACTTAAAGGAACAAGGATGACCGAACAAGACGTATCAGGCAGGGCAGCCGATCAGGTCGTGCGGGAAATCGAAAAGCGTGTGTATTCAGGCCATCTGGCAGATGGTGATCCGCTGCCGCCCGAGCGCAACCTTATGGAAGAGTTCGGCATATCGCGAACTGTGGTGCGCGAAGCGGTTCGGGTCTTGTCCTCACGCGGGTTGATCGAGGCCAGACCGCGCCATCGTCCTGTCGTGCGCAAGCCCAGTTTTGACACCGCCGTCGACGCAGTGAGCGGGATCGTGACGCATCTTTTGACCGAACCAAACGGAGTCAAAAACCTGTTCGACTGCCGCGCCATGATCGAAGTGTCCCTGGCACGGCAGGCCGCGGAAATCGCAAACAAAGAAGATTTGGCAAGCTTGAAGGCCGCCGTGGAAGCAAATGGCGCGGCTATCGAAGACAGTCAGGTCTTTTATGCGACGGACATGGCGTTTCACCGCGTTCTCTACGAAATCCCCCGCAACCCTGTTCTTCCGGCAATCCACAAAGCTTTTGTGGCCTGGCTCGAACCGCAATGGTCCCAGATGCCGCGCCTGCCTGATCGCAACCGGAACAATTTCCGTGCGCACACGGCGATTTTGGACGGCATTCTAATGCGCGACCCAGACGCCGCCGAGGCCGCAATGTCCGCGCATCTTGAAGGCGCCTGGACGCAGGTTTCTTCGACATTCAAGGATCTATAGATGACCCACCCGAAACGCTCGCTCCGTCGCATCGCCTGCATCGGAGAAGTGATGATCGAGCTGATTGCCGGCAAGGACGGCCAAGCGGCACTTGGCATCGCAGGAGATACGTTCAACACCGCTGTCTATCTTGCACGGCAGTTTCGCGGGACCGAGGCCACCGTCTCTTATGTCACCGCTCTGGGCACAGATCCCTATTCCGACCGTATTCTGGCGGCCATGCACTCTCATGGGCTGAATACCGATTGCGTCGAGCGACGCGCAGATCAGATGCCGGGCCTTTACGCAATTGAAACCGACGACGCGGGTGAGCGTAGTTTCTATTATTGGCGGTCCGCTTCAGCGGCTCGCAGCCTGTTCCAGACCCCTTGCGAGCTCACATTGGAAAGCCTGAACCAGTTCGATCTTGTTCTGCTGACAGGCATTTCGATGGCCATTCTGCCCCAGCATATCCGCGATCAGATCATCGCTTGGATCGACAGGTTTCGTGCAGCGGGTGGCACGGTTGTCTATGACAGCAACTACCGCCCGCGCCTGTGGGAAAGCACCCAGGTCGCTCAGCGGGTCAATACCGCCATGTGGGCTCGGGCAGATATCGCGCTGCCCTCGGTTGATGATGAAATGGCCATGTTCGGTGACGCTGGTCCAAATGAGGTTTTGCAGCGCCTGACCGCCAATGGCGTGACACGGGGAACCTTGAAACGCGGCGCTGAAGGACCGCTGGACCTTGCCTCGGGGGATACGCCCAGCGGGTTGCCCCATGTCGACAAAGTTGTCGATAGCACTGCCGCCGGTGACAGTTTCAACGCAGGCTACATCGCCGCCATCATTCAAGGTCAAAGCGACCTTGAGGCCGCAAAGGCCGGTCACAACCTGGCAAGTCAGGTGATCCAGTATCCCGGTGCGATCATTCCTGAGGCCTGACAGGTTGACGGGCACAGTGTTTTTTCAACTGTGCCCGCCGCAATATGTGATCAGAATTTCTGATACACTGTCCGCTTTTGCAGATAGCCTTCGATGCCGTAGACACCGTCTTCACCGCCCACACCGCTCAGCTTGTGGCCATTGTGGTAGCCTTGAATATATCCAATGATGCCGGAATTCAGAAAGATGGTTCCGGTTTCAAGACGCTGGATGGCGTCCATATAGACCGAAGGGTTTTGCGTCCACAGATAGGCGGACAGCCCATCCGGGCGGTCATTCGCAATCGACAGCGCCTCTTCATAGTCAGCCACCCGAACGACAGGCAAGACCGGGCCAAAGATCTCTTCGCGCACTGCGGCTGTGTCGGCGGATGCGTTGACCAAGACGGTAGGTTCGTACCAGTTGCCTGCCGCATATTCAGTACCTTCGGGCCGTTTCCCTCCGGTTGCAATCGCAGCCCCACCGGCCACCGAATCCGCCACGATCCGTTCGACCCGCTCCAACGCGCCGGGGGTCGTGATCGGCCCCATGCCGCCGTTGGTCATCGGGTCACCGACCTTGATCTTGGCCACATGCGCCAGCAATTTCTCCGTGAACGCGTCGGCTACCGCCTCTTCGACCAGCACCGATTCCGAGCAGATGCAGACCTGCCCGGCATTGGCAAATCGCGCAATCGCGCAGGCTTCGGCGGCGGCATCAAGATCGGCATCTTTCAGAACGATAAAGGGCGCGCTGCCCCCCAACTCCAGCGACAGGGCGGTGATATTCTTGGCCGAGGCCTGCGCCACCGCCTGACCCGCGCGGATCGAACCGGTCAGGGTGATCAGGCGAACGGTCGGGCTTTCGACCAGCGGCGCGCCAACTTCGGCACCCGTGCCCGTCACCATGTTGATGACGCCTGGGGGCAGACCGGCCTCTTCGACAATGCGGCAGAACACTGACGCGGTAACGGGCGTCGCCTCATGCGGTTTAAGGATCATCGTGTTGCCCGTCACCAGCGCAGGCCCGGCTTTGCGACCAATCAGGGCAAGTGGATAGTTATAGGCACACAGGCCCAGCGTCACACCAAAGGGCACCTTGTAGATGAACAGCTGTTCACGCGGACTATCAGACGGGAAGATATCCCCGCGCAGACGCCGCGCCGCCTCGGCGGAATAGGTCATATAGCGGATGGTATCAGTTACCTCACCGGCCGCTTCTGCAAGGGTTTTGCCCTGCTCTTTGACCAGCAATTCCTCCAGCAGCGCGCGTTCGCGCTCGATCCCTTCAGCGATCTTGTAGATGTAACCGGCGCGTTCAATAGGTGGCAACAGCGCCCAATCCTTCTGTGCCCGCGCCGAGCTTTCTATCGCCCGGTCGACCTCGGCCTGGGTACAGGCGGGAACTTCGGCCCAAACCTCTCCGGTTGCCGGATTGCGCACCTCCATCCTGGCACCGTTGCTGGCTTCGACCCACTCATTGTCAATGAAGCATTTGTAGAACACAGGTGTTCTCTCCTTTAATCGATTAATGCGGCTGACCCGCGCCTGCCATGTCTGCAAGCATCTGATCTTTCTCGAAATTCGGGTACACGTATTCCGAAACGCTTTGCCCTTGGTACAAGGTCAAAACCCGGTCAGCCAACATGATGACTTCGTCAATCTCATAGGATAGGATCAAGATCCCCACGCCACGTTCGGCCAGGTCTTCGATGATCCGATAAATATCGGCCTTGGCATGGACATCGATGCCCCGCGTGGGCTCAAGCAGGATCAACAGTTCAAGGTCTTCGTCCAGCCAGCGCGAGAAACAGATTTTCTGCTTGTTGCCGCCCGACAGAAACCGGATTTCCTGATCCGGTGACGAGGTTTTGGTCGATGTATCCCGGATGGCTTTGTCGACCACCTTGTCGATATAGCCCCCGTCGATCAGCCCGGCGCGCACGGACTTTTCAAGGAACGGCAAGGCGATGTTATCTCGGACGGACAGAGGCGGCAAAATACCGTTCTTGTCCCGGTTTTCGGTAACAAGCCCCATCCCGTCGCGCACTGAAACCGAGGGCCCGCGGCCAGGTTTGAGAGGGCGGCCTTTGTAGTGAACCGTGCCTTGATAGTCGCCGTCGAGGCCAAAAATGGCCTTGGCCAGTTCAGGCGCACCGCAGCCGCGCAGGCCGGTCATTACAACGATCTCACCGGGGCGAACCTCAAGCGACACCTGATCATAGGTGCCCGCTTTGCACAGGTCCTGCACCGACAAGAGAGGGTCACCCTCGATCTCTTTGTGCGGTTTGACGAAATGCTCAAGCTCTTCGCCGGTCATCGACTGGATAACGGCGTCTTCGGTTGTGTCCGAGGTGCGCTCGGACAGCACGATTACACCGTCCCGCATAACGGTGACCTGCTCGGCGATTGAAAAGATCTCGGGCATGTGATGCGAGATATAGATGATCGCGATGCCTTCGGCCTTCATCCGGGCGATGAATTCGAACAGACGATCCTTGTCTTCTTCGGATAGGGCCGAAGTGGGTTCGTCCATGACAATCAGCCAACTGTCGGACATCAGCGCCCGAATGATCTCGACAATCTGTTTCTCGCCCGAGTTCAACTCGCGCACAGGTTTGTTGGGATCCAATGACAATCCAAAACGATCCAGCTGCATTTTGACCTGACGCGCCATCTCGCGCTTGTCCAGGAACGGGGTTCCGCCTCGCTTCAGCTCGCGCCCCAGAAAAATATTCCCGGCCACCGTCAACTCGTTGATCAAAGACAGCTCTTGGTGGATCATGGAAATCCCGGCCTTGGCCGCATCGGCAGGCGCGGTGATCTCGATGGGCTTGCCGTTATGTTCGATAACTCCTTCGTCTTTTTGATAGACGCCGCCCAGCACTTTCATCAAGGTCGACTTGCCCGCACCATTCAGGCCGACAAGAGCGTGAACCTCACCGGACACACAGGAAAAATCGACATTGTCCAGCGCGCGGGTGGCAAAAAAGCTTTTGCCAATGCCCTTCATATCGATGCGGTTGCTCATGCGGTTTTCCCCCGCTGCGTATAGGTATCCAGCAGAACGACGCCCAACAAGATCATGCCCTTGATCAGGCTTTGCAGGTACGGGTTGGTTCCGGTCAGAACGAGGCCGTTGATGATGATGCCATAAAGCAGCACACCAAGGATTGTTCCCAGCAGCATCCCTCGCCCGCCAAACAGCGACGTGCCCCCAAGGATCACCGCAGTGATTGCGTCAAATTCCAGATAGAGACCGGCCCAGGGCTGCCCTGATGAGACGCGCCCAACCGTGATGATGGCCGACAGCCCAGCTAACGCACCGGACAGAACATAGACCCACACAAGTGTTTTTTCAGGCCGACGTCCCAGCACAAAGGCCGTGGCAAAATTCGATCCCGCCGCATAGACGTCGCGGCCAAAGGTGGTTTTGTAGAGCACAATCGACAGCGCGATGAACACCAGCGCGACAAACGGGATCACCACAGGCATGTTGCCCCAGCTCACACCGCCCAGCCACAAGAAAGTCTGGTTCGATACATTGATCGAATCTGCATCGTAAATCACCAAAGCCAAGCCACGGGCCAACGCAAAGGTGGCAAGCGTCACCATAAAGGCCGACAGCTTCAACCGCCCGATGAAAAAGCCGTTTACAGCTCCGATGGCCATGCCAGCAAAGATGGCAGCGGCAAAGCCAATGAACGCGCTTCCGGTTGTCGTCAGTGCAATGACCCCGACACCACCGGAAAAGGCCACGTTCGATCCGACGCTCAGATCAATGCCTCCGGTCAACATGACAAAGGTCATCCCCATTGACAGCAGAAAGAGCACCGCGATTGATCGCAGAAGGATGCCGATATTGGTCAGGGAATAGAAGTTCTCGTTGGCGAAACTGAACCCGACCGAAGCAATAACGATCAAACCGATCAGGACCAGATACCGAAGGGTCAAACCATCGAGCTTTTTGGTGTTTTGTGCCGATGAAGCCATAGCTGTACTTGTCATCTTTTTTATTTCCCAATCGGAGACACGTCGGCACCCTGTAGGATGCCGACGCAAGCAGCGTTTACTTCACGCTGTCAGGACCAAATTCCAGGTACCCGTTCTGCGCGACTTCCAGCGCCTGGTCGACATAGTAAACCTGAACATCTTCGGGGAAGCCGTTCTCCAGCGCGATCTTGTGGTTCTCTTCGCTCAGAACCAGCGGCGTGAAGAAGTCATAGACTTTGTCCGGCGTCTCGCCTTTGTGAATGCGATAAGCCATCTGCACAAAGTTCCAGCCTTCACGCGTACCCGACAGCAGAATGTCAGCTTTGACGTTTCCGCCTTCCATCTGCTGCATGATCGGAATGTCGCCATCATAGCCATAGAAGTGCAGATCGTCGCGACCGCTGTTCGCTGCGATTGCGATCGACGGATACATATAACCATCGGTCACACCGGAAATCGCGTCCAGGTCAGGGAACTGGGTCAGCCAGTTTTCGGCAATGGATTGTGCCTTGACAGTGTCCCAGTCGGCGGGCTGTTCGGCCACAACTTCGACATTGTCACAAGTCGAGATACCTTTCAGGATCCCTTCACGGCGCGCTTCACCCGACGGGTTACCGGCCTGACCCAGCATGATGCCGACCTTATAGGGCTCACCACCCGACAGGGCGCACATGGCCATGCCTTGATTGGTTCCGTTGACCACATCACCCAGTGTGAAGCTGTAGTCAGCGCTGTCCATCGGCGAGTGAACGGCAATCCAGGTGATACCCTCGGCCTGAGCCTTGGCCACCAAGGGCTCGAACGCATCCACGTTGATCGCGTTCACGAACATGATGTCAGGCTTTTCGTTGATCGTAACCTCAGCCTGCTGGATCATCTTTTCCAGCGAACCTTCGGCAGACAGCCAGCGCCCGGTGACCTTCACATCGTCGAACGCCTCGTCATAGGCTGCAATCGCGTCTTCAAAGCCCGACAGCCACGCCACGTGGTAAGGAGCGACATGGCCATCATTGATGAACACAATGTCCAGGGTGTCATCTGCCAATGCTGCACTTGCGGCAAAGGCTGAAACAAGGGCGGTGGTTGCCGCCAAGGTTTTGGATAATTTCATTGGATTATTTCCTCCGTATTAATCCGATTAGTGATCCGGTTGACCCGGACTGTTGGTTTCTGATTTACAGTTTGCCTTCCTTCTTCAGTGCGCCTCGGCCTGGCGGGATTGCCACAGCACCCAGTTCGCACCCAGCGCTGCCAGAATGACCGCGCCTTTGAAGACCTGGTGCCAAACGTCTTCGACATTCAGCAAATTCAATGCGTTGTTGATGACACCGATGAACAAGAGCCCCCAGAACGCACCACCGATGGTGCCGCGCCCGCCCAGGATCAATGTTCCACCGATGATAATGGCCGCGATACCGTCCAGCAGCAGCCCGTTTCCGTCCAAGCCGGGCTGCACAAACCCCATGCGGGTCGACAACATGATTCCGGCAAAGCCACTGCACAGACCCGAGAACATGAAGATCCCGATCTTGACCCGGTCGACATTGATACCGGCCAGCTTGGCGTTCTCTTCGCTGTTGCCGATGGCGACAACGTAGGACCCCCAACGCGTGTGATTATAGACGATGTAGGCCAGCACAAAGAGCACGACGAGAAACAGGAAGGACCAGTAAAAGCCCATGAATTTCTCGGATCCGACAAAGCGAAAGAACCCACCCATCAAAAAGATCTGCTGCCCGCGAGGGATGATCAGACCCGAAAGCCCCTGTGCCATGAACAGCATTGAGAGCGTGACGATAAAAGCCGGAAGTTTGAGCTTTGCCACCAAGACGCCATTCAAAAAGCCAAGCGCCAACGACGCCACGATAACGGCCACGATGCCGACGGCGACACCACCCGTCAGGCCAAAACAAACGCCCAAAAGAATCGCAAAAAGGACCGAGCCCATGCCCATCGAAAGATCAATATTGCCTGAAACAACGACAAAGAACTGACCCAAAGCGATCAGGCCGATGGGGACAATCTGGCGCGAGATCGCCGACATGTTTTCTACGCTCATAAAGCGCGGGCTGATCAGAAAGAACAACAAGCACAAAGCCAGAGTCACAAAGATGATGTTCTTTTCTCGCAGAAGCCGTCCTAGGTCAGGCATTTGATCCCCCCAATCCTCCATTTGCACTTTTTGGTACGACCAAACTTATTCTGAGAGGACCCAAATTTACTTGTATTGTCAAGAAGACTTTCTAGGCTTACCTTATTGTCGTACAAAAAATTTTGGTTGACTCCCAAAACCGTCATCACAAAACCCCCAGAACCATGTCTGCACACCGGTCGCCCAGCATCATGGCCGGTGCGTTTGTGTTGCCTGCAGGGATCTCGGGCACAGCTGACATGTCACAGACCCGCAGACCCTGAATGCCCCGAACCCGCATCCGCGCATCAAGTACAGCCATCTTGTCGCCATCGGCGCCCATCTTTGCTGTGCCTGCCGGGTGGAAGTTGGTTTTGACGACCTTCCTGCAATGCTCGGCCAGACCGCTGTCGGACATATCCAAAGGCGCAACAACCTTGTCGATCTTGCTGGCCAAGGGCTCGGTCTCCATCGTCTGCCGGAAATACCGCAACCCCTTGATCATTTCGTCCATATCCCGCTGATCCTGCAGGAAGTTCGGATTGACCAGCGGCATATCCGCCGGATTAGCCGAGGCCAGTTGAACATCCCCGGTCGAATGCGGCTTGAGCAGAACCATCTGAATGGAAACGCCGTAATCCTCTTTGATGTCTTTCAACTGCTCGTCGTTCAGATACATCACCGGGATGCAATAGGCCTCATGGGTCGGCGGCGCCTCGGGGTCGGTCGGGTTCAGGAAACACGCCGCTTCCAAGCCGGTAGTGGTGATCCTGCCGCGCCCGAACAGTTTGAATTCAAGCCCGTTGCGGATCATGTTCCAACCACGATCCTGACCCCAATAGCCATAAGGCCCATTGGCGCGCGCGACGACCGAGACATCCGGGTGATCCTTGAGGTTCTGGCCCACACCGGGCAGATCCTCTTCAACCGCGATCCCGTGGGTTTGAAGATGCGCGGCTGGCCCCAGACCAGAAAGCATCAGCAGCTTCGGTGTCACAAGGGCACCGGCGGTCAACAAAACCTCGCCGTCAGTTCTGACCTCGTGTTCGACACCGGATTTGTCTTTGTAGACAACACCAACCGCACGCTTGCCTTCGATCAGAATACGTTGAACCTGGGATTCCAACCGGATGTCGAGATTTGGGTCGTTCTTCAGCGGATCAATAAAGGCATAGGCCGCCGAGATCCGCTGACCCTGATTATAGGTGAACTGGAAATACCCAACCCCACGTTGGGTTTTCCCGTTGAAATCGGGGTTGAACGGCTCGCCCTGTGCCTGAATGGCCTGCACAAACCAACGGGCCATGTCGTCGATATAGCCCGGGTCCGAGACCACCAGCTTGCCGTCACAACCGTGTAGATCGTCGTTAAACTTCTTGTTGCCTTCCAGCCGCTTGAAATGCGGCAGGACGTCTTCCCAATCCCAGCTTACCGCGTCGTTATTGCCCCGCAGTATCTCATTCCATTCGATGTAATCACTCGGCCGACCGCGCACATAGGCCTGACCATTCACGGTCGAGCCACCACCCAGCACATTGCCCTGCGGAATTTTCGACTGTCGCCCGTTCAGATGCGGCTGCGGGACCGACATATGGTTCTTGAAAAACTTCGAGTCGTTTTTCAGCAGCTTGAACACACCCGGCGGCATGTCCAACAGAGGGTGGCGATGATGGTGGCCCCCTTCGAGAAGCAGCACTTTTGCGCCGTTTTCAACCAGGCGCGACGTGGCTACACATCCGGCCGATCCACCTCCTACGACGATATGGTCAAATGTTTCTGCCATATTATTCCCCCTTACGCTGCCTCCTCCCGGACCTCCTCCGGGCGGGTGCGCTCAGTTCAGGCACTTGATGCCCTCAACTCTACATTCTCATGTTTGGTACGACCAAACTATTCAAAGAGGACCGAAACTTGCCCATTTTGTCAAGATAGCTTTCAAGATCCACTTTATCGTCGTACTAAATCTTAACCAACTCCTGAAACCGCCCTCACAAATTCCTATGACCTTGTCCTCACACCGCTCCCCCAGCATCATGGCCGGTGCGTTTGTGTCGCCCCGCCGGGATCTTTGTTCACTTGACCGAGGATGATGATCTTTCCGTAGGCCTTACCGCTGGTCATCAGCTCCAAAGCCTTAGCCGTCTCTTCCAATGGAAAAGAACCCGCCGTCAGCACGTCGAAATCAATCGACCCGGCTTCGATCAACTGCACTGCCTGCTCGAATTCCGAGTTGAACTGAAACGAGCCAACCACTTCGAGCTCTTTCAACATGATCAGGTTCAACGTCACTTCGGCCGCGCGCAGCTGGACATTGCTTAGGATCGAGACCCGCCCCTTCTGCCGGGCCGCATCCAGCGCGGTGTTGAAAGCGGGCAGCGCGCCGCTGGCCTCAATCACAACGTCGAACTGCTTGGTCAGGTCCGCGGGATCGAACTCGCCCACAACCAAACCTGTCTTAGCCCCCGCGCGCAGCGCCACAACAACCGCCTTTGGCCGAAGATCCAGCGCCGTCACCTCGGCGCCGCGCGCCGCTGCACCGGCAATCGCCAAAAGGCCCATTGGGCCGCACCCCGTCACAAGTACTTTTTGACCAGCGGAAACCCCGCCTTTGTTCAGCGAATGCAACGCACAGGCCAGAGGTTCGGCAAACGTCAAATGGCGCGGGTCGACGTGATCGGCAACCGGACGACAGCACCGCACGGGATGATCAATCACCTCTCGGAAAAACCCGTCAAGATGCGGGACCGTGGTGGCGGAACCTGGGAACTTCTTGGCTGTACACAGGTTGACCTCACCGCGCTTGCAGGCCTCACAAACGCCGCAATTCATGATCGGGTTCAGTGCGACCAACTGACCAGCCTTCAGGTCCGAGCCATTGGGGTCGGTCACCCAGGCGCAGGCCTCGTGACCCAAAGTCACTGAGTTGCGCAGCTGGAACCCGGCATTGGCGAAATCGGCGAAGTAATGCATGTCGGTTCCGCACAGGCTTCCCACAGCAAGGCGCAACCGCGCATGGCCATCGGGAATCTCAGATGCCACCGTCTGATCCTGAGAAGAGATGGCACGTGCGGCAGTCAGTTTCGTTTCGATCAGTGTCATGCTCTTTTCTCAGAATCCGATTGCATATCCGCCGTCGACCGGCAGGTTGACGCCGTTCACATAAGCGGCCTGGTCAGACGCCAGGTAGAAGATGGAGTTCGCAACATCCTCGGGCAGACCAAACCGATGTGTCGGAATGCGCCCTTCGATCTTGTCGCGCCGCGCGGGATCACGAGCCAGAACCGCGCGGGTCATGTCGGTGTCGATAAAGCCAGGGCTGACCGCATTGCAGCGAATGCCGTAAGGTGCTGCATCCACCGCAACCGAGCGCGTCAATCCAACCACCGCGGTCTTTGCGGTCACATAGGCCGCAGCCGAAGGTAAAGCCATGATGCCGCCCATCGACGCCACGTTGACAATCGCGCCGCCAACCTCGCGATGCAGCGCGACATAACGCCCGCAGATCGCAAACATCGCCCGCACGTTGATATCCAGCACCGTGTCCAGTTCATCCGGCGCAACATCCCAGATCGGCTTTTTCAGATGCACCCCTGCGTTGTTGACCAGCGCCGCAATGGGCCCGACCTCGGAATGCAGCGTGGCCAGCCAATCCGCCGACCGGTCGCTGGCGATGTCACATTGAATGAAATGCGCCCCGTCACCCAGAGAATCAAACTCGGCCCGGCTGCGGGCGACGACATAGACTTGGTATCCCGCCTCCAGGAAACGGCGCGATTGGCTCAGGCCCAGGCCCTTGTTCCCTCCGGTGATGACAGCAACAGACATTATTCAAGCCTTCTGAAGATTGTGACGGTAAAGAGAGTTGATCTGCGTCAGGAAATCCTCAGCCGGGATATCCTTGCGGAAAAAGTCGGACATGATCTCGCAGACGTCATCGACGAAACCCAGGAACCAGATATCGCGCGGGCGTGTCCAGGCGTTGTCGATGGTGTGAAATGCGCCTTTGAAGAACCCTGCAAGATAGGGGTTTTCAGCCTGCGCCAGCCATGTATGGCGGTTCGCGGGCTGGCCGTTGTTGTCAAGATAGACACCCGATTGCACCGCGCCGGATGTAATCCATTGCGCGAATGCAATCGCCTCGTTGGGATGCTGGGTCTTGGCGGACACTCCAATACCAGCACCCCCAAGGATTGCGCGAGGTAGGGAGTAACCCTCGCACAGCGGTAGATCAAAATATGAAATCTTATGGTCTCTGAAGCCCGGCCGCGCATAGTTCACATAACCAAACAGGCAGGGCGAACCGGCGAATTCATCGGTTGTGCTGAGGGTCTCAAGCACCTTGATCGGGTTCATTTCGGTCTGCGCGGACGGGCCCAGTTTGTAAAGCGCGCGCAGGATCCCAAGCGCATAGAGACCATTGGTTTCTGAAACAAATTCATCAGGGCTGATCGGCATGACCTCGCCCCCGCGCCCGGCGACCAGGGTCATGAACATGTCAAACGCATCGACAGGCAAAAGCGGGGTGATCGCGCGGTACTGCGACGCTTCAGACCTGAGAAAGTCTTCCCAATAGACGGGCTGGGGCGCATCCAGATCCGGTCGGCACGCGGCCATCTGACATGCCGCGTCGATTGCATAAGCCCAGCATTGCCCATTCCACAAATAGCTTTCCGCAGATCCCCCTAAAGACGCATCTGCATCTTCGGGTTCCGGCAACGGTAGCAAAGCCCCGGTTTCGGCAATTTGTCCAACATGAGGGTGGTCAAGCACGATGAAATCATGGGTGTCAGCCAGACCCGCGATCGGTGCATCCGCAAATGCCTGAAGCGAACGCTTGCCCCAAGACAGCTCGATACCCTGCTGCGCGGCATAAGCCTTTGAGGCCGCCACAACCGGCTCGAACCCTCTTGGGTGATCCCAGGTCATTCCCTTCAGCTTCATCCACCACGCCCCTTTTGACGCAAACAGCATGGCGCAAGTTGGCAGGTTATTGCAAGTATAAAAATTACTTTTGTATTTGAAATAGGTTGTGCTAGGCTCTTGCCCAAGAGTTAGAGAATTGAGTGAGACTCCATGAGCGAGACCGAAAACGGATGCGTTCGAATCGAATTTCGAGAAAACACTGCCGAAATCGTCCTGGACCGCCCCGAGAAACACAACGCGCTGACCCCCGAAATGTACCGGCAATTGGCCGATTGCTGCACCAAGGCGAATGAGGCCAAAGACGTGCATGTGGTGATTTTCCGCGGCGCTGGCGAAAAGGCGTTTTGCGCCGGTTCAGATATCAAGGCATTGGAAGGGTATGAGGATTTCTGGGCCTGGCGTAACCGGCTCGACTATATCCCGCCCATCCTTGCTCTGCGCAAACCTGCCATTGCCGCAGTCAAGGGCTGGGCCTTGGGCGGTGGGCTTGAAATCGCTCTGGCCTGTGATCTGCGCGTGGTTGCGCGTTCAGCGCAGTTTTCGGCCCCCGAAGTACAACTGGGCTGGAACGGAGCAGGCGGCGCAGCCCAACATCTGACCCGAATGTGTGGTTATGGCCAGGCAATGAAGATCCTGCTGACAGGTCAACGGTTCTCGGCGGAAGACGCCAACAGGATCGGCATGGTCGAGTACCTGGTGGAGCCCGGAGAAGAACTGACCCAGGCACGCGCGATTGCGCAGGACATTGCCGCCCACTCAACCGTTGCAACTCAGGCTGTCAAAGCCGCCGTGCGCGGGGCAATGGATTTGACCACGGAACAAGGCTTGCGCAACGAAAATGAATTGATGTCCCTCTGTTTCGCAAAGGCCGAGCAGGCTAGACTCCTCGCCTCAGACAAAGGGGAAAGCGGATGACAAAATCGGGCAACATCGCAGCCACTGCATCAAAGAAAGAAAAATCGATGGTTCCGGCCGTCGAAAAGGCACTGGATGTGCTGGAGCTTCTGGCCGACTCCCCGTCAGGGCTGACGATGAATGAGATCGTGGATGCGCTTGGACGTACGATGGGCGAAATCTACCGTGTCGTGGTCTATCTCGCTGATCGTGGATATCTGCGGCAAGACGAGGAAACCAACCGGTATGCACTGACGCTCCAACTGTTTGAGCTGTCCCACCGCCACGATCCAACGGAACGCCTGATCCAGGCCGCACTGCCAATGCTGGAACGTATTTCCGCGCGCAGCATGCAATCGTGCCATTTGGGTGTGCTGAACCGTGAGAACATTCTTGTTCTGGCTTCGGTCCAAAGTCCGCTGCCTGCAGGCTATGCTGTCAGAACCGGCGCCTTGTTTCCGGTCGAGCAGACCAGTTCAGGCCATGTGATCCTGGCCTTTTCGGCAGATGATGTTCAAAAGCGCTATATCGCCCGGTTGCCCGCCAAAGCGCAGAAGAAAACGAAAGAGCGCCTGGCGCGTATTCGCATGGACGGGTTCGAGGATACACCAAGCAAGATGGTCAGCGGCGTTCGTAACCTCTGTGTACCGGTGTTCGACAGCCGGGGTGTCACCGCTGCAATCACTTCGGGTTTCATTGCCCAGACCAAGGAAACCGCGTCCGCAGCAGAGACGCTTTCCACAATCCGTGTCACAGCGGCCGAGCTGTCAAAGTCCTTAGGCTTTCAGATAAGCTCCAGCCCCTTCGAGGCGGCTTTGACTGTTTAATTGAAAGGAATACCCATGACCGAAGCGCCGCAGATGCGCCCCCTGAACGGGCTCCGCGTGCTTGATTTTGCGCAGTTTCTGGCAGGTCCCGTTGCCGCGTTGCGCTTGGCCGATCTGGGGGCCGAGGTCATCAAGATCGAAAGACCTCAAGGCGGTGATCTGTGCCGGTCAATGGTGGTGAACGATCAGAAGGTCGGCAATGACAGTCTTGTGTTTCATACCTTCAATCGCGGCAAGAAAAGCGTAACCGCTGATCTGAAACAGTCCACGGATCTGGAAAAGATCCGCGCGCTGATTACTGAATGCGATGTGATGATCCACAATTTCCGCCCGGGCGTGATGGAACGTATCGGTCTGGGCTATGACACCGTCAAGGCACTGAACCCGCGCATGGTCTATGGGGCTGTGTCCGGCTACGGGACCGACGGCCCCTGGGTGGCCAAGCCCGGACAAGACCTTCTGGTGCAATCGCTGTCGGGCATCGCCTGGCTGAACGGCAATGCCCAGGATGGTCCCGTTCCGACCGGCTTTGCCATGCTGGATGTGGCAACCGCTGGCAATCTGGTTCAGGGTATTCTGGCTTGTCTGGTGCGCCGAGGCGCGACCGGCAAAGGCGGGCTTGTGGAGGTGGACTTGTTGTCGGCGGCCATCGACATGACCTTTGAACAGTTCACCTGCTTCCTCAACGACGACCAACGCCAGCCGCAACGCCACGCATTCGGCAACGCCAACCCCTATCAGCCTGCTCCTTACGGTATTTATCGCACGTCAGACGGATATATGGCGCTGGCGATGGCCCCTCTGGCGAAAGTGGCCGATCTGCTTGACGCGCCCGAGCTGTCAGAGTTCGGCCAGGATCAGGCCTTTTTGCGTTTGAATGAGATCAAGGCGGTGATTGCTGGGATCATCGAACAAAAGCCCGCCCAGCATTGGGTCGGCCTGTTGGAACCCGCTGGCATCTGGTGCGCCGAGGTTCTGGACTGGCCCGGCTTTGTCGCCAGTGACGGGTTCAAGGCCCTTGATCCGGTGCAGACCATTCGCACCGCGTCGGGGCAAGAGGCACAGACAACGCGCTGTCCGATCAGGATTGATGGCAAAGCCCTGAAAAACCCCGCAGGTGCGCCCGAATTGGGGGCAGATTCACAGGACGTGCTGGGTGCGCTGGAATTTGAAACAAGCTGATCCATGATCGCGCCGCTCAAAGGGATAACGGTTGTCGACTTCAGCCAGTTTCTCGCCGGGCCCTATGCCTCGCTGAAACTGCTCGACATGGGTGCGCGAGTCATCAAGGTTGAAAACCCCGACAAGGGCGATCTGTGCCGACAGATCTACTTGTCGGATACCCGGATCGAAGACGACTCGACCCTGTTTCATTCCATCAACCGTGGGAAAGAAAGCATCGCGCTGGACCTGAAATCGCCCCAAGGGCTTGAGGCGGCCCGGCGGCTGATCGGGCGCGCTGACATCGTTATTCAGAATTTCCGCCCCGGTGTCATGGAGCGTTTGGGACTTGGTTATTGCGATGTCCAACAGATCAAGCCCGATATCATTTATGGCTCGGTGTCAGGCTATGGCCCCAGCGGAGAGTGGGCCGATCTACCGGGTCAGGATCTGCTGGCGCAGGCCCGGTCGGGGATCATGTGGCTCAACGGGAATGCCGAACAAGGGCCTGTTCCCGTTGGCCTGCCCATTGCAGATATCAGCGCCGGAGCCAATCTGGCGCAAGGCCTGCTGGGGGCCTTGTTTCATAGGTCGCGTACTGGCGAAGGCGCATTGGTCGAAACCAGCCTTCTAGACTCCCTGCTCGACCTGCAATTTGAATTTCTCACCACCTATCTGAACAACGGTGAACGGCCGCCGCAACGGTTAAAGCAAGGCTCTGCCCATGGCTATCTGGCTGCGCCCTACGGTGTCTATGAAACCGCAGAAGGGCATCTGGCGCTGGCGATGACACCGATTGAAACCTTGGCAAAGCTGATGGACCTGCCCGATCTGTGCGGGGATCAGGACGATCCGGGCCATCTGTTCCAACGGAAAGAAGAGATATTCACCCGCTTGCAACGCGCCTTTCGCACCCGCAGCGCAAAAGCATGGGAACAGGATCTTGGTCCACAGGGCGTCTGGTGCGCGCGGGTGCTGGACTGGCCCGAAACGCTGGCGTCGGACGGCTTCACCGACATGATCCAGCAGGTTCAAACGTCGTCCGGCACGGACCTGCGCATGATGCAATCGCCCGTTCGGTTTGGCGGAACGCGGGTGGCGGATTTGCAAGCGGCACCCCTGCTCAACGAACATGGGGCCGCCCTGCTAAAAGAGATAGGACTCGGCTGAGATCAGCCGTTTTGGCCACGCAGCGGTTCGGGTGGGGACACGAGCGTGCTGTCTATCCCGAGCCGGGCCGCACGCTGAGACTCGAGCGCGGATTTCCGGTGTTTTCAAGGGGCAGCTTTGCCCAAGACCAGGGCGTACGCGGCAAAGTTCTGGACTATCGCGTCAAGATGCAGATCGGTGCAACCGTGGTGGCCCCTGGCGATTTGATCTTTGCAGATGACGAAGGCGTTCTGGTCATTCCTGCCGAAGTGGAACAGGAAGCGGTCGAAAAGGCGCTGGAAAAAGTGGCAACCGAAAACAAGGTGGCCATTGCCATCAAAGAGGGCATGAGCACTGTCGAAGCCTTTGAGAAATTCGGCGTGATGTAACTCACGCGCCCAAAGCGGTGGTACACCGCCGAGACCAAATCTCTGACCCTACCGACCGAAACCGTTTGTCCGCAGAATCTGATGACAAGCAGCGTTGCCGAAGAACGTGCCCCCTTTGCGAAGGAAGTAACAAAGGGGGCACGCCCGAGGCCGGGGAAAACCCCGGCCGGGGAGGAGGATCAGGCCCCGACCTGTGTGCGCATGTCGTCTTTGCTGATGCCTGCGACGGCGACGGGTT
>NZ_WQIE01000006.1:0-280000 GCF_013035585.1 Ruegeria sp. HKCCA5839 | reverse complement strand
GTACTCCTTGCTGACCGATAGCGAACCAGTACCGTGAGGGAAAGGTGAAAAGCACCCCGACGAGGGGAGTGAAACAGTACCTGAAACCGAACGCCTACAATCAGTCGGAGCCCCCTTGCGGGGTGACGGCGTACCTTTTGTATAATGGGTCATCGACTTGGTCTTACGAGCAAGCTTAAGCCGTTAGGTGTAGGCGTAGCGAAAGCGAGTCTTAATAGGGCGTATGAGTTCGTGGGATCAGACCCGAAACCGAGTGATCTAGGCATGGCCAGGCTGAAGGTAAGGTAACACTTACTGGAGGGCCGAACCCACATCTGTTGAAAAAGATCGGGATGAGCTGTGCCTAGGGGTGAAAGGCCAATCAAACTCGGAGATAGCTGGTTCTCTGCGAAATCTATTTAGGTAGAGCGTCATCCGAATACCCCGGGGGGTAGAGCACTGGATGGGTAATGGGGCCCCACAGGCTTACTGATCCTAACCAAACTCCGAATACCCGGGAGTACTAGATGGCAGACACACTGCGGATGCTAACGTCCGTAGTGGAGAGGGAAACAACCCTGACCTACGACTAAGGCCCCCAATTCATGGCTAAGTGGGAAAGCAGGTGGGACGACCAAAACAACCAGGAGGTTGGCTTAGAAGCAGCCATCCTTTAAAGATAGCGTAACAGCTCACTGGTCTAAATAAGTTGTCCTGCGGCGAAGATGTAACGGGGCTCAAGCCATGAGCCGAAGTCTAGGGATGCGTAAGCATCGGTAGCAGAGCGTAGTGTGACATAAGATTTATCCTCTTTAGCGTTCTTCGGAGCGCCATGGAGGATCTGAATCTTTTCGATGAAGCGGGCGCGTGAGCGATCCCGTGGAGAGATCACTAGTGAGAATGATGACATGAGTAGCGACAAAGAGTGTGAGAGACACTCTCGCCGAAAGTCCAAGGGTTCCTGCTTAAAGCTAATCTGAGCAGGGTAAGCCGGCCCCTAAGCCGAGGCCGAAAGGCGTAGGCGATGGGAATCAGGTTAATATTCCTGAGCCAGGAGGATGTGACGGATTGCAGGTGTAGTTCAACCTTATCGGATTGGTTGGGCTGCTGAGCAGTTCCTGGAAATAGCCCTCCATCAGACCGTACCCTAAACCGACACAGGTGGACTGGTAGAGCATACCAAGGCGCTTGAGAGAACGATGTTGAAGGAACTCGGCAAAATACCTCCGTAAGTTCGCGAGAAGGAGGCCCGGTTCCTAGGCAACTAGGGGCTGGGGGCACAAACCAGGGGGTGGCGACTGTTTATTAAAAACACAGGGCTCTGCGAAGTCGCAAGACGACGTATAGGGTCTGACGCCTGCCCGGTGCCTGAAGGTTAAAAGGAGAGGTGAGAGCCTTGAATTGAAGCCCAGGTAAACGGCGGCCGTAACTATAACGGTCCTAAGGTAGCGAAATTCCTTGTCGGGTAAGTTCCGACCTGCACGAATGGCGTAACGACTTCCCCGCTGTCTCCAACATCGACTCAGCGAAATTGAATTGCCTGTCAAGATGCAGGCTTCCCGCGGTTAGACGGAAAGACCCCGTGCACCTTTACTACAGCTTCGCACTGGCATCAGGCACAACATGTGCAGGATAGGTGGTGGGCTTTGAAACCGGGACGCCAGTTCCGGTGGAGCCTCCCTTGAGATACCACCCTTGTTCTGCTTGATGTCTAACCGCGGTCCGTTATCCGGATCCGGGACCCTGCGTGGCGGGTAGTTTGACTGGGGCGGTCGCCTCCTAAAGCGTAACGGAGGCGCGCGAAGGTTGGCTCAGAGCGGTCGGAAATCGCTCGTTGAGTGCAATGGCAGAAGCCAGCCTGACTGCAAGACTGACAAGTCGAGCAGAGTCGAAAGACGGCCATAGTGATCCGGTGGTCCCGAGTGGAAGGGCCATCGCTCAACGGATAAAAGGTACGCCGGGGATAACAGGCTGATACTGCCCAAGAGTCCATATCGACGGCAGTGTTTGGCACCTCGATGTCGGCTCATCTCATCCTGGGGCTGGAGCAGGTCCCAAGGGTACGGCTGTTCGCCGTTTAAAGAGGTACGTGAGCTGGGTTTAGAACGTCGTGAGACAGTTCGGTCCCTATCTGCCGTGGGTGTAGGAGACTTGAGAGGAGTTGCCCCTAGTACGAGAGGACCGGGGTGAACGATCCACTGGTGGACCAGTTGTCGTGCCAACGGCAGTGCTGGGTAGCTATGATCGGACAGGATAACCGCTGAAGGCATCTAAGCGGGAAGCCCCCCTCAAAACAAGGTCTCCCTGAGGGCCGTGGAAGACCACCACGTCAATAGGCCGGAGATGTAAGCGCAGTAATGCGTTCAGTTGACCGGTACTAATCGCCCGATAGGCTTGATTTGATCCAGTAATGGAAAGATAAATCAAACCAGAAGCATACACCAACCTTGACCATGGACAACTTGTTGCGGGACCGCGCATTCGTAAACGAATACGCTGCCTCCCGCGCGTGACAGTCTGCAAAAGCAGACTGCACGGTGTTGATTGACTATACAACCGAGTGGCAACGCGCCTTTTGCAAGCAAAAGACGCTGCCTGCCACCTGTCGCTTTCTTGCTTCGCAAGAAAGTCGACATGGGGCTTTTCCTCGGTTTGGTGGTCATAGCGCAAGTGAAACACCCGGTCCCATACCGAACCCGGAAGTTAAGCACTGCCGCGCCAATGGTACTTGGGCTTAAGCCCCGGGAGAGTAGGTCACCGCCAAACCTAGAAAAAACCCAAAACACAAATCTCTCTAATACGAGTAATATCCCAAAGCCTGAATTCCCGACCCGTGCAAATTGCTCGCGTTATCTGCGACTCAATGACTGTTTCAGTGCATTGAAAGACGCTTTGGGTGTACGTTCCATGGTTTCAAAGTCGACATCGACCAATCCAAACCGTTTCTCATACCCAAG
This sequence comes from Ruegeria sp. HKCCA5839, assembly GCF_013035585.1. Lineage (NCBI taxonomy): Bacteria > Pseudomonadati > Pseudomonadota > Alphaproteobacteria > Rhodobacterales > Roseobacteraceae > Ruegeria > Ruegeria sp. HKCCA5839. The sequence continues at coordinate 277,064 of NZ_WQIE01000006.1, read as the reverse complement.
GGCCCACTCGTAATTGTCTAGCAAGGACCAAAGGAAATAGCCTTTGACGGGTGCGCCTTGGTTCTGCGCATCGCGAACAGCCGTTAGGTGTTGATCGATATAGTCTATGCGCGCCGCGTCGTTGTGGTGTTCCGCACTGGCCATACCGTTTTCGGTGACGAAGAGCGGAAGATCCCCGGTGTATTCTCGTGCGGTGCGGAGAAGAAACCGGGTCAAAGCGGAAGGCTCGATTTCCCAACCCATCTGAGTTTTCGGCAATGGCCCCTCAACCCCTGAATAGCCTGGCCACGGTCCAGGGGCGGAGGCGATCAGCTTTCGTGTGTAGTAATTGACACCAGCCCAATCCACCAGCTGACCGATTGTGTCGAAATCATCGTGCCAACCGGAGGGCAAATGTGGCTCTAATCCGTCTAAAACCACCTGGGGGTATGCCTTTTTGAAAACGCCCCCTAGAAAAAACCGATTGTAGATCCCGTCATAGATTTCGGCCGCGTAACGCGCCTGATCGCTTTGATCTGCCGGCTCGGACCACTCCAGATTGAACACCGCGCCCAGGTTCCCGACGCCGAGGCCGCGCATCACCTCGATCGCGCAACCATGCGCCAGAAGAACATGGTGCATCGCGCGTGCAGCTGCGCGGATGTCTCGCATTCCGGGCGCATGGTGCCCTTCAAAATGGCTGAGCCAGCTGACGCACCACGGCTCATTTATCGTTGCAACGCTATACATACGGTCGCCGATGCGAGACATGATGATCTCGGTGAAGTCGGCAAACCAACTTGCGATGTCGCGGTTCCGCCAACCGCCAAGATCAGCCAGCGCCGATGGAAGCTCCCAATGGTAAAGCGTAGCGCAGGGCTTGATATCGCGTTCCAACAACGCGTCCGTCAGCCGATCATAGAAGTCCAGACCATCTTGATTCACGTGCCCGCGCCCCTCTGGCAGGACACGCGCCCAACTGGTGGAAAACCGATAGCAGTCAAAACCTGCATCGCGGATCAGGTCAAAATCCTGTTCGTATCGATGATAGTGTTCACAGGCTCGATCACCGTTTTCGCAACGCACCACATTGCCTGGTGTCGCGGCGAAACTGTCCCAGTGTGTTTGGCCAGCTCCACCGAACTCATGCCCTTCGATCTGATAGGCCGAGGTCGCGACCCCGAACAGGAAATCCTTGGGGAAATCCGCACGTGTGTTCTTCATTTTAGTAAACCTAGTTTGGAGCGGGCCCGGTCGAGCGTCCTACGACCAGCTCAGCCTCGAGTAATTGCGTCATTACCGGTTCGGATGGTGCCTGGATTCGGTTGATCAGCATTTCTGCGGCCAATTCACCGGCCATTCGGACCGAGGACCGTGTGGCGGTGAAGATGGGAACATCCTGACCGTTTTTCAGATAAGACAGGTCATCGTCATGGGCGATCACTGAAACATCTTGCCCCATGCGTAAACCGGCCTCGTCCAGTGCGCGGCGCACTCCGACCGCCGAAATCATGGATGAACACAGGATCGCGGATGGCGGATGATCCAATTGCAACATTCCACGGGTTTCGTGGTGGCCGTAGACTTCGGTCATTTCGGCGCTGCGCATGAGGCTCGGAATCGGCTCTAACCCTGCATCTATCAGCGCCGCAAGATACCCGTCTCGGCGCCGTTTTGCGAAATCCATATCCTCAAGACCGTTGATCAACGCGATCCGCCGATGGCCCAAATCGATCAAAAACTGCGTCGCACGTTGAAAGGACCGTTTGTTGTTCACGTCGATCCAGTCATAGGGCGACGTCACCCCGGTCGAGCGGCCATGCACGATGAACGGCACGCCCATACGAGTCAGAACCTCGATCCGGGGTTCGTTGACCTTGGGGCCTTGCAGAACAACGCCATCAACCGCGCCACGTTGAAACAGGTTGCGATAGGCTTTTTCGATAGACGTATCTTCGGCGTTCGAAAACATCATATCATAGCCATGATCGGCATATGTCTTGGCGGCTCCAGCGACAAAATCTCCGAATATTGGGTTCACCATTTCATGCTGGGATGAACTGGGAATCACATGTCCGATCACCATGGATCGACCGGTCGCCAGACCTTTGGCCCAGCTGTTGGGCCGATAGCCATGTTTGGCCGCCGCTGCCTGAACCCGTTCGCGCGTTTCCTCTTTCACCTCGGGATACCCGTTCAGCGCACGGCTGACCGTCGTCTGCGAGAGGCCAAGAGTTTCCGACAGTTGCTTTAGGTTCATCGACTTTCAAAGCGCCTTCAAACATGTGATCGTTCCTGTTTTGTTGGCAAATGTGCGCTCCGTCAACCTGTTTTGGGGAAATACAGCGAAATATTAAGTTTACAGGCCTCTGCAAACAGAATGTTGACAGAGACCGAATGTTAGCGGATAACGTCGAGTATCCAAAGCGCTTTGAAAACATTGGGCGCGATAGAAAAAGTTGGGAGGACAATCTATGAAACACTCGCTTTACGCAGGTGCGGCAACGCTCGCCCTGATGGCGGGCGCCGCGCAAGCCGAACAAGTTACGGTTTTTGGGCCTTGGCTGGGGCCGGATCAGGAAAACGTTGAAAAGGTCCTGGATGGATTCGCCGCGGCCACCGGGCATGAATATTCCTATGTCGGATCGGACAGTTTCGAGCAGCAGATCCGTATCGATGCCGAAGCAGGATCGGCCCCCAACATCGCAGTATTCCCGCAACCGGGCCTGGCGGCTGACATGGCGAAATCGGGTTTTCTGACACCTTTGAGCGAAGGCACCGACGATTGGATCCGCGACAACTATGCGGCCGGTCAGTCCTGGGTTGATCTGGGGACATATGCGGGCCTGGACGGGGAAGAGGACCTTTATGGTTTCTTCTACAAGGTCGATGTAAAGTCGCTGGTCTGGTTTGTGCCTGAGAATTTCGAAGACGCCGGATATGAAGTGCCGACCACCATGGAAGAGCTTAAGGCGCTTACGGATCAGATCGTGGCCGATGGCGAAACGCCCTGGTGTATCGGGCTGGGGTCCGGCGGCGCGACCGGTTGGCCGGCAACGGACTGGGTCGAAGACATGATGCTGCGCACTCTGGCTCCGGAAGACTATGATGCGTGGGTTTCGAACGAGCTGAAGTTCAACGATCCTAAGGTTGTGGCCGCGATCGAGGAATTTGGTGCTTTTGCACGTAACGATGATTACGTCGCAGGTGGTGCCGGAGCTGTTGCAACAACAGATTTCCGCGACAGCCCCAAAGGCCTGTTCAGCTCACCACCACAGTGCTACATGCACCGCCAGGCTTCGTTCATCCCGGCCTTCTTCCCGGAAGGAACGGTTGTGGGTGAAGATGCCGATTTCTTCTACTTCCCGGCCTATGAAAGCAAGGACCTGGGCAGCCCCGTGCTGGGTGCCGGTACCCTTTGGGCGATCACCAATGACAGCCCCGGTGCGCATGCGTTGATCGAGTATCTGAAGACGCCGGAAGCGCATGAAACCTGGATGGCCCTGACCGGCTTTTTAACCCCGCACAAGGGTGTCGATACCTCGGTCTTTTCTGATCCGACTCTGAAGAAGATGAATGACATTCTTCTGGGCGCAACAACCTTCCGTTTTGACGGGTCTGACCTGATGCCAGGTGGCGTTGGTGCCGGAACCTTCTGGACCGGTATGGTTGATTATGCCGGCGGCGCATCTGCGCAAGACGTCGCGGATGAAATCCAGTCCTCATGGGACGCCGCGAAGTAACCTAAGCACTGGGGCGGTCACCAGGCCGCCCCGGATGCCATGCGAATGAGGGCATCATGACACCGGCACTCCAAGGCCTGCTGACCATCGCCATCGGCGTGACGGGTTGTGTTGGCTATTTCTACCTATCAAATCAGTTTCTGGACAAAGTCTTGTTCCCGCCGCGGGGCCCGAATGCGGGCCGCAACATCAACCGCGCGAACATGATCCGGCCATGGCTGTTTCTGTTCCCGGCCATGGCTGCGTTGGGGCTGTATCTGGCCTACCCGGTGGTTGAAACCTTGCGCCTGTCGCTCACGGAACGTGTGCCCGGTGGCGGGTACAGATGGGTTGGTCTGGATAATTATACCCAGATGGCGGCCGAGCCGAAGTTCTGGGAAGCCATGCGCAACAACATGTTCTGGCTGATTGTTGTGCCCGCCATGTCGACTGCCTTTGGACTGCTGGTGGCTCAGCTGACGGATCGGATCCGCTGGGGAAATCTGGCCAAGTCATTGATCTTTATGCCCATGGCGATCTCATTTGTAGGCGCCTCGGTCATCTGGAAACTGGTCTACGACGCGCGCCCGGCTGAACAGGATCAGATCGGTATCCTGAACGCGCTTTATATCTTTTTTGGCGGGACCGAACCGCAGACTTGGCTGACCATTCCGTTTTGGAACAGTTTCTTTCTGATGATCGTGTTGGTCTGGATTCAGACCGGTTTCGCCATGGTCATCCTGTCTGCCGCTTTGCGCGGTATTCCGGAAGAAACGGTCGAGGCCGCAATTCTGGATGGGGCCAACCCGTTCCAGATCTTCTTCAAGATCAAGGTGCCTCAGATCAAAACCACCATCCTTGTGGTTTGGACGACGATCACCATCACCGTGCTCAAGGTCTTTGACATCGTCTTTGCCATGACCAACGGGCAGTGGGAGACGCAGGTTCTGGCCAATTACATGTATGACAAATTGTTCCGCGCCAATGATTGGGGTGTGGGGTCGGCCTCGGCCATGGTCATCATGCTGCTGGTCACCCCGATCCTGATCTGGAACGTGCGCAATGCGCGCAAGGAAATGGAGTAACCCATGAGCGATATTGCAGGAACCAAACCGGCGCTCAGATGGGTTGTGCACCTGTCCGTTGTCGCTCTTGTGGCCCTTTGGGTGCTTCCCACACTGGGTCTGCTGGTGTCGTCCTTTCGGACGGCGGATCAGATCGCGACCAGTGGTTGGTGGCGATCGCTGTTTCCATCAGAACAGAACCTGACACTGCGCAGTGCCGCGCCAGAAACACAGGTTTTGGAAAACGGTGTCTATGTCATCGAAGGCCAACTGTTTGGCGCAGAAGACCAGGCCACCATCTCACGCTGGGGTGTCAGCTCACGCGATGTGGATGCCTTTGTGCCGGGTGATGTGGCCGAGATGCGGCGCGGTGGCACCGTCACCGTGGACGCGCAGGGCAACTACCGGATGGAGAATACGGAAGAATTCACCGGCAATCGCGGTGCGCGTATCTTCGTGACAGCCGAGCTGCCGCCCGAATTCACCACCGACAATTATCAAAAAGTACTGCTGGATGAGAGCAGCACCGACAGTATGGCCAAGGCGTTCTTTAACACACTGACCGTGACGATCCCGGCTACGATCATACCCATTCTGGTCGCAGCCTTTGCGGCCTACGCGCTGGCGTGGATGGAGTTCCCGGGCCGGGCCCTGTTGATCGCGGCAGTTGTCGGGCTCTTGGTGGTACCATTGCAGCTGGCGCTGATACCTTTGCTGAAATTCCACCTCAATATCGGGATCGGCAAAGGCTATCTTGGGGTCTGGATGGCCCATACCGGCTTTGGGATGCCATTGGCGATCTATCTGTTGCGCAACTATATGGCCGGGCTGCCCCGCGACCTGATCGAAAACGCCCGGGTCGATGGTGCTACTGAATTCCAGATCTTCACCAAACTGATCCTGCCACTCAGCTTTCCGGCATTGGCCTCGTTTGCGATCTTTCAGTTCCTGTGGACATGGAACGATCTGCTGGTGGCCAAAGTGTTCCTGATCGATGCGACAGGGCAGACCACCGTGATGACCAACCGCATTGTTGAACTGTTGGGCACGCGCGGTGGAAACTGGGAAATCCTTGCCACGGCGGCTTTCGTTTCGATTGCGGTGCCGCTCGTGGTCTTCTTTGCAATGCAGAAATATCTGGTTCGCGGTCTGTTGGCCGGTTCCGTTAAATAGAGGCGTGTTATGAACGTGCAAAACTCCGTTGATCCCGCAAAATCAACCAAAGCCGCAGCCGATTGGTGGCGTGGTGGCGTGATCTACCAGATCTATCCGCGCAGCTTTCAGGACAGCACCGGCGACGGGGTGGGCGATCTGAAAGGGATCACCAGCCGGTTGGAATATATCGCGTCCCTGGGCGTTGATGCGATCTGGATCTCGCCCTTCTTCAAATCTCCGATGAAGGATTTTGGATATGACGTCAGCGACTATCGCGACGTTGATCCGATGTTCGGAACGATGGAGGATTTTCAGGCGCTTTTGGATCAGGCCCATGCCCTGAACCTGAAAGTGATGATTGATCTGGTGATGTCGCACACCTCGGATCAGCACCCATGGTTCGTGGAAAGCCGCGCCAGCCGTGAGAATCCGAAATCCGATTGGTATGTCTGGGCCGATCCCAAACCCGACGGGACGCCGCCGAACAATTGGCTGTCGATCTTTGGTGGATCCGGCTGGCAATGGGATACGCGACGTCAGCAATACTACCTGCACAACTTCCTGTCTTCGCAACCGGATCTGAACTTCCACTGCCGTGAGGTGCAGGATGCGCTTTTGGACGTGGCGCGGTTCTGGCTGGATCTGGGCGTTGATGGCTTCCGTCTGGATACGATCAACTTCTATTTCCACGACAAAGAGCTGCGGGATAATCCGCCCTTGCCGATGGATCAGCGCAACGCCACGATTGCGCCGCAGGTCAACCCGTATAACCATCAGGATCACCTCTATTCCAAAAGCCAGCCTGAAAACGTTGCCTTCCTGGAACGGCTGCGAGCACTGACCGACGAATACGAAGGCCGCGCCTGTCTGGGTGAGATCGGCGACGCGCAACGTGGCCTTGAGATCATGGGTGAATACACCACCGGCGATAAACGCATGCACATGTGCTATGCCTTTGAGTTCCTTGAGAAACGCGCATTGACGGCGGCCTATACCCAACAGGTATTCGATCAGCTGGCGCAAAAGGCTGGCGATGCATGGCCCTGCTGGGCGTTCTCAAACCACGACGTGCCACGCCACGCTTCGCGCTGGGGGCTGGACGACGCAGCCATCCGCCAACATGCGGTGTTGATGATGTGCCTGCGCGGCTCGGCTTGCCTGTATCAAGGTGAAGAGCTGGGTCTGCCCGAAGCAGATGTGCCGTTCGAACGGCTTCAGGATCCCTATGGCATAGAGTTCTGGCCCGAGTTCAAGGGGCGCGACGGCTGCCGGACCCCCATGGTCTGGACCGCGCAGGACGAACAATCCGGGTTCAGTACGGGTGAGCCTTGGCTTCCGGTCAGTTCGGATCAGGCAACGCGAGCGGTTGATCGGCTCGAAGCCGATCCCTCCTCGATGTTGCATCACTATCGTCGCGCGATTGCCTTGCGCCATGCGCATCCTGCTTTGGCGACTGGGGATCAAGTGGACATGACGCAGAACGGTCCTGTTCTGAGCTTTGTCCGCGAAAATGGGTCAGAACGGGTGTTCTGCGTCTTCAACCTCGGCGACGCAACGGGTGAGGCCGCGCAGCCTGCCGGCACGTGGCATGTCATCGGGCAGGATCTGGGTGGGTCTGACACCCTGACGCTAGAGGCGGGGCAATTCTGCCTCATGGTTCAAAGCAAGGGGTAGGTCATGTCGGAACTTAAACTCACAGATGTCGCCAAGACCTATGGCGCAGTAGATGTCTTGAAACATATCAATCTTGATATCGAACAAGGCGAATTGATTGTATTCGTCGGTCCCTCTGGCTGCGGAAAATCGACCCTATTGCGGATGATTGCGGGGCTTGAAAAGATCTCGGGCGGTACGCTTGAGATCGAAGGTCAGGTGATGAACGAGGTGCCGCCTGCGCAACGCGGCATTGCGATGGTGTTCCAGTCCTATGCGCTTTACCCGCATATGACGGTGCGCGAGAACATGGCCTTTGCATTGAAGATCGCCAAAATGCCCAGTGCCGAGATTGACACGGCTGTCGAACGCGCCGCCTCGATCCTGCAATTGGAACCCTATCTGGACCGCCTTCCCAAAGCACTGTCCGGCGGGCAGCGTCAGCGTGTCGCCATCGGTCGGGCCATAGTGCGCGACCCGAAGGTTTACCTGTTTGATGAACCGCTCTCGAACTTGGATGCTGCGCTGCGCGTCGCGACACGGATCGAGATTGCGCGCCTGAAAGAGGCGATGCCGGATAGCACGATGATCTATGTCACCCACGATCAGGTCGAGGCCATGACCCTGGCCAGCCGCATTGTGGTGCTGGCGAATAAGGGCATCGCGCAGGTCGGTACGCCGCTGGAACTGTATGAGACGCCAGACAACGAGTTTGTGGCTCAATTCATCGGATCACCGTCCATGAACCTGCTGCCCGGCGTCATCACCGAAACGGGTGAGACCACGACAGTTGCGCTGGACTCAGGGGGAGTTGCGGTGTCCTCGATCCCGACAACCGACGACAAAAAGGGCCTGAAGGTCAATGTGGGTGCCCGGCCCGAAGATATGACCCCCGGCGAAGGACCCGCGTTCTTTGAGGGTGAGGTGGATTTCGTCGAAGCCTTGGGTGAGGTTACGCTGCTTTACTTCACGGACCAGCCGGGGGCCGAAGGTCTGGTGGCCAAACTGCCGGGGATCGCAACAGATCTGCGTGGCAAGTCGGTCAAACTGACCGTTGATCCAGCGAAGGTCCATCTGTTCCACGACGGGTTGTCGCTGCGGAGCTAAAGGGCGCGGTCATCACTTCTTTTCGAAGAACAATACCACTTCGCCCAATCGCACTCCAAAGCGTGAGACATAGGCTCGATTCAGCAGGCGATCATCGCTCAGCAACCACATCCAGTCATCAAAATTCACGCGCATCGTACCGTCTTTGACCGGCAGGTCGATCTTGTATTTCCAATTGAACGTATCGCCCCGTTCAACGCCGGTCGCCTCACCCAGAACGCCCGGCGCTGTGCCCGTCCAGGTGTCGTCGCCGGTTTTGGTCAGGGTCCAGATCCGCTGTTCGGTTGCACCGTCGTCATAGACGAAATCTTCAACCAGGGTCAGTGTCTCTCCGTCCCAGGTACCGTCGATCTCGACTGTGAACCGCCGAGGAACGTTGCCCAGAATGTCCTGAAACTGCCCATAAGCTACGGTTTCACCCTCGAAGAATTCCTCAAGGTTCAGCTTGCGGTCGGACAAGAACGTTTTGGGCACACGGGGTTTTGCGGCACAGGCCGAGAGAACGGCCAGCCCGACAAGGGCAGCCACAGCGATCAGAACGCGACGTGAGATCATTGCAGCGGCCTCGTTTCAGTTGTGGAGTCGTACCCGTTGGCGCCATTCAGATGGGCTTGCTTGATTTCGGGTGCCGGGCGCATGGTTGCCACCAGCTCGGCAACTTTCAACCCGAACTTGCGCATCTCGGACCGGTTCATGATCGTGCCGTTTTCGGTCAGATACATCCAATCGGTCACGTCCAAAGTATGCCCTCCGGCGTCTTCGGGCAGGATGATCCGATAGCTGAGCTTGACAGTCGCGCCCGAGATCACGCCACGCCCTTCGCCAACAATATCGTCAGCGGTGGCGATGAATGTATTGCCGGTCCCCAGGGTTAGATACCATTTGCGGGTCATCTGCTTGCCGTTGGAATAGGTGAAATACTCGGTCAGAGTGCCCGCGTTTCCGTCCCACTCGCCGACCATACGTGCAACAAAGCTGTTCGACATCTTGCCGTTGGGGCCATAGATCAGGCCTTCTGACAATATCTCGCCATTCAGGTTTTCCTTGAGCGAGAACTCGGGCCCGGTGCTGGCATAATCTGATGGTTCCTGCGACCGGAAGCTGAGGAAGCGGGCTTTGCCAATGATCACGGCAAGTATTGCGAAGAGAAGGATAATAAGGAGTTTCATTTGACTGTGACCTCCGTCGGCAGCGTCAGAACCAATCCAAACGCGCCGAGTTTCAGGATGCAGGGAAGAACGGCATAGGCGAGGGTGAGAACCTCAAGCGCCTCAGCCGAATTGCTTTGTCCGGGGACAAATCCGCTGCGTTCCAGCAGCGGCAGAGTGAAAAAGGCAGCCAGGGCCAGACCCAGTTTGCCCGCAAAAGACCAGATGCCAAAGGCGGCTGACGCGTTCAGCCCGGCGCGGGTCAGAACGACCGAGAACATGGCGGGCAGAACCACCATATCGGCCCCAAGCGCGGCCCCAGATGCGATGCAGATCAGGGCAAACCCGCCCAGATTTCCGGTCGACAGCATGGCTGCGCCGATGAAGCCTGCGATAGACAGCGGCATGGCAATGATCAGAGTCTGTTTCGGCCCGATCCTGTTGCTTAGCCGTGCCCAAAGCGGAACACTGACGCCAGCGCTAAGGAAGAACAGGATCAGCAGGGGGCCTGCTTGCCCGGGCAGTTGCAGGCGATCTTCGACAAAGAACAGAAACAGGGTCGAGGTGATGGCGACCGGCAGGCTGTTGACCAGGGCGAGCAATAGCAATCGCAACGCTCCGGCCTGTCCGAGACCGGCAAAGGACAGGCCATCCCCCGTTACCGGAGTACGCCGCCAGATCGGCAGCGTTATAGCCAGCGTAACCAAAGCCAGCGCTCCCAAGAAGAGGCCAAAGGCCGGATAGCCTTGTGAAGCCGCCCCAAGCGCCACGAACACAGCTGGTGCGCTGGCGGCCAGGATCACGCCAGTCAATTGACCCCCTTCGCGGAATGCGGCCAGCCGCATCAGTTCATGTGCTGTGGCCTTTTTCGCCAGGGTTGCACTGCGGCCATAAAGCAGGATGGTTCCGAGGCTATAGGCCGAGAATAAGAGGATCAGCACAGCCACCAGAGCCATCACGCTTGTACCCTCCGGAAGGCTGAACAGCAGTGGAAAGCCAATGGCCAACCCCAGTGCCGCTGTTGCTGCGAACACCATCTGAGCGTTGGGCCAATGATCAATCGCCCAGCCGATCAAGGGATCTTGCACCAGATCCACCAACCTGATGGCCAGCAAGACCGTTCCGATCACCGCCAGACCCAATCCCAGATTGACCGACGCAAATCGCGGCAGGTGGATGTAAAGCGGTATGCCCGCCGCAGCCAGCATAAGCGCATACAGGCTGACACGCGGATACAGCATCACTGGCCCTTCAACTGCTGGGTAAAACTTGCCGATCGCGAATTGTCGCCCAGAAAGATCGACATGAATGACCGTTTCGCCCCGGGATAGGTCAGTGAGCAGGTCTTGCTGCCATTGCGCCAGAAATCAACCTCGTTCGGGCCTTTGGAGACCGCCAAATAGCTGTCGCCCTTGCTGACCGCTTGAAAGCACGCCTCCAATTGCGCTTGCGTCGGCGCTGAATTGCCCTGGCGAGTGATTTCTTCCAGCGTCGATTCAACCAACGCCTTTTGCTTCAGGTTCTTGCGGTAGGTCAGTTGAAGCCCGAAATCCTCGTCCCAACTGAACGCGGCGCCGGCGGGTGTATACAGTTTGGCGTCATAGAGAGGCAGCCCCAGAAAGCGAAACGTCGCGCTTCCCAATTGCTTGGGGTCCTTGAGGTCACCCGGAATCGGTGATGCTGCCAGACCTATTGGTGCCAGCAGCAGGATCGTTAGAGTAAATACGCCCAGCCAAGCGGTTCTAGTGCTATGCAGGAATGGCTGGATCTTCTTTGAGAATGCCATTGTCAGCTCCGATGGGTTGCGGGGTGCCATTCAACTGGTCGACGACATGCATCGCGCTGGCAATCCCGTCTTCGTGAAAACCATGCCGGTTGTACGCACCGGCAAACCATGTTCGGTTCTGTCCCTGCATCTCGCGAATTTGACCTTGGGCTTTCAGCGCGGCCTTGTCGAACACCGGATGCGCAAATTCGACCTGGTCATAGATTTCGTCCGCGGGAATTTCTGACCCGGCATTCAGCGTCACAAAAAGCGGATCGCTGTCGGGGATATTCTGAAGCCGGTTCATCCAATATGTGACCCCAACATTGCCCTTTTGCGAGCGATAGGTCCAACTGGACCAGCACGCGCGCCGGCGCGGCATTTGCCCGGGGTCGCAATGTAGAATGGCGGTATTGGGCTGATAGCGGATCGCGCCCAGCGCCGCGGCCTCGGCCCGCGTGGCGTTTTCGCCCAGAATGGCCAGAGACTGATCTGAATGGGTGGCCAGAATGATCTCGTCGAACAGATCGGCCTGCCCCTGACTGCGCACGGTGACGCCCAGATCGTGCCGTTCAACCGCCTGCACTGGTGCGCCAAGACGGATATCGGCACCGCGCGTGCGCAGGACAGCCTCGATCCGGCGCACATATTCGACGCTGCCGCCTTTGACCGTGTACCACTGGTGTTGATTGGCGCGTCCACTGGCCAGCAATGCATGGTTGCGGAAGAACTGCACCAGCGAGCGGGCGGGGAATTGATCCACGAACTCCACTGGTGTCGACCAGATCGCGCCACACATCGGCATCAGATAGTTGTGGCGGAACCAATGGCCCAGCCGCAACTGGTCTACCAATTCTCCGATTGTGGTGTCGTCATCTTGGGCGGCCTCGGGCGCCTCTTTGCCGAAGCGCAGGATATCGGCGATCATCTTGTAATAGGCGGGCCGCGCAAGGTTGCGCTTTTGCGCGGTCAGCGTGCGCAGGTTGTTCAACCCGTATTCGATGCGGCCATTGTCGATCGTGGCACCAAAGCTCATTTCGCTTTTGGTGACGGGCACGTTCAGCTCGTCAAAGAGCTTGGTCAGATACGGGTAGGTCACATAGTTGAACACGATAAAACCGGTATCCACCGGCTGATCGCCGTTCTTGCCCGCCAGTACCGTTCGGGCATGTCCGCCCAGCCTAGGCTCGGCCTCATACAGTGTTACGTCGTTGTTTTCTGACAGATAGTACGCAGCGGAAAGCCCCGAAATGCCTGCTCCAACAATTGCAATCTTTTTCCGGGCACCCCGGGTTTCGTCGAACATTCCAGCCTCGTTAACTGACGTTTTACAATAAGATACGCATCGTAAACGGGTATGGATCAATCAGGTTAGATGTTTTTTAACAAATGCACTATGTTAAGACTTCGGGTCAGCGAATACAGGGCTGATCCAAAGCTGCCGCATGGCCGTAAAACCTAACGTATCAACTGGAACGGTTCACGCATGAGCAGCTTTGAGGGCAAAACCTATTGGATCATCGGCGCAAGCGAGGGATTGGGTCGCGCTTTGGCCAAAGAGCTGAGCGATAAAGGTGCGCATCTGATCCTGTCCGCGCGCAACGCCGAGCGCTTGGCCGAAATCTGCGCCAACCTGCCCAATGCGCGCTTTATCCCCATGGATGTGACTGATTTGAACGCTGTACGCAGCGCGGTTGCCCAGGCGGGGGCAATCGATGGCCTTGTGTACAACGCCGGAGCCTATGATCCGATGCGTAGCCCTGAGTGGGACACGGAAACCGCGCTCAGGATCAGCGATGTGAACTATATGGGCGCAGTACGCGTTCTTGGAGAAACAGTACCCGGTTTTGTAGCGGCAGGCCGAGGAGAGATCACTTTGATCGGGTCGCTTGCAGGGTATCACGGGCTTCCTGCCGCAATCGGCTATGGGGCCAGCAAGGCCGCGCTCATTTCGCTGGCCGAAACCATGCGCCATGATCTTGCGGGCAGTGGCGTCACTGTGCGCATCGTCAACCCCGGGTTCATCAAGACCCGATTGACCGACAAGAACGAATTCAAAATGCCAATGCTGATGACGCCCGAAGACGCGGCCTCACGCGTGATCAAAGCCATGGCGCGCAGACGGTTCCGCACCGATTTTCCGGCTCCGTTTTCCTGGGTAATCCGCGTGATCGACTATCTGCCAGACTGGCTGGTTTATCGCGGGAAATAGGCACTAATAAAGCTCAAAACGCCTTCGTGTCAGCTTATCCGCAGGTGATATTTTCGATGATCCCGTCGTCATCGACAAAAACATTCAACCTATCAATACGGTAATCCTGTGCCATCAGATCGTTCGGCCCCAACACACGCGACCGTTCCGGAAGCGCGGCTTGGATGGTCTGGACCGGTTGGCCGATCGAACCCGCAAAAGGATCCCCCAGACAAAACGCCAGATCGACCGAGGGGGCGCGGGACGGCAGGCGCGGCGATTGCTGTTCTGACGGTGTTTCGGAACAGGCGGAAAGCAAGATCAGAATGGGAAAAAATCTATACATTGGCGCTCCTTATTCTGGCTATGTCGTTTCTTGAATATCAAAGGTTTAGTTCACCAGCCATCAAAGCGCAGTTGAAAATACCCTTCAATTGACGCAGGGTCGAAACAAAGAAGACAGGGAGACAAGCACAATGCGCACGCGTGCAGCCGTCGCCGTTCAGGCGGGTAAACCTTTGGAAGTGATGGATGTGAACCTCGAAGGCCCCAAGGCGGGCGAGGTGTTGGTCGAGATCAAGGCCACCGGGATTTGCCACACTGATGAGTTCACTTTGTCGGGCGCTGATCCCGAAGGTCTGTTTCCCGCCATTCTGGGTCATGAAGGCGCAGGCGTCGTTCTTGAGGTGGGCGCAGGTGTAACCAGCCTGAAACCGGGTGATCACGTGATCCCGCTTTACACACCCGAATGTCGCGAATGCGAATATTGTCTGCATCCCAAAACCAACTTGTGCCAAGCGATCCGAGAGACGCAGGGCAAGGGTCTTATGCCGGATGGTACCTCACGGTTTTCGACTCTGGATGGTGACCCGATCCTGCATTACATGGGCTGCTCAACCTTCTCGAACCATACTGTCCTGCCAGAGATTGCCTTGGCCAAGGTGCGCGAGGACGCGCCGTTCGACAAGATCTGCTATATCGGCTGCGGTGTGACTACGGGCATCGGCGCGGTGATCAACACCGCCAAGGTCGAGATTGGCAGCCGCGCCATTGTGTTCGGCCTGGGCGGCATCGGTCTGAATGTGATCCAAGGCCTGCGTCTGGCGGGTGCGGATCAGATCGTGGGTGTCGATCTGAACCCTGCCAAGGTCGAGATGGCCACCAAATTCGGCATGACCGATTTCGTGAACCCGACCGAGGTCGAAGGAGATCTGGTGCCTTATCTTGTCAATCTGACCAAGGGCGGTGCCGACTACACCTTTGACGCGACGGGCAATGTGGGCGTGATGCGCGATGCGCTGGAATCGGCCCATAAGGGATGGGGCGAATCCATCATCATTGGTGTGGCACCTGCGGGGGCCGAAATCTCGACCCGACCGTTCCAGCTGGTCACCGGCCGATCTTGGCGCGGAACAGCATTTGGTGGCGCGCGGGGCCGGACTGATGTGCCCAAGATCGTCGATTGGTACATGGACGGTAAGATCGAGATCGACCCGATGATCACTCACACGATGGGGCTTAGCGACATCAACCACGGCTTTGACCTGATGCACAAAGGGGAAAGCATCCGGTCCGTGGTGGTGTACTAGAGTTTGAGGCAAAGCAGGCCGGGGGAACTATTTCCCCGGCCGCGACGCACCAGTATCCGCCCGCGGTGAGCGCACCCGGAGGACCGGGGTATTGACCGAGGTTGTGTTCGACCGGCTTTCCCGCCAGACCACAAAAATACCCGACGCGATGATGATTGATGCGCCAACAGCCACCCAAGCGTCGGGCTGTTCTTCGAAAAACAGCATTCCGAACAATGTGGCCCAGATGATCTGGCTGTATTGACTGGGGGCCACGACGCCAGCAGGGGCCGCGCGATAGGCCAGGATAATCAGGTGCTGCGCAATAACCGAGAACAGACCAACCAGAGCCATCATTGCCAGATGCAGCAGTGATGGTGGTTGATACACAGCCGGTTGCAGCAGGCTCATTACCACGATGGCCAGCAGCATCGGATAAAGGATCAGAACGGCCGAACGCTCTTCATTTCCAATCTTGCGCACCAACACCGAAGAGAAGGCACTGCAAAACGCTGCCGTCAGTGCAGCAATGTGGCCCAGAGTGATATCTGTTGCACCCGGGCGCAAAACGATCAGAACACCGATCAGGCCAACACCAACGGCGGCCCAGCGTTGTATGCGCACGACCTCTCCCAGAATCGGGATCGACAAAACGGTGACGATCAGGGGAAAGGAAAACAGCAGTGAATAAACCTCGGCCAGCGGAAGAACCGAAAAGGCGTAGAACGCACAGGACATGCCCATGACCATCAGGCCGGATCGCAGCAGAACCAGCCAGGGATGATGAGGGCGGAAGTTTCCGGTGGCTCGATCAGTCAGGATGGTTACCGCCATCGGGACAAAGGAAAAGAGGGTCGCAAAAAAGATGATCTGCATCACCGAATAGGTTCCGCCCAGCACTTTGATCAGTGCGTCATGACTGGCGAAAACCGCGAATCCCAGAAACGCGAAACCAAGTCCCTTAAGGGTGGTGTTTTGAGTGCTCATGAACATGGCCTCGGGCGGAGTGTCGGTGTGGTTGCTATTCGCCGCAGCGTTGAAAACCGGGCTGCATCGCCTTTTTGAGTAAACACATTTGACCCATCCGCATAGCCCTTATTTTACCGCTAACACTGCAAGGCTGATATGCTCAGGGATCAACACGACATGGCTGATAGACGCTCGAAATGCGCAAGATGCGGGTCGCCTGCAGGTGTTGGATTCAGGCAGTCTGGCAAAAACCGGAGACCAGACATGTTCAAGATCACTGCCTTGCCCACTCAAGATGTACGTCGCCTTCAGGCCGGAGGACCTGACGCCTATGGCGCGGTGCCCGAGCGTGCCATTTCCGATGGTGCTGGTAACCCGTGTCGTCATTGCCTGCGCCAAATCCCAGAAGGCCGGGACATGCTGATACTGGCACATCGTCCCTTTTTAGAGACACATCCTTATGCAGAAACCGGCCCGATATTCCTGTGTGCGGATCCTTGCGATCTGTTTAGAGGCGATGACATGCCCGAAATACTGACCTCTTCCCCCGACTATCTGATCAAGGGATATGGCACCAATGACCGTATCATCTATGGAACCGGAGCGGTCACGCCGACGGATCAGATCAGCGCCAAGATCGACGAAATCTTTGCGCGCCCCGACGTGGCCTATATCCACATCCGGTCCGCGCGCAACAATTGCTATCAGGCGCGTGTCGATCGAGTCTAAAGTTTGACGCGGTGCATGCCCCGGCGCGGTTGATCGTGATCATCTGCCGGGGGATCATCGGCGCGGGCTGAGGTCAGCGCAAGGAACACATCCTCAAGATCGGCTTCTTCGGTGCGCACGTCACGAATTCGGATATTTGCGGCGCGAACTGCCTCCAGAACCTGCTCGGCGGTGGTTTGGGCGCTGCGATAGTTGAGCTCAAGGCTGCCATCATCGCGAAGCGCGGCTTCGACCCCATCGGTTGTCGGAAGATCAACAATCGGACTGTCGGGAACGATCACCATCGTGCGGCTGTCCATGCGCGACAGAAGGTTGGCCGTGCTGTCCTGTGCGATCTTCTGGCCATGGTTGATGATAGCGATCTCGTCACACATCTCTTGTGCTTCTTCCAGATAATGCGTGGTGAGGATGATGGTCATACCCTGATCGTTCAGCTTGCGCACGTTGGTCCACAGCATTTGACGCAGTTCGATATCCACCCCCGCCGTGGGTTCATCCAGGACCAGGATTTTGGGGTGATGCACCAGTGCCTTGGCCAGCAGCAACCGACGCCGCATCCCGCCCGACAATGTGCGGGCATAGGCCTCGGCTTTGTCGCTCAGGCCCACCAGCTCTAAAATCTCATCGCTGCGGCGCTGGGCTTTGGGTACCCCGTAAAGCCCTGCCTGAACCTCCAGCGCTCCGCGCGGGGTAAAGAATGGATCCAGGTTCAGCTCTTGCGGCATGACACCGATGGCGGCGCGGGACTGGCGCGGGTGCTTGTCCTGATCAAAGCCCCAGATCGACACATGACCGGCGGATTTGACCACAAGCCCGGCCAGAATGTTGATCACCGTCGACTTTCCAGCCCCGTTTGGCCCCAGCAACCCAAAGACCGAGCCGCGCGGGATGGTCAAATCGATGCCTTTAAGCGCCTGTTTTTCCGGCTGGCCCTTGCCACCCCGATAGGTTTTGCGCAGCCCCTCGATTGTGATTGCCGCATCGCTCATGTGGCTCTTGCCCCCGGTTTGCTCATCGCTCATAAACGCACCTAGTACATGCCCGCGAGGCCGACAACCGAAGAAGGATCGCCAGCCGTGACCATCGAAGCGCCGGAAACCAAGATTGTGGAAATCTCTCGCGTTGCCTGCGACGGCGGTGAAGGCGCATTGGGTCATCCGCGCGTCTGGCTGCAAATCCCGGAAGATACCGGCTGGGTCGAATGCCCCTATTGCGATTGCAAGTATGTTCTGAAGGGCACAGAGCAAATCTAACCATCAATTCTGGCGCTAAGCGTCAAATTCTTGCCGTGATCGTCCAGCAAGCACTGTGTTGGAACACGTCCGCATAGAGGCAAGGATCAAGATGACTGCTGATGATACGGCCAATCCGGTATTTGGATGGATCGGGTTTTGTGTGGGTGCTCTGGCCTTGTTTGCCGCGCTGTTTGTGTTTTGGGCCGGGCCTTTTGCACCTCAGCATTCAGCGGGTGTGACGCTGGGCGAACTGGCCGCCGAAATCGGAAAATCCACGTTGCGCGCAGCCGCTGGTCTGGATCAGCCCGAACCCGTCGCGCCGACCCGGGATCTGGATGATCTGCTGCAGATCGGCGTAGCGATGCTGGGCGGATTGGCCATCGTGTTGTCTGCGATCGGTTTCCTGCGCCATGAAAGAAGACGACCCGCCCTTGCTGGCGTGGCAATTGGCATCGGTGCGATCCTATTCCAGTTTTTTGCTTTTGCGGTTTTCGCTTTCTTGGGCGTCTTGCTTGTCATGGCGCTTTTGAACAGTTTCTCGGACGTGTTCAGCGGCCTCTTTGGTGGCTGACCTGCGTTCTTGACTGGCCACCCGCGCAGGCCTGTGGCAGAACCGTCCCTGACAATCAGGGAGCGCGCGCATGAGCAATTTCGGAAAAGGGTGTCACCTGCATCTGATCGACGGATCGGCCTTTATTTTCCGGGCATATCACGCGTTGCCGCCACTGACGCGGAAATCCGATGGTTTGCCGATTGGCGCTGTTTCGGGGTTCTGCAATATGCTCCAGAAATATGTCGAAGGGAACGCCGGGCCGGATGCGCCGACCCACGTCGCAGTAATCTTCGACAAAGGCTCGCACACGTTCCGAAACGATCTCTATGATCTCTACAAAGCCAACCGTGAGGCCATGCCCGAGGATCTGCGCCCGCAGATGCCCCTGACCCGCGAAGCCACCCGCGCCTTCAACATCGCCTGTAAAGAGCTTGAAGGCTTTGAGGCCGATGACATCATCGCAACGCTTGCAGTTCAGGCCCGCGAAGCAGGTGGTCGCGTGACCATCGTGAGTTCTGATAAGGATCTGATGCAACTGGTCGGCGATGGCGTCGAGATGCTGGACGCGATGAAAAACAAGCGCATCGACCGGGATGGGGTGTTTGAGAAATTCGGCGTGGGCCCAGAACGGGTGGTGGATGTTCAGGCGCTGGCTGGGGACTCGGTCGATAACGTGCCGGGGGCTCCGGGCATTGGTGTGAAAACCGCCGCTTTGTTGATCAACGAATATGGCGATCTGGAAACGTTGCTGGACCGCGCGGAAGAGATCAAGCAACCCAAACGCCGGCAAACGCTGATCGAAAAGCGGGACCAGATCGAGCTGTCGAAGAAACTGGTGCAACTGGATGAGAACACGCCGCTGGATTTCACTCTGGATGATCTCGAGGTGAAAGACCCGGACGCAGAAACCTTGTTGGGTTTTCTGGTCGAGATGGAGTTCCGCACCCTCACCAAGCGGATTGCGGATAAGCTGGGTGCCGAGGCCCCCGTGATCGCTGACATTCCTGCACCAGCGGCTCAAGTCGAAGAAGAAGAGTCCCTGGCCTTCGATGCGTCAAAGTATGAATGCGTGCGCGATGCGGACGCTTTGCAGACGTGGATTGATACGGCCTATGAGCGCGGTTGGGTTGCGGTGGATACCGAGACCACGGGTTTGAACGAGATGATCGCTGATCTTGTGGGCATTTCGCTGTGTGTCGAGCCCGGTGCGGCCTGCTATGTCCCGCTGACCCACAGGGATGGGGCTGCGGATGATCTGTTCGGTTCGGACGCATTGGCCGAAGGGCAAATGCCTTTGGATCAGGCTCTGACTCTGTTGAAACCGATGTTTGAGGATCCGTCGATCCTGAAGATCGGGCAGAATATGAAATACGACGCCAAGATTTTTGCGCGCTACGGCATCGAGGTTGCGCCGATCGATGATACGATGCTGATGTCCTACGCCATGCACGGTGGCGAGCATGGGCACGGAATGGATATGTTGTCGGAACGGTACCTGAGCCACACACCGATCCCGATCAAACCACTGCTGGGCTCGGGCAAATCAGCCATTACTTTTGACAAGGTTCCGATCGACGAGGCCACGGCCTATGCCGCCGAAGATGCGGATATCACCCTTCGCCTGTGGCAGCTGTTCAAGCCGCAACTGCATCAAGTGCAGGTGACCACCGTTTACGAGACGCTGGAGCGTCCTCTGGTGCCGGTTCTCAAAGAAATGGAGATGCATGGTATCAAGGTCGACCGCGATGTGCTGAGCCGCATGTCCAACGCCTTTGCGCAGAAAATGGCTGGATTAGAGGCTGAAATTCACGAATTGGCCGGTGAGACTTTCAATGTTGGCTCACCCGCGCAGCTGGGCGAGATCCTGTTTGACAAGATGGGGCTGGAAGGTGGCAAGAAGGGTAAGACGGGGAAATATTCGACCGGTGCGGATATTCTTGAGGATCTGGCGACCGAGCATGAACTGCCCCGCCGGGTGCTGGACTGGCGGCAGCTGTCCAAGCTGAAATCGACCTATACGGACGCCTTGCAGACCCATATCAACCCCGATACGGGGCGGGTGCATACCTCTTATTCGATCACCGGGGCCAATACCGGTCGTCTGGCCTCGACCGATCCGAACTTGCAGAACATTCCGGTGCGCACCGAGGAAGGGCGGCGCATCCGTGAGGCGTTTATCGCCGAGCCGGGCAATGTGCTGGTCAGCCTGGATTATAGTCAGATCGAGCTGCGGATCCTGGCGCATATCGCGGATATCCCGGCGTTGAAGCAGGCGTTTTCGGATGGGCTGGATATTCACGCAATGACCGCGTCCGAGATGTTCGACGTGCCGTTGGACGAGATGACGCCGGATATCCGACGTCAGGCCAAGGCGATCAATTTCGGGGTGATCTATGGCATTTCCGGCTTTGGCCTGGCGCGCAACCTGCGCATCCCGCGGGCTGAGGCGCAGGGGTTCATCGACCGGTACTTCGAACGTTTTCCGGGCATTAGAGCCTATATGGATGACACTATCGCCTTTGCCAAAGAGCATGGCTATGTGAAAACCCTATTTGGGCGGAAAATCCATACGCCCGAGATCAACGCCAAAGGCCCACATGCCGGGTTCTCGCGCCGGGCGGCTATCAACGCGCCTATTCAGGGGACGGCGGCGGATGTAATTCGACGTGCGATGGTGCGGATGCCCGATGCTA
Source organism: Ruegeria sp. HKCCA5839 (assembly GCF_013035585.1). Taxonomy (NCBI): domain Bacteria; kingdom Pseudomonadati; phylum Pseudomonadota; class Alphaproteobacteria; order Rhodobacterales; family Roseobacteraceae; genus Ruegeria; species Ruegeria sp. HKCCA5839. The sequence goes on along the minus strand of NZ_WQIE01000006.1, from coordinate 255,533 downwards.
TCAACGGGCTGCCCGCGAAGATGCTATTGCAAGTCCACGACGAATTGCTGTTTGAAGTGGCCGAAGACGCGGTGGATCAGCTGGTCTCGGTGGCCAAGGAAATCATGGAAGGCGCATCAGATCCGGCGGTGAAACTGGACGTGAAGCTGGATGTGGATGCAGGCCAGGGCGCCAATTGGGCCGAGGCGCATTAGCGGTCCGGGAGCGCTGCTCATCAGGCCCGATGGGCCCTCTTCGCAGCGGGTCAATCCTGTGGTTTGACCAGCCCGTTGACGAACCGTTGCACGGTGGGCCCCAGCAACAGGATAACGGTAAAGGCGATGGGCCAGCAGAAGGCCCAGGCCGCCATCCAATCGCCAAAGGTGCTGGGTCCGAACCCAATTGCTTTAACTGTTGCGATGCCGGTGACGATGCAGGACATCAGACCTGACATGATCAGGCTGAACAGTGCGCGGGTAAAACGTGCAGGGATCATGGGCGGTCCTTGAGTTCAGGCCCCATTGATCTGCGATATTTTCTAAAAAAACGCCAGTGGCGATCTCAGGACGCGCGCATCCAGCCCAAAGTCTGCGTGGTCAGCGGTTTTGATGGGGTGTATTCGGCGCTGACATGGCCGGTATAGCCGCTGTGATCCATCGCCTCGAACAGCGACGCGAAATCCGTGGGACCGCGCCCGGGTTCTGAGCGGTCCGGAGCCGCACCGATCTGCGCATGGATGAAGCGGTCGTGATAACGGTGCCAAATCTCTAGCGCGTCACCGTGGATCATGTGGGCGTGAAAACTGTCATATTGCAGACCGATATTGGACCGATCTACTCGATCCAGAATTTCGGCCGCCAGATCAAAACTGTTCAGGAAATACCCAGGCTGTGAAACAGGGTTCAGCGGCTCGATCGTAAATCTTTGATCCGGGGCGAAATCTGCGGCCCATTGCAGGTTTCGGACGAAACTCGCCTCGGCCTCGGACCCTGAGGCCGCACCGGACATGATGTGGATCATCCGGGGTCGCAGGATCTGAGCATAGCGCAGCACCCGTTTGATGTCGGACTGAAACCGCGCCTCACCGCCGGGGATTGCAGCATAGCCGGGTTCTCCGCCCGTATAGTTGGGCGGGGGTGCGTTGATCAGGATCAGGTCAAGCCCATTGGCCAAAAGGGCGCGTCGGGTTTCCTTGGCCGCCAGATCATAGGGAAACAGGATCTCGACCGCGTCAAACCCGGCCTGTGCGGCGGCGGCGAACCGTTCGAGATAGGGCAGCTCGGCAAAGAGCAGCGAAAGATTGGCGGCAAATTTTGGCATGAGCGGTCTCGGGTGGCGGTCGAAAAACTCTATCCGGGGATAGGTCACAGGGAAAGAGATGGAAAACGACAGATTGTCGAAAATCGACCAGAAATATAGGCGCATCTTCCTGACAATCAGACCAACGGGGCGAATCAATTCATCTTTGTCCTGCCTGCAAAAAGAGCGAAACCCATGGCGATAAGCCCTGATCCTGCACGCGGGTCGTCCTTCGGGGCACCCAGCGGTCGCAATGCGGCCTTGTCTGGCAACGGGTTGGCCGTGGCGTCGATGGTGACCTGGGCCGCGGGGTTTCCAGCAGCCGAAATTCTGCTGCAGACATGGCCGCCCGTGGCGCTTTTGATTGGGCGCTTGGCTTTGGCCGTTGCGGTTATGTTTCCGATCTGGCTGATCATCGACGGCCCGCGCCGCGTGGCATCCGCGCGTTGGGGGCGGGCCATGATCGTTGGCAGTTTTGGGTTTGGTGCAAGTATGTTCCTGATGATCCTGGCGCAGAAACTCACGGATCCCGTGACCGTCGCGATTATTGCCTCGTGCGCGCCTTTGATGGCGACGCTGTTGGAGCTTGCATCGGGGACTCGGCGATTAAGGTGGAACTTCGCTCTGGGTGTCGTGGTATCGGTTGTGGGCGGTTTGATTGCCACCAGTGCGCTGGCGCCCGCCCAATTGGGGCTGGGTGCAGCCTGCGCCGTGCTGTCAACAGCAGGGTTTTGCTGGGCCAGTATGATGACCGTCCGCGACTTTCCAGACCTCAGCTTTACCGGGCGCACAACAATCACCTTCACGGGCGGGCTTTTGGCAGCGGTGGTACTGGTTTCGCTGATGGCAGGGCTTGGTATCAACGTTCTGCCGACCTCTCCTGTGGATCTGCATCAGGCGAGTATGCTGGCCATCTATGCGCTGCTCGCCATGGGCCTAAGCCAGGTCTTGTTCATTTCGTCTGTTGGCAGAATCGGCGTCGCGCTCAGCTCGTTTCACATCAATGTGGCGCCGTTCTATGTCATGGTCATCATGCTGGCGCTGGGAGAAGACTGGAATTGGACCCGCGCGCTGGGCGCTGCAATTGTTGCCATGGCGGTGTTCATCGCGCAGGACCGCGCTCCTCGCTCAGCCAAGGTCGTCTGACGGGATCAAGCCAAAGAACTGGCCGCCGGACCAGACGCCAAACCAGCCCTCATGATGGGTGGCGATATCCACCATCCGGTAAAAGCTCTTGCGGTCGATACGCGCCTCAAGGTTACTGCGGATCAGGATATAGGGCGAAGGCTCTGCTGTATCCGGGTCAATCTCAATGCGGATCGGGTGGTCTGCGCCGGCCTCGGCCTGATCACCGACAGAAGTGGTAAACCGCAGGACCTGGCCGTCGCCCGAACCGATCTGGTCAAAGTCTTCGGCGATGAAAGGCGCATCCTCAACGGTGATTCCCACCTTCTCAACCGGGGTGACCAGATAGTATTTGCCGTATTCTTTCTTAAGAATTGACGAAAAAAGCTTCACAAGCTCGAACCGCCGGATCGGTGACCCTAAATAAGACCAAGTGCCATCTTTGGCGACGCGTATGTCCAAATCGCCGCAAAACGGGGGATTCCACAGATGAACGGGCGGTAAACCACGAGTTTTGGCCGCTTTGACCGAAGCCGCCAGACCGTCTGGCGAAGGGGTCACGGGTTTTTGTCCGCTCATTGCTTTTGCCATTTCCTCTCAGCGCGATACACTTCAACCATATCAGTTCACGGAAGGGAACCTCATGTCCGAACCTGCCGACCTCGTCGTCGAGATCGAAGCGCTGGAAAACAAGCTGCAAGAGGCGAAATCCTCGATCACCCGTCGCTTTATCGGGCAAGAGCGGGTCGTTGACCTGACCCTGACCGCTTTGTTGTGTGGCGGTCACGCTTTGTTGATCGGCTTGCCCGGGTTGGGAAAGACACGGCTGGTTGAAACTCTGTCGACCGTGATGGGTTTGCATGGCAATCGGATCCAGTTCACTCCCGACCTGATGCCGGCAGATATCCTTGGGTCCGAGGTTCTGGATACCGCCGAAGACGGTACACGCCGCTTCCGTTTCATCCCCGGCCCGATCTTCTGCGAGCTGTTGATGGCCGATGAGATCAACCGCGCCAGCCCGCGTACCCAATCGGCGCTTCTGCAGGCCATGCAGGAACGGACTGTAACCGTCGCTGGCGAAGATCGGAGTCTGGGCACGCCATTCCACGTTTTGGCCACCCAAAACCCGATTGAACAGGAAGGGACCTATCCGCTGCCCGAAGCGCAGCTTGACCGGTTTCTGGTGCAAATTGATGTGGAATATCCCGACCGCCAGACCGAACGCGATATCTTGCTCGCGACCACCGGCGTTGAAGAAGACGAGGCGCATCAGATCTTCAGCAAGGAAGAGTTGCTGGCCGCGCAGGTTCTGTTGCGCCGGATGCCCGTGGGAGAATCGGTGGTTGAACTGATCCTCGATCTGGTCCGTGCCTTCCGCCCGGAAGAGTCCGGTGTTTCCGAGCGTGTGGCCGAGACGGTGGCCTGGGGTCCGGGGCCGCGTGCGGCGCAGGCTCTGATGATGACGGTGCGCGCCCGGGCGCTGTTGCAAGGGCGGCTGGCCCCCAATGCAGATGATGTTCTGGACATGGCGCGCCCGGTGCTGAGCCACCGCATGGCGCTCAACTTCGCTGCCCGTGCGCGGGGTGACAGTCTGGCTGATCTGATTGAGACAACGGCTCGTGGTCTGATCCGGGCCGAGGCCGCAGCGTGAATGCGGCGCTGACTCTTCGCGAAAGAGCCGAGGCCGAGGCGTCCCGGCTGCCGCCGCTATTGGCGCGCGCCGAGCATTTGGCCGGAACGGTGCTGCTGGGCGATCACGGGCGGCGTCGGTCGGGTATGGGTGATGACTTTTGGCAATATCGCCCGGCACAACTGGGCGACAGCCGCCGTATGATCGACCATCGGCGTTCGGCCCGCGGGGATCAGCAATTTGTCCGCGAGCGCGAATGGCAGATTGCGCAATCCGTTATGCTTTGGGTCGATCAGGGGGCATCGATGCGTTTTGCGTCGGATAAGATGCTGCCGACCAAGGCCGATCGCGCACGTTTGCTGGGTCTGGCAGCGGCCATCCTGCTGGTGCGCGGCGGTGAGCGTGTAGGGCTTACTGGTACAAGCCTGCCGCCTCGACGCGGTAACGCGCAGATCGTTCGCCTGGCGCAAGCCTGGTCTGAGGATGCCGAGGCGGATTACGCACCGCCGGAACACAAAGCCATGATCCCTCATGCCCGCGCTGTGTTCCTGTCTGATTTTCTGGGCCCGCTCGGTGAAGTCGAGCTTGCCCTGACCAAGGCCGCTGATCGCGGGGTACGGGGTGTTTTGCTGCAAATTCTCGACCCATCCGAAGAAGCGTTCCCGTTCCGTGGGCGGACGATCTTTGAAAGCGTTGGCGGTACCGCCCGGCACGAGACATTGAAGGCTGGCGACCTGCGCGACCGTTATCTGGACCGACTGGCCCGGCGCAAGGATGACCTGGCCCGGCTATGCCGCGCCACCGGTTGGCAATTGGGTCTGCACCACTCCAAAGACAGTGCGCAATCGGCGCTATTGTGGCTCTATCGCGCGCTGGATGGGGGTGTGCAATGACGGTTCTCGCAGGAATTGGTTTCACTGCGCCGTGGATTTTGCTTGGTCTGCTGACCCTGCCGATCCTGTGGCTGATCCTGCGCGCCGTACCGCCTGCACCGATCCGTCGATTGTTCCCGGCGGTAACACTGCTTTTGGGGCTGAAGGACGAAGAAAGCGTCTCGGACCGCACACCATGGTGGCTTTTGCTGCTGCGGATGCTGGCGGCAGCGGCGATCATCATCGGTCTGGCCGGTCCGGTTCTGAACCCGTCACGGGACGAGACCGGCTCAGGACCCCTGTTGCTGGTGCTGGATGGCAGCTGGGCCGGGGCCACCCGCTGGTCGGCCACGCTGGATCAGATCGACGCGCAGCTGACCGAGGCGGGTCGGGCTGGGCGCCCGGTTTCGATCCTGCGCCTGACCGAGCCGGAAGCGCCGGTTTTCCAGGCGGCTGAGGCATGGCGTGGACGACTGCCCGGGCTTGTGCCGATGCCGTGGCAGCCCACACCTCAGCAATTAGATGCGGCGATCCAGTCGTTGAATGATGTTGATGGTGGGTTTGACACGCATTGGTTCAGCGACCGCCTGACCTATGACAGTCAAGATCAGATGGTCGACGCATTGCAGGCGCGGGGGGATGTGACAGTCTTTCAATCTCCGTCCCCGGTCATGGCCATTGCGCCTGCAACCTATCAGGACGGAGCCATCGCGCTGACTGTGCTGCGCGCGGAACCCGGCCCGGCCGATACCGTCACCGTGTTGGCGCAAGGTCGCGATCCGGCAGGCACCATGCGCGTGCTGCATTCGGTTGATCTGGAGTTTGAAAGCGACACCACCCGGGCGCAAACGCAGATTGTCCTGCCTTCCGAGCTGCGCGCCCGGATCACGCGGTTTGAAATTCAGGGCCAACGCGCTGCAGGGGCCGTTACGCTGACCGATGACAGCCTGCGTCGCCGCGAAGTGGCTTTGATCGCAGGAACGCTTGACCGTGAAGGGCTCGAGCTGTTGTCGCCGTTGCACTACCTGACACAGGTTCTGATCCCCACCGCTGATTTTGTCGATGGCGGCCTGCTGGATGTTCTGCCCGCCAACCCGGATGTGATCGTTCTTGCAGATGTCGCCACTCTGGCCGCCGCCGAAGAGGTTGCGCTGACCGAATGGGTGGAACAGGGCGGCTTGCTGCTGCGCTTTGCAGGCCCGCGCATGGCCGCCAGTGATCTGGGCCGCGCCGCCGAGGATACCTTGCTACCGGTGCGTCTGCGCAGCGGGGGCCGCTCCGTCGGGGGAGCGATGAGCTGGGGGGAAGCCAAAGGCCTGGCCCCGTTCCCCGAGGATTCGCCCTTTTTCGGTCTGAACATTCCTGCGGATGTGTCTGTCACCACGCAAGTCATGGCGCAACCAGACCCTAATCTGGCGGATCGGGTGATTGCTTCGCTATCAGACGGCACGCCGCTTGTGACCCGCAAGGCGCTGGGTCTGGGGCAAGTTGTGCTGTTTCACGTCACCGCAGACGCCGAATGGTCCAGCCTGCCTTTGTCGGGCCTGTTTGTCGAAATGCTGGACCGTCTGGCTGTCGCCTCTGCCGCCAAGTCGCGGCAAGAGGCGCAGTTGCAGGGCACAACATGGGAGCCTATTCAGGTTCTCGACGGTTTCGGCACCCTGTCGGATGCAGGTAACTTACCCGGTGTGGATGGTGTCAGCCTGATCTCGGATCCAATCGGGCCCGAACTGCGCCCCGGGCTTTATGAAAGCGGCAAGCAAAAGCTCGCATTGAACGTTCTGTCCGAGGACTCGGTGCTGAGCCCGGTTGTTTGGCCTGCAGATATCCCGATCCGCGGACAAGAGATCAGCACCGAGACGCCAATTGGCGGGCTGCTCTTGAGCCTCGCGCTTCTGTTGCTGACCGTCGACATCGTCGCCTCGCTGGCTTTGTCAGGGCGTTTGGGGCTGGCGCGCGCCGCAGCCGTTTTGGCCGGTGGCTTGCTGCTGGTGCCAGAGGTTCAAGCGCAAACCCCCGAGGATACCGAATTTGCCCTGCAAGCGACGCATGAGCTTGTTCTGGCCCATGTCCTGACCGGCAATGCGCAGGTGGACGAGGTTGCTCAAGCCGGGATGCGCGGTTTGGCTCAGACCTTGTATTTCCGTACGTCGGTCGAGCCTGCTGACCCGATTGGGGTTGATCTTGAACGAGATGAACTGGCGTTCTTCCCGTTGCTCTATTGGCCCATCACCCCCGATCAACCGCAGCCATCGGCTGAGGCTTACGCCAAGCTCAACACCTATCTGCGGTCGGGCGGGATGATCCTGTTTGACACGCGGGACGCCAATGTCGCCAGTTTCGGGGCCTCCAGTCCCAATGGCCGGAAGTTACAACAGCTGGCAGGTCCGCTGAATATCCCCGCGCTAGAGCCTGTTCCGAAGGATCACGTGCTGACCCGGGCCTTCTACCTGCTCCAGGATTTTCCGGGCCGACACATGGGCACCGAGGTCTGGGTCGAGGCCGCGCCGCCCGATGCCGAGCAGATCGAAGGGATGCCCTTCCGCAATCTGAACGACAATGTGACACCCGTGGTCATTGGCGGCAATGACTGGGCCAGCGCCTGGGCTGTGGATCGCAATGGGCAGGCCTTGTTGCCGGTGGGTCGTGGCTATGCCGGTGAACGGCAGCGCGAGTTGGCCAATCGCTTTGGTGTCAATCTGGTGATGCATGTGCTGACCGGGAATTACAAATCCGATCAGGTCCATGTGCCTGCGCTTTTGGACAGGTTGGGACAATGAACGGAACGCTTCTTTTTGATCCGCTGATCCCCTGGCCGGTTCTGGCCATCGTGGGCGCTGTGGCGCTGGGCGGGATTGCTGTCGCACTCTGGCGTGGATTGTCCGGTTGGGCCTTACGCGGTCTGGCAGCGATTGTGGTGCTGATCGCGCTCAGCGGGCCGGTCTATCAAATCGAAGACCGCGCGCCTTTGACCGACATCGTGCTGATGATCGAAGATCAAAGCGCCAGCCAAACCCTGTCAGACCGGGCCGAACAGACGGTGCAAACCGCAGACGCGCTGGCGGAAGAGATCGAAAGCCGCGCAAACACCGAATTGCGCCGTATCCCCGTTGGCGACAGCGACGGGGATGAGGGCACACAGGTGATGGCGGCTTTGAACGCGGCCCTGGCCGAAGAACCCCGGGCGCGGATTGCGGGAATTGTCGTCGTCTCGGACGGGATCGTGCATGATGTGGATCAGGCCCCGGATCTGCCTGCCCCGATGCATCTGCTGCAAACCGGTCGGGCCGAGGATTGGGATCGCAGGCTGATTGTGCGCAACGCCCCGGCCTTTGCCATCATTGGCGAGCCGGTCACCCTGACGCTCAGGATCGAAGACAGCGGCACGGTGCCCCCAGGTGCTACAACAGCACCGCTTGAGATCTCGATTGACGGTGGTGCGCCGCAGACCTTTACCATGCCCATCGGCAGCGATATCGAAGTGCCTGTTGCGCTGCCCCATGGCGGACGCAATGTGATCCAATTCAGTGTGCCGCAGGCCGAAGGCGAGCTGACCGACCGCAACAACACTGCCTTGATCCAGATGAACGGTGTGCGTGACCGGTTGCGGGTGCTGCTGGTCTCGGGCGAGCCGCATCCGGGCGGGCGGACCTGGCGCAACCTTCTGAAATCCGACAGCTCGGTCGATCTGGTGCATTTCACCATTCTCCGTCCACCCGAAAAACAGGATGGCGTGCCTGTGGATGAGCTGTCTTTGATTGCCTTCCCGACCCGAGAGCTGTTTTTGGAAAAGATCAACGATTTTGATCTGATCATCTTCGACCGCTACAAACGCCGGGGCATCCTGCCCGCGATCTATCTGGATAACGTCAACAACTATATCAACGACGGCGGGGCCGTGCTGGTGGCCGCCGGTCCTGATTTCGCCACCGCCGACAGCATCTTTCGATCACCGCTTGGGCCGGTTCTGCCTGCCCAGCCTACCGCGCGGGTGATCGAGGAACGCTTTGTCCCCATGGTGTCCGAGCTTGGCGAACGTCACCCGGTCACCACCGATTTGGGCGCGTCGGATGGCTGGGGCGCATGGCTGCGTCAGATCGATGTGCGGCCCCGGACGGGCGAAGTGCTGATGACCGGAGTGGATGAACGCCCGCTGTTGGTTCTGGACCGCGCAGGCGAAGGCCGCGTCGCCTTGCTGGCGTCGGATCATGCCTGGCTGTGGAGTCGCGGATTTGACGGCGGCGGTCCGCAGTTGGAACTTCTGCGCCGTCTTGCACATTGGCTGATGAAAGAGCCCGAGCTTGAGGAAGAAGCCCTGTGGGCCGAAGCCAACGGCCAAACCATGCGCATCATTCGCCAGACCCTGAACGAAGAGATTGGCCCGGTCACGATCACACGGCCCAATGGTGAGAGCCTGCAGATCAACCTGAACGAAGTCTCGCCCGGTCGCTTCGAAGTCCAGTATTTCGGCCCTGAAATTGGCCTTTATCGTCTGGAAGAGGGTGAGCATTCTGCCGTGATTGGTCTTGGCCCCGCAGCGCCCAAAGAGTTCGAACGCACTATTGCAACGTCCGAGATACTGGAACCGCATCTGGCCAGCCTCCGGGGGGGCGTGATCCGGGTCGAAGACGGCCTGCCTGCCATTCGCAATGTCCGCGCGGGGCGACCGGCGGCAGGGCGCGGCTGGATCGGTCTGACCCCGCGCGACGCCTATGAAACCCGAGATGTCACCCAAGCGGGCCTGTTCCCACCGTGGCTGGCGCTGCTGCTGGCTGGTGGGTTCTTATTGGCGGGATGGCTGCGCGAAGGGCGTTCGTAACCGCTTTAAGCACTTTTTCACCGCTTCCCGGGATGCTGCACGCAGCTAACCCGGGAAGAGCATGACATGAGCCTTGCAGAAAAACTGGCCCAAGAACGGCGCGCGCGGCTTGCGGCAGAACGATTGTTGCACCTCAAACAGGCCGAGCTTTCCGCTGCCAACCGCAAGTTGGGTCGTCATGCGCTGGCCCTGACCCGCCAGATCGGTGAGACGCAGGCCGAAGTGGAAACGGTGCGGGGCGAGAATGAAAAGGTCAAATCCGATCTGACCGTCGCCAATGCCAAGATCGAAGTGGCCGAACGCCGCTTGTGGCATTCCATTCAGACCATTCAGGATGGCTTTGCCTTTTTCGACGAGAACAGCCAGTTGATCAGCGCCAATACCGCTTACCTGAGCGTGTTCGAAGGTTTGGACGAAGTTTCGCCCGGCATAGAATACCGCCGCATTCTTCAGCTTCTGACGGATGAAGGCATTGTCGATATCGGCGACGAACCTGTGGCTGAGTGGCGAGCGCGGATGTTAAGCCGGTGGGCCAGTCTCAACCCCGAACCGGTGGTCATACAGCTGTGGTATGGAGAGTATGTTCGTCTGATCGACCAGCGTGGCAGTGGTGGCGATGTGGTCAGCCTGGCGCTGAACATCACCTCTTCGGTCCGGCATGAGGCCGAACTGAACGCCGCGCGCGAACGGGCCGAGGCCGCGAACCGCGCGAAATCGGCGTTTCTGGCCAATATGAGCCACGAAATTCGAACTCCGATGAACGGGATCGTCGGCATGACCGAGCTGCTGACAGAAACGCCTTTGGCCGAGGAACAGCGGCTTTACGTCAATACGATCCGCAACTCGGGGGAGGCGCTGCTGGTTATCATCAACGACGTGTTGGACTATTCCAAGATCGAAGCTGACAAACTGACCCTGCACCCCGAGCAGTTTGATCTGGAGCGGTGCATTCTTGAGGTCGCAATGTTGCTGCAACCCAGCGTGCGCGACAAGGGGCTGACCCTGCTGGTCGATTATGACCTGTTCCTGCCCACGCTGTTCGTCGGCGACCCGGGACGTCTGCGGCAGATCATGACCAATCTGGTTGGCAATGCGGTCAAGTTCACCTCGGACGGCCACGTGCTGATCCGGGTGACCGGAGTGCCAAATCCCGATCAGCAAAGCTGCGATATTCATGTGGCTATCGAAGACACCGGCGTTGGGATCGCGGCGGACAAGATCGGACATATCTTTGGTGAGTTCAATCAGGTCGAGGATGAGCGCAACCGTCAGTTTGAAGGCACAGGACTGGGTCTGGCGATCACTGAACGGCTGATCAAGATGATGGGTGGAAAGGTCTGGGTAGAGAGTGAACAGGGCGCGGGTTCCTGTTTCGGCTTTCGGGTTTCTCTGCCCACTGCCGAAGGCCCGCAACCGGCGCCGCCTGATCTGGCCGGGCGGTTGAAGCATGTTCTGGTGGTCGAAAATCTTGCGGTGAACCGCGCCATTCTCACCAAGCAACTCAGCCGTTTGGGGTCCCGCGTGACGGTATGCACCAGCGGAGAAGAGGCGCTGCGAGCGGTGGATGATACAATCGACCTGGTGCTCTGCGATCAGGACCTGCCCGATATGGAGGGGCTGGAGCTTGCGACCATGTTGCGCGAACGAAACTGGTCGGATCTGCCGATTGTCGTAATGTCGGCCAACCCGGGCGTCATCCATGCAGACCCGGCGAACCGGCTGATCGAAGGTATTTTGCAGAAACCGATCCCAAGGGCCGAACTCTTTTCACGTTTGATGGCGCTTGGCGCCCCTGTGTTCGAGCCTCAGAAACGGGCGGGCGAACCTGCCGCGCCATCAAGCGGCCCAGACACCGATGGCCATCGGCGCATGAAGGTGTTGGCAGCGGAAGACAACAAAACCAATCAGCTGATCCTGAAGAAAATGACCAAGGATCTGGACATCGAGCTTAGATTTGTCAGCAACGGGCTTGAGGCGATTGAGGCTCATGCCGCGTTCGATCCCGATCTGATTTTTATGGATATCTCGATGCCGAAGATGGACGGGAAAGAGGCCACTGGTGAAATCCGGCGACGCGAAGTTGGAACGGGGCGCAGGGTTCCGATCGTTGCTTTGACTGCGCATGCCATGGCAGGCGATGATCAGGGTATTCTCGCCGCGGGGCTCGATCATTACCTGACCAAGCCGCTGCACAAGGCGCTGATCCACGAAATGATCAAGACCCATTGTCCGGAAGACGCCCGCCCGGTGGCCCAAACCGAAGGCGCTGAAAGCTAGCCTTGGGCTTGATAGGGTCGCACAAAAACCGGCTTGTCCGCCTCGGACAGATCGGGGCGATAGGCGTATCCGCCGGTGTCAAACTCTACCAGGGCATTGGGATCGGTCAGCCGATGCTGCACCACATAGCGCGCCATCGCGCCGCGCGCCTTTTTGGCAAAAAAGCTCACAATCTTGGGCGTGCCCCCCTTGTCCTCCATAAAGACCGGAGTGATCACACGCAGCTTCAGCGCTTTCAGATCGACCGCGCCGAAATACTCCTGACTGGCACAATTGACCAGAACATCACTGCCCATCTCGGCGGCTTGCGCGTTCAAAGCCTTGCTCAGTTGATCGCGCCAATACTCATACAGGTTCTTGCCGCGCCGCGTTTTCAGCTTGCTGCCCATCTCAAGCCGATAGGGTTGAATGGCATCCAGCGGGCGCAACACGCCGTAAAGGCCGGATAGAATCCTCAGGTGATCCTGTGCCCAGGCCATTTCATCGGCGTCCAACGACGTGGCCTCCAGCCCCTGATAGGTATCCCCGGCAAAAGCCAGCGCCGCAGGGCGGGTGGTCGTTGCATCAGGTGCGTCGGAAAAAGCCCGATATCGATCGCGGTTCAGACGGGCCAGATCATCGCTGAGGTCCATCAGCTTTTTCAGATCCCCCAGGGTCAGATTCCGCGCGGTTTTCGATAGCCGAATGGCGTCATCCTGAAAATCGGGTTGCGTGACATCCACGTTCCGTTCTGCCCAATCCAGCCGCTTGGCCGGCGAGATAACAACCAGCATGTCCGCCCTCTTTTCTTGCCTGACCCGCCGTATCTAGCTCGCCTGTTGCAGCACGTCCAGAAACGCGGCGCCAAACCTTTCGTGACGGCGATCACCCAACAGCTGTTCCAACCCGCGCGGGTCGTCCGGGCGCATCTGCGCCACCTTGGCCAATTGCGCGGCTGAACAAGTCAGCGGTTTGTCGATCCCTTCGGGGCCGCGCGACAATTGCGACTGTACTTCTAGCAGACGATCATAAATCTCGCCCTGTTCACGACCCGCCAGCTTGCGGCGCGCAGGATGCAGTGCTTTGGCCTCGCCCGCGACCACCTCAAGGAACGTATCGCCATAGCGTTCCAGCTTTTTGGCGCCAACGCCGCCGATACGAGCCATTTCGTCCAATGTCATCGGGCGCTTCTCGGCCATCTCGATCAGGGTGCGATCGGGGAAAATCACATAAGCCGGAACCCGCGCGGCCTCGGCCAGGGCGCGGCGCTTGGCCTTGAGCGCTGACAACAGCGGCGCGTCCTCCTCGGCCACCATGGCCTTGACCGCCGGGCGGCGCGTGGCCTTGCGGATCGTATCTTTGCGCAGGTTGATCTGCGCCTCGCCTTTCAGAATGGGTTTCGCGGCTTCGGTCATGCGTAGCGCGCCGTGACGGTCGGGGTCGGGGCGCACCAGATCATGCCCCATCATCTGCCTGAAAATCGCCTGCCATTGCGGGCGCGACCAGTCTTTGCCGATCCCCCAGGTCGAGAGCGCATCATGGCGGCGGGCGCGGATCTTGTCGGTCTCATTGGCCAGCAGGATGTCGATCAGATGACCTGCGCCAAACCATTCCTCGGTGCGCAAAATGGCAGACAGGGCCATGCGGACAGGTGTGGTACCGTCGAACACCTCGGGTGGGCTGTTGCACAGATCGCAATTCCCGCAGGGTTCGGTGTTTTCCCCGAAATATCCCAGCAGGGTCTGACGGCGGCACTGCAACGCTTCGGCCAGCCCAAGCAAAGAATTCAATCGCGCATGATCGGCCATGCGTCGTTCGGGCGGGGCCAGGCCTTCATCGATCTGGGACCGGCGCAGGCGGATGTCATCCGGGCCAAACAAGGTCAGCGTTTCAGCAGGTGCCCCGTCACGGCCAGCGCGGCCGATTTCCTGATAATAAGCCTCGATGGATTTGGGCAGGTCCGCATGGGCGACCCAGCGGATATCGGGTTTGTCGATCCCCATTCCAAAGGCCACCGTCGCCACGACAATCAGACCGTCTTCACGTGCAAACCGGGTTTCCACGGTGCGGCGGTCTTCCGCCTCCATCCCGCCGTGATAATGGCAGGACACATGCCCTTCAGCGCGAAGGGCCTGCGCCAACACTTCGGTCTTGTTGCGGGTGCCACAATAGACGATGCCGGATTGACCCTTTCGCGCAGCGGCAAAATCCAGGATCTGTTTGCGCGGCCCGTCCTTGGCGGCAAAGGCCAGATGAATATTGGGACGGTCAAAGCCACGCAGGAACTTGCGTGGGGCTACACCGTCAAACAGCTTTTGGACGATCTCATCCTGCGTTTCCGCATCGGCTGTGGCGGTGAATGCCGCCAGCGGCACATCCAACGCACGCCGCAATTCCCCGATCCGCAAATAGTCCGGGCGGAAGTCGTGGCCCCACTGGCTGACGCAATGGGCCTCATCCACCGCGATCAAGCTGACATTGATCCGCCGCAGCATCCCAAGTGCTGACCCTGCGGCCAGACGCTCGGGTGCCATGTAAAGGAGCTTCAGCCGACCCTCTTCCAGCGCCTCCCAAACGGCGTCGGTTTCTTCTTGGGTATTGCCCGAGGTCAGAGCACCCGCTGCAACGCCGGCTTCCTGCAAGCCGCGCACCTGATCGCGCATCAGGGCAATCAAGGGCGAGATGACCACAGTCACCCCGTCGCGCTGCAGGGCAGGGAGTTGAAAACACAGGGATTTACCGCCACCCGTTGGCATGATGGCCAGCACGTTTTCACCGGCGGTCACGGCCTCGACAATCTCTTCCTGCCCGGGGCGGAAGGAGTCGAATCCAAAGACATCTCGCAACAAGGGTGCGGCGTCTAGCATCTGCTTGGGTGCCCTGTTTTAGTGTTTATCTGCTCTTAAGACAGGACCATCACATACTAAGATTCAGTGAACAAGTGGTCAGACGAAATAGACCGCGTTATTGACCAGTATAATCCGCAGTGCATAGACGATGATCAAGACAACCAGCGGTGTGAGATCCAATCCACCCATATTCGGTAGAATGCGCCGAATTGGTCCGTATATCGGCTCCAGCAAGCGGTTCAGCCCATACCAGATCTGTGCCACCAGTTGTTGATGAAGGTTCAGCACCTGGAAGTTGATCAGCCAGCTCATGATCACATGGACGAGGATTATGAACCAGACAATGTCCAGGATCAGAAGCAGGATTTGGATCAGCGACAGCATAGAAACTCCGTTTTCGTATGACCTGAGACCTAAGCCGCCGCGCGGCAAAGAGCAAGTCTGCGCCAACAGAACGCTTGCGAAATGGTCCAAAGCCTCGTCTTATGAAGTCAACGATAAGCAGGGACAGGCATGGCGGTAATTTCCAAGCGCAAGCGCATCTGGGGGTGGTGGTTCTTTGACTGGGCCAGTCAGCCTTACCATTCGCTTTTGGTCACCTTTGTCTTTGGTCCTTACTTTGCGGGCGTTGCAGCGGGGTATTTCTCGGGCACCGGGCTCGATGCGCAGGCCGCAGCGGCGCGGGCGCAGACCGTATGGGCAAATTGCTTGACGATCACCGGCCTTGTCATCGCATTTGGTGCGCCTCTGCTGGGTGCCATGGCCGATGTGACCGGACGGCGTATCCCATGGATTTTCGGGTTTTCGGTGATGTATGTCGTGGGCTCGGCGGCGCTGTGGTACACGATGCCGGATGGCTCGAACATGTGGCTGATGCTGTCCGCCTTTGGTCTGGGCTTTGTAGGCGCGGAATATGCACTGGTCTTCATCAACTCTCAGTTGCCTGATCTGGGGGATGACAACGAAGTCGGCGAGATCTCGGGGTCAGGCTTTGCCTTTGGGTATTTCGGCGGTCTGATCTCACTGGCGATCATGCTGCTGTTGTTTGTCGAACAACCCAATGGCAAGACTTTGATCGGGTTAGAGCCTGCTCTGGGCCTGAATGCAGCCGCGCAGGAAGGCACCCGATTTGTCGGGCCCTTTACGGCTGCATGGTTCATCCTGTTTATGGTGCCCTATTTCCTGTGGGTTCGCGATGATCCCGACAGCTGCAAACATGGCAGTCTGGGCGAGGCGTTGCGATTGCTGGGGAAATCCATCTCGGACTTGCGCCACCGGGTCAGCCTGGCAACCTATCTGGGCTCGTCCATGTTCTATCGCGATGCGTTGAATGGGCTTTACAGCTTTGGTGGCGTCTATGCGCGCCTTGTGCTGGAATGGGATCTGATCAAGATCGGGGTCTTTGGAATCGTAAGCGTTCTGGCTTCGGCCATCTTTTCCTGGATTGGTGGCAAGCTCGACAAGAAGTACGGCCCTAAACCCGTCATTCTTGTTGCGATCTGGGTGCTGATCTTTGTTTGTCTGACCGTCGTGTCGATGGACCGAACTCAGATCTACGGGATCTCTTTGCCAGAAGGATCGGGCCTGCCGGATATGGTCTTTTTCGGATGCGGTATCCTGATCGGCGGCATGGGTGGTGTTCTGCAATCTGCCAGCAGGTCCATGATGGTGCGTCACACAGATCCGGACGCTCCGGTCGAAAGCTTTGGGCTTTATGGTCTGTCAGGGCGCGCAACGGCCTTTGCGGCGCCCTTGCTGATCGGGATTGCAACAACGGTCACCGGCAGTGCACGTCTGGGGGTGTCACCGATCATTTTGTTGTTTATCCTGGGGTTGATCCTAATGCGCTGGGTAAAGGCGGAAGGAGATCAGAGCAGATGATTTTACGACGTTTTTTCATACTCATAGCGGCGCTTTTCTTTGCACAGACCGCCGGGGCCGAGCCTTTGGCCAAACAATTGTTCGGGGCTCAAAAGGCGGGTTCTACCCAGAAAGCAGCCGCTTTTGGCAGTTATTCGCGCGGATGCGCGGCGGGGTCAGTGCAACTGCCCGAGACGGGACCGACTTGGCAGGCCATGCGCCTGTCGCGCAACCGCAATTGGGGGCACCCCGAGGCCATCGACTATGTGCAGGACCTCAGCCGTTTTGCGGCCAAACAACCGGGCTGGAATGGGCTCTATATCGGGGATATCAGCCAGCCGCGGGGCGGGCCGATGACATCCGGTCACCGCAGTCATCAGCTGGGGCTGGATATCGATATCTGGATGCTGCCCGGCGACAATATGCGCCTGAGCCGCAGCGCACGCGAGAATATCTCGTCCATTTCCCTGCGCCGCGCCAACGGGGCCTATGTAAACGGAAATTGGACCAAACAGCATCACGCAGTGCTGCGTGCGGCCGCCAAAGACAAGCGCGTGGCGCGGATTTTTGTCTTTCCGGGTGCCAAGGTGCAGATGTGCAATGACGAAAAAGGCAACAAAGCCTATCTGCGCAAGATCCGCCCCTGGTGGGGGCATCACTATCACTTCCATGTGCGATTGAACTGTCCCAGAGGGTCCAAAGGCTGCGTCAACCAGGATCCGCCACCAAAGGGCGATGGGTGTGCCGAAGCACAGCAGTGGGTGCAGAACATCCTGAACCCACCGCCGCCGGACCCGAACGCTCCGGCCCCCAAGAAACGACGTGAATATGTTCTGGCGGATCTGCCCCAACAATGCGCCGCCGTCTTGCAGTCCAACTGATCGCAGCTTTTCTGTGGGTCGGAACCGCCTGGGCGGTTGAGGTCAAGACCGCCACCCATCTGCAAAGCTATGCCTGGCGCCACCCGGCGGATTGGTTCGGAGGGTTTTCAGCGCTGCACATCTCGGACAATGGCCACCAGATGCTGGCGCTCAGCGACCGCGCCCTCATGCTGACCGCCCGGATCACGCGTGAGGGTGATCAGATCTCGGCGATTGACGTGCAGGATCAATGGCCCGTGCTATCCAGCACAGGCCAGATCATGAAAGGGGCGGCAGGCGATTCCGAGGGGCTTGCGTTGGCAGGCGATGGCAGCTTCTTCATCTCGTTCGAAGGCGTCCACCGGGTGGCCCATTTCAAAGCGCCCGACGCTCGATCAAAAGTTCTGCGGCGCCCAAAGGTGTTCGACGCTTTGTCCCGGAACGGGTCGTTCGAAAGTCTGGCGATAGACGATCAGGGCCGCCTGCTAGCCCTGACCGAGAAAAGCCGGGCCGCAAATGGCGACATATTGGTCTATCGCTGGGATGGTCAGGCTTGGTCCAGCCCGTTTGGCCTGCCTGCACGGGGCAAATTTCAGCCTGTTTCGGCTGATTTCGGCCCGGATGGGCGGCTTTACGTGCTCGAGCGGGCCGTTTCGGTACTGGGCTTTCGCTCGCGCTTGCGCCGGTGGGACATCGTTGACGACAGCCCCAGGTCCGAGGAAATCCTGTTTGAAACCGGCACCGGTACCCATGACAACCTCGAAGGGCTGTCGGTATGGCGCGATGGGCAAGACCGGTTGCGCGCCACCATGATCTCGGATGACAACTTCCTGGCCCTGCAACGCACCGAGCTGGTGGAATATCTGCTGCCCGATTGACAGGCCTTTGGCAAAGGTCTAAACGCACGGCTTGCCTTGGGACGGTCCCTTGGCCAAGTCGCCGCTACCTTGTCAAAACGGGCATCAAAACATGCAACGCAGCTTTATTCCCGGCATCATTGCCATGGCCACCATTGTTGTGGCGTCCAATATCTTGGTCCAGTTCCTGATCCTTGACGGGCTGTTGACCTGGGGTGCTTTCACCTATCCGCTGGCCTTTCTGGTCACTGACATCATGAACCGCGTCTATGGCGTGGGTCCTGCCCGCAAGGTTGTCTTTGCTGGGTTCATCACCGGTATCATCTGCTCATTGATCGGCAGCCAGATCATTCTGCAAGGCGATGGCTTTACCTACGCCGCCGTGCCGCTGCGCATCGCCGTGGCTTCGGGTACGGCCTTCCTGATCGCGCAACTGACCGATGTGACGGTGTTCAACGCCATGCGCGGCGGTCAATGGTGGCGCGCGCCGCTGGTCTCGACCCTTGTGGGATCGGCCCTGGATACCGCGATTTTCTTCACACTGGCTTTCTCGGCCTCGGTTACCTTCTTCGGGGCCAATGCCGACGCTGCGATCAACTGGGCGTGGGAGCCTGTGCCCTTCATGCTGACCGGTCCGATGGCGCCGCTTTGGGTGACGCTGGCATTCGCTGATTGGCTGGTCAAACTGTCTCTGGCCCTGATCGCCTTGATTCCGTTCAAAGTGATCGTGGGTCGGCTGACAGCACAGCCTGCGTAAAAAAGTGCTTTGAGATTGGCACAACTTGTGCCACGCTCAAAATTAACCGCAACAGATAGAAAAGGAGGTGATCCAGTGTCAAGAAAGAGATTGGAGAGAGGTGTCGGAACAACCGGGGGGACCGCCTGCTAGGGCAGCCCTTGGTGGAGCGTTTGCTCCGGCTGGTCGATTGATCTAACCGACCCGACCTCCTGAACTTTCGAAGGGCCGTCCCACCGGGGCGGCCCTTTCTGTTTTCGCACGCGCCGGTTAAGGTCGCCCCCATGTTGCGCATCACCGACGATATCATCCTGCAAGATTGGGAGATGACCGAGAGCTTTGTCCGCTCCTCCGGTCCCGGCGGGCAAAACGTCAACAAGGTCTCGACCGCTGTCGAGTTGCGGTTCGAAGCCGCGCGCTCGCCCGCGTTGCCCGACCCTGTTAAGGCCCGGCTGAAGCGACTGGCCGGGCGGCGCTGGACCAAAGACGGTGCGATCATCATCCAATGTGAAGAGACCCGCAGTCAGGCCCGCAACCGAGAAATCGCCCGCGCGCGGCTAGCAGAGCTGATCACCCGAGCATTGGTCAAGCCCAAACGCAGGATCGCCACCAAACCCACCTATGGGTCGGTCAAACGCAGGCTTGCGGCAAAGAAGGCCCGCGGCGATGTCAAAGCGCTGCGGGGCAAAGTGTCAGAAGATTGATCTGGCATCTTTCAAGCGCGGCGCTAATCTGACCCGGTAAAAGGGGGACCAAACGTATGAGGTTAGAGGGAAAAACCGCTATCGTCACAGGCGGCGCATCCGGCTTTGGTGCCGGGATTGTGCAGAAATTCCTGGCCGAAGGCGCGCGTGTTGTAATCGCGGATATCAATAGCGCGGCAGCCGCTGACCTGGCTGATCAACTCGGCCCGCAGGCGACCGCCCAACAAGTCGATGTCGGTGATGCCGCATCGGTTCAGGCCATGGCGGATGCATCCGGTCCGATTGACATTCTGGTCAACAATGCTGGCGTCACCCACCTGCCCACCCCGCTGGAAGACGTCACCGAAGACGATTTCGACCGGGTCTTCACCGTCAACATGAAATCCGTCTACCTGACTGCCCGCGCCTTTGTTCCGGCGATGAAGGCGCGCGGCTCTGGCGCAATCCTCAACGTCGCCTCCACCGCAGGCCTGTCGCCGCGCCCCAATCTCAACTGGTACAATGCCTCCAAAGGCTGGATGATCACGGCCACCAAAACCATGGCCGTTGAACTCGCCCCCACAGGTGTCCGCGTCAATGCGATCTGCCCGGTGGCAGGGGAAACCCCGCTGTTGAAATCCTTTATGGGTGAAGACACACCCGAGATCCGCGCCAAGTTCCTCTCGACCATCCCGTTGGGCCGCTTCTCAACCCCAGAAGACATGGCCAATGCGGCCTGTTTTCTCTGCTCGGACGAGGCCAGCATGATCACAGGCACAGCGCTCGAAGTCGATGGTGGCCGATGTATCTGATTCACCGCTTCTTCTGTTCCAAAATACCTCCGCCGGAGGCAGCGCGCGATAGCGCGCTTCTGATCTAACAAAAAAGGCAAACATGACCCCCGGACCCCGAAACCTGATCACCGATGTCCCCGGTATACTCGTCGGCAATGCGCAGGACGATGCTCTGAAATCGGGTACAACGGTGCTGACTGCCGATGCGCCATTAGTGGCCTCGGTGCATGTCATGGGTGGTGCACCAGGAACGCGTGAGACTGATTTGCTGGCCTCGGACAAGTCGGTTGAACATGTGGATGCCATCGCTCTTTCCGGCGGCTCTGCCTTTGGATTGGATGCCTGTTCTGGCGTCTCGGATATGTTGCGCGCGCATGGTCGCGGGTTTCAGGTGGGTCAGGCCATCGTGCCCATTGTTCCCGGCGCAATCCTGTTTGATCTGCTGAACGGTGGCGACAAGGATTGGGATGATAACCCTTATCGCGCGCTAGGGGCTGCGGCCTATCGATCGGCCTCGGATCAGTTTTCGTTGGGCTCGGTCGGAGCGGGAACAGGAGCGCTTGCGGCGATGCACAAGGGGGGGCTCGGTTCGGCCTCTTGCAGGTTGGAAAACGGTATTACTGTCGGGGCTTTGGTTGCTGCCAATCCTATGGGCAGCGTGACCACGCCTAAAGATCGCCATTTCTGGGCCGCACCGTTCGAGATTGGGACCGAGTTTGGCGGGCTGGGGCCAGATCCCGCATCCGGGCTTGGCGAATTCCCCGCCAGCCGCAAGGCGCAGGCTATGCATCCCGCGAAACCCGATCAAGCGAACACCACAATTGCGATTGTCGCAACCGATGCTGCCCTGACCAAAGCGCAATGCCAAAGGCTTGCAACAGCGGCCCATGACGGGATCGCGCGCGCTGTGCTTCCGGCCCATACACCGGGTGACGGAGATCTTGTTTTCGGCGTCAGCACCCGGGCGCAAAAGGTTGATCCGTCTGTCATGGCGATGCTGGGCCATGTCGCGTCGCTGTGTCTGGCGCGCGCGATTGCGCGGGCGGTTTACTTTGCGACTCCTGCACCCGGGGACCTATTGCCGTGCTGGACGCAGCTGAACGACCCTGACGCGCGGCAATCCGCGCGTTGACTCTTCGTCTGCGCACAGCACCTATTGCATAAGCTGAAAGAACGTGGAGTTTTCAAATGAATCGCATTCTCGCCACTGCGCTGATGGGTCTGCTGGCCATGCCCGCCTTTGCCGAAGGGGACGCAGAAGCCGGTAAGAAGGCTTTCAACAAATGCAAATCCTGCCACCTGATCGCTGATCCTGCCGGAGAGGTCATCGTCAAGGGTGGCAAGACCGGGCCTAACCTCTACGGCGTCGCGGGTCGGACTGCGGGAACGGTCGAGGATTTCAAATACGGCGACAGTATCGTGGCCGCTGGTGAAAACGGGCTGGTTTGGGACGAAGCAAGCTTTGTGGAATATACCAAAGACCCGAAAGCCTTTTTGAAAGACTATCTGGGGGAAACCTCGGCCAAGTCCAAAATGACGTTCCGCCTGAAATCGGGGGCCGAGGATGTCTATGCCTATATCGTCAGCGTTTCGGGCGAATAACTCGGCCAACTGATCCAGTTCTGATCTTTCTGAAAGGCCGCACCCCCCTGCGGCCTTTCGTGCTGTTGATTGCTGGGCAGATCACCACCAGTTTGGAAGCATCAGTAGTTGATCAGGTCTATGCACCTCAAAACTTGGACCAGTAACAAGAGAGAACAACAGATGGGTATCATGATCCCGGCCTGGGTCGATGGCGTTCTGACCCCTGTTGAAAAACTGGAAGCCCATAAAAAGGGTCTGCGGCACAAGGCCGTTTCCGTGTTTGTCGTGCGTGGAACCCAGATCCTTCTGCAGCGCCGTGCCATGGGCAAGTACCACACGCCCGGTTTGTGGGCGAATACCTGCTGCACCCATCCCGATTGGGACGAGGTGCCATCAGCCTGCGCCGTGCGGCGGATGCGCGAAGAGTTGGGGATCACCGGCCTTTACCCCGAATACCGTCACCGCCTGGAATATCATGCGGATGTGGGCAATGGCCTGATCGAGAATGAGGTGGTCGATGTCTTTCTGGCCCATGTGCGCGGGCCGCTGAAAATCGAGCCTAACCCTGACGAAGTGATGGATATCCGTTGGGTCGACTACCATGACCTTCTGGCCGAGGTGAAACGCCACCCCGACAGGTTTACCCCGTGGTTGAAGATCTATCTGCACAATCATGCGGATACGATTTTCGGGCCAGACCTGATTATTTCCGCCAATTCCTGACCATTGACGCATCAGCCTGTCTTGCATGGACGGGCCAAGCCGCCTACATCAACGCGTCATGGCCAAGCAGAAGACAGACCCGAATTACAAAGTGATCGCCGAAAACCGGCGGGCCCGTTTCGATTACGCAATCGAGGACGATCTTGAATGCGGGATCGTGCTGGAAGGGTCCGAGGTTAAATCCCTGCGTGCAGGCGGGTCGAATATCGCCGACAGCTATGCCTCGGTCGATGACGGAGAGCTGTGGCTGGTCAACAGCTATATCGCGCCCTATGAGCAGGCGAAAACCTTCAAGCACGAAGAACGCCGCCGTCGCAAGCTGCTGGTCTCGCGTAAGCAGATGTCGGATCTGTGGAACGCCACGCAACGCAAGGGCATGACCCTTGTGCCCCTGGTTTTGTACTTTAACCACAAGGGCCGGGCCAAAATCAAAATCGGCATCGCCAAGGGTAAAAAGACCCATGACAAGCGCGAGACGCAGGCCAAGCGCGATTGGTCACGCCAAAAGCAGCGCCTGATGAAAGACCATAGCTAAGCCTGTTCAGAACGCCATTGCCGCCGCAACTGCGCGTTGCCAGCGCGCATAGGCCGCATCACGTTTGTCAGCCGCCATTGCGGGCTGGAATTGCCGGTCCAGAGCCCATGTTGCCGCAAACTCATCCTGTTGCGGGTAGATCCCCGCGCGCATCCCGGCCAGCCAGGCGGCACCCAGGGCCGTTGTTTCCTGCATGACCGGACGATCCACCGGGGCGCCCAGAATGTCCGACAGGCCTTGCATGGTCCAATCCGACGCGCTCATGCCGCCATCGACCCGCAAGGTTACATCCGTATCCGCGCCCCAGTCGCTTTGCATTGCGTGCCACAAGTCTCGGGTCTGGAAGGCGATGCTTTCCAACGTGGCGCGCGCAATCTCGGCCCGGCCCGAGTTTCGGGTGAGGCCAAACATCGCCCCGCGACAATCCGGCTGCCAATAGGGCGCGCCCAGACCGGTAAAGGCGGGAACCAGAACGACATTCTGAGTGGTATCCGCACGCGCCGCCAACTCACCGCTTTCGGCCGCGTTGTCGATGATCTGCAAGGCGTCGCGCAGCCATTGCACAGCGGCACCGGCGATAAAGATAGATCCTTCCAGCGCATAGGTGCGTTTTCCGTCCAGCTGGTAGGCGATGGTTGTCAGCAGGCGGTTTTTCGACATCACCGGCGCATCGCCCGTGTTCAGCAGCGCGAAACAGCCTGTACCATAGGTCGATTTGAGCATTCCCGGCTCGAAACACGCCTGCCCGATTGTTGCAGCTTGTTGGTCACCGGCCACGCCAAGGATCGGAATCGTGCCGCCAAACAGCGTTGTCTCCCCGAAGTCCGAGGCGCAGTCCTGTACCGCAGGCAACATGCCGCGCGGCACATCCAGCAAATCACAAATCTCAGCGCTCCATTCGCCCTGATGGATGTCAAACAGCAAGGTACGGGCCGCGTTGCTGGCATCCGTGACATGCGATCGACCCTCGGTCAGGCGCCAAATCAGGAAGGTATCGATTGTTCCGAAGAGCAGATCTCCGGCGGCGGCACGGTCTCGCGCGCCGGGTACAGCGTCCAGCAGCCATTTGACTTTGGTGCCCGAGAAATACGGGTCCAGCAGCAGTCCGGTGCGGGCGGTGACATCTTCTTCCGATCCGGCCTCGCGCAGGGTGGCGCAAATCTCGGATGTGCGGCGGTCTTGCCAGACAATGGCGTTGTGAATGGCCTGACCTGTGTGGCGATCCCAGATCACCGTGGTTTCGCGCTGATTGGTGATGCCGATCCCGGCTATCTGGTCGGCGGAAATTCCGACGGTTTGGATCACCTCGCGGCAGACGGCCACAACACTGTTCCAGATATCTTCGGGGTCATGTTCGACCCAGCCTTCCTGCGGGAAATGCTGAGGAAATTCTTGCTGCGCAGTGCCCACACGCTGCATCTTGGCGTCAAACAGAATGGCCCGTGATGATGTGGTGCCCTGATCGATTGCCAGAATATAGGTCATGGCTGCTCTCCCCCTGAAGTCTCGTTCCGCCGGACTTTAGCGCAAACACTGCCGCAGGGGCCAGAGCAGAAATCAGGCGGGGTCAACCGCGATATTGTCGATCAGTCGGACGCCATCTGCCCAAGCCGTCACAAACAGACGCGCGGGCCTGCTGGCTTTGGTCAAAGCCTCAAGGGTTTCGGCGCAGCGCAGGTCGAAATACTCGATTTCGGTGAATCCTGCCCGGAGCAAATCGGTCTTGGCCTGCTCTGCCAGATCGGCAAAATCGTGTCCAGCAGACAGTTTTGCAGCGGTTCTTTTCATGATCGCATGTTTGTGCGCTGCTATGGCCAGCCCCTCTTGAGACAAACGCAGATTGCGCGACGACATCGCAAGGCCGGAAGGTTCGCGCACAGTTGGGCATCCGATAACCTCAATCGGGATGTCCAGATCCCGTGCCATACGGCGCACAACCAGCAGCTGCTGATGGTCTTTTTCCCCGAAATAGGCTCGATCCGCCTGAGTTTGCAGGAAGAGTTTCGCCA
Source organism: Ruegeria sp. HKCCA5839 (assembly GCF_013035585.1). Lineage (NCBI taxonomy): Bacteria > Pseudomonadati > Pseudomonadota > Alphaproteobacteria > Rhodobacterales > Roseobacteraceae > Ruegeria > Ruegeria sp. HKCCA5839. The sequence goes on along the minus strand of NZ_WQIE01000006.1, from coordinate 230,063 downwards.
CAACTGTGGCCACCCCTTCAAAATGTCCCGGTCGAAACGGACCTTCCATTACATCAGTCAATCCGCCCACGGTCACTGTGGTCGAAAACCCTTGGGGATAGATCTCATCCGGGTCGGGTACATAGATCGCATCGACCTTATAGGGCAGCAGCTTTTGTGAATCTTCAAGCTCGGTCCGCGGATAGTTCGCCAGATCCTCGGGATTGTTGAACTGTTTGGGGTTCACAAAGATCGTCACGATCACCCGGTCACACCCGGACTTGGCGGCCTCGACCAGCGACAGGTGACCCTGGTGCAAGGCGCCCATTGTCGGAACAACCCCAATCACTTCATCCTTGCGTTGCCAGTCGCGGGTCAGGGTGCGTAGTTCCGAAAGCTTGCGTAGAATGGGCACCGTCATGACTTGATACCTTTGGCAGGGGCCTGATCCGCGAAGACATGTTCCGCCGCAGGAAAGCTGCGGTCACGCACTTCGGCTGCGTATTCTGCGATGGCAGCCTCGGCCAACGGCCCAAGCTCGGCATAGCGTTTGACGAATTTCGGCTTAAACGCGGTGAAAAAGCCAACCATATCGTCGACCACCAAGATTTGCCCGTCACACCCGGCAGACGCGCCGATGCCAATCGTGGGGATTGGAATTTCGGCTGTGATTTTGTCGGCCAATCCCTGCGGAATCTTCTCTAACACAACGGAAAACGCGCCTGCTTCCGCTACTGCACGGGCATCGGCCAAGACTGCGTCTGCTTGATCATCGCGCCCCTGAACTTTGTATCCGCCCAAAGTGTTGATCGACTGTGGCGTCAGCCCGATGTGGGCCATTACCGGAATGCCGCGTTGAACCAGAAAACGGATGGTTTCGGCCATTTCGACGCCGCCCTCCAGTTTAACCGCCCCAGCCCTGGTTTCGGCCATCAGACGGGCGGCATTGCGAAACGCCTCGGCAGGGTCATGCTCATAAGTGGCGAATGGCATGTCGATGACCATCATCGCCTTGTCCAAACCCCGGGCAACCGCCTGACCGTGCAAGATCATCATCTCCATGGTTACGCCAAGGGTGGAGTCGAGCCCATGCAGCACCATGCCAACGCTATCGCCCACAAGCACAAAGTCACAATGGTCATCCATCAGCCGTGCCATTGGCGTCGTATAAGCTGTCAGACTGACCAGAGGCAGGCCACCTTTGCGGGCGCGAATGTCTTCGGCGTTGGGGGCTTTTTTGCGGGCCGTGGCGCTCATGATCGCTCCTCCGGGGTTATACTGCGGCGCGGCATAGCAGATGCCGCAGGTGCAGCGAAAGCCCGGTTGCGCGAACATTTTCTTGATTGACCCAAGGTTTAAAGGAACATTGGTCTCAGAAAGAGCCGTAACCAGCGGCCCAACCTGTTCCAATGGGGAGTAATTGCCATGACACTGTACTCGGTTCGCACCTGCGCATCAGCCCTTGCGCTGGGCGCTACATTGCTTGCGTCACAGGCGCTGGCGAAATCGGACATCACCATCGCGATGCAGCTTGAGCCACCGCATCTGGACCCGACCAGCGCCGCGGCGCAGGCCATTGATTCGGTCGTTTACACCAACATCTTCGAAGGCCTCACTCGATTTATGGGCGACGGATCCGTGGTTCCGGGCCTGGCTGAAGGATGGGAGATTTCGGATGACGGCACCGTTTACACCTTTACGCTGCGCGACGGGGTGACGTTTCATGACGGATCGACGATGGATGCCGAAGACGTCAAGTTCAGTCTGGACCGCGCGACAGCAGAAGACAGTGCCAACGCGCAAAAGGCGCTGTTTGCCGGGATCGAAAGCGTCGAGGTTGTTGACCCCTTAACGGTCAAGATCACCCTGTCCGAGCCGAACGGCAATTTCCTGTTTAACCTGGCCTGGGGCGATGCGGTCATCGTCGCACCCGAAAGCATTGATGATATCAAGACCAACCCAGTGGGCACCGGTGCCTATACCTTTGGCGACTGGGTGCAAGGCGACAGCATCACGCTAAACCGCAACCCAAATTACTGGGGCGAACAGCCTGCATTAGAGACTGCAACGTTCAAGTTCATCTCGGACCCAACTGCGGCGTTCTCGGCCATGATGGCCGAAGATGTGGACGTGTTCGACAATTTCCCGGCACCTGAAAATCTTCCGCAGTTCGAAGCAGATCCGCGCTTTCAGGTGTTGGCCGGATCGACAGAAGGCGAAACGATCCTGTCCACAAACAACAAACAAGCACCGTTTGACGACATTCGTGTGCGCCAAGCACTTGCCCACGCGATTGACCGGCAAGCCATCATTGACGGGGCAATGTTTGGATATGGCACGCCGATCGGCACCCATTTTGCACCGCACAACCCGGCTTATGTCGATCTGACAGGAAATTCGGCTTATGACCCCGAAAAAGCCAAAGCGATGTTAGCCGAAGCGGGTTTTGCCAATGGGTTTGAAACCACATTGCACCTGCCGCCGCCATCCTATGCGCGCCGGGGTGGTGAGATCATCGCGGCTCAGCTGGCCGAGGTCGGGATCAAGGCTGAGATCATCAATGTGGAATGGGCCCAATGGCTGGAATCGGTGTTCAAAGGCAAAGAATTCGGCCTGACGATCGTCAGCCATACCGAACCGATGGATATCGGCATCTATGCGCGGCCTGAATACTATTTCCAGTATGATAGCACGGATTTTCAGGCGCTGATGGACACACTGAACTCGACGACGGATCCGGATGAACGTACCCGGCTGATGGGTGAGGCGCAGCGTCTGATCGCGGATGACTATGTCAACGGCTACCTGTTCCAACTGGCCAAGCTTGGGGTGGCCAAAGCAGGCGTTCAGGGCCTGTGGGAGAACGCTCCCACAGCGGCCATCGACCTGAGCGCCATCAGCTGGAGCGAATAACCAAACCGGGCGGGTCATAATGCTGGACCCGCCCGACCCGCGCCCCTAACGTGGCAGTAATGCTGCGCTACACTCTCAAACGATTGCTATCCTTGCTTGTCAGCCTGGTCGTTGCCTCGGTTGTCATTTTCGCTGTGATCGAGGTTGCACCGGGTGATCCGGCCTCGTTCATGCTGGGGGTTAATGCGCAAGAGGACACACTCGCGGCACTGCGGGCCGAGCTGGGGTTGGACGTGTCAAAAACCCAGCGGTATTTCAACTGGATCAGCGGGATGTTGGTCGGAGATTTCGGCACCTCTTACACCTATCGCACGCCGGTTTCGCAGATGATTGCTGACAGGTTATGGGTGTCGCTGCCGCTGGCGCTTTATGCGCTGACACTGTCGACCCTCATTGCTTTTCCAGCGGGGATCTACGCCGCTGCACGTCGGGGCAAACCGGGTGATCTGACAGTGATGGGCGCAACGCAGCTGGGCATCGCCGTTCCAAATTTCTGGTTTGCTATGATGCTGGTGCTGATCTTTGCTATCAACCTGCGCTGGTTCAATGCCGGAGGCTTCGCGGGTTGGGACAATGGGTTCTGGACCGGCCTGCATTCATTGACCCTGCCCGCGATTGCACTTGCCTTGCCGCAGGCGGCGATCCTTGCGCGCGTCATGCGGTCGTCGCTGCTGGACATACTGGCCGAAGATTTCATGCGCACCGCTCGCGCGAAGGGTCTCACGCGTCGCCAAGCGCTGTGGCGGCACGGCGTGCGCAACGCTCTGATCCCGGTGCTGACCATCATCGGGTTGCAATTCTCGTTCCTGCTGGCTGGCTCGATCATCATCGAACAGGTGTTCTATCTGCCGGGACTGGGACGGCTGGTGTTTCAGGCGATCTCGGCCCGCGATCTGATCGTGGTCGAATCCGTGGTCATGTTGCTGGTCTTTGCGGTGATCACGGTGAATTTCCTGGTCGACCTCGCCTATGCCGCCGTTGACCCAAGGCTGAGGAGCAGGACATGAGCCGCAACCTGATCCTTGGCGCGGCGCTGTCGTCGCTGGTGGTGCTGGCAGCGTTGGTTTCCTTCGTCTGGACGCCCTATGACCACGCCGCACTGAACATCCCCGACAAGTTGCAGACTCCGAACGCGCAACACTGGTTCGGCACCGACCATTTCGGGCGTGACATGTTCTCGATGATCATGGTGGGTGCGCGCACCTCGATCGCCGTGGCCTTGGTGGCGGTCGGCATCGGCATGGCGCTGGGCGTACCCTTGGGCCTGACCGCTGCAGCGCGCAAAGGGTCGTGGTTGGATGAAGTGATCATGCGCGGCAATGATCTGGTCTTTGCCTTCCCCTCGCTGGTCATTGCGATCCTGATCACTGCCGTCTTTGGCGCGGGTGCGATCAACGCCATCATCGCCATCGGCATCTTCAACATTCCCGTCTTCGCCCGCATCACCCGAGGCGCGGCCCTGTCCTTGTGGGAGCGAGAGTTTATTCTGGCCGCCCGTGTGGCAGGCAAAGGTGCCGCGCGGATATCGGCCGAACATATCCTGCCCAATGTGGCCAACCTGCTGATCGTTCAGGGCACCATCCAGTTCAGCCTGGGTATCCTGGCCGAGGCGGGGCTGTCCTATGTCGGTCTGGGTGCACAACCGCCCACGCCCAGCTGGGGGCGGATGCTGGCCGATGCGCAGACAATGGTCAGTTTTGCCCCACATTTGGCTCTGATTCCCGGTCTGGCGATCATTGTCACTGTGCTGGGGTTGAACCTGTTGGGCGATGGGCTCCGCGACTGGCTGGACCCAAGAATTCGGGTGGCACGGGCGTGAGTTTGCTTCAGATCCAGAACCTCTCGTTGTCGATTCACGGCCAGCCGATCCTGAAGGATGTCAGCCTTTCCATCGATCCGGGTCAGATCGTGGCGGTCACCGGTGAAAGCGGGTCTGGCAAGTCGATGACTGCGCTTGCTGTGATGCAGCTTTTGCCGAACGGAGCCGACGCGACCGGGACAATCGAACTGGACGGTCAGGAACTTATGGATCGCCCCGAGGCCCAGATGTGTGCCCTTCGCGGTGCCGCGATAGGCATGGTGTTTCAAGAGCCGATGACAGCGCTGAACCCAGTGAAAACCATCGGCGATCAGGTGATGGAAACCATCCTGATCCATAAAGCCATGCCACCGACTCAGGCGCGTGCGCGCGCCCAAGAGGTGTTGGAACGGGTCGGCCTACCGCCAGACCGCTTCCCTCTTGGTCGCTATCCACACGAATTGTCGGGCGGGCAACGTCAGCGCGTGGTTATCGCCATGGCCATCGCGCTGCGCCCCAAGCTGCTGATCGCAGATGAGCCGACAACCGCGCTGGACGTGACCACCCAAGCCCAGATCCTTGATCTGCTGAAAGACCTCGTGCGCGAATATGGTATGGGCTTGCTGATGATCACTCATGATCTGGCCGTCGTGGCCGAAATGGCCGATCAGATCACTGTCATGCGCCATGGCGAAGTGGTCGAGCGTGGGGCGACCCAGCACCTATTGCAAAATATGCAACACCCCTACACCCGGATGCTGTTCGAGGCGTCGGATCATCAGGTCAACCTGCCTGATCCGGCAAGCCCGCAACCGCTGCTGGAGGTCACACAAGTTGTCAGGGAATACCGCCTACCGCGCACAGGGCTGTTCGACACCCCGGGTTCTCACCGTGCGGTTGACGGCGTCAGCTTTACCCTGAACCGTGGTGAGCGGTTGGGCCTGGTTGGCGAGTCCGGCTGTGGAAAATCGACCCTAACGCGGGCGATTTTGGGTTTAGAAGAGGTGCAATCCGGGCAAATCCTGTTGGATGGGCAGCCGGTCTTTTCTGGTCACCGGCCCAACTTGGCCGTGCGTCGTAAAATGCAGGTGGTGTTTCAGGATCCCTATGGCAGTTTCAACCCCCGCCACCGGGTTGCCCGGCTGATCACAGAGCCGTTTCACTTGCTGGAAGCACCGCCGACTGGGACAGAACGACAAGAGCGTATCGCTGAAATGCTGACCGCCGTGGGCCTCCGCCCCGATGATGCGGGGAAGTACATCCATGAATTCTCGGGCGGGCAAAGACAGCGCATCGCCATTGCGCGTGCGCTGATCACGCGCCCCGAACTGATCGTCTTTGATGAGGCAGTGTCGGCCCTAGATGTCTCGGTCCGGGCGCAAATCCTGGATTTACTGGCGGACCTCTGCGCCGCCTATGACCTGACCTACCTGTTCATCAGCCATGATCTGAGCGTTGTGCGCACCATCACTGACCGGGTTTTGGTGATGCAATCAGGCAAGATCGTCGAACAGGGCGAAACGGAACAGGTGTTTTCGAACCCTCAACATCCTTACACCCAAACGCTGATCGCCGCCGCGCCAAAACTACCAGATATCCACGTAAAAACGGCCTGAATACCCTTTTTAGAGACGAAACGGAGAGCAAAATGACCCAGCAGCCATGGTTTGACCCTAGCTTGTGCCTGATCGGAGGGGATTGGGTTCCGGCGCGCTCTGGCCAGTTGCTTGCTTTGATCAATCCCTCGGATGGGGGCGAAATCTGCCAAATCGCGCGCGGGTCGTCTGATGATATCGATTCTGCGGTTGTGGCGGCGCGATCGGCGATGAACGGGGAATGGGGGCGCATGACCGCGTTAGAGCGGGGGCGCATTCTGACCCGATTGGGGCAATTGGTACTGGACCGGGTCGAAGATCTGGCCGCGCTGGAAGCGCTGGATGTGGGCAAGCCGCTGACGCAGGCGCGTGCCGATGCCATCGCGCTGGCGCGGTATTGCGAGTTCTACGGCGGTGCTGCCGATAAGGTGATGGGTGAAACGATCCCCTATCTGGATGGCTATACCGTTTACACCCTACGCGAACCACATGGGGTGACGGGCCACATCGTGCCGTGGAACTATCCGATGCAGATCATCGGACGCTCGGTCGGGGCGGCGCTGGCAATGGGCAATGCCTGCGTGTTGAAACCGGCGGAAGAGGCCTGTTTGACGGCACTTGCCTTCGCGCATCTGGCGGTCGAGGCTGGGCTGCCCGCCGGAGCGCTGAATGTCGTACCCGGATTGGGGGCCGAGGCCGGGGCCGCCTTGTCCGGGCATCCGGGCGTCAACCATATCTCTTTCACCGGATCTGTTGCCACCGGCGCCTTGGTCCAGCAAGCCGCAGGGCGAAACGTGGTGCCGGTGACCCTGGAGTTGGGCGGTAAATCCCCTCAACTGGTGTTTGACGATGCCGATCTGGATGCGGCGCTGCCTTTTCTGGTGAATGCAGGCATTCAGAATGCGGGGCAAACCTGCTCGGCTTCTTCGCGGATTCTGGTGCAGCGCCGGGTCTATGAGCAGGTCAAAACTCGCATGGCCGAGGCCTATGGGGCGCTGACTGTTGGCCCTGCGATGCAAGACCTGCGGGTTGGGCCATTGATCTCGGAGCGGCAGAAACAGATTGTCAGCGCGTTCCTAGAAAAGGGCGCGGATCTGACGGTTGCCGCGCAGGGTGAAATTGTTGGCGACGCACCAGAAGGCGGCGCCTATATCCAACCTACACTGTTTGCCGATGTACCACCTGATCACGTTCTGGCCCGGGATGAAATCTTTGGCCCCGTGCAGGTTATGATCCCGTTTGAAACGGAAGAACAGGCTCTAACCATAGCGAATTCGACCGAATACGGCCTTGTCGCCAGCATCTGGACACGGGACGGCGCCCGCCAGATGCGTCTGGCCAAAGCGCTGCACTCCGGGCAGGTCTTTATCAACAACTATGGCGCCGGGGGCGGGGTTGAGCTTCCTTTCGGTGGCGTCGGAAAATCCGGGCATGGCCGCGAAAAAGGGTTCGAGGCGCTCTATGGCTTTTCGCAACTGAAAACGGTGGCTGCCTATCACGGCTAGACGATGACCTCGATCGCCTGCTGCGCGCCGACGCCAAACACCCGTTTATAGCGCTCGATCTGGTCTTTGGGGCCCATGGCCTTTTCCGGGTTGTCCGACAGTTTCACCGTCGGCCGACCATTGGCTGACACCGCCTTGCACACCAGTGAAAACGGCGCGAGCGCGTCATCGGGTACCAAGCCGCGAAAGTCATTGGTCAGCAGCGTGCCCCATCCAAATGAGACATTGACCCGCCCGGAGAACTGTCTGTGTAGTTCTTTGATCTTGTCCACATCCAGCCCGTCCGAGAAAATGACACGTTTTTGCGTCGGATCCTCACCACGATCCTTCCACCAGTCTATGGCAATTTTAGCTGCGGCGGCCGGATCGCCGCTGTCGATGCGAATACCTGTCCAACCCGCCAGCCAATCTGGCGCGCGATCCAGAAAGCCCTTGGTACCATAGGTGTCGGGCAGGATGATACGCAGGTTCCCTTCGTGCTCATCGTGCCAATCGCTTAGAACGTCATAGGGGGCCTGGGCCAGTTCCGCATCCGTATCGGCCAGCGCGGAATAGACCATGGGCAACTCATGCGCGTTGGTTCCGATGGCCTCAACCTCGCGCCGCATCGCGATCAGGCAATTGGATGTGCCGGAAAAGGCAGACCCCAATCCTTCGATCATGGCCTGCACGCACCAATCCTGCCACAGGAATGAGTGGCGCCTCCGGGTGCCGAAATCAGCGATTCCCAGACCATCGATTTGACGCAGTTTCTCGATTTTTTCCCACACGCGTGTCATCGCGCGGGCATACAGCACCTGCAATTCGAACCGGCGCATGCCATTCAGAACAGCGCGCGACCGCAGCTCCATCAACACGGCCAGGGCCGGTATTTCCCACAGCATGACCTCGTGCCATTTGCCTTCGAATGTCAGTTCATACTGATCCCCGCGGCGCTCGAGATGATAGGCGGGCAGGCGCATATTCTCGAACCATTCCATGAAATCCGAGCGGAACATCTGCCGTTTTCCATAGAACATATTGCCCCTTAGCCAGGTGCTTTCACCACGGCTCAGGCTGAGCGACCGAATGTGATCAAGTTGCTCGCGCAGCTCACCTTCGTCTATCAATCGGGCGAGCGGAACGTGATTCGACCGATTAATCAGCGAAAAAACCACATCCGTTTGGGGCTTATTTCGAAACACTGACTGGCACATGAGCAGTTTGTAGAAGTCTGTGTCGATTAAAGAACGTACAATTGGGTCAATTTTCCATTTATGATTGTACACCCGTGTCGCTATGTCGACCATGAGGAGCTCCTGCCATTTCTGTCGTTAGATCAATCTGAACGGCAATTGGCAAGAGTCGCGGAATTGGGAACAATGCCAAGGACAAGTCACATTGCGGGCTTAATACGAGTGCTCCTTGCCCAGTAGGTTATGGGCGGGATGGTGAAAGTTAAGAGTTGTGGATGAGTCTGAATTACGACTTTGATATTGTAACGATTGCGCCTGATGAGGTTGACCCGGAACATGGTTTCGCGTCGATGACAGGAACGCGCCCCGTGCGCGCGGTCTTCCGCGACTTCCAAACAGCTGAAGCGCTTCGCTCTGCGTCTCCCAAGATCCGCAGGATATTCCTGGAGTCGGGTTTCAGCCTGGAAACGCGTGAGACCGGTGTTGGACGAGGCTTCTATCGCGCCGAAGACGCCGAAGCGCGCCAGCGCGTGTTAAAGCGGCTGTTTACCAATATTCGCAACATGGGTGTTCAGGGCGAATACTGTGGGGATTTCGACTTTTGGTCTTTTCTGGAACAGACCCGAAACGCGCAGCCTCTGCCGGCATCTGGACGTAAGGAATTTGCGCCGGTCGCCGATCAAACAGAAACGCAGCCGCAACGCCGCCCGATTGCGGCTAAGATTGGGATTGCGATTGGTGTCGCCCTGATTCTGTTTGCGCTGCTAAAATTGCTGGCTGCACAAGGTGCAAATCCCTGATCTCAGATCAGTTTCACACCGGCTTCCCGCATAGCCTGTTCGGCAGCGGCCAAAGATCCGTCCATATCAATGGCGCGACATGCATCAAGACGCACGGTGACGTCAAAGCCAAGCCTTGCGGCATCAACGGCTGAGAAATGAACGCAGAAATCCGTGGCCAGGCCAACCATTGTCAACGCGGTGATCCCGCGTGTGTTCAGATAGCCTTGCAGCCCCGTGGGCGTTGACTGGTCATTCTCGAAAAATGCCGAATAGCTGTCGATCGCTGGCCGGAACCCTTTGCGGATAATCAGATCTGCATCTGTGCGAAGGCCAGAGTGAAACGCCGCGCCGTTGGTGCCTTGAACGCAGTGGTCGGGCCAAAGCACTTGCGGTCCATATGGCATTTCAGTCATTTCAAAAGGTGATTTGTCCGGATGCGAACTGGCGAATGAGGAATGACCCGCCGGATGCCAGTCTTGCGTCAGGATCACGACCTCAAAATCATCCATCATGGCGTTGATCGGCGCAACGATTTCGTCCCCGCCCGCCACGGCCAAAGCACCACCCGGGCAGAAATCATTCTGTACGTCGATCACGATCAGAGCATGGGTCATTTCGGTCTCCTGTTACTGCATGTATCGGTAGGTGGCCGGACGGGCCAGGTCAATGCGGTCTCTTGCGTCTGATCCGCGTCAGGAGTAGATCGCGCGCATGTATACTATCGCAGCTCTCTATCACTTTACGCGTTTCGATGATCCCGATGCTTTGCGTCCTGCATTGATCGAGTTGTGCCGCGCCCAGAAGGTCAAAGGTACCTTGCTGCTGGCACGCGAAGGCATCAACGGGACAATTGCAGGCCCTCGCGCTGGCATTGACGCGGTCCTGGCCCATATCTGTGCGCTGCCTGGTTGCGCAGATCTGGAATGGAAAGAGGCGACGTCGGATCACCCACCTTTTGGCAAAATGAAAGTGCGGCTGAAGAAAGAGATCGTCACCATGGGGCAACCCGATGTCGATCCACGGGCCAGTGTCGGACATTACGTCGAACCAGAGGATTGGAACGAACTTATCCGCTCTGACGATGTGGTGGTGATCGACACGCGCAACGACTATGAGGTGGCGATTGGGACATTTGAAGGCGCAATAGACCCTGAGACAGCCAGTTTTCGCGAGTTTCCCACCTGGTGGGAGGCCAACAAAGACCGGTTCCACAACAAGCGCGTCGCCATGTTCTGTACCGGTGGTATTCGGTGCGAAAAGTCCACCAATTATCTGTTGGGGCAGGGGGTCGAGGATGTCTATCACCTCAAGGGTGGGATTTTGCGCTACCTCGAGGAAATGCCCGCTGAGCAAAGTACTTGGCAAGGTGAGTGCTTTGTCTTCGACAACCGTGTTTCGGTGGGGCACGGTCTGGTCGAAGGGCCGCATAAACTGTGTCACGGGTGCCGCCGCCCAATCCTGCCCGAAGATGTAAAGCGCCCTGAATACGAACATGGTGTTGCCTGTCATCAGTGTGTTGATGAGACCTCGGAACAGGACAAGATGCGGTTTCGCGAACGCCAAAAACAGATTCTCTTGGCCCGCAAACGCGGGGATGAGCATTTGGGAACGGACTGAATTTGGCTTGCAGCCGAGTTTTGAATTCCAGATGATCCCGCTTGTAACCCCGTGCCGGAGCGTTCATGTCCCGCGAACCCAGAACCCTTGAGGAATGGAAATCCACTCTACTCGCAGCGCTTGGCCTGATGCTGGCCAGCTTTATCGCGTGGTTTGGCCTGTCGCGCCTGAATGAGACCACTGCAGGCGATACAATCGGAACCCTGGCGTCGGTCGGTTTGCTGATCTGGATCGCGTCGCAATCCTGGTTCTACGTTACTCAGGTCAAATCGCCGCGGCGGTTGCTATTGCTGATGGGGATTTCCTTTATTCAGGTTGTCCCCTTCCTATTTGCCGCTGTTTATGGCGCGTTTGGCTATAACGACAACTGCGTCGTTGGCGCGGGTGGACCGGCGGATATTCTGTATTTCTCTTATGTTACTTTCACCACAGTCGGGTATGGCGACATGTCTCCAACCGGTTTGTGCCGCGGGTTGGCCGTGGCCGAAGCGGTGACGGGCTACATCCTGCTGGGCATGTTCGTCGCGGCGGCTGTTGCTATCTATTCTCGCGAACACAATCATTGAAAGAAGCGAAGCAGATCTATTTGTTCTGATCGATCCAGCGCGACATCAGCTGCTTGTCTTTGAAGCATTCCGCAGGGATCGGTCGCCGTTTGCTGCGAGAGATACGTTCTGCAAAAGCAATCTGTTTGCCTGTTGGGTAGTTCGCAAACGGTGACGTATCTTCCGGTTTATGAGCTGAAATCCAGGCAGACATGGACTTCCGATCGCGTTGCGCCTCAACCGGGATATCCAGAGCTGATCTTTCTGCAATGGCACGGGCATAGCGCATTTGCCGGTCGGTGACCGGTAACAGGTGGTAGTCGTTGCTGGGTGCATCGAACCAGCTTTGACGGGCAGCATTTGTCATCGCTCGAATACCTCCGTTCCACACAGGAACAAATATAGAACATTTGTGGAACTTTTTCAAGAATACCGTTAGTTTCGACACTTGATTTGCCGATACCCAAACAGCCTGTCCCGTCGTTATTCGACTTCGCGTGCACGCATTTTTGCGTGTCTTACCTCAATGAAGGGTGCGATTTTGGCATTTCAACCCAAACGGATTCACGTCTTTGCGCGTTTTCTGTCATTGAGCACAAATTTGCTGATTCAGAGCCTGAATTTGTCAGACTTTCGGGTCTATTTCGTCTAATCCGCGCGGTTCTCGACATTTCACGTCGGGATCAGATCATATTCCCGGCCGGTCCTGTGGCTGAATTCCTGTACATGCACTTGTTTGGGGGTTTGATCATGAACGATACGTTTGGCCGCGTCGCCGAGCTGACGCTGAATACTCCAACCAATGCGATACCGGGGTCTACGCTAGAAACCGCAGCTTTGCTTTTTCTGGATACGCTGGGTGTTCTGATTGGTGCGGCCCCGATGGAGGCTGGTGTGATCGCGCGCGACACAGCGGCATTGCTCTACGCCAGTTCCGATCCAGCATTTTCAGCAGGCATGTTGTTCGATGGGCGCCGGGTCAGTTTGGCGGGGGCGGCCTATGCGACAGCGACGCAGACTGACAACCTCGACGCTCATGACGGATACAACCCCACCAAGGGTCATATCGGTGTTGCAATCGTGCCAGCTTTGGCCGCTTTGGCTGAGCAGCGACCAGAGTTGAGCGGGCCCGAGGCCTTGGCCGCCATGACAATAGGTTACGAGATTGCCGGGCGCGCGGGTTTGGCTTTGCATCACAGCGTCAGCGACTATCACACATCAGGAGCTTGGAACGCGCTGGGAGTGGCGGCCATGGCTGCACGGCTGCGCGGGCAGACCCCAGATCAGTTGCGCCATGCTCTGGGGATCGCTGAATATCATGGTCCGCGCAGTCAAATGATGCGCGAGATCGCAAATCCAACAATGTTGCATGACGGATCTGGATGGGGTGCAATGGTGGGCCTGTCTGCATCAGTTCTGGCAGAGCGCGGGTTTACCGGTGCACCTGCCATCACGCTTGAAGACGATGATGTCGCACAGTTTTGGTCGGATCTGGGTTCGGATTGGCTGATCGACGATCAGTATATCAAACCCTATCCGATCTGCCGCTGGGCCCATGCTGCGATTGACGGAGTACGCCAGTTGATGCAGCAACATGATCTGTCTCATGAGCAGATCAAAGAACTGAGAGTCTTCAGCTTTCATGAGGCCGCCCGCCTGTTCCCCGGTATGCCAAAGACAACATCGCAGGCACAATATTCGCTGCCTTTTGCGGTGGCCGCCCACGCTGTGCACGGTCGCATTGGTGTCGAACATATCTCGGGCGCCGGGCTGGCAGACCTGTCGGTGGCAGAGCTTGTCCAGCGGATCACCGTTTCTGAACGTGACCGCCACAATGCGCGGTTCCCTTTGGGCCGATGGGCCGATGTCGAACTGATGACGAATGACGGCCAGGTCTATGAATCCGACGACATCAACGCCCGTGGCGGAGCAGAAGAGCCGCTTGGCCGGGATGAAATTGTCGCCAAATTCAATGAATTTGCCGTGCCGGTGTTAGGCCGGACCAGAGCCTCTCAGATCTGCGCGACCGTGTTGTCTCTACCTTCAAAACAATCCCGGTTTTCCGACCTCGCACATCTTATTTACGATCCGCCCGGAATATGACCGATCAGAATTTGTCGGCGTACTCTTACGTGTTAGAGACTAAAAAAGCTTTCCCGCTATTCCAACACAGCCTCATCTGACCTGTGTAAATCGTCCAATAGGGTAAACATTTCAGAGATCTGACTGCGAGTCGCGTCACTCTGTTTCAACAAAGCTTCAGCATCGGCAAGCGGTGTATCCGACGCGCGTCGCATCGGTGTCGCCAACCCGTTTCAGCGCAGTGTGACCCCGACTGCTTCGGTCTATCTGGTGGCGTCGGGCGCGCAGATCACTGGCGACCAGGCCAAAGCGATCCGATTTCTTGTTTCTTCGGCTGTCAGCGGCTCGGCCCCCGAAAACGTTGCCGTGATCGATTCGAGCGGCGCAGTGATCGGTGCGCAGGATGATCCAGTGGCCGGGGATAGCGCGGATGAAAAGGCGCGCCAGTTGCGCGAACGCGTTTTGCGTTTGGTCGAGGCGCGGGTTGGCGCAGGAAACGCGGTGGTCGAGGTCAGCGTCGATACGGTGACCGAAACTGAATCGATCCGTGAACGGCGGTTTGATCCACAAAGCCGGGTGGCGATCAGCACCGATGTTGAAGAACGCTCGGACAGCGCGCGCAACCAGTCGTCTGATGTGACGGTCGCGTCGAACCTGCCAGATGGTGACGGTGCCGGAGGGGACGAATCCAACTCGACGGCGACCCAAACCCGTGAACGCGTGAACTATGAGGTCTCCGAGACCGAACTCGAGGTTCATCGGGCACCCGGCGCCATCAAGCGGCTGACCGTTGCGGTGTTGGTCAATGGTATACAGACCGATGCGGGGTTCGAGCCGATGCCGCAGGCTGAACTTGACGCGTTGGAAGAACTGGTGGCCTCGGCCGTTGGGTACGACGCCGAGCGGGGCGATGTGATCACCCTCAAATCGCTGGACCTGCCGGTGGTCGAACCGGCTGGAACCCTGGTGGCTTCTTCGCTGTGGCAGAACATCCATCTGGACGTGATGTCTCTGATCCAGATGGCGGTTTTGGCGCTTATTTCTCTTGTTTTGGCTCTGTTCGTGATCCGACCGATCCTGACCAATCAGGCAGCCCCGGCTTTGCCATCCCCCGCCACAGCGAACACCGGCGATGCGCCGCTGGTTGGTGAGATTGCGGCAGATGACGGGCAGGAATTCACGGCTTTGCCAGGACAGCCGGCTCAGAATGTTCCAGCGTTGTCCGAGGCACGCAGTGACGATGCCGTCGACCGTTTGCGCTCGATGATTGGAGACAAGCAGGAAGAAACGGTCGAGATACTGCGCAGTTGGCTTGAGGAAAGCGAGGAGACGGCCTGATGTCGATTGCGCATCTTCTCGAGGATTTCACCACTCAGGTTGGTGGCAGTGCGTTGCATCTTCTGGATGAAGAAGCACTGGAGGAACAGCGCCTGATCGCATTCGAGCGCGGATATGGTGCTGGTTGGGACGACGCCACTCAAGCTCGGGACGCAGGCCGCGACAAGCTTACGGGCGATTTGTCAGCGGCCTTGGCGGATGTGTCGTTCACCTATCACGAAGCGCTGACACGGATGACCGTTTCGCTTGAGCCGATGTTCGAAAGCCTGGTCCAGACGGTTTTGCCGGAAGCGCTGGATCAGAGTTTTGCGCGCAGACTGATCGAACAGCTTGTCGAGATGGCGCGCAACCAAATCGCGCAACCCATTCAATTGCGCGTGCCTCAGGGAACAGCCGCGCTGATCGATGACTTGCTGCCAGAAGGTCTGCCCTCCAAAGCTCAGGTCGTCGAAGACCCCGGCTTGATGCCGGGGCAGGCAGCATTACAGGTCGGGCAGGAGCGTCGCGAGATTGACCACATCGCGTTGCTGTCCACCATCGCGGCGGCTTTTGACGCCTATCTGTTTGAAGCAAAAGAGGCTTTGACCCATGACTGACTCGCAAAACACAACCCAGGACAAACCCAACCCGTTCGAGGCCATCCCAATTGAGGTAACGGTATCCGTTGGCCGCGCGCGCCCTTTGATCCGAGATCTGTTGAGCATGGGTGAGAACGCGGTTCTGACCCTGGACAAGCGGATCGAGGATCCTGTCGATCTCTATGTTGGTGATCAACTGGTCGCCAGAGGTTTGCTGGAGGAGATGGAGGGGGACCAAGCCGGTCAGCTGGCAGTACGTTTGACCGAAACCTCAGATCTTCAAAACGGGATCGGATAATGCGCTTCCTGGCCTGGCTACCGGTTCTGGCGCTGTTGATGATGCCGTCACATGCGGTTGCGCAAGAACTGTCCGTGTCGCTGGGCGAGGGCGGATCCATCTCCGCCCGATCAATACAGTTGATCCTGCTGATCACGGTGCTCAGCCTGGCGCCGGGTTTGGCGATCATGATCACCTGTTTCCCGTTTCTGATCACGGTCCTTTCGATCTTACGGCAAGGGATCGGATTGCAGCAATCACCGCCGAACATGTTGATTGTCAGCCTTGCGCTGTTCCTGACCTATTTCATCATGGAGCCGGTATTTACCGAAGCCTGGGTCACCGGCATCCAGCCAATGATTGAAGAAACGCTGGAGGTAGAGCCCGCGTTGACGCGGGCGATGGTGCCGTTTCGTGAGTTCATGGCTGCGCGGCTGGATGCGGATACATTCCAGGCGATGGCTGCCTTGCGTCCAAACGGCGACACCCTGCAGCCGACCCCGGACGCCCCGCTTTCGGTTTTGATGCCGTCTTTCATGCTTTCGGAAATCGCACGCGCCTTTCAGATCGGGTTTCTGGTCTTTCTGCCGTTTTTGATCATCGATCTGGTTGTCGCGGCTGTGCTCATGTCTATGGGCATGATGATGGTGCCGCCAGCCACTGTTGCGCTGCCATTCAAACTGGCGTTTTTTGTGATTGCCGATGGATGGGCACTGATCGCAGGCGCGTTGGTGCGCAGCTATGTGCCCTGACCCGTCCAGTCTCGCCTCGCGGCTCTGGTCACGCATCAGGGCGGGAAACCCTAACCGATTGAATCCAGATCTTTGATCAACTGATTGAGGTTGCCTTTGCGTGCATCCAGCAGGGCCCCGATCTCTGTTCTTTCGGTCAAAAGCAGGTTCACACCCTCGATGAACATGTTGAAGAACTTACCGCGGCCCGATTTATCGGAAACGAGGAACGTCACCTCGAACGGTGCCGAGCCGCGCAGTTTCACTGATGTTCTAACCTCGTAACCCGCTTTGATTTTGCGTGCATTGAGAACGGTAACTTCGCCACCGATGAACTCGCGGAAACGACGACCGTATTTGCGCGAGATGTAACCCTGAAACGCCTTGGTGAACTGACGCATCTGAGCATTGGACGCGCTGCGAGCTTCGACACCGAGCGCATAGCGGGCCATGATCGGCACATCACCGTATTCCACGAAGATCCGTTCGAAATCGCGCAGCATCGCGTTTTCGGATTTACCGGAGTCGATAACGCGGGTGATGTCGGCGACCACTGAATTCACCAGCTGCGTGGCCTCTGCCTCAGTCAAAGCAAAGGCGGGAAGGGGCAGCAGTGTCGCCGCTAGACCAGCGAATGAGGTCGAAACAAATTGACGTCTGTTCAAAACATTATTCGGCATAGGGGTCCTCGTAAGGGTCTAGGAAAGGGTCCCTGACAGGGTCGGTGCCAATATCGGCATATGGGTCATCATATAGACCCAAATAGGAGTCTTCATCATCTCTCGCCAGTTCAAACCGACGATTTTGTAGATAAATCAGGCGCGCCTGGGCATAGCTGTCTGCGCTGTCGTACAAAATCGAGTCGACCGTATCTGAAAACCGACCGCGGTCGCCCATGCGTCTTACAACTTCGGCATAGACGCCCAAATTGTCGGCGGGCCGCACGGGGGTGAAGTTGATGGGATTCGAGAACAAATTGACGATTACACCCACCGCGTCGCGAGTGGTTGAGGGGCCATAGAAAGGCAGCTCGACATACGCGCCTTCCCCAAATCCCCAAACGTGAAGCGTTTCTCCGAAATCGGTATCCACAGGTGGCAGGTTCAATTCGTCAGCAGGCGCGGATAAGCCCAGGCCACCAACGGTCATGTTGATCACAAAGCGCAGAAGAGCGTTGCCCATCTGTTTGGGGTTGCCCTGCAACAGATAGTCAATCGCCTGCCCGGGCAGCGAGATGTTTTCGGCGAAGGTGCTAAAGCTGGTCACCATCGGATCCGGGACGATTTTGACATAGCCCTTTGACGCCGGGCGGAACAGAAACCGGTCAACACCCAGATTGAACTTATGAACCGAGCGGTTGGCGCCTTCGTAAGGGTCAAATACTTCGCCCCGAGCAGCTTCGTCTGCGGGTTGGCTGGCACAGGCAGACAAAAAGGTCGCGACGGACAGCACCATCAGGGTTTTCAGAAGACTGAGACGAGACACTGTTCCTGCCACTCCAAAAAAGCCCGGTCTTACGATGCCGGTCATTCAAACAATAATAGGCTTGCCGCGCAAAGGCGCAATCCGAGGTCACATAAACGTTCCAAGTGTGAATTGAAACTCCTTGCGTTTAACGCGTTTAAGGGTTTGTCGTAAAGTGAGACCAACTTGCAGCATCAAGAATGAGTGAACTCATGCTCAGAGTGTCACTTTGACAGCAGGTTTGCATTTCCCGCTTTCCGATTAGGCGCTTCCCGGTTAGCGTCCGCCCGAGTCGAACTTGGCGAGGAAGAGGAACAAGACATGAGCATTGCAGCAAAACTGGAAAGCCTGGGCGTCAACTTGCCAGATGCGCCCGCTCCGGCGGCGAATTATGTGCCTTTCGTGCGCGTTGGGAACATCGTTTATGTCTCGGGCCAGATCTCGATGGATGGTGAACTCATTACAGGCAAGCTGGGCGACACGATGGATGTCGAGGCCGGTGCCGCAGCCGCAAGAACCTGTGCGATCAACCTGTTGGCTCAGGTCAAAGCGGCGTGTGGGGGTGACATCGACAAGCTGGTGCGTGTGATCAAACTGACCGGTTTTGTGAACTCGACGCCGGATTTCACCGCACAGCCACAAGTCATCAACGGAGCCTCGGATTTTCTGGTCGAAGCGCTGGGCGAGGCCGGTCGCCATTCCCGTTCCGCTGTCAGCGCAGCCGCGCTTCCGTTGGGTGTGGCGGTTGAAATCGAAGGCATTTTCGAAGTCCAATGAGACCCGCGCTGCCAGAGGCCTTCCTCTCGGTACCGATTGCGCATCGTGCCTTGCACGATATCGAAAACGCGCGCCCGGAAAACAGCCGGGCCGCAATCGAGGCTGCGATTGAGGCCGGATATGGGATTGAGATTGATCTGCAGCTGACCTCGGACGCGCAGGCCATGGTCTTTCACGACTATGACATGACGCGATTGACCGGCCAGCCTGGCCCGATCCAGCAAATCCCGGCACGGCAGGCGCAACAAACGGCCCTGCTGAAAGGGGACGGCGCGGGTATTCCAAGCCTGGAAGATGTGCTGACTCTTGTGGCGGGGCGCGTGCCGTTGCTGATCGAGCTTAAGGATCAGGACGGTGCGATGGGGCCGAATATCGGCGCGCTCGAGGCCGCGACGGTGCGGGCCCTGCAAGGGTATCAGGGGCCTGTGGCGCTGATGTCCTTCAACCCGCACAGTGTTGTCGAACTGGCCCGTCTGGCTCCGGACATCCCGCGCGGTATTGTGACGTGTTCCTATCAGCCCAAGGTCGAGCTTTTGCCTGAAACCGTCTGTGACCACTTGCGTGGTATCCCGGATTTCGACCGGGCTCACGCGAGTTTCATCAGCCACGAGGCCAAAGATCTCTCGCGCCCGCGGGTGGCCGAGCTGAAGGCAAGAGGCGTTCCGATCCTGTGTTGGACGATCCGCTCGCCCGAAGAAGAGGCACAGGCGCGTCTGGTTGCCGATAATGTGACATTCGAAGGGTATCTGGCCGAACATTCGGCTTGAACCGATTTGCCTCGGCCACAGATAATAGCCAGGGCGTTGAGGGCACATGGATCAATCACAAGTCGAAGTTCGGATTCTGAGCTCGCTGTCGCAGATTTCGGCGGCGGACTGGGACAGTTGCGCCTGTCCCGAGGCCGCAGAGGGCGGACGCCCGCTGGATCCGTTTACAACGCACCGGTTTCTGATGGCGCTGGAAGAAAGCGGCTCGGTCGGGCGTGGCACCGGCTGGCAGCCGCAATATCTGACAGCCTATCTTGACGGGATGCTGATTGGCGCCGCACCGATGTATGCCAAAAGCCACAGTCAGGGTGAGTATATCTTCGATCACAGCTGGGCCCATGCCTATGAAAGCGCGGGTGGTCGCTACTATCCCAAGCTGCAAATAGCGGTGCCTTTTACACCCGCCACAGGACGACGCTTTCTGGTGCGACCGGGCTATGACGTGGTGGGCATGTCAGCGCTTGTGCAGGGCGCAGTGCAACTGGCGGCCGAGAACCAGGTTTCGTCGCTCCATGCCACGTTTTGCACCGAGGCCGAAGCGCTTGCGGGCGCGCAGATGGGGTTGATGCATCGCCAGTCGCAACAGTTTCATTGGTTGAACGAAGACTATGCCGATTTCGATGGTTTCTTGGCAGCACTGTCGTCGCGCAAGCGGAAGAACATCCGAAAAGAGCGTAAACAGGCCACCGCGTTTGGCGGCCAGATCCACACTCTGACCGGAGACGACCTGCACCCAGAACACTGGGACGCGTTTTGGCGCTTTTATCAGGATACCGGTGCACGCAAATGGGGTGCGCCTTATCTGACGCGGCAATTCTTTGATATCGCCCATGAAACCATGGCCGAAGACATGGCTTTGGTCATTGCGGAACGCAACGGATATCCGGTTGCTGGCGCGCTGAACTTCATCGGGCGAGAAACCCTATACGGTCGCTATTGGGGTTGTGTTGAACATCATCCCTGTCTGCATTTCGAACTGTGCTATTATCGGGCCATCGATTTCGCCATCGCCCAGGGCTTGAAACGGGTCGAGGCCGGGGCGCAGGGCGAACACAAGCTGGCGCGGGGTTATTTACCAACACTGACGCATAGCGTTCACTGGGTTGGTGACGCGGGATTTGCGGATGCGATCCGAAAATATCTGGACGCCGAAGCCCAAGCTGTGGGGGAAGAGATCGAAATCCTGACGGATTACGGCCCGTTCAAAAAGGCAAACCCGGAGGAACAGCAATGAGTGAACTCTTGTCGACCGAGGCGCGTGGCCCTTTGCTGGACCCGCTATTCAGAAATGGCTGGATGATGGTCGAAGACCGAGATGCCCTGACCAAGACCTTTACGTTCGATGATTTCGTTGACGCGTTCGGATGGATGACCCGAGTGGCGATCTGGGCCGAGAAGTGGAACCATCATCCCGAATGGTTCAACGTCTACAAGACGGTTGAGGTCACATTGTCCACCCACGATGTGGGTGGGTTGTCATCATTGGACGCCAAACTGGCACGCAAGATGGACGCGCTGGTTTAGTCGCGATCCGATTGTGACCCTTGCCCGCCGGCCAAGAGAGCAACCTGTGCCATTTGACGGAATTCAGCGGGTGTGACGGAGCCGCTGCTAACATCGATATTGCCGGGTATGCGCGTGGTGCGATTTCCGATCGACCGTACACTGCGCGCACGGGGATCAATATCCAGGCACCGGGTTTCAAAACAGGTCAAGCCGCTGGTATTGATCTCGATCCGCGTTTGCCCGTCGGCACCGACAAAAGTCGGCGCCTGAGGCACGTCACAGGCTGCTAAACACAACACGGCCCCGAGGCCGATCCATTTGTTCATAATACACTCCCGTCAAAATACCGGGGCTCAATCCAGCCGGCCGTTTCCGTCTTGATCCGCTGCCTGAAAGTCAGCGTTCATCTGATTGTTGTATTCCTCACGAGAAATAACGCTGTCGTTGTTTCGGTCAACCTTTTGGAATTGCTTGATGTCCAGAAATTTTGTCGCTTCGGCCTGACCCAGCGTGCCGTTCTTGTCGTCATCCATTTCCTGAAACGCATAGTCGGAAAACGCGTCGAATTCGTCTTTGGACAGGAAGCCGTCATTGTTTGTGTCGATGGCCTTCAATTCGGCTTCGTTCAACTCGGCCGTTGTCTCGGCGGCGCCAGCGCTTGCAAGACCCAAAAACACCAGAATTGCGGTTGCGTATTTCATCCGGGTTCTCCTCAGCAAGCGTAACGTTGACCGCTGACCCCACCGGCAGCAGCGCCTGCGGCAGTCAGAATTGCTTTGCCGGATCCACCGCCGAACTGATTTCCAATCGCCCCGCCGATCAAAGCGCCGCCAAGCGTTCCGCTTAGGCATGCGATCTCGTGCTGACGCGCGGCTTGTTGCTGAGGGGTCGGGGCGGGCCCGCATGCGGCCAAGGTGCCAGCGCTGACCAGGCCAAACGCAATAAACTTGAGTTTCATTCGCGGTTCTCCGGTTTGCATCACTTTGATACTTGCATACCAAAGAACCGCCGCAAGTTAAATTTGCCGCGCCGCCGGGGCTTAGATTGACGCCAGCAGACCTTCGCCTGCCGAAATCTCACATGCGCCTGGGCTTTCTTCCAGGTTCAACGCAGTTACCTTGCCATCTTCGACAAGCATCGCATAGCGCTTGGAGCGTGCGATCAACCCCGCAGGCGGTGCGTCAAAATCCATACCAATGGCTTTGGTGAATTCAGACGTCGCGTCGGCCAGCATAGTCAGACCCGCATCCGCAGCACCGGTCGCTTCGCCCCAGGCTTTCATGACAAAAGGATCGTTGACCGAGATGCAGATGATTTCATCAACGCCCTTTGCGTCAAACTGATCCTTTGTGCGGATAAAGCTGGGCACATGGGCCGAGTGGCACGTTGGGGTGAACGCACCCGGAACCGCAAAGATCACCACTTTGCGTCCTTTGGTCTTGTCTGAAATCCGAACCTCTTCCGGCCCCTCCGCACCCAATTGGGTCAATGTGGCATCGGGAAGGGTGTCTCCACTGGAAATCATTTTTCAGCTCCTGTTGTTTGGATTTGCAGAGTTGTGTTGCGACGCAATATAGGTGGTCCTGTGAACGAGACCACGTGAATTTGACAGGGTAAGAGACACATGAGCCATTTTGTTGTGATCGGGGCCGGACAGGCCGGAGCATCGTTGGTTGCCAGATTGCGCAAGGACGGGTTCGATGGCGAAATCACCCTGATCGGGGCCGAGCCTCATTTGCCCTATCAGCGCCCACCTTTGTCCAAGGCTTATCTGCTTGGCGAAATGGAGCTGGAGCGTCTGTTTCTGCGACCCGAAAGCTTTTACGCGGAAAACAACATCACCTTGCGCCTTGGTCAGCCCGTGACTGATATTGATCCACAGGCCAAGACCGTGACCGTCGCGGGTGAGGTGATTTCCTATGACGAACTGGCGCTTACCACCGGGTCCGAGCCACGACGCCTGCCCGCTGCAATCGGTGGCGATCTGGAGGGCGTGCATGTGGTGCGCGATCTGGCCCATGTTGATGATATGGGCCCCTTTGTGACCGAAGGCGCCCGCGCCCTGATCGTGGGCGGTGGGTATATCGGGCTTGAGGCCGCAGCCGTCTGCGCCAAGCGTGGGGTCAAGGTGACCTTGGTCGAAATGGCAGATCGCATCCTTCAGCGCGTCGCGGCCCCGGAAACCAGCGATTTCTTCCGCACCCTGCATACGCAATATGGTGCTGATATCCGTGAGGGCGTCGGCCTGGACCATTTGGTTGGCCATGACGGCAAGGTCACCGGCGCTGTTCTTACCGATGGAACAGAGTTGGAAGTTGATCTTGTTGTTGTCGGTGTCGGCATCGTTCCTTCGACCGCTCTTGCCGAAATGGCCGGGCTGGAATTGGACAACGGGATCAAGACCGATGCTCATGGCCGTACCTCAGACCCGTCGATCTGGGCGGCGGGGGATTGCGCCTCATTTCCGCATAGAGAGGGACGCATTCGACTGGAAAGCGTGCCCAATGCCATCGATCAGGCTGAAATCGTGGCCCAGAACATGCTGGGTGCGGCCAAGGATTATGTGGCCACGCCCTGGTTCTGGTCGGATCAGTATGACGTCAAGTTACAAATCGCCGGGCTGAACACAGGTTATGATCGTGTCGTCACACGTCAGGGCGAGGGCCAGACCGTGTCGTTCTGGTACTATAGGGGTGACCAGTTGATTGCCGTTGATGCGATGAACGACCCTCGGGCCTATATGGTTGGCAAACGTCTGATCGACGCCGGTAAGACTGCTGATCCGGCGGTTGTGGCCGACCCCGACGCCGACCTTAAACCGCTGCTTAAAGCGTGAGGATCATCGCCGGAGACTTCCGTGGCCGCGCTTTGGCTTCGGTCGGCAAGGGCGATGCGGGCGCACATCTGCGCCCCACCACCGACCGGGTGCGCGAAAGCCTATTCAACGTTTTGAGCCATCAAATCGACTTCGACGGGCTGCGCGTGCTGGACCTGTTTGCCGGCACCGGAGCACTGGGGCTTGAGGCTTTGTCGCGGGGTGCCGATCACGTGACTTTCGTGGATGATGGGCGCGTGGCGCAGGGTCTGATCCGCAAGAATATCGACCTGATCCAAGCTGCGGACAGCACCAATCTACTGCGCCGCACTGCGCTGAAACTTGGTGACAACCCCGATGCGCCTTACGACCTGATCTTTCTGGATCCTCCTTATGGCAAAAGCCTGGGGCAGAAAGCGATCGCGGCCGCATTAGCCGGGGGCTGGGTCGCAGGTGACGCCCTGATCGTATGGGAAGAAAACGCCCCGATGGCCGCCCCGCCGGGGTTTAATCTGCGCGATACTCGCAAATATGGCGATACCCATATCTCATTGATGTGGCGCGATGTTTCAGACTGAAACGGACACTGGCGATTTGTCGCTGCTTATCAAATTGCCACAACGCCCAAGCTCGGTTAGGGCTGAGCGGTAACAGTTGGAGACCCCTCATGCATGATCTGGTGATTTTCGATTGTGACGGTGTTCTGGTGGACAGTGAGCCGATCACCAACCAAGTGCTGATTGCGAACCTCAACAGCTATGGGCTGAACCTGACCATCGACGATAGTTACCAGCTGTTTGTGGGCGGCACCATGCGAGGTGCAGGAGAGGTCGCGCGCCAGATGGGGGCGGACCTGCCCGAGGATTGGGTCGATCAGATCTATGCCGCTATCTATGGTCGTCTGCGCCAGGGCGTGACGGTGATGCCGGGTGTGCCTGATCTGTTGACCGCGCTGGACCAAAAAGAGGTGCCATTCTGCGTTGCCTCAAATGGCAGCCCCGAAAAGATGGGTATTACCCTGGGGCAAAACGACCTGCTGTATCGTTTCCAAGATGCGATGTTCTCGGCGCATGTGTTGAAGACTGCAAAACCCGATCCCGACCTGTTCCTGACCGCTGCACGTCATTTCGACGCCAGTGCGCCGGTCGTTATCGAAGACAGCATCAGCGGTGTGACCGCTGCGATGCGCGCGAATATGCGCTGTTTGGCCTATGCGCCCGAGGGTGGAGGCGAGAAGCTGGCGGATCTGGGGGCCGAGGTCTTTCGGGACATGGCCGAGGTGCCAGAACTTTTGGGGATTTGAACGACCCGTGCTAAACTGAGCACATGGACCGAGCTTTAACTCCGCCCTTCTGGGTGCCAGCACAAAAGACCGAGGCCGCCACAGGCCCCGAGCCCAAACCCCGGCGCGCACCGGTGTTCATCCATGATGCGGTCACGCCATGGGGGGCCGAGACGATGCTGTTGAAGGTGCTTCGGGATCAGGCCCTGGATCAGGACGAAGAATAGGTCGGGTGGTATTTGCCACCGGGTGACAAGGTAAAGATCTCGACCCCGTCCGCTGTTACACCCACCGAATGCTCGAACTGTGCCGATAGAGATTTGTCCCGGGTCACCGCCGTCCAGTCATCGGCCAGCGTCTTGGTTTCCGGGCGGCCCAGATTGACCATCGGCTCGATGGTAAAGAACATGCCTTCTTCCAGAACCGCGCCAGTGCCCGGGCGACCGTAATGCAGCACATTGGGCGGTGCGTGGAACACACGACCCAGCCCGTGGCCGCAGAAATCGCGCACGACGCTCATACGATGGGCCTCGACATAGGCCTGAATGGCGTGGCCAATATCGCCGAACGTATTGCCGGGTTTGACCATCTCGATGCCTTTGAACAGCGCATCATGGGTCACTTGGATCAACCGCTCGGCCTTGCGTGGCAGCTTGCCGGCCACATACATGCGCGACGTGTCGCCAAACCAGCCGTCGACGATTACGGTCACGTCGATATTCAGAATATCGCCATCTTTCAGACGCTTGTCCCCGGGGATGCCGTGGCACACCACATGGTTCACGCTGATACAGCTGGCGTGTTCATAACCTTTGTACCCGATCGTGGCCGAGGTCGCTCCGGCCTCTTCCACCATCTGAGTGATGATCCCGTCAATCGCGCCAGTGGTCTGGCCGGGAAAGACGTGATCGGCAATATCATCCAGAATGCGCGCCGCCAGAGCCCCTGCCGCGTGCATCCCGGCAAAGTCACCCTGTTCATAGATGCGGATACCGTCCTTCGTCAGACGGCCACGATGCTCTTTCATCGACGCTTGGCTCCAATTGTTGCGCGCAATGAGCTATTTACGCTGCTTGCGCAGAAAGTTCCAGAGGGCGCAGAGTCGCGGTGTTTCGATGTATAATGGTGACGCAGTATCACGAGAATTCAAGCACCGCCGGGCTTCACAATTTCGCAAGGCCGAAACCCCAGCCAGCGCGCGCTAAGGCCCGAGTTTTTGATCGCGACTTTCAGTTGGTCCGAGAAAAACACCCGATTTCTGATACTGCGATCAATCCAAAGATCCAGATCACTGGCGTTGGTCGGGTCAATGGCAAGCTTGTTGTCACCTTCAGGATGCGCCCTCCAGGCCTTTCCTTTAGTGCCAGCCGGATGAATACTTACAGACTTTTCAGGTACGAAGGTCTTTCGGTTTTCTCGAATATGCATGAAAAACCAACGCCTTCCGGGAAAAGGTGTTTTCTGGTCATACTCCCGTAGCTCTACTTCTTTGAATCGTGTACGACCGAGTTGAAACTGAGTTAGCAGGTCATGCATTTCGCCTTACACAAAGATCAAACCCAACTCGCCAGTAAATATATCTGGTAGGTTCTCTTTCTTCATACGCGCGATATCTCTGTAGCCGAAATGGATGTATGCTGGATACTCAGACTCATCAATGTCGGCCACCATGTAAGCATACCGCTGACGGAACTCGGCATATCCTGCCGGGCGCGGAGCATTCAGATAGATATCAACTGGTTGAGAGTTTCGGGTTGAGTAAAGAAGGAGAGATTCCCAAACCTTTTTATGTGTCATAATGCCTTGGAACAATCGAATTGGCTTTCTGGTATTGGACGGTCACAGATCGTGCATCTCAAGTCAAATACCCTTCGACCCAAACCCCCTCGGGTGAAATCCGTGTGCCGCACACCATCCGCTCGACCCCGGTTGCGGCGTCGAAAGCCGCCGCATAGGCCGGGTCGATATCTGCGGCCAGCGCGAAGCGGTCACAGTCGGTGCGTTGTACCAGATACAGCATGATCGCGCGGTGGCCTTGCGCAGCCATTTTGGCCAGTTCACCCAGATGTTTGGTGCCGCGGGCGGTGACGCTGTCGGGGAACTCGGCCAGACCGGGCTGGCGCGACAGGGTGACGCTTTTGACCTCGACATAGGCGTCCGGCAGGCCCGGTTGGGTCAGCAGGAAATCAATGCGGCTGTTTTCGCCGTATTTCACCTCGGCCCGGACGGTTTCATAGGCGGCCAGTTCAGGGATCTGCCCCGCCTCAAGCGCGATGCGCAGCGCGCGGTTTGGCACTGAGGTGTCGACACCGGTGAAATGCCCGTTTTCATGATCGACCAGGCGCCAGCCGAATTTCAGCTTTTTCCTGGGGTCATCATTGGGCTCCAGCCAGATCTTCTGCCCGGGTTCCGCCAGCCCCATCATGCTGCCGGGATTGGCGCAATGGGCTGTCACCTCGCGCCCGTCCTCCAAGCTGCAATCGGCCAGAAAGCGTTTATAGCGGCGGATCAGTCGGGCGGGGACAAGGGGGGTTTCAAATCGCATGGCCAAGGGCCTATACCTGCCCAAACAGCCGATCAAGAGGAGACAGCGCCATGGCCAATCCAACCGCAGCCATGCTGGTCATCGGTGACGAAATCCTGTCGGGCCGGACCCGCGACGCGAACATGCATTTTTTGGCGCAGGAGCTGACCAAGCAGGGGATTGATTTGAAAGAGGTTCGGATTGTCTCGGACGACGCAGCCGCTATCGAAAGCGCGGTTCAGGCGCTGTCAAAGGCGTATGATCATGTCTTTACCAGCGGCGGTATCGGTCCCACCCATGACGACATCACCGCCGACTGTATCGCCCGCGCTTTTGACACCCCAATTGACGTCCGCGCCGATGCGCGCGCCTTGCTTGAAGCGCATTATGCAAAGTCGGGATCAGAGTTGAATGAGGCCAGATTGCGCATGGCGCGTATTCCCGACGGCGCCGAGTTGATCGAGAATCCGGTCTCGACCGCGCCGGGCTTTACCATCGCCAATGTCCATGTGATGGCCGGTGTCCCATCGGTGTTCGAAGCCATGGTTGCCAGTGTTCTGCCCAAGCTGACCGGTGGCAGCCCGCTTTTGTCTCAGACTCTGCGGGTGGATCGGGGCGAGGGCGATATCGCCGCGACGCTGGGCAGCCTTGCAGATGACTTCCCGGACTTGTCGATTGGGTGTTACCCCTTTCAGGTCAACGGCGTTTTTGGCGCAAACGTTGTGGTCAGAGGCGTCGAAGGTGCGCGCATCGACGCTGCAATCACGCGACTGGCGAAAGATCTTGAGCTTTGAGTAAAGACTGGTCGAAAATCGTTGACGGCACCTGGCCTGCGGCTGAATTCATCCAAGATGACCCATTCAGGCTACGCCGTGGTCAGGGCGGTGGCTCGCGCGTGTCAGCGGCCAGTCGGATTGGCGCGTTCTCAGAAGCAGACATAGACGCCGCGGAACAGGCCATGCTGGGTATGGGCCAAAAACGCTTGTTTTGTGTCTGGCCCGGGGATGAAGCGCTGGACGAACAGCTGGCCAATCGCGGCTATGAGGTTCTGGACCCGGTGAATATCTATTCATGCCCGGTCGAACATCTCACCGATGTGCCGATCCCGCGCGTTACCGTTTTCACGTTGTGGGAGCCTCTGGCGATCATGCGAGAGATCTGGGCGCGGGGCGGGATCGGCCCTGCACGTCTGGCTGTGATGGATCGGGCAGCCGGCCCTAAAACGGGTCTTTTGATACGGCATAAGGATCAACCCGCTGGAACCGGTTTTGTGGCAGCTCAAGATGGGGTTGCGATGGTACATGCGCTGGAAATCCTATCTGACCATCGCCGCCAGGGTTTGGGCAAATGGGCCATGCGCGCTGCGGCCTTTTGGGCGCTGGAGAACGGGGCCAAAACCCTAAGCGTGATCTGTACACAGGAAAATGTTGGGGCCAACGGTCTGTACAGTTCGCTTGGGATGGAGTTGGTTGGAACCTATCATTACCGCTTGCAGGTCTAAGGAGGGCATATGAAACAAGACGCAATGCCAACGGCGCTGAACCTGCCGATGGTCGATCCATTGCCTCCGGAAACACAAAAATACTTCGACATCTGTGTCGAAAAACTTGGGATGGTGCCGAACGTATTGCGTGCCTATGCCTTTGATATCGAAAAGCTGAACGCTTTTACGGCGATGTATAACGATTTGATGCTGGCCGAAAGCGGGTTGTCCAAACTGGAACGCGAGATGATTGCGGTTGTCGTCTCGTCCCTCAACAGATGCTTTTACTGTTTGGTTGCGCATGGGGCGGCTGTCCGTCAACTGTCTGGCGAACCGGAATTGGGTGAAATGCTGGTGATGAACTACAAAATCGCCCCGCTGAACCCTCGTCACCGCGCGATGCTGGATTTTGCAGCGAAAATGACCACATCCAGCGCGTCGGTTGAAGAGTCGGACCGACAGAGCCTGCGCGATGCCGGTTTCAGTGATCGCGACATCTGGGATATTGCCAATGTGGCGGGCTTTTTTAACATGACCAATCGTGTCGCCAGTGCAACGGCGATGGTCCCGAACCCAGAGTATCACGCACAATTCAGATGATCCGCTTTCTTCTTTTATGTTTTGCGCTTTTGGCGAAACCGGTTCTGGCACAGGATCTGACCTTGCCGTCCAGCGCTCGCCAAGTGTCGGATCGCACCAGCACGTTGGACAGCTATGACTTGCCCACAGGTGTTTTTTCTGACGGCCAAATCCCTGTGCGCCAGGTCGAGGGCCGGGTCGAACGCCTGACATGGCGCTTGCAGGCGGGTGCCAGCACAACACTGCAATTACTGGCGCCATTGCGGGATCAATTGATCGCGCAAGGCTATGAGATTCTGTTCGAGTGCGAAGCGCGTGAATGCGGCGGGTTTGATTTTCGCTTTGCTACCGAGGTTGTACCTACGCCAGATATGTATGTGGCCATCCAGGATTATCGCATTCTGTCTGCTGCCCTCGGGGACGATGTGCTGAGCCTTTTGGTCAGTCGCAACCCGCCTGACGGGTACTTGCAAATGATCCGGGTGACCCCTGTGGATGCTCCGTCTACGCCAGCGCTGGTGATTGAAGAAACCGTGGACGGATCGCAAGGTCTGTTGGCTGATCTGATCCGTGATGGTCACGTCATACTGGCCGATCTGCATTTTCCAACTGGCGAGTTTTCCCTGGGTGAGGGCCCATACGAGTCGCTTGAACTGCTGTCGAACTATCTGTCCGACAATCCCGATGTGCGTTTGGCTTTGGTCGGGCATACGGATGATACTGGTGACTTGCAGGCCAATATCACCGTCAGCACGGAACGGGCCCAAGCGGTGCGGACGCGGCTGATCGAGACCTTTGGGATTGACGGAAACCGGGTGGAAGCGCGCGGCGCGGGCTATCTGGCCCCTATCACATCAAACGCTACCCCCGAAGGACGTGACACCAACCGCCGTGTCGAGGCGGTATTGCTGATTAACTGACCAACTTGCGCTGGCCAAAAAAAACCCGCGCAAGTAAGCGCGGGTTGTGAGGTGCCACAGGGAGAATTCTACCAGTTCATCGGGCCCTTTTCATTGAAGGACTCGACAAGAAAATCGATGAAGGCCCGGACTTTGGGCTGCGTAAAGCGGCCGGGCGGGTATACGGCGTAGATGCCTTGCACTTCGTCCGGCAAAGTCGGCATCGCGTCCACAACTTCACCCGCTTTCAATGCATCGGCATAAAGATAGCTGGGCAGATAAGCGATACCGAGCCCCGAGATTGCTGCGTTCAACAGTGATTGGCCGTCATTCACGCTCAGCCAGCCCGCCGTGCGCACTTGGCGCTTTTCACCCGACGGAGCTGTCAGTCTCCAGACATTGCCAGAAGACTGGCTGGAATAATGCAGCAGCTTGTGCTCGTTCAACTCGTCAATCTTTTGCGGGCGACCAAACTGTTCGATATAGCTGGGTGCTGCAACCATACGTTTGACCGTTTCGGTCAGTTTGCGGGCCCGCAGCGTGCTGTCATCCAACTCACCAATGCGCACTGCCACGTCAAACCCTTCCGAGATCAGCTCAACGTAACGGTTGTTCAGCACCATGTTCACTGTGATGTCGGGATAGGCAGACAAAAAGCCCGACAAGACCGGTGACAGGTGGTTTACCCCAAAATCCGTGGCAACACTGATCCGCAACAGACCCGAAGGGGCCGATTGCATCGATGTCACCATCGCATCTGCTTCGCCTGCGTCGTTCAACACCCGCCGCGCTCGATCATAATACGCCAATCCGATCTCCGTCGGTGACACCCGACGTGTTGTCCGGTTTAACAGGCGTGCGCCCAGCCGTGCTTCCAGGCTCGACACGTGCTTCGACACGGCCGATTTGGAGATTCCCATCTTTTTCGCCGCGTCGGTGAAGCCACCCTGGTCCACCACGTTGGAAAAGGCCTCCATTTCGGTCAGTCTGTCCATACTCTCATTCCCAGGTCTTCTTTTCGATGATCACATTTGCGTACAATCTGGGCGAGAACTTGGCAGACATGGGATAATATAAGGGTTTTAATTCTGATCGTTTGCGCTTGGGAAACGAGGAAACAGTCGTAATTCTCAGGCCAGATCGATGCCAATCACCTTATTTTCAAGGTGCTTATCGATTTGTGTTATGATGCAGACGGCAAATTTATGGCCTTGGGAGGGAAATATGACACTCAGATCAATCGCAGTAGCCTTATGCGCGTCTGCCACATTTGCAATGGCGGGCGGACCAACGCCTTCGAACCCGGACGCTATTGTTTATTTCGCCAATCTCGCGGATGGCGACACGGTTTCATCGCCGGTCACAGTGGTCTTTGGGCTAAAGGGCATGGGTGTGGCGCCCGCCGGGACCGAGGTCGAAAACACCGGCCACCACCACCTGCTGATCAACCGCCCCCCGATTGGGCAAGGTGAAGACGGTGCAGATGAGCTGGCCTATGGGCTGCCCGCAGACGACAATCACGTCCACTTTGGAGGCGGGCAGACCGAAGTGACACTGGACCTGCCGCCCGGTGAGCACACATTGCAATTGGTGCTGGGCGACGCGGGCCACGTCCCACACTCCCCGCCGATTGTCTCCGAGGTGATCACGGTCGCGGTGGAGTAGGGCGCTTCTTTGCTGGCGTCAGACCATCAAAAACCCGCCGCCAGCCGGGTGCCCTGATTGATTGCGCGTTTGGCGTCCAGTTCGGCGGCGACGTCTGCGCCTCCGATCACATGGGGGGTGATGCCGCGTTCGATCAGGGCATCTGCCAGGCTGCGATCCGAGACCTGACCGGCGCAGAGCACGATCGTGTCAGCTGCAATCAATGTTGGGTCTGCGCGCTCTTCGCCAAAGCTGACATGCAGGCCGTGCTGGTCGATGCGTTCATAGTTCACACCGCCAACGAAATTGACGTTCTTCATCTTCAAGGTGGCGCGGTGAATCCAGCCGGTTGTTTTGCCCAGCCCTTTGCCATGCGCCTGTTTCTTGCGTTGCAACAGCGTGACCTGACGCGCCGGGGCGGCGGGTTGAGGGCCTTCGGGCGCAAGGCCCGAGCGGTGCTGTTCTGGATCGGTCACGCCCCATTCCTTCATCCATAGCGGCAGGTCGGTTGTGGCGCTGTGGCCGTCTTCCAGCAGGAATTCCGAGACGTCAAACCCGATTCCTCCTGCGCCAACTACGGCGACGGTTTTGCCCACCTCGGCCTTGCCGCGCAGTACGTCGACATAGCTGAGAACATTGTCGCTGTCCTGCCCCGGAATCGCCGGATCGCGGGGGGTGACGCCGGTGGCAATCACCACCTCGTCAAAACCGGTCAGGTCATCGGCCGCGACCTCGCGGTTCAGTTCCACCTGAACACCCAGATCGTCCATCATAGTGCGGTACCAATCGACCAGACCCCAGAACTCTTCCTTACCGGGCACCTGTTTGGCCATGTTCAGCTGACCGCCGATCTCGGCGGCGCGGTCAAACAGGGTAACACTGTGACCGCGCTGGGCTGCGGTCATTGCGGTGGACAGGCCAGCGGGGCCGGCCCCGACAATGGCAACGGTTTTGGGGGTATCAGCCTTTTCGATAACCAGCTCCGTCTCGTGGCAGGCGCGCGGATTGACCAGGCAAGAGGTCAGCTTGCCACTGAACGTGTGATCCAGGCAGGCCTGATTGCAAGCGATGCAAGGCGCAATCTGCGCAGACTGCCCTGCGATGGCTTTGTTCACAAAGTCCGCATCCGCCAGCATTGGTCGGGCCAGCGACACCATATCGGCGCATCCGGTCGACAGAACCTCTTCGGCGACCTCGGGCGTGTTGATCCGGTTTGAGGTGATTACCGGAATCCCAACCTTGCCCATCAGCTTTTTGGTCACCCATGCAAAAGCCGCGCGCGGGACGCTGGTGGCAATGGTGGGGATCCGCGCCTCATGCCAGCCGATGCCGGTGTTGATGATCGTCGCGCCAGCCGCTTCGATCCGTTGCGCCAGTTCGACGACTTCTTCATGGGTCGAGCCATTGGGCACCAAATCGATCATCGACAGACGGTAAATGATGATGAAATCGGTGCCGACGGCCTCGCGCGTGCGGCGCACCACCTCGATGGGCAGGCGCATCCGGTTTTCGTATGATCCGCCCCAGCGATCCTCTCGCTTATTCGTATGGGTGACAAGGAACTGGTTCAGAAAATACCCCTCGGACCCCATGATCTCGACCCCGTCATAACCCGCCTTCTGGGCCAGCCGGGCTGCGTTCACGATGTCGCTGATCTGCTTTTCGATCCCGTCTTCGTCTAATTCATTTGGCGGAAACGGTGAGATCGGAGATTTCACCGGGCTGGGGGCCACGCATTTGGGGCCGTAGGCATACCGCCCGGCATGAAGGATTTGCATCGCGATCTTGCCACCGGCCTGATGTACGCGGTCGGTCACGATGGAATGGTTCGCGACGTCCTTGTCCGAGGTCATCATCGCCGCCCCCGGCAGCACCGAGCCTTCCAGATTGGGACCAATCCCGCCCGTGACCATCAGCGCCACGCCACCGCGTGCCCGGTCGGCATAGAACTCGGCCACGCGGTTCCAGTCGCCGGTTTCCTCAAGCCCCGTATGCATCGACCCCATCAACACGCGGTTCTTCAGCGTGGTAAAGCCAAGATCCAGTGGGGCCAGCATGTTCGGGTACGCGGTCATCGTGAAACTCTCCCTTATTTCGCAAAGACAATCGCTGGGCGTTGCGCGACTGTCACGCGAAACCTGACGTCACCCCCTTTGCGGTCAGGCCGGGGCTTGTTACTAGAGGGCGCACAGATCAAGAGGCCGCGCATGTCCCCCGAAGAAATCGCCAAACTGCCCTATCGCGCCTGTGTCGGGCTGATGCTGATGAATGCCGATGGCAAGATCTTTGTGGGTCAACGCAGTGACCGCCACAAGGATGCCTGGCAAATGCCGCAGGGCGGGGTGGACAAGGGCGAAGACCCGCGCGATGCGGCGTTGCGTGAACTTTGGGAAGAAACCGGCGTGACCTCGGATCTGGTCGAGATCGTGACCGAGACCGAAGGCTGGCTTCCCTATGATCTGCCGCATGATATCGTGCCCAAGATCTGGAAAGGCCGCTATCGCGGGCAAGAGCAGAAATGGTATCTGCTGAAATTCCTCGGGCGCGACGATCAGATCGATATCGAAACCGAACATCCGGAATTCACCCGTTGGAAATGGCAAGACCCTAGCCAATTGGTCGACGAAATCGTTCCGTTTAAACGAGACGTTTACGCTCAGGTGATAGCGGCATTTGACGGGTATTTGACCTGATGTGACAGCAAAACGGTCCAAACCACTGCGGATTCAGTCCAAATGTTTCATGCGCAACTGGATTGGCTCACCGAAACTCATGCGCTGACAACTTGGCGTGAGGGCGGATAGCCTGGTTTGGAACAGGCCTCTAGCTTTGAGGCATGAAAGACATTGCTCTCAGCCCCGCTAAATTTGCTCCTGCCGGACGCCGGTTTGTCGGCTCTGACCGGCGTGCCCCCTTGCGGGACGGTCTGTGGTCCTCGGGTGAATACGGGCCGGGCCAGACCGCGGGCCGGTTCTATCCCATCGCCTGCGTGGCGCTTGAAGTCACTCAGCGGTGCAATCTGGACTGTACGCTGTGTTACCTGTCCGACAGCGCCGAGCTGACCTATGACCCGCCTCTCTCGGTCCTTTTTGCGCGGCTCGAGTCGATCCACAGTCACTATGGGCCCGGAACCTCGGTGCAACTGACCGGCGGTGATCCGACGCTGCGCAAGGTCGAGGACCTGGAAGCGCTATGTCGCGAAATCCACCGTCTTGGAATGCGATCCTGCCTGATGACCAACGGTATTCGCACCAGCCGGGCCATGTTGGCACGACTGGCCGCAGCCGGGCTGGATGACGTGGCCTTTCACGTCGATCTGACGCAAGAGCGCAATGGCTTTGAAACCGAGACCGAACTGAACCGGGTGCGCCGATCCTATATTCGCCGGACACGGGGATTGGGCTTGCGGGTTCTGTTCAACACAACCGTTTTCGCGGGAAACTTTGCCGAGCTGCCTGCGCTGGCGCGGTTCATGCGGGACCAACCTGAAATCGCTTTTGTCTCGTTCCAGATGCAGGCGGATACCGGTCGTGGCGTTCTGCGCGCTCGGCCCGAGGGTATCACGCAGGCCTCTGTGAGCAAAGCGATTGAGGACGGGTATGAAACCCCGTTGCACTTTGACACGGCATCCGTCGGTCATTCCCGTTGCAACCGATATGCCAGCGTGGTGTCGGCCGGTGGTCGAGCGGTCTCACTGCTGTCGAACGCGCCTTTGGTCCATCAGGTGATCGACGCGCTCGAGCAATATGACGAGTCCAATCAGGGTCACATCGACACGGCCGAGGCGGTAAAGCGCCTTGTTTTGCGCAGGCCTCTTTTAGCGCTGCGTGCGGGATTGCACCTGGCGGGATGCGCTCTGCGATTGGGTGGTGGCTTGCTGAGGGGACGAGCCCGGCGGCAGGCGGTGTTCATTCACAATTTCATGGCCGCTGACGCGTTAGAGGAGGATCGCTGCGCCTCCTGCGTTTTCATGGTGGCCACCGCAAACGGCCCGATGTCGATGTGCGCGCATAACGCTCAGCGCGATGCGCAGCTGGCAGAGGCAGATCAGGTGGACAGCGAAATGGGGTCTTTCTGGTGGAACCCAACCCGAAAGGGCTTGTCCAGCCGCCCGGACCTTCCGCAACTGGATGACCCGTCACTGGCCCCTCTGAAACGGCTCAAGGGTCAGATGCGCGCGATGCGCGAACGGCAGAGGGATGCGTCGTGAGAGCTTTTATCTTATGCCTGTTGCTGCCCTTGCTGGCCGCATGTGCAAGTGTCGAGCGTTTGGCTCTGCCCGCGCCAACGCCGCTCGAGAACAGTGCTCTGACGCGGTTGGCGGACCCTCCCGGTACCAGGGTCAGTCATTCTGAGTGGGACAGGTTTCTTTCCACTTATGTGTCCACCGATGCAAGCGGTGTGAACCGAGTGGCGTATGGCCAGGTGTCTGCCGCTGACCGCGCGCGCCTTGAGGCCTATCTGAATACCTTGCAAGCGGTTGATCCCGCCACTCTGACCCGCGATCAGCAGCTGGCCTATTGGATCAACCTCTTCAATGCGATCACCGTTGATCTGGTGCTTGAAAACTACCCGGTGGCATCCATTCGCAATATCAGCGAGGGCCCGCTGTCAATCGGCCCGTGGAACCGCCCGGTTGCCGTTGTGTCAGGTCAAACTCTGACCTTGAACGATATCGAACATCGGATCATCCGCCCCACCTTTCAGGAACCACGCATCCATTATGCGCTGAACTGCGCCGCTGTGGGGTGCCCGAACCTGATGGACCGGGCATGGCAGGCGGGCACGTTGGAGCGGGATCTGGCGGCAGCCGAGCGCGCCTATGTCAATGACCCGCGCGGCGTTCGGTTTGATGATCGCGGGCGGCTGATCCTGTCCAAGATCTATATCTGGTTCCGCGAGGATTTTGGGCCGAATGAACAAGCCGTCATCGCAGCCATTTCCAAGGCCGCCGAGCCCGAGCTTCGGACACGGCTGCAACAGGCAAGGCGCGTCAATGCCTATGAATATGATTGGGCCCTGAACGACGCGGCTCCGGGCCTGTAAGGGTTGGTTACAGCAACCCTTCAGCGCGCAGCAGATCCTGCATGTTCGCCTTGGGGCGCGGGCCTATATGGCTGATCACTTCGCGCGCGCAGGCGTTGCCGATCTTGGCGCAGGTCTCGTAATCGCGACCGGTGGCCATGCCGAACAGAAAGCCCGCCGCGAACTGATCGCCTGCACCGGTGGCATCCACGGGCACAACCTTTTCGACGGGCACATCGAAACGCGCCTCGCCGTTCAAAATCGTAACGCCATCACCTGAACGCGTGCAGACGACCAGAGGGCAGATCTGCGCGGTCTTGGCCAAGGCGTCTTCAAGGTCATCTGTTTCGAACAGCGATTTGATCTCGGCCTCGTTGCCGATCACAAAATCCAGCTCATTTTCGATCAGCAAAAGGAAATCGACCCGGTGCCGTTCCACGCAGAACGGGTCGGAAATGGCGATCCCGGCCTTGCCGCCACCCTTGTGACAGGCGCGCGCTGCCTCAAGAAACGCGGCTTTGCCCTTTTCCTTGTCGAACAGATAGCCTTCGAGGAACATGATCTGGCTGTTTCCTGCCACATCCGCCGAGACATCTGCCGAGGACAGTTCGGACGAAATACCCAGATAGGTGTTCATCGACCGCTCACCATCCGGCGACACAAAGATCATCGAGCGCGAGGTCGGCAGCTCTCTACCCGGCACCGGCGGGTTCACAAAATCAACACCGTCTTCGTTCATCGCATCGGCGTAGAACCGCCCCAGCGCATCGTCATGGACGCGCCCGATAAAGGCCGACTCCAGCCCCAGCGCACCGGCACCCGCGATGGTATTGGCCACCGACCCGCCCGGCGTCTGCACCCGCCCTTCCATCGACGCATAGAGCACTTCGCCGCGCTCTTGTTCGATCAGTTGCATGATACCCTTCTCAATGCCCATCAGTTCCAGAAAACTGTCATCGGCCTGAGAGATCACGTCCACAACGGCATTTCCAATACCGGTGAGCTGATAGGTTTTCATAAGTTCTTATCCTCAAATTGGCAGAGATCGCGGATGATGCAGGTTCCGCACATCGGTTTGCGCGCCTTGCAATGATAGCGTCCATGCAGGATCAGCCAGTGATGCGCATGGAGTTGAAAATCCGCAGGGATATTGTCTTCGATGGCGCGTTCCACCGCGTCCACATCCTTGCCGGGGCAGATGCCCGTGCGGTTGCCGACGCGAAAGATATGCGTGTCAACGGCCTGTGCCGGTTGGCGCCACCACATGTTCAGCACTACATTGGCCGTCTTGCGCCCGACACCTGGCAACGATTGCAGCGCGGCGCGGGAATTGGGAACCTCACCGCCATAGTCCTCGACCAGAATGCGGCTGAGCTTGATGACGTTCTTGGCCTTCTGGCGAAACAGGCCGATGGTCTTGATATGCTCGATCAGACCTTCTTCGCCCAGATCCAGCATCTTTTGCGGCGTATCGGCGATCTTGAACAATTCGCGCGTGGCCTTGTTGACGCCCGCATCTGTTGCTTGCGCAGACAGGGCCACAGCAACGACCAGAGTATAGACGTTCACATGCTCCAACTCGCCCTTGGGTTCGGGATCGGCCTGCTGGAAACGTGTAAAGATCTCGCGGATCGTGTGATAATCAAGTTGCTTTGCCATCCGAGCCTTAATGCCGCCCATGGCCCTGTGACACAAGCCCTAAGCCAATGCGCAAGTTCCGGGTCGCGGGGGCGGGGCCTGCGCGCTAAGGTCTGGATCAACAGATGAGGTGTGAAATGAACGTCCAGGCCCCCGAAAGCGGATACCATTACAACGTCATGCGCCGCGCGATCGAATTGATCGATCAAGGCGGCGAATCCCTCAGCCTCGAAGATCTGGCCCGCCAGATGGATATGAGCCCGGCGCATTTCCAGCGTCTGTTCTCGCGCTGGACCGGGGTATCGCCGAAACGGTACCAGCAATATCTGACGCTGGGCCACGCCAAGGCGCTGCTGCGCGAGCGGTTCACGACATTGGAAACCGCCCATAACGTCGGGTTGTCCGGCAGCGGCCGGTTGCACGATCTGTTCCTGAAGTGGGAATCCATGAGCCCCGGTGAATACGCCCGCAAAGGTGACGGGCTGACGATCTATTGGGGCTGGTTCGAATGCCCCTTTGGCCCGGCATTGGTCATGGGAACCGACAGGGGTATCTGCGGCATAGCCTTTGGCGCTGAAACTGGTGAAGAAGCTGCGATGGAGGACATGATCTCGCGCTGGCCCAAGGCACAGTTTGTCGAAGATCCGATGCGCCTGCGCCCTTGGGTGCTCAGCGCCTTTGGCGCGGCCAGTGATCGGCTGGAGCCGACGCCGCTCTACCTGATCGGATCACCTTTGCAGATCAAGGTGTGGGAGGCGCTGATGCACATTCCTTCGGGTCAGGTCACCACCTATTCCGAGATTGCCCAACGCGTCGGCACACCTCAGGCGGTGCGGGCGGTGGGAACGGCGGTCGGGCGCAACCCGGTCAGCTGGTTGATCCCCTGCCACCGCGCCCTGCGCAAATCGGGCGGTTTGGGCGGGTATCACTGGGGCTTGCCGGTCAAACGCGCGATGTTGGCCTATGAGGCCGCGCAGGCCGACGCCTGATCGTTGCAAAAAAGACAGGCGGAACCGGCGCCTGGATGCTACACAAAGAGTGAGGCAGCAAGAAACCGGCTTGATGATCCAGAAATTCGCCCTGTGGTCGATCCCGATTTCCATCGCGGTATTGGCGTTGAAGCTTTTCGCCTGGCACCTGACAGGATCGGTTGCCCTGCTGTCGGACGCCTTGGAATCCGTGGTCAACGTGGTGGCAGCGCTGCTTGCGTTCTTTGCCGTCTGGGTCGCGGGCAAGCCGCCTGACGCGAAACACCCGT
The DNA here is from genome assembly GCF_013035585.1 of Ruegeria sp. HKCCA5839. NCBI lineage: Bacteria > Pseudomonadati > Pseudomonadota > Alphaproteobacteria > Rhodobacterales > Roseobacteraceae > Ruegeria > Ruegeria sp. HKCCA5839. Next base: position 189,487 of record NZ_WQIE01000006.1, on the reverse strand, counting down.
TTGGTCATAAAAAGGCCGAATACCTTTCGGCGGTGGTCGAAGGCACACTGATCGTTCTGGCAGCGTTGCTGATCCTGCGCGAGGCGATCATGGCTCTGCCATCGCCGCAGTTGCACGACACCCCGACCTTGGGGCTGGTGGTCAACACTTTGGCCACGGCGATCAACGCAGCCTGGGCGTTCATGCTGTTGCAGATCGGACGGCGGCAAGCGTCACCCGCACTTGAGGCCAGCGCAAAGCATATCTTTACCGACATCATCACCTCGGTGGGGGTGATCCTCGGCCTGCTGCTTGCGCTTGCAACCGGATGGCTGATCCTTGACCCGATCCTTGCCATACTGGTTGCTTTGAACATCCTTTGGGAAGGTTGGAAAGTGATCCGTAAATCGGTCGATGGGCTGATGGACGCCACCTTATCTGAACCCGACCTGAAGGCGGTGCGGTCCATTATCGAGGCCAATTTGGGCCCCGCGTTGGAATACCACGATCTGCGCGGTCGCAGGTCCGCAAACATGATCTTTGTCGAATTTCATCTGGTGGTCGAAGGCGGTATGACCGTGGCCGCGGCCCATGACATCTGCGATCAGATCGAAGCGGTGCTGAAAGACAGATTTCCCGGATCGGTCTTTGTCATCCATCTTGAACCCGATAGCGAGCTGCACAACGCGGTCTGATTGACAGGCCGCCCGGCGAATGCCAAAAGGCGGGCAGGTTCGGGTCTCCTGCCGTTCGCGGCCCTTTGGCTTTGGTGAAACCCGCTTGACCAAACATCTGTTGCCCTTTTCCAGGCGCGCGGATGGCAATGCGAACACCGTCCTGACTTCGCGCCCGTTTTAGGAAACGAGGCAAACATGACCGTGTCAAAACCGATCCCTTCGATCGAAGACCTAAAAACGCAGGCCAAACGGCTGCGCCAACACCTGTCTGCCGAAGGAGTAGACATCACGCACAGCAAGGCACTGGAACTTATCGCTCATCAACATGGCGCCCGAGACTGGAACACCTTGCACGCACAAGCGGGAAACCGGCTGCATCTGCGCGTCGGAGACCGCGTGTCCGGCCACTATCTGGGTCAGGCATTTACGGCCGAAATCCGCGGGATGACAATGCTAGGAGACGGCGAACACCGTCGCCTGACCTTGCAATTCGACGACCCCGTGGACGTGGTGACATTCGACAGTTTCTCATCCTTCCGCCACCGCGTCACAGGCGACATAGGCTGGGACGGACGATCCCCGCGCCACACATCAAACGGCGAACCGCAGCTTGTCGTGCGCCCGGAGTGATGCGTCAAGTGGTGTTCTGGTTCTTTGAGAGAAGCACCCGCGCAGATTGCTGCGTGGGTGTTGCTGAGCTAAGTGGCCATAGCACGGACAAATCTGACTTTATTATCCGCAACAACTATCGCCATTCTGGATCGGCGGGCAAGGCACCGTGGCATAGGAGCAGTAGACGCAACAATCTCCTTCCAACGGCTTCAAGACTACGGCGCAAGACTTGCATTCATAGAACCACTGGCAAGCATCCGTCGGCATTATTTCGGTTTCGCTGTGACCGCATTTCGGGCACGTCAGGGTGCTTTCAAGCACTACAGTTTGCTCTGTCATTGTTTCACATCTGCATTATCAGGTAATCGTTGATCCGAGTTTCGTTAAAGACGACGACCCAAGCTAACGCGGTGATTGCGGTCGTCCCCGAAAGCCACCATTTCAACTTTGCTAAGGAGCCGCGCTGATAAGACACAAGCCACGATATAGCGACAAGCGCCGTCGAAATCGCCAGTACGTAGTAGCTTGCCGCCGCGATCTTTCCGAAAATGGCTTGCCAACTGCCTCCTAGTCCCAGCAGCATCATTGTCATGGGCAATACACAGCAAGTCGCGACGCCGAGTGCTGACAGTGATCCCAGGTAACTAACACTAAGGTGCTTCTGCATTTCATTCCCTTGACTGGCTGGAGTTGTCGAAATGTCAGCCTCTTGTATAACTTCTGTAGTCGCTACAGGATCAAGACGGGAAAACTAACATGTTTGCGATTGGGGAAGCATCCCGGCAAAGCGGTGTCGGCATTGAAACGATCCGCTACTATGAACGCGAAGGGATCGTGCCCAAACCACTACGGGCAACTAACAACCGGCGGATGTACTCCGCGCACGATGTTGGAAGGCTACGTTTCCTGAAAAAATGCCGTGATTTGGGTTTTCCGCTAGCCGATACAAATACGCTTCTCAGCCTGTCCGAAGGCGACGAAGAGGATTGCCGATCCGTAAAAGAGCTGGCTGAGCTTCATATCTTCAATGTGCGTGAAAAGATAAACGAGCTGAAGCGATTGGAAGCGGCGCTGAACGAACTCACAGCCAACTGTGACAGCGGGAATGTCTCTTGCCCCATGCTCTCAAAACTGCGTACCGACTAGTGAAACTTTGGGCTCAAAACTTCCATTCGTTGCGCTTTAGAGAGCAAAAAAAGACCCCGGCGTTTCCACCGGGGCCTTTATCATTCGAAAAAGAGCTGATTACTCTGCGTCTTCTTTCTTTTCTTTCTTCTCAGGCACGACCTCTTCGCCCGTCTCCTGATCGACCACTTTCATCGACAAGCGAACCTTGCCGCGGTCGTCGAAGCCCAGCAGCTTGACCTTTACTTCCTGACCTTCCTTCAGAACATCCGACGGATGGTTCAGGCGGCGATTTTCGATCTGGGATACATGGACCAGACCGTCGCGCTTGCCAAAGAAGTTCACGAAAGCGCCGAAATCGACGATCTTGACCACTTTCCCGGTATAGATCTGACCTTCTTCCGGCTCGGCGACGATCGAGTGGATCATCTCATAGGCCTTCTTGATCGACTCTCCATCGGGCGAGGCGATTTTGATGACGCCATCATCGTTGATGTCGACCTTGGCACCCGAGGTTTCCACGATCTCGCGGATGACCTTACCGCCCGAACCGATCACTTCACGGATCTTGTCGGTGGGGATGTTCATGGTCTCGATGCGCGGGGCGTGGACCGAGAACTCGTTGGTTTCGGACAGAGCTTTACCCATCTCACCCAGGATGTGCATCCGGCCGTCTTTGGCTTGCGCCAGGGCTTTCTCCATGATCTCTGGCGTGATGCCTGCAACCTTGATGTCCATCTGCAGCGAGGTGATGCCGTTTTCGGTACCTGCCACTTTGAAGTCCATGTCGCCCAGGTGGTCTTCGTCACCCAGAATGTCGGTCAGAACCGCATAGTCGCCGTCATCTTCCAGGATCAGACCCATCGCAACACCGGCAACCGGTGCCTTGAGGGGAACACCCGCATCCATCATCGACAGCGAACCGCCGCAGACCGATGCCATCGAGCTGGAACCGTTGGATTCGGTGATCTCGGACACGATGCGGATTGTATAGGGGAAGTCAGTTGGCGCGGGCAGAACCGCCTGCAAGGCACGCCATGCCAGCTTGCCGTGGCCGATCTCGCGACGGCCGGGCGAACCCACGCGGCCCACTTCACCAACCGAATAGGGCGGGAAGTTATAGTGCAGCAGGAAGTTCGATTTGAAGTTGCCATGCAGCGCGTCGATGAACTGTTCGTCGTCACCGGTGCCCAGTGTGGTCACGGCCAGCGCCTGTGTTTCACCACGGGTGAACAGGGCGGAACCATGGGTGCGCGGCAGCAGCGAGGTTTCAGCCTCAATCGCGCGGACATCAGTGGTCGAGCGACCGTCGATCCGCTTGCCGCCTTTGACGACGTCGCCACGCAGAATGCCAGCTTCCAGCTTTTTCATCGCCGAGCCGAGGTTGGCGTCTTCCAGCTGTTCCTCGGTCAGCGCTTCCTTGATCGCTTCACGGGCCGCAGCAACAGCAGCGGTGCGCTCTTGCTTGTCGGTGATCGCAAAGGCGGCGCGCATCTGCTCTTCACCGGCAGCCGAAACAGCGGCGTAGAGCTCCGAGTAATCCGGCGCCGCGAATTCGAACGGCTCTTTGGCGGCGTCTTCGGCCAGTGAGATGATCAGGTCGATCACCGGCTGGATTTGCTCATGCGCAAAGGTCACGGCGCCCAGCATCTCGGACTCAGAAAGCTCATAGGCTTCCGATTCTACCATCATCACGGCGTCTTTGGTGCCAGCGACAACCAGATCCAGACGCTGTTCAGGGTTCAGGCGCAGGTCCTGCATGTCGTCCACAGTTGGGTTCAGGACATATTCACCATCCACGAAACCAACACGGGCACCGGCGATCGGGCCCATGAACGGCGCGCCAGAAATGGTCAGCGCAGCCGAAGCCGCGATCATTGCCACGATATCGGGGTCGTTAACCAGATCATGCGAAAGAACGGTGCACATCACCAGAACTTCGTTTTTGAAACCGTCAACGAACAGCGGGCGGATCGGACGGTCGATCAGACGCGCGGTCAGCGTCTCTTTCTCGGTCGGGCGCGCCTCGCGCTTGAAGAAGCCGCCCGGAACCTTACCGGCAGCATAGTATTTCTCTTGGTAATGGACGGTCAGCGGAAAAAAGTCCTGACCGGGCTTTTGTTGCTTGGCAAAGGTCACGTTGGCCATGACGCTGGTTTCGCCCAGCGTGGCAATCACGGTGCCGTCCGCCTGACGGGCAACCTTGCCGGTTTCCAGTGTAAGCGTCTCTTCGCCCCACTGCATTGATTTCTTCGTTACATTAAACATATGCGTATCCTAGAACGGAGCACTCCCGCCCCTGCGGGTCTCCGGTTTTGCGTGGCGGCCCCATTGCCGCCGACCCCACTTTATCTTCCATTCGAGTGCCGGGGTCAGGGCACAACGTCTCAGATGCTGGGCGCATACAGGAGTTTGGGGATAAAGGGAAGTGGGAACGACGGCCAAAGAAAACGCGCAGAGTTGCACGCACAAGCCAGTTTAACTGTTAATTCAGCCGTTTTCCTGCATCAGCGCGTCAAATCCGGCGCAGCGATCAATCCGGAACGCCAGCTTGCTTCAGGCTGGACAACCATATCCGTCGGTTTTCTGGATGGTTCTTCGAGCCTGCGAACTGCCGTTGCATTGCTGAAATTGACAGGTTGGGATTTATCTCCAACGCAGCGTTGACAGCCTTCTGCGCATCCTCACCCCGACCCAACTCGTTCAGGTTCGCGGCGCTCAGCAAATGATGAAACAGCCGCCACGTATTGCTGGTCGCGACAGCGCCCAACTGGTGCGCAACCTCCAGTGCTTCGTTGTGGCGCCCAAGGTGAAACAGGATATGTCCTTTGTAAAAGAGCATGTTCTGCAACAAAGGATCGCGCGGGCTGAGTTTGATCGCCATTTCAATCTCGGGCAATGCGCGTTCCTGCATCCGAAACCAGTCAAATGTATGTGCAAGCTCTAGCCGGATACGCGCGTCATTCGGATTCAGCGCAACAGCGCGTTCCAAGTTTGCAATGGCCGGATCGACCTCGCCCGTAAAGCGATAGATATACCCCAGCGCCGCATGAGCCTGCGCGTCCTGGTCGTCCAGTTCTATCGCGCGTCTTGCGGATTGGGTTGCCGAAACCAACGTATCCTGCGGGTCATCGGACCACTGAAAAAAGAAGATTGTTCCAAGAGCCCGTGCCAGCAGGCTGTGCGCCGCTGCGAAATTCGGATCGGCTTGTATGGCGTCTTGTGCAAATTGGACTGCTTCTTCCTGAGCCTCTTTCGAGAACACCGCCTGTCGTGCGCGACCCCGCAGATACAAATCCCATGCGCCGATGTCTTGAGTTGGTTTATCCTGTGATCGCACCACGTCTGACTGATAGATTTCCGGAAGCAACCGACCGGCGATGGCTTGGCTGATGTCGTCCTGAACGCTGAAGATGTCCGTCATTTGACGCTCGAACGCTTCCGCCCAGATGGTCTCGCTCGCCGCGACGTCGATCAGTTCTCCGCTGATGCGCACCAGATCGCCCTCGCGTCGGACACTGCCTCGGACAACGTAATTGACCCCTAGCTCTCTTGCGATTTCGATGGGTGTCGACTGACCGTCAGAAAAGGAAAACATTGTCGCGCTTGAGACTACGAACAGCTCTCGATTGCGCGACAACTGCGCGATCAGATTGTCCGTAAGGCCATCGACAAAGTACTGTCCCGCGCTCTCGCCATTAAGATTGTCAAATCTGACGACGGCTAGCGATGGTTTTTCGCCCTCTGGCAACGTAGTCGGATCGCGAAAACCTAGAATTGCAAACGCGACAAGTGCAAGGCTCATGATCAGACCAGCCAAAAGGGCCCTGCGTTTAAAGGGCGTTTCCGCGAAACCTGGAGGCGGTGCAACCGGCTGCACTGGTGCAACGAATTGAAACCCGCGTTTGGGGAAAGTTTTGATAAAGTTGGAACGGGCTGCTGAATCCCCCAGAGCTTTGCGAACCGACCGAATACGCGTATTCAGCGCGGCGTCGGTGATCGCAGCCCCATTCCAGATTTCATCTATGATCTCTTGTTTACTTACGATCCTGTCCCGGTGCCTGAGCAGGAATTCCAGCAGCAAAAGGGCCTGGGGCTCAAGGGCAATCGGGTCTCCCTCACGGCTGAGTCCCTTCTTCGGTTCAAGTCTGAAATCCAAAAACTCGTACATATCATAACTTACCCCGTGACGTTGCCACCGCTCAACGGGCTTTGGCGATTGTTATCAGAATGTCAGAAAATGTCAGCTTGCCATCAAGCTTAGCGCCCTGCTTTTGCTTACCTTTCGGCTCGGGTGACCTGCCCGACACTACAGCTTTTGAATTGGAGACAGAATATGGCACGACGGAACTCAGCTATTCTAGCAGCATTGATCACATTTTTCGGCAGCGCAGCTTTTGCTCAGACAGATCTTGAGAACGCTTTGGCGGACGGTGGAGAGCGGCTCAACGCCGACCAGATTGCGGAGATCTTGATCGGTCACACAGTTACAGCCAAATCGGGGGACAAGACCTTTCGGTTCTATTATGCCCCGAATAACATCGTCAGCGGTGAATTGACCAATGGAGGTTGGCAAGGCGCGGGCGCCTTCGCAATAACCGACACTGACCAGGTCTGTGTGTCCATGGCCGCCGACAAGGGACGTTTCCGTTGCTTGACAGTACTTCGCGTCGGTGGCCGGGTCCAAAAATTCAACACCGCCGGGAAGAAGATGTTTGATATTCTGGGTTTCGAACCTTCGACCGGGTTGTGACTTGTGAGTAAACCAAAGAAAAACGCCCGTCAAAAAAAGCGGGCGTTCGAACCAGTATCTACTGGATTCAGATCAGTATTCGAAAAGCATTTAGCGGCGGATGCCCAGCTTTTTGATCAGGTCCTGATAGCGTGCTTCTTCCTTGCCCTTCAGGTAGTCCAGCAGTTTGCGGCGCTGGGCGACCATTTTCAACAGACCGCGACGACCGTGGTTGTCTTTTTTGTGGGTTTTGAAGTGCTCGGTCAGGGTGTTGATGCGCGAGGTCAGGATGGCAACCTGGACTTCCGGCGAACCGGTGTCGCCGTCTTTGGTTGCGAATTCTTTCATGACGCGTGCTTTTTCAGCGGCAGTAATCGACATCGGGGTCTCCTTTGACAGGTTAGAGTTGATGGCGCAGGCCGGGATGTCGTCCAGCACAGGCCCATGGAGAAAAACCGCACCGATTCCAATGCGGATGGGCGCGTATAGGCGCTATTTTTGCAATTGGCAATGGGTTCAGGGTCGGAACACGAACTGATCCAAATGGGCCTCAGTCACGAATTCGATATCCGCAGCGGTCAGGCCCTCCGCCCCGTAAAGCTGTGCCACGTCTTGCCCATCGACCGCGACATGGGTCAGGTTGGTGTCTTCTTCATCCTGTTCGATCGTGACCTCGGGGGTTTCGGTCGCGTCCCATGTGATGAGCAGTTTGTCCTGGCCAACCTCGAAATCCATGATCATGACACTGTCTTGGTCTGCTTCGGTGGTGATGTAGATATCATCCGCTCCTGCACCGCTGGTGACCACGTCACCGCTCTCGGCCAGCAATATATCATCGCCTCCGCCACCGTTCAGGAAGTCTGTTTCGGGGATGTGATCCTCATCCGCGCCCGACAGGATGTCATCCCCGTCGCCACCAAACAGAACGTCTTCGCCTGCGCCACCAGTCAGGTAGTCATCCCCGCCACCGCCTTGCAGCGCATCATCACCAGCACCACCGTCCAATATGTCATCGCCCTGACCGCCAAACAGCTCATCCTGCCCGGTATCGCCGTTCAGATCATCATCGCCAAAATGGCCATAAAGGGCGTCGTCCCCTTCAGATCCAGACAGATGATCGTCGCCATTCTCGCCATGAAGGATATCATTGCCCTGACCTCCGATCAGAAGGTCATCGCCTTCGGCCCCGTGGATCACATCGTTCCCGGTACCGCCGTTCAGCAGATCGTCGCCTTCATACCCGTTGATCTGGTCGTTGCCGTCCTGCCCCGAGATCACGTCATCGCTTTCATCCCCGGCGATCACCAGATGGCCATCATGATCCGACAGGACCTGCCCGGTCTCTTCCGGATCGGTATCGTCGATCTCCAGAAACTCACCTTCCGTCAGCTCGTCGGTTTCGCCTTCGTCAATCTGATCGTCATCCTCTGCCTCTTGGGTGGTGAACACGTCACCCATGGCATAGGCGGCGCCGCCGATCGCCGCAAATCCAAACAAGCCAATCAGGAACATGGGGACCCTCCGAAAGCACATTGCTCCGAGCCTGGACTATCCCATCAGTCAGCTTGGTGGGTCAAAGCTAAGTTACTGTTTTGGTTAACCGTTTGTCACCAAGGCTCTGGCTGTTGGGTATAGGCGATATAGAGAGGATGCTTGGGGTGCCCCTCTTTGGTCAGCCCCAAATGGAACAGAGGCTGGCCGGTGTCGCGCAACAAAGCCTCGACCGCTAGTCCACGCTCCAGATGTGCGCCATGGGTACCCCAGGCGGCGATCACCTGATCGGCCCAGGCGACACCTTGCAGAATGGCCACGTCGTTTTCGGGCCCCACTGGATCGACGGCGGCACGCATCTTGCGTGGGTCGGTATCGCGCCAGGCAAAGATATTGGTCACCTGAAACGCGCCGAACCCCAGCGCGCGGGCACGCCGCTCGCACCGCTCGACCGTGGGATCGTTCTGCACCTCGGTCGCGGTCGAGGGGTTCAGCATCACGAACAGCGCCTTGCGTCCGGCAGGATCCCAAACGCGGGTCAAGCTATAGCGATAGGCCTCGCAATCGGAATAAACGGCGGTCGAAGGTGCGTCGCCTTTGATGTGGGAGCGGGTGATCATCGCAATGGGTTTCGCCGGTTTGGCCGGTGATGACAAGTGCAGATGTTACAAACGCGCGCTTGTGCTATCGTGCTGGCATTTGATCTGCGTTTTCTGGGGGGAAGCAATGGCATTTGAAACACTGGACCCGTCCGATTGGGAAGAGACCCGCAAACTGGCGCATGAAATGCTGGACATGGCGCTGGACCATACGCGCGATGTGCGGGACCGCCCGATCTGGCAGGACATGCCGCCCGAGATCCGCCGAGGGTTCGAAACCCCTGCACCACAGCAGGGGATGCCGATGGGCGACCTGATGGAGGATGTGACAACGCAGGTGATGCAGTACCCGATGGGCAATATCCATCCCCGGTTCTGGGGCTGGTATATGGGGGCCAGCAATTTCACCGGTGCCATGGCCGATTTTCTGGCTGCCATTCAGGGCTCGAACCTGGGGGGCGGCAATCACGCAGCAGCGTTGATCGACCGGCAGGTAGTGGATTGGCTGCGCGAGATGATCGGGCTGCCGGAAGGGGCCAGCGGTACCTTGGTGAGTGGCGGCAGCGTCGCGAACATGATCGGCCTGACCGTGGCGCGAAACGTGAAATCGGGGATCGATATCCGCGAAGAGGGCGTCGCCGCGATAGAACGCCCGCTGCGCTATTACGGGTCAGACCAGATCCACAGCTGCCACCAGAAGTCACTGGAAACGATTGGCCTTGGCAACAAGGCGCTGCGCCGCGTTCCGACGCGCGATGATCTGACCATGGATCTGGGGGAATTGGCGCGCATGGTGGCGCGGGATCGAGCGGACGGGTTCGCCCCGGCCTGTGTGATTGCAACGGCGGGAACCGTGAACACCGGTGCTATAGATGACCTGAACGCGATTGCCGATTTCTGCGAGGCTGAAGGCCTGTGGTTTCATGTGGACGGGTGCATTGGTGCGTTGATCGCGATTGCCCATGACAACAGTTGGCGTGTCGCAGGCATCGAACGCGCGGATTCGGTGGCGCTGGACCCGCATAAATGGCTGCACGCGCCCTTTGAAGTTGGCTGCGCCTTGGTCCGAGATCACGATGCGCACCATGCGTCGTTCACCCTGACGCCCGAATACCTCAAACCGCAGACAAGGGGGGTGGCCGGAGCTGCGTTCTTGCATGATTATGGCCTGCAAACCTCGCGCGGGTTTCGCGCGCTCAAGGTCTGGATGTCGCTGCGCGAGCACGGGGTGCAGAAATTCGGCCGGCTGATCGATCAGGATATCGAAAAGGCGCAGGTTCTGACGTCTCTGATCGAGGCTGAAAGTGACCTCGCCCTGATGTTCCCCACCAACATCAATATCGTCTGTTTCCGCTATGATCCCGGCGGGCTCAGCCCCGAGGCGCTGCGCGCGGTCAACACCGAGATCATGCTATGCCTGCAAGAGCAAGGCACAGCCGTTCTGTCAGACACAACAGTGCGCGGTGAACACTGCCTGCGGGTGGCGGTCAACAATCACCGCACCCAGGCGCAGGATCTGGAGCTTTTGGTGTCCGAGGTTTTGCGGTTGGGTCATCAGTTGCGTCAGGCGGCCTGACGCGGCTCAACTGGTGACAAAAACGCGGCTTGGGTGCAGCTCGCCCGATTTGTAGATGCCGACCGCCACCGCCTTGCCCTCCAGCGAGGCCCAGGCTTCGTCGCCATAATCCACGTCACTGGCCAGCACCATGCCCGGATTGCCATTGCGCAGGCGTGTGGCGCCTTCGGGCGTGCATTTCAGCTCGGGCAGGTCTGCCAGACCAGTTTCCAGCGGGTGCAGGTACTCGTCGAGCGCCGTCGTCTTGGCCATTTCGTCGATCTGTTCGATGGATAGACCATCTTGTACCTCGAACGGGCCGGACCAGATGCGACGCAGTTCCTTGACGTGGCCGTGACAGCCCAACGCCTCGCCCAGATCCCGTGCAATCGAGCGGACATAACCGCCTTTGCCACAGGTCATCTCAAGTACCACGTGGTCGGGGTCGGGGCGGTCGATCAGAACCAGTTCCTCAACCCAAAGCGGGCGGGCGGCCAAGTCCACATCCTCGCCCTCGCGGGCCAACTTATAGGCACGTTGCCCGTCGATCTTCACGGCTGAGAATTTGGGCGGGACCTGCATGATCTCACCCAGAAACGGGCCCAGCGCTTGTTTGATCTGAGCATCCGACGGGCGCGCATCGCTTTGCGCGATCACTTCGCCTTCGGCATCATCGGTGTTTGTGGCCTGACCCAAACGCACGGTGAAGGTGTAAGCCTTCAAAGCGTCGGTGATATAGGGAACGGTCTTGGTCGCCTCACCCAGCGCCACAGCCAGAACGCCGGTTGCCTCTGGGTCCAGCGTACCCGCATGGCCCGCCTTTTTCGCGTCCATCGCCCAGCGCACCTTGTTGACCACGGCGGTTGAGGTCATGCCCGCGGGCTTGTCTACCACCAGCCAACCGGAAATGTCGCGGCCCTTGCGCTTGCGTCCCATTCTGCACCTTGATCTTTGCTAAGGCGGGCGGGTTATCGGATCGCTCTGCCGCTGTCAATTTCCCGGCGCATCTTCGACTACGCCGACAATCGGGCCCAGCGAAAACCCGGCATCCGACCGGTTGCTGGCACGGTCATACATACGAGAGATATTGCCATCAAAGAACAACGCGTTCGGGGTGTCGATCACGTCGCGAAACAGGCTGCCGAACTCGTAAAAGGTGACGGCGTCTTCGGACAGGGCAAACACCACCCGAGACCCATCCGCACTGGTACCAACCCCGTTGCGGATAAAGCGTGATGTCGAATCGGGCAGAAACCTTGGATGCAGCTCGCCGTCGATCACCAGCATGGGTCCGGATTGGCTGGCAAACCGGCATTGTGGCGCCTGATCAAGGAACGCCAACGTTTCAAAAACGTCGGCGCGCCCCTCGCGGATGCAGAACACACCGTTGGGCAGCAAGCCAAAATTACCAGGGCCGGGATTGGCGATCACGCGCATCTGTTCCTGACCGTCTTCGACATAGTGACCCACTGGCGACCGGTCATCATGATACATGCCCGCGTTCATCGCAAAGGCCAGCCGTTTGCCCTGCGGCGCCAAAACCTCGTTCACCGACGAGAAATGGCCCAAAACCGCACCGTCTTCATCATTCAGAAACAGACGCAGATCGGCTGCGCCATCCACTTCGCAAATGGTATAGCGCTTGTCCGCATGGGTCTGTCTTTCGCAGGTAACCGCACCCGCTTGCGCGGCCCAAAGGACAGCGCCAAGGATGACAAACGTGCGGATCACTCGTCCAGATCCCGGCGCACGGCGTCCTGTTCGAACATGCGGCGGGTGTCGTCCATCCGGTCGAACGTATCATCCAGCCGGAACCGCAGATCGGGCGAGAACTTCAGGCCGACCTTCTTTCCGACCGCGCGCCGCAGCTCGCCCTTGTTGCGCGCCAGCAGGTCGATCACATCCTCTTGCCCCTTGCCGCCCAAGGGCAGCACATAGGCGGTGGCGATCTTCAGATCGGGCGATGTGCGTACCTCGCCCACGGTAATCGACATGCGGTTCAGGTCGGGGTCATGGACATCTCCGCGTGCCAGAACCTCGGACAGGGTGCGGCGGATCAGTTCGCCGACACGCAGTTGTCGTTGGGACGGGCCGGGGCCATCGTGAAATTTGTTCTTAGCCATGCCCCCGATCTAAGCGCAAAGCGGGGCTTTGCCAAGCGGGCGCGAACCGGGTAGGAGGCTTTGAGCGAACTGCAGCAAGGGAACATCGCCATGACCCATATACCGGGGATCGTTATCACAGGGGCTTCGGGCCGTATGGGGCAGATGCTGATCAAAACCGTGACAGACAGCGATCAGGCGCGTCTGGTGGGTGTGGTCGAACGCGCCGGTCACGACTGGGTCGGTCAGGATGTGGGCGTCGCCATGGGTGGCCCTGCGCTGGGCGTCACCGTGACCGATGATCCGCTGGAGGCGTTTGCACAGGCGCAGGCGGTGATCGACTTTACCGCGCCCGAGGCAACCTTGGAATTTGCCGCCCTGGCCGCACAGGCGCGCTGTGTGCATGTCATCGGCACGACCGGCATGACCGAGGAGCAGATCGAAGCGCTCGAGCCTGCGTCACGCCATGCGGTGATCGTGCGGGCGGGCAATATGAGCCTCGGGGTCAACCTGCTGGTACAGCTGACCAAAAAGGTCGCCGCAGCGCTGGACGAGGATTTCGATATCGAGGTGATCGAAGGCCATCATCACCACAAGGTCGACGCGCCCTCGGGCACTGCCTTGATGCTGGGCGAGGCCGCCGCTGAAGGGCGCGGTGTCAAGTTGGTGGATGTGGCAGACCGTGCCCGCGACGGCATCACCGGCGCACGCAAACGCGGCGATATCGGCTTTCACGCCATTCGTGGCGGCGACATCGTGGGAGAGCATGATGTCCTGTTCGCCGCGCCCGGAGAACGCATCGTCCTGCGTCACCTCGCCACCGACCGCGCTATCTTTGCCCGCGGGGCGTTGAAGGCAGCGCTGTGGGGCCAGGGAAAGGCACCGGGTCAATATGACATGGTGGATGTGCTGGGCCTGTAACGCCATGGACGCTCCATACCCCAGCGCTAAACTTGGTTTATGCAGAGCCTAAAAACACGCCTGACTACTGGCACCTTACTGGTCATCTTCTACCTGACCTTGCTGCCCTTTGTTTTGCACGGGTTTGGCATGGTGTGGACCGGTATGTCGCAGGGCGAAAGCTATCTGTTCGTGCCTGACGCCAGTGTCGGCAACGCGGCCATGATCGTACATATCATTGCGGGGACGTTGCTGGTGGCTCTGGTGCCATTGCAGCTGCTGAAACCCATCCGGCTGCGGTTTACGCGGTTTCATCGCGCATTAGGAGCAAGCCTTGTTGCCTTGGCGCTGGTCACGGCTCTGGCCGGAATGACCTATATCCCGCTGCGTGGAACGATTGGCGGCCCGGTGATGTCGGTTGCCTTCTTTCTTTATGGCCTCTGCCTGTTCACTTCGGCCCTGATGGTGGCGCGCATGGCCCTGAGCGGTGATCGCGCGGGTCATTGGGCCTGGGGGCTGCGCCTGTTCTGGCTGGCATTGGGGTCCTGGCTTTACCGCGTGCATTATACGCTGTGGTATCTGTTGACCGGGGGGCTCGGCTCGCAGCCCGACTTTCTGGGTCCCTTCGATCTGGTGCAGAATTTCGCGTTTTTCGTCCCGTATCTGCTGGCGGTTCAGATCTGGATTGCCCGGCGCGGTGCGGCACATCAGGGTCACTTGGTCGCCTAGTTCGGGTCACCCATGTGCCGATCCACCATACGCTGCACCATTGGGGCAAAATGCGCGAAATCCGGCGTGTCCATGTCGGGGCTCTTGCCTGCTTCGTCCAGATACCGCACCTGAATAATCGCTTCGAGGTTGGGGTTGGCCTGAAACGTGGCGACCTCTTCGGCACTCATCGGACCGCCTTGCAATTCCAGAGTGTGGACCGAGGCGGCAGACAAACGATCAAAATACGCGGGCTTTGTGGCACAGAGATACCGTTTGGCGGCCACGTGATAACGGCAGCAATCGGTAATGACCGAAGGAAAGAACTGTTCGAGAACCGCAGCGCCGGCATCTTCGTGGTGACGGTCTTCGGTGTCATCTGGGTGATAGCTGCCGAACTCCGAGGTGAAATGGCCTATGTCGTGCAGCAACGCACCCACGATGATCTCTTCCGGCATGTTGTTTTGCTCGGCAATTGTCGCGCCTTGTAGCATGTGCTGCGCCATGGTGACTGGCTCGCCCAGGTATTCCTCACTGCCGCGTCGTTCAAAGATGTCGGCCAGAAATGCCACGATATTGGCCTGATTCAGGGTCGAAAAATCAGGCTTCATTCCGCCGCCTCCGGGTGTTGGGCCTGCATTGCCGCCAGCGTTGACAGCAGCCCGTCCTTGTCGGCGTAACAGCCTTGCAGCCAGCGCGACCCGGCACCGGAATAGCCCAGCCTTGCGTGCAACACGCGGGTGTTGTCGACAATAAAGCTCTCGCCCGGTTCCAGTTTGAACGCCACGCCCATAGCGGGGTCATCGATGATTTCCGCGAATTGCCTGTAGGCGGTATAGAACGCCTCCATCTGATCAAAGGGCACATCCACAAAAGGGGCCGAGGAGCGGTTGTTGAACCGGATGCCGATCAACTCGCCATCTGGTGCAAGCTCGATCATCGGGCGTCGTGCGCGCAGGCAAACCCCATCGGACCCGCTGTATTCAAACCGCGCCGGATATCCGGCCAGCAGGGCAAAGCCATTGGGGTTTTGATCCCTCAGTCTCTGGGCGGCGCGAAACCCGTCCACAACAATTGAATCGCCCCCTTCGGCAGAGTTTTCCAGACAATAGAGGATCTGCAACGTCGGCACAGGATCGCGGTAGGGATTGTCGGTATGGGCCTGCAGTCCCAAACCGGTATAGGCTAGGTTGGTGGGGTTCACCTCGGTCCGAACCTCAAAGAACGGGCCATAATTGGTCTCGCGCACATAGCCGAACAGGTCGGCCACTTTCAGCAGCGCGCCGGGGTCGGTCGGACCTCCTGTCAGCTTGGCAAAGCCGAACTCGGCAACTGCCGCGAGCCAATTGCGCTTGGCCACTGGGTTTGCATGTACTTCAGCCCAATCCGCGCTGGGCGCGGTCAGCCCTTGCTCCCATGTGGTGATACCTTCCGCGACGCGCCCGGTTTCAAGGGCGGTGTCCCGGTCATAGCTGTGATCGACCAGCCATTGGCCGGGGAAGGTGACTGTTTTGCCCTCGGGCTGGAAGGTCACACGCAGGGCTCCATCCACAACCTCAGCGGCGCTGACTTCGGTATCTGCCGGGATGTCCCCGATCGTGATCAGACGCTGCCCATTGCCCGGCGCGCGCGTCTCCGGGTCAAGCGCGTTGTCGCGCAGCCAGACGGCGTGAAAGCGCGATTGGGACATATCCGCGAATGTGAGTGTGACGACAGACGGGGTGAAACTGGCACTGTGCAGCATGGTGACCTCTGATCCGATGCCACCCCAGGATAACAGATCGTGCCTGATTTGCCCGATCAAAAGTCGACGGCGATGCCCTTCTTTTCCCAATCGCCATAGCGCGCAGGGTCGGGTCCGTCGCGACCGCCCAATTCCTTTGGCTGCTCCTTGGCCTCTGCCTCGGCCTTGCGGCGGCGCTCTTCAGCTTCGGCCAAGGCGCGCTGGGCGGCAGGCGGCAGGTCTTTGCGCGTGTTGGTCATGACATTGGGTTCCTTTCCGGGCATGGGCTTGATATACGCCCGCGACCGCCTTTGGCAATGCGGGCACAAGTCACATGAAAGGCGAATCCATGTCCGACAGCGCAACAGCGGCGCGACGCAGCGCGATCTATTTGCTGGATCAGATTCTGGGCGAAGGCAGGTTGCTGTCGGAATGTCTGGCGGCGGGTGCGCTGGATCGGCTGGACCCCGAAGACCGGGCGCGTGCGCAGCGTCTGACGCTGGAAACCCTGCGCGGGTTGGAACGGGCGGACCGCCTGCTTGAAAATCACCTGAAGCGTACCCCGGCGCTGACCGTGCACAACGCGCTGCGTCTGGGTACGGTCGAGCTGTGCCACGGTGCGGCGGCGCATGGCGTAGTGAACTCGATGGTCGAGATCATCAGCCGCTCACGCAAACACGGGCGGCTAAAAGGGTTGGTCAACGCGGTTCTGCGCAAGGTTGCGGCTGAGGGTCCCGAGGCCTGGCCCAGAATGCGTGTCCCGCGTTTGCCCGATTGGCTGCGCGACCCGCTGGTGATGGCTTGGGGCGCGGATGCCGTAACTGCTATGGAACAGTCGCATTTCAACGCCGCTCCACTGGATATCACCTACAAACCCGGAGGGCAGGCACCGGATGGTGAGGCGCTGCCCACCGGATCACTGCGGTTGCGCGATGCTCCGCAGGTCTCAACACTGCCGGGCTATGAGGCCGGGGCGTGGTGGGTGCAGGACGCGGCGGCGGCCGTACCGGTGCAGGTCCTTGCGCCGCAGCCGGGTGAGAAGATCCTCGATCTTTGCGCGGCGCCGGGTGGCAAAACCCTGCAACTGGCAGCAGCCGGGGCAGAAGTGACTGCGCTGGACATCTCGGATGCACGGCTTGAGCATGTGCGTGAAAACCTGGCGCGGACGCATCTGTCGGCCAAGGTCGTTGCTGGCGACGCGCTGGATCATCAGGGCGAATACGATGCGATTCTTTTGGATGCACCCTGTTCCGCCACTGGCACCATTCGCCGCCATCCCGACCTGCCATTCGCTAAGGACGGTTCCGAATTTGGCGGGCTCATTGATTTGCAGGCCCGGATGTTGAGCCATGCATGGCGTCTGCTGAAACCGGGCGGGCGGCTGGTCTATTGCACCTGTTCTCTGCTTCCCGACGAGGGCGAAGTGCAGATCGAAGAGGCGTTGGAACAGCTTCCCGACGCGCAGATTGATCGCAAGGCGCTGGACATTTCAGGGGTGGACCCGGCCTGGATCACCGATGAGGGCGGCCTGCGTTTGCGGCCTGATTATTGGCCCGAACGCGGTGGGATGGACGGGTTTTACATCGCCTGCCTCAACAAATCGAAGTGAACGCACGCTTTTCGATGACTTGACCTTTTGACCCGTCTATCGTTGGGTCACGCGCCAGCAGAGCGTCGGGGGCAGAGTAACAATCGACATGTCACAGTCAGACACCTTGGCAAACCGATGGACACGGTTTCAGAACCGGCTCTACGCACGGCTGGCTCAGCGGCAGAGACCGGCGTCGGGGTTTGTGGTGCAGCCCGAACCGCGCACCGTTGGATCCTATGCGCGCGGGCGGCAGTTGGTGGCTGGAAACCTGCTGTTCTCGGGGTATCTGGTCGAGGCCGAAGACACCGGGCTATGGGATGTGGCCGCCCCAAATGCCGAGTTCGAGGATGAGCGCCAAGGATTTACCTGGCTGGATGATCTGGCCGCAGTTGGCGACATGCGCGCGCGTGAAAAGGCGCAGCGCTGGGTCTGGGGTTGGATTGACGCCCATGGCAAGGGCATGGGCCCGGGCTGGGCGCCTGACCTGACCGGCCGCCGGGTGACCCGCTGGATCAACCACGCGATTTTCCTGTTGCGTGGTGCCGACGAGCAGCAAAGCAAACAGTTCTTTCGGTCGCTGGCGCAACAATCCTGGTTTCTGTCAAAACGGTGGAAGGCCGCCAATCCAGGTTTGCCCCGGTTCGAGGCCCTGGCCGGGTTGGTCCATTCCGGGCTGGCGCTTGAGGGGCTCGAGGCGTTTGCAGACCCGGCCTTGCGGGTTTTGGCAAAGGAATGCGAACGCCAGATCGACAAGCAGGGCGGGATCCCGACCCGCAACCCTGAAGAGCTGTTGGAGGTTTTCACCCTCCTGTCCTGGACCTCGGCGGCGCTGAGCGAGGTCGGACGCGGCACACCGGCAGCCCAGACCGATGCGATCCGACGCATCGCGCCAACTTTGCGCAACCTGCGTCACGCGGATGGAGCGTTGGGTCGGTTTCACGGCGGTGGGCGCGGTGTCGAAGGGCGGCTGGATCAGGCGCTGGCGCAAAGCGGGGTAAAGCACAAGCATTCCGATGCCCTGGCGATGGGATTTGCGCGCCTTTCGGCGGCGCGTACGACGGTTATTATCGACGCAAGCCCACCGCCAACGGGTACGGCGTCGTATAACGGCCACGCATCGACCCTTGCGTTCGAGCTGACCTCGGGACGCAGGCCGTTAATCGTGAACTGCGGATCAGGCACAAGCTTTGGACGGGAATGGCGCCGGGCCGGACGCGCGACACCGTCGCACTCGACGCTTTGCGTTGACGGGTATTCCAGCGCGCGGCTTGCCGACCCCATCAAGGGTTCGGACTATGAAGCGTTGGTAGATGGTCCGCGAAACGTACCGGTCGAGCTTGAGGGAGCTTACGAAGGCGCAAGGCTGACAGCCGGGCATGATGGGTACAATGCAGTGTTTGGCCTGACCCATGCGCGCACCTTTGAACTGCGCTTTGACGGTCGAGAGCTGGCGGTCGAGGATATTTTGCTGACAGCCAATGACAAAGCCAAGCGTCAATTCGAGCGGGCGCTGGACAGTTCTGGCCGTCAGGGCGTGGCCTTTGACATCCGCCTGCACCTGCATCCCGACGTGGATGCAGCGCTTGATCTGGGTGGTGCGGCTGTCT
Source organism: Ruegeria sp. HKCCA5839 (assembly GCF_013035585.1). Classification (NCBI taxonomy): domain Bacteria; kingdom Pseudomonadati; phylum Pseudomonadota; class Alphaproteobacteria; order Rhodobacterales; family Roseobacteraceae; genus Ruegeria; species Ruegeria sp. HKCCA5839. The sequence continues at coordinate 170,086 of NZ_WQIE01000006.1, read as the reverse complement.
CGATGGCGCTCAAAAGCGGTGAGATCTGGGTTTTCCGTCATGATGGTGGTGGAAAGTTATCTTTGGAACCAAGTGTTTACCTGGAAAAAGGCCGCTTAAAGCCCCGCGCGACAAAACAGATCGTTCTCTCTGCGCGCGCAATGGAGTATGCGACGCGCATCCGATGGACATTGCGTAAGGCCCAAGACACAGCTTATGCCGTGCGCGACCTGCATCGGGACGAGCCCGATTTCGACTGACGCCAAAAGGACCTTTGGACCCATGACTGACCTTCACCCCGTGCGCCGCGCGTTGCTTTCCGTATCCGACAAGACCGGGCTGATCGAGCTGGGCAAAGCGCTGGCCGAGCGCGGGGTCGAGCTGTTGTCGACCGGTGGCACGGCCAAAGCGCTGCGCGAAGCGGGTCTTGAGGTGAAGGATGTCAGCGACGTCACCGGTTTCCCCGAAATGATGGATGGTCGGGTCAAGACGTTACACCCGATGGTCCATGGCGGGCTGTTGGCTTTGCGCGACAATGACACCCATGTCGCCGCGATGGAGGAACACGGCATCGGAGCAATCGATCTGCTGGTGGTGAATCTCTATCCGTTTGAGGCGACCGTCGCCAAAGGTGCGGAATATGACGAATGCATCGAGAACATCGACATCGGTGGTCCGGCCATGATCCGCGCCGCCTCAAAAAACCATGCATTTGTGAACGTGGTTGTGGATGTCGAAGATTATTCTTCGCTGCTGGATCAGCTTGAAGAAAACTATGGCAAGACGTCCTATGGATTCCGTCAGTGGCTGGCCCAAAAGGCCTATGCCCGCACCGCCGCCTATGACAGCGCCGTGTCGAACTGGATGGCAGATGCGCTGCAGCTTGAGGCCCCAAAACGCCGCGCCTTAGCGGGTGAGTTGAAACAGACCCTGCGCTATGGCGAAAACAGTCATCAGACGGCGGCGTTTTATACCGATGGCACCAATCGCCCTGGTGTTGCGACCGCTGTTCAGCACCAAGGCAAGGAACTGAGTTACAACAACATCAATGACACCGACGCGGCGTTCGAGCTGGTGGCCGAATTCGACCCACGTGACAGTGCAGCCTGTGCGATCATCAAACATGCAAACCCTTGCGGTGTCGCGACCGGAGCGACCCTGACCGAAGCGTACAAAGCGGCGTTCGACTGTGACCGCACCTCGGCCTTTGGCGGGATCATCGCTCTGAACCGGCCCTTGGACGCTGAAACGGCGCAAGAGATCACGGGCATCTTCACCGAAGTGGTGATCGCCCCGGGTGCAAGTGATGAGGCCAAGGCGGTCTTTGCCGCCAAAAAAAACCTGCGTTTGCTGACAACTGAAGGTTTGCCCGATGTGCGGGCAGCGGGAAAAACCGTGCGTCAGGTTGCCGGAGGCTTGCTGGTGCAAGACAAGGACAACGGCTTTGTCGATCTGGACGACTTGAAAGTGGTGACCAAGGTTGCGCCGACACCCGAGCAAATGCGCGATCTTCTGTTCGCCTGGAAAGTCGCGAAACACGTGAAATCCAATGCGATTGTCTATGTGAAGAACGAAGCAACGGTTGGCGTTGGCGCTGGTCAGATGAGCCGGGTCGACTCGGCGCTTATTGCTGCCAAAAAGGCCGAGCGCATGGCCGATGTGCTGGGCCTGCCGCAGCCGCTGACCATCGGATCGGCCGTTGCCTCGGACGCGTTCTTCCCCTTCCCTGACGGGTTGCTCGAGGCCGCCCAGGCCGGTGCCACTTGCGTTATCCAGCCCGGTGGCTCGATGCGTGACGACGAGGTGATCGCCGCCGCAGACGAGGCTGGCTTGGCCATGGTCTTTACCGGCATGCGCCACTTCCGCCACTGATGCGACACGGGCTTCTTCTCTGGGCGGCGCTGGTCGCGTTTCTGATCGACCAGATCAGCAAATATCTGGTCGTCTACGTCCTGCGCGTCGCGGAAAAGCCCGGTGGTATCGACGTTTTCCCGCCTTTTCTGGTGTTCCGATACGGTGAGAACCGCGGTATCAACTTTGGTCTGTTTCAGGGGAACTCGGACGCCGCGCGCTGGATTCTGGTTGGCGTTTCACTGGCCATCAGCGTGGGGGTGCTGATCTGGTTGATGCGCGTGGTGCCGACCAGGCTCATGTTGCTGTGCGGTGGCTTGCTGATCGGAGGCGCGCTGGGAAATGTGGTGGACCGGGTGCTCTATGGCTATGTTCTCGATTTTTTGAACATGTCCTGTTGCGGGATCGAAAATCCTTATGTTTTCAATCTGGCGGATGTGTTCATATTTGCAGGCGCGATCGGGCTTGTGCTGTTTGACGGCAAAAAGGCCTCGTGACGCGCGAATGGATATGCGATAGAAACCCCGGGAACTGGCTGGAGACAACGATGCGGATACCGCGCGCGATAATTGCTTTGACACTTGCCGTCGCAGTTGCGGGTTGCGGTGAACAAAGCCTGCGCGCCTTGCAACCTCCGGGGCCGGGCCCAGACGAATTCTCGGTGCTCCCCGTCCAACCGTTGACACAGCCGCAGGATTACGCCTTTCTTCCTGCCCCGACACCGGGCGGTACGAATTTGACGGATCCCAACCCCAAAGCCGAGGCCGTTGCAGCATTGGGTGGAAACCCCAATGCGCTTAACCCGAACACTGCTATACCGTCTTCCGATGCGGCGCTTGTAACGGCCTCCAGCCGATATGGCGTTCCCGCCAATACCCGAGAGGTGGTTGCAGCGGAGGATGCAGAATACCTGAAACGTCGCGGGTTTTGGTCACGCTGGCGCCTGTTCCCGGTCGATCGCTATGCCGAAATCTATGACCGTCAGGCCATCGACCCGCAAGCGCAAACTAGCGCCTTGCGCGCGCAGGGGGTCGAGACACCCTCTTCTCCGCCGGAATGAAATCTCCTTAACTTTCCGTCATCGCTCTTGAACAAACCCGGCTCCACCGTAATTTGAGTACCAGCAAATAAAACGGAGGATGCCCTATGGTTCGGGCTCTGGCACTGTCTGCCGCCTTGTTGGCTGCGACCCCGGTTCTGGCCGATGAGGGGCAAGAGGCTGTCACCACGTTCACCTTGGACAATGGTATGGACGTGGTGGTGGTCGAAGATCATCGCGCCCCTGTTGTGCAGCATATGGTCTGGTATCGCGCGGGCTCGGCGGACGAGCCCATTGGGTCTTCGGGCGTTGCACATTTCCTGGAACATCTGCTGTTCAAAGGCACCGACACATTGGCTCCGGGTGAGTTTTCGGCCACGGTTGCGGCCAATGGTGGGAATGACAACGCTTTTACTTCGTATGACTACACCGCATATTTTCAGCGCGTGGCCGCCGACCGGCTTGAACTGATGATGCGGATGGAAGCTGACCGGATGCGCAATATCCGGTTGAGCGAAGAAGATATCCGAACCGAACGGGACGTCATCCTGGAAGAGCGTAACCAGCGCACCGAAAACAACCCGCGCGCCTTGTTCGGTGAACAGATGAACGCGGCTCAGTATCTCAACCATCGTTATGGTGTGCCAATCATCGGCTGGCGGCACGAGATGGAAACACTGGATATGGAGGACGCACTGTCCTTCTACGAGATCCACTACTCGCCCAATAACGCGATTTTGGTGGTGACCGGTGATGTCGATCCAGACGAGGTGCGCGAACTGGCCGATAAGTACTATGGCGTGATCCCGGCCAATCCCGACCTGCCGGAACGCATCCGGTCTCAGGAACCGCCCCAAACGGCCGAACGTCGCCTGACCTTCAAGGACCCGCGCGTCGCCCAGCCATATGTTCAGCGCAGCTATCTGGCGCCCGAGCGTGATCCGGGAGAGCAGGAAAAAGCCGCGGCTCTGTTCATGCTGGCCGAGCTGCTGGGGGGCAGCACCACGTCCTACTTGAACGAAAAGCTGCAGTTGGATCAGCAGATCGTGGTTTATGCCGGCGCTTTCTATCGCGGTGTGTCGCTGGATGACACGACCTTTGATCTGCTGGTTGTGCCCGCCGTAGGTGTCTCGCTGCAAGAGGCCGAAGATGCCATGGATCAGGCTGTGGCGGATTTCATCGCCGAGGGCGTCAACGAGGAAGATCTGAACCGGATCAAGATGCAGCTGCGCGCGTCGCAGGTCTATGCGCGCGACAATGTGGACGGGATTGGCAACCGCTATGGCCGCGCTTTGACCAGTGGCTTGACCGTCGAAGATGTGCAGGCCTGGCCAGACATCCTGCAAGCGGTGACGGGTGACGAAATCATCGCCGCCGCGCGCGAGGTGCTGCAACGCGAAAGCTCGGTAACTGGCTGGCTGATGAAAGACGATGAGGTGACCCAATGAAACGCTTGGTTGCAATACTGATCGCCTTTGTGGTTGCTCTGCCCGCTTGGGCCGATATCGAGATTGAAGAGGTGACATCACCGGGTGGGATCACCGCCTGGCTGGTCGAAGATCACTCCATCCCCTTCACCGCGCTTGAGATACGCTTTCGCGGCGGTACCTCGCTGGATGATCCCGAAAAGCGCGGTGCCGTTAATCTGATGAGCGGTCTGATCGAAGAAGGGTCGGGCGATTTGGATGCGCGCAGCTATGCGCGCGTGCTGGAGTCTCTGGCCGCCTCTTTCAGCTATCGCGCCAGTGATGACAGCCTGTCCATTTCGGCTCAGTTCTTGACCGAAAACCGCGATGAGGTTGTCGACCTGCTGCGCATGACATTGCATGAGCCGCGTTTCGATCCGGATGCCATCGAACGGGTGCGGGCGCAGGTGCTGTCCGGGCTGCGGTCGGATATGACCGATCCGAATGATATTGCGGGGCTTAGCTTTGCAAAGATGGCCTATGGCGATCACCCCTACGGGACCGAAGGCAAGGGCACGCTGGAAACGGTGTCGGCCCTGACGCGCGATGATATCGTCGAAGCCTATGAGAACGTGTTCGCCAAGGATCGGCTCTATGTCGGGGCCGTGGGCGATATTACCGCCGAAGACCTAGGTGTCTTGCTGGATACGCTTTTGGCGGACTTCCCCGAAACCGGGAAACCGCTTCCCGAGCGCGCGGAAGTCACCATTGAAGGTGGGATCAGTGTTGTCGATTTCGATACGCCGCAATCGGTTGCCCTGTTCGGGCAAAAGGGTATTGACCGGGATGATCCGGATTTCTTTTCAGCCTTTGTCCTGAACCACATCTTGGGTGGCGGTGGCTTTGAAAGCCGTTTGATGCATGAGGTTCGCGAAAAACGGGGCCTGACCTATGGGATCGGCACCTATCTGGTGCCCAAGGATCTGGCCTCGGTCTATCTGGGATCTGTGTCCTCCGCCAATGACCGCATTGCCGAAGCCATCGAAGTGATCCGCCAGGAATGGGCGCGCGCGGCCTCTGAGGGTGTGACGCAGAAAGAGCTTGATGATGCCAAGACTTATCTGACCGGTGCTTATCCGCTGCGGTTTGATGGTAACGGTCAGATTGCCGGGATCATGGTGGGGATGCAGATGGACGACCTGCCCATTGACTATATCGCGACCCGCAATGACAAGGTGAACGGCGTGACGCTTGAGGATGTGAACCGTGTCGCGTCCGAGCTTTTGGATCCCGAAGGCCTGCACTTTACCATCGTTGGCAAGCCGGTCGGCCTGGACGGCTGATCCCGTCTACGCCACCACAACGGCAGGGCGTTTCTGAGCCCTCACAGTGTGATTGTTGCTGCTCAGGAGCTTTTGCCGCGTGTTCTTGAAATGCGCGGCCTTTAACGCGTCATCCATGTGTCGGTTGCGACGCAGCAGGCGACATAAGCGTGCAGCATCAAACACAAGGCACCGCGTTGGGTGGGTGGCCAGCACACTTGCAGTGGCGGGTTGACCCAAACCAAAGGTCAGCTCTCCCAGAATCTCATCCGGGCCGCATTGGTTGATCACCCGCCTATCCCTGAGGATGGTCGTCTGCCCGGTGAGGATGAAACCCAGAAAATCCTTGGTGTTGCCTTCGCTGATCAGTGTCGTACCGGGCGCATAGTCTTTGATCTCGGCGGTGTTCAGCAGTTTTCGTGCCTGGTGCGGTTTTAGCGTGTCCAGATAATGCGAGATGAACTGTTTCTCGTCTTCCGAAAAGCGCACCAGATGCCGCGCGAGATAGCCGCGCAAGAGCCCCATGACCGAAATCGAGATATAGGCCAGTTGAATAATCGTTCCGGCCAGATTGAAGTTTTCAAACATGCTGATCAGCACGCAGCTTGCGGCGGCAATGTTCAGTGTCGGGTAAAACACACCCGACCCACGAATGAACCCAAGCTGCAGGATGAAATAGTTCAGGATATAAAGACCGGCCCCGATTACGCCGATAGTTGTGGCAAGCTGAAGCAGCCAATTCAATTCAACTGGTAAACCAAGCATGTGAGCCCCCTCACACAAATCAATGCGCGAAAAGCTGAGGGAACCGCATGTCGCTGTATGTGAACAAGTTCACACTGCAAGCTATTATGACTGCGCTTTTTCTTTCATACGCAGCATTTCGCCCATCATTTGCCCGAACCGGCCAGAACCGCGCTGATACAAAGCACCGTCCACTGCCAGAACAGTGCCGCTGATATAGCTGGCGAGATCCGAGCTGAGGAACAGGCAGGCGTTGGCAACATCCTGCGGTTGCCCCCAACGGCCCAGCGGAATGTCTTTGCGAATTTCTTCATGCGCATCTTCCGACGGGCTCAGGCGTTTTGCACCCTCGGTGCCCTCGATAAAGCCCGGGACGACCGAGTTCACACGAATACCCTCGATCCCCCATTCCATCGACAATGTGCGCGTGATCTGATCGACGCCTGCCTTGGCGGCACAGACATGCGCTTGCCCCTCATAGGGCAGGTAGGCTTGCGGGGCCGAGATGTTGATGATGCTTGCGCCGGGACGTTTGAGAAAAGGATAGGCTCCTTTCATCACATGCACCGTGCCCATCAGATCAATATCCACGACCGTTTTGAACGCATTGACCGACATCTCAGCCGTCAGCGCCGGAAAGTTGCCGGCCGCGCCCGAAACAAGCACATCGAAGTCGCCCAGCGCGTCGTGGAACTGTTCCAACCCATCCGCTACAGCCTGAGCATCGCGGACATCAAAGCTGGCACCGATGGCCTCGGCTGCGCCCGCCGCTTTCAGGGCCGCGACCGTATCGTCCACCTTGTCCTGAGATCGGCTGGCCACCGCGAGCTTGGCTCCTGCGACAGCGAATGCCTCGGCGATCCCCCGATTGATACCGCTGGTGCCGCCGATGACGATGACGGTCTGTCCTGAAAAATCCATATAGGCCTCCCTCAAAAGGGAGCCCTACTCGCCGTAGGGCACCCAGATGTTTTTCACCTCTGTGGCAGCCTGAAGGAAGCGGCGCGAATGGTCCACGCTCCAGTCAAATGCCGTCGCGTTATTGACCCAGGTTCGCTTCAGGTTCCCGGCAGAGACCGCTTCAATCTCTTCCGACAGATCTGTCGAAGAGAATGACCAAACCGAGTCAACGTTCAAATGCGAGGCCAGAGGTTTCGCGAGCTCTGCATGGCTGCCGGTCAGGATGTTGACGACACCAGCGGGCACGTCCGAGGTTTCCAGCACCTGATAGAAATCCGTCGCGGCCAGAGGATAGGGTTCGGACGTTGCCAGCACCACCCGGTTGCCCATCGCAATCGCCGGCGCCATGACCGAGACCAGACCCAGCAATGGGGCCTCATCCGCGCAGAGCGCGCCGATCACGCCAACAGGCTCTTTCATGGCAATCGCCACGCCACGGATCGGAACGCCATGCACCTGACCGTCATATTTGTCGGCCCAGGCGGCCGCGGTGAACAGGCGTTGAATTGACGCCTCAACCTCTGCCGCACCGTCCTTCTTGCCGGTCATCGCGTCGATACGGGTGGCGAATTCACCCGCGCGGACCGAGAGGTTCTCGCCAATGTAATACAGGATCTGCGCGCGCAGATGGCCAGTGGTCTTGGACCAGCCCTTCGCACCGGCAGCGGCTTCAACCGCGTTACGCACGTCCTTGCGGTTGGCCAACCCAACATGACCCAGCAGGCCTGATTTCCCCCACACCGGTTTCGAATACCCACTATCGGGCCGCGCCTGTTTGCCGCCGACATACATCTTGGCGGTGCGGTCAATCGGATCGACGGGGGTGCCTTCGCCGGTGACCGCCTCGATCTTGGCCAGCGGCTTGGCTTTGCCCTTTGGTTTGGTATAGGCCGCCAGACCTTCCCAACCGCCTTCCCGGCCAAAGCCGCTTTCGCGCACGCCGCCAAAGCCTGCGGCCGCGTCGAACAGGTTGGTGGCGTTCACCCAAACGACGCCTGCAACCAGCTTGGGTGCGATATCCAGCGCCAGGTTTACATTCTCGGTCCAGACCGTTGCCGCCAGCCCATAGCGGGTGTTGTTGGCAAGTTCGACCGCCTCGGCGGGGGTGCGGAAGGTGGACGACACCAAAACCGGGCCAAAGATCTCTTCCTGCATCAGAGGGTCTGACGTCTCCAGCCCCGAGATCAGCGTCGGCGGGTAATAGCACCCGTTTTCGGGCAGTGCGCAAGCCGCCTGATAAACATGCCCTGCGGTGTTGCTGTCGACCATGCCCTTGATGGTCTGCAACTGCACCGGGTCCACCACCGCGCCCACGTCGATGCATTTGTCCAGCGGATCACCGATGCGCAAACCGTCCATCCGGGCGCGCAGCTTGGTATGGAACCGGTCGGCAATGCCTTCCTGCACCAGCAGGCGCGAGCCCGCGCAGCAGACCTGCCCCTGATTGAACCAGATCGCATCAACCAGCCCTTCGATGGCTGAATCGATGTCGGCGTCGTCAAAGACGATATAGGCGGATTTGCCGCCCAGCTCTAAGGTCAGTTCCTTGCCTGACCCGGCAGTCGCTTCGCGGATGCGCCGCCCCACGGTGGTCGAGCCGGTAAAGGCGATCTTGTCCACATCTGCGGCGACAATCATCTCGCCCACCGCGCCATCGCCAGTGACGATGTTGACCACACCTTTTGGCAACCCGGCTTGTGCGCAGATATCAGCAAACAGCAACGCAGTCAGCGAGGTATACTCGGCCGGTTTCAGCACCACCGTGTTGCCCATCGCCAGCGCAGGTGCGATCTTCCAGGACAGCATCAGCAGCGGGAAGTTCCACGGGATGATCTGCCCGCACACGCCCAGGGCTTGCGCGTCGGGCAACTCGCTTTCCATCAACTGCGCCATGCCTGCATGGTAATAGAAATGCCGCTGTGCCAGAGGGATGTCGATATCGCGGGACTCGCGGATCGGCTTGCCGTTGTCGAGGCTTTCCAGCACTGCAAACAGGCGCGAGTGTTTCTGCAACAGCCGCGCGATAGCATAGAGATACCGCGCGCGGCCCGCGCCGCCCAGCTTCTCCCACTTGGGCTGCGCCTTGCGCGCGGCGGCCACGGCCGCATCCACATCACCCTGTTTTGCCTGTGTCAGCTTGGCCAGAACTTCTCCGGTCGCCGGGTTGCGGCTGTCAAAGCCTTTTCCAGGCTTGGTGAAGGCACCATCGATAAAATGCCCGAATTTGTCGCCTTGATCAACCAGCCACGCCAGCGCTTCAGCTGCGCTTTCGGGGGCAGGGCCGTAATCCATGGTCTCGAAGATTTCTTTGACTGTCATTGTTCTTTTCCTCAGCCCATCGAGTGCCTGTAACCGGCCGAATACGCGCCCGTCACGTAATGTTCCAACTGCCGCTCGATATCACCCAGCAGGGATGAGGCGCCAAAGCGGAACAGGTCGGGTTCGAGCCAGCGGTCGCCCAGCTCATCCTTGATCAGCGACAGGTAGACCAACGCGTCCTTGGCCTTGGAGATACCGCCTGCGGGTTTGTAACCAACGCGATAGCCGGTGCGGTCGTAATAGTCTCGGATGGCGCGGATCATCACCAGAGACACAGGCAGGGTCGCATTGACGCTTTCCTTGCCGGTCGAGGTCTTTATGAAATCGGCGCCCGCCATCATGCAAACCAGCGAGGCGCGAGCGACGTTGCGCAGGCTGCCCAGCTCTCCGGTGGCTAGAATGGCCTTTACATGGGCATCGCCACAGGCGGCGCGGAAGGCCTTCATCTCATCATACAAAGCCTGCCAGTCGCCCGACAGCACATGACGGCGCGAGATCACTATGTCGATCTCTTCGGCCCCGGCTTTCACGCTTTCTTCGATCTCGGCCACGCGCAGGTGAAAGGGCGATAGCCCGGCAGGAAAGCCCGTCGATACAGCGGCCACGGGAATGCCGGTGCCGTCCAACGCGGAAACAGCCGTTTCGATCATATCGTGATACACACAGACAGCGCCGGTTGTGATCGGCGGCATGTCCATGGCTTGCAGCAGAGACGGCGAAACCGGCTGGCGCGCCTTGGCGCATAGGCGGCGCACCCGGCCTACTGTGTCGTCACCCGACAGCGTCGTCAGGTCGATCATCGTAACGGCCTTGAGCAGCCACGCCGCCTGAAAGTCCTTCTTGACCGAGCGCCGACCGGGCAGTGTGGCTGCGCGGCGTTCAATGGCCGAGGTGTTGACCTGCACAGCGCGCACCCAGTCCAGATCCAGATCCATGCCGGGATTTCGCGGTTCGGTCACTTGCGGCAGATGCGCGGTGCGCACGGGGCTATCTGAGCTCTGCGTTTCCATAGTCACATCCTTTGGGGTGTTTGCGCCAAATTCGCACGGGACGGCATCAATTGGAAGGCGTCTCGGCGACTGGATGGGCAAATTTTTGACCATTTGGAAAAATAACTGCAATTTTTGTTGCGAATAATTCGCAATAGCGTTGACTTAGTTGCGAACCGTTCTCATATTCTACTGTAACAGGAACATTAATGTGAGGTCGGACCATGATTCGCCGCAGTTTTCTTGCTGCGCTGGCTTTTGCCGCGTCGGTGCCCTTTGCCGCTTGGGCTGAGGCTCCTCTGAAAGTTGTGGCCACGACTGGCATGATCGCAGATGCTGTGCGTCAGGTCGGAGGTGATCAGGTCGAGGTCAAAGGCCTGATGGGCCCCGGCGTTGACCCTCATGCCTATCGTCAGACCCGCAGCGACATCGTCGCGATGACGCGCGCGGATCTTGTTCTGTGGCATGGGCTGTATCTGGAAGCGCAGATGGAGCAGTTTTTTCACGACCTGTCCCGTAAACAGACAGTAATCGCTGTGGCGGAAAGCATTGATCCTTCCAAGCTTCGCGCCCATGACGACTATGCTGACAAATACGATCCGCATGTCTGGATGAGCCCGACCTTGTGGGCTGAGGTCGTAGTAACGGTGCAGGCCGCCCTGACCGAAGCACGGCCCGAGGCCGCCGGCGTGTTTGCAGAAAATGCCAAGGCCCATCTGGCCGAGTTGGATGCGCTGACCGCTTATGCTGAACAAGCCCTGACCGCAGTGCCTGAACAAAGCCGCGTGCTGCTGACAGCCCATGACGCATTCGGCTATTTCGGTGCGGCCTACGGCTATGAGGTTATGGGTGTTCAGGGCATCTCAACCCAGTCCGAAGCCGGGCTGAATCGCATTGGCGAGTTGGTCGACACCTTGGTTGATCGCCAACTGACGGCGGTATTCGTGGAAAGCTCGGTCTCGGACCGGTCCATGCGGGCGCTGATCGAAGGTGCAGCAGCCAAGGGTCATGAGGTGACAATCGGTGGCGAGCTCTATTCTGATGCCATGGGCGAGCCCGGCACCTATGAGGGCACTTATGTCGGGATGCTGGATCACAACATCACCGTGATTGCGGGCGCTTTGGGTGCCGATGTGCCCGAACGTGGGCTGAACGGCAATCTGACGGCCGGGTTTTGAATGATGCTGGAGCTGGCCGCAGATCAAGGCGCGACGCTTGAAGACCCCGATCTGAGTGCCAGCCCCTTGGCCGTGCGCGGATTGACCGTGTCTTATGGCCAGAAACCCGCTGTGTTCTCGGTGGATATGACGGTGCAGCCCGGCGCCATGACTGCCATAATAGGGCCGAACGGGGCCGGAAAATCGACTCTGTTAAAAGCGGCCTTGGGCATCGTGAGACCGTTGTCCGGGCAGGTCAGTGTCTTTGGTTACCCGCTGGAAGATCAACGCGCGCGCATCGCTTACGTTCCGCAGCGCGCCAGCGTCGATTGGGATTTCCCGACCCGGGTGATCGACGTTGTCCTGATGGGTCTGTCGCGACAGTTGGGTCTGTTGGGCCGGGTGCGCGCGCGGCACAGGGCACGGGCGATGGACTGTCTGCACCGTGTGGGAATGCGCGACTTCGCGGATCGCCAGATCGGCCAGCTGTCAGGCGGCCAGCAACAGCGGGTCTTTCTGGCCCGTGCTTTGGCCCAGGATGCCGATCTGTATCTGCTGGATGAGCCCTTTGCCGGGGTGGATGCAGCAACCGAGAAGGCGATCATTTCGGTTCTGAAATCTCTGAAGCAGTCTCATAAAACCGTCGTGGTCGTGCATCACGATCTGGCGACGGTCACCGATTATTTCGACCATGTATTCCTGATCAACATGCATAAAGTGGCCGAGGGTCCGGTGGCCGAGGCCTTCACCGCAGAAAACTTGCAAACCGCCTATGGCGGGCGGCTGGCCACGGCTCAGATCGATCAGATTTCGCGCGCGTCAGGGTAGCGATGCTCTGGGACGCCCTGACCCTTCAACTCGGCTATAACGCCACGCTGGTCGCAATCGGTGCAAGCTTGCTGGGCGTGTCCGCCGGGGTGACCGGCACGTTTCTGTTTCTGCGTAAACGAGCGCTGGTGAGCGATGCGATCAGCCACGCAACCCTGCCCGGTGTCTGCCTTGCCTTTATGGTTATGGTTTTATTGGGTGGCGACGGGCGCAACCTTTTGGCTTTGCTGGCTGGTTCTGCCTTATCGGCCTGGGTTGGATTGCTGTGCCTGAACTGGCTGACGCGTCACACCCGGCTTGCCGAAGACGCAGCGATTGGCGCGGTACTTTCGGTGTTCTTCGGCTTTGGCATTGTGCTGCTGACAATTATCCAAACCATGGGTATGGGCCGTCAGGCCGGATTAGAGGGGTTCTTGCTGGGCTCGACCGCCGGAATGCTTTGGGCCGATGCGGTCATCATCGCGTTGGGCGGAGCAGCGACCTTGGCGCTTGTAATGTTGATCCGACGCCCCATGACAATAGTCGCATTCGACCCGGACTATGCCGCCGCGCAAGGTATGGCGGTTCATCGCATTGATCTGGCGATGATGGGGCTGGTGATGGCGGTGACCGTTGTGGGCCTCAAGATCGTGGGGCTGATCCTGATTGTTGCCATGCTGATCATCCCGCCTGTTACCGCGCGGTTCTGGTCGGAACGAGCCGAGCATGTGGTGCTTTTGTCAGGGCTCGCCGGAGGGATGTCTGGCTATGTCGGCGCGGCCCTGTCCGCAATGGCCCCGAACCTGCCAACGGGCCCGATCATCGTTCTGGTAGCGTTCGGGCTGTTCCTGCTGTCGATCCTGTTTGCACCGGTACGTGGCGTGCTTGCCGCCCTATTGCGCCATTTCCGGTTTCAACGCCGCGTTCACATTCGTCAGGGTTTGTTGGCCATGGCACAGGGGCAAAAAATCTATGAGCCGCTGACCCGTCGCTTGTTGCAGCGCGCTGGATTGATCCGTGCTGACGGGGTGGCCACCGAGGCTGGCAAAGCGCGGGCGGCCAAAGCCCTGCGCGACGAAAAACGTTGGGAAATTGTCCGCGCTGATCAGGCGCATGAGGCCGTGGCGGCGCTCTACAACGGGTTGCGCGATATCGAAACCGTCCTGACCGCGGACCAGATTGCTGAAATTGACCGCCGTATCGGAGCACCGAAAGAGGTTCCGGCATGAGCGGCGCAGAGTTTGTTCCCCTCTCCTTGACGCCCATGCTGATCGGCACCTTTGCGGCAATAGCCTGCGCCTTGCCCGGGAACTTCCTGGTCTTGCGCAAGCAAGCCCTGATCGGAGACGCGATCAGCCATGTGGTCCTGCCGGGCATTGTCGTGGCTTTCCTGCTGACCGGAACGATCTCGACCTGGCCGATGATGTTGGGGGCCGCAGGCGCCGCGATTTTGGCAGTCGTGATGATCGAAGCTGTCCGCCGGTTGGGCCAGATCGAGGCAGGCGCTGCCATGGGCGTGGTGTTTACCACCATGTTCGCGGGGGGTGTGCTGCTGCTGGAGCAAACCGACACATCCACGGTGCATCTGGATGTTGAACATGCGCTTTACGGCAATCTAGAAAGCCTGATCTGGCTGGACGCGAGCGGCTGGGCCTCGCTGCTGGATCCTGTCGCGCTTGCCGGGTTGCCGCCCGAGCTGCCGCGCATTGCCGTGACGCTGATTGCGGTTTGCCTGTTCATCTGGGTGCTTTGGAGGCCGCTCAAGATATCGACCTTCGACGAAGGCTTTGCGCGGACCATGGGCATCCGTACGGGTGCGCTGAGCTTGGCGCTGGTGATCACAGCCGCCGTTGCCGCAGTGGCCGCGTTCGATGCGGTTGGCTCGATTATCGTGATTGCCATGTTCATCTGCCCACCTGCAGCGGCCCGAATGATGACAAACCGCCTCGAAGTTCAAATCGGGTGGAGCGTTTTGTTTGCGACGCTCTCGGCCATCTTGGGTTATGTTCTGGCAGGCTATGGCCCGCTATGGCTTGGTGCCGGGGACGCGGTCAGCGCTGCGGGTATGATCGCGACCGTATCGGGTGTGATTCTGGCCGTCTGCGCCGCCTTGGGCCCTTGTCGCCACCGGGTTGGGGCGCAATCTAGCGCTTGAATTGGCAGCTTGCTGCCACCTGCGCTTGGGTACGATAGGCTGATCTTTGCTCGTTCTGAAACGATTTAGGTCTGTGAACAGATTTGTGTTTCAAGATATGCTAATGCAATTAAAGTGTTAACAATATAGCCACCACTCACCTGACCTCGTCCGACCTGTCGCGCCTCGACCCCTAACCGCCCTGCGGTATGGCGCAATAGGTCGGGCGAGGTTCAATTCTTCTACTCAAACCTCGATCCATGCCGCTGGCAGAATCGCACAGCGCTGTGCTAGGTTTTGGGGTATGGCTCAGACGAACCCCAATATCAGCGATGCTCGACCCGTTATCCGGCAACTGGATGATGCTGCGATCAACCGGATTGCGGCGGGCGAGGTGGTGGAAAGACCGGCCTCGGCGGTGAAGGAACTGGTGGAAAATGCCATTGATGCAGGGGCAAGCCGGGTCGCGATTGATATCGCTGATGGGGGCAAAACCCTGATTCGCGTGACGGATGACGGGTGCGGTATTGCAGCGGAAGATTTGCCGCTGGCACTGTCCCGCCATGCAACGTCCAAGATCGACGGCTCAGATCTGCTCAACATTCACACTTTCGGTTTTCGGGGTGAAGCTCTGCCCTCACTGGGGGCTGTGGGTCGGCTGACCATCACCAGCCGCGTTCCCGGCGCGGATGCGGCCCAGATCCAGGTGTCGGGAGGCAAGATGGACGCGGTGAGACCTGCCGCCTTGCGCGCTGGTACCGTCGTTGAACTGCGTGATCTGTTCTTTGCCACACCCGCGCGTCTGAAATTCATGCGTACCGACCGGGCCGAGGCGCAGGCGATCTCTGACACGGTCAAGCGCCTGGCGATGGCCGAACCGGCGGTCACTTTTACCCTGCGCGATGTTTCGGGTGGAGGTGAAGGCCGTGTGAGTTTTCGGGCCGACCGGGAAAACGGCGATCTGTTTGACGCTCTGCACGCCCGTCTGGCGCGGGTGATCGGGCGCGAATTTGCGGAAAACGCGCTGCGGATCGATGCGACACGAGACGGGATCAGGCTCTATGGCTATGCGGCGTTGCCGACCTATTCCCGAGGCGCAGCGGTGGCGCAGTACCTGTTCGTCAATGGCCGTCCGGTCCGCGACAAGATGCTGACGGGCGCGCTGCGCGCGGCATATTTCGACTTCCTCAGCCGCGACCGCCATCCGGCGGCGGCGCTGTTCATCGACTGCGACCCGACTCTGGTGGATGTGAACGTGCATCCCGCGAAATCCGAAGTGCGGTTCCGCGATCCCGGCGTCGCGCGCGGGTTGATCGTTTCGAGCCTGCGCCACGCATTGGCCGAGGCCGGGCACCGGGCATCTTCGACTGTCGCGCATGCGACTTTGGGTGCGATGCGACCTGAAACGGCGCAGCCCTCGCCGGCACGTGTCTATCAGATGGACAGGCCCTCGCCTGCAGCGCGCCAAGCGGCCTATCAGGCGCAGGCGCCGGGTTTTGCCGAGATGTCGCGCGACTATAGCGGCCATGTGGTCGAGTCTGCGCCTGAACCTGTGTCCGAGGCTGCTTCTGAGGACCTGCCTTTGGGTGCTGC
Organism: Ruegeria sp. HKCCA5839; assembly: GCF_013035585.1. Lineage (NCBI taxonomy): Bacteria > Pseudomonadati > Pseudomonadota > Alphaproteobacteria > Rhodobacterales > Roseobacteraceae > Ruegeria > Ruegeria sp. HKCCA5839. The sequence continues at coordinate 153,786 of NZ_WQIE01000006.1, read as the reverse complement.
GCGCGGCCAAGTGCATGAGAACTACATCATCGCCCAGACCGCCGACGGGATGGTGATCGTCGACCAGCATGCCGCGCATGAGCGGCTGGTTTATGAAAAGCTCAAAACCCAGATGGGTGAAAATGGCGTCGCCGCGCAGGCGCTGCTGATCCCCGAGATTGTGGAACTGTCCGAGGGGGATTGTGCCCGTCTTATGGCTGTGGCCGAGGATCTGTCGCGGCTGGGCCTGACACTGGAGCCCTTTGGCGGCGGTGCCATTGCCGTGCGCGAAACCCCGGCCATTCTGGGTGAGGTTGATGCCCACGCGATGATCCTGGATATCCTGGATGAGCTGGCTGATCAGGGAGAAAGCCAGATGGTGCAAGCCCGGATCGAGGCGATCCTGAGCCGGGTTGCCTGTCACGGCTCGATCCGGTCAGGTCGCCGGATGCGCGCGGAAGAGATGAACGCCTTGCTGCGCGAAATGGAGGCGACGCCCCATTCCGGCCAATGCAACCACGGGCGGCCGACATACGTAGAGTTGAAGCTGGCCGATATCGAACGGCTGTTTGGGCGCAGTTGATCCGACAGTCATGCCGGGCTATGAAGAATAAAACAAGAACATCCGAGGCGACATGATCGAGATTGCTGGAACTCAAGTGGCTTTGAATGACCCTGCTGTGCTGATCGGTGGCGGGGTGGTCGCGCTGATCCTGCTGCTGCTGTTCCTGTCGCTGCGCGCCTCGAACCGCTCGGCCCGGATGGCCGAACCCTTGGCCCGGCAGATGGTGCATTTGGGTCAGCATGTGCAGCAGTTGGGGCAGGGGCAAGAGCAGTTACGCGGTGGGCTCAAACATGTCTCGGACACACAGGCCAATGCTCAGGTGCAGGTGATCCAGACGGTCGAGTCGCGCCTGTCATCGGTGCAGCAGCAGATGAATGACCGGTTGGCCGACAATGCGATGAAATCCGCCCGCGCGCTGGCCGAAATGCAAGAACGGATGAAGGAATCGCTGCATGGCTCTTCGAAACAAACCGCGACCTCGCTGACGCAATTGCAAGAACGTTTGGCCGCGATCGACAAGGCGCAAGACAATATCACCAAACTGTCGGGCGACGTCCTGTCATTGCAAGACATCCTGTCGAACAAACAGACACGCGGCGCGTTTGGAGAGATTCAGCTGAACGACATCGTTTCCAAGGCACTGCCTTCGGACAGTTTCCAGTTGCAAGCCACGTTGTCGAATGGGCGACGGGCGGATTGTCTGATTAACCTGCCAAACCCTCCGGGGCCGATTGTGATCGACAGCAAATTCCCGCTGGAGGCCTATGAGGCCCTGATCGGATCCACCAATGATGCGGAGCTGAAAGCAGCGGTGCAGATGTTCCGCTCGACCGTGCGCAAACACATCAACGATATTGCCGAGAAATACATTCTGGATGGCGAAACCGCAGATGGCGCGCTGATGTTTTTGCCGTCCGAGGCGGTCTATGCCGAGCTACACGCAAAGTTCCCCGAACTGGTGCAGGAGAGTTTTTCAAAACGCGTCTGGATCGTTTCGCCCACCACATGCATGGCCACCCTGAACACGATGCGCGCAATCCTGAAAGACGCGCGTATGCGTGAACAGGCGGGGGCGATCCGCAAGGAGCTTGGGTTGCTGCACAAGGATGTGGAACGTCTGGGTGAGCGCGTGTCCAACCTCGACCGCCATTTCGGTCAGGCGGCCAAGGATATTTCGGACATCAAGATCAGCGCTGAAAAGGCCGGGCGCCGGGCGCAGCGTCTGGACAATTTCGATTTCGAGGAATTGGCGCCCGACGACCACACGAATGTGGTACCGCTTGGCAAATCCGAAGGTTAGGCCTTACTGGATCGACAGGTCGAGGTTGTAGCCGACCGTTTTGCCTGTGTCCCGATCATTGCCCATCAGATAGACCCGGATCGTATAGTCACCACTTTCGGGCAGATCGACCCGGGCGGTGTTGCCGTTGATCGAGCCGATATAGATCGCTTCTCCATCACTGCCGGGGGGCAGGATGTTGAAATAGATCACCCCGTTGCCATTGGTATCACTGACCTGAAGCTCAGCAAACATCTCCTGACCGGCTGATGCGCCCAAGCTATAGTCGAAATACTCGTCCCCGGTGATTGTGCCGCTGACCATGGTACCGAAATTGCCGGGTGCGAATTTGACGTCGGCTTTCATTTGGGCCGTCGCGATGGAAGCAGAGGTGATCAAGGCTGACGCCAAAACAAATCTTCCGAACATGCGCACACTCCTTTTAGGGTTCCTTGCCTTGCGGAAGATAGATCAGACTCAGATCCGCAGGAACGGTTGGAATAGACGTGGCATCAGCTTGCTGAACTTCAGTGGCGCGTCGGTGACCGCCAGGCAGATGCAATCTTCTGAAATGTCTGCGACTGGTGTGTGCTCCAGATGTTCATCTGCAATCTCGACATCGCCACGGCCAAAGTGGTCGACTTCGTCCGAGAAGGCCCCTTGCAGCACCATCGTCAGTTCGATGCCATTGTGACTGTGGTCCGGCACAGCAGTGCCCGCAGGGATAAACAACAGGCGCGCTGTTGCATCCCGCGTCGTCGGCAGGATCGCTTGTTTGACACCCATGCCAATCGGTCTCCACCGGATTGAATTCACGTCGCCGCCTACATAATCCTGAAGCGGTGTCGGTAAGACGGAACAATCAGAGCGCTTTGGCTTAGCGGTCGGCTGACCCTGCGCAATCATGGCCATGGTCGCCGCCAGCGACTCTTGACCCATTGTGATATCAGCTGCCTGATCTTCCAGCACCGAGCCGCCCACCGCGTCAAAGCTTTCCGCGCGGGCGCGGCAATGGTCACACAATGAGATATGCGTGGCGACCATAAGGTCGAACGCCTCGGGCAGCGAGCCTGCGGCATAGGCCATCAGCAGGTCATCCGTCAGGTGATGTTTTATGTCCTTCTTCATCATCGTCATCTCAGTTCATTGCGTGGCGCAGGCGATCCAGTGCCAGCCGTATCCTTGATTTGATCGTGCCCAGCGGCAATCCGGTTTGCGAGGCAATCTCGCGGTGACTCAGATCGCCAAAATAGGCTTTCTCGATCAGTTGTCTCTGCGCCTCAGGCAACGCGGTCAACGCGTCACGCAGCTGCGCGGTTTCCTGTTGCAGCGCAATCACATCGTCCTGGTCCGGCTCGGCCTCGGGGCCCCATCCCAGATCTTCGGGCTCGGGGCGGCGTTGCTTGCGCAAGACGTCGATGCGCTTGTTTCGGGCAATGGTGAAAACCCAAGTGGCCACGGTTGCCCGGGACGGATCAAACAGGTGCGCCTTGTGCCAAAGGGTCGCCATGACCTCTTGCGCACATTCCTCGGCCAGCGCGGCATCCGATCCTGATTTCATCAGGAACGCCTTGATGCGCGGCGCGAAGTGCTGGAACAGCTCGGCAAAAGCCGCCTGATCCTGCCCGTCCCGAATGCGCCTGACATGGCCCACCCACTCTGGTTCTGGGTTGCAACTGTCAGCCGTTCGGTTCACCTGTTTGCCCTTGATACGTTTTGTGACCACAGTTTTCGCCACGCCGACGGGCGGCGCAGGATCGTCCAAGGTCACGGTGTCGATCTCGGTAAACATAACCACATTACGTTGTCTGACCCAAGCCGGATCACTTTCACCGTCGAAAATGATCCAATTTTGTTTAGACTGCGTAATGCAGAGCATCCTTGATCGAAGAAATATAAGGCTTTTGAGCGCTTTACAGGCCGAATGGGATAAGAATAGGAATGACGCAGATCGATCATATCGCCGGCCATACCTATCACGGCCGCAAGGGTGCGATCGACAACGCGTTTCGCTATTCCATCGACTACATCCTGTTCGACCCCGAGGCGCAGAATGACACGCCCGCTTTGTTTTCCATCAACCGCGCCAACGTCACCAATTGGCGCAATCGCGATCATGGTGGCGAGCCGCATAAGGGACGGGGCGCGGTTTGGGTGCGCGAGTGCTTTGACGCGCACGGCTTAGCTCAGCCCGACAGACTGACGCTTTTGACCCAACCGCGTGTGCTGGGCCATGTGTTCAACCCGGTAAGCTTCTGGTTCTGTTTCGACGCCGATGACCACATGTTTGCTGTCGTTGCCGAAGTGACAAATACCTACGGCACCCGCCACAGCTATCTCTGCATCAAGCCTGACCTGTCGCCGATCACTCCTTCTGATCGAATTGTTGCGACCAAGCGGATGCATGTCTCACCGTTTCAAGAAATCGAGGGGCAATACACCTTTCGCTTTGACTACAGTGATCAGCGGGTCGGAGTGTGGATCGACTATGGGCGCGAGAACGGAGGTCTGATAGCCACATTGACCGGGCAACGCGCTCCGTTGACCAACCGCGTGATCCTTTGGTCTTTCCTGCGTCGCCCTTTTGGTGCGCGGCGGACGTTTATGCTGATCCTGTGGCAGGCGATCAAACTGTGGGTCAAAAAGGCTCGGTTCCGTCCGTTCCGCAGCGCGCCGGTTCCTGATCACCCCGTTTCAGGCCCCGGCACCGAATTGCGCAAGATCAAAGACGGCGCCGCCTGATGGTGATTGGGTTCTGACCAAACCGCGAACGCAAGGAGTTTGGACAGATGCTGGAAATCTCGGCACGGAAAGTGGCGCAAGTTGCGATGATGGGGCGCGAGTTGGATCGCGCCGAAGGTGAGTTGCGTGCCTTTATTGACCGAATGGGTGAGGACGAACAAGCCGAGCTGGTGGCGATCATGTGGATCGGGCGCGAAAGCTTCGACACAGACGATCTGGCCGAAGCCATCGCAACCGCCAGGTCCGAGGCCTCGACTCCCTGCGCGGACTACCTCATCGGCACACCTCATATGTCGGATCACCTTGAAAACGGGCTGGATGCGCTGGGCATTTCCGCTGAAGACGTGGAAAACGATCTGATGTAGTGTGTTTCGCCGAAGGCCAACTCTACCAATCAACATTAACGCAGCTTAATGCGCTGCTTTGGCGATCTTCAGAACCACCTCCTTTATTTGAAGTGTGACGGAAACACAGTTCAAACCAGGAGGAACGCATTATGCAAAATGCAGGAATACTCACCCCGCAGCGCGGGATTTTCGACGGGCTGTTCTCGGACTACGCTGAAGCAAAGGTTGCGCAGTATCGCCGTCGATTGGTCGCCAAGACTGAGAGAGAGCTGAGCAACCTCTCGGATCAGCAGTTGAACGATATCGGTGTCCCTCGGGATCAGATTGCGCAACGGGCCTACGACTCCGTTTACGACCCAGCATCGCTCAAACGGTGAAGCCAACTTCGCCAAAGTTTCAGATGTAACGAGTCAAAAAGGAACAGATATGTTCGACCTAGACCCCAATACCCAATCCTACCCGCCTGCAAGTACATTGCTCTTGTTCGACCGCGCGATGCGCATTCAAGCCGTCCGAGCTGACATCGTCGTCGCCGCACAACAGTTGAACGGATTAACGGACCACCAACTGGCTGAGTTGGGGATCAATCGAAGCGATGTAGAGGAAACGATCAACCGCTACATCTGACGGCAAGGAACACCAAAGTGACAGATCGATTAACCAAAAGGCCACTCTGACCCTCGGAGCTGGCCTTTTTTCTTCAAAAATCGATCCGCGTCAGATCCTAGGTCTTAATTTCGACACCTTGCGAAGTTCAAATATGTGCATTGTATCGCCCCGAGTTGATGGCGAAGAACTCAATTCATAGCTGTTTGAATGCAGATAAAAAGCTTGCTCGGTAAATTTCGGGTGTCGTCGTTCACGCTCATCATTGCGTCCATTCTGATCGCTGCGTCAGGCGCGGTTTTGCATTTTGGTGATAAACACCGCGAGATTGTCAGGACATGCAATTTAATCGACAGCCATCCGCAGGATGCTGTTGCGGCGTGTGACACTCTATTGAAATGGAGCGCGGTTTTCCCGACAACACGGTCATTGATTCATCGTCACAAATTGCGGGCTTTCATGCAGTTGAAAGACTGGGACGCCGCGCGGGCCGAATCTGAGCTTGCGATCAGAGAAACTCCGAACAGCTATATACCTTGGGGGTGGAAGGCATTTGTCCTTGTAAAAACAGAAGACTACGCTGAAGCAATGGTGGCTGTTGATCGCGCGCTAGAGTTACAGCCAAATGACGTTTGGAGTTTGCAGACGAAGGTCAAACTGCTGAGCAGAATGAACCGTCATGATGAGATATTACCATTCCTAGAAGACGTCACCGAACACTACGACGCCGGGGTCTGGGCCTGGAATAGGATCGGCCGGATCCGTTTGAAGGAAAAAGACTATCACAGCGCTGCGCTGGCTTTTGCTGGCGGTGTTGTTGCCGATACCGAGAACCGCCGTAATCGGCGAGACTTTTTCAAAGCCTGCAACCTGGATGGTCCGCAATGCCCAATGCTTTTTCCTGCCCATCAGGATGAAGGTGCTCCGCAAAGCTGCCGGGCCTCGATCGAAAGACTACCTACCCTGTTTCCGGCGTGGCCGTGGGACGAAAGTTCGCAAGCGGTTGAAAACTATCTTTATCAAACCTCTCCAGTGCAGAGCGGGCTTGTGTTGGCCTATAAGCGTAGTTTGGATGGAGTTGTGAATGGCAGGTCGGGTCGCTATCCGAACACGTTCAAGGAACTGCACGATACGCTAACTTGTGTTCGTGCAGCGCGTGTGGAAATCGAGACGAACTGGTGGGAACAAAGGCTGGAAGACGACCTGAAACGCAGTTATCCAAGCCATATTGTCAACAACGCCCTACGCTGGGCGCATCACCGCTTGGAAAGCTGAGACCTCTGTCCTGAACTGCACTGGTGCGAGCGATGTCAGCCCAGATGATCCACCACTTGCAAATGCTGCGCCAGAATGTCGATTTGGGCCATCCAGTCCTGCACCAGTTTCGGATCGCTGGGGGCTGCGTGAACACCGGCGGGAATGGCGCGGTTCAGTACGGCCTCGACCGCCAGTGACACGGGGACCGAGACCAGGCGCGCCATGGCTGTGCCGCGTGCGTCGCCCCAGGCGTCCATGACATAGGTTTTGTGCCAGACCGGCACGCCGTCTTTTTCGGCCTTCAGACCCACGCACAGAACCACGCGGTCGGGCTCATCGGCGTCATAGGCGTTTTCGGCCCAGAACTGATCGGACATTTCCTTCAGCCGTGCATCGCCTTCTGGCCCCGAGAGGGTTTCGATCTCGGCAAACACATCTGACCAGGCATCCGCCCATCCGTTCAGGCGCAACGTGCCGCGGACGAATTCCTTGACCGGCCAGTGCTCTTCAAACTGGTATTCGGCCATGAACGGGATCGAGTCGCGGTTGGGATAGACCTCAAAGCTTTCCGGCGTGGGCAGCGGCGCGATATAGCTGGTAATCGCGTCCCAGGGGCGGGCAACATCCAGCGGCGCGTAATCGCGGATGGATTTCGATGGCGACCGCAGGGCCTTGAGCACCCCAAGCGGCGACCAGCTGAATTTGTACCGAAACGGGTTGGGGATCTTGGGAACACCGCCGCAATAGGAAATGAAGCTCAGGTGGTTTTGCGCATCAAACGCGTCCGAGGCGCGATAGTCGGAAACCAGCGCATGGGCCATGAGGTGATCGATGCCCGGGTCCAGACCTACCTCGTTGACCAGCGCCACTCCGGCTTCGCGCGCCTTGTCGTCCAACGCGCACATTTCGGGTGCGATGTAAGACGACGAGACAAAATTGGCCTGTTTCGAGATCGCCAGCTCGGCCAGTGGTACATGCCAGTCACCGGGCAGCATGGACACAATCACATCGCCCGGCTCCAGCACGTTGCCCAAAGCCTCGATGTCAAAGGCGTGGATATCGTCCGTCAGATCGCCGATCTCGGCCTTGGCCTTTTCGATGGTCCGGTTCCAGACGGTGACTTTGTGCCCACCTTCGATCAGGCGGCGCAAGCCGGGGATGGCCGACAGGCCGGTGCCACACCAGTGAATCGTCATTGCTCAGATCCCTCTCATATGCGTTTTGTAGGTTGCTTCTGCCCGGCCCCAGACGCCTTTGTCCAGATCGGCCAGAGTCAGCAGCGAGGGCAGCAGTTGCGCCGCGTAGTCTTGTGAACTTTCAACCGGCAGCATCGACGGAAGGTTGTCGATCGCCATGACGTCCATCACAGGGTTTGTGGCCACACGCAACGCCGGTGCGTCCCAAGTCGTAGCCCGGTCATAGACCGGAACCGGGTTATAGTCACTGTCCGGGTCACAGGCGACATCACCGATCGCAGTCAGTTTGCGCTCGGCTGTCAAAGCATCACGTGGGACAAAGACCGGTGTGCCCGGTCGCGCAAAGATGCAATTCAGGAACAGATCGTGGTCCAGGATTTCGGGGAACGGTCCGCCACTGGCGGTTTGGGCCATATCCCATTTGGTGACGGTGACACCCATGGCTTCGCACAGGTCAGAGGCCCCGGTTCCGACGCGCCCCAAGGCACCGATGACAATGGCGCTGGGTCGGGCCGCACCCGTTGCGTCCAGCTCGGCCAGAAGCTCGGCGTTCAACCTGTCTTTGTCTGCATAGACACCCACAGGCGGGCATTCCTGCCCGCGTTGCTGCGCAGCCCAAGTTTTCAAAGTTACGGCGGCCCCGGCATAGCCCGCCCAGTACCCAAAGGCCGCGACACGCCGTCCATCCTCGTCCACCAGATATTCAAGATCATAGAGCGTACCTCCCCCGGCCTTGAACCGTTGCAGCAAGGCGCGGCCGGAATGCTGGCCCTTATAGGCATGGCCGAACATGATATGGCGGTGGGGTAGGGGAGAGCCGTCCTCGGGCAGTTCCTTCAGGCCAAAAATGATCGCGTCCGTTGGCGCTTGCGGCCAGGTATTTTCAGGCGCGATGTCACAACCCGCCTGTTTATAACCTTCGATGGGAATGGCGCGGACATGGCTTTCTTCGACGGTCACGCGAATACCCGCTGCGATCAGCGCTGCGGCCCCGTCAGGGGTCAACCCGACCCGTTCCTCGTTCGGGCGCTGTTCTGCCCGGACCCAGAGATGTGTCATCGCGTTTCCTTTTGTTCAGAGCATTCCAGCCGCACGCACGGCTTGAACAGACGGGCGCGCCTCCATCGCCTCGCGGAACGCGACGATTTTGGGAAAGGCCGAGACATCGACCCCGTCGCCTTCCAGCCAGCTGCACACCACATAGAGGTAAGCGTCGGCCAATGAGAATGCCTCACCCAAAACAAACGGCCCGCGCAGACCGTTTGCGCAGACATAGTCGCAGGACGCTGTCATCGTTTCGGCCACTTTTGCAGCCATGTCTTCCCAGCTTGTCTCTTTATCCGCCCAGCGATGCCCACGCATCTTATGCGCATGGTTCACATGCATGGTCGACGCCAGATAGAACATCACCTCACGCATACGGCCAGCCAACACAGGGTCTGTTGGCACCAGACCGGCTTGCGGTGCTTTGGCCGCGACATATTCCAGCAACGCGCCAGTCTCGGTCAGGATGCCACCATCAACCGCCAGGGCAGGCACGCGGCCCTTGGGATTGATCTGCAAATAGGCGGGCTTCATCTGCTCGCCACCGGCAAAATCCAGCTTGACCGCTTCATAGTCCAACCCTGCCTCTTCCAGGGCAATCGCAACGGCAACCGAGATCGTGCGCGGGGCGTAATAAAGCTGCATCAGAGGGCTCCTTACAGATGGGTCTGGGCGTATTGCCGGTCGGGCGCTTCCAGATGGGGAACGGCGTTGAACAGAACCGGGCTCAGCTGCGCCCCGATCGGATGCAGACGATGCATTGAGGTGTTCATGATGGCAAGAGCCACCCGCGCCATAGACGGTATATCCAGCCCCATCGCTTGCCGCACCACCATCGAGATCAACCCGCCCGAGGTCACGATGATTGCTGGCCCCCCTTCGGTGCCAATCTCGCGCAGCGCATCGCTCACACGGGTTTCGAACTCTTCAAACGTTTCGGGCGCATCCGTGATCTCTCCTCCAGCCCACGCGGCAAAGGTTTTGGGCAGATGCTCGACAAATCCTTCGCGGTCCGTGGGGATCGCCACGCCGTGTTGTTGTTCGAACAACTGCGCGAGAGTGAAATACTCGATCTCATTCAATCGCGCATCCTGAACCGGCTCAGACAATCCCATGCTGGCGGCGGTTTCGGCATGGCGGGTCAGAGTTCCGCAATAGACACGCGGATAGTAGATGTTGGTGTCGCGCAGATGCGCGCCCAGCCAGCGCGCCTGCTGGTGCCCCAAATCGCTGAGCTTGTCATAGCTGACCTCGTCGCGGGCTGCCGTGTTTGCCTGCCCGTGACGCACCAAAGTAATATGTGACATGTCGGTCCCTCTTGCGGCCAAGTCTTAGGGCAGCTTTCCACCCGGGACCAGAGGGGTTTGAACGCTGGACCAAAAAATCCTCGCGCCGGGGCGGTTTACGATTATGTTTGGCCCGACAATCAGATCGACAGGGGGGCTTATGGCCATCGATCATCAGCGTTTCATCGACGACCTGCACAGCTTGCGCGCATTTGGGGCCTCGGGCGTTGGCAAAGGCGTTATCCGCCCCGCCTATTCCGAGGCCGATATCGCGGCACGCAAGTGGCTGGCCGGGCGCATGACCGAGGCGGGTCTGACCCCCCATTTTGACCCTGTCGGCAACCTGTTTGGCTTGGCAGATGGACCTTCGCTGCTGATGGGATCCCATTCCGACAGCCAGCCCGCAGGCGGCTGGCTGGACGGCGCGCTGGGCGTGATCGCGGCCTTGGAAATCGCGCGATCCAGCGAACGGCCTATTTCTGTTGTCAGCTTTCAGGACGAAGAAGGGCGGTTCGGCGTCACCACCGGCTCGGCCGTCTGGTCGGGCGGATTGCCATTGGACAAGGCCGATGCGCTGACCGACGGTGCAGGCATCCGCTTTGACGCAGCGCGCGGCGCGATGGCTGATCTGTCGCAAGATTTCGTTGATCCCGACCGGTTCTCGGGTTTCATCGAAATGCATATCGAACAGGGCCCAACGCTTGACGCTTCGGGCGAGACTATCGGCGTGGTGACCGATATCGTCGGCATTCGTGACATGACGATTACCTTCGAGGGTCAGCAGAACCACGCCGGAACCACGCCCATGCACTTGCGGCGCGACGCGTTCCAGGCGCTGTCGTTGTTCAACACACAACTGAACGACCGGTTCCGCAACGTGGTCACTCCGCAAACCGTGTGGACCATCGGGCGCGTCGACCTGCACCCCAATGCCTCGTCCATTGTGCCCGGGCGCGTGCGGTTTTCGATGCAGTGGCGCGATGGTGATGTCGATCGCCTGGCCCGGATGGAAGAGATCATTCGCGCAACAGCGCAAGAGGTGGCGGACGACCTCGGTATGACCCTCGATTATGGCACGCTTCTCGGGTTGGAGCCTGTGGCCATGGATTTGACCCTACGGACGGCTTTGGAAACGGGCGCAGAACAGGTGGCTTCGGGGAAATGGCGCAGGATGCCGTCAGGCGCTTTGCATGACGCCACCAACGTGTCCCGGCTGATGCCTGTTGCGATGCTCTTTGTCCCCTCGATCAATGGAATCAGCCATGATTTCGCAGAAGACACGGATGATGCGGACCTGATTGCGGGCCTCAACGTATTGGATCATGCGGTTCGGTCGCTCAGCAGCTGAGATTCGCCTGTCCCCAAAAACCCATACCAATCAGTGGGGTGGTCGCGAAAATCGCGTTTAATGGCATTCCGCGGTCACAAGAGATTTACTCTGGGTTTGAAAAGCCAGCACAAGGCGTGTTGCCTAACGGAAAAAAGTTTCCTATAGGAACATCAGCGATGCATACGCCCGCATACCGCTCTGTTCAACAAAGGCTGTTTCGTCTGACACGAAGTGGAATCTTTGCAATCTGTGCGGCTTGAGGCAGACTGACACAAATGCATTCGGACCGATAGATACAGCAAGAAGGTATCCGCCATGACCGATGTAAAGCGCACACCCCTATACGACCTGCATGTCGAGCTTGGGGGCAAGATGGTCGATTTTGCTGGCTGGGAAATGCCGGTCCAATACCCGGCGGGTATCATGGCAGAGCACAACCAATGCCGCGAAAAGGCCGCTCTGTTTGACGTGTCGCATATGGGCCAGGTGATCCTGCGTGGCGATGCCGTGGGCGAAAAGCTCGAAACCCTATGTCCGCAAGCCTTTGCAACCCTGAAAGAGGGCAAGGCGCGCTATGGGTTTTTCACCAATGCGAATGGCGGGATCATGGACGACCTGATCGTGTCGAACGCAGGAGATCAATACTTCTTGGTGGTGAACGCGGCGCTGCGCCATCAAGACATCCCGCATATGCGCGACAATCTCGATGGCGTTGAAGTCATTGAAATCTTCGACCGCGCCTTGGTTGCGGTGCAAGGCCCTGCAGCGGAAAACGTCGTGGGCGCGCTCTGCCCTGCCGCGTGTGACCTGAAATTCATGGAAACCACTGTGGCCGAGATCAACGGTGTCGAGTGCCGCATCTCGCGTCTGGGCTATACGGGCGAAGACGGGTATGAGATCTCGATCCCAGAAGACAAGGCCATCGGAATCACACGTGCCTTTCTTGCCCACGAAGATTGCGAACCCGCCGGTCTGGGCGCGCGCGACAGCTTGCGGCTTGAGGCCGGGCTGTGCCTATACGGCAATGACATCGACCAGACAACTTCGCCCATAGAGGCCAGCCTGGGCTGGGCGATTCAAAAGCGCCGCAAGGAAGAGGGTGGCTTTCCCGGTGCCGCGCGGATCCAGCGCGAACTGGCTGAGGGACCAGCGCGTAAGCTGGTGGGGATCAAACCCGCTGGCCGCGCGCCTGCCCGTCAGGGTGTTGAGATCCAAAGCGCAAATGGCGCCTCCATCGGCCAGATCACCTCGGGCGGGTTTGGCCCAACAGTCGGCGGCCCGGTTGCAATGGGCTATGTGTCGGCAGGTCATGCGGAACCCGGCGAGACGGTGAACCTTATTATCCGGGGCAAACCGCAACCAGCCGAGATCGTGGCGCTGCCCTTCGTCAAACAGAATTACAAGCGTTGAAGTCAGGAGAGAGACAAGATGGCAACCTATTACTCCGAAGAGCATGAATGGATCGATGTCGACGGCGATACCGCGACGCTGGGCATCACCAAACATGCTGCCGAACAGTTGGGCGACGTGGTCTTTGTGGAACAGCAAGAGGTTGGCGACGAGTTCGAAAAAGATGGTGAGATCGGCGTGATTGAATCCGTCAAAGCCGCGTCCGAGCTCTATGCCCCGGTGGATGGCGAGATCACCGAAGTGAATGAAGCCTTGGCAGACAATCCCGGCGCTCTGAATGACGACCCAGAAGGCGAAGCCTGGATCTACAAAATCAAGATCACGGACGCCTCGCAGCTCGAAGATCTGATGGATGAGGCTGGCTACAAGGCATTCATCGGCTAGAACCCGGTGGCGGTTCTTTCGCGAGACCGCCTCTTCATCTTTTTTCAAATACTCCCGCCGGAAGCTCCCGCACTCTCCGCCGGGCCTGACCTATCCGTGAGGAGCGCACCACATGGCTTTCAAACTGACCGATTACGAAGCCTATGACTTCGCCAACCGCCGCCATATCGGGCCCAGCCCGACCGAAATGCGCGATATGCTCAAGGTTATCGGCTTCAAGACGCTGGATCAGCTGATCGACGCCACCGTTCCACCCGCGATCCGTCAAAAAGAGCCGCTGGATTGGGGCCCGGCGATGACAGAACGCGACGCGCTGTTTCATATGAAAGAGGTGGCAAGCAAGAACAAGGTTCTGACCTCGCTGATCGGGCAGGGCTATTACGGTACCACCACGCCCGCACCGATCCTGCGCAACATCCTGGAAAACCCAGCCTGGTACACCGCCTATACGCCCTATCAGCCAGAAATCAGCCAGGGCAGGCTCGAAGCACTTCTGAATTTCCAGACCATGGTCAGTGATCTGACCGGGTTGGACGTGGCCAATGCCTCGCTGCTTGACGAGGCCACTGCCGCCGCCGAGGCGATGGCGATGGCCAAGCGTGGCGGCCGCTCCAAAGCCAACAACGCGGCCTTTTTTGTCGACAAGAACTGCCATCCGCAAACCATCGCGGTGATCAAAACACGGGCCGAGCCTTTGGGCATCGACGTGCAGGTTGCCGACCCCGACACGCTGGACGCAGGCGCGGTGTTTGGCGCAATCTTCCAGTACCCGGGGACCCATGGTCATGTGCGCGATTTCACCGCTGAGATAGCGGCGTTGCATGAGCACAAGGCGATTGCCATCGTCGCCGCCGACATCCTGTCGCTGGCGCTTCTGAAATCACCCGGTGAGATGGGCGCCGATATCGCCATCGGCTCGACCCAGCGCTTTGGTGTGCCCATGGGCTATGGTGGCCCGCACGCTGCCTATATGGCGACGACGGACAAGCTGAAACGATCGATGCCGGGCCGTATCATCGGGGTCAGTATCGACAGCCGGGGCAACAAGGCCTATCGCCTGTCGCTCCAGACCCGCGAACAGCATATCCGCCGTGAAAAAGCCAACTCGAATGTCTGCACCGCGCAGGCGCTGTTGGCAGTGATGGCGTCGATGTATGCGGTCTATCATGGCCCTGATGGCATCAAGGCGATTGCCCAATCGGTGCACCGCAAGACCTCGCGTCTGGCCATAGGATTGGAAGAGGCAGGGTTCTCGGTCGAACCCGAAGTGTTCTTCGACACGATCACGGTCGAAGTCGGCCACCTGCAAAAAACGGTCATGGAGGCCGCCGTCGCGCGCGGCATAAACCTGCGTAAAGTCGGTGAGACCAAGGTTGGCATTAGCCTGGACGAGCAGGCCCGCTCCGAGACCATCGAGGCTGTCTGGGGCGCCTTTGGTATTGACCGTAAGGTCGACCGCACGATCGTGGCGTATCGCTTGCCTGATTACGCCCTGCGCGAGACGCCTTATATGACGCACCCGATCTTCCACAAGAACCGGGCCGAGGCCGAGATGACCCGCTATATGCGCCGTCTGGCCGACCGCGATCTGGCGTTGGATCGCGCAATGATCCCGCTGGGGTCCTGCACCATGAAGCTGAACGCCACGGTCGAGATGATCCCGGTCACCTGGCCCGAGTTTGGCAATCTGCACCCGTTTGCGCCGCAAGATCAGGCGCAGGGCTATCGTGAGATGATCGACGACCTGAACGACAAGTTGTGCCAGATCACCGGCTATGACGCGATCAGCCAGCAGCCCAACTCGGGCGCGCAGGGCGAATATGCGGGTCTTCTGACCATTCGAAACTATCACATCGCGCGGGGCGAGGGGCATCGCAATGTCTGCCTGATCCCGACCTCGGCCCATGGGACCAACCCGGCCTCGGCCCAAATGGTGGGCTGGCAGGTGGTGCCGGTGCAGTCTGACGAAAACGGCAATATCGATCTGGACGATTTCCGCGCCAAGGCGGAAAAGTACAGCGACAATCTTGCGGGCTGCATGATCACCTACCCCTCGACCCACGGCGTCTTCGAGACCACGGTGCAAGAGGTCTGCCAGATCACCCATGATCACGGCGGTCAGGTCTATATCGATGGCGCGAACATGAACGCCATGGTGGGTCTGTCGCGCCCCGGCGATATTGGCGGCGATGTCAGTCACCTGAACCTGCACAAGACCTTCTGCATTCCGCATGGCGGTGGCGGCCCCGGCATGGGGCCCATCGGCGTCAAGGCACATCTGACCGAGCATCTGCCCGGCCACCCGGAATATGGCACCGCCGTGGGTCCGGTCTCGGCGGCCCCGTTTGGGTCGCCTTCGATCCTGCCGGTCTCTTGGGCCTATGTGCTGTTGATGGGCGGTGCCGGTCTGACACAGGCGACCAAGGTGGCGATCCTGAACGCCAACTACATCGCGGCGCGGCTCAAGGATGCTTATCCGATCCTCTACACCTCCGAGACGGGTCGTGTGGCGCATGAATGTATCCTCGACACCCGCCCGCTGGACGCCGAGGCGCATGTCTCGGTTGATGACGTGGCCAAACGGCTGGTCGATTCAGGCTTCCACGCACCAACAATGAGCTGGCCTGTGGCCGGCACCCTGATGGTCGAACCCACCGAGTCCGAGCCCAAGGATGAGCTGGATCGGTTCTGCGACGCCATGCTGTCGATCCGGGCCGAGGCGCAGGATATCATTGACGGCAAGATCGACGCCGAGAACAACCCGTTGAAAAACGCCCCCCATACGGTGCGCGATCTGGTCGGTGACTGGGATCGGCCTTACACGCGCGAACAGGCGTGCTTCCCTCCGGGCTCGATGGGGGTCGATAAATACTGGCCACCGGTCAATCGCGTCGATAATGCCTATGGCGACCGAAACCTCGTTTGCACCTGCCCGCCTATGGAAGACTACGCAGAGGCAGCGGAATAACAAAATTGCCCGGATCAGCCCGCGCTTTGCAGTAAATGTTGCGCGTGGCCGCAGTCCATTGGCCCGGTATTTTGTGTCAATCAAAAGCTTCCGGAGAGATCTCCGGGAGCGGAGTGTGCAGGTCCGGTCGGCGGACTTTGCTGCCGTTCGCTCTCTTGCTTCAAATGTCTGCTTTCGCGCTCAAAACTAGTTCAAAACTCAAAGGCGCATGCTCATCTCATGCCAAGTCAATCCTCCGTGGGTTGAGGCAGACTGTCTCAAATACAGATAACCAAGCTTCTCATAGAGCGGTACGTGATGCTCTTTGCACATTAAATAGATCATTTTTTTGTCCATCTCACGCATTCGGCCGATGAACTCATCCATCAGCGCCCGAGAGTGACCCCTTCCTTGTGCGGCAGGGTCGACGACCACGGACATGATGACAACATTCGGTGCATCGGGATCATGGCCGATGAGCTCCTTGAATTCCTCGTCTGACATTTCGACGTTATGCGCGCATCCACAATTGATGAAACCACATATCTTATTGTCTAATTCAAGGATCAGAAAACCCTCCGGGTAGGTCTCGATACGTTTGGAGATCTTCGCATGGGTCGCAGCTTCGTCTCCTTCATATGCGGCGGTCTCGATCTCGAAGCAGCGATCCGCATCGGCAAGCTGTGCGTTTCGAAAGGTGATCATACAGGTCTCTTATGCTGCAACTGATTTCCGAGCCTCGCTGACTTGCCTGGCGATTTGCCCGATGTGGCGACCGTCAGTGCCGCAACACCCACCCCAAACGTGCACATGTGGAAACCGTTTGGAAAGTGCCGCCATTTGCCCTCCCAATTCTTCCGGATCGCCATCCTCAAGGTGACCAAGGCTGCAAAGAGAGAGCAATTCCATTGCAACGGCATTCGGCAGAAAGCCTCCAAGTCGGTTGGTCCAATCGCCTTCGGTCAATCCAGGCTCGAACTCGGTCGGGTGGGCGCAGTTAACCATGTAGTAGAGCGGCGCGTTGCTCGTGGCGGCATCAATGTTTGTCACCGCATCGGCCAGCGCCGTGCCGTCGTTAAGTCGTCCACACTTCGCGATCATTGAAACGACGCTAGGGATGTCGGCAGCTTTCGCAGCGCGCGCAAATCCGATAGCTTCTTCAACACTTGAGAATGTCGCGGCGGTAACAAAGTCGGCCCCGGCGTCCCTGAGTGTAATGATCTGCTCTGAATGATAGTCTTCGGCTTCAGCGGCATTTTCTACCCGACCGGTTTCATAGGCGTCTCCACGTGGCCCGATGCTACCGCCAATCAGCATAGGCGTTGTGTCGCTCTGATACTCGCGAGCGAAATCCTTGTAGAACTCGATCCCACGAATATTGATTTCTGCGAGGGCTTCTTTTGAAAAGCCGATCAGTTCCCCCCAGTCACGGCTGGCTCGATAATGAAGGCCGTCGTTTATGACGCCGAACCCATTTTCGACAGCCGCCTCAACCAGCCTCCGGTGGTAGTCGGTCAGGCAAGCGAGGCCCCGCTTGTCATTCAACAGTTCAAATGCGCAAAAGTGACGAAGTTCGAAGCCGTCCTTGTATTGGAGCCAAGTCTCGAAACCCCAGCCACAGGCCATGTCTTGTCCGCTTTGTTGCGGAAAAGCTTGTTGTTGCGCCATGTCCGTCCCCCCCCTTGGTTGGAGGTAGATTAGCCAAATTTCTTACGATTGTCTCGGATCGTCATTTCCTTGATCGGACATTCATCCGCTGCGCAGCATCGGACAAACTGGGCTCGCAACGGACATTAAGCTTCGAGTTCGACAATCGTTAATTGCACCATTTGCTGCAAAGGTTTGGTGCTCGAAGGCGGGATTTTGTCTTCTTAGGGCTCAAACCCCTCGGGAACGCCAAAGGGCGGGGTGTCGGTGCTGGTTCCTGTCAGCGCGTTCAGGAAGGCGACCAGAGCGTCGATTTCCTGATCTGTCAGCTGCACTGGCTCTATGTCGACTTTGCTCTGCACCCGTTGCAGTTCAAGCTGATCCTGCCACACCACGAAATCTGCGGTTTGCAGCCAAGGCACGTCTGGCAGGTCGGCCATCTGGGGTGTCCATTCTGCAAAGCTTGTTTGCGGGTCCAGATGGTGGCGGATCATGCTTTCCAGATCGGGGAACGCGCCGTTATGGCCATAGGGCGCCGTCAGCGCCACGTTGCGCAGCATCGGGGTGCGGAACCGATAGGCGTCCTCAAGACGGTTGCTTTCGCCCATCCGCCCGACATCGCGGGCATATGGATCCCATTGGCGGGTCCGTCCGGGGCCGAAAGGCGGCAGGGCGAGTGCGTGAAACGCTTGATCCGTCATCAGCGGGCCGGAATGGCAGGTGGCGCATTGTGCCTTGCCGTAAAAGAGCCGCATCCCGTCTTTTTGAGATGCGGATAACGCCGTCTCGTCCCCCGCGAGATAGCGATCAAACGGGCTGTCGGTGCTGCGCCATTCGATGGCCATGAACGCGGCCAGCGCGTTGGCGATCTGGGTGATGGTGATGTCTTCGGTCGCGTCGATCTCATCAAACGCCGCGACCATGGCCGGACCGTAGCGGGGATCCGTGCGCACTCGCTTGGCCAGGATCGGCCAACCCAGATCAATCCGGTCGGCAACCGCGCCGGTCACCTGGTTTTCACCCACATTCCCGGCCATCTCGAATTGTGCGGTGAGCGGGAACAGCGCCTGCGCCGCCAGCAGCGAATTTAGCCCATCGGGCAGCCATTCCTGCGCCGGAGAGTTGAAGCCGTTGCCATAGACATCAGACAGGCTGAGCCGCCCGTCATGAAACACGGTGTGCAGGTCTTTGGCGCCAAGGTTCCACAAGCCGGGCGAGTTGCGCGGGATGCGTTTGCGGATCCTGTCCGCCCCGGTGCCGGGCGTGCGGTCCGGGCCTAGACCCTGCCCACCCTCGCCAATGCCCAGCGACAGGCCATCAGAAGTGCCGAAATCAGGATGGTGGCAATGGGCGCAGGATATATTCTGATTGCCCGACAGGATCGGGTCGTAAAACAGTTGATGACCAATCGCGGCCTGTTCCATATCAAAGGACAGGAAATCATCATCACTCAGCGGGCGCGGCAGGTCTTGGGCTGCGGCGGTCCCGGCAATCAGGAAAGCACCCAATCCATGCGCCAGCTTGTATTTGCCCTTTGCCTTTTCACGACGCCCGCATTGGCCGAACTGGAACAGGCGCGCGATTTGATGGAAGAGGGGAAATTTGAAGCCGCGCGCGAGGAATTGCTGCCCGCCGCGCGCTCGGGCAATGCCGAGGCTGAAGAGTTGATCGGTGTGATGTACGGCTTGGGCCTTGGGGTCGAACAGGACTACGAGCGGGCCTTTGAATGGTATCTGCGCGCCTCGATGAAAGGGCATCCGGGGGCGCAATCCGGTGTCGGATGGTATTACGAGGTGGGCTTGGGCATGCCTGCGCCCGATCTGGTGCGCGCCTATATGTGGTACACGCTCAGCGCGATCGGGGGCGATCCCGATGCGGCGATCAGCCTGGAAGAAGTGGTCAAGAAAATGTCGCCGGAGCAGATCGAAAGGGCGCATGTGCTGGTGAATGATTACAAAGGGTGGATGTACCCGTTTCGGTAAAGGCCGGGCCCGAAGGCCCGACCCACGAGATCAGTTCAGATCCGCATCGCGTGACGCGTTGACATCAGCCTCGGCTGCCGCGACCGCTTCGGTCAGAGCCACAAAGATCTCATCCCCGCGGGTTACGTTGGACTGGAACCAATCATAAACTGGTGTTGCCGCCTCTTTGAACGCAGCCTTCTGCTCGGGCGTGGGAACATAGAGGTCGCCGCCGCCAGCAACAAAGTCTTCATAGGCCTGGATCGATTTGCGCTTGGGTGAGGCAAAGGTGGCCTGCTGCAGCGCATAGAAGCCGTCAACCACCACGCGGCGCATGTCTTCCGGCATCTCATGGAACTTGGCGTTGTTCATCCACCACAGCGCGCCCATATAGGCGTGGCCATCCAGCGTGACATATTGCAGGCCCGCATCAGGGAATTTCATGCCCATGATGTCGGTGATCCCGTTCTTGGAGCCTTCGACCACACCGGTCTGGAAGCTGGTGAACAGTTCCGGCCACGGGATCGGGGTGGGCGAGGCGCCCAGAGCCTTGACCAACTCTTGCGGCAGGTCGGCCACCACGGTGCGGATTTTCAGCCCTTCCATGTCGGCAGGGTCAGCGATGCGGCGCTGCGTGTTGGCAAAGTTGCGCCAGCCGCCGGTGTTGCCGATAGTCATCAGACGGATCGCGCCGCCGGAATCCTCAAGCGCCATATCGCGCATGGTCCGGGTGAAATCACCCGACAGTACATGCTCGGCAATGCGGTCATCCGCCATCAGATAGGGTAGGTCCAGAACCTGCACGTAAGGAAAGATCCCCGAGGCACCGCCCGAGGTGGAAATATAGATGTCGATGGTGCCGTCCGCGACACCTTGCAGGCATTCCGCACCATTCGAACACAGCTGGGTGCCGATGAACAGCTCGACCTCGATAGCGCCGTTCGAGGCTGCTTCGACATAGTTCTTGAAAACAACCAGACCGTCATAGTCTTCGTCGTTTTCATTCGAGTTGGCCGTGGCGCGCAGCGTATAGTCGGCTGCTGTTGCGGCCACCGCTGAAGCGGCGACCAGCGATGTCGCCACCGCTGCGGATTTGATGAAGTTTCTGAGCATGCGTTTCCTCCCTGTGAAACTCAGTTAGTTGGCAAATCCCGTTATCCTCGGGATCGTCATGGATATTGCGGGGATATATGTGATCAGGAAGATCACGATAATTTCGACAGCCAGAAATGGCAGGATCGCCTTGGCGATGGTTTCGACCTTTTCGCGTGAGACGGCTGCGGCCACAAACAGCACAAGCCCCATCGGTGGCGTGGCCAGACCCACGGTCAGGTTCACGCTCATGATGATGGCGAAATGGATCGGATCGACGCCGAGGCTTGTGAAAATGGGGCCAAGGATAGGACCCAGAATGATGATCGCCGGGCCTGCGTCCAGGAACATGCCGACGATGAACAGCAGCAGGTTGATCAGGAACAGCAGGATCAGCGGGTTTTCCGACAGGCTCAGGATCAGCGAAGCCAATTGCTCGGGCGCGTGGCTGAGGCTGACCACCGTTTTGAACGCCATCGCGGCCCCAACCAGCAGCAGCACAACAGCCGAGGTCAGGCCCGCATTGCTAAGCACTTCGGGAACCTCTTTCCAGGTCAGCGTGCGCAGCACAAAGAAACCGATAATAAAGGCATATCCCACGGCAACGGCGGCAGCTTCGGTCGGGGTGAATACCCCACCCAATATGCCGCCCAGGATGATCACCGGGGTCAACAGCGGGAAGAAGGCTTTCAGACTGGCCTGCCCGCGCTCGGGCCAGGAGTATTTGCGGCTGGCGACAGGAAAGTCGTATTTGTCGGCCATAAATTTGATCATCAGCATCAGGCCAACGCCAACCATGACACCGGGCACGATGCCCGCCAGGAACAGCGCGGCGACGCTTTCGCCCATCACATAGGCATAGATGATCATGATCCCCGAAGGCGGAATGATCGGTCCGATCACCGAACTTGCGGCGGTGATGGCGGCGGCGAATTTACGGGTATAGCCCTGTTTCTCCATCGCCGGAATCAGCATAGACCCAAGGGCCGAGGTATCGGCCACCGCCGAGCCAGAGAGACCGGCAAAGAGGATTGAGCTGAGCACATTCACATGCGCCAGCCCGCCGCGCAGGTGGCCCATCAGGGCTTGGCTGAATTCAACCAGTCGAATGGTGATGCCGCCACGATTCATCAGCTCTCCGGCCAGCATGAAGAAGGGGATGGCCATCAGCGGAAAGCTGTCCATGCCGTTATAGACATTGCGATAGAGCAGCGTGATGTCGTTTGTCTGCCCGTTCAGCCACAGCAGGATACCGGGTGCGGCCAGAAGCGCGAAAAAGACCGGCAGGCCGATCATCAGAAAGACAAGGAAGGTGGGCAGGAACCAGATCAGCATCTATTCAGCCCCCACCGGTGCATCTGCAATTTCGGGCAGCAGGTCCTTGCCCCCCATAAGCGTCACGATCGCGCGCAGGATCAACTCGATATTCACGGCAACCAGCAGGACGATGCCCACAAGCAATGAGGCCATCATCCAGCTGCGCGGGATGCGATACCATTCGTCAAAGCCCATTGATGTAGGCAGATAGAGCGCTGCGGTGGCGAACTTGCCGCCAAAGCCTGTGACCTCGGACCAGCCGATATTGACGGCCACCAGTAGGACCAAAAGCGAAACGAGCAGCAGGCACAGCATCAAAAGCTGGCCCAATACGCGCGGAAGCATCAGGGGCAACATGTCGATGGCCACAAAGCCGCCGCGCCGGAACGCAGTGGGGGCCATGAGGCCGGTCATCCACAACATACAGAAACGCGCCGCCTCATCCGGCCAGGGCAAGGCGTTGCCTAACACGTATCGAAAGAACACCTGAATCAGGATTGCGATGACCATGAGTGCAATCGCAACAACGCCAACCGCGCGGCCAATACGCAGCACGGTTTCGTTCACGAATGCAATCGGCGCAAGCACCGATGCCAGTCCGCCCATGCGGATCCTCCCTTTTTTGGCTGCGGGTATCACCCGCAACCGTCAGATCGCGCTTAGTGCTGCGCGAATTGGCCGAGTTTCCCGGCATAGAAGGTCAGCGCGTCTCCATCGCTCATGCTGGCCTTCAGGACTTTGCCCACCACGATCACATGATCCCCCGCATCGTGATAGGCGTGTTGTTCGCATTCGAACCGCGCCAGACAATCTGGCAGCAGCGGTGTTCCGTTCGCACACCGCTCATGCTGGATGTCGCGCAGAGCGTGAGCGTTCTTCGAGCAGCCAAAGCACAGCTCGGCCTGTTCCGACGATAGCACGTGAACGGTGAAATGGCGCGCTTTGTGGAAATAGGGGAACCGGCGCGAGTTCCGGTCGCCCGCCCACATGATCAGCGGCGGGTCCAGGGACAAAGACGAAAAGCTGTTGGCCGTGATGCAGATCGGGCCATCATCACTGTCACAGGTCACAATGGTCACACCGGTGGCAAAGCGCCCAAACGCGTCGCGCAACGTGCGTGTGTCATCCTTATGCGGCACAAAAGTATGGTTCATGTCTTTCGAGATTGCGTTCATCACGGTACCTCATGCCCAAGCGCCGCCTCATAAAGGCGGTACCAGCTTTCCCGATCCAGTTTGACTTTGAGCGCGTCTGTGGCGCGATTGATCCGGTCCAGATTGTTGGTGCCCAGAACCGGCAGAATACTTGCAGGATGAGCCAGCAGGAAGGCCACGGCAACGGCGGCGCGGTCTACACCGAACTCGGCAGCGATTTCGTCTGCGACAATACCGACGGGCGGGTTTCCGGCCATCAAAAGGCCACCGCCCAAGGGCGACCAGGCCATGATCGGATGGCCGTGTTGTTGATGGAAAGCCAGATCTCCGTTGGTGAACGGGCTGATCTCACCCAGCGAGATTTCGATCTGGTTGGTCACAAGTTGCTTTTTCATCGCCGATTGCAGCAGCGACCAGTCCCACGGACGGAAGTTCGACACGCCAACGGCGCCGACCTTGCCGCTGGCCACAACCTCATCAAGAGCCGCACCGGTTTCATGATGATCCATCAACGGGTCAGGCCGGTGGATCAGCAGCAGATCGATATGATCGGTGGCCATTTCCGACAGCGATGTGTCGACGGATTGTAGGATGTGGGCGCGCGAGGTGTCATAATATTTGACCTTGGCGTGCGCATAGCGACCCATCGGCGCGACGATATCGCATTTGGTGACGATCTCCATCCGTTGCCGCAATGCCGGATTGGCGCGCAAGGCCGCACCCAAAACGGCCTCGGCGGCATAGCCACCATAGATATCGGCCTGATCGAAAGTGGTGATGCCCTGATCCAGACAGGCTTGGATCTTGGCCTCGACATGACTTGCCGACGTATCGGTATCGTCGCCCAGCCGCCACATGCCATAGACAAGGCGGCTCATTTCCAGCGTGTCGGATAGTTTCACACGTTGCATCAGCGACGAACTCCGTTGCCCAGCGGTGTCGCCGGGGTCGTTTCAGGCACGCGACCGTATTCTACAGGCAGCGAGCAGGTTTTCAGATTAGGCAGTACGCGCGCACCAAAGTGTTTGGCTTCGTCAAGGTGCGGATAGCCCGAGAAGATAAAGGCGCGGATGCCCATCTTTTGATACTCTTCAATCTTGGTCATGACCTGATCGGTTGACCCAACCAACGCCGCCCCACAGCCGGACCGTGCCCGTCCGACACCAGTCCAAAGCCCTGGCTCGACATAGCCATATTCATCCGCCAGATCGCGGTTCTTGGCCTGATGCGCCACACCCAGAGATGTGGAATCCAGCGCCCGTTCGCGGATCGCGCGGCCATATTCGTCATCCAGCTTGGACACAATGTAATCCGCGTATTCCTGCGCCTCGGCCTCGGTGTCGCGCACGATCATATGCACGCGCAGCCCGTAATCCAACGTGCGGTCGTAGTTCTCGGCCACCGCATGAACGGCCTTCATCCGTTCTGCCAACTGATCCTTGGTTTCGGGCCACATCAGATAGACATCGCAATGCTCGCCGCACAGATCCAGCGCAGACGGGGAATAGCCCCCGAAATACAGCAGCGGGCCGCCTGTCTGGTAAGGTCGGGCCGGGTCTGTGGTCAGGCCCGAGAAACTATAGACCTCACCTGCATGATTGATCTCATCCTGCGTCCAGGCCTGTTTCAAAATCTCGACCACTTCGCGCGAGCGTTGATACCGGAAGGCGCTGTCAGCTTTTTCGCCAGGGAAGTCGGATGAGATAATATTGACGGTCAGCCTACCCTTGAGCATGTGATCCAGCGTCGCGATGGTGCGGGCCAGCATGATGGGCTGCATCTCGCCGCAGCGTACAGCCGCCAGCAGGTTGATCTTTTCAGTGATCGGCGCGCAACCGGCGACAAAGCTCAGCGTGTCTTGCCCAACCTGATAGGAAGACGGGCACAAGATGTTGCGAAAGCCCTGTGCTTCGGCCTCTTTCACGATGCTGGAACAATGGTCCCAGCTGGACCGCAGATCCCCATCGGGCACGCCCAGAAACTGATAATCGTCCGAGCAGAGCGCGGAAAACCAGGAAACCTCGGCCGCGTCCAGATCGGGCGATGTAATGGGGACGATGGTCATTTAAACGTGGCTCCGTGCGGTTTTGCTTTTTCTCTTGCGTAGCAATCACATTGATGTAGATCAATAGTGTATCAATTTTTTCCGCGACAGAGTGAAGCGCCCGCACGTGTCCCCCAACAGCCGAAACCCAAACGCACTGCCGATCTATGTGCAGATCGCGGAATTGCTGATCCGCGACATCGCCGCTGGTCGCTTGATTGACGGTGAGCGTTTGCCCCCAGAACGCGACATGGCGGCAGAGCTTCAGGTCTCAGTCGGGACGTTGCGAAAATCGCTCGCCGAGCTTGAGAAAAAAGGCATGTTGGAGCGTATTCAGGGCTCGGGCAATTATGTGCGCGACTCTGGCACGCAAAACAGTGTCTATGCCATGTTCCGTCTGGAACTACCCGAAGGCGGTGGCCTGCCGCGCGCGGATGTTCTGTCGGTCGATCATTTGCAGAAGCCAGCGGACCTGCCGCAATTCGGGACGTCGCAGCACGGCTCGCGCGTGCGCCGAATGCGCTATCTGAATGACACAATTATAGCGGTCGAAGAAATCTGGCTGGACGAATCAGTTGGCCTGATCGACCAGAGCCTGCTTTCGGACTCGCTTTATCGCTATTACCAGCACCAGTTGGGCTTTTGGATCACGCGGGCCGAGGACCGGGTGTCGATCCAGGCGCTGCCCGACTGGACACCGGATGGTTTCACCAAACGTGCAGGCCAAATCGCAGGGTATATCGAGCGGTTCAGCTGGTCGGAAACGGCAGAGCCCGTCGAGTTTTCAAAAACATGGTTCGATCCTGATCGGGCCACCTATGTCCAACGTTTGAAGTAAAAGGAAACACCCATGACCCGGACCATCCACTATGGGCTGATCGGATGCGGCATGATGGGGCAAGAGCACCTGCACAACATCGCCTTGCTTGAGGGCACGCGCGTCTCGGCGATTTATGAGCCGGATGCCGAAATGGCCCAAACCGCGCAGGCCATCGCCCCGGATGCGGCACTTGTTGGGTCGGTGCAAGATCTGCTTGCGGTCGAAGATTTGGATTGTGTTGTCATCGTCAGCCCAAATAACCTGCATGTCGATCAGATCTGCGACATTGCTGCGACGCGCCCGTTGCCGTTGCTGGTGGAAAAACCCCTGTTCACCGATCCGCAGGATTTAACGCGGCTTGAGGCACTGGCGCGGGATTATCCCCATCCGATCTGGGTGGCGATGGAGTATCGCTATATGCCGCCCATTGCGGCGCTGATTGATCAAGCGGACGTCACGGGTGGTGTCAAAATGCTGTCGATCCGCGAACACCGCTTTCCGTTTCTTGAGAAGGTTGGGAACTGGAACCGGTTCAACCGCAACACCGGCGGAACCTTTGTCGAGAAATGCTGCCATTTCTTCGACCTGATGCGGTTGATCCTTCAGTCTGATCCGGTGCGGGTCACGGCCAGCGGCGGACAGGCTGTTAACCATCTGGATGAAAGCTATGATGGCGAAGTGCCCGACATTCTGGACCACGGCTATGTGATGGTCGATTTCGCGAACGGAACGCGGGCCATGTTAGAGCTGTGCATGTTCGCCGAGGGCGCGCGCTATCAGGAAGAAATTTCGGCTGTGGGCGTACAGGCCAAGATTGAGGCACTGGTGCCGGGTCCTGGCCGGTTCTGGCCCGAAGATCTGGGTGAACCGCCTGTTCCGCAGCTCATCGTCAGCCCGCGTGCGCCCAAAGGGCCGGTGTCAAAAGACATTCCGGTTGATCCCAAATTGCTGGCGGCTGGGGATCATAACGGATCGACCTTCTATCAGCATCAGGGGTTTCTGGAACTGCTGCGCGGTCAACGCGCGCGCCCGGACGTGACATTGCAGGACGGCATCTGGGCCGTTCGGATGGGTCTTGCCGCGCAACAGTCGCTGAGCACGGGCGAGGCGGTGCGCCTTACGTAAACCTTTCAGATAAGGCGCATGTCCGGCAGAGATTTGCGCCTATCGGAAACTTCAGTTCGCGATTTTTGTCACGAGCCGTGTCGTTTTCGGCGAATGAACCGTCTTTTCTGCTTGCTGACGCTGCGCGCGCAGCATAGCTCTGCCCGTGGGACACCCCTCCCCAACGAGGGGCGTGTATCTGGAAGGGTAATACAGATGACTATCGAACAACCGGCGTCGCGCAATGCCGTGCGCAAACCTGATATGCGGCCGACGAATCCGCGTTTTTCCTCGGGCCCCTGCGCCAAACCCCCTACATTTGAGTTGAATAAACTGGCCGATGCCGCGCTGGGCCGCTCGCACCGTGCTGCTGTCGGCAAGGACAAGCTGAAAGCCGCCATCGAGGGCACGCGTGAGGTGCTGGGCATTCCGGCTGACTACAAGATTGGCATCGTTCCCGCCTCGGACACCGGTGCGGTCGAGATGGCGATGTGGTCGCTGTTGGGCGAACGCAAGGTCGAGATGCTGGCCTGGGAAAGCTTTGGCGCGGGTTGGGTGACCGATGTGGTCAAACAACTCAAGATCGACGCCGAGATCAAAACCGCTGATTATGGGCAGATCGTCGATCTGGCCTCGGTCGATTTCGCCAATGACGTTGTGTTTACCTGGAACGGCACCACCTCGGGCGTTCGGGTGCCGAATGGCGACTGGATCGCGGATGACCGCGCCGGGCTGACCATTTGCGACGCCACAAGCGCCGCATTTGCGATGGACCTGCCCTGGGACAAACTGGATGTGACCACGTTCAGCTGGCAAAAAGTGCTGGGTGGCGAGGCCGCACATGGCATGATCGTCCTGAGCCCCCGCGCTGTTGAGCGGTTGGAAAGCTACACCCCCGCTTGGCCGTTGCCCAAGATCTTCCGCCTGACCAAAGGTGGTAAGTTGATCGAAGGCATCTTTACAGGTGCAACGATCAACACGCCGTCGATGCTTGCGGTCGAAGATTATCTGTTCGCGCTAGACTGGGCGCGCTCGGTCGGTGGACTGCAAGGCCTGATCGCTCGGGCCGACGCCAATGCCGGTGCGGTACATGCGTTCTGTGACCAGAACGACTGGATCGCCAACCTGGCCGAAGACGCAGCGACGCAATCCAACACTTCTGTGTGCCTCAAATTCACCGACCCGCGCATCCAAGATGGCGCAAGCTTTGCCAAGGCCGTGGCCAAACGGCTGGAGGCCGAGAACATCGCGCTGGACATCGGCGCCTATCGTGACGCGCCCGCGGGCCTGCGCATCTGGTGCGGCGGCACGGTTGAGACCTCGGATATCGAGGCGATGTTGCCATGGCTGGCCTGGGCGTTTGAGGCTGAGATCGCAGCGCAAAGCGAAGCCGCCTGACCTTTTTTTCCGGGCCGCGTCTGGCCCGGACTTTCCATACAATTCAAGGACCAGAGATTATGGCCCCCAAAGTACTCGTATCTGACAAGCTCAGCGAAACCGCCGTGCAGATCTTTCGGGATCGCGGCATCGACGTGGATTTCATGCCCGATCTGGGTAAGGACAAAGACAAACTGGCCGAGGTGATTGGTCAGTATGACGGTCTCGCCATCCGGTCGGCCACCAAGGTCACACCGACCATCCTGGAAAAGGCCGACAAGCTGAAAGTCATCGGTCGCGCCGGGATTGGCACTGACAATATCGACAAGGAAGCGGCGTCGAAAAAGGGTGTGATCGTGATGAACACGCCCTTTGGCAACATGATCACCACGGCTGAACATGCGATTGCAATGATGTTCGCGGTCGCACGGCAAATCCCCGAAGCCTCAACCTCGACCCATGCGGGCAAGTGGGAAAAGTCCAAATTCATGGGGATCGAGCTGACCAACAAGACCCTCGGCGTCATCGGCGCGGGCAATATCGGCGGTATCGTCTGTGAACGCGCGCTGGGCCTGAAGATGAAGGTCGTGGCCTATGACCCCTATCTGGGCGAAGAGAAAGCCGCCAAGATGGGTGTGGAAAAGGTGGAACTGGATGAGCTGCTAGCGCGCGCCGATTTCATTACTCTGCATGTGCCGCTGACCGATCAGACCCGGAATATCCTAAGCCGCGAAAACCTGGCCAAGACCAAGAAGGGCGTGCGTATCGTCAACTGTGCCCGGGGTGGTCTGGTGGACGAAGAGGCTCTGGCCGAAGCGCTGCAATCGGGCCATGTCGCCGGCGCGGCCTTTGACGTGTTCAGCGAAGAACCGGCCAAGGAAAACGCCCTGTTCAACCTGCCCAACGTGGTCTGCACACCGCACCTTGGTGCGGCGACAACCGAGGCACAGGAAAACGTGGCGCTGCAAGTTGCCGAGCAGATCTCGAACTATCTGCTGACCGGCGCGGTGGAAAACGCGCTCAACATGCCCAGCGTGACGGCGGAAGAAGCCAAGGTCATGGGCCCATGGATCAAGCTGGCCGGTCATTTGGGCAGCTTCATCGGTCAGATGACGGATGAGCCGATCAAAGCGATCAACATCCTCTATGACGGGGTCGCTGCCGAGATGAACCTGGCCGCGCTGAACTGTTCGGTCGTGGCGGGTATCATGAAAAAGTTCAACCCCGAGGTAAACATGGTCTCGGCCCCTGTTGTTGCCAAAGAACGCGGTATTCAGATCTCGACCACCAACCAGGACAAATCCGGTGCATTTGAGGGCTATATCAAGGTGACCGTCGTGACCGAAAAGCGCGAGCGTTCGATTGGCGGCACCGTGTTCAGCGACGGAAAACCGCGCTTTATCCAGATCAAAGGTATCAACATCGATGCCGAGGTCGGTGCTCATATGCTCTATACCACCAACGAAGACGTACCGGGTATTATCGGTGCGCTGGGGCAGACGATGGGCGAGCACGGCGTGAACATCGCTAACTTTACACTGGGCCGCGCCGCCGCAGGCGGGGAAGCGATTGCGTTGCTCTATGTGGACGAGCCTGTCCCTGCAGAGGCACGCGCCAAACTGGCTGAGACAGGGCTGTTCACACAGATCAAACCGCTGCAGTTCGATGTGGCCTGACCCAAGCTGTTGAGTTTCTGAGACAGTTTCATGCCCGCTCTGAACCCAGAGCGGGCATTGTCTTTTTTCTCAATAGGATTTGCGTCAGAAAGCAACCATTCAAACCGTTGAGGATGCCCCATGACAAACCCGATCTACGCAGTTGGTGACCTGCATGGGCAAACGGCCGAGTTTGATCGTGCGATGTCGCTGATCTCGGAAGACGGCGGGCCGGACGCACGGGTTGTTTTTCTGGGTGACTACGTTGACCGGGGACCGGACAGTCTTGGCGTAATCGACCGTCTGATCTGTGGCAAGGATGCCGGGCGCAACTGGATTACACTTCTCGGCAATCATGACAGGATGTTCGCCTGGTTCATGGAGGATATCCCACGTCATGATCCGCATCTGTTGGTCGGCTACCATTGGCTGCATGACCGCTTGGGCGGGATCGAGACGCTCAAGAGCTATGGTGTTGAGTTCGAGGGGCAGATCCGGCTTGAGGATTTGCACGCGAAGGCGAAAGCTGCCGTTCCTTACTCACACGAGGCATTCCTGCGGGATCTGGTGCTGATGCATCAAACGCCAGACCTCGCTTTTGTACATGCGGGAATTCGACCAGGCGTCGCTTTGAGTGCGCAAAATGCAAACGATCTGGTTTGGATTCGGCAGGAGTTCCACAATTTTATCGGAGCGCATCCTAAGTTGATAGTACACGGTCACACCCCTGTTGATGCAGCTACGCATTATGGCAACCGGGTCAATCTGGATACAGGTGCTGGCTATGGCCATCCTGTTTCCGTCGCAGTCTTCGAAGGCAAAGACTGCTGGCTTTTGACGGATCAAGGCCGTGTTCCTCTGCGGGCCTAAGTCCTTAGATTTGAGTGGTCATCCGGTACCCTGCGCCGAAATAGAGCTTTGCGAAAGTCACTGGCGCCCCCTGCAGCCAGGTGATCCGCTCGGCGGTGAAAACCGGCTCATCTTTGGGAAGGTCAAGAAAACCGGCAACCGTTTCATCGGCGCGGCTGGCCAGAAAGGACAGCTCGACATTGGTGAAAGGCACGGTCTGAACCAACCACTCATTCGGGCCTAATTCGGCGAAATCGGCTGCCAAAACCTGCGGCACGCTTGCGGCATTGATCCAGCGGTCTTCGAATTGGAACGGGGTGTTCCCGGAAAAGTGCATGCAGCGCACATGGGCAACCTGTTGACCTTTGCGCAGAGCCAGACGCGCGCATAGCCATTCCGGTGCGTCGAGAATTTCGGTTGAGACATGGGCATAGCGATAGACGCCACCAGCCGCAGTGACTTCATCGCGCACGAGCGGAATAGTGAATTTGGCCTGCCTCTGCGGCGCGCGCAACACGCGGGTTCCGGCCTTGCGTCGTCGCTCCAGATACCCTTCCTCGGCCAGCTCTCTCAACGCGCGGTTTACCGTTGTGCGGGTGCAGGAAAAGCTGGTCGCCAGCTCTTCTTCGTTGGGCAGCAATGTGTCGGGTTGCCATTCGCCCGAGCGGATACGCTCCAGCACGGTCTGCTTGATGTCTTTGTAACCGGTTATGTCGTTGGATTGGGTCATTCAGGCTCTGATACTTGGGGTTTCAGACATTTTGCAAGAGATCACGCATCGCGGCGCGATAGGCGGGCAGGATGGCGTCGCGCTCGATATGCCGCCCGCCCCGAACCATGTGCCGCCCAGCGGACCACAGATCGGTGACCAACCCGTCAGGCGCGGCGAAACACAGACCATCCAGCACTTGATCATCCTTCAGCGCGCACAGGGTCGGGTGGGAGCGGTCGATGGCGACAAGATCCGCCAGATATCCCGGAGCGATCTGACCCGCCTTCCGGGCGAGCGCCTGTGCCCCGCCGAGCGCCGCGCCGCAATACAGTGTCTGGCCAACCGATCCAGCCTCGGGCACTAGAACTGCCCGCGCCTTATCCCGCAGGCGTTGGGAATACTCCAACATGCGCAGCTCTTCCGGGGCCGATATCCGTATGTTGGAATCTGAGCCGACGCCAAACGCCCCTTGCGCACGCAGATAGGTGGCTCCGTTGAAGATACCGTCGCCCAGATTGGCCTCGGTGATCGGGCAGAGACCAGCCACGGCACTGGATCGGGCCATTGCGATCGTTTCCGCATCGGTCATATGGGTTGCGTGGATCAGGCACCAGCGGTCGTTTATATCGGCATTGTTCAACAGCCACTGCACTGGTCGTGCGCCGAGGGCGTTTTGCACATCCTCAACTTCTTTGACCTGTTCGGCGATGTGAATATGAACCGGGCCGTCCGTGGTGTGATCCAACACCTCGCGCAGATCATGCGCCGAGGTCGCCCGTAACGAATGTGGCGCAATGCCAATTGCGCTGTCGGGCAGGGGTAAGCGGTCGCGGCAGGCCTCTAGCAAGTTGAGATATTCATCCACGCGATTTCCAAACCGCAACTGCCCGCTCTCAAGCGGCTGCTGTTCGACACCGCCATAGGTATACAGCACCGGCAAATGCGTCAGCCCGATTCCGGTCTGTTCAGCGGCAGCAAAGATGCGCTGGCTAAGCTCGCTTTCGCTGTCATAACGCTGACCGCCGGGTTGATGATGGACGTAGTGGAACTCTCCGACCGAAGCGAACCCGGCCTCTTGCATCTCAAGAAAGGCCAGTGCGGCGATGGACTGAATGTGATCAGGCGTCAAACGATCCAGAAACCGATACATCAAGTTGCGCCATGTCCAAAAGCTTTCGCGCCCGGCAACACGGGTTTCGGTCATCCCGGCCATCGCGCGCTGAAACGCGTGGCTGTGAAGGTTCGCAAGCGCGGGAAGCAATACACTGACCCGGGTGTCATGATCCCTGGGTTGTGCAGCCCGTTCGACCTGCGCAATCCGCCCATCTTCGACAATCACACGGATATTTCTGGCCCATTCAGAGCCTAACAAAGCGGATTCGGCAAAGATCGTCACAGCGTTCTCATTTTGTGTAGTAATAATATTTTTATACGTATACAAAAATTTCACACGAAGGGAGTCCAAAAGAATCGCGATGACGGAAAAATCTGTGATTTTCTGCCGGTCTTTGGCCACGATGGACGGCCCCCGGGCCTATGGTATGATCGACAACGGCGCAGTCGCCATCGAAGCCGGACGGATCGCTTGGGTGGGCGTGCAGGCGGAGCTGCCCGCAGAATACAATCAGTGGCCACGTGTTGATGACGGTGATCGCCTCATGACGCCTGCGTTGATTGATGCGCATACTCATGTGGTCTTTGGCGGCAATCGCGCGGTTGAATTCGAGATGCGGTTGAACGGGGCATCTTATGAGGAGATCGCCCGTGCCGGAGGCGGAATCCTGTCCACAGTGAACGCAACCCGTGCCGCCAGTGATCAAACCTTGCTGAGCGATGCGCTGACCCGCGTTGACGCTCTGATCGCCGAGGGGGTCAGCTGCATCGAGGTGAAATCCGGCTATGGTCTGGACCGCGAAACCGAATTGCGAATGCTGCGAGTGGCACGACAGATCCCCGAAAAGCGCAATGTTAGGGTCAAAACAAGCTTCCTCGGGGCCCATGCCGTTCCCCCGGAATACGCGGATCGCTCAGATGCCTATATCGATGAGGTCTGTATTCCGACGCTGCGCGCGGCACATGCCGAAGGGCTGTTGGACGCAGTTGACGGGTTCTGCGAAGGCATCGCTTTTGACGCCAATCAGATCGCGCGCGTGTTTGATGCCGCGAAAGCGCTGGGCCTGCCGGTGAAGCTGCACGCTGAACAGCTGTCGAACCTCGGAGGTGCCAAGCTCGCAGCATCTTACGGAGCGTTGTCCGCAGATCATATCGAATACTTGGACGAGGATGGCGTGGCCGCGATGGGTGATGCCGGAACGGTTGCAGTCCTTCTGCCCGGTGCGTTCTATACATTGCGCGAAACGCAGGTGCCGCCGGTTCAGGATCTACGCCGCCACAACGTGCCCATGGCGTTGGCGACGGACTGCAACCCTGGCTCGTCTCCGCTAGCGTCTTTGTTGCTGACCGTGAATATGGGTTGCACCTTGTTCCGACTGACACCCGAAGAAGCGCTGGCCGGCGTCACCAAAAACGCAGCCCGTGCGCTGGGTTTGGATGACACAGGCCGCATCGTGCCGGGATTGCGGGCGGATCTGGCCGTCTGGGATGTCACACACCCGACCGAGCTAGCCTATCGCATCGGATTCAACCCGCTTCACGCGCGGTTGGTGGGAGGGCGGACATGACGGAACTGACCCTGACGCCCGGCTCTGCGTCGCTGGAACAGCTTGCGCAGATCTATTGGGACGAAACACCCATCCGTCTGGACCCGGCCTGCAAGCCCGCAGTGGACAACGCAGCACAGCGCATTGCCGAGGCCGCCGCTGGAGCGCAAGCCGTTTACGGTGTGAATACCGGGTTTGGAAAACTGGTCAGCCACAAAATCGCGCCCGAGGACACCTCGACCCTGCAGCGCAATCTGATCCTCAGCCATTGTTGCGGCGTTGGCGAGGCGGTCCCACGCCGTTTGGTGCGGATGATGATGTCGCTCAAGCTGTTGTCCTTTGGCCGTGGCGCATCCGGAGTGCGGTGGGAATTGATCGATCTGTTGCAACAGATGCTGGCGCGTGGTGTGACGCCGGTGATCCCTGCGCAAGGGTCTGTGGGTGCTTCGGGCGATCTTGCGCCTTTGGCCCATATGACCGCCGTGATCATCGGAGAGGGAGAGGCCGAGGTAAACGGTGCTGTTCTGCCCGGCGCGGATGCATTGACAAACTCAGGTTTAGAGCCTGTTTCTCTGGGGCCAAAAGAAGGATTGGCCTTCATCAACGGCACCCAGTTTTCAACCGCATATGCGCTTGGCGGTTTGTTCCAGGCTTGGCGCGCTGCACAAAATGCGTTGGTCGTGTCGGCCATGTCGACCGACGCGATCATGGGTTCGACGGCGCCTTTGCAGCCCGAAATCCATGCGCTGCGCGGGCATCGGGGGCAGATCAATGCAGCAGCGGCGATGCGGGAGGTTCTGGCAGGGTCGGAGATCCGTGAAAGCCACAGGGACGGGGATACGCGCGTCCAGGACCCATATTGCATCCGCTGTCAGCCGCAAGTCACCGGCGCGGCGCTGGATGTGATGCGTCAGGCGGCAACAACGCTGGTGACTGAGGCGAATGCCGCAACAGATAATCCTCTGGTACTCAGCGCGCCTGAGGCCATCGTGTCTGGTGGTAACTTCCACGCAGAACCAGTGGGGTTTGCCGCAGATATGATTGCCTTGGCGATATCCGAGATCGGTGCCATCGCGCAGCGCCGCATTGCCCTGATGGTCGACCCGGCGCTCAGCTTTGATCTGCCGCCATTTCTGACACCGGAGCCAGGGCTGAATTCGGGGCTGATGATTGCCGAGGTTACGACCGCAGCTCTGATGAGCGAGAACAAGCATCTGGCCAACCCTTGCGTCACCGACAGCACCCCAACCTCGGCCAATCAGGAAGACCACGTCTCGATGGCTGCGCATGGGGCCCGGCGGTTGCAGCGGATGGTTGGAAACCTGAACTATGTTCTGGGGATCGAACTGCTTTGCGCGGCGCAAGGTATCGAATTCCGCGCGCCCTTGACCACAAGCGCGCCGCTGCAACGGGCCATCGACCGACTACGCGTCGAGATCCCGTCGCTGACCGACGACCGCTATCTCGCACCCGAGCTGGAAAAGGCCCGCGCATTGGTCGAAAGCGGCGACATTTTACACGCAGTCGCAAGCCCGATGCCGGAGCTGTCATGATGCAGGTCGTGTCTGTCACAAGGGGCCAAAGCCCGATCGTGTTGGGGCAACCGCATGGCGGGACCTATGTTCCCGATGACGTTGCCGCCCGTCTGAACGCAAACGGGCGGTCGCTGAAAGACACAGATTGGCACATAAATAGGCTCTATGAAGGGCTTCTAGCCGATGCAACCGTCGTACAATCCCATGTTCACCGTTATGTGATCGACGCAAATCGGGATCCAAACGGCGTATCACTCTATCCGGGCCAGAACACAACCACGCTGGTGCCCATGACGGATTTCGACGGCCAGCCGATCTGGCGAGACGAACAAGAGCCGTCAGTTGATGAGATCGAAGCGCGGCGGCACGCCTATCATGCGCCGTATCACGCGGCGCTGGCTGAGGAGTTGCACAGGGTCAAAGCCCGTCACGGTATCGCTGTCCTATTCGATTGTCATTCCATCCGCAGCCGCATTCCATTTCTGTTCAAAGGGACCTTGCCTGACCTCAATATCGGAACCGACAACGGTGTGACCTGCGCGCCGAATATAGAGTCTGTTACGCGTGAACTTGCAGCATCCTCACCGTTTGGCACGGTCCTGAACGGCCGTTTTCGTGGGGGCTGGTCGACCCGTCACTATGGCCAACCGGAAGCTGGGATACACGCCATCCAGATGGAACTGGCGCAATCGACCTATCTGACCGCCGAAACTGAACCTTGGGCTTTCGACTCTGGCAAGGCCAATCGTCTGCGCCCGTGGTTGCACGATATTCTGACCGCCATCCAAGACACAGCTTTGGAGCTTGCCCCATGACCGATCCCCGCAAAAACACACGCGATATCTTCCCCCCGACCGGCTCCGAGTTGAACGCCAAAAGCTGGCTGACCGAGGCACCGTTGCGGATGTTGATGAACAATCTGC
The DNA here is from genome assembly GCF_013035585.1 of Ruegeria sp. HKCCA5839. Taxonomy (NCBI): domain Bacteria; kingdom Pseudomonadati; phylum Pseudomonadota; class Alphaproteobacteria; order Rhodobacterales; family Roseobacteraceae; genus Ruegeria; species Ruegeria sp. HKCCA5839. The sequence continues at coordinate 116,564 of NZ_WQIE01000006.1, read as the reverse complement.
ACCCGGATGTGGCCGAGAACCCGCATGAGTTGGTGGTCTATGGCGGCATCGGACGCGCGGCGCGGACATGGAAGGATTTCGACACTATTGTTGCTGGTTTGAAGGATCTGGAGGCGGATGAGACGTTGATTGTCCAATCCGGTAAACCGGTCGCGATCATCCGCACTCACACCGATGCCCCTCGCGTTTTGATCGCCAATTCAAACCTCGTGCCCCATTGGGCGACCTGGGACCACTTTAACGAACTCGATAAAAAGGGCCTGATGATGTACGGCCAGATGACGGCTGGGTCGTGGATCTATATCGGCACGCAGGGCATCGTGCAGGGTACTTATGAGACCTTTGCTGAGGCTGGACGCCAGCACTATGGCGGTGATCTGACCGGAAAGTGGATCTTGACCGGTGGTTTGGGCGGTATGGGTGGTGCGCAGCCCTTGGCCGCTGTCTTTGCGGGTGCTTGTTGTTTGGCGGTGGAGTGCAACCCTGACAGCATCGAGTTTCGCCTGCGCACCAAATATCTGGACGAAAAAGCCGATACACTGGACGACGCATTGGCGATGATCGACCGCTGGACCAAAGCGGGGGAGGCAAAGTCTGTCGGGCTGTTGGGCAACGCGGCCGAGATCTTCCCAGAGATCTATCGCCGCATGACCGCAGGCGGCATGCGCCCAGATATCGTAACCGATCAAACCAGCGCGCATGATCCGATCAACGGCTACCTTCCTTTGGGCTGGTCGATGGCCGAATGGCGAGAAAAGCGAGAAACAGATCCTAAAGCAGTGGAAAAGGCAGCTCGCGCTTCAATGAAGCAGCATGTGGCCGCGATGGTGGATTTCTGGAATGCAGGCGTGCCCACGCTGGATTACGGCAACAACATTCGTCAGGTGGCGCAGGATGAAGGGCTTGAAAACGCCTTTGCCTTTCCCGGATTCGTACCAGCCTATATCCGCCCGCTATTCTGCAAGGGGATCGGGCCGTTCCGGTGGTGTGCCTTGTCAGGTGATCCCGAAGACATCCACAAGACCGACGCCAAGATGAAAGAGCTGTTCCCCGAGAACACGCATTTGCACCGGTGGCTCGACATGGCCTCGGACCGTATCGCGTTTCAGGGGCTTCCGGCGCGCATCTGCTGGATCGGGTTGGGCGACCGTCACCGCGCTGGTTTGGCGTTCAACGAGATGGTTGCAAGCGGCGAGCTGAAGGCACCAGTTGTCATTGGTCGTGATCACTTGGATTCGGGCTCGGTCGCCAGCCCTAATCGCGAGACCGAAGCAATGCTGGACGGATCAGACGCTGTCTCTGACTGGCCGTTGTTGAACGCGCTGATCAATACGGCCAGCGGCGCGACCTGGGTGTCGCTGCATCACGGCGGGGGCGTTGGCATGGGGTTCAGCCAGCATGCGGGTGTGGTGATCTGTGCCGATGGTACCGAGGACGCGGCCCGGCGGTTGGAGCGTGTGCTGTGGAACGATCCGGCCTCGGGCGTCTGGCGCCATGCGGATGCGGGCTACCAGAGCGCCAAGGACTGTGCTCGGGCGCATGGCCTGCGTCTGCCGGGTATTCTGGGTTAGGTCAATCTGTCTCTGGTGAAACGCGGACCCCTGCGTTATGCGCAGGGGAACGAACCGGAGACCCAAGATGTACATTGCCACCCTGTTGACCAATCCCAATGCGCCCACTCTGGAACAGGCCTTGGTCGAGTCACTGCGCAATGCCTGGGGTGGCGGCGACGGGATCTGGCTGAGCCTTGACGAGGCGGCCGAGTTTTCATTGCCAACCGTGCCAGAGAACCTGTGGGACGTCTGGCAAGACCTCCAGAATTCCGGCGTCGACCTGGTCGTGCAACCTGCGGAAGATCGGCGCAAAAAGATGCTGTTGGCGGATATGGACAGCACCATGATCCAGCAGGAATGCATCGACGAATTGGCCGATGAGGCCGGTGTAGGCGCGCGGGTCAAGGACATCACCGCGCGCGCGATGAATGGCGAGTTGGATTTTGAAGGCGCGCTGACCGAGCGGGTAGGGCTGTTGAAAGGCCTCGATGAAAGCGTGATCGACAAGGTTCTGAACGAGCGGATCACCTTAATGCCGGGCGGCAAAGCGCTGTTGGCGACGATGCGGGCAAACGGTGCTTACGCAGCGCTGGTGTCTGGCGGGTTCACGGCCTTTACGTCACAGGTTGCTGCCGAGTTGGGATTTGATGAGAACCGCGCCAATACGCTGCTGGCCGAAGGGGGCAAGCTGACCGGTGATGTGCAGCGGCCCATTCTGGGACGGCAGGCCAAGATCGAGGCGCTGGAGCAGATTTCAACCCGTTTGGGGCTGGCCGAGAGCGACGTCATCGCGGTGGGAGATGGTGCAAATGATTTGGGCATGTTGGGGCGGGCCGGGACGGGCGTGGCCCTGCACGCCAAGCCCTCGGTTGCAGCCGAATGCGACGTGCGTGTCAATCACGGGGATCTGACGGCTCTGCTGTATCTGCAAGGCTATGCACGCAGCGATTTCGTGACCTGAGGTATCAGAACAGATCGAACCGCACCGGGTTTTGCGCCCAGTACACACGCGCGGCCAGCAATAGCCGCTCTTTCGGGTCAATCGACGCTGCAAAGGGCACCGGCACGCCGTATTCCGCGCTAATGTTTTCCAATGCGGCCTGTGTTGCAGGCCCGACCTGACCGTCCACGGCGATGCTGCCACCCAGCTCGTTCAACGCCATTTGCAGGGCTCGATCCAGATCCGTCCGCGAGATGTTGTCGAGCTGTGATCGTGCCTGGCTTGCGGCCTCTTCATTGGGCAAAAGCGCGGCCTTGGCGGCCCGCAAGGCCGCATCCGCCGGGCCAAGCCCCGAGACCTGACCATCGAGAATGATATATGCACCATTTGCTCCGCCCCAGGCGTCTCCTCGGGACAAAGAGGTGTCGTACCAGTCGAGTGCCTCGGCGCGTGTCCTGCCCGGAAGTTGGTCGCGCAGGATCATGCGGGCGATGCTGGCCGGGGCGGTGGGGTGACCCCCCTCGGCGGCGGCCAGAAAGTATCCTTCAGCCTTGTTTAGATCGACTGGATTGCCACCCAGCCCGTTCAGCGCAACATAGGCGAGATTGTCATATCCATAGATATCCTTGCGCAGTTCAGATGCACGCAGATACCGCATTCCGCGTTCCGGGATATAGTGATCCGAGTTCTCGCGCAGGAAATAGAGCCCCAGTTCGTTCATCGAAAAGGTATGACCCAGCTCGACCGAGCGTTCGAGCAGCTCAAAGCCGCGCTTTTTCTCATCGGCGGTTTCGCCTTGGCGCAACAAGTCCTTGCCCAAACGGTGCATAGCATAGGGGTCTTGCTGGGCGGTGCCTTCTTCCAACAGCGCGCGTGCCTTGTCCGGTTCATAGGGGATGCGCGTTACGGCGCGGTCTATGCGGTCGGTGTCCAGCAGAATGGCCAGCGCATATTTGGCCCGGATGTGTCCGGCATCGGCTGCGGCGGAAAAGCTTTCATAGGCGTCCGCAACATTGCCAGCCGCCTGTTGTGCGCGACCCAGCTGATACTGAAACCTGGCAATGTCGGGATGTTCGGCCACAGCTGCGGTACACGCCGCAAGCGCATTGGTTATGTTCAGTTCGTTGGGCAGTCTGAATACGCCGACACCGTTCAGGTCCAGAGCATCGCCAGCCTCAAGGTCGCAGGCATTCAGACCCAGCTCCAGAGAGACATCAACATTCTGGGCGGTTCGATCATCTGTAACGACCTCAACCGTGAACGTGTCAGAGAAACTGTCTACAATCTCTAACGCGCGGGTGTCCGAGATTTCGGGCGTATAGATCACGTCATTTGATTGCGATCGGCTGCCTGTATTCAGGCTGCCGCGATCAGGTGAATCAACAAGACGTACCGAGACGATGTCGTCACCCAAAGCCTGCTCAATGCGTTGCGTCAGTGGAATGGTCTTGTCGAACTGAAGACTCAGGTCCAGCGATTGTGAGCCAGTGTTTTCCACCTGAATTTCCGGAGTCTCGGCCTGCTGTTGGGCCAGATAGAACGGGCGCACCAAAGTCGAGCTTTCCCAAGGGATCTGCTTGCCTGACGTTTTCGAGTGGACCCGTTCACGGATGACAGGGAACAACTGCTGGATGTTGTGGAAGGGCGATGATTTCACTGTCTCCAGAACTGCCGCTGTATAGGGGCTGTTTTGACCCAGGTCGCCGTCACTGGCCACTGCTCCGGGCGACGTGGAATACGCGACCAGAGAATTCAGCGGTGTGCTGAACACGTCAAAGCCCGAGCGGGTTTCAAACAGGTTGGCGTCCAGATCAGCCGCCAGACGAAGATCCTGAAAGGGATTGTCCCGGCAGGAATCCAGAATGGCAACATGCGCAGCACTGCGCGCGGACAAGGTGTCGATTATGCGGTCCAGTGTCATGGTTGCCAGGGGAACATCGTAGATGCTCTCGAACTGCGCATCCACGGGCAGCAAGTAGTTCCGCCGCCCGATCTGAATACCGTGGCCCGCATAGTAGAAAAGCACATCTGCAGCATCGGGGATATTCAAAACGGCCGTGCGAATAAGCTCTTCAAACTCGCGTTTGCTGAGGTCATAGCCGTCATAGACCCTGAAATCGAAGCTGCGCAGCATGTCTGCGATGTCTTGGGCGTCCTTGCGCGCATTGCTGAGATCACCAACAACGTCATAGTCCTGATTGCCGATGACAATCGCAATGCGATTGCCGCCGACCGATTGCCCCAACGCATCGCCCACCGATTGGGCGTGAGATGCACCCGTTAGGACGAGTGCAACCAGAGCCGGGGTCAGAGCGCGCGCTGTTTTGCGCGCAAGGCTGTGCCGTGACATGTCGCGCCCCTTTTCAGATCAACCCCAGCTATCGCCACCGCCACCGCCGGTACCACTGCCACCGCCGGATCCACTACCACCACCGGATCCACCGCCGGCACCGCCGCCACCTGATCCGCCGCCGCTGCTACCACCGGCACCGCCGCCGCCTGATCCACCACCGCTGCTACCACCGGAAGATCCACCGCTGTCGCCACCAGAACTGCCACCGGAGTCTCCGCCACCCGAGCTTCCGCCGTCTCCGCCTTCGCGGTCTTCGCCGCCAATGCTGGGCTGAGACGAAGCAGCGGTGCTTCCGGTTGATGCTGTCGATGCTGGCGGTGCCGCAACCGCACTTGCAGGTTGGACAGTTGATGTTGTTGGATTGACGACTTCGGTCTGCGACCAGGGAGAAGCACAGCCCGCAAGCGCAACAGCGCTGAGAACGATTAAGGAAGTAGATGTAATCCGCAACTTAAGTCTCCTCGTTAATGCGTCAAACAACCAGCGTATTATGTCTGTTCAGTTTGACCTTTGTACCTTGAATGCGTCGACTTTAGCGTGAAATGGCCGTGTGTATGTGACTTTTCTCACATTTGGCCTGTGATTGTGACACGCGCACCCAGCTTTCTTTCAGCTTTCGTTAATTTAACAAATGTGTTAAATAAGAATCATGACCAGTCTTGTACCCTCCTTTGCCGCCTTGGCCGACGAAACCCGTTTGTCGATTGTTGAACAACTTATGGACCATGGCGAACTGCCTGCCGGTGATCTTGTCAGAGGCAAAGGGATGTCGGGGGCCGCCATCTCACGACATCTAAAGGTGCTGCGACAGGCGGGCTTGGTGCAGCAACGGGTGCAAGGAACGCGGCGCATCTATTCGATCCAACCTGAAGGGCTGCGCGCCATTGCAGACTGGACCATTTCGAAACGGCAATTCTGGGAAACAAGCCTGGATCGTTTGGGCGATCTTTTGGAGCAGGAGACATCATGGCCGATTTAAAACTGGAACGGGATTTCCCGGTCAGCCCCGAAACCCTTTTTGCCTGGGTGACGGATGGGGCCAAACTGCTGCGGTGGTGGGGTCCCGAAGGTATGCATGTTCCCGAACATGATCTGGATTTCGCACGGTTGGGGCCGTGGTATTCTGTCATGCAAAACAGCGAAGGCCAGAGATACAAGGTTTCGGGCCAAGTGACTCATATAGACCCGCCCAACTCGGTCGGGTTCACCTGGGCCTGGCATGACGATCAGGATCAACGAGGTCCGGAAAGCCATGTGACCTTCTCGGTCCAAGCCACCAATGAGGGTGCGCGGCTGGTTCTGGATCACCGTGAACTGGCCGATGCCGACGCAGTAGCCAACCACACCAAAGGCTGGACATCTTCGCTGCGCAAGCTCGAAGCGCAGTGCCAATAGATTTCATCAGGGAGGAGCGATATGCCCCAATATTTATTTGTCTACCACGGCGGCGCGGCGCCACAGAGCCAAGCCGAGATCGATGCCACCATGGCCGCATGGGGCGCTTGGTTCCAGGGCATGGGCGACGCGGTCAAAATCCCGGGTAACCCGGTCGGGCAGTCCTATACTGTCAGTTCGAACGGCGTCGAAGACAATGGCGGGGCTAACCCGGCATCCGGTTTCAGCGTGGTCATGGCCAGCTCGATCGACGACGCCAATGACATGGCGAAAGGCTGCCCCATGGTTGTTAATGGATCAGGCTCGGTTGAGGTGGCCGAGATCCACGAGTTCTAGGCCGGGTTGGGAAAGCCCGGCGCGGGCCGGATGATCCCGCTTTCCAGGCCGCGGCGGCTGAATTGAGTGGCATTCATGAATTTTCTCGTGGCCGGGTGATCGGCCTCGAGCACACCAAGGCTCACCAATATTGCGGCAATGGCACATTCGCTGGCGCGGGTGGTGCCATCGGTGATCTTCAGCGCCACGCCCATCCGCTTTTCCGGGATGATGGCTACAAACACAGCCTCTGCCCCGGTCTTGATAGCGGCACGCCCGTCCATGGCGCGCATCAACTCGGTGCAGGCTCGGGTCTCACCGGCCACAAGCTCGGGGTGTTTCACCATGGCCGCGGTCAATTGCTGTGCCGCATCGCTTGCCCGGTCCGAGCGATCAGCGGCCGATGCAAACCAGGCCATCGACCGTGCCAGTCCCAGAACCGAGGTGGCGAAATTGGGGGCCGAACAGCCGTCAATCCCGTAGCCTGGGCTTGTCTCGCCTGTGGTCTCTTCGACAGCGGACAGGCAGGCCTGTTGAACCGGGTGGTCGATCTCAAGGTATTCCGGCCCGGCCCCCATATGCTGAGCGAGCGTCAGAAACCCGCAGTGTTTGCCCGAGCAATTGTTGTGGATCTGGCAGGGCGTATCATCCGCCAGGATCAGCCGGTCGCGGGCGGCCTTGTCGGCAGGCTCTTGCGGACCGCAGCGCAAATCCGTTTCGCCCATCCCCAAATGGTCGAGCCATGATGTCACGCGGTCGGTGTGTATCGCCGCGCCGTTATGCGACGCACAGGCCAAGGCCAGGTGTTCCGAATTCAATCCATATTTCGACGCCGCCCCAGAGGTGATCAGCGGAAGTGCCTGGATCATCTTTGCCGATGACCGGGGAAAGATCACCGCATTTGGATCGCCCCAGCTTTGTACGATCTGTCCGGTGTCACCGCAGATCACGGCGTGGCCGAGATGATAGCTTTCAAGCAATGGTCCGCGCCAAAGCTCGGTCATGGGTACTGGCTGCGTCATCTGGCCTCTCATTATTTGCGCAAAAATCTGCCAACCGCCCTTTCGCCTGTGGCGAAACCTGCGTTAGTGTGTGTATGTCGGCAATCATCGGAATGCGCAATGATCATAGACGAACCGGCAGGGTTCGCAGCCGTTCACGATGGGATTGAGGTATAGGTCGAGCTAGGAGGCTGGACACATGGGATTGAAACGCGCCCGCGTCATTGCAGGCTTGTTGATGGCAGGCTTGGCGACAACGGCCAATGCACAGCAGACAGACAGCACCAACCGCGTTGCGGTAAACACGGATTGGAGCGTTTTTGTCGAAGATGACCCGACCGAATGCTGGAGCGTGGCGACCCCCGACGAAACCGTAAACACACGCGGTGGTCGCGTCGTTTCGGTCCGTCGCAGCGATATTCTGTTGTTTGTCGTTTTCCGCCCCAGTGAAAACGTGAACGGGCAGGTGTCATTTACCGGCGGTTACCCTTTTGCCTCGGGCTCGACAGTCAATGTCAGCATTGACGGTGAGCAGTTTGAGTTCATCACTGAAGGCGAATGGGCCTGGCCGGCAACTGAAGGGCAGGAACCCAATGTGATCGCGGCGATGAAACGCGGTACCGAAGCTGTCCTGACTGCCCGGTCCGAGCGCGGCACACAGACTAAAGACACGTTTTCCCTGCTGGGGTTCACGGCTGCTTTGGAAGATGCCGAAAAGCGCTGTGCCAACTGATCGAGCATAGCCAGGGCCGCAAACGGTTGCGGTCCTAATTTCGTACTTAGTTTCCAGATATTCAGGAAACTTGATCCGTATCAAGGCGACCTGGTCGAATTTCTGAACTTAGTAGTTCAGAAAAGAATAGGAGCTGTGCTGATGATTGATAAAACCCTGATCGCTTTGATGTTTGCGTCTGCCTTCGTTCTGACCGCATGTGAAAAAGAAACGGACACCTATCCGGTGTCTGGTGAGCAATGCGGCCCGGAAGATCCGGTGAAACAGCTGGATGCGGATGACTGCTTTATCCCGCCAGCTGGGATCTAACGACACCCGTCGGGCAACCCAGTCGCAGTGGTTCGAGATCAGATTCCGCGTTAGAGTTCCAAAGTCAGGCGCCTTAGAGCGCCTGGCTTTGGGAGTCGGAGGTTTAAACATGCGCTTTTTTCTGGCCGCTTTATTGGTTCCGTTCGCGGCATCGGCTGATCCAACGCTTGAATGCTCAGATGCAAGCTCTCAGGTCGAAATAGGAGTTTGCGTCCGCGAGATGGAGCTTGCTGTGAACGACGCGGTTGAGGCCGCCCTTGGGATTGCGCAATCTTCGGCTCAGGAATTGGACGAGGTGACCGGGCGAGAGGTTGCATTGCCTGCATTGGTGGCGTCGCAGGCCGCCTGGAACGCTTATCGTGACGCCCAATGCGAAGCGGTGGGTGCGTCGTTCGGAGGTGGGTCTGGCACCGGAATCGGGATCACTGCGTGCCGGGTAGAACTTGGCCGCACCCGTGTGGACGAATTGCTGCAGTTTGCGAACTGAGCCGCACGATTCCTTTTGATCTTTCGGCGCGGTCCTATATAGAGGCGCATCCCAAGCCAGAATCCACCGAGATACGCCAATGTCGCCCAAAGCGCCGATCACTCAAGATGTCATGACCATCCCCCGCAAACTGCCTGAGGGGAAGATCAACCTTGTTGGCTTGACCCGCGATCAACTGCGCAGGGCGCTGATCGAACATGGCACGCCCGAAAAGCAGGCCAAGATGCGCACAGGCCAGATTTGGCAGTGGATTTACCAATGGGGCGTGCGCGACTTTGCTGAGATGACCAATCTGGCGAAAGCATACCGCGCGCAATTGGCCGAGAGCTTTGTGATCGAAATCCCCGAAGTGGTCACGCGTCAGGTGTCTGAGGATGGCACCCGCAAATACCTCTGCCGCATTGCGGGCGGGCATGAGGTCGAGGTGGTCTATATCCCCGAAGAAGATCGCGGAACGCTGTGCATCTCGTCTCAGGTGGGTTGCACGCTGACCTGTTCCTTCTGCCACACCGGCACGCAGAAACTGGTGCGCAACCTGACCGCAGCCGAGATCGTGGGTCAGGTGATGATGGCCCGCGACGATCTGGACGAATGGCCGACCCCTGGCGCGCCCAAAGACGAAACGCGCCTGCTGTCCAACATCGTGCTGATGGGCATGGGCGAGCCGCTTTACAACTTCGAAAACGTCCGCGACGCGATGAAAATCGCGATGGACCCCGAGGGGATTTCCCTGTCACGCCGTCGGATCACCCTGTCGACCTCGGGCGTGGTGCCCGAGATTGCGCGCACGGCTGAAGAAATCGGCTGCCTGCTTGCGATCTCGTTTCACGCCACCACGGACGAAACCCGCGATGTGTTGGTGCCGATCAACAAGCGCTGGAATATTGAAGAGCTGTTGCAAGCACTGGCCAGCTATCCCAAAGCCTCCAATTCCGAGCGCATCACCTTTGAATATGTGATGCTGGACGGGGTGAATGACAGCGACGAAGATGCGCACCGCCTGATCGATCATATCAAGCGCCACAAGATCCCGGCCAAGATCAACCTGATCCCCTTCAACGAATGGCCCGGTGCGCCGTACAAGCGCAGCTCGAACAACCGTATCCGCGCTTTCGCCAACATTATCTACCAGGCGGGATACGCCTCACCCATCCGCAAGACGCGGGGCGAGGATATCATGGCGGCCTGCGGTCAGTTGAAATCGGCCACCGAACGCGCCCGCAAGTCGCGCAAGCAGATCGAATCCGAGGCGGGATTGGGCTGACTCAGCAGCCCGAACATTGAATTCGATTGTTTTAATGTGAATCAGGTTTTTTCGCGCGGTCTGTTTTGTTAACCTTCTTACATTCAAGAAACAGGGTGTTCACCAATGTGCACAACCCGGTGAGGCACATGGACGAGGTCATGGAAAGATCTCATTCCATACCTAACCTTGATGCGAGCAGATCTGAAAACAGGCGAACCGATTGTTCGGATGGGCCCAGACATGATTGCAGATTATTCAAAACCCTTGACCGTCGCTGGTGTGCTTGGCGCGCTGGTTATTGGAATTTCCATTGCCGATGCGCAGACGTCTGAACAAGACGCGCATTTGACACTTGAGAATCCGGCAGATTTGACCAAGGACGAGGCGAACGCGCATTACCGGTCGATGTCGCGCAGATTGTCCCGGGGTTATGCAGCCTCGCAGATGGATCTGATCCGCAATTACCAAAGCTGGCCGCTGTTCAATGACGCACCCTATATTTCGGCCACCCATGGTCAGCGCTATGTGAACAGCTATGCCAACCGTGTCGCCGAGAACTACGGCACCATGCAGGATGGTGACGTTTTGCCGGTTGGGTCGGTCCTGGCCAAGGACAGCCTGACCGTGACGGATGAAGGCAATGTTCACCCCGGCGCGCTTTTTGTGATGGAGAAACTGCCCGCAGGCACAAACCCGGATACGGCGGACTGGCGCTATATCATGGTAATGCCCGATGGGTCGCTCTTTGGGGACACGATGGGCAATCGGGCATCTGCGGTGGCCTATTGCCATGATTGCCACGAAGCGGTCGCCGAACGGGACTATACCTTTTACGTGCCCGAAGAGTACCAGGTTGGAAACTGACCTCTAGGGACGATCCGATTCCGTCAGCGTGGTCACCCGCGCCGAAAGCGCGCCGTTTCGATAACTTCAACCAATTGTTTGCGCACCGGTTCCGGTTGCGCCTCGACCGCATTCAATACCTCGCGCAGCTCGGCGCGCAATCCATGCATTTGATCGATCAGGGACATCATCATCGATAGGGCATCGGCCTCCATGTCATATTGCTCGTGCAATTCGCAGGCCAGTTCCAGCCGGGCAACATCGATGCGTTGATAGACCAGCCCTTGATCGGATTGCGCGGGGATCACAATCTCGGCGGCCAGATACTCGCTGAGACGGTCCGAGGTCAGACGTGTGACGGTTTCGATCAGTTCCTTCTCGGTCAGGGTCATGAGGGCATTCCTTTCCGTGGATCATAGCGATGCGTCTCGCGCCAGTTCTCCATGAACTGCTTCAACTCGTCATCGATCTTTTCGGGCATGGCGACGGTCAGTTCAATCAACTGATCCCCACGATCAGATATGCCGCGTTTCTTGACCCCTTTGCCGCGCAACCGCAGGGTTTTGCCGCTGCTGGTGCCCGCCGGGATGCTGACATTCACGCCGCCGTCAATAGTTGGGGCCTGGACCTTACCGCCAAGAATCGCTTCATCAATGGTGATCGGCAATGTGATGTGGATGTCGTCCCCTTGTCGATCAAACACAGCGTGTTTTGCGACCGACACAGTGACCAGAGCATCCCCCGCAGGGCCGTTGCCATAACCCGGAGCGCCCTTGCCGCGCAGGCGGATGGTCTGCCCGTCTGTGATCCCGGCGGGGATTTTCACTTCGATCCGGTCGCCATCTGGCAAGGTCAGCTTTTGGCTAGCACCAAACACAGCGTCCAGAAAACTGATCTGCAGCGAATAGTTCAGGTTGTGCCCGGGCGCATGGAACTCTTGGTGGCCCTGGCCACCAAACCCGCCGCGCCCGCGCATGAACTCGGCGAAGATGTCGGACATATCGTCTGGGTCGGCCTGACGCCCGCGATAGGGATTTCCGGCGGCTTCGGCATAGTCGCGGTAATACTGTTGCTGAGCCCGTTCCTGTCCAGAGGCGTCAATCTCGCCGTTGTCATACCGTGCGCGGGTTTCAGGGTCCTTCAACAGGTCATAGGCAGCGGCAGCGGCCTTGAACTTTGCCTCGGCTTCGGCATCGCCGGGTTTGAGGTCTGGATGACAGTCTTTGGCGATACGCCGATAGGCTTTCTTGATCTCGGCAGCGCTTGCGTCTTTTGCAACGCCGAGAACGGAATAGGGATCGTCGCTCATCTCACCTCTCGTCTATGTGGGTGGGGCTGATCTTGATGAAGGTGTTTTATCATGTGATTTCAACAGGTCAAAATGGCAGAGACACCGAATTGCCTCGCAAATTGGAATTGCCCTGCTAATATCTGCATATTTCGAATTGTCTACTGACGGAGATCGCCCCATGTCGCGCAGAATTAAATCCGCATTGGCCCTTTTGGCCGGGAACACCATCGGGTTGTTGCTCGCTTCGCTGCTGCTGGCAGGCTTTGCGATCAAGCCGATATCTTTCATCGTTGTGGTGCTTGTCTTCACCGTGGTTCAGGTCGTGGCCGAGCCGTTGATCCTGAAGCTGGGTGAAAAGAAAGCGCCCGCGCTGAAAGGCGGGATCGCTTTGATCGTGACATTTGTCGGGCTGCTGGTGACCGATCTGATTACGGCGGGGCTGACTGTTGGTGGCGTTTCCAACCTGTTGGCCGCGACCCTGCTGGTCTGGCTGGGGGCGCTGATCGCCAGCATCGTGCTGCCGATCTATCTGTTCCCAGAACTGCGCGAAGCTAAGAAAAAGTCATAAAGCGTTCAGGCTGGCCTCGATCGCTTGCCACAGTTCTTCGACGGGCTCACACCCAACCGAAAGACGAATGAAGGCTGGATCCACATCGTCGCCCCAGCGCGCACGGCGTTCGGCGGAACTGTGGACGCCTCCGAAGGATGTGGCCGGGCGCAGCAGGGGGCAGGAGTTGATGAACCTCTCGGCCTGGTCCTCGCTGTTCAGCGTCAGTGACAGAAGAAACCCGAACCGTTGTGTTTGTCGTTGTGCCAGCGCAAAGGACGGATCATCCGGCAGGCCGGGATAGCGGAGCTGTTTGACCGCCGGATGCGCGGCCAGCCGTTCCGCCAGAACCTGGGCCGAGTTGCACATACGGTCGAAGCGAACATCCAGCGTTTCCAGTCCGCGATGCAGCAGCCATGCCTCATGCGGGCCGGGGATCGCACCCGAGACGCGCCGCCATTCCTCGACCCGCTGCATGATCTGGTCATTGCGGCTGGCGACGTGCCCCATCAACAGGTCGGAATGCCCACCCATCGCCTTGGTGTCTGACGACACGACGATGTCGATCCCCAGATCCAGAGGGCGCTGGCCCAGCGGGGTCAGCGTGGTGTTGTCTGCGATGGTCATACCGCCAGCGGCGCGGACCTGTTCGGCAACGGCACTCAGATCGATCATGTCCAATCCGGGATTCGACGGGCTTTCGACAAAGACCACGTCGAATCCGTCAAATCCACCAACTGCAAAAGCGGTGGTCGGGCGGGTTTCGACCACAACCCCCAGGCCTGAGAGGAACCGATCCGCCAACAGGCGGGTGACATAGTACCCGTCGGACGGGATCAGCAGGCGCGACCCGGCCCGGACGGTGGCAAACAGCGCGGCCGAAATGGCGCCCATACCAGAGGGGAATGTCAGGCACGGTGCATCCTCGAGATGCGATAGGACATGTTCCAGATGCTCCCAGGTCGGGTTATCGACCCGGCCATAACTGGCCTGCCCCTCGGGTAACCCGGGTAGGTGATACATGCTGCTTTGGGTCAGAGGCAGCGCGACGGGCTCGCCCTTGTTCAGCGCATTGCCGCGCAGGTGCAGCATCTCTCCGGTCTTGGGGGCCATGGCTTAACGTCCCGGTATTGCGTCGCGAGGCGGGGCGGGCTCCCAATTCTCGATGATGTCGACCGCTTGTTGCGCGGTGTCGACAAAGCGGAACAGGTCCAGATCCTCGTCCGAGATTGTGCCGGCATCTGCCAGCGCGGCCCAGTTGATCACCTTCTCCCAGAACGCGCGGCCAAACAGCAGAAAGGGCACGCGTTCCATCCGGCCGGTCTGGATCAGGGTCAGGGATTCAAAAAGCTCATCCAGCGTACCAAACCCGCCGGGGAAGATGGTGATGGCACGGGCGCGCATCAGGAAATGCATCTTGCGAATGGCGAAATAATGGAAGTTGAAGCTCAGCTCGGGCGTCACATAAAGGTTTGGCGCCTGTTCATGCGGCAGCACGATATTCAACCCGATGGAAGAGCCTCCTGCATCCAGCGCGCCGCGGTTTCCGGCCTCCATCACACCGGGGCCACCCCCGGTGACGATGACGTTTTCGCGTCCACCGGTTTCATTCGATTTCTCTGTCATCAAACGGGCGAACTCACGCGCCTCGTCGTAATACTCAGACAGAGCCGCCAACGTTTCTGTCCGCGCCGTGTGCTTTTGCGACGGTTCGGGAATGCGCGCCCCGCCAAACATCACGATGGTCGAGCTGATTTCACGCTCCGTCATGATCATTTCGGGCTTGAGCAGTTCCAGTTGCAGGCGCACCGGACGCAGCTCGTCGCGGCACAGGAACTCATCATCGGCAAAGGCAAGGCGATAGGCGGGTGAGCGCGTCTGCGGCGTGTCCGGCACCTCGCTCGCGGTCGAACGGTCGGTTTGCGCGTCGCGGAACGGGCTGTGACGGTCTTCTTTCATAGGTAGTCGATCCCTGCTTGCGTGTTCACAAAACAGCTATAGGGTTCGCGGGCAGAGTGCCAGTCACGGAAAGACAAGAATGGATTGGAAAACCGAAATATTGAAGGCGCGTGAACGAATTGCGGGCTATGCACAGGTCACGCCAGTGATGGAGAGCCACCTGTTGGGTTATCCCATAGCGCTCAAGTTGGAGCAAATGCAGCATACAGGCAGCTTCAAGGCGCGGGGTGCTTTCAACACCTTGCTCAGTTCGGATGTGCCGCAGGCGGGCGTTGTGGCTGCGTCAGGTGGAAACCATGGGGCTGCGGCGGCCTATGCCGCGAAAACGCTTGGCTATCCGGCCAAGATCTTTGTCCCGGAACTTGCAGGCCCATCCAAGATTGCGCTGATCAAGCAAACCGGTGCCGATCTTAGCGTTGTGCCCGGGGAATACGCCAACGCGCTGACAGCGGCCCAGGCTCATGAGGCCGAAACAGGGGCCATGCAGATCCACGCCTATGATGCACCAGCAACCGTGGCCGGGCAGGGCACCTGTTTTGCCGAATGGGACGCGCAGGATCTGCAAGCTGACACGGTTCTGATCGCCGTGGGCGGCGGCGGGCTGATCGCAGGGGCTTTGGCCTGGTGGCAAGGTGCGCGCAAGGTTGTCGCGGTCGAGCCGGAAACATCCTGCGCGCTGCATAAGGCCTTGCAGTCGGGTGCGCCGGTGGATGTCTCGGTCTCGGGCATCGCGGCCAATGCGCTGGGTGCAAGGCGGATCGGGTCGATCTGTTTTGAGTTGGCGCAAGGCATGACCTCTGTTTTGGTGTCAGATGATGCGATTGCCGAGGCGCAAAAGCTGCTATGGCAGGCACATCGCATTCTGGTGGAGCCAGCGGGGGCCGCCTCTTTGGCAGCCCTTTTGTCAGGTGCGTATCAGCCACAACCGGGCGAGCGTGTGGCCGTGTTGGTCTGCGGTGGCAACATCTCACCGGATCCGTTGGCTGCGTGAGCCGCGCGATCAGCCGAACTCTGCGTCGCATTGCAGCCGCTTCGCCGCATGCTTATACGCACACCCAACGTGAACAGATTCTGCAAGGAGCCCGCATATGTCGAATGCGCAACTGGAAGCCGCCATCGAAGCCGCCTGGGAGGCGCGCGACACCATCACGCCCGCAACCACGGGCGAGCAGCGCGAAGCCATCGAAGATACGCTGAATGCGCTGGACAGCGGCTCGCTGCGGGTGGCTGAAAAGCTGGACAGCGGTGATTGGCACGTAAACCAATGGGCCAAGAAGGCGGTACTGCTGGGCTTTCGCATTAAGGATATGGAAATTCAGACGGGTGGTCCACAGGACAGCGGCTGGTGGGACAAGGTCGACAGCAAGTTCTCTGGTTGGGGTGAAAACCAGTGGCGCGCTGCCGGGTTCCGCGCCGTGCCGAACTGCGTTGTGCGCAAATCGGCCTACATCGCGCCGGGCGTCGTGCTGATGCCATCCTTCGTCAATCTGGGCGCCTACGTGGATGAAGGTACAATGGTCGATACCTGGGCCACCGTTGGCTCCTGCGCGCAGATCGGCAAAAACGTGCACCTGTCAGGCGGCGTTGGTATCGGCGGTGTGCTGGAGCCGATGCAAGCTGGGCCTACCATCATTGAAGACAACTGCTTTATCGGCGCTCGTTCCGAGGTGGTCGAGGGCTGCATCGTCCGCGAAGGCTCGGTTCTGGGCATGGGCGTGTTCATCGGCAAATCCACAAAGATCGTGGATCGCGAAACCGGTGAAGTCATGTATGGCGAGGTTCCGCCCTATTCGGTTGTGGTTGCGGGCTCGATGCCTTCCAAGAACAACGTCAACCTGTACTGCGCCGTCATCGTGAAGCGGGTGGATGAGCAGACGCGTTCAAAAACCGAGATCAACGAATTGCTGCGCGACTGAGCCAGCTATCTGACTCAGAAAGGCCGGTGCGTTCTTGCACCGGCCTTTCTTTCTTGCATTCACAAAACAGTAAGTACCTCACTGTTTTCTCAGGAAAGCGTTTGAATTAGCGGTCCTCGCCCGGGCGTTCTACTTCTTCTTTTTCTTCCTCGTATTCTTCATATTCTTCCTCGGACTCTTCGCTTTCTTCTTCGCTTTCTGACTCTTCCTCAGACTCAGGCGCTTCTTCTCTTACTTCTTCTGCGCGCTCCTCTTCACGCTCTTCTGAGCGTTCTTCCTCACGCTCCTCCTCGCGCTCTTCCTTTGGAGCTTCCTCACGTTCTTCCTTCGGAGCTTCATCACGCTCTTCTTTTGGAGCTTCTTCGCGTTCTTCTTCGTATTCTTTTTCGACTTCTTCTTCGCGTTCTTCTTCACGCTCTTCTGCGTACTCTTTTTCTACCTCTTCTTCGCGCTCTTCCTCACGCTCTTCTTCCCGAGCTTCTTCGCGTGCTTCTTCCCTGCGCTCGCTCTGCTCACGCTCTTCGCTGTCACCTTCAGCATAGGCAGCTGTTGCCGAGAAAAGTGACAAAGCACCAACGGCTGGCGTCAATGAAAGAGCGATCAGGCTTGCGGTGGTTGTCAGCAATTTAGAGAGAGTAGTCATCTTAAGGTCCCTTCAGAAAAAAGTTTTATTTAATAGTAAGATTGAGCGTAATTTTCAGTCGGTCAGATGAAGTAACTGCACCGCGCATTCGCTGTGATATGAGCTATTTGTTGCACAACAAGGTTGGCCTGATCGGCGAAAAACCGCCGTTTTCAACCCCGCGGATTCTCTGCCTCAAAATAGACAATTTCTTGGAGAGAGCCAAATTGTTTCCCGAGTCGAGTCGATTCTAAGAGGTGGCTGATCTCTCTTAACCACTCCGACAATATACAATTTGGGAACGCGCAAAGATCCTGACACCCAAAGAAAAGTTGACCGCCCAGATCAGCGAACGTAAGGCAAGCGATATGGAAAAGAAAAAGAAGCCTTCGCGCCAGCAGGTGTACACTTTGTTGGTTCAGATCGGTCGCAAGGACGGTGACGGTTTGCCCGATCACGCGACGGGTGCCGCGTTGATCTGTTACGCCAGCGGTGTGGACGAGGCCGAAGCGGTACGTGAAACCGTGGCGATCCTAAAGCAAGCCGATACAGCGCCACTGGACGTTACGGGCTATGGCACTTTGGCAGAACGTGAAGCTCAGGGGCACGAGATCGAACCTGATGAGCGCGCTTTGATGCAGCGCGCGTTGGACGAGAATGCCGTTATTGTCGCGCAGATGACACCGTTCTTCGACGACCAGCCGCAAGCCTAGTTCCGGCTACCGAACCATTTTCTATAGATGTCGTCGTAGGTGCCGTCTTCTCGCAGGGCCAATAGTGCCTGGTTGACCTCTTCGACCAAGGGCGAGCCGGTTGGGAAGGCGATCCCATAGTTTTCGCGCAGGAACACGCCGCCTGTGGTGGTGGCAATGCGTCGACCTTCATGGGCGGCATAAAAGGACAGGATTGGCGCATCAAAAATCACCGCGTCCAGGTCCTTGGCCTCGAAAGCTGCGATCAGTTCAGTCAAACCTTCGTAACCGGTGAACTCGATCTCGCGGCGGTTCAGAAAGCTCGCGGCGGTCGACCCATTGATGGTGCCTACTTGCTTGCCATAGAGGTCGTTGACCGAGTTCACACTTCCGCTGATAGCCTCGACCGTCATGACCGAGGTGATGCGCGCGGTAAACACGGACACGATGAACAAGGACGATACCACAAGCACGACACCCAACATCCGCCCAAACGCCGTGCGCGGCATGCGCTCTTCAAATCCGCCATTCACAACCAGGTTGAGCGCCCACCAGAACGAAGGAAACCAGGCTTCGTTCAGCTTGCGATCAAAATAGGGCTGAGCACGCCGTTCAAAGCCCCACATGAGCATCCCGCCACCCAACAGAATGGCAAAGGCCAAGCCAATCGCGATAAAGAGTTCGACCGATAGCAAAGCCTGCAGCAGTGACGGGCTGCGAGCGGCTTCGGACGGGATCATGATTTGCAGCCCGGATTCAAAGATCGGCTGGCTGAAATCCATCTGTGTTTCGCGCGTGGCTGTAATCGAAATATTTGCAATCGCCAGATCGGCAGTGCCGTTCTGAACGGTTTCCAACATATCACCGAACCCTTCGACCCGGTTGATCTCGTAGTCCCAGCTCAACGACTCGGCCAAAGCAGCCAGCAGGTCCATCGAAAAACCAACTTGGGCCCCGTCTTCCACATAGGAAAACGGAGGTCGGGTCACTGTGGTAACCGTAAGTGTCTGGGCCTGGCTTTGCTCGGCGAGAAGCATGAACGTCAGGCTGACCAAAGCGAAAAAGAGTCGTTTCATCGTAGGCTTATCTGTTTGGCGGCGCTGTAGCGCAATTTGGCGGGGTACGGCAAGGACATCGCCGCGTAAGTTAATGCGTTTTCTAATGTATCCACTAATGCGCGAATATGCGTCTTACACGTAAATTCCCCTGTTGGGCTTGGCATTCCGTACAATTCATTGAATCTGTGCGTGAACTCGAAGCTGATTCACGAATACGAGGCGTTTGATGACTGATCCCGTCCGGTTGACCGCAGAGCTGGTCCGTTGCCCTTCCGTCACACCTGAGGAAGGCGGTGCGCTGGTCCTGCTGGAAGAGCAACTGACGGATGCGGGTTTTGAATGCACCCGCGTCGATCGAGGCGGCATCGCAAACCTGTTTGCGCGCTGGGGTGAACAGGGTCATGGGCAGACCTTCGGCTTTAACGGTCACACGGACGTGGTGCCCGTGGGAGACGCGGCCGCGTGGACAAAGCCTCCGTTTGGGGCCGAGATACATGATGGTATTCTCTATGGCCGCGGTGCGACCGATATGAAATCCGGTGTGGCAGCCTTTGCAGCGGCGGCGATTGATTTTGTGCAGGACACCCCGCCAGACGGGGCGGTCATTCTGGCCATAACTGGCGATGAAGAGGCTGACGCGCTGGATGGTACCACCGCACTGCTTGATTATATGGACCAGACCAATGAACGCATGAGTGTTTGTTTGGTGGGCGAGCCGACCTGCCCCAACCATATGGGTGAGATGATCAAGATCGGTCGCCGGGGATCAATGACTGCGTGGTTCACGATCACGGGCGTGCAGGGGCATTCGGCCTATCCGCATCGCGCTAAGAACCCCCTGCCCGCAATGGCGCGTCTGATGGATCGGCTGGCCAGTCATGAGCTGGATCAGGGCACCGATCATTTTGATGCTTCGACCCTTGCGGTTGTTACTATCGACGCAGGCAATCCGGCGACCAATGTGATCCCGGCGCAGTGCAGCGCGACGGTCAATATTCGGTTCAACGACACTCATACCGGTGCCAGCCTCAGCGAGTGGTTGCGGTCCGAGGCCGCGCGGGTGGCAGAAGAGTTCGACGTTGAGGCGGATGTCAGGATCAAAATCTCGGGCGAGAGCTTCTTGACCCCGCCCGGTGCGCTGTCGGATTTGGTGGCAAAAGCGGTCGAGGCCGAAACCGGCGTGACCCCCGAGCTTTCGACCACCGGTGGCACCTCGGACGCGCGGTTCATCAAGTCGCACTGTCCTGTGGTCGAGTTCGGCCTGGTCGGGCGCACCATGCACCAAGTGGATGAATGCGTTGAGGTTGCTCAGATCGAACAACTCAAAGCGATCTACATGCGTATTCTGGCGGATTATTTCGCCTAATCCATGCAGCGCACTCTTGTCATCATGGTCAAGGAACCGCGCCCGGGGCGGGTTAAAACGCGGTTGGGTCGCGATATCGGCATGGTCGGAGCCTCGTGGTGGTTTCGGCACCAGACCCGGACGCTGATCCGCCGGTTGCGTGACCCTCGTTGGCAGATCGTCTTGGCCGTGTCCCCGGATCGAGAGGGGTTGATCAGTCGCGTCTGGCCCGCTGAGTTGCCGCGCGCCGCGCAAGGGCGGGGCGATCTGGGGCAGAGGATGGGGCGTATGTTGCGTGCGATGCCAAAAGGGCCGGTTTGCCTGATTGGTGCCGATATTCCGGGCATTACGCCAGGCCATATTGCGCGGGCGTTCAAGGCATTGGGGCAGGCGCAGTTGGTGTTTGGTCCAGCCCCGGACGGCGGCTATTGGTTGGTCGGCGCGCAACGCTATGCCGCTTTGCCGCGCGGTGTGTTTGATAATGTCCGGTGGTCAACCGAATATGCTTTGGCGGACACGTTGGCTTCGGTCCCCGGTTGCCGCGTCGCTTTGCTGGATCACTTGCGGGATGTCGACACGGTGGCCGATCTGAAAGCCTGACGGTTTTTGGTCATGACGCGGTCGCAAACGCATGATACGCCGGAGACATGAGTCGTATTCCCACGAAGCAGGAGGTCCTCGACTGGATCTCGGCGAACCCTACCCTGACCTCGAAACGCGATATCGCCAAGGCCTTTGGCATCAAGGGCGCGGATCGGATTGATCTCAAGCGTATCCTGAAAGAGCTCGAGGCCGAAGGCCATCTGGAAAAGCGCAAACGCAGCTATCGCGACCCTGATCGCCTGCCACCGGTCAGCGTGTTGCAGGTCAAGGCTCCGAACGCGGATGGCGACCTGTTTGCACGCCCGCTGGAATGGCATGGCGAAGGGGTTGAGCCCGTTGTTCTGATCATTGCACGCGCCAGTGATCCTGCGCTGGGCGAAGGCGACCGGATTCTGGCACGGCTGACCGTGGTGCATGAGGAAGACCATAATTACGAGGCCCGGCTGATCCGTCGTATCGGGACCAACCCGCGCAAGATCGTCGGCATCTTTCGCAAAGGGGCCGAGGGCGGGCGGATTGTGCCCATCGACAAAGCCGGATCAACCGAGTGGCTGGTGCCTGAGGGCGCTGTGCTGGGTGCGAAGGACGGCGAATTGGTCGAGGCCGAACAGGCCGGCCCAAAGAATCGCATGGGATTGCCCCGCGCCCGCATTGTCGAACGGTTAGGAGATCCGGCAGCCCCCAAGGCTGTGTCGCTTATTGCGATCCATCAGCACGGTATCCCCGATGATTTCCCCGACAAGGTGATTGCCGAGGCAGACGCCGCCAAGCCTGCTGGCCTGAAGGGGCGCGAAGATCTGCGCGACATGCCGCTGCTGACCATTGACCCATCAGATGCGCGCGATCACGATGACGCTTGTTATGCTCATGCCGATGACGACCCGAAAAACCCCGGCGGGCACGTGATCTGGGTCGCTATTGCTGACGTTGCCGCCTATGTCACCCCTGGAACCGCGCTGGATCGTGAGGCGCGCAAGCGTGGCAATTCCAGCTATTTCCCCGACCGGGTAGTGCCGATGCTGCCGGACCGGCTGTCTGGCGATCTGTGTTCCCTGCACGAAGGTGTCCCGCGCGCCTGTATCGCGGTGCGGATGCAGATCGACGCGGATGGCAACAAGATCGGTCACAGGTTTGTGCGCGGTCTGATGCGCTCGGTTGCGTCGTTGAATTATGCCGAGGTGCAAGAGGCGATTGACGGCTCCCCCAATGACCGCACCGGGCCGTTGCTGGAAACGGTGTTGAAGCCGCTTTATGCCGCTTATGCGGCGTTGAAAAAGGCGCGGGCAGAGCGGCAGCCCTTGGAACTGGACCTGCCGGAACGCAAGATCGTGTTGAGCGAAACGGGCGAAGTGACCAGCGTGGCATTCCGCGACCGGCTGGATGCGCATAAGCTGATCGAAGAGTTCATGATCCTCGCCAATGTCGCCGCAGCCGAGACTCTGATCGCCAAGCGCCGCCCTTTACTGTTCCGCGTGCATGAAGAACCCGCGCCTGAAAAGCTGGAAAGTTTACGGGAAACGGCGCAAGCGGCAGGGTTGAACCTGGCCAAAGGGCAGGTGCTGCAAACCCGCCACCTGAACGCGCTGCTGAACGCCGCTGCCGGAACCGAAGATGCCGAGCTGATCAACCTGACCACGCTGCGGTCCATGGCGCAGGCCTATTACAACCCCGAGAATTTTGGCCATTTCGGCTTGGCTCTACGCAACTATGCGCATTTTACCTCGCCGATCCGACGGTATGCTGACCTGATCGTGCACCGCTCACTGATCTCGGCCCATGGCTGGGGCAAGGATGGGCTGACCGAGGATGAAATCACACGGCTGGACGAAACGGCAACCCATATCTCGGACACGGAACGCCGCTCGATGATGGCCGAGCGCGATACAACGGATCGCTATCTGGCGGCCTATCTCAGCGAGCGGGTGGGCAACGAATTTTCGGGCCGGATCAGCGGCATCGCCCGGTTCGGGGCCTTTGTGAAGATGGACGAAACCGGAGCGGACGGACTGGTGCCTGTGCGGTCGCTGGGGCGGGAATTCTTTCACTTTGATCGTGAGGCGGGGACCTTGATGGGTGCTGATACCGGGCTGATCATCGCCATTGGTCAGCGTGTGACCGTGCGCCTGACCGAAGCCACACCCGTGACCGGCGGGCTGGAACTGGAGCTGTTGTCCATCGATGACAAGGCCCTGCCACGCGGTCGCAGCCCTGCCGGGCGGTCTACGCGTCGCAAGGCGGTCAGCACAAAGCGCAAGAAAGACAAGATCAAACGCAAGGTCGAACGCAAACGCCGTCAGAGATGATAGGTGAGCGCACGTGCAATCAACCAGCCGTGACGGGTCGGGTCGATTTGCGCGGGATCGTCGAACAACACAGCCCGGTTGCCATCGATCCGGTCATCGCCGGGAAAGGCTGTAGTGAAATCCCCCATCAACCGACTCTGACAATGCACGAACAGGGCGAATGATGCGGATTTGTGGCTGCCCAGCCGGATCGTAGATCCTTTGGGCGCAAGATAGGCGGGCTGACCCCAACGCAGAGCCTCTTGCAGGGGTTGCGCAGTGGGCAGGGACGCGGCTGTCTCGAAAACAAGCGCGCGCAGGGCCATGGCACCCGCGCGCGTGTCTTCGGGCAGCGCTTCAAAGGCATTTGCCACTTTGGGGTCGTCAAAGGGCGTCATAGCGGTATCGCCTGCTCCATCCGGTCCACATAACTGTTCAACAGGTTATCCTGTTTGATCCGTCGCGTCAGCGGCGTGTCTGCGGGTGTGGCGCGCATTGCAGCCAGCATTGGGCCAACACTCATGTCGGCGGCGGTCGGTGTGGCGCCCATCAGGTAAGGCGATTGCCACAGATAGGCAGAAATCGCCTCGAGATCATGTTCCAAGCGGTCTTGCCTTTCGGCCTGGGAAAACCGCCCGATCCCTTGCGCCCGTGTGCCTTTCAGAACCGATCTGCGGATCGCATTCGAAACAGGCCTGCGGATCAGAGAGGGAATCTCGGTGAAAAAGGTCTCACGCAGGATCGGCCACACCTCATCATTGCCCCAGCGATCCAGAACGATGTGGAAATACAGATGTTCTTCTGCAAGCCGTATCAACCCGCGCGATTGGGCTTTCTGCACGTCGGTGAGCCCCGCATCGAAATCCACACCTCGAGCCTCAAGCCAGTCACGGATCGAGTCGCTGTCGGGCACCAGGCGTTCAGGTGTGCGCAGCACCGGGAGTTTCTGATGCGGCATCTGGCGGGGATCCAGCATGTCAAAGCGTCGCCAATGCTGGCCTGCAAACTGCAGCATCAGCGCGGTCTTTACGCAGAACGGGCTGGCACTGTACTGGCCAAAGGCGGACGGGAAGGTAAGTAGGGTCAACATCGTCCGCTCCATCTTGAGATGTGATATGAATATGTTTGCCTGATGACAGAAAGTGTCATCAAGACTAAGTTACGTTCTGATATGTCCCGTACCGCCCGTCTCTTCCAATTGATGCAAGCCCTTCGATCTGGGCCCTCGCCGAAAACCTCGGTTCAACTCTCGCAGGATCTGGGGGTCTCGGCCCGGACCATCCACCGAGATATCGACGCGTTGCGCGGGCTGGGTGCGGTGATCGATGGAGAAGCCGGATTTGGTTTCACCCTTATCGAAGACGCGACCTTGCCGCCTTTGGGGTTCACAGATGATGAGCTTGAAGCGTTGGTGCTGGGTTTGCGTGAAGTTCAGGCGATTGGCGATCCGGGCCTGGCCGACGCAGCTGGTGCCGCTTTGCGCAAGTTGCAGGGGCGATTGCCACCAAGACAGTCGCACCGCTTGAGCCACGCAGTGCTGGCGGCGACACGATTTTCCCGCCCCGCGAAACCGACCGTCGATGTCAGCGCTTTACGTCAAGCCACCTGGGATGAGCGCGTCATAGCGTTTTCATATGCTGACGCCAAAGGCGACGAGACAGAACGTAAGGTCAATCCTCTGAGTATCGTATACATGGATCGCGCCAGCGTGTTGTTATCCTGGTGTCACTTGCGGCAGGATTTTCGTGTCTTCCGCTTGGACCGGATGCAGGCAATGTCCGTTCTGGATGAAAGCTTTCGGCCCAATCGGATACCACTGCTGCGCGAGGCTTTGGCGCGCTTGCGGGCCGAGCGCGAAGCAAGATCCTGCGAGGCGGATGTCTGAACGCTTTGTCCGATTCAGCTTTTGCGCTATCCTTGAGATGAGCAGTAATCAGGAAAATCGGAATGCGAAAATGCATAAGCGGCGTCATGACCGCTGCATTATGGGCATCCATAGTGCAGGCGGATCTTCCCAATTCATCCCTTCGGCCTCAGGTGCGGATCACAGACGAGACCGCCCGATTGGCCTCGGCCGATCTGACCGCGTCGATCCGGCCCGTATTGCGACCTTCGGCTGAGGTTCGGCGGGTGTCACTTGAAAGCAATGCCAGGTTTCAGGCCTGGGTCAGCGCCTTTCGCGGTCGCGCAAGCGCGCAGGGGATATCACAGGCCACTCTGGATGCAGCACTGGCGGGTATCACCTATGACAAACACGTCATAGAGCGCGACCGCAATCAGGCCGAATTCTCGAAGCCGATCTGGGACTATCTGGGCTCGGCGGTGTCAGACCAACGGATCGCAAATGGCCGCGCGGCGTTGGAGCAGCACCGACGCGTTCTGAACCAGATTGAACGCCGATATGGCGTTGAGAAAGAGGTTGTGGCGGCGATCTGGGGTCTTGAGACTTCGTTCGGCAGTTTCCGTGGCAACAACCAAACGATCCAGTCCCTGGCAACGCTGGCTTTCGAAGCCCGGCGGGCGTCTTTCTTTGAAACGCAGTTGGTGGCTGCCCTTCAGATCTTGCAGTCCGGGGACACAACACCGGCCAACATGCGCGGCAGTTGGGCCGGTGCGATGGGGCATACGCAGTTCATGCCGACCTCATATCTTGAGCACGCGGTTGACTTTGATCGCGACGGGCGGCGCGACATATGGTCGGATGATCCCACTGATGCGCTGGCCTCGGCTGCGTCATACCTGGCCCGGCATGGTTGGAGCAAGGGCCAGCCCTGGGCCGTTGAAGTGCGCCTGCCACAGGGGTTCGACTATGCCACGGCGCGGCGGGATTTCACCTTGTTGCCGTCCGATTGGGCCGCGCGGGGTGTGCGTGCTAAGAACGGCCAACCGGTGCCGGATCACGGCGAGGCCGCGATTTTGTTGCCTGCGGGTGGACGCGGGGTCGCGCTGATGATCTTTGACAATTTCGGGGTCATTGAGCGGTACAATGGCGCAGACGCCTATGTGATCGGGATCGGCCATCTATCCGACCGTCTACGCGGAGCGCCCCCGTTTCAGGGCGATTGGCCAAAAGGGGATCGGATCCTGAGTTTCTCGGAGCGCAAAGAACTGCAGAAGCGTCTAACGGAAGCTGGTTTCGACACCAAAGGCGTCGACGGACGAACCGGTCCGAACACCATCGATGCCGTACGGGCATATCAACTCGCGCAAGGCCTATTACCCGATGGCTATGCGTCGTTCACCCTGTTGGAGCGGTTGCGATAAGGGGAAGGGGGCACTGCCCCCGTCGCCTGACCGCAACCCCCCGGGAAATTTTTGGCCAGATGAAGCTGTGCGGATTAAGACGCCGCCTGCATCAAACCTTGTGCGATGATCTCGGCCTGTGCTTCGTCCAGCGATTTGTGGATGCGGACGAACATTTCGTCGATATCGGCAGGTGTCAGGATCAGCGGCGGTGAGATGATCATACGGTCGCCCACATGGCGCATAATCAGGTTGTTGGCAAAGCAGCGGTCGCGGCAGATGTACCCGATAGTCCCCGGTGCGGATGCGAATTTGGCGCGGCTGGCCTTGTCCGGTGTCAGCGCGATTGACGCCATCATGCCGACGATCTTGGCTTCACCCACCAGCGGGTGGTCAGCCAGCGCCTCCCATTTCTCTTTCAAATAGGGCGCGGCCACGTCGCGAACATGCTCGACGATCTTTTCCTCTTCGAGGATACGCAGGTTCTCCAACGCAACGGCTGCAGCGACCGGGTGACCGGAATACGTATAGCCGTGATTGAACTCGGTGCCGCCGATTACCTCAGCGATCTCGTCATTGACGATGGAGCCACCGATAGGCGCATAGCCCGAGCTGAGGCCCTTGGCGATGGTCATGATATGGGGCTTGATGCCGACGGTTTGTGACCCGAACCAGTTGCCGGTGCGACCAAATCCGCAGATCACCTCATCCGCGATCAGCAGGATGTCATACTTTTCGCAAATGCGCTGGATTTCCGGCCAATAGGTGTCGGGGGCGACGATTACACCGCCTGCACCCTGCACAGGCTCGGCGATGAAGGCGGCAACGCGGTCTTCGCCCAGCTCCAAAATCGCCTCTTCCAACTCGCGCGCGCGGGCCAGGCCGAAGTCTTCGGGTGACATGTCGCCACCTTCGGCCCACCAGTTGGGTTGGTTGATATGGTGGATGTTTGGGATCGGGATGCCACCCTGGGCGTGCATCCCCACCATGCCGCCCAATGAGGCCGAACCCACGGAGGAACCGTGATAGGCGTTTTTGCGGCTGATGATGATGTTTTTGTCGGGCTGGCCCTTTTCGGCCCAATAGGTGCGCACCAGACGGATGTTGGTGTCGTTTGCCTCGGACCCGCCCGCCGCGAAGAAAACGTGGTTCAAATCACCCGGAGCCAGCTCGGCGATTTTTGCGGCCAAAGCGATGGCGGGCACATGGGTCGTTTTGAAAAACGTGTTGTAGTAGGGCAGCTCGCGCATCTGGCGCGCGGCGACCTCGGCCAGTTCGTCTCGGCCATAGCCGATATTGACGCACCACAGACCAGCCATCGCGTCCAGAATCTCTTCGCCTTCGCTGTCCGTCAGATAGACACCTTTGGCCCGTGTGATGACGCGGGCGCCTTCTTGCCCCAGCGCGCCATTGGCCGAAAACGGGTGCATGTGATGGGCCGCGTCCAAGGCCTGCAGTTCGGCGGTGGGCATGTGGTTGGTGATGGGTGTCATTGGCTTGGTTCCCGCGAAAGAGGTTTGTCGCAAGAATATGATCAAATTTTTGAGTGTCAAACAAATCGTGCTTTGGTCACGATCCGCTGAGGGTGCCGACCATCAATTCCATTCCCTGCCGTATATCATCAGCCGTGGCCTTGGCTGCGGCTTCGACATCCCGTGCGCGCAGGGCCGTCAGGATTTCCTTATGCCGGTCCGGCAGGCTTTGCGTGCCAAAACGGCCACAAACAACGCGCATGGACGGGCCAAATCGCAACCAGAGCCGACCCGCCAGGTCCGCAAGAATCGGCGCATCCGCAGCGGCGTACAAAGACTCGTGGAACGCGTGGTTCAGGCGCAAGTAGCTGCTGACATCTCCCGCAGTGATCGCGGCATCAAGCTGCTGGTCGATTTCCTCCAGTCGGTCGATCTCGACCTTTGGGATTTGCACGGCGGCGCGGCGGGAAATCTCTGATTCTATTGATATTCTTGCAAATATGATCTGTTCGACTGCAGAATCGTCCAGTTCGGGAACGCTGACCCTTCGGTTTCCCTTGAAGATCAGTGCCCCGTCCGAGATCAGACGGCGAATGGCCTCGCGCACAGGGGTCATCCCGGCGCCAAGTGATTCGGTTAGACCTTGAATGGTAATGGCCTGACCGGGCACAATGTCACCGAACAGAATCTGCGATTTCAGTTCTTCATATACAATTGTGTGCGCGGGCAGGTTTTCGTCACGCGTTGTGCCCTCGCCTGCCTTTTTTTTGATCAAATTCAACGGGTGTGTCCCAATTCATGTTGTCCTGACTTGCCAGGAATTCGGCCTCGTGAAAGCATAGCTTCCGTGGGCGGTAAAAGCAAAACTTGATCAAATCATACAAACTGTGACAAGTTTCCGCAAAATTAATGGGGAGAAGAAGATGAAGAAGACTACGCTGATGTTGACAGCGATCGCTGCATTGGGGACTTCGGCGGCTTTCGCCGAAGAGGTGCGCGTTTACAATTGGTCGGACTATATCGACGAAGATCTGCTGACCAAGTTCGAAGAAGAGACGGGCCTGACCCTGATCTATGATGTGTTCGACAGCAACGAAGTATTGGAAACCAAAATGCTGGCCGGTGGATCCGGCTATGATGTTGTGGTTCCCTCGGGCACATTCTTGCAGCGTCAAATCTCGGCCGGTGCGTTCCAACCACTCGACAACGCACAACTGTCGAATGCAGGCAACCTTTGGGATGTGATCCAAGACCGTACGGCTGGCTATGACCCGGACAACGCTTATTCGATCAACTATATGTGGGGCACCACCGGAATCGGTGTGAACGTTGGCAAGGTTCAAGAGGTCTTGGGAGCCGATGCCCCGCTGAACAGCATGGAACTGGTGCTCAATCCTGAGAATATGGAAAAGCTGGCCTCTTGCGGGGTGCATTTCCTGGATGCCCCGTCCGAGATCATTCCTATGGTCCTGCAATATCTGGGTGAAGACCCCGACAGCCACGATACAGACGTGATCGGCAAGACCGAAGAGGTACTGACTGCGGTTCGCCCGCATATTCAGAAATTCCATAGTTCTGAGTACATCAACGCGCTGGCAAATGGTGACATCTGTGTGGCTGTTGGCTGGTCGGGGGATATCCTGCAAGCACGCGACCGCGCGGCTGAGGCTGAGAATGGTGTCGAGATTGAATACCATCCCTTCGCCGAAGGCTCGTTGATGTGGTTCGACCAGATGGCCATTCCGGTGGATGCTCCGAACCCGGAAGGGGCGCATAAGTTCCTGAACTTCATTCTGGATGCCAACAACATGGCGGCGGCGTCGAACTATGTGTACTACGCCAACGGCAACAAGGCCTCGCAAGAGTTTCTGGAAGAAGACGTGATCGGCGATCCGGCGATTTACCCGGATGATGCGACGATGCAGAACCTCTATATCACCACGCCCTATCCGCAGAAGACTCAACGTGTGGTGACCCGTTTGTGGACCAAGATCAAATCGGGCACCTGATCCGGTTTCTCTGCGCAAGGCGATCCGCTCGCCTTGCGCGTTTTTCGTTCTGATCGACAAACGGGGGCTGATTTGAGCGCAACTGTCTTTGCACCGTGGGATGACCCGCAAGCTGAACCGTTGATCCAGTTTCAGAACGTATCCAAGCGTTTTGGCGATTTTACGGCAATCGACAACCTGTCGCTGGACATTTTCGAACGAGAGTTCTTTGCCCTGCTTGGCCCATCAGGCTGCGGCAAGACCACCATGATGCGGATGCTGGCCGGGTTCGAAAAGCCGACCGATGGCCACATTCTGCTGGGCGGACGCGATATCGACCCGGTGCCGCCGAACAAACGCGCTGTGAACATGATGTTCCAGTCGTATGCGCTGTTTCCGCATCTCAGCATTTGGGAAAACATTGCCTTTGGTCTGCGCCGGGACAACATGCCCAAGCACGATCTGGAAGAGCGCGTCGAAGAGATGCTGCGCCTGACCCGGCTCGAGAAATTTGCCCGCCGCAAACCGCATCAGATCTCGGGCGGTCAACGGCAGAGGGTTGCTTTGGCCCGCTCATTGGCAAAGGCGCCCAAGCTGCTTTTGTTGGACGAACCCCTTGGGGCGCTGGACAAGAAACTGCGACAGGATACGCAGTTCGAATTGATGGATATTCAGGAAAAGACTGGTACCACTTTTGTGATCGTGACCCACGATCAGGAAGAGGCCATGACCGTTGCCAGCCGCGTCGCCGTTATGGATCTGGGCCAATTGATGCAGGTGGCGACACCGGACCGGATATATGAAACCCCGGCTTCGGTTTATGTGGCTGATTTTATTGGGGACGTGAACATCATTCAGGGCCGCGCGACGGCTCAGGGCGACGAAAGCTATCAGGTCGACTGGGCCGAGGGCCAGCCGGCTTTGCTGGCCAAGTCGGCGACCGCGTTTGACACGGGCCAGACCTGTCATTTGGCCATCCGCCCGGAAAAGGTGGCGATCTCGGCCGACCGTCCAACGGATGCCGTCAACGCTGTGCAGGGTAAGGTCCATGACATCGCGTATCTGGGCAATCTGTCGACCTATCATGTGCAACTGGCCGACGGCACGATCATCAAGGCGCAGACGGCCAACACCCGCCGCATCTCGCGCCGGTCCTTTACCTGGGAAGACCCGGTCTGGCTGTCCTGGACAGCGACGGCAGCGGTCTTATTGGCCAACTGATGCGCCGGGCCCTGCTGATCGCGCTGCCCTATGTCTGGTTGCTGGTGCTGTTTCTGGTGCCGTTCCTCATCGTCCTGAAAATCTCGCTGTCGGACACTGAACTGGCCATTCCGCCTTATACGCCGACCCTGGATCTGACCCAGGGATGGGCCGGGATAAAGGATTTCTTCAGCCAACTGGATTTTGAAAATTTCGTCTGGTTGACCGAGGACGACCTCTATTGGAAAGCCTATCTCTCCAGCGTCAAGATCGCCGTGATCTCGACCTTCTTTACGCTGCTGGTGGGTTATCCGATTGCCTATGGCATGGCGCGCGCGCCCGAGGAATGGCGCCCGACGCTGATGATGCTGGTGATCCTGCCTTTCTGGACCTCATTCCTGATCCGCGTCTATGCGTGGATGGGCATTCTGTCGAACGAAGGCTATCTGAACCAGCTTCTGCTCTGGACGGGCATTATTTCGACCCCGTTGACCATTCTGAACACGCAAACTGCGGTCTATATCGGCATCGTTTACACCTATCTGCCGTTCATGATCCTGCCGATCTATTCCGCGTTGGAACGCATGGACGGATCGCTGATCGAAGCCGCCGAAGATCTGGGCTGTTCGCGTGCGCAAGCCTTTTGGCTGGTGACGGTGCCCTTGTCGCGCCCGGGAATCATCGCAGGCTGCTTCCTGGTGATGATCCCGGTGATTGGTGAGTTCGTGATCCCCTCGCTGCTGGGTGGTTCAGGCACGTTGATGATCGGCAAGGTTCTGTGGGAGGAGTTCTTCTCGAACCGAGACTGGCCCGTGGCCAGCGCCGTGGCAGTAGTGCTTCTGCTGATCCTGATCATCCCAATCGTTCTGTTCCAGCGCAACCAGCAGAAACAGACGGAGGCCGATCAATGAACAGGCTCAGCTGGTTCAACGCTGTCTCTCTGACGCTGGGATTTGCCTTCCTCTATATCCCGATGATCATCCTGATCATCTTCAGCTTCAACGAAAGCAAACTGGTTACAGTCTGGGCCGGGTTCTCGACCAAATGGTACGGTGAACTGGTCCAGAACGAGGCGTTTCTGGATGCGGCCTGGGTCACGATCCGGGTGGCGGTCTTTTCCTCGACCCTGGCCACCATTCTGGGCACGGCAGCGGCCTATGTTCTGGTGCGCGGTGGGCGCTTCTTCGGTCGAACACTGTTTTCCGGAATGATCTATGCGCCACTGGTGATGCCTGAAGTGATCACTGGCCTGTCGCTGCTGTTGCTGTTCATCGGCATCGGGCTGGATCGCGGCATCCTGACCATTGTTCTGGCCCATACGACCTTTTCGATGTGCTTTGTCTCGGTTGTGGTCTCATCCCGTTTGGTCACGTTTGACCGGTCACTGGAAGAGGCCGCGCTGGATTTGGGGTGTTCACCGGCACAGGCATTCCGGCTGGTGACCTTGCCGATCATTGCACCTGCGGTGATTTCGGGCTGGTTGTTGGCCTTCACCCTGTCGCTGGACGATCTGGTGATCGCGTCTTTCACTTCGGGGCCGTCAGCAACAACCTTGCCGATCAAGATATTCTCGGCTGTGCGCCTTGGGGTCAGCCCCGAGATCAATGCGCTGTCGACCTTGATGATCGCAGCAGTGACGATCGGAGTGATCACAGCTTCATTGGTCACCAAACGCGCCATGATGCGGCAAAAACAGGATGAATTGGCCGCCGCGCGCACCGAATGAAACGGATATTTCCACCTTTTGCCTATGGCCCGAAACCACGTGCCGGGTGTTGGTGGGATGAAACCATTGCTGCCCCGGACTGGCCGTGCCTTGAGGGCGATTTGAACACCGATGTTGCGATTGTCGGGGCCGGGTTTACCGGAGTATCGGCTGCGTTGCACTTGGCACAGGCTGGGGCCCGCGTCGTGGTGCTCGAGGCCGGAAGCCCGGGATGGGGGGCGTCGGGACGCAATGGCGGGTTTTGTTGTTTGGGTGGGGCCAAACTTGGCCACACGGCGATGACCCGACGCTATGGATCTGTGGCGGCGTACGCATACGCAGATGCCGAAACGCAAGCGGTCACTCTGGTCGCGGATCTGTTGGCGCAACATCAGATTGAGGCCGATACCCATTCTGAAGGTGAGACACAGCTGGCGCACACCCCCCGCGCGATGGAGCGGCTGCGGCGCGCGGCAACCAGTGGGGGCACTCTGCATGAACAAAAGGATCTGGATGCTTTGGGGATCGGCGGCAGGTTCTTTGGCGGATATACTCTTCAGACTGGCTTTGGCCTGAACCCACGGAAATACCTGTTTGGACTGACCCGGGCGGCGCAAGTCCAAGGCGCTGTATTTTACCAAAACAGCGCTGTGCTTGGCATTCAAAAACGGCCTGGTGGCTTTGACCTGACCACATCACAAGGCAAACTGCGCGCTGGGCAGGTGTTGATCTGCACCAATGGGTATTCCAGCGAGGATATCCCATCATGGATGGCTGGGCGTTATATGCCGGTGCAATCGTCGATCATGGTCACCCGCCCTTTGACCGATCAAGAGTTGCAGGATCAGGGGTGGACAAGTGATCAGATGTGCTACGACACGCGGCATCTGTTGCACTATTTTCGTTTGATGCCAGATCGTCGATTTCTGTTTGGCATGCGCGGAGGTCTTCGGGCGTCTCCGAGGGCCGAAGCAGGAACGATGCGCAAACTGCGATCAGACTTCGCAACCATGTTCCCCAATTGGGCTCAGGTTGACGCGACCCATAGCTGGTCAGGCTTTGTTTGTATGTCGCGCGATCTGGTCCCTTATGTTGGGCCCGTGCCCGGCCAATCCGGGATGTTCGCAGGCTTTGCCTATCACGGAAATGGCGTGGCGATGGGGACCTATTGCGGGCGCGCTCTGGCGCGGCTGGCCTTGGGGCAACAGACGGACCTGCCCGCGCCTTTGGCTCAAGTACCCAAACGGTTTCCGCTTGGCCGATGGCGACGGGCGGTGATGCCAATCGCCTATGCGGCGCTTACCTTAGCCGACCTCTGAGTTGCGCAGTGCCTCGAGTTCCAGCTCAAACCCTTGTTGGTAGTCCAGTGCCCCGGTCTCAACCCGCCACAGACAATAGGCGGCCATACGCCACGCATACCACGGCTTTAGGGCTTTATAGCGAGCAACGATGTGCGGGTCGGCATAGGCCGTAAGGAACCGCGCCACCTCGACTTGCGTCAAATCTGCGCCACGATAAAGATGCTGCATCGCCGGGGACAGAAACAGGGCCAAATCTTCGGACGGGTCCCCGAGGCTGGGGCATTGCCAGTCGATCAGTGTCAATCCGGCTGGGGCGACTAGGATGTTGCCCGGAACCGGATCTCCGTGGATAAGCACAGGGACGGGCGTTGGGGCGATTTCGCCCTTTGGTTCTTGTTGCGCAATGCGCGCGGACTGCTCAGACCGACACAAACGAAGGATCGCGCGCGTTTGAGCTGCCAGCGCTGCGCTGCCATTGCGGCCCTTGGGGGCGGCGACCTTTGGTGACAAGTTATGCAGCTTTTGCAGAAGCTCGGCCACAGGTTCCGGATCTTGCTCCCATGGTGTGCCTGCGGCGTGATCATAATAGACCCAATTGTCATTTTCGAACCGCCCTGTGGCGCGCAACTCGGGCACGAAACCCGAGGTGCTCAACGCCTGAAGGCAGGCTGCTTCTAGCTGCGCATCATTGCGAAACAACGGGTTCTGGAAATCCGTTTTGTAAAGTTTCAAAACGGTGTCTGACCCTTTGCCCAGGACCTTCCAAACCTGATTGGTGCGCCCGCCATAGAACATCTCAAAGCGGACGCCCTCGTCAACCAATCCACGCGCACGCAGTTGGGGTACGAGGCCTGGGGGCGGAGCAAGAGGGTCGGTCAGGGCGGCCACCAACAGCTAGGGTCGACGTTTGTTTTGCCACGTTCTGACCTGCCAATCGCTTTAGATCAAGCGCTTGCGCGCACGCCCGAGATTGAATCGGCGGCAATCGTTGCACCGCTGTCCAAGGTAAGCACGACCGACCCACCCTCGACCTGCGCCTCGACTACGCGGCTATATGAGGCCACCGGGCTGGTTGAGATGATCTCACCGTTCTCATAGCTTTCCAGCGTTGCGGAGTAGGATCCCGTCGGGAAGGGCGCGCCGCTGGAATCAACTCCGGCCCATTGGAATTCGTTCTGGTCTGGCGCAATGGCCGCCGTGTCGACCACTTCGCCAGATGCGTCGCGGATCACCAGCTTTGCCTGATCTGCATTTGGGTCCGCGGCTGCGGTCAGGGTGATGGGTTCATCGGTGAACTGGAACGCAGCTGTCGAGCGGACATCTACTCCGACCCAGTTCCCAAGCTCTTCCAGATTGACGCTGCCCAAAGCCAAGGCCAGTTCTGACAGAAGATCATTGGTCTGCACCTGCTGTTCAGCCATCGAGAACTGCGCCAATTGCGAAGCGTATTCCGACGAATCCAACGGCTCAAGCGGGTCCTGATTTCGGGCTTGTGTGGTCAGCATAAGCAGGAAGGTTTCGAAATCCGAGGTCAGCGCCGAGCTGTGCGCATTGTTGGCCTGCGATTGCCCGGTGTTGGATTGCGTCGTCGCGCTCGTCTCAGAGATCATCGGTCAAAGCCTCATATCAAGGCCCCGATCGGGGCCGGTTTTAGGGGGAGGCGCAGTCGTTTCGGCCTCGTCAAGTTGAAGAGCCTCGCTGGTTGCGGCGTCCTGAGCAGTGCTGTCGCCGCCCTTTCCGGTGTTATTCGACATGCCAAGATCAAAACTCGGATCGCTGTAGCCCAGCTTTTGAAATTCCGAGGACAGGACAGCCAAATGTCGGCGCATCAGGTCCAGTGTTTCGCGTCTTTCGGCTGCGATTGTCAGTTGAAATCCGTCCTCGCGCCCGTTCAGTATGATCGAGACGCGGCCCAGTTCTTCTGGGTTGAGTGCAATCTCGATCGCCCCGGAGCCAGGCTTGGCCGAAATCGCCGCAGCCATTTGCCCTGCGATAGCCCGTGCGGTATCAGCGCGGGCCGTGTTCATCATCTGAGACGCAGAGAGATCGCGCGCAACTTGGGTGTTCAAGGTCTCTTTGGCCGAGGCGGCCCATTCTCCCTCAGAACTTTGCATCGGGTCCGCGCGGAGTTCAAACATCTCAACTAACGGTGCCATAGTGGGCGCCACAGGTTTTTGAACTTGCGGCATTTCGGGCTTGATCGGCTCAATCGGTTGCGAATTTCTTCGGATAAGCTCGACGGGTGGGGCCTCAACCGGCTTGGTTGTCTTCGCGGTTGGTCTTGCCATGTGGTTATTGGCCAACGCAGTCTGCGCGTTGCTCAGCCCGAACGCAAATTCGAAGATCTGCGGGTTTTGCGGTTTGTTGGGGGTCGTTTCGAATTCGGATCGATCGACTGGTCGAGTTTGGGGTGACTCAGCCGGTATTGGTGCGTCTTCCGACCGCAAAGTAATGGCGGTTTGAGCGACCGCAGCCTTGTCTGAACTTTCTGTTTCCAGTCCCGTCAGATCATCATGTTCATGTGGCTCACCAAAAGGTTCTGTTGGCCCGGTCGCGATGGCTGCGATCTGAATCTGCGGTTCATCGGTAACTGTTGCAGCAGGTTCGAGAGCCGCGAGATCGTCGGATGGTACCTCTTCGGTTTCGGGCGAAACTGGCGTGATCGTTTGCGCGACATCCCGTTCTTCGATCAAACCGACTTTTTCCAACACATCCGAAAAGGCCGGATGCGTAGGCGCATCGTCAGTCTGATGCTTAGGGCCCCCAGAATTGGAGGCTGCGGAAAGCGTAGTCAGCATGGCTGTCAGAGGGTTGGGCATTTTGCTCCGGCTCCGTTGGTCTGACGGGGAAGATGACCGCAGGAAGTTACGTTTATTTTAACCGCTTTCCTCTTTGATCAAGAAAGTTCGAAGCAATTTTCGGAGAACCCGATGAAAATTCCGATGACCATTCAGGCTCACCAGCATTCCGCAACGCAGTCCCCTCTTCAGCAGGCCGCGGTCGAGCTTGAGGCCACGTTCCTGGCCGAAATGTTGAAATCCGCTGGGCTTGGAACAGCCCCTGAAAGCTTTGGTGGTGGCGCGGGCGAGGACCAGTTTGCCTCGCTATTGGTCCAGCATCAGGCGCGGCAGCTTGCGCAATCTGGTGGCATTGGTCTGTCGGAGGTTCTGTTTGAAGCAATGAAAGAGAAACACGATGTCGAATGATCTGATCAAAGCCTTGGAGGAGGTGTTGGACCTTGAACGCTCGGCCCTTGTTCAGGGTGATTTGGAACGCCTGGCAAATATGGCGCCCGAAAAAGAGAAACTGATCCGGGCCATAAATGAGTTGCAAGTGCTCGATAGTGACGAGTTGATCCGGGTGCAAAAGAAAGTGGCGCGCAATCAGGCTCTGTTGAACAGTGCAGCAGACGGGATTCGCGCAGTGGCAAACCGAATGTCCGAATTGCGCCGCGTGCGTCAGGAATTCAGCACCTATGATGCCACCGGCCAGCGTAGCGATTTTGCGCTGCGCCAGAAGGCAAAGCTGGAAAAGCGCGCTTAGTGGCTGAGTTGAATAAAATCCGAGATTTGAGGCGGGTGCATCTTAGCACTCCGTTAGGGGATCAAGGGCAATGGTGTCGCTGCACCTGAAGACAAGGTGGCGCGCATGCCAATCGGCTCGACGCAGAGGTCAGAACGACAGAATGCCTGCCGCTGAGGTGGGGTTAGCATCGGCGCGAAATGCGCCTGAACTTAAAAAGGATGACAAATATGTCCAGCATTCTGACGAACAACGGCGCAATGGTTGCGCTGCAAACGCTGAAGTCGGTCAACAAGAACCTGGCTGATACCCAAAGCGCTATCTCGACCGGTAAAGAAGTTGCCACAGCCAAGGACAATTCAGCTGTCTGGGCGATTTCCAAGGTTATGGAATCGGATGTCAAAGGCTTCAGCGCCATCAAAGACAGCCTGGCACTGGGTGAATCGACCGTTGCGGTTGCACGAAACGCATCCGAAACCGTGACCGACCTGCTGACCCAGATGAAGGAAAAGATCGTAGCGGCGCAGGAAGACAACGTTGATCGCAACAAGATCAATGCCGACGTGACCGCGTTGCGCGATCAGATTGCATCGGTTGTCGGTGCGGCGCAATTCAACGGCCTTAACCTGGTTGATGGCAGCGCCGGCACTGTTTCGGTTCTGTCTTCGCTGGATCGTGACGCGGCCGGTGGCGTGAATGCGTCGTCGATCTCGGTTGCCAGCCAGGATCTGTCCATCGGTGGCTATACCGCCAAGGGCGTTCTTGCAGGGTCCGATAACGCAACAACCGACAACGATGTTGCCGGGTTCACATTGAACCGCGCTACAGGCACCGGTGACATTGTTATCGACAGCTCGACCGACAATTTCGAGGTCGGTGACAGCGTTTCGATCCGCGTGGGTGATCAGGAGGTGTCCTATACAATCCAGGCAAGCGATCTGGATCCGTCGGGTACTTATGATGAAAACTACACCGACGCTTTGGTTGCTGCGGGGCTGAAAAACCAGATTGATGCGCTTGGCATCACCGGTCTGGCGGCAGACTACGACTCGCCTGGTGCGCCCAATACTATTGCGTTCGCGACGGGTACTGCGGCTGCTGGCGCTGACGCAGATCAGGATATTTCGACCACAGCGCAGTTCACCAATGCGGGCTCTGGTGGCCTCGGTGCGCTCAGCTCGATCGACGTGTCAACTGGTACGGGCGCAACGGCTGCTTTGGGTGCAATCGAATCCCTGATCGACGCCTCGATTGATGCAGCAGCGGCCTTTGGTTCGGTGCAGGGTCGGATTGAGACGCAGCAGGAATTTGTGTCCAAACTGACCGACTCGTTCAAATCGGGTATCGGGTCGCTGGTTGATGCCGACATGGAAGAGACCTCTGCTCGTCTGCAGGCCCTGCAGGTTCAGCAGCAGTTGGCGACTCAGTCGCTGTCGATTGCCAACCAGGCGCCACAGTCCATCCTGTCACTGTTCCGCTAAGTTTGGAACTGAACCGGGGCGCGCCCGTCGCGCCCCGGATTTGAACACCCCCAGATGGACGATTGGAAGGATTTCATGTGACTCTGCACGCCTATGCTCAGACAGCCTATGCGCAAGCTGCGGCTCCGACCCGCACCCCTCGTGATACGGAATACGAGGCGATTTCGAAAATTACGCATCGGTTGAAGGCTGCGACCGCGCTCAGACAAAAAAAACTACGCTGCCTTTGTTCAGGCTGTGCATGAAAACAGACGGCTTTGGACTGTGCTGGCAAGCGGGGTCATGGACACGGGCAATGCGCTGCCAAACGATCTTCGGGCACGCATTTTTTTCTGGCCGAATTCACCGAGCAGCACAGCAGTCAAATCCTGAGGAACGCGGCCTCGGTCGAGCCACTGCTCGAGATCAACATGGCGGTTCTGCGTGGCTTGCGTCAAAGAGGAGCAACGGGATGAGTGGACTGGTTTTGAAATTGGCCCCGAAAGAACGGGTTTTGATCAACGGGGTCGTCATCGAAAATGGCGATCGTCGCAGCCGGTTTTCGATCATGACGCCGCAGGCCAATGTGCTGCGTCTCAGGGATGCCATCCATCCCGAAGAGGTCAACACCCCTGTGCGCCGTGTCTGCTATGCGGCTCAGCTGGTTCTGTCGGGCGACACAGATCCCAAAGATGCGCGCCAGCAGTTGTTGCGCCGGGTTGAGGAGCTGAGCCAGGTGTTCACGGATGCCGACAGTCGTCGTGTCCTTGGCGAAGCGACCGAGGCACTGGTGGCCGAGCACTACCATAAATGCCTCAAGTCTCTGCGGTCGCTCTTGCCGCGAGAAGAGCGTTTGATGGCCTATCACCAATGACCTTTCAACCGGTCATACCCACGGGCGGGATTGTCGGCTGGCGCTTTCTGCAACGGACCTATGATGCGCAGTACGATAGCTTTACGGCATCTGCGGTAAACCAGCGGGATACGAAGTATTTTCTGGAGAATATTAGCAAGGTTCAATCGGCAGAAGATCTGGTGTCAGATCGACGGCTGTTGCAGGTCGCTCTGGGCGCATTTGGTCTGCAAGACGATCTCAACAACCGGTTTTTCATCCAAAAGATTCTTTCTGATGGCACCAGCGCAGATGATGCGCTTGCCAATCGGCTGACCGATAGCCGTTATCGCGATTTTGCCGATGCGTTTGGCTTTGGGCCTGGTGACATTCCCAAGACCGGGCTGATCACCAATATGGAAAAGATTGCACAAGACAATCTAACCACGCGCTTTGAAGTTGCCGTCGGGCAATCGAATGACACAATGCGGGTTGCGCTTTATGCGCAGCACACTTTGGCCGACCTCGCTTCAGAGCCCGGCAGCGACGATCAGAAATGGTTTTCAGTCATGGGCTTGCCAGCTATCAGATCGATGATGGAAACCGCGCTGGGGCTGCCATCCTCATTTGCTCAGCTGGACTTGGATAAACAGCTTGAGGTGTTCCGCGACCGCTTGTCTCGCACAACCGGGTCCAGCGAGATATCTCAGTTCACGGACCCTGAAGTGATTTCTGACTTGACGGATACCTATCTTGCGCGCGCCCAAATTGCAGAGGTACAGGCCAGCATTTCACCGGCGCAAACTGCGCTGATCCTGTTGGGCGCTGGCTGAGCAAAGGGCATTATGGCCTCGGGCCGCTTGAGAAGCCGAACGAGGTATAGCCATAGGTGTGCGCGGCGCAAAAGTGGACAAGGTCAATGCCCTAACTGTTCTTCAACAGCCGTGCGCAAGGCGAACGAGGCGATCGGCTGGGACACATTGTGCAGAGTGACATCACCAAGCGGTATGGCATCCTGACACGCCGGAGCGATATCTCCAGACACGACAATCGAGTGCCCGACCGATTTGCTGTATTCACCAAGTCGTGCCGCGACATTGGCTGCGTGGCCGATCACGGTGAAATCCAACCGCTCTCGCGAACCAATATTGCCAAAAGTGACCTGACCGAAGGCGATTCCGATCGAACAGTCCAGTGGTTGGCCCGGCGCGGTCTGGCGCAGCTCTGCCAAACGTTCCACGATTTCACGGGCCGAGCGCTGAGCGTTACCGCGCGCTGCCTCCGGATTGTCGCCAGCAGGGAACACTGCTAGAACAGCATCGCCGATGAACTTCAGAACCTCGCCATCGTTTTCGTCAATAATATCCGAAACGGTTTCGAAGAACGTATTCAGCAGGTTGATATAGACATCGCGGCCCAGCGACTCTTCCAGGCTGGTCGAGTTGCGTAGGTCGCAAAACATGATCGCGGCATCAATATCGTCGCCATCCCCGCGACGAATTTCTCCGCCCATCACCCGTGCACCGGTGCGTTTGCCGACATAGGTTTCCAACAGGACCTGTGCGTTTTCGCGCTGCATGAAAACCTCATAGTATCGCGCGATCACGGTGGAACACTCGAAAACAAGGCCAAGATTGGCGGTAGTAAATCCTTCAGGATGATCACTGGTCAGCGTTAGGACATTGATACGACCATCCGAAAACGGCAGCGGCATCGCAACGTAGTCTGTCGCGCCTTTGGCGCGCAGATCCTCGACAATCGGGAAGCTGTTGTCAGGGCTGTCACTGATCCGTTGACGAATGCCCCCCAACCCTTCTGAGACATGGCGCAGAGGGCTGTTGATAAAGGCCGGGTGATCATAGATTTCATAGGTCGGTACGTTTGTCGAAATCTCGCCCGTGCTCTTTTCCCAGATATAGTGTTTGCCAGCAATCAAGGGATGGAGCGACCAGGCCAGAATACTGAGCCGCTGGATAGCGATGCCGTGTTCCGACATCTTTTCAGCCAGAGCCTTTGTAAATGTCTCGGGCGTTTTGAATTCGGATGCGCCACGCATCAGCCAGTCGATCAGCGGACCGCTGATATTGCTGTCATCTGGGTCACGCAGCGTGTTTTCGCCAAGATCGATCCGGGTGACCGCATCTGGCATAAATCCCACGTGGCCCTGAATGTCTTTGCTTTCCGGCAAAGCATCATCATAGACCCAAATCGAATTGGTAAGATGTTCGTTGGACACGCTGATGTCGTGATATTTTGCCGTCCCCTTGAACGGGCAAAATGTTTGCAAATCGGTCTCGGGGCCGAGTTCGATGCACAGGTCTTCGCGTGGGATGTAAATCGCGGGCGGTAGCCGCGTTTCATACATCACCTTCGCATTATGGCTTTCGGCCAACAAAATCTGACCGCGGTAAACCGCGACGCGTCCCTTCAGGGGTTCGATCGAGATGCCATATCCGCTGGTCTTTGGTGTGGCGTGGACGTTCATAGCTGACCTCCCGTGCCCGAGCGGTATAAGAATGGGGCCTTCGAACTGCTTTTCCAAGAGGGAGATTTGCTGAAACTCACAGCGTCTGCCAGATCAAACCATCTGGATGACGTCTTTTTCGATCGAAAGCATATAGCCCTTTTTCGCGATATTCTTGACCAGCAACTCGCTGACCATCTGGTTGCCTAACGCATCACGCAACCGTTTGATCCGAGTGGCCCCGGCGGCCTCATCGCAATCAGCAGCGTCCTTGCCGGAAATCACCGCTTCGATTTGAACACCCGAAAGCACTTCGTCATCCAGTCGCGACTCGGCCAAAACCGATAGGGTTTCCATCGCGGCAGGTGTGAGTTTGAAATCCATGTTGTTGAGGTAAACGGTGTTTTCCTCACGACTGATCAACAAGGATGTCACCTGAATCCCCGTCCGCTCGATCTGGGCCATTCGGCGATTCAGCAAGACGAGCATGACGAGAAAAACCAGGGCCGCAACCAGCATGGCTGTTGCAAAGACCAAGAGAACAAAGATCACCATCCGATAGCTGGTCAGTGTATCGGCAAAGGCGGTGCCTGATTGCGCCAGAATCTCAAGCAGGCGAATTTCGGATTGTGAGGTCAGATCGGTTTCGACAAACAGCCGTTCGACCTTGGCGTTAAAGGCATTGGCGTCGGGCAAGGTCAGAAACAGAAAAACCGCTGCAGTTGCAAGAATAGCGACAATCGCGGCGATACCAAAGCCAACCAAGCGCGTGCCAGACCGCCGCGCGTCAGAAACGGAG
This sequence comes from Ruegeria sp. HKCCA5839, assembly GCF_013035585.1. Taxonomy (NCBI): domain Bacteria; kingdom Pseudomonadati; phylum Pseudomonadota; class Alphaproteobacteria; order Rhodobacterales; family Roseobacteraceae; genus Ruegeria; species Ruegeria sp. HKCCA5839. The sequence continues at coordinate 73,088 of NZ_WQIE01000006.1, read as the reverse complement.
ATAGAATGATCCGGCATTGGCCTTCCTTTGATCCAACCCTTCGGGCCCGAAAACGGACATGACATTCAGCAAGGTCCAACCATTCGATTTCAGCCGCTTGGCAACTTCGGATTTGGCCTGACCTTTTTTGCAGGCCGAAACCTGCATGACGCCATAGTGCAGCTTTAGAGGGTTATCCTTTTTGGCTTTGTAATCAGCATAGCAATCGGCTGCCGAGGCAGCGGAGCCAATCGATATCAGGGCCAGGACAGCGAGAGAAGAGAGGATCTGTTTCATGGGCTGCATCCTGCGCACGGCTTGGCAGATATTCAATATCATAACGGGATTCGGGGCGCTGATATCGGATAACAACACCGCGTTATTGCCTGTCTGACAGGGGCGGTCGCAGGGTCGGGACATCAGATTTGCGGTCTGCTCCCTGACCGCGTCAAACGACCCGAAAGGACAAAGATCATGCATCGCAAATTCATCGCCTTTGTTGTTGCCTCGGCTATGACCATAACCGGCATTTCCGCATCGCAGGCCCAGGCTGCCGACGGCAAGGATATCCTGGGTGGATTGGCCGCGATTGCGCTGCTGGGCGTGGCGATCAACCATTTCTCGAAACAGGAACCATCCCGACCGAGCTATAACGTGACGCGCCAGCCCGCACCGGTTTACAAGCCCAAGGTTCATAAACCACATGACCACAAGCCACGTGCGAAACCGCATCACGTGCGCCCGCTGCCCAAATCCGTTGCAAAGTACAACCTGCCGCAGCGTTGCTTGCGAACCTTCAAGGGCGCCGGTCATCACCGCCCCTTGTTGGGCGAGCGCTGCCTGGGAAAACACTACAAACATGCAAGTAGCCTTCCGTATCAGTGCAAGGTCGGGTTTTGGAATGGCAAGCGCGTCAATCGCGGCTATGAACCCGCTTGCCTGCGCCAATACGGGTATCGTGTGGTGTACTGATACTTCACGTTCGAGCAGGCGCAGCGCCACAGAACGCGCCGCGTTGGAAGAGGGCATCCCTTGGCGGCCCTCTTCTTTTTTGGGTTGCTTCATAGGCCGAAACGCGGTTTGCCAAAGGTATGATGTTGCCGAGTTTTGATCTTGAGACCGCCCTGCGTGATCGCGGGCACCTGAGAATTGCCGGTGTGGATGAGGTCGGGCGCGGCCCACTGGCCGGGCCAGTGGCTGCGGCGGCGGTGATCCTGAACCCTGATGATATTCCCGAAGGGCTCAACGATTCCAAAAAGCTGACAGCCAAGCGTCGACAGGCTTTGGACAAGGCGCTGCGCGAACGGGCCGAAATTGCCATAGGCGAAGCTTCGGTTGCCGAGATTGATGAACACAACATCCTGCGCGCGTCTCATATCGCGATGATCCGCGCCGTCGAAGCGCTGAACCCGGCCCCGGATTATTTGCTGATCGACGGCAACATGATCCCACGCGGTTTGAAAATCCCGTCGCGAGCGGTGGTGAAAGGCGATGCGCAGTCACTTTCGATTGCGGCGGCATCCATAATTGCCAAGAACTGGCGCGATCAGGTGATGGTGGATTTAGCGCAACAGCATCCCGGCTATGGCTGGGATGCCAACGCGGGATATCCGACAAAACAGCACCGCGAAGCGCTGCAAAATCTTGGTGTGACCCCACATCATAGACGTTCGTTCAAGCCGGTGCACAATATCTTGTATCAAGAGTAAATCGTAAGTCACTGATTCAAAAAAGAATTTGACGACGAATCATCTTTGACTCATCCTTGTCTCAACCAAATGAGCGCAAAAGCGCCGTGGAACCGAGGCAGTGATATGACCAAAATCAAGACAAAGGGCGCAGCTGCGCTCCCTTTAAACACGATCCTTTCCGGCGACTGCATCGAGGCGATGAACAGTCTGCCCGAGGCGTCGGTTGACCTGATTTTTGCAGATCCGCCCTATAATTTGCAGCTGAAAGGCCAGCTGCACCGCCCGGACAATTCTCAGGTGGATGCGGTGGATGATCACTGGGATCAGTTCAGCAGCTTTGGTGTCTATGATCAGTTCACCCGCGCCTGGCTGAAGGCGGCGCATCGTCTGCTCAAGCCGAATGGCGCCATCTGGGTGATTGGATCCTATCACAACATTTTCCGCGTGGGCTCCGCACTGCAAGACGCAGGCTATTGGATTCTGAACGATGTCGTATGGCGCAAGTCGAACCCGATGCCGAATTTCCGCGGTAAACGGTTTACGAACGCGCATGAGACGATGATTTGGGCCAGCAAACGCGAAGGTGCGAAATACACCTTCAACTATGAGGCGCTGAAGGCGTTGAATGAGGGTGTTCAAATGCGCAGCGACTGGGTGCTGCCGATTTGCACCGGGCACGAGCGGCTCAAGGATGAAAATGGTGACAAGGCGCATCCGACGCAGAAACCGGAATCACTGCTGCACCGGGTGCTGATCGGCTCGACCAATCCGGGGGACGTGGTGCTGGATCCGTTCTTTGGCACTGGAACAACCGGGGCCGTGGCCAAGATGCTGGGGCGCGAGTTTATCGGGATCGAACGCGAGGAAAGCTATCGCAAAGTGGCCGAAAAGCGTATCGCCAAGGTCCGCAAGTTCGACCGCGAGGCACTGGAGGTCAGCGCCAGCAAACGGGCAGAACCGCGCGTGCCCTTCGGCCAACTGGTCGAACGCGGCATGTTGCGACCGGGCGAAGAACTGTATTCCATGAACCAGCGCCACAAGGCCAAGGTTCGCGCCGATGGCACGCTTGTGGGTGACAACGTCAAAGGCTCGATCCACCAGGTCGGCGCGCATCTGGAAAACGCGCCGTCCTGCAACGGCTGGACCTATTGGTGCTTCAAACGCGACGGTAAAACTGTGCCCATCGACGTGCTGCGCCAGCAGATCCGAGCCGAGATGCACAACTGAGTTCAACGATACCGCCCGTGCCTGTGGCCTGACACAAGGCACGACCAACTGCCCCGCCGATTTCGGCGGGGTCTTTTGTTTTCCCCCCAACGGTGATTGCATAGGGCAAGTGCAAAGCTCCTCGAAAGGAGATCCGAGTCGTGACCGATTCAGCCGCCAGCCCAAGCCGGGCCAGAAGGTTCTTTGTTTCGCAACCGGACGAATATGACCTGGACAACAAATACACCGAGGCCGCGTTAGAGCGCCACAAGCGCGAAGGGCTGGAACTTGCCGTGCGGGCGCGGTGGGTCGCCATGGGGTTAACGGGGATACTGCTGATCTTTCTGAACCCCCAATGGGAGGTTCTTTGGTATCACTTTATCCTTTTGCTGATCTGCGCCAATGGCTGGCTGATCCAAAGAGCCGGGCGCGTGGGGCAATCTCGGATCGAGCTTTTGCTGATCTTTGTCGATCTGCTGATCATGACGCTGGGTATGATCGTACCAAACCCATTCAGCGATGATGTGCGGCCCTTGGCAACGCAATACAGGTTCGACAATTTTCAGTATTTCTTCATCATCCTGGCGGCCGGAACGCTGGCCTATTCCTGGCGCACGGTTGTGGCCATCGGTTCGTGGACGGCCATGATGTGGACCGTTGGGTGGGTCATCGCCTGGTGGGTGTCGACCCCTTTCCCGGAACTGGGCGCCCGTGTTCACGCGGCGCTTGAGGGATATCCCGATCTGCAGGTCATGTTAGACCCCAACAGCTTTATGGTGCCGCAGCGGGTTCAACAGGTCATTGTATTCGTCATGGTGGCCGTGACGCTGGGCTTGTCGATGCGCCGTCTGAATCGGCTTTTACTGAGTAATGCCGGGTTGGAACGGGAACGAGCCAACCTGTCACGATATTTTTCGCCGAACGTCGTGGAGGAACTGAGCCAGAATGACGATCCGTTGAAACAGGTCCGCAAAGAGAATGTGGCGGTGCTGTTCATCGATATCGTTGGGTTTACCAAATACGCGGCGGGGCGTGATCCGTATGACGTGATCGAGGTTTTGCGCGGGTTTCATGCCCGTATGGAACGCGAAGTCTTTCGGCACCATGGGACGCTGGACAAATATCTGGGTGACGGGCTGATGGCGACCTTTGGCACCCCCGTGACAACGCCTTTGGACGCGCGGAACGCATTGTCCTGCGCCCGCGCGATGGCGGATGTCGTCGATCAATGGAACCTGGATCGGCGTCGGGCCGGAGAGCCCGAGATTCACATCGGCATCGGAGTGCATTACGGCGCGGTCGTTCTGGGTGACATCGGCGCAAACCGATTGGAATTCGCCGTGATCGGTGACGCGGTCAATGTGGCGGCAAAGCTCGAGGCCCTGACCCGAGAGGTACATGCTCGTATCGTCATCAGCGACGCGGTACGTCTGCAGGTTATGCAGGAAGATCCCAAGGCCGAGCCCTTGATGGCGGGATTTGCGCCGCTCAAAGCGCAGGCTGTTCGTGGGATTGCCACACCGATGGATGTCTGGGTGGCCGGAGCAGAGGGGCTCCCGCCCGGAGCGCCTGCATCATAGATGCAGGCCCGCCCGTTGGGCCGGGCAGCGCGCTTGTGCGCGCTGCGGACAGGCGTGGGGCTGCGGGTTTTCGCTTTTGTTGTAGGGCCGCCAATCAGTGATTTCTGGATAATACTGCCTGCGCCAAGCCCGAACCCTTGGGTTCATGATCCGACGCCAGAGCGGTGGTATCATCGCGGCAATGGTCATGACCGGATAGCCATGGGGCAATTGTGGTGCAGCGTCTTGTGAATGGTGTTGCAACAGGGGAAAACGACGGTTGGGCTTGTAGTGGTGATCCGAATGGCGTTGCAGGTTGATCAGCAACCAATTGGACGCTTTTTGTGATGCGTTCCACGAGTGGCGCGGACGAACATGTTCGTATTTCCCCTCGCCCAAATATTTGCGGGTCAGGCCGTAATGTTCAACATAGTTCACCAACTCAAGCTGCCAGATCGCGGTTCCGGCCTGGATGAGGAACAAGGCGAGGCCACTCCAACCTCCGATCAGCAGGGCCAAGAGCAGCATTCCCGCTTGCAGGGCCCAATAGCGCCAGAAAGGGTTTGCGGGGTCAGTCCAAGGCCGGTCGTTGCGCGCAAGCTTGGCGCGCTCGGCCTGAAACGCGGACAGCAGGCTTTGTTTCAGAACCCTGGGGTAAAACCGGTGAAACCCTTCGTTATATCGGGCGGTTACCGGATCGCGTGGCGTGCCGACATAGCGGTGATGGACCAGCAGATGCTCGGACCGGAAATGGGAATAGAGCACCATTGCAAGCAGGATATCCCCCAACCAACGCTCAAGCCGGTCTCTCTGATGCATCAGTTCGTGGCTGTAGTTGATACCAATCGTACCCGAGATGACGCCCATGCCAAAGAACAGCCCGATCTTTTCAAGAACCGACAGATCCGAGCGGGTGGCATACCAGATCAGCCCGTAGAGGGTGAGAAATTGAACCGGCACCCAGAGCTTGGTCAGCAAGATATATCGCGGCAACACACTATCGGGCGTTTCGGGGTCTGCGTTTTCAAGATTGAGGCCGGTCAACCGGTCGAGCACCGCAAAGGCCCACCATGTGGACAGAGGCACCAGCGCTACCCACCATCCGCCAGCCAAGGCTGTTGCCCAGATCAGGGGGATCAACAGGTAAGAGACCCAGAAGGGCAGGGCAGATTTCCATTGGGAGAGGGTGCTGGTTGTTGTCATCGGCGTACTCGGATCAAGTTATCCCAGCTAGCCATCTCTTTCATCCGGGCACAACGGGTTAATTCTGGGGGTCAGTGGTCGCGCCACAGGGCATGGGCCTTGCGCATGACTGTCGGCAGGTCGCTCGGACGGAAGGCATGCTTTTCGATCACCAGCAACGCGTCGCTTTGAAAACTGTGCGGAAGATCTGCGCTCCAAACCTGCAGGATCAGGTGGAAATGGGTGAAGGTGTGTCGAACCTCACCTGACAAACGCTGCCAGTTGGCGGTGAAAGGCGGGGCTTCGGCAGGGGCTTCTGACCAGTCAGAACCCGGCCAGCCCAGCATCCCACCCAAAAGCCCCTTGTCCGGGCGGCGTTCCATAAGCAAAGCACCGTCCGCGCGGAGGGCGATATAGACATGGCCATACCGTGTGGGTTTGGGCTGTTTGGGGGTCTTATTCGGCAGCTCCGATTGTGTACCGGCGATGCGCGCCCGGCAGGGTTCACGCAGAACGCAGATCCCGCAGGCCGGGGATTTGGGGGTGCAAATCGTGGCCCCCATATCCATCACAGCTTGCGCGTAATCCCCGGGTCGCGCGTTGGGCGTCAGGGCCTCGGCTTTGGCTTTGAGGATCGGTTTCGAGCCCGGCAGAGGGTCGTGGATATCGTATAGCCGCGCCATTACGCGTTCAACATTGCCGTCCAGAACCGTCTCGGGGTGGTCAAAGGCAATCGCTGCAATCGCCGCAGCGGTATAGGGGCCGACCCCGGGCAATTTCAGCAATTCGTCATAGGTGTTGGGGAATTGCCCCCCGCGTTCATCGGCAACCACGCGCGCGCATTTCAGCAGGTTCCGCGCTCGCGCGTAATATCCCAGCCCGGCCCATTCGGCCATCACCTGATCATCGGGGGCTGCGGCCAAAGCGGTGACGTCCGGCCAGCGTTGGGTAAACCGTTGGAAATAGTCCCGCACTGCGGCCACGGTGGTTTGTTGCAGCATGACCTCGGACAGCCAGACGCGGTAAGGGTCGGGCTGCACACCTGCGGCGCGCTCAGCAGGCCCAATGCGCCAGGGCATCTCGCGCGCGTGGCGGTCGTACCACTGCAACAGAGCGTTGCTCACGTCAAATTCAGTGCTGTCACGCAAGATTTATCCATCTCCCTGTCGGGTTTTGCTGGCACCCGGGTCTTTGCCCATTACAATAGGTGTGCAGGAGATGGAAACCAGATGCAGCGCAGACGTTCTTCGACCCGCGGGTTCAAACGCACCGCGACTTTGCTGAACGACCAGATTAGGCGGGCCGGTGAAAGCCGGGGCTTCGCCGTGTCGCGCCTGTTGACCCATTGGGCCGAGATCGTGGGCCAGGATATCGCCGCCGTCGCGCAACCCGTGAAAGTGGGTTATGGCAAAGGCGGTTTTGGCGCTACGCTGACGGTGCTGACCACCGGACCACAAGCCGCAATGCTGGATATGCAGCGCGAGCAATTGCGCGACAAGGTCAACGCTGTTTACGGGTTCAACGCCATCAGCCGGGTGCGCATCACCCAGACCGCTCCGACCGGATTTGCCGAGGGGCAGGCCAGTTTCGATCACAAGCCGAAACCGGCGAAACCCAAACTATCCCCCGAGATCGCCGCCGAGGCGGACAAAGTGTCACGCGATATTCACGATGGCGATCTGCGTGCGGCCCTTGAACGATTGGGTCGCAACGTTTTATCCAAACAAAAACGCTGAGAAAGGGCTGAGAATGAGCCGTATTGCATTGGGAATTTGTGCGGCTGCTGCCGTGGCCGCAGGTGGCTATTGGCTGTCGTCGTCAAGCTCGTCGCCAACCGCCTATCCGCTGATCAGCAGCGCTCAGGCACAGGAAACCGAGCTGGATACATCGACTATTGTCGAAATGGTACAAGGTGCCGAGGATGCGCCAGTCGAGATCATCGAATACGCATCCTATACCTGCCCGCACTGCGCCAATTTCCACAAAGGTGCGTATAAGCAGCTGAAGGAAGATTTCATCGACACCGGCAAGGTCAAGTTCATCTATCGCGAGGTGTATTTCGACCGCTATGGCCTGTGGGCATCGATGGTGGCGCGCTGCGGCGGGCCCGAAAAGTTCTTTGGCATCACCGACCTGATCTATGAAGGGCAAGCGGAATGGACCAGCGCAGGGGGGCCGACCGAGGTTGTGGACGAGCTGCGCAAGATCGGTCGTTTGGCTGGCATCGACAGCGATCAGCTTGAGGCGTGCCTCCAGGACGGCACCCAGGCACAGACGCTGGTGGCCTGGTATCAGGAAAACGCCGAACGCGATGATGTACGCGCCACGCCGTCCTTTGTTGTGAACGGCCAGAAGGTCAGTAACCAGTCTTATGACGAATTCAAAGCGCTGATCGAAGCCGAACTGGGTAGCTAACCCTTGCGCCCGGGTGGCCGTTCAGGTCTGCCTGGGCGTCACTTGGGCGAAGGGGCGACGTTCAAGACCATCTCTTTCACCCGATCGTGCTCTGCCACTTGCAGTCGCACGGGTAAGGTGATGACCTTGGCCTGAAAGGCCCGGGGTAGGCGCACCGCATCCTTTTCCGTTGTCACCATTTGTGCCCCCAGCAAGCGGGCTTCATTTTCCAGCCGTGTCATTAACGCGGGTGTCAGAGGCTGGTGGTCATCCAGGGCCTCTGCGCGCAGCAGCTCGGCCCCTTGTTGCCGCAATGTGCGAAAGAACTTTTCCGGGTGGCCGATTCCGGCAAAGGCCAAAACCTGCGTTGTGGACCAATCCATCCCGGTTTGCAGAGCGGTGACCTCGCCTTTGGCCTTGGGGATGGTGATCGCGCTCCCCCAGCTTTGTGTAAACTGGTCTTGTGCGTCAGAATCGCCCAAAGACAGCACCAAGTCGGCGCGTTTCAGACCGACGCTAACCGGCTCTCGCAAAGGGCCTGCGGGGATGCATCGCCCGTTCCCGAAGCCATTGGCCGCATCGACGACGATGATCGAAAAATCCTTGGCGACCGTTGGGTTCTGAAACCCGTCATCCAACACGATGACCGTCGCGCCCGCCTCGACGGCGGCTTTGGCGCCCGCTGCGCGATCCTTGGCGACCCAGACTTCGGCGAAGGCGGCCAGCAACAGAGGTTCGTCTCCGACCTCAGCCGCGCTGTGTTGGTTGGGATCGACCTTCACAGGCCCGTCCAATGCTCCACCATGCCCGCGCGTGACCACATGGGGGTGGTGCCAACTGTCGCGCAACACCTCCAACAGCCAGATCACGGTTGGGGTTTTTCCGGTTCCGCCCGCGTTCAGGTTGCCGACACATATTACGGGAATACCGGGCCTATAGGCCTGTCGAGACGCGACCCGGCGCGCTGTGGCGGCGGCATAAAGGCTGCCCAATGGCGACAACAGCCGCGCGCGCAGTCCGGGATTGTCAGCCGGCATGTTCCAAAAGTCAGGTGCGCGCACGGTTGGCTCTTCCCTTGTCCAGATAGTGCTGGACCAACTCTATCAGATCATCTGTCTGCGGCGCACCTTCGGTCACCAATTCCCATCCCGCCAGTGCCATATCTGCCGTGCGATCCGGCGCCAGAAGGTCAACGACCGTGTCGCCCAGCTCTGTTGCTGTACGCACCGTCACCGCCGCACCCGCCGAATCCAGTCGGTGATAGCTGTCGCTGTGGTGGATGACATAAGGACCATGGATCACCGAGGACCCCAATGCTGTCGACAGCAAAGGGTTCTGCCCGGTCGCGCCGCGCTCCAGAGATGTTCCCATAAAAGTCACGGGGGCCACCCGGTGCCACAGGCCCAGATCCTCGTCCGATGCCGTCAGAATGACTTGCGTATTGTCTTCAATTTGCTGCCCTTCGTCCCAGTTGGAACAGCGCAAATCCATAGCCTCAAGCCGCCGGTTCAAAGGGTCGGCTTCTGCAGTGTCGGCAACATGCAAAACCAGGGCAAGCCTTGGCAACAGCCGCATGGCCTGCCGATGTGCGCTTAGCACGGAAATGAACTCGGTGTCCTGAACCCAAGCAGCCAGCCAGACGGGGCGACCGCCCAAAGCATGGTTGGTTTCGATCAACTCATCTTCTGGCCAAGGTTGGGGATCAGGGCTAATGCGCAGCGGTGAGGATACAGAAACCTTCGACGAAGCAATCCCATACCTTCGAATTTGGCGGGCCGTGTTTTCGTTGCAAGTCTCAATCCTGTCAAAGCAATCCAGCGTAAAGCGCGTGATATCCGGCAGCCAGCGCCCCGAGCGCGACATGACAAGATCGACGACGCCTTCGAGCAAGATCATCGGAATGGCTTTTTCTTCCGCGCGGTTGATCAGATTTGGCATCAAGCCACCGCCGATCCAGATGCAAAGATCTGGCTGCCAATGGTCCAGAAAGGCGCGTGCCGGTCTTGGTTGATCAGGCGGTAGCGGTACAACTGGCCACAGGCTGTTGGACCAATCCGAAATGTTTGCGTCAGACGGGGCGGTCAGTAAAAGCGAAACATCCGGTCGCGCAGCCAGAAGCCTGCTGGCGAAGTCTTCGATCACCGGCAATTTCTCGGGGCTGTTCAGATGCAGCCAAAGTAGCTCACCCTCAGGTCGCGGTGGCAGGTCGCGACCCATTGTCTGCGGCACACCCCAGGACAGAATCCGGTACGCCGCAAGGCTGAGAGAGCGGGGTTTGCTCATTCAGGCAACCCGGCGCTGGTTTGATCGAGTTGCCCAAGCAACACTTCATGCAGATGCGCGCCGGCGGCCAATACGCCGTTCAGGCGCGGATGTGCATTGTTGAACCGCAGCGCAGTGCCTTTGCGGTCGGTGCAACAGCCACCTGCCTCACGCAGGATCAGATCCCCCGCGGCGATGTCCCATTCCCAGCTGGGGCGTAATGTCAGCATGCCGTCAAACCGGCCCTGCGCAACAAGCGCCATCCGATAAGCCAGTGAAGGGCGATAGACTCGCTTGAATTCCGGTACATTCCCGGCTTGCCAGTGGTGGGGTGCAAGGTTTGGCTTGGCTGCAAGCACCTCTGCTTCGGTCAAACCCCCAGGCTCCGAAACTCGTATCGGAGTTCCGTTCAGCGTGGCGCCCTGCCCAGCGGCGGCGGCGTAAAGAAGATCACGCATCGGCAGATAAATCACAGCAGCGGTCACAATGCCATTTTCGGAAATGGCGAGCGAATGGGCCCAGGTTTTTGACCCTTCGGCAAAGCTGCGGGTGCCGTCAATCGGATCGATGATAAAAACCGCGTCTTTGCCCAGTCGGTCGTCCGTGTCTTCGGTCTCTTCGCTAAGCCAGCCATAGCCGGGTCGCGCGGATTGCAGCTTGCGCTCCAGCATTTCGTTGACCGCCAGATCCGCCTCGGTCACTGGCCCTGCACCGTCGGGCTTGTCCCAGCGCTGCGCTTGTGGGCCCGAATACCGCGTCGCGATTTGCCCCGCTTCCTGTGCGGCGTCGATCAGCAGTGACAGGTCAGTTGCCGGCAAGTGTCATCCCTTCGATCAGGATCGACGGAACCACCCGCGACAGATAGGTCCGCGCGTCATTCGCCGGGATGATGCGCATCAGCATATCGCGCAGGTTGCCCGCAATTGTACATTCGTTGACGGGATAGGTGATCTCACCGTTTTCAACCCAGAACCCAGATGCCCCGCGCGAGTAATCTCCGGTATTGGGGTTGATCGTCGAACCGATCATCGACGTCACCAAAAGCCCCGTACCCATGTCGCGGATCAGGTCTGCGCGGCTTTGGTCGCCTTGTGTGAGGGCGAGGTTCCAATTGCTGGGTGACGGTGGGCCAGAAACACCCCTTGCTGCATTCCCGGTTGACGTCATTTCGAGCTTTCGAGCGCTTGACAGGTCGAGCGTCCACCCGGTCAACACACCGTTTTCCACAATGGCGCGGCGACGGGTCGGCAGCCCCTCGGCATCAAAGGGCCGCGAACCCGAAATACGCGGGCGGTGGGGGTCTTCGATCAGCGACAGCGTTTCAGGCAGCACCTGTTCGCCCAGACTGTCCTTCAGCCACGACGCGCCTAGCGCAATTGCGGCACCATTGCTGGCCCCCAGCAAGTGGCCGATCAGCGACGAGGAAATGCGTTCGTCAAACAAGACCGGAAAGCTCCCGGTCTCGGGCTGCCGTGCGCCCACCAGCGAAACTGCGCGTTCCCCAGCCGACTGCCCGATCTCGGACGGATCACGCAAATCGGCCTGAAAACTGCGGCTGTCTCCGTCATAGTCGCGTTCCATCCCGGTGCCTTCACCAGAAATGGCAACGCAGGATGTGGACCTGCTGGTCCGCGCATAACCGCCCGAGAAGCCATTGGTCGCAGACAGGTGAACCCGGTGCATGCCGTAGCCCGCCGCTGCGTCCGAGACCTGACTGACACCTTCCACTGCCATGGCCGCAGCCTCGGCTTGTAGCGCATCCTGCATCAGCGCTTCGGCTGTGGGCTCCGGTGAAGGATCACAAAGCTCTAGCGCGTTCAGATCCCAATCCTGAATCAGCTGGTCTGCAGCCGCCAGCCCGGTAAACGGATCCTCCGGCGCTTCCTTGGCCATGGCTACGGCCCGCTCGGCCATTGCGGCCAGAGTTTCGGGGCGGCTGTCCGAACTGGACACGATCGCCTGCTGTTTGCCCAGAAACACCCGCAGACCCAGATCCGTGCCCTCGGCCCGTTCGGCGTGCTCCAAAGCCCCTTCGCGAACTTCGACGGAAACCGAGGTGCCGTCGATCACGATGGCGTCTGCCGCCTCGGCCCCGGCCTTGCGCGCGGCGTCCAACAACTGATGGCTGATGTCTTCGGGTGTTCGGGTCATGCGGCCTCCGGTCTGATTCAAATGGACCTAGCCTTGCGCGGGCAAGCCCGCAAGGGTCGAAGCCAATTTACCGGGCGTTTTGCCGGGCTATCCACAGGGTTTGACAAACAGTTGAGATATAGCCGCGCCGGTGCTTAGCTGCTGTTGAAGGCGAAACGATCAGAGGTTTCGCGATTACCCGCGACATGATGGATTCTGCGGGACCGTTTGAACCCGGCGCATATCCAAAAAGTTGGTCTGAAGATTCATATCCGCAAGATCGCACTGCAGGGTTCTGTTCGCTGCGTCGTCTTGGGTGACGTTCGGAAAAGATTGGGGAAGGCAGGCACTCCGCCTTCCCCAAGAAATTACTTCAGACGCTGGCCATTCGCGAGGATCTGGCCATCCTCGGTGAATTCGATCTTTGAATTCAACGTGTCGGGCTCTTCGCCCGGTACGGCCATCAGACCCATCATCATACGCGCCCCAAGCGCGTCATTCTCGGTGATCAAACCCATACCGATCAACTTGTCGATCAGTGCGTTGGCGCCCACCAATTGCAGATTGGCGACACCCGCAGGCGTCGGCATCCCGCCAAAGGCCTGGGTGTTGGTGTTGTCAAAGGTGAAATCGCCATCGCCGGTCAGTTTGGCGCCAACCAGCGAAACAAGCAGTTCGTTTATTTTCAGCGAATGCAGTTCACCTGGCGTTACGTCGCCGGTTGCGAAGGTTTCGACCGCTTCCTCGTCCATGAAATCAACCAGAACCTTCCCGGTTCCGCTTGTGTCAACGACAATGGTCGCCGGATCGCGTGGCAAGGATTCTGCCGGGTCAAACAGGCTCCACAAGACATCCGACATGGTGAAATCGGTGAGGTTCATGCCAAAGCTGAACGATTGAACTTCGTCCGAGGCCATCAGCGGGAAGTCGAATTTGAATCCCGCCTTTTCCATCGCAACTTCAATCGGGAATGGCAGATCAGCTGTGGTCACTGCGACTTTGGCGCTGTTCTGTTCAACATCGTAGGCAAGATGTCCCGCGTCGATGCTGCCGGCAAGGCGACCACCCTCGGAACTACTGCTCAGAGAAAAGCTTTCGCCTTCGGCAGTGCCTTGGACTTCCGCACTGCCTGACCCATAGGTGAAAGAGCCTTCGCCCGAGAAACCAGCGTCATAGAAGGCCTGAACATCGGTCGCGTCCACATTGGTTGGAATGGTCGATTTACCTTCCATCACCAATTGTCCCATTTGGCCGCGGATCTGTCCGGCGTCATCGCTTTCAGGATCGTCGAACACAAATGCGTAGGTGGCGTCACTTGCGGTGAAGCTTTGATCAACATCGCGTTTTTCGCCAACCAGCATGCGGGTCTTGCCCGTCACGTTATTGATAGAAATATTCGCGCCCATGGCGTCTTGCGGAATGGTTTCGTCGCCAACCGTGATTGAAGTCAAATCCAGGGTCAGGTTATCCGCGACATAATCATAGACGATATCTTCGGGTGTTCCGGAAACGTCCATCGACAAACCGGAATTGGTATACTGAATTTCAGCAGAAAACTCTTCACCTTCTCCGGCGCCGCTCAGAATGATCGGAAAGCTTTCAGGGAAGGTCAGGCTGACTGTACCGTCGCCATTTTCAGTCATGGTCATTTCGGGCATGGTGATTTCGATCTGCCCATCGGTGTCTGGCAAATCCAAGGCCATGACTATGTTCGAAATTGTCGTGACATTGCCCGACGTGGCCTCGTCGCCGGTGACAGTGTACCCGACGCTGGCCATGTATGATTGCCAATCGGCCCAAACATCCTTGGCGGTGACGTCAGCAAATGCGCCTTGTGCAACCACAGCATAGGCCAGTACCGCGCCGCAACTGCGGTGGAGGAAAACAGACATAGGAGAACCCTTCTCAATCAAATTTGACGGCATCGTCGTGCCTGCCGTTAGCGCCGTCAAGGGGCAAGGGGTGGACCTATTCCCCTTTTGCACGTTACGACTTGGCGAAGAATTTGGATCCAAGGGATTAGCATATGTCGATGCAGGGAAAAACTGTACTGATTACGGGCGCCAGCCGCGGTATCGGAGCTGAAGCAGGGCGCGTATTTGCCGCAGCAGGGGCCAATGTGGTTCTGGTTGCGCGCAGCGGCGATCAAATTAACGCCTTGGCGGCAGCGCTTGGCGAGAATGCAATGGCGCTCAGCTGCGACGTGAGCGATTTTGCGCAGGTCGAACAGGCGGTCGCTGATTGCGTTGACCGGTTTGGCGGGCTGGATGTTCTGGTCGGCAATGCCGGGGTCATTGATCCGATTTTTCATATGTCCAATGCGGATGTGGCGGCTTGGAGCGCGGCGATTGACATCAACCTGAAAGGCGTCTTCTACGGAATGCGCGCGGCATTGCCCGTCATGCGCGCGGCTGGGGGTGGGACGGTGCTGACCGTGTCCTCGGGTGCGGCCTCGAACCCTGTTGAGGCCTGGAGCCATTATTGCGCGTCCAAAGCCGGGGCCAAGATGCTGACCGAGTGCCTGCATCTGGAAGCGGCGCATCATGGTATCCGCGCGATGGGTCTTTCCCCTGGTACGGTCGCGACCGATATGCAGCGGGTGATCAAGGCCAGCGGCATCAATCCCGTAAGCCAACTGGATTGGGATGACCATATCCCGGCTGACTGGCCCGCCCGCGCGCTGCTTTGGATGTGCACGGAGGATGCGGATGAGTTTCTTGGCACCGAGATTTCATTGCGCAACGAAGACATTCGGGCGCGGGTCGGTCTTAAGTGATCGACCTGACCAAGGAAGACGGGCTTTGGATTGTCACGCTGAACAACCCCGATAAGGCCAATGCGCTGACCGGCGCGATGCTGTCCGATCTATTGCAAATTGCCCAAGATGCGACAGAGGCGCGGGCCTTGATCCTGACAGGCAAAGGCAGGGTATTCAGCGCCGGGGCTGATCTGGATGAGGCACGCGCAGGGCTTGCCACATCAGACCTGTGGGAAAAGCTGTCGGGCGCGATTGCTGCATTGCCTTGCCTGACGGTCGCTGCCCTGAACGGCACGCTGGCCGGAGGTGCCAACGGCATGGTCTTGGCCTGCGATCTGCGCATCGCTGTACCCGAGGCCAAGGTGTTCTACCCGGTGATGAAGTTGGGCTTTTTGCCTCAGCCCTCGGATCCAAAGCGTATGGCCGCCTTGATTGGCCCGGCGCGGACCAAGCTGATCCTGATGGCCGGACAAAAGATCACCGCCGCCGAGGCCTATGAGTTTGGCTTGATCGACCGCGTCGTCGAGCCTGACGCTTTGATGCCAACGGCGCGCGCTCTAGTGGCCGACAGTCTGGCGGCCAAACCTGAGATCGCGGCAGGGATCGCCGAGCAGTGCCGATGAGGATGTCGGCCCTAAAGCTGCGCGTGGCCGATCCGGAAGTATTGGCCAGGTTCTACCGCGATCTGCTGGGCATGCGGATCCAAGCCGACGGTGAGGCCCGGCGCGTCGGCTATGCCGGTGTGGACGCTGATCTGCTGCTGCTGCCGGGTGGTGGAGGCTTCACGGCGGATCGGGGTCAACGGTATTGGAAGATCGGAATTACCTTGCCGAATGTCGATCTGGCGGCCCGGCACTTGAACGACATCGGCATTCCGGTCAGCGCCCCACGCCAGTTTCAGGACATCGGCTATATGTGCCACCTGAGTGACCCCGCAGGGTTCGAGATCGAACTTTTGCAACAGGATTTCGAAGGCAATCGGCCTGAAGGTGCCGGCGATCCTGATGCCCCATTCGCAGAGGCCACGATTGGCCAGATCACCCTGCGCACCGGTGATATTGCGGCAGAGGACGCGATATGCCGTCGTTTGGGAATGCGCCTGCTGTCAGTGCAGGATGTGGCGGATTATGGCTTTGATCTGCATTTCTATGCCTTCACCGACGAAATTCCACCCGATGCCGATCTGTGGGCCGTGGAGAACCGCGAATGGTTGTGGAAGCGCCCTTATACAAACTTGGAATTTCAGCATATTACCGATGCGCAATTTGCGCCGGTGCCTGACTATCAAGGCATTGAAATCGAGGGCCGCGACACACCGATCTTTCGGAACTAATCACCGCCCCCGCCGCTTGCCCGGCACTTTCGATTGAAACCCGGGCGGGCGTTTTCGAACCCAGGTCAGAAATTTCTCAAGCCGGGGGTGGCCGCGCAGGCTTTCAACGGTGTAGTAGCTGCGGGCCAGCTCGGCCTCAGTCAGGGTTGCGTGCACTTCCTTGTGGCAAATCTTGTGCAGCAGAACCGTTGGCCCGCCCTTGCCTCCTTTGAGTTTTGGGATCAGATGGTGCAGGCTGCCACCGCCCTCGGGGATCGGGCGGTCGCAAAGCGGGCAGGTCGGTGTACCATCGGTCATCGCAAGAAACTCGCGTGGAAACAGGGCGAAGGCAAGAGGGCAGCAATGGCGCAGGCAGTGGTGATCGGGGCAGGACCCGCCGGGTTGATGGCCGCCACGCAGCTGGCCGCTGCCGGGCACAGCGTTTTGGTGGCCGAAGCCAAGCCTTCGGTTGCACGCAAATTCCTGATGGCAGGGAAATCGGGCCTGAACCTGACCAAAGACGAGCCTTTTGACAAACTGATCAACGCCTACGGGCCAGCCGCGGAATGGCTGCGACCGATGATTGGTCAAATGGATGCCAGGGGCGTCCAAGACTGGGCCCAAGATTTGGGGCAAGAGCTGTTCACCGGATCAACAGGCCGGGTGTTTCCGACCGTGATGAAAGCCTCGCCGCTTTTGCGAGCGTGGCTGGCTGAACTGACCGACACAGGCGTGCAGATCAAAACGCGTTGGCGCTGGGCTGGATGGGACGGCAAAGACCTTCTGTTTGAAACACCTGAGGGCGTGCAGCACATTCAGCCGAATGCCACTGTTCTTGCGATGGGCGGGGCCAGTTGGGCGCGGTTGGGTTCGGACGGTGCTTGGGCCGAGCTTTTGGCGCAGCGCGGGGTTTCCTTGCAGCCGTTTGCCCCAACAAACGCGGCCTTGTCGATGGATTGGAGCCCCCATATGCATCCCCATTTTGGGTCTGCGCTGAAATCAGTGCGCTGGAGCGCGGGGTATCAAACCAGTCGCGGAGAGGCCACGATTTCCGCCAAAGGGCTGGAGGGTGGGGGGCTCTACCCGCTGACGCCAGAGTTACGCAGTGGTGCGCCCTTAGTCGCCGATCTTCTTCCCGACGTCACGCTGGACGTCCTGCGTGATCGTTGGCGGGCAAAGAAACCCAAGGCGACGCTGACCCATTGGTTTAAGAACACGCTGCGGCTGACGCCTCAGAAAATCGCTTTGTTTCACGAGATGTCCAAAACCCAAGGAACGGCACAGGACGTGCCCGAGCTTCTGAAACACCTGCCAATCCACCACGCCGGTCTGCGCCCAATGGATGAGGCGATCTCGACCGCTGGGGGGGTGACGCGCGACGCGGTGGACGACGCTTTGATGCTCAAAGACATACCGGGCGTGTTCTGCGCCGGGGAGATGCTGGACTGGGAAGCGCCCACAGGGGGCTATCTGCTGACGGCCTGTTTGGCCACCGGGCGTTGGGCGGGGCGCGCCGCCGCAGATTGGCTTGATCAGCGCTTGCCGGGTTAGGCTTTTGCCGCCATCTCGGCCATTCTCATATGGGCCGGTCGCGCGCGCATTTCTTTACCATAGGCGCTCAGAACATCCGAGTTCAGGGGGAAGCCAGAGTTTCGGGCCCAGCTCATGCAGTGGATCAGCAAGATATCGGCGATGGTCATCTTGTCGCCCATCAGGAACGGCCCCTTAAAGCGCTTTTCCAGCCGTTGGAAATTGCGATCAAACTCCCATTCGACTGACGCGCGAATGGCCGGGACCCGCTTGTCTTCCGGCAGTATGAAACTGTGGCGCGCAGCCACCCACAAAACGGCGTCGATCTCATCCAGAATGGTGTGGAACAGCGCATCTTGCTCGGCCCGATCAAGAGTGCCAGCCGGATAGGTCAAGGCCCCATGTTTGTCCGCCAGATACGTCATAATGGCTGAACTGTCGGAAATGGCGCGGTCACCGTCGATCAGTACCGGAACCTTTCCCGAGGGGTTCAGGGCCCATATCTCGGGTGTCCGAGGCGCAGCGGGCTCTAACTCATATGGCGCGCCGATCTCTTCCAACATCCAGATCACCCGCGATGTGCGGGTCATGACGGGGCCGTAAAGCTTGTACATGAGTCTATCCTGCTGATTGCCTTTGCGCAGTGTGCTGACGCTAGGGGCCGGGTCAAGCGAAACCCTTTCTCAGCGTGACCGCGCAAGCATCGCCAGGCGGATCATGGCCCGTTCGACCAAGGCCATGGCCGGAGCGGTTTGCCCGGCCGAGCGCAGCGCCAGGTCGGTATCTGTCAGAACGGTCAGCGCGGTTTGCAGTTTGGGTGCCCCCCACCCCTGCGCCTGTCGCAAGATCCGGTCCCGCCGCTTGCCATAAACCGGCGGGCGCAGTTTGCCGATTCCCTGGGCCGCACCGCCCGGGTCCGACGCACAAGCGTAAAGCGTGCGAAAATGCCGGGTCGCCCCGATACACAACGTGACCCCATTGGTCCCTTGCGCCTGCAACCGGCGGATCAGCGGCCCGATCTGACCGGGTTGCCCTTCGGCCACCACGTTCAGAACATCGTCCAGGGCTGCCTCGTTGGATTGCGGCGCGCAGGCTTCGATGTCATCAATGCTCAACTCACTTGGGTCATCCCGCTTGTAGAGCGAAAGCTTTTCGACAGTCTGCGCAAAATCACCGGGGCTGAGGCTCACGGCCAGCTCACTCAGGGCTGCCATCATGTCGCGCGGTACATTTTGCAACCCGGCGGTGCTGACAATTCGCTCAACTTCGGCGCGCGACGGGGGATCATCATAGATACCAACGGCATAGGCGTTCGCGTGGCTCTCAAATGCCTTGCGAATCTTCGAGCTGGGTTTGAGTTGACCAGCTGTCACGATGATCTGCGCGTCGCCGGGGGCCCAATCCTCCAGCGCGGATATCAGTGCCTGGGCTGCTGCGTCGGTCGTGTCTTCGACAAAGACCGCACGCGGGCCGGGAAAGAACCCTACCGCTTTGATCGCATCAAGCACCAAAGTTGGGTCGCCGCGCAGATCTGATCCGGGCATCCGTGTCAGACGCATCTCTTCTTCAGCCCCGGGGCCGAGCAACGCGGCCTGCACCTGTTGACGCTTCAGAGCCACGCGCATGCCATCTGCGCCGTAGATCAGCAGACCTGTTTTGCCTGCGTCCGGCTTGGCGAAATACCCTTCGGCCTCACGCGGGCTCAACTTCATGAGGCAAGACCGGGCGTAGCATAGAGGCGATTCACGATTTGATCTGACAGAATCACCATCAGCCGCTCCCGCGCCGCGCGTTCATCGGCCAGTGCAGATACGGTCGAACCCGCTGCTGAATAAGACACAAAATCCGACACTTGGCCCGATGCCAGAACCTGACCGGTATCGGATGAGGTCAGGGTGAAATTGGCACGGCCATCGATATTGAGCCGATCTGTCTCGTTTGATGTTGTGATCGAAGCTGCCCGCGTGTTGGTCGTAACGTTCACTGCAAGGGCAAAGTCACTGGTCGAAGTCGCGCTGCGACCTAAACGACGCTCAAGGCTCTGCACCAGCAAGAAGCTTTCGACAGAGTTCGGCGCAGAAACTTTCACCCGTCCGTTCAGCGTATCACCCGCGCCGCCCGGCGCATAAACCGGCTCGAACCCGCAGGCGGCGAGCACCAGCGGCATAAGCAACAGGGATCTGCGGTTAAACGACGACATTCACGATCCGGCCCGGAACAACGATCACTTTCTTGGGTGTGGCGCCGTCCAGCGCCCTTTGCACAGCTTCGGTGCTGAGCGCCAGTTTTTCAACCTCGTCCTTGGGCAAATCCTTGGCTACGCTGATTTCCGCGCGGCGCTTGCCGTTGACCTGAATTGGCAAGGTCACCGTGTCATCGACCAGCATCGCCTCATCTGCGACAGGCCAGGGGGCCGTGGCAACGAGCCCTTCGCCGCCCAGCATCTGCCAAAGCTCTTCGGACAGGTGAGGTGTCATCGGCGACATCAGTTGCGCCAGGGTTTTGGCGGCCTGGCGTTTCGCATCGGTCCCGGCCTTGGACTTCGCCAATGTGTTGGTGAAGGCATAGAGCTTGGCGATCGAGGCATTGAAGCCAAAGGATTCGACGCCGCCCGACACGTCGTGGATGGCCTTGTGCATCTCGCGCAGCAGGGTTTCGTCCTCTGCATTGGCGGGAATGTCTGAGTCGACGATCTCGGAGGCGATGCGGTGCACACGGCTGAGGTGCTTGAAAGCGGCTTCAGCGCCCGACGCGGTCCATTCCACGTCGCGCTCGGGTGGCGAATCGGACAGCACGAACCAGCGCGCTGTGTCGGCACCAAAGGCGGAGATGATGCTGACGGGGTCGACCACATTCTTTTTGGATTTCGACATTTTGGCCGAAGGGATGATCTCGACCTCGGTGCCATCTGCCAGCTTACCATCCGTTACCTCTTCGGGCAGGTGATAGACAGGGCGGTCGTTTTTGTCCCTAGTCTGGTAGATCTCATGCGTCACCATGCCCTGCGTAAACAGGGCATCAAACGGCTCGATGGCCTTTTTCGGCAGATGTCCGGTTATGTTCATGGCCCGCGCAAAGAACCGCGAATAGAGCAGGTGCAAAATCGCGTGTTCGATGCCGCCGATATACTGGTCGACATTCATCCAGTATTCGGCCTCGGCCAGCACGGTCGGGGTTTCGGCGCGGGGCGCGGTGAAACGGGCGAAATACCAAGACGAATCCACAAACGTGTCCATCGTGTCTGTTTCGCGCTTGGCAGGCGCTCCGCAGGACGGGCAGGCACAATCGCGCCAGTTCGGGTGGCGGTCCAACGGGTTGCCTGGGATCGAAAAGTCGATCGGATTGCCATCGCCATTGTCGTAGGGCAGCTGGATCGGCAGGTTTTCTTTCTTCTCGGGCACCGTGCCGCACGTATCGCAATGAACCACGGGAATCGGGCAGCCCCAGTAACGCTGACGGCTGAGGCCCCAATCGCGCAGGCGGTATTTGGTTACACCTTCGCCCCAACCGGCCTTTTCGGCGAAATCCACTGTTGCGTTGATCGCTTCATCTCCGGTGGCTTCGGTCAAACCAGCGAAATGGTTCACCCAGCGGACCTTTTCGGTCTTGGGTGGAACAAAAGCGATTTTGTCGACGGGTGTGTCATCCTCGAGCTCAAAGAAAGTATCGATCACCGGCAGGTCGTATTTCCGGCAGAAATCCAGGTCGCGCTGATCATGGGCCGGGCAGGCAAAGATCGCACCGGTGCCATAGTCCATCAGGATGAAATTGGCGATCCAGACCGGCAGCTCCCAATTCGGATCCAGCGGGTGCTTGACCTTGATGCCGGTGTCATAGCCCAGCTTCTCGGCCGTCTCAATTGCCTCTTCTGTCGTTCCGCCTTTGCGGCATTCGGCAACAAATTCAGCGACTTCGGGGCTTTCAGCCTCAAGCTGCTTGGCAATCGGGTGATCCGGTGAAATCCCGACGAAAGATGCGCCCATCAGAGTGTCGGGCCGGGTGGTGTAGACAGTGATCGGATCTCCGCCATCTGTGCGTTCGAACCCAAATTGCAGACCACGCGATTTACCGATCCAGTTCTCCTGCATCAGCCGCACCTTGGCAGGCCAGTTGTCCAGCGTGTCGAGTGCGCTCAGCAATTCCTCGGAGTAGTCCGAGATCTTGAAGAACCATTGTGTCAGCTCGCGACGCTCCACCAAAGCGCCCGAGCGCCAGCCACGGCCGTTTTCCACCTGCTCATTGGCCAGAACGGTCATATCGACCGGGTCCCAGTTTACCACCGCGTTCTTGCGATAGACCAACCCGGCCTCGAGCATGTCCAGAAACAACGCCTGCTGCTGGCCGTAATATTCCGGGTCGCAGGTGGCAAATTCGCGCGACCAATCGATCGACAGACCCAGCGGCTTCATCTGCCCACGCATGTCGGCGATGTTGCTGTAGGTCCAGTCTTTCGGGTGGCCGCCGCTGGCCATTGCCGCGTTTTCGGCAGGCATGCCAAACGCGTCCCATCCCATTGGGTGCAGCACGTTGTGGCCGGTTGCCAGCTTGTGGCGGGCGATGACGTCGCCCATCGTATAGTTGCGCACATGCCCCATATGGATTCGGCCAGACGGGTAGGGGAACATCTCAAGCACATAGTATTTCGGCTTGTCCGCCTTGTGGTTGGCGACAAAGATTCCGGCCTTCTCCCAGGCCTCTTGCCATTTTGCTTCGATTTCGTTGGCCGAATAGCGCGACATTGTGCGGTCCTTGGTGAATGAAAACGCCGGGTGAGAACCCGGCGTGGTAATAGTGTGATTTTCGGCGGGTTGCTAGAACTTACTGTCTGCGATGCGTAGCTGGCGGGCACGTGACAGAATCGCGTCTTCAACCGCACGCGTGGTTGCAGCACTCACAGGTGCGCCACCGCTGGTTTGCAATGCAACCGAAAGCGAGCGCGCCGCAAGCGCAGGATCGCTGATATGTACCGTGGCCCGATATGAGCGCCCGCCACCGGGCGGTGTGCCGTAGCCGGTAACAATCACGCCGGTGAACGGATCAACCTCTTGAATCGGCAGGAAGTTGAGAATATCCAACGATGCCGTCCATAGATACCGGTTCACGTTGGTGATCTGCTCATTATTGTTCGGTCCAAAGACATCCCATATCGACGTACGATTCGGATCATTCAGCTCACGCTCTTCGGTAGAACTGCCGTCGGCTGTTAAAACACTGGCATCCCCGGGGGGCGGGGCTCCGCAGGCTGAGACCGTGACGCTTGCAATCACCAAACCCATAATCGTCATCAGGCGCATCGTCAGAAAGTCCTGTATCGCTTGTTTTAACTTGTTCGCCATACTCCTAGAGAAGGACCCGACCTGCAACAAGTGTATTCTTTAAATGCTTGCGCGCCCGAAGGCGTGAATGCGGTCAAAACCGACTGTGACATCCTTGCACCAATTTAGGCCGAAAGACGGCAGTTCTAATATGCCAAGCTTGCGTAAAGGGGGGGAAAAGAGCGAAACGGTTCCCGTGCTGAGACGTGTGCTGTGCGCTCGTCGAGTAGAAAAACTTTTAACCGAGGGAAACAAGATGAAAAAAGTTCTCTTCGCAACGACTGCGCTGATTGCCACCGCCGGCGTTGCATCCGCCGAAATCAACTTCAGCGGCCTGGGCCGTTTTGGTATTGGCTACCAAGAAGACCGCATTGGTTCGGTTCCGAACATTCCGACAACCACCGGTCAAGGTACAACAGCTGTTGTTGACACCGACGACACAATCCTGATCTCGCGCTTCCGTCTGAACATCGACGGGAATGCTGAAACTGATGGCGGCGTTGAATTCTCGGCTCGTGTTCGTCTGCAAGCTGACGAAAACGCCGGCAACGGTGAAGCCAACACCGCTAGCCTGAGCGGCGCGCGCTTCTCGGTCATCTACGGCGGTTTGCGTGTTGACGCTGGCAACGTATCGGGTGCCTTCGACAACTTGGCAAACTACTACGGTAACGAGCCTGGTCTGGAAAGCTTCATCGGTCAGTATTCGGGTGTTAACTACAGCTTCCTGGCCTTCTCGTCGACTGGCGCCGGTTCAAACGCCGTGTTCTTCCAGTACGCAGTTGGTGACTTTGCATTCGGTGCTTCTTACGACCAGGCAACATTTGCCGTTGGTGGTGTTCCTCAGGACGCAGACCGTTGGGACGTGAGCGCGACCTACACCTTCAGCAACGTCACTGCCGCTCTGGCTTATGGTGAAACTGATGCCGGTTTCGGCGGTTCCAACCCGAGCTTGCTGGTTCTGACCCTGGGTGCCGAATTCGGCGATTTCTCGGGTACAGTGTTCGTAGCTGACGACCAAACTCAAATTGCTGCCACAGACGGCACTGCATGGGGTGTGTCGGCAGCCTTCAACGTTGGTTCGGCTCTGACCCTGACCGCCGCTTACGGCGACGGTAACGCAGACGCAGATACCCAGCAGTACGGCATCGGCGCCATCTACGACCTGGGTGGCGGTGTATCGCTGCGCGGTGGTGTAGGTGTAAGCGATTGCGACATCTGCGCGGACTCTTCGACACGTGCGGACTTCGGTGTTCAGTTCAACTTCTAAGTTGATCTAGACACAAAGTTCTGGGGCAGGTCTTCGGACCTGCCCTTTTCTTTTGCCCCAGCATCGTGTTTCTCTGCAGCAAACACAGGACGAGGGGCAAATGTCGCTGCAGGAAATCACCAAACGAATCTCGAATGCCGAAGCCGCCGCCGGGCGCGCATCGGGCTCTGTTGATCTGATCGCAGTGTCCAAGGTGCAGCCAATTGAGCGTGTCGAAGCCGTGTTGCAACAAGGCCACCGGTGTTTTGGTGAAAACCGAGTTCAGGAAGCCGCGACCAAGTGGCCTGATTTCAAAGAGCGATTTGACGGTATCGATCTACACTTGATTGGCCCTTTGCAGACAAACAAAGCGCGCCAAGCAATGCAGCTTTGCAACGCCATCCATTCGGTCGACCGGCCAAAATTGGCCAAAACTCTGGCGCGCTTGGCGCAAGAGATCGGGTCCTGCCCTGACCTTTTTGTTCAGGTAAACACGGGCGAGGAAGAGCAGAAGGCGGGAATACTGCCTGCAGAGGCTGACGCTTTCATCACTGAATGCCAAAGCCTGGACCTGCCGATCCGAGGTTTGATGTGTATTCCGCCAGTCGATGAAGAACCTGCGCTGCATTTTGCCTTGCTGGCCAAGATAGCAGAGCGCAACGGTTTGACCGGACTTTCGATGGGCATGAGCAGCGATTTTGAATCGGCTATTGCGCTTGGTGCGACCCATGTGCGCGTCGGCTCGGCCATTTTTGGTGCGCGGGTCAGGCCCGAGGCACAATAACCCGCGTGCCGGGTGACACATGTCGCGCGATCCAACGCAAATGGTCACGACGAAAGGCCAGGCACCCTTCGGTCGGATAACCGCGCCGCCGCCATTGATGCAGAAAAATCGCTGATCCGCACCCTGGAACCGTATTGGGCCAGTTCCAATCCGTCAGCAACACCAGATCATATAGAGGGTCCGCACGGCGCAGTTTCTCATGGCTGTGCGGATAGGGTGCCCGGACCCAATGGTTATAGGCCACATCCCTAGAATCATCCGACCAAAGGTCGCCGGGGCCAATCGGTTTGGCCCAAGATGTTGGCTGCGCCAACCGGTCGGGACGATAGAGCATTCCGACGATGCGCAATACGCCAGTGGGCGTTGCCCCGTCACCTTCACGCTTTTCGTTGCTTAGACCACCTTTGCCGATCGAGCAGGGGAACATCCGTCCAAGAAAACGCACGCCATTCGGCGTCAGAACCAGATCCGCAGGACTCACAACAGATGCCCGGATTTCGCTGCTTTGGTCGCCAGATACGCACGATTATGCGCTGTTTCGCCAACTTTCAGCGGGACGCGTTCGGTTACAGCAATCCCTGTGCGCTCCATCATCGCAATCTTCGCCGGGTTGTTGGTCAGCAACCGTACGGCCCCAAAGCCCAGCGACTTCAGAATATCCGAACCCAGGCGAAAATCGCGCTCATCATCCTCAAACCCAAGTCGATGGTTGGCCTCGACCGTGTCGAACCCCTGATCCTGCAGAAAATAGGCTCGCATCTTGTTTGCAAGCCCGATGCCACGCCCTTCCTGGTTCAGATAGAGCAGAACCCCTTCGCCCTCGGACCCCATCTGAGCCAGTGCGCCGCGCAGTTGCGGGCCGCAATCGCATTTCAGGCTGCCCATCAGGTCACCTGTAAAACAGGCCGAGTGCAATCGGGCCAAAACCGGCTTGCTGCGGTCGGGGCGGCCGATTTCAATTGCGTAATGTTCCTCACCACCGTCTTCTGGACGATAAACATGCAATCGTCCGGCCTCGGACACCTCCATCGGCAGCCGCGCGGCGACCACTTCGCGAAGGGGGCTGCGATCTGCCAGATGCGGTGCCGCGCGCGTATGATCAATGCAAGTCAGGCCGTGGGCGGCTGCAAAACTGCGGCCATCCTCGATGGGTGCGATGACCGCCGCTGGCAGGATTCGCGCTGATTTGGTCAAAGCAATTGCGATGCGGTGCAGATTGGCATTGCCCAGCCGCTCGGTCATCAACGGACCCTTCATCGGGGTGTTCAGGTCATCAGACGGATCAGCCACGGCCTGAACCCATGCATGATCAGCATCAGCCGGAATCATGACGCGCGCTAGGTCGCCATCATACGCTCGTGCTTTGAGGGTTTCGGCCCGCCTTCCTGTGATCGCCACCACTAGGCTATCCCCGAGGGCGCGTAAGTCAGCAAGGCGCTGCGGGCTGAGTGTCTCGCACGCAACGGCCAGAACGCTGTTTCCAGTATCATCCACCAGCACGACTGGAACGCCCATACGCAGATCAGCCCGCGCGCGCGCCAGCAATTCGGTGATGTCCGGAATAAGACTCATGCCTGTTACCCTGTAACGTTTCGCTCATTTCCTAGCGGGATTGATCAGAAATGTGAAACATTTCCTATACATCAGACACGAGGGCGTGAGACCGTTGCAGTAAACCTTGTTGATTGACGCGAGCGCGCGCAATTGATTGACAGGACGAAGGAGGACCGGACATGGCTCAGCTCAAGAAAATCCTGCTGGTGGATGACGATGAAGATCTGCGCGAGGCGCTTAGCGAGCAACTTGTGATGACCGAAGATTTCGACGTTTTCGAAGCGTCGGACGGAGCATCCGCAATGGAACGCGCACGCGAAGCGATCTATGACCTGGTCATCCTTGATGTTGGTCTTCCCGACACAGACGGTCGTGAGCTGTGCCGCCTGATGCGCAAGCAAGGCGTCAAAAGCCCGGTCCTGATGCTGACAGGTCATGACAGCGATGCGGATACGATCTTGGGTCTGGATGCGGGCGCCAATGACTATGTCACCAAACCGTTCAAGTTCCCGGTTCTTTTGGCCCGCATTCGCGCGCAACTGCGCCAGCATGAGCAATCCGAAGACGCCGTCTTTGTTCTGGGCCCCTATACGTTCAAGCCAGCCATGAAAATGCTGATCACCGAAGATGACCGCAAGATTCGTCTGACCGAGAAAGAGACGAATATATTGAAATTCCTCTATCGCTCGACCGATGGCGTGGTGGCCCGCGATGTGCTGCTGCACGAGGTCTGGGGCTATAATGCGGGGGTTACAACCCACACATTAGAGACACATATCTATCGCTTGCGGCAGAAAATCGAGCCTGATCCGTCGAATGCGCGCCTTTTGGTCACAGAATCCGGCGGATATCGTCTGGTGTCTTGATCCAAGGTAGAATGATGTGGATCAAAGTGATACCGTATAGGTGAGATAACATACCCCATCCCGCGCATGTCCGGGTTATGACATGTACCTCCCTGTTGGACTGCCGGGCCTGATGGCCCGGCTTTTTTTGTGAGGTTATAGGGTGGAGAGCCAACTCCCCCTTCAGATCGACAAAGATAAAGATTGAACTTGCCAAGCTGTTCGGCTCCAAGTCGAAAAAGCGTGAAATAGCGATGACATCAAATGAAAATCCTATGCAAATGCGGAACCGTGATACGAGACCAGACCGATTATCTTCCACACAAAGCCTATGTCATAGGTGACAAAGATTATTTTGAGTTTCTTGATTTGGTTGATGCAGCCATTTTGAGCAAAGATGAGAATCGAGAACGTCTGCTTGAGAATGTGCGCGGTGCAGAGCCAAGCCGCTTAGCCTGGGAATGCAATAGCTGCGGCAGGCTATTTTTCGATGCCAAAGACGGAAAACTCGTCGAGTACCTGCCGCAAAACAGCAAAGCGAACCGGATCTTCGACCGGCCCGGAAAGCCACCAATACAGTAGCGTGCTAAACAGCCTATTGGCTCTTTTGTCTGGGTGGCCGAATAACGGCGCCCGCGTCCGAAGCAGGTATCACAGGCAGTCTAACCTTCGTCAGCCGGAATGGCGCGTTGATACAGGTGCCATGTGGTGTGACCCAAGATCGGAAGGGTGAAGATCAGGCCCAGAAAGGCCGGTACCAGTGAGAGCAGTACGGTGACCGAGATGATCGCAGCCCAGCTGAGCATCACCACCGGATTTTCGGTGACCACACGGACCGAGGTCAGCATGGCGGACACGAAATTGGTGTCTCGATCCAGCAACATGGGCATGGCAACTACGGTGACCGAGAACAGGACCGCAGACAAAGCCGCGCCGACGCAGGTTCCTATGGCAAGGAAGGTCCAGCCTTGCGGTGTAAGGAATACAGTGTTCAAAAACCCGCCAAAGTCCGAAAAGGACGCATCCTGCAGAATAATCGCCAGCCATAGCCGGATCTGGTAGGTCCACACCCAGAAAATGAACAGGGTAACAAAGGCCATCCAGCCCATCTCGCGCTTGCGCTGTTTGGCCATCACGGTCAGGATCTCTGCCCAGCCAAACGGCTCTCCGGTCTGCAATCGTCGTGACATTTCATAAAGCCCCGCAGCCGCGAAGGGTGCGACCAGTGGAAAACCGACAGCAGCGGGAATGATCATCCAGATCTTGCCAAGCCAGACGAGGCACCACACAAACAGAACCCCGAAAACCGCATAGAACAGGCCGAAAAAGCCGCTCATAAAAGGGCGCGCCAGAAAGTCGGCAAACCCAGCCTTGAGCGAGGCGGTGATATCAGCGGCGGTCAACGTATTGACCTTGTATTCACCCGGTCGCCGTGCACCCGTGTCCTCGGGTGGGGTTGCTGTCTTCGATGTCATGACACGTTCCTCCATATGGCGCTGAACGATGTGTCTGTTGGTCCGGTGGAAAGACCGACCTTTCTCGTAGTGTGCCTTAGGGGTTCATTTTGAGCAAGTGAAGCGGCTTTGCGCAGACCTGCCGGGTGCAGTGTCACCGACGGTCTTTTCTCATGGCAACCTCTGCTACACCGCGTTAACCTCCGGCCAATTGCGACAAAGGAATCCTCCGCTATGCCTTTTACCCTTGCCACTTGGAACATCAACTCGGTCCGCTTGCGAGAGCCTATCGTGCTGAAATTGCTGGAAGAAGAGGCCCCGGATATTCTGTGCCTGCAAGAGTGCAAGTCGCCGGTGGAAAAGATCCCGACCGAAGGATTTGCCGCGCTGGGCTATACGCACATGATTGCGCGCGGACAGAAGGGCTATAACGGTGTCGCCATCCTGTCGCGCCTGCCGATTGAGGAAGTAGGCGATAAGGATTTCGCCGGCCTTGGCCATGCGCGCCATATTGCCGGACGGTTGGATAACGGAGTGACCATTCACAATTTCTATGTTCCGGCAGGGGGCGATGTGCCGGATCGTGAGGTGAATGAGAAGTTTGGTCAGAAACTCGACTACCTCACCGATATGCGCGACTGGTTCCACAGCGAGAAGCCTGCAAAATCCATTCTTGTGGGCGATCTGAACATCGCCCCGCGCGAAGATGATGTATGGTCGCATAAACAATTGCTGAAAGTCGTCTCGCACACGCCGATTGAGGTCGAGCATCTGGCCGAGACGAAAGATGCTGGCGGTTGGGTCGACATAACGCGGCAGGACATCCCCGAAGGTCAGCTTTATAGCTGGTGGTCGTACCGCGCGCGCGATTGGGATGCGGCGGATAAGGGGCGCCGCTTGGATCACGTCTGGGCCACGCCCGATATTTCGAACGCAGGCCATTCCAGCCGCATCCTGCGGGACGCGCGCGGATGGGAAAAACCCAGCGATCATGCACCTGTTTTCGCAACATTCGACGTCTGAGACCTAGAAAAACACCTATTTGCGCCTTGGTTTCCGCGACAGGCGGTTGCATATAAGGCGCAAAGACGAACCTGAAAGTGAAAGCCATGGACCTTCTGAACGGCGCAGACAGCACCCCAGCCAGTGATTTGATCAAGGACGGAACCGAAGCCACTTTCATGGCCGACGTGGTCGAAGCCTCGCAAGAGGTGCCGGTGATCGTGGACTTCTGGGCGCCGTGGTGCGGCCCCTGCAAGACGTTGGGCCCCATGTTGGAAGAGGCCGTAACTGCCGCCAAAGGTGCGGTGAAGATGGTCAAGATCAACGTGGACGAGGCGCAGATGATCGCCTCGCAAATGCGCATCCAGTCGATCCCGACCGTTTATGCGTTCTCCAAAGGTCAGCCGGTGGATGGTTTTCAGGGTGCCGTACCGGGGTCCGAGATCAAGGCGTTTGTTGATCGTGTGATCGAAGCCGCCGGTGGTGAGAGCCCAGGCGGTCAGCTTGAGGATGCGGTGCAAGCTGCCGAGGAAATGCTGGCCGAAGGCGCTGCGGTGGATGCTGCGCAGACATTTGCGGCCATTTTGGGCGAAGATCCCAACCATGCAGGTGCTTATGGCGGCCTGGTCCGCTCGCATATCGCCTTGGGCGATCTGGAACAGGCCGAGGCCATCCTGAACGGAGCACCCGCAGAGATCTCGGCAGCCCCCGAAATCGAAGCCGCCCATGCGCAACTGGAGCTTGCCAAACAGGCTGCGGACGCGGGCCCTGTGGGCGAGCTGACCGCCGCGGTCGAGGCCGAGCCGGACAATCATCAAGCGCGGTTTGATCTGGCGCAGGCGCTACACGCCAATGGCGATGTAGAAGAGGCGGTTGCGCAATTGCTTGAACTGTTCCGGCGTGACCGCGAATGGAACGATGGTGCGGCCAAGGCGCAGCTGTTCACGATCTTTGATGCGCTCAAGCCCAATGATCCGGTGGTGCTGAACGGGCGTCGAAAACTCAGCTCGATGATATTTGCCTAAATCGTGATCAGGGCTAAGTTCGGTGCTATGATGCATCCCGCCGATCTGCCGGACACAGTTTCCGTATTTCCGCTGCCCGGGGCCGTACTCTTGCCCCGCGCGCGCCTGCCGCTGAACCTGTTTGAACCGCGCTACCTGCAAATGTTCGATGACGCCTTGAAGACGCCGGAGCGCATGATCGCGATGGTGCAGCCAAGCCCAAGTGCAAGCGATGAAAAGCGATTGCACAAGATCGGATGCGCCGGGCGGGTCACGCAGTTTTCTGAAACCGAAGATGGGCGGTATCTGATTACGCTCACCGGGATTTCGCGGTTTCGCATTCAATCCGAGTTGGACACATTTACCCCCTATCGGCGCTGCGCCGTGACCTGGGAGGGGTTCGATCGGGATTTGGGCAAACCCGAATCTGACACCGGATTTGACCGCGTTTCTTTCATGAGTTTGCTCGAGCGGTTTTTTACGTCTCGCCAGCTGTCCACCGACTGGGAAACCATGAAACACGCGGATGACGAGCTGCTGGTCAACTCGTTGTCAATGCTTCTGGATTTCGCCCCCGAAGACAAGCAGGCTCTGTTGGAAGCGCCTTGTTTGCGGACGCGTCGCGAAACGCTTGTCACCTTGATCGAATTTGCTATGCGGGGCGGCACCAACGAGGAAAAATTGCAATGACCGACGCCGAACACGCTTTTGACCGCCACATGCTTGAGGCGCTGATCTGCCCGCAGACCCATACGACCCTGCATTACGATGCTGAAAAACAAGAGCTGGTGTCAAAAGCCGCCGGGCTGGCCTTTCCGATCCGCAATGGCATCCCGGTGATGCTTGTGGATGAGGCGCGCACGCTGGACTAAATCGCACGCCCTTGCAGCAACTTGGGCAGGTCGCCGGTCAAACCTGCGGCCTCGCGCACAAACCCCCGGCGCAGGCCCGGCAGGGATCCGACGATCCCCATGCCGATGTCGCGCCCAAGGCGCAGTAAAGGGTTGTCGTTGGAAAACAGCTTGTTGAACACATCCGTCGCCATCGCCAGTGACGCCGTGTCAAACCGTCGCCATTCCTGATAGCGCTCCAGCACCAACACCGATCCGATATCTTCTCCGCGTCGCCCGGCGAGGGTCAGCACCTCGGCCAAAGCGCCCACATCCCGCAAGCCGGCGTTCAGGCCTTGGCCCGCTATCGGATGCATTCCATGGGCTGCATCCCCAACCAGGGCCAGCCGGTCGGCAATGAACGCATTGGCAATGGACAGGTTCAGCGGATAGGTAAAGCGGTCGCCGGCCAGCCGGATATCGCCCAGGAAATCCCCGAAACGCGGGCGCAGAACTTCAAGATATGCGTCATCAGACAGCGCGTTGATCTGTTGCGCGGCTTCTCGGGTCTCGCTCCAGACAATCGAGCTGCGGTTGCCCGTCAGGGGCAGAATGGCCAGCGGCCCCGGGGGCATAAAGAACTGATGCGCGATACCATGATGCGGCAAATCGTGCTCGATAGCGCAGACCAGCGCGGTCTGGCCATAATCCCAGCCTGTCCGTTTGA
This sequence comes from Ruegeria sp. HKCCA5839, assembly GCF_013035585.1. Classification (NCBI taxonomy): domain Bacteria; kingdom Pseudomonadati; phylum Pseudomonadota; class Alphaproteobacteria; order Rhodobacterales; family Roseobacteraceae; genus Ruegeria; species Ruegeria sp. HKCCA5839. The sequence goes on along the minus strand of NZ_WQIE01000006.1, from coordinate 40,324 downwards.
TCCCCGCCCGCACAGCCGTCCCGCTATTGCGCCCGTCACAGCCCACCAGCACACGGCCCGTTAGTGTCTGCCCATCCTCCAGCGTCACACTTGCGCCATTGGTGTCGATCTGCTGCGCGATTACAGATGTGCCGTTCACCAGAGTAATCCGCGGCTCGACTGCCATCGCATCCAGAAAGGCGCGGCGCAGGTGACGGTCTTCGACCATATAGCCCATCGGGCCCTCTTCGATCTCGGCATGGTCGAAATGCATGAAAAAGGGCGAAGGGCCCGCGCCTGCATGACCATCGGTGACCTTGATCTCAAGCATGGGCTGTGCGTGATCCTCGACGCGCTCCCAGATGCCGATTGCGTCCAGCAAACGCTGAGAGGCGAGCGCCAAGGCATAAGCACGCCCGTCAAAGGCAGCGTTCTTGCGCACCATCTCGGACAATGCATCGATCACCGCGACTGAATGCCCGGTTTGCGCCAAAGCCAGGGCCAGAGCAGGACCGTTCAACCCACCGCCTACGATCAGAATATCAGAACCAAATGTCATGCCCTGCAATATGCGCGCCCTTTCGGGATTGTCCATGTGCAGTCCTGTCGCTACCGTCGCGAAAAGTCAAAAAGCAGGAGGCGTTGGGATGCAGGACTGGTTGACCATGACAGCGTGTGATTTGGGTCGTGGGATTGGCATGGGTCAGATTGATCCGGTCGAGCTGACCGAAACCTACCTGTCGGCCATTGATGACCATCCGCATCGCGACCGCATCTATGCCCGCGTGACCCACGACCGGGCCCGGGCCGAGGCCGCAGCCGCTGCGGAACGCGCCAAGACAGGGTTGCGCCGGTCATTGCTGGACGGCGTGCCGATCAGCTGGAAAGACCTGTTCGACACCGCAGGCATAGGAACCGAAGCGGGCTCGGCCTTGCTCAAAGGTCGTATTCCGGATGCCGACGCTTTGGTTTTGCGCAACGCGACGCAGATGGGCACGGTCTGTCTGGGCAAAACCCATATGAGCGAGCTGGCCTTTTCTGGCCTTGGCCTTAACCCGATCACGGAAACACCTCCCTGCGTGAATGACGAGGCGGCTGTTCCGGGCGGATCCTCGTCGGGGGCTGCGGCCTCGGTTGCTTGGGGGTTGGCGGCCTGTGGCATCGGTTCGGACACGGGCGGGTCGGTTCGGATCCCGTCTGCGTGGAACGATCTGGTGGGGCTGAAGACCACCGCAGGGCGGTTGAGCCTTGAGGGCATTGTGCCCTTGTGCCTGCGCTTTGACACCGTTGGCCCGTTGACTCGTTCAGTCGAGGACGCCGCCCATGTGCTGGCCGCATTGGAAGGCGGAACACCAGCGGACTTGCGTAGCGCCACGCTGAAAGGCCGCCGCTTTGCCGATCTGCAAAACGTCGCCAAGGACGACCTGCGCACCGCACCGGGTCAAGCTTATGAAAACGCACTGGCGAAACTGTCCGAAGCGGGTGCCGAGATCGTACCGCTGGAAGTGCCCGAGCTGAACGACGCCATGGGTCTGACCAGCGTGATCTATACCGCCGAAGCCTATGGGCTGTGGCGTGATGTGATCGAAGCCAACCCTGAGGCGATGTATCCAGAAATTCTGGAACGGTTCCGCATCGGGTTGGGCTATTCCGGCCCCGACTATGTGGCGGCCTGGGCCAAGCTGAAGGCGTGCCGCAACGCCTGGGACGCTGCCACCGCCGGGTTTGATGCGGTCCTAGCGCCTACGGCCCCAATTCTGCCGCCCAATCTGGAGCGGTTGATGAATGATCACGACTATTACGTTACCGAAAACCTCTTAGCTCTGCGCAATACCCGGATCGGGAACCTGATGGGGTTGGCGTCCCTGACTTTGCCAACCGGAACACCAAGTTGCGGGCTTATGGTTCTCAGCTATCCCAACTCGGAAGAGGCGCTTTTGCGCATTGGCGCAGCCATGGAATCGGCTTTGGCCTGAATGCCACAATCCCCTGATTCGGAACCTCTTTGTCTGGACGAGAAGGCGCGTGGGCTGTAACCTGCCTTTCAAACGGGGCGTAAATGATCCCGATATTGAGGCAGTACTATGAATTTCCCCGAGCGGTTTTCGAACCTTCCGGCATATGCATTTCCGCGCCTGCGCGCCCTGTTGGATCACCATCAGCCCGGCGGCGAAGTAGTGCACATGACAATCGGCGCGCCGACGCATGATTTCCCGGCTTGGGTGACAGATGTCATCATTGAAAACGCGGCCGGGTTTCAGGGATATCCTCCGAATGAAGGCTCGGCTGAGCTGCGAGAGGCAATCACCGACTGGATTCAGCGCCGCTATGGTGTCGAGATGGACCCCGATGCCAATGTGATGGCGCTGAACGGCACGCGAGAGGGGCTTTATAACGCCGCGATGGCACTTTGCCCCGAGCAAAAGAATGGTCAGCAACCCGTAATTTTGTGTCCGAACCCGTTCTATCAGGTCTATATGGTCGCCTCGCTTTCGGTTGCAGCGCAGCCCTATTTTGTGCCCGCCACCGCTGCGACAGGGCATTTGCCGGACTACGCGGGCCTGCCCGAAGACATTCTGAACCGCACGGCGATTGCCTATATCTGTTCACCGGCCAATCCGCAGGGCGCAGTGGCGTCGCGCGATTATTGGGCCGAGCTGATCCGCTTGGCCGAGACCTATGATTTCCGGATCTTCGCAGATGAGTGCTACTCCGAGATCTACCGGGATGAGGCACCAGTTGGCATACTGACTGTGGCGCAAGAATTGGGGGCTGATCCTGAACGCATTACCCTGTTCAATTCGCTGTCAAAACGGTCGAACCTGGCCGGTTTGCGGTCAGGTTTGATTGCAGGTGGGCCAAAGACAATCGACCACGTCAAAACCCTGCGCACCTATGCGGGTTCACCCCTGCCGCTGCCACTGCAGGCCGCTGCGGCCAAGGTGTGGGCGGATGAGGTGCATGTGCGGGAAAACCGCGCGCTCTATCAAGAGAAATACGCCATCGCCGATGAAGTCTTTGGTGGCGTGCAGGGATATATGTCCCCGCAGGCTGGCTTTTTCCTCTGGCTACCGGTCGAAAATGGTGAGGAAACCGCATTGAAAGTCTGGAAAGAAACCGGAGTTCGGGTTCTGCCAGGCGCATATCTGTCTCAAGGGGATCCGGGGCAAAACCCGGGCGAAGGCTTTATCCGGGCTGCTTTGGTGGCCCCAAAAACAGAGTTGCAGCGCGGGCTGATTACGCTGCGCGACTGCATCTATTCGTGAGGTACGAGGGCGAACATGGCATCTTATAACGCGCGTAATCGCGATCCATTGCTGGACAGCACCACTCAGGCCGCGCTGGAACGGCGCAGCAAGGAACTGGTTGGTATTGCATTGATTTTGCTTGGCCTGGCCGCAGCTGCAATGATCTGGTCCTATTCTCCCGAAGATCCCAATTGGATGGTCTCGACGGACGCACCAGTTCAGAACTGGATGGGCCGGATCGGAGCGTCGATTGCAGCCCCCCTGTTCATGATTGTGGGCTGGGGCAGTTGGGGGATCGCTTTGGTCCTGATCACATGGGGCGTGCGTTTTGCCGGGCATTTCAACGAAGACCGCGCCATCGCCCGCCTGATCTTTGCGCCGATCTGGATCGCCGTAGCCTCGGTCTATGCCGCCACGCTTGTTCCGGGCGCGGAATGGCGCGCCACTCACAGCTATGGTCTGGGAGGTTTGTTTGGTGACACCGTCATGGGTGCCTTGCTGACATTGCTGCCGATTTCTTCGCACTTCCTGGTCAAACTGATGTCGCTGGCGATGGCGCTGGGCATGTTGGCGATGGGTGCCTTTGTACTGGGCTTTTCAAAGGATGACGTTCGCCGGGGGTTCCGGGCGTTCCTTTTGGGGCTTGTCATGTCCTATGACATCCTGATGAACCTGTTGGGTCGCGGGGCTGCGGCTACTGCGCAGGCGGCGCGTGATCGCCGTGCCAAATGGGACGAGCGCAAAGCGTTGCAGGCCGAAGCCGCAGAGTTTGACGATGAGTTCGCGTATGCCGATCCGATCTTTGATGAACCGGACTTGACTGACGCACCCAAACAGGGGCTGTTGGCCCGGATGCCTGGCCTGATCCGCCGCCCCGATCCGATGCCCGAGCCTGAACTGATCGATCCCGAGCCTATCGCTGATTTCGACGACATGCCCGGCGAAGATCGCATTCGTTCGAAAATCTCGGCCGCCGTGCGCAATCGCAAAGTGGCTACGGGTGAGATGACGCCCGAGCCGGATCCGAACCTGCCGCTGACCAAAGGGCGCGGTCGTCGCCCCGATCCTTTGATCCTGAACGCGGGCCAAGGTGATGAATTGCCGCCTGAACCGCCGATTACAGCTGCCGGATTGCCGCCCGAACCACCGGTTACTTCGGCCGAGACGCAGTGGCAGGACCCGTCAAGCTTTGCACCCGAGCCCGACTTGGACGCCTCCACAGCCGATCTGGATGATGATCCGGTCTTTGAGGACGATATCGAACCCGCGTTGCAACAGCGCCCGGCGATGAAGATCCCGGCAGCAGAGCCGCGCAAACCGGTTGTGGCGCAACCGGTGCGCCGTACGCCCCCGCCCTCGCGACGGGCACAGGCCGAAGCGCAACCAACGCTGTCTTTCGAAGAACGGCATTCCGATTTCGAGTTGCCACCTTTGGGTCTGTTGTCAAACCCGGCCAATATCCAACGCCACCATCTGAGTGACGAAGCGTTGGAAGAAAACGCGCGGATGCTGGAAAACGTGCTGGATGACTACGGCGTCAAAGGCGAGATCGTCAGCGTCCGCCCCGGCCCCGTTGTGACCATGTATGAGCTTGAACCGGCGCCAGGCCTGAAAGCCAGCCGCGTGATCGGGCTGGCCGACGATATCGCGCGTTCGATGTCGGCCCTGTCGGCGCGGGTCTCGACCCTGCCAGGTCGTTCGGTGATCGGTATCGAACTGCCCAATGAGAACCGCGAAATGGTGGTACTGCGCGAAATCCTTGCCAGCCGTGATTTCGGCGATGGCAACCAGGCGCTGCCTTTGGCCTTGGGTAAGGATATCGGCGGTGAATCCGTTGTGGCGAACCTGGCCAAGATGCCTCACCTGCTGATCGCGGGTACCACTGGGTCAGGTAAATCGGTGGCGATCAATACGATGATCCTGTCGCTGCTGTACCGGCTGACACCGGATGAATGCCGCTTGATCATGATCGACCCCAAGATGCTGGAACTGTCTGTCTATGACGGTATCCCGCATCTGCTCTCACCGGTTGTTACCGACCCGAAAAAGGCGGTGGTCGCTCTGAAATGGGTCGTGGGCGAGATGGAGGATCGCTATCGCAAGATGTCCAAAATGGGCGTCCGCAATATCGCGGGCTATAACGGACGCGTCAAAGACGCGCTGTCCAAAGGCGAAATGTTCAGCCGCACGGTGCAGACCGGATTTGATGATGAAACCGGCGAACCCGTGTTCGAGACGGAAGAATTCGCGCCCGAGTCGATGCCTTATATCGTGGTCATCGTGGACGAGATGGCCGATCTGATGATGGTCGCGGGCAAAGAGATCGAAGCCTGCATTCAGCGTCTGGCGCAGATGGCGCGGGCCTCGGGCATTCATCTGATCATGGCCACCCAGCGTCCTTCGGTGGATGTGATCACCGGGACAATTAAGGCCAACTTCCCCACACGGATTTCGTTCCAGGTGACCTCGAAAGTCGACAGCCGTACCATTCTGGGCGAGATGGGTGCCGAACAATTGCTGGGGCAGGGCGACATGCTTTATATGGCGGGTGGGGCCAAGATCACCCGTTGTCACGGGCCGTTCGTGTCGGATGAAGAGGTTGAAGAGATCGTCAACCACCTGAAACAGTTCGGCCCGCCGGATTACATGAGCGGCGTGGTGGATGGCCCGGCTGAAGAAAAGGCCGATAATATCGACGCGGTTCTGGGCCTGAATACCGGTGGCAACACCAACGGAGAAGACGCGCTTTATGATCAGGCGGTGGCGATTGTGATCAAGGATCGCAAATGCTCGACCTCATATATTCAGCGGAAACTTGCCATTGGGTACAACAAAGCCGCACGGCTGGTTGAGCAAATGGAAGAAGAAGGTGTTGTTTCCGGGGCAAATCACGTGGGCAAACGCGAAATCCTGGTGCCCGAGCAGTAGGATATTTAATAACAAGGGCAAAACGCTTATCTGGGTTCTATGAAACAGATCGCTTTTGCCCTTGCCGTTGCGCTGATCGCCCCTGCCTCTTGGGCGGCTGAGAAGCTGCAACTGTCACAGATATCGAACTACCTCAATGACCTGACGACGGTTCAAACCACGTTTACGCAAGTAAACGATGATGGGTCGCTCAGCACCGGGCAGCTCTGGCTGGACCGGCCCGGCAAGATGCGGTTCGAATATGATCCGCCCAACAGCGCCGTTGTGCTGGCGCGTGCCGGTACGGTTCAGATTTTTGATCCCAAATCCAATCAGCCGCCCGAGCAATATCCGCTGCGCCGCACGCCCCTGTCATTGGTGCTGGCCCGCAACGTGAATTTGGGGCAGGCCAATATGGTGGTTGGTCATGACTTTGACGGCACGGCGACGATCGTCACCGCGCAGGACCCAAAGAATCCGGAAAACGGGCGGATTGAACTGATGTTTACCAGCGATCCGGTCGAACTGCGCAAATGGGTGATCTATGACAGCGCAGGTACCCAGACCACGGTACTGCTTGGGGCGCTGACCGAAGGCGAAAGCTTTGATTCCAGCCTGTTTTCCAGCGGTAAACGGGTCGGGTCAGCCAATCGCTGACCCAAGCCGATTAGATACGGCAGCTTGCAAGCTGGGCTTGATACAGTTGCGCGCGGGCATCCACATCATCAGCCACATTCAGAAGCCATGACTTGCGGTTATAGCTGCCTCGGGCAAAGCCAGCATGACCTTCGTGATAGGCCAGATACTGGTTGCGCGTGTCGCTGGGATGAATGCCGTTTTTCTCAAAGCTTTTATTCATATACCAGCCGATAAAATCGGATGCGTCGCGGATCCGATCCCGCTTGGCGCGCCGCTTGCCGGTTTCGCGCTGATATTGCTCCCACGTTCCATCCAGCGCCTGACCATAGCCATAGGCGCTGCTTTGACGTCCCATGGGGATCACGCCGAGAACATATTGGTGCGGGGTGCGCGCGTCATGGCGATACCGGCTTTCCTGATAGATCGTGGCCATCTGAACGTGAACAGGGACGCCCCATTTCCGCTCGGTGTTTTTGAAGGCCTTGATATATTCAGGCTTTTCGCGAGCAATACTGCACGCGTCATTCAATCTGCTCGGTGGTTGCTTAGAGCCACCACCACAGGATGCCAAAAGCAGCACCCCGAAGAGTACGAAAAGAATTCTGCTCATGTGCCTCGTGCCTTTTTTCTTTATTCTAGCGCAGATTGAGCCTTTAGGAAATCACAATCGCTACAGAATAATTGCTAGAATTATCGGCAATGCCGCTACTGATAGTAGCGTCGACACCATGACCATGCCCGCAACGGCGTCAGAGTCGGCGTTGAACCGCTCGGCCAGCAGGTAAGACGTCACCGCAACGGGTGTACACATCTGCAACACCATCACGCCAAAGGCGATGCGGTCCAGTTGGAATACTTCGGCCAATACCCAGCCCAGAACAAAGCAAACCAGGAGTTTCAATAGCGACAACCAAACAGCTTGCCGCAGCTTTTGTGTTGTCAGGCGGGCGATCGCCACACCGACTGTAATCAGCATCAGGGGCACCGCCATCTGGCCCAGCAGATCCAGCGTGTTGGTCAGGAAGACCGGCGTTTCCCAACCTTGCCACAGAAACAGCGCACCCAAAAGCGTGGCCCAGACCATGGGTTCTTGCAAAGCTTTCCCAAACGCGCCGCGCCCCGCCACCAAATAGATTCCGTAGGTAAACGAGAACAAAGCCGTTACCGCAAGAAAGATAACCGCATAGCCAAGCCCCGCTTGACCAAATGCAAAGATACACAAGGGCAGCCCAAGATTGCCCGTATTGCCAAAGATCAGCGGTGCCAGATAACTGCGTTGATCCAACCCGGTTATCCGGACAAACACCCCAAATGCCACCGCCAGCGCCACATGGCCTGCAATGGCTGCCAGTGTAAAAAGCGTCAATTGCCCTGCGGGAATATCGGTTTGCATCAACGCGACAAAGATCAGACTGGGAACGGCCAACGTCACCCCAAGCCGGGTCACAAATTGCAAACGATATTCAAATCCCAGCTTGACCCAGATAAACCCAATCGCTGACAGCAAAAAAACAGGTGCCACAATTTCGAACACTGTCAGAATTAGGTTCACAGACTGTTTCCTTTGATTTTCGACGAATGATTGGCTTTTCGACCCGGAAAGATGTAGTAAAGCCTTCGGGGGCTGAAGCAATGCTAAAGACACATGCCAAATATCGCCTGGGACAGGTGGTCCGTCACAAAAAACATCCCTTCCGAGGGGTGATTTTTGATGTTGATCCAGAGTTTGCGAACTCGGAAGAATGGTATGAAGCCATTCCTGAAGACAGCCGGCCTATCAAGGATCAGCCCTTCTATCACTTGCTGGCCGAAAACGATCAATCCTTCTATGTTGCTTATGTTTCAGAACAAAATTTGATCGAAGACCAATCAGGCGAGCCGGTTGAACATCCTGATATTCCAAACATGTTCGGGCCATTCCAGGATGGGTCCTATCCCTTGCACTTTCAGTTGAACTGAATTTGCGGGTCAGGTCTTTTGCCCGACCCGCAACGCTAGTAGCCCAAGGCGCAACCATCTTTTCTCGGGTCACTTGCCCCTTCCAATACACCGCTTTCGTGGATACGGATGGCTTGGGCACCGCCTAGTGGTGTTTCCGGAGTCTCGATAATGTGGCCCATTCCTGACAATTGTTCGCGAACACTGTCCGAATAGCCGCGTTCCATTTTCAACACTCCGTCAGTCGCAAACGCCCTCGGACCCGTCAGGTTGTCCTGCAAACCCATGTTGAAATCCACCATGTTCGACAGAAACCGTGCATGGCCCGTCGGTTGATAGGCCCCGCCCATCACGCCAAACGGCATCAGGACGCGTCCGTTTTCGCGCAACAGACCCGGAATAATCGTGTGCATAGGTCGTTTGCCACCGCCGAATTCGTTTGGGTGCCCGGCTTCAAGGGTAAAGCCCGCTCCGCGATTTTGCAGAAGAATTCCAAACTTGGGCGAGGCGATGCCCGACCCAAACCCGTGATAGATAGAATAGATCAACGACACCGCCATTCGGTCACGATCCACCACAGTGATATAAATCGTGTCTTTATGTACGGCCTCGGTCAGCTCAGCCGCCGCTGGCATCGCACGTTTGGGATCAATCAGCACCGCAAGCTTTGCCGCCGTCTCGGGTGCAAGAAAGTGCTCCATCCGACTGCTGTAATCCGGATCCGCTATGAAGCGGTTGCGGGCATCATAGGCCAGTTTCGTTGCCTCAGCTTCAATATGAACACGCTCTGCGCCCCAAGGGTCCATTCCGGCCAGGTCGAAATGCTTCAAAATGTTTAGGAGCAAGATCGCAGTGGCCCCTTGCCCGTTAGGCGGATGCTCCAACAACTCGAGACCACCATAGTCGCCCGAGACGGGTTCGGTCTTATTACACTGCGTGATTGCGAAATCCTGCTCGGTATGAACACCGCCAAACTCAGACAAGGCCGCCAGCATGTCTTCGGCAACCTCGCCAGTGTAGAAAGCGTCGCGCCCGTCGCGCGCGATGCGGCGCAACACCTCTGCCTGTCCGGGGCTGCGAAAGATGTCGCCGGTTTTCAGGGGCTTGCCTTGGTGCAGATAGTGATCCCGCGCGGCGCTTTGCAGCGTTTTCGCGCCATTTATCCAATCAAACGCCACCCGCTGAGCCACAGGAACTCCGGTCTCAGCATAATGTATCGCGGGGTTTAGAATGGCCTCTAACCCCAGCTTTCCTTCGGTTTCGGACAAATGGCAGAACGCATCAATCGCACCGGGAACGGTGACAGCATCAGGGGTATTTAACGGCATGGCCGTCAGGCCCTTGTCTCGTAGCAAAGCGGCGTTCGCCGCTTGCGGAGCGCGACCCGAGCCATTGAGCGCACGAATCGTGTTCTCCCCGGGCCGGTCGAAAAGAACGAAACAGTCACCCCCGATCCCGGTCATCTGAGGTTCGCATATGCCGAGCAAAACCGCTCCGGCAATGGCCGCGTCCATCGCGTTGCCACCTTGTTCAAGTATGTCGAGAGCTGCCTTTGCCGCCAACGGATGCGACGTGGCGCACATTCCTTCGGTCGCCAGAACCTCGGACCGGCCCGGCATATGTAAATCGCGCATCAGGATCCCTTTGCATTGATCAGGGCGAACCTAAGATGCTGATCGAGAATGTCCAACAGATTTGGGGGGGAAGTCCTCGACGCCGGTCACTGGGTGGGGGCTGTGACGTCCGGCGCCGAGGGAAGCTATCTGAGCTACCCTCTCTGTATGATTAGCATTTGCGGCGCCTCAATGGTCCGATCTGGGCGTTATTGTGGCCATTTCACGTATGTCATGACATTTCCGCGAAATCAAAGCTCAGAACCAGCCGATTCACACCCGCCTCGCGCTCATACACGACGTCGCTGGTCAATTGTCGGATCAAGAACCACCCGAATCCCCCTTCGGGCAGATCGAGCCGCGCGGTTTCGACCGAAACTGCTTTGGCCTCTGGGATCTTTATGCCGGGCATCGGTTGGCCCGTATCGATGATTTCGATGTCCAGTGTATTTTTGCGCAGGCGACAATTGACCTGAATGTCAGCAGCATCAACGCCGGAATATGCATGTTCGACAATATTGTTGACGGCTTCGGCCAACGCGATTCTGACATCACCGACGCGATCCGCCTGCAAACCTTGTTCTGCAAGACATGCACTCAGATATGCGATTCCCGAACTGGCCTGAACCTCAGTTGCCGAAAACGTCAGGTCCATGCAATCTGCTTTCTGGGTTGGCGTCACAATGTTTCACTCCGGCCCGTGTGTCAGTCAGCCGCGACCGCATCCTCAAGAGAAGCAAAAAGCTTGAACACCGTATCCATCCGGGTCAGCCGAAACACCTTTTCGACCACCGGATGAAGCCCGGCCAGATCTAGCCGGCAACCGTCGTCCAGCTGTTTCATTGACGCAACGATGGCACCCAGCCCGCTGGAGTCGATGAATTCGACGACGGACAGATCCAGAATCACGCGTTTTGCCTTGGCTTCGGTGACACGGCGCATGTCTTCCTTGAATTGAATTGCCATAGCCGCGTCAATCCGGTCACAATTGACGGCGATAACCTGCGTGTCACCTGTTGTCGTACTGCTGAGTCCCATGCCCGCGACCCCTTGGATTTTGAAATCTATCGTAGAAATACGCTAGACGGGAATTCTTACCATTCGGTATCCAGAGTTTGGAAAGGCATGGGAGGCTTCTGATGAAAGACGTTGTGATCGCAGGTGCGGCACGCACACCGATGGGTGGCTTTCAAGGCATGTTCGACGGGGTGCCCGCAGCCCAGCTTGGTGGCACAGCCATTCGGGCCGCGCTGGATGGTGCAGGGGCTGCTACGGTAGATGAGGTTTTGATGGGCTGCGTCCTGCCCGCAGGTCAAGGCCAGGCCCCTGCGCGTCAAGCCGGGTTTGCCGCGGGTCTGGGCGAAGAGGTGCCTGCAACCACGCTCAACAAGATGTGCGGCTCGGGCATGAAGGCAGCCATGATGGCCTTTGATCAGATCGCGCTGGGCCATGCCGAAACCATCGTGGCCGGTGGCATGGAAAGCATGACCAACGCCCCATATCTGCTGCCGAAAATGCGCGGTGGGGCGCGGATTGGTCATGGTCAGGTGGTCGACCACATGTTCCTTGACGGGCTGGAAGATGCCTACGACAAGGGTCGTCTGATGGGCACATTTGCTGAAGATTGCGCCGAAGCGTTCCAATTCACCCGCGAAGCGCAGGATGAATATGCGCTACAGTCCTTGTCGAACGCGCTGAAGGCACAAGACAGCGACGCGTTCAGCCATGAGATCACCCCCGTCACGATTGAGACCCGCAAGGGCGCCGTGGTCCTTGAGGCTGACGAACAACCAAAATCCGCTCGGCCCGAGAAAATCCCCACCCTGAAACCGGCGTTCCGCAAGGACGGAACCGTAACAGCGGCCAATTCCTCGTCAATTTCCGACGGTGCAGCAGCGCTCGTTCTGGCGTCAACCCAAGCGGCCGAGGCGCAGGGCCTGACAGTCCGGGCCCGCATTCTGGGCCACGCAAGCCATGCACAAGCCCCTGGCCTTTTCACAACCGCCCCGGTTCCGGCGGCGCAAAAACTGCTTGAGCGATTGGGTTGGAGCAAAAACGATGTGGACCTGTGGGAGGTCAACGAAGCCTTTGCCGTCGTCCCCATGGCGTTTATGCATGAAATGGGCCTGCCGCGTGAAATCGTGAACGTCAATGGTGGCGCCTGTGCCCTGGGCCACCCGATCGGAGCCTCGGGCGCGCGCATCATGGTCACGCTTCTCAACGCACTTGAAAAGCGCGACCTCAAACGCGGCATCGCTGCAATCTGCATCGGAGGCGGAGAAGGCACAGCCATTGCAATAGAACGCGTTTGACCCTTCCTGTTGTTTCAAATACGGCAGGTGTTGGGGCCGCGCGCGCCCCGGAAACGTCAAAAAGCCATACCATGACTGTCGACTACGCAACGCTGTCCAAAACCATCGCTGCCCTGACCGAAGGCGAAACCGATCAGATCGCGCTGATGGCCACGATCGCATGCGAGGTGCATCACGCTGATGATCGGTTCGACTGGACCGGGTTCTATCGCGTGACCGAACCTGAGCTGCTGAAAATCGGCCCCTATCAGGGTGGCCATGGGTGCCTGGTGATCCCGTTTCATCGGGGTGTTTGTGGCGCCGCCGCGCGCACCGGTGAAACCCAGCTGGTCCCGGATGTCGAGGCCTTTCCCGGCCATATCGCCTGTGCTTCCTCCACGCGGTCGGAACTGGTTCTGCCGGTGCGAGATGCCAAGGGTGAGGTCATTGCGGTCTTTGACATCGACAGCGATCAGCCGGATGCTTTCCGGCAATCCGATGCAACTGTGTTGCAAGCCATTTTGGACGGCGTATTCGCGCGCTAAGCTACCAAAACGTGCTCGGAACGTTGCCAGACAAGACAAAATAGACCAAACCCGCCTGCACGCATAGAATCGCGTAAAGCCCAAAGCCAAAACGGGATTTGCGGGTTTTGTGCTTGAAAATCCAGCGACCCAGAACCGCACCTGGGCTGCCACCAAGCGCTGCAAGCCACAAAAGCCGACGCTCGGGGATCCGACGTTTCCGGCGACCCGCGCGCAGCTTGTCCCAGCCAAAGGCCAGCAAAGCCAAGGCGTTAACTGCCCACAGATACATCACGACGATCCACATGGTGACTGATTATCCAAGGTCACCCAAACACCCAAGTGAAAAAACGCTTGGAAATTTCATTGATTCGAGTCATCGTGAAAATCGAGGGTAAAATTTCACGAAAGCCGGAGCCAGCTTTGAACACTCAAGCCCCCCATGGCGCCACGCTCGGAGCGGATATCCGCGCCCTACGCAAAGCGCGTGGGCTGACACTGACCGAAATCGCCGTGCGTCTGGACCGCTCGGTCGGGTGGCTCAGCCAGGTTGAACGGGACATGTCCGAGCCATCGATCTCGGACCTGCGCCAGATTGCTGAATGTCTGGGCGTGCCGATGTCGATGCTGTTTGCCCATTCCGCTGTTCCGGTCGAAGAGCAGGGCTATGTCGTGCGCGCCGGGTCACGGCGGCCGATGGGGTCGGGTGAGGAAGGGTTGATCGAGGAATTGCTTTCGCCCGATCTGACCGACGATTTCGAGATGGTGCATTCAACTTTCGAGCCCCACTCCAAGATGCAGACACCCGCCAACAGGCCAACTCAAGAGGTGGGCTATATGATCTCGGGCCAGCTGGATCTGACCATCGGTTCGCGGCAATTCACGGTCGGACCAGGCGACAGTTTTCGGATCAAACATGAACCCTATCACTGGGCAAACCCCTACAACGCGCCCGCCGTGGCGATCTGGGTCATTGCCCCACCGGTGTATTAATGAGCTTTGAAGCCTGTGCCATATCTGCCCGTTCTGGGCTGAAGTCCGACATCTGGGCCCCCCGTTTTATGGCGACCTGTTTTATCATCCATGGCGTGTTGCTGGGGGTCAGCTCCACGCCCACAGCACGGGGGTAACGATATGTATACCGGTTCCTGCCTTTGCGGTGCGGTGGCGTTCACCATCGACGGCGCGCTTCAGCGCCCTTCGGCCTGCCATTGCGGGCAATGCCGCAAACAATCGGGGCATCTCTGGGCCTCGGCCGTGGCCGATCAGGACGCGCTCAGCTTTACCGCCAGCGACACGCTAGCCTGGTATCGCGCCTCGGACATTGCGCGGCGCGGGTTCTGTAGCGCCTGTGGCTCGTTCCTGTTCTGGCAGCACAATGACGAGGACACGATTGCCGTCTCCATGGGATCGCTGGACGAGCCGACCGGCCTGAAACTCGCCCGGCACATCTTTGTCGCCGACAAAGGCGATTACTACGACATCAAAGACGACTTGCCCCAAGAGGCACAGTAATAGGGATCATGAAACATGAGTGACTTTCCGACAAAAGCCCGCGTGGTGATCATCGGCGGAGGCGTGGTAGGGACCTCGTCCCTGTATCATCTGGCCAAGAAGGGCTGGACCGACTGCGTGCTTTTGGAAAAGAACGAGCTGACGGCAGGTTCGACCTGGCACGCAGCAGGCAATGTGCCGACCTTTTCGACCTCTTGGGCGATCATGAACATGCAGCGCTATTCGACCGAGCTTTATTCGCGGCTGGCGGATGAGGTTGATTATCCGATGAACTACCATGTCTCGGGCTCGATCCGCTTGGCGCATAGCAAGGAACGCATGCAAGAGTTCGAGCGCGCCATGTCCATGGGCCGTTATCAGGGTATCCCGATGGAGATGTGGACCCCGGAAGAGGCCAAGGAACGCTATCCGTTCCTCGAGATCCATGACCTTGAAGGCGTGCTCTACGACCCGACCGATGGCGATATCGACCCGGCACAGCTGACACAGGCGCTGGCCAAGGGCGCGCGCGATATGGGGCAAAAGATCATCCGTTTCTGCCCGGCCACTGGCGTCACGCAACATGGCGACGGCACCTGGACCGTGCACACCGACAAGGGCGATATCGCTTGTGACTATGTTGTGAACGCCGCCGGTTACTATGCGCAGCGTGTTGGCGAATGGTTCAAACCCTTCGGTGGACGCACAGTGCCAGCGATGGTCATGAGCCACCAGTATCTGCTGACCGACGAAATCCCTGAGGTCGAGGCCTGGTCCAAGGAACATGGTGGCAAGCTGCCGCTGCTGCGCGACGTGGATGTCTCTTATTACCTGCGGCAAGAGAAGAATGGGTTCAACCTCGGCCCCTATGAGCCCAACTGCAAAGGCCACTGGATGACAGAAGACGATCCGATGCCCGAGGATTTCTCGTTCCAGCTGTGGAATGACGATCTGGACCGGATCGAGGATATCGTCACCGACGCGATGGAGCGGGTGCCGCTGATGGCGACCTCGGGCGTGGGTCGCGTGATCAATGGGCCGATCCCGTATGCGCCGGACGGGTTGCCTTTGATCGGGCCAATGCCGGGCGTCCAGAATGCGTTTGAGGCGCATAGCTTCACCTTCGGCATCGCGCAAGGTGGTGGCGCAGGCAAGGTGCTGGCCGAATGGATCGTCGATGGCGCAACCGAATGGGATATGTGGGCCGTCGATCCGCGCCGGTATACAGATTACACCGATCAGGACTATTGCAACCAAAAGGGTATGGAGGTCTATGGCAACGAATATGCCATGCATTTCCCCCATCACGAATGGCCCGCTGCGCGGGACAAGAAATTGTCGCCGGTGCATGACAAGGTCAAGGAACTGGGCGGTGTGATGGGCGTCTATAACGGGTGGGAACGCGCCAATTGGTTCGCCAAACCGGGCGACGATACCTCGCTGGAGGCAACCCACACCTGGGGCCGCACGGGCCCGTGGGAGCAGCGGATCAAAGAAGAATGCGAGGCCGTGCGCGATCACTGCGGCGTGTTGGACCTGCCGGGTTTCTCGCGCTTCATGGTCAAGGGCGACGGCGCAGCTGAGGCGCTGCGGGGTCTGGTCACGGGCGGTCTGCCCAAGGTGGGTCGAATTAACCTCGTCTATATCGCGGACGACCGTGGCCGCATCCTGACCGAGATGTCCTGCCTGCGTATGGGCGAGGATGAGTTTGTGATGATCACCGCCGCCACCGCGCAATGGCACGATCGGGATATCCTTGTTGCCGCCATGCCCGCAGGCGTCAGCGTTGAGGATGTCACCACGACGCGCGATACGCTGATCGTGACCGGCCCGAAATCGCGCGACATCCTGTCGGGGCTGACCGATGCCGACCTATCCTTGGGCTGGCTGACCCATCAGGCCGCGACGGTGGCGGGGCAGCCCGCCTATCTGATCCGCGTTTCCTTTGCCGGAGAGCTGGGATGGGAAGTGCACGCGCTGAACGCCGATATGCCTGCGATCTATGACGCGATCCTGAATGCCGGAGCCACGCCTTTCGGCATGTACGCGCTGAACTCGCTGCGCATCGAAAAGGGCTACCGCGCTTGGAAGGGTGATCTGTCGACCGACTATTCGCTGTTGGAAGGTGGTTTGGAACGGTTCGTCAAGCTGGACAAGCCGCAGGATTTCCCGGGCAAGACCGCGATCCTGAACGAAAAACAGCAGGGAGTGAAGAAAGCCTTCGTCACTCTGACGGTTGAGGCTGGCGATTGCGACGCGCCTTATATGTCCTGCATCTGGCAAGGTGATCAGATCGTGGGTGAGACGACCTCGGGCGCGTGGGGTTACCGCGTCGGCAAGTCCATTGCGCTGGGCATGATCAAGGCCGAGCTTGCCAATCCTGGCACCGCGTTGGAAGTCGAGATCTACGGCCAGAAATACCCCGCCGTGGTCCAGAAGGACGAACCGCTGTGGGATCCTGCAAACGAACGTCTGCGGGCCTGACCATGGCTGTGCCAAGCACCATGCAGGGTGTCTATCTGACCCGCCACGGCGGGCCAGAAGCCTTGGAATGGCGCGAGGATATTCCAGTGCCAGAACCGGGGCATGGCCAGGTGCTGGTCCGGGTTGCGGCTGCGGGAGTGAACAACACGGATATCAACACGCGGGTCGGTTGGTATTCGTCGGATGTGACTGGCGCGACCGATGCGGTGGATCAGGAAGTCGAGGCCGGCGGCTGGGGCGGTGCCTTGCAATTCCCGCGCATTCAGGGTGGCGATCTGTGCGGCATCGTCGAGGTTGCGGGGCCCGAGACCGGGTTTCAACCCGGCCAGCGCGTGACCTGTCCGATCAACCTGCCGCGCCCGCGTCCCGGCAACCCGACGGGGTTTGTTGCGCTTGGGTCCGAGATCGACGGCGCCTTTGCGCAATATTGTCTGGTCGAGGCCTCGGATCTCTATGATGTTTCGGCCTCTCCCCTCTCGGACGTGGAAATCGCCGCCATTCCGTGCGCGTTTGGCACTGCCGAGAATCTGCTGACCCGGGCCTGTGTAACCGCGGGTCAAAAAGTCTTGGTCACCGGCGCGTCGGGTGGCGTTGGCCTGGCGGCGGTGCAATTGGCAACGCTTCGGGGGGCGTCGGTCTGGGGCGTAACAAGCGCATCCAAAGCTGAAGTGGTACAAAGCCAAGGCGCGGTTGAAACCCTTGGGCGCGACGCCGCGTTACCAGCGGATATGTTTGACGTCGTGATCGACGTTGTCGGTGGTACGGCATGGCCCGGCTTGGTCCTGGCATTGAAGCCCGGCGGTCACTATGCGGTGTCGGGCGCAATCGCAGGTCCGATTGTGCAGGCGGATCTGCGCGACATATACCTGCGTGATATTACGATACATGGCTGCACACATCAGGCGTTTGACGTCTTTGGCCGACTGGTCGAGATGATGAATGCCGGGCGAATCAGACCCATGATCTCGAAAACCTATGACTTGAAACAGATTGCCCGAGCGCAGGAAGACTTCCAATCCAAGGCGATGCCGGGAAAACTGGTATTGATCCCCTAAGGAACGTGGAACATGGCAGATATCACTCTCTTGGATGGCTCAATCGGACAGGAGCTGGTCAAACGCAGCGGCAAGACGCCTACGCCGCTTTGGTCGACGCAAGTGATGATGGAAATGCCCCATCTGGTGGGCGACGTGCATGCGGAATACTTCAAGCGTGGGGCCACTGTCGCAACCACAAACACTTATGCCGTTCACAGATCGCGCCTTGAGCGGGTCGGAATGGAAGACCAGTTGCCCGATCTGATCAACGCCGCGTTGTCGCAGGCGGAACAGGCGCGGGATCGAACGGGTGGGCGTGTCGCCGGATCGTTGGGGCCACTTCTGGCGACCTACCGGCCCGACCTCAACCCCGACCCGGACGACGCCGCAGTGAAGTTTGGCGAACTGGCGGCGCTGATGGCCGACCGGGTGGACCTGTTCCTGATTGAAACCGTGTCATCCGTGCAAGAGGCCGAAGGAGCCCTGCGCGGCACGACCAACCACGGCAAACCCGTTTGGCTGGCCCTGTCGGTTCAGGATTATGACGGCACCCGGCTGCGTTCCGGCGAGCCCCTGGTTCAGATCGCACCGGTATTGGACCGCTATGCGCCCGAGGTGGTGTTGGTCAACTGTTCCCGCCCCGAAGCGATTCCTGCGGCGCTGGATATCCTTGCAGGTTTGGGTCGCCCTTTTGGCGCCTACGCCAATGGCTTTACGGAAATCTCACAAGGCTTTCTGGAAGACGCGCCAACGGTTGACGCGTTGGAGCAGCGTCACGATCTTGGCCCCGAGGCTTATGCCGATCACGCAATGGCCTGGGTTGCGCAAGGGGCGACGATTGTGGGCGGATGCTGCGAAGTTGGTCCCGATCACATCGAAACACTGGCCAAGCGTCTTCGCGCGGCTGGCCATCGTATTGTCTGACTGGAAAGGCGTGGTGTGACGCAATCCCAAGACGATAGGCAGGCACATTTCGACATTCTTGTCACCTCGGGCTTTGTTCTGAGTGAATTGGCCGGGATTGTCGATGTTCTGCGCATCGCCAACCGGGTCTGCGCGCAACCGCCTTTTTCCTTCCGTTACGTCTCGACCAAAGGTGGCCCGGTTGCCAGCAGCGCCGAGGCTTGGGTTGACACGGTTTCTGTCAGCGCATCGCCCAAAGCCGATTACTTGTTTGTCATTGGCAACACCGACCCGGACCATCCCGATCTGTCCCTGACCCGGGTGATATCTGACTATACCCATCGCAATGCGCGGGTGTTCCTGTTGGCCGAGGCGGCCAGCAGGTATATCAAGGACAAAGGTGCAGAAAACCACGCAACCCATTGGGAAAATGCCTCATTCCTGCGTGAGCGGAACGCCGGGTTTGACGCCAATTTTACCATTGCCACCCAGCATGGCCCGGTGGTGACCTGCGCGGGAATGGGGGCCACAGTTGACGTTGCACTTGAGGTTATCGGCTGGCACATCTCAGGCGCGTCCAAACTGACCGTTGCGGATATCATGCTGCACGAAAACATCCGGGACTTCGGGTCGATGCAGCCATTTTCCGGTGTGAAATCCACCTCGACGGGGGATGCGGCGCTGGATCAATGCATTCGGATCATGCAGGCCAATATTGAAGATCCGATCCCGATAAACGAGATCGTCTCGGCCCTTGGCCTGTCCAACCGGTCCTTGGAACGCAAGTTTAAATCCTATCTTGGCACCACACCCAATGGGTTTTACCGCGAAATGCGGTTGGCGCAGGCCAATAACCTGTTGGTGAACACAACACTCAGCGTGCGCGAGATCGGTATGGCCTGTGGCTTTCCCAACGGGTTTTCAAGCGTCTACAAAGCTGTTTACGGTACAACGCCTTTCGCGCACCGACGCAAACGTCGCAGCGCCGCAGATCGGTGATTATTGCGGACGCCCTGACGTTTTTGATGGATTTTATGACGCCTATCCGTGGCAGATTGGCAAAAACCAAATGATGTGGAGTGTTCAGGATGGTCGATCTTCCCGCAAAGGCCCGCGTGGTCATCATCGGCGGTGGCGTCATCGGTTGTTCGGTCGCCTATCACCTGACCAAGAAGGGCTGGACGGATGTCGTTCTTCTTGAACGCAAGCAACTGACCAGCGGTACAACATGGCATGCAGCAGGGCTGATTGCGCAGCTGCGCGCGACGGCGAACATGACCAAACTGGCGAAATACAGCCAGGAGCTTTACGGCTCGCTCGAGGAAGAAACCGGTGTTGCGACCGGTTTCAAACGTGTGGGTTCGATCACCGTGGCCCTGACCGAAGAGCGCAAAGAAGAGATTTATCGTCAGGCCGCCATGGCCCGCGCCTTTGGTGTCGAGGTCGAGGAGATATCGAACGAACGCGTGCAAGAGCTTTATCCGCACCTCAATCTCGATGGGGTCAAGGGCGCGGTTTATCTGCCACTGGACGGGCAGGGGGATCCGGCAAATATCGCCCTGGCGCTAGCCAAAGGTGCACGGCAGCGGGGCGCGGTGGTGAAGGAACGCGTCAAGGTCGCAGAGGTCGTCAAACAA
Organism: Ruegeria sp. HKCCA5839; assembly: GCF_013035585.1. Taxonomy (NCBI): domain Bacteria; kingdom Pseudomonadati; phylum Pseudomonadota; class Alphaproteobacteria; order Rhodobacterales; family Roseobacteraceae; genus Ruegeria; species Ruegeria sp. HKCCA5839. The sequence continues at coordinate 19,630 of NZ_WQIE01000006.1, read as the reverse complement.
GGGCGTAGGGTGACCGGGGTGGATTGGGTTGCCGATGACGGCAGCGCCTCGGGCCATATCGAATGCGATATGGTGGTCAACTGCGCGGGCATGTGGGGGCATGAAGTTGGCCGCATGGCGGGTGTCAACGTGCCGCTTCACGCCTGTGAGCATTTCTACATCGTCACTGAAAATATCGATGGCCTGACCCAATTGCCGGTCCTGCGCGTGCCGGATGAATGCGCCTACTATAAGGAAGACGCTGGTAAAATCCTGCTGGGCGCATTTGAGCCCGATGCCAAACCCTGGGCTGCAAACGGGATCCCGGACAGTTTCGAGTTCGACCAACTGCCCGAAGATTTCGACCATTTCGAACCGATCCTGGAAGCAGCCTGCGAACGGATGCCGATATTGGCCGAAGCTGGGATCCACACCTTCTTCAACGGCCCCGAAAGCTTTACCCCCGATGATGCCTATCATCTGGGCCTGGCGCCCGAGATGGACAATGTCTGGGTTGCCGCCGGGTTCAACTCGATTGGCATCCAATCCGCAGGCGGCGCCGGTATGGCGCTGGCGGAATGGATGGATACGGGCGAAAAGCCGTTTGATCTGGGCGATGTCGATATCAGCCGGATGCAGCCGTTTCAGGGCAACAAAAAGTATCTGTACGAGCGGTCCAAGGAAACGCTGGGCCTGCTCTATGCCGATCACTTCCCCTATCGCCAGAAAGCAACGGCGCGGGGTGTGCGACGCACACCCTTCCATCAACATTTGCTGGACCATGGCGCGGTCATGGGTGAGCTGGCGGGTTGGGAACGGGCCAACTGGTTTGCCGATGAGGGGCAGGAGCGCGCCTATAGCTACAGCTGGAAACGCCAGAACTGGTTTGAGAACTCGGCAGCCGAGCACAGGGCCGTGCGCGAGAACGTGGGCATGTACGACATGTCGTCCTTTGGTAAAATCCGTGTCGAAGGACCGGACGCTGAAAAGTTCATGAACTATATCGGCGGTGGCGACTACTCGGTGCCCATCGGCAAGATCGTCTACACCCAGTTCCTCAATCGCACCGGCGGGATTGAGGCGGATGTCACGGTCACGCGCTTGTCCGAGATCGCTTATCTGGTGGTCACCCCCGCAGCGACCCGGCTGGCAGATCAAACCTGGATGCGGCGCCACTCCGATGGCTTCAACGTTGTCATCACGGATGTCACGGCGGGTGAAGGTGTACTGGCGGTCATGGGGCCAAACGCCCGGGCGTTGCTTGAGAAAGTGTCGCCCAACGATTTCACGAACGCATCCAACCCGTTTGGCACCGCGCAGGAAATAGAGATTGGCCTGGGTCTGGCCCGCGCCCATCGCGTGACCTATGTGGGCGAGCTTGGTTGGGAAATCTATGTCTCATCCGATATGGCGGGACATGTCTTTGAAACCTTGCATGAGGCAGGGCAGGACATGGGGCTGAAGCTGTGCGGAATGCACATGATGGACAGCTGCCGGATCGAGAAAGGCTTTCGCCATTTTGGCCATGACATCACATGTGAAGATCACGTTGTGGATGCCGGGCTGGGCTTTGCGGTCAAGGTGGATAAAGGTTGTGATTTTATTGGTCGGGACGCGGTGATTGCACGCAAGGAACGCGGGCCCAAGAGCCGTCTTGTTCAGTTCAAACTGACCGATGCAGAACCACTCTTGTTCCACAACGAACCGATTCTGCGCGACGGGGAGTATGTCGGCTACCTGAGTTCGGGAAATTACGGTCACACACTGGGCGCCGCTATGGGGCTGGGCTATGTCCCTTGCGAAGGAGAGTCAGCGGCGGATGTCCTCGCCTCAGGTTATGAGATCGATGTTTGTGGTGTGAAGGTGCAGGCCGAAGCGTCGTTGCGGCCGATGTATGACCCAAAATCAGAACGTGTGAAACTTTGACCCGGTGGCGGGGGCTCTGCCCCCGTCGCGGTAGTCCGCGACTCCCCCGAGGTATTTATAAACAGAAGAAGCAGGGGATCCATATTTCTTCTGTTTCCAAATACCTCGGAGGGCGAGGCAGAGCCTCGCAAAAGATCGAGCTTCTGTCCTGCCCTTCCTGGAATTGATCAGGATTTGTGAAGGGTGTCTTCACGGTTTCCGCAGTTTTCAAACAGGCGTCGATTGCCTAAAGACAGGTTATATCAATCGGAGATCTGCAATGGTCGACGCTGCGACGCAGCCACAAAATGCCGATACACCAAAAGGCTTGGCTCTTGCGGTGACAGCGTATGTGCTTTGGGGCTTTTTACCTCTGTATATGAAAGCACTGTCTCATGTCGGACCCTATGAGGTTGTGGCGCATCGGATCATCTGGTCGGTGCCGGTGGCAGGTATGTTGCTTATCCTTTTGGGACGCACCAAAGATCTGAAAGCGGCGCTGGGTAATCCGAGGATGTTGGCGATGGCGTGCCTGACGGCGGCGCTTATCTCGGTGAACTGGGCAATTTATGTCTGGGCTGTCACCAGCGGGCATGCATTGGACGCAGCGCTTGGATATTACATCAACCCCTTGTTCAGCATCGCACTTGGCGCGGTGCTTTTGGGAGAAACTCTGAACCGGACGCAGGTGATTGCAGTGGGCCTTGCGGCGCTGGGCGTTCTGGTTCTGATCGTCGAGGCCGGAAAGCTGCCCTGGGCCGCCTTGGGAATGATGTTGAGCTGGGGTTTTTATGCCTTTTTCAAACGTTCCTTGCCGATCGGCCCAAATCAGGGCTTTTTGCTGGAGGTTCTGATCCTTCTGATCCCGGCATTGGCCTATGTGAGTTGGTTGACCCTGCAAGGCGAGGGTCATTTCGGGGCAAGTGCAAATGACACGCTATTGCTGGCCGCGGCCGGTATCGTGACGGCAGTGCCTTTGCTTGTTTACGCAAACGGAGCCAAGCTGGTTCGGTTGTCCACCATTGGCATTCTTCAGTACATCGCGCCGACAATGATTTTCATTACTGCGATTACCCTGTTTGGTGAGAAGATCGATCTGGGGCGGATGATTGCCTTTCCGCTGATCTGGGCGGGCTTGCTGGTCTATTCCATTCCGATGATCCGGCAAATGCGGGCTCAAACCTGAATGAGATGCGCGACCTGTTGTGCCCACAAGTGGTAGGCTCTGGGGCTCGGGTGGTAACCATCAGGTGCTGCGAGTGATGGATCCTCGGGTAGATCCAGCTGCAGGTGGCAGGCTTGGGGAAACTTGGCTATGGCAGTTTTCAAGCCGCGATCCAGCCGCGCAGCCTGTTTTCCCAGCACCCAAGCCAAAGGCTGCGGCAGGGCGGGAAAGCGCTGCATCTGTGGGACGCCGGTGACAATAATGCGTCGTACGGCCATCTTCTTGGTCAAATGCGCCAGCAGTCGCGTCTGATTGCGCTCGAATTCTCGGCGTGAGACAGCACGGGTCACATCGTTCACACCCAGGGCCGTAACGGCCACGTCGAATGCGTGATCAAGGGTTTGTAACCGCGCCAGCGTGTCCTGGGTTGTGTGGCCCGTGGTCGCCTCGACCCTCCATTCAACCGTATAGCGGGGCGCAAGCGCCGCAACCAACTGCCCAGAGAGTGCCTGCGCCTGAGTACCGGCTCCGACGCCTGCAGCGGAACTGTCCCCTGCGACAAGTAGGCGCAAACGTGGACCGCGGCCCGAGCGGCCAGATCGCATTCCAGTAGGTTCGGGCAGTAAGGAGGCATTCCGGCGCACATAGAGAGCCTGAGCCAGCAGAACGGGTAGCAGCGGAAGGCGCAGGATCTGATCGGCGGCAATTGGGCCCGGCATGGTCAGGTTAGAGCATCTTTGAACTTGAAAAAGCGCGCGTCTTTCATGACCCGCGCCATCATCGCCTCGCGCAGGGCGCCAATCGTTTTGTAGGGACGCATGACCACTTCAAACTCTTGGATCAAACCGTCGTCGTTCAGTGTGATCAGGTCGACACCAACGGCATCCAATGCACCGACCTTGCACTGAAATTCCAGCGCCCAATCCAGGCCGTCCCCCATGATCCGGCGATAGCGGAAGTCGGAAAACACCTGACCCACATGGCCCAAGACGGCGGCCACCGGTGCGCGGCCCGTCCATGTGCTGTAATAGGTGGGCGGTGAAAACCTGACATCCTCGGCCAAAAGAGCGTGGATCAGGGCTTCGTCCCCCTTGGCGACGACCTCTTGCATACGGACGATGGTCGGGTGCATTTGTCTCTCCCTTTGGTTGGTGTCAGAGTTGCTGAACCCGCGCCTGCAGACAAGGACGACGTTGCGGGAGGAAGCAGCCTGGGTTAGGCAGGCGCGCATGAACGAGCCCTATGATCCTCCTCAGACACCTCTGGACTTGTTGCATGAAGATGCCCAGCTGATCGTTATCAACAAGCCCTCTGGCTTGCTGTCGGTGCCGGGGCGTGGCGCACATCTGGCGGATTGTTTGCTGACGCGTGTGCAAGCGGCATTTCCGCAGGCCTTGTTGGTACATCGTCTGGATCGCGACACGTCGGGCGTGATGGTCTTTGCTCAGACCCCGCATGCGCAGCGGCATCTGGGACTGCAGTTTGAGAACCGGCAGACCCGCAAGACCTATGTTGCGCGGGTCTGGGGGCGTTTAGAACCAAAGGCAGGCACGGTCGATCTGCCGTTGATCGTGGACTGGCCAAACCGGCCACGCCAGATGGTGTGCCAAGAGACAGGCAAAACAGCTGTGACCGATTGGCGTGTGGCGAAATATGAGCCTGAGTCAACGCGCGTGCGCTTGTTTCCCAAGACCGGGCGGTCGCATCAGCTGCGCGTCCATATGCTGGCGCTCGGGCATCCCATTTTGGGCGATCCGTTCTATGCGGAAGGCCCCGCCAGAGCGTTCCCACGCTTGATGCTGCATTCCGAGGAACTGCGTCTGAAGAACCCGGAAGGCGGGATCGCGATGAAATTCCGCGCTCCTGCGCCGTTCTGATTTTAGTGACCCCATAGCATCTTGAGGTTCCCCAGCGACAGGCGCCATCGGCGCTGTTGCGGGCGGTGCGGAAGGCGTTGGCGGGCGGCGGCCAATTCCCGCTCTACCTCGTATGCGCGCAGGGTGTGATCCTGCGCCCAGCGGTCCAGTTTCAATGTCATCATCACATGATTGTCGCGGCTCGGCATAAGCGGTCTCCTCTTTGTATTTGAACAAAGATTGCCGCATCACTGCTGACACCCCCCTGTCAGGGGGGTGTGCTAGACTGTCAGCAGTCTGTAAGGAGATCGATATGCGCCGTTCGACCCGACTATTTGAAATCATTCAGATTTTGCGCGCCGCAGACCGGCCTGTCACCGCAGAAGCACTGGCGGAGAAACTCGAAGTGTCAGTGCGGACTGTCTATCGTGACATCGCAGCGCTTCAGGCGCAGCGGACGCCAATCGAAGGCGAGGCCGGTGTGGGATATCTGATGCGGCGGGGATACGATCTGCCGCCGCTGAATTTTGATGCTGAAGAGGTTGAGGCGCTGTGGGTCGGTCTGTCGATGCTGGCGCGCACGGGTGACAGTACGTTGCAACAGGCGGCGGATCGCGTTTGCCGCAAGATCGAGGCGTTGCGGGACCCGGCAGATTGGCTTCAGGTCGCGACCTGGGGCGCTCCGCTGGATGATCCGGCAAAGGGATGCGTGACGATTGCGACCTATCGTGAGGCTATCCGCGCTGAGCAAAAGTTGCAGCTGACCTATGTCAACGCAGAAGGTGAACGCACGCAGCGGGTCGTGCGCCCGGTGGCACTGATCTATCACATTGAATGTACCTTGCTGGCGGGATGGTGCGAATTGCGCAATGGATTTCGGCATTTTCGGACGGATCGGGTTTGGGGCTGTACACCGATCGACGCGTATTTCTGTGGTCAGGGCCAGGCTTTGCGCAATATCTGGCAGGAACAGGATCGGGAGGATCAGATCACTGGTGCGGCCTGACGGGCAATGTTTCGCCGATCTCAAGCAATTGTTGCTTGAGCCGTGTTACATCAGGCGTGTTATACGTTCTGCAACGAAGCAAACCCGAAAAAACGGGTTCAGGAGCAGAAGGTGCACCATGGCGATTTCCAAGAGTATTTTGACAGCAGGTCTGTGTTCGACCCTTTTTCTGGCAGCCTGTACCGACCCGGGCACGTTGACGGCCCCGGGTGATCCGAACCAGAACGCCAAGCAAGGGGCAGTTTTAGGTGGGTTGATCGGGGCGGGAGTTGGCGCAATCGCCAATGACTCTGATCCGTTGTTGGGCGCTTTGGCCGGTGGGGCCATCGGCGCTGCGGGCGGCGGTCTGATCGGCAACCAACTGGACCGACAGGCAGCTGAGCTGCGTCAGCAGCTGGCCAATGACGGGATCACCATCGTCAACGCTGGCGACCGGCTGATCGTGACCGTGCCCAATGACATCACCTTTGATACTGACAGTGCCACGGTACGCCCGGCTTTGCGCGCGGATCTGGTGAAGGTGGGGCAGAATCTGGTCAACTATCCCAACTCGAACGTTCAGATCATCGGCCATACCGACAGTGACGGCGACGCGTCTTACAACTTTGGTCTGTCCGAGCGCCGTGCCAACGCCGTGGCTGATATTTTGCAGGCCAATGGCGTCAGCTTTTCGCGGATAACCACCGTGGGTCAGGGTGAAAACAACCCGATTGCGTCCAACCTGACCCCGGAAGGCAAGGCGCAGAACCGTCGCGTCGAAATTGTGGTCGTGCCGAACGCCTAAACAGCAGCCGAAAACGCGTTTCCGGGGCCGCAATTTGCGGCCCTTTGCTTTTGCACATTGACTGCGCGCTGGCAGCACTATGGTTCTGTGGCAAGACGGATAAATTGGGTCTGACCCAAAGGATGGAGATTTTCTGAATGTCTGAACCGACCTTGCTGTCCCTGTCGGGCTCGTTGCGCCAGAACGCCACAAATCGCAAACTGCTGCGCGAGGCGGCGCGGCTGTTCGATCCTGGCACCTATATCGAGGCTGATCTGAATTTGCCGCTCTATGATGGTGACCTAGAAGAAGGCGAGGGTGTACCCGAGAAGGTTCAAGTGCTTGCAGACCAGATTGCGCAGGCGGATGCGGTTATTATCTCGACCCCGGAATACAACAAGGGCCCGTCGGGCGTGCTGAAGAATGCGTTGGATTGGGTCAGCCGCACCAAAGGGCGGCCCTGGGCAGACAAGCCGGTTGCGGTCATGTCCGCTGCGGCTGGGCGCGCAGGAGGGGAACGGGCGCAAATGGTTCTGCGGTCCTATATGGTGCCGTTCCAGCCCCGTATCCTTCAGGGCCCCGAGATTCATCTGGCCGACAGTTCCAACGAGTTTGATGACCAGGGGCGTTTGTCCAGCGAGCGATATGAAAACGCGCTGCACGCCTTGATGCAAAAACTGCGCACCGAGGCCGGTTTCTGATCCACGCTTGCCGCGTCGCCTCATGGGGCCTAGGCTGCGGTCATGACGCAGTCTGAACCCAGTGAAATTCAGCATGACGTGATGGACCCGGCCCGCGCCGCTGCATTGCAGGCCGCGCTTGGGCTGGAGGTTACGGTTGCCGAGGGCACGCCGTTGCCGCCCTTTTTCCACCAGCTGTATTTCTGGTCTCCACAGCCACCGCATCGGTTGGGTCGGGATGGGCATCCCCGCGTGGGCGAGGGGATAATCCCCGACATGGGCTTACCACGGCGGATGTGGGCGGGCGGTCGATTGCAGTTTCACGCCCCCCTTTTGGCGGGCGTTCCGGCCGAGCGGCGTTCGTTCGTCGACAGCACCGAAACCAAGATGGGTCGCTCGGGGCCCCTGGGATTCGTGATCCTGCGCCATGCCATCTGGCAGGCGGGCGCGGTACGTGTCACCGAATGGCAGGATCTGGTCTACCGCGAAGATGCCTCGGGCACCGCGCCCGAACCGCCTGTTGCGCGAACGGACGAGACAGACAGTCGGCAGGTCGAGTTCAGTACAACGCTGCTCTTTCGCTATTCGGCGCTGACATTCAACGGTCACCGCATTCACTATGACGCCGATTATGCAAAGGATGTTGAAGGCTATGAGGGTCTGGTCGTGCATGGCCCGCTATTGGCGCAGCATCTGATGCTGTTTGCGACCGAGTTGATGGGGCCTCTGACGCAGTTTCTGTTTCGCGCCTCGTCACCGCTTATGCATTTTCAGTCCGCGACCTTGTGTCGAAACGGGGATGAGTTCTGGGTGCGTGGCCCGGATGGGCGGCAGTGCATGTTGGCCATCGCGCAATCAGAGTGAGGCTTCGGGCCTGAAATCTTCGGGGATCGCATCTTTGCCGTCCAGAACCAGATGCGCCATCACCTCGGCCACCTTGGGGGCCATGCCAAACCCGATCTTGAAACCGCCATTTGCGATAAACTGACCGGGATACAAAGGGTGTGCACCCAGCATCGGGGCGCGGCTTTTGCTGCGCGGGCGTACTCCCGCCCAACGCTCGATGACCTCGGCCCCGTGCAGCAACGGAACCGCCTGCATGGCGCGTTCGATGACCGTGTCCAGCGCGTCATCGGTGCTTTGCGGGTCGTCATAGTCACGCTCTGAGGTTGATCCGATGGCCAAACTGCCGTCCGCATGAGGCACAAAATGGATCGCGTCGGCAAAGATCTGCGGCACGCACCCGGCGTCAAAGCGCAAAAGCGCCGCCTGACCTTTGACTCCGTTGCCGACCGTCTTGCCAAAATGCTGGCTCAGCTCTTGCAACCCGGCAAGGCCAGTGGCGTGGACGATGTGCCCCGCATCAGGGGCCTCGGCCACCACCTCAACCCCCATCACGGTCAACGCAGCAACCAGCGCAGCGCAGGCACGGCGCGGGTGCATGCGGGCCGACAACGTGTCGTAGATGACATAGCCCGTCGGGCTGGGTGGCGACCAGACGCCCAAATCCTCTGCCGCAACCACGCGCCAATCGGCCTTGCCCTGCCACAGGGTTGCGGCGGTTTCGGCTCGTGCCCGCGCAAGCCCAAGCGCGCGCGCATCCGCAATCGGTTGAAGCCGCCCAAGACGCCCGTAGCCGGCCGAGACACCGCCTGTCTCTTCGACCTGCTGCCAGAAGGATTCGGCCATGATCAGGCTTTCGAACTGAAAGGCTTTCTTGGCGTTCCAGTTCTCGGGCACATGCGGGGCCAAAGCGCCGACCAAACCGCCACTGGAGCCCGCGCCCGGGCCAAAGGGGTCGACCACTCGAACCCGGGCCCCGCGCCGGGCACAGGTCCAGGCGATGGACAGGCCAAAGATACCCGCGCCCCGCACCGTCACATCGACCATTGCCAAACCCCTTTTCCTTGTTCAGTGTCGCGCCGCTTAGCTACAGGATTACCCGATGGCAGACCAGCATGCCGAATTGTCGTGGAAAGAGGATCGGATCCCCGTATCGGATCGGTTCGACGACCCCTATTTCTCGTTGCAGAACGGGTTGGAGGAAACGCGGCACGTCTTTCTGGTGGGCAATGATCTGCCAGCGCGTTTTGAACCCGGTTTCCATATTGCCGAGCTGGGCTTTGGCACCGGATTGAACATGCTGACCGCCTGGTCGGCGTGGGAGGCATCGGGCCAGACCGGTGCCTTGCACTTCACCAGTTTCGAGGCCTTCCCGATGGCCCCGGTCGACATGGCCCGCGCTTTGCAGGCCTTTCCCGAATTACAGCCTTGGAGCGCAAGGTTTCTGGGCGCATGGAAAGGTGGGACCTGCGATCTGGGAACGCTCAGGCTCACGGTCATTGAAGGCGACGCGCGGCAGCAGTTGCCAGCTTGGTCAGGTCAAGCCGATGCCTGGTTTCTGGATGGGTTTTCCCCAGCCAAGAACCCCGAGCTTTGGGGCGAAGAACTGATGCAGCAGGTCTATGATCACACGCGGGCCAAAGGGACGGCGGCCACCTATACAGCAGCGGGGTTTGTGCGCAGGGGATTACAGGATGCAGGCTTTGCCGTTACGCGCAGCCCGGGTTATGGGCGCAAACGGCACATGACCCGGGCGGTCAAGCCATGACGCAGCAAAATAACGTCAGCGCCGGTATCGCCCTTATGATCGGGGCAACCATTGTTTTTGCTCTGCAAGACGGTATCTCGCGCCACCTGGCCGGGACCTATAACACCTACATGGTGGTGATGATCCGCTATTGGTTCTTTGCGGCTTTTGTCATTGCATTGGCCATGCGCCGCCAGGGCGGGCTGCGTGCCACCGCCAGCACCAGACAGCTGGGTTTGCAAATCACGCGGGGTGTGTTGCTGGCGGCTGAGGTCTGTGTGGCGGTCTATGCCTTTACCATATTGGGGCTGATCGAAAGCCAGGCGGTGTTCATCTGCTATCCGCTTTTGGTCGCCGCGCTGAGCGGGCCCATTTTGGGCGAAAAGGTCGGCTGGCGGCGCTGGGCCGCGATTGGTGTCGGTTGCGTTGGCGTTCTGATCATCCTTCAACCCGGCATGGGTGTCTTTAACCCCTGGGCGGTGATCCCCCTGATCTCGGCCTTGATGTTTGCCGTCTATGGCCTTCTGACCCGCTATGCAGCGCGCCAGGACAGCACCACCACCAGCCTGTTCTGGACAGGCATCGCCGGAGCCATCGCCATGACCACAATAGGCCTATGGTTTTGGGAGCCGATGGTTCCCGCAGATTGGCTGTGGATGGGTCTGTTAAGCGTGCTGGGCGTTCTGGGGCATTGGCTGCTGATCAAATGCTATGACATGGCCGAAGCCAGCGCCGTTCAACCCTTTGCCTATTTTCACCTGCTCTGGAGCGCAATTCTGGGGATCACCATCTTCCACGAAGTGCTGCGCCCGGCGGTGATCGCAGGCGCAGCTTTGGTCATCGCCGCCGGTCTGTTCACCCTATGGCGCGAACGCCGCCAGGGTTGAGCCGGTCAGTTCCTGCGAAAAGGGAACGGGCAGGGCCGGTTTGCCCAGACGCGCGCGATAAACCGGCAGGCTTTCGGCCACCCGCATGACATAGTTTCGGGTTTCCGAGAACGGAATGAACTCGATCCAGTCGACGATATCCACCGCACCCGCACGCGGGTCACCAAAGCGCTGCATCCACGAGATCGGACGCCGCGGGCCGGCGTTGTAACCGGCGGCCATCATGACAACGTTCCCGTTGAAATCTGCAGCAAGGCTGGCCAGATAATTCGCCCCGAGCTTGGCATTGTATTCCCAATCCGAGGTCAATCGCCCGGTTTTGTGACGGCTGAGGATGCCCAACTCACCCGCGACCAGCTTGGCTGTGGCTGGCATGACTTGCATCAACCCCCGCGCGCCCGCACCGCTGATCACAACAGGATCAAACTCGCTTTCGCGTCGCGCAATGGCCAGCGTCATTTCCTCGGCCATCGGCAGGCCCAGATCGGCCACAGGGTGAACCGGATAATAGGCTGCGGGCAGAACAATGCCCGTCCGTGCCGCGCGCTTGGCAATCATCACCGCCAAATGTGGTTCTTTGAGTTCCAAAGCCACGTCGCCAAGCTGCTCGGCTGAGATCTGATCAAGCTCTTCAACCAGATGGGTCAGGAACCGCTCTGCCAGATTGTCCTCTCCGGCCCGTTGCAGCAACAGACCGGCCTCCAACACGCTTGAATCGGCGAACTTGGCCTGTTTCCAGTGCGGTGCACGGCGTGGATTGGCCAGCGCCGGATCAAAGGGGCGTCCGATCTCCTCGGCCGCAAGAAGGCCATAGAACGACGTCTGATAATCCGCGCCCATCGCATAGGCGTCATAGGCCTTTTCCGCATCGCCCTGCGCGGCATAGGCACGGCCCAGCCAATACCCACCCCGACCCTTCGAGATCGGTGAAGCTACCGCATCCGAAAAATTCTGGAAATGTCGCACTGCTGTCGCCGGGTCATTCAACCGCCGTAGTGCCAGGAATCCGGCCAGCCATTCCAGATCCGCATAGGCATAACCCATTTCCGGGGTCATGTGGTGATTGGCGGCGACCTCATAGGCACGACTGTACTTGCCGCTCCGCATCTCCAGACGGGCCAAACGACGCCGACCCTCGGCCCATTTGTCCGGTTCACCCAGTGCTTGCGGTCCTGTGGAGCGCGCCAGCATCAGATCAATGGCGCTGTCATCCAGCTCTTTCCGATCGCGCCAGACAAAACGGTCAAACGCCAGGCCCGGAGAGGATTTCAGAGCTTTCGGAACCGCCGCGACCTTGCCATCAACACCGGGCTGCCGTTTCTGCAAGGCAATCCGGGCCTCGGCCAGTTTGCGCTGATCGGAACTGACCAAGGGCAACATCTGCCCCGCGCTGACCAAGTGGTTATCCCACAACATCCGGTCCAGGCGCGCCTCGTGATGCGGTTTCAAGAGCGTGCTGAAATTCTCGATATAGTTCTTTTGCAAACCGGCCCCCATGGGCATGGTCCGCCACGCGGTAACGATATCGGCTTCGGCATCGCCGCGTCGGCCCTTGGCCAGCAACGCCACCGCATAGTTCAGCGCGCCTTCTGCCGTTTGCGGTGGGGTGTCTGCATAGAATGCGATTACGCGGTCAGGATCGCCATTGGTAAAGGCCGGTTCGCTTTTCCGGCGCAGCCAGGCGAGCCCGGGCCAATCCGGGCGGCGCTCCAGAAAGACCAACACATCGCCCGAGCTGCCAAACCCTTCGCGCAGCCAATGCCAGACAATAATGTCACGCGAAACCGATCCGCGTTTGCCTGAAACGCGTAGGGCTGCGTTCCAGTCCCCCTTGCGCATCTCGGACAGCCCGGCCCGCACATCCCCCACCGCATCCGCGCGCGCGGGCTGGGACAGCGTGGTTGCCAACATAATCACTGCCGTCAAAACGGCCAGAAAGCGTGTCATCCCTTGCATTTCCTAACCAACCAAGGATAGAGCCATTCAGGATAGACCTTGCGCCGCCGGGATCAACTCACAATGGCAAGACCAGCGGCGGCACAGACGTAATTTTGCAACCCGCACCTCAAGGAGCGCGACCCATGTTCAAAGGCTCGATGCCAGCCCTCGTCACCCCGTTCAGCAACGGCGAGTTGGACCTGGACACGCTCAAACACTTGGTGGAATGGCAGATTCAAGAAGGCTCGACCGGGCTGGTTCCTGTTGGCACCACCGGAGAGAGCCCAACGCTCAGCCATGATGAGCATGAGACCGTGATCGCCGAGGTCGTGAAGGCCGCAGCAGGCCGGGTTCCGGTGATCGCCGGGGCAGGGTCGAACAACACTGTTGAAGCGATCCGATTCGTCCAGTTCGCGCAAAAGGCGGGTGCCGCTGCGGCCCTCGTCGTGACGCCCTATTACAACAAGCCGACGCAGAAAGGCCTGATCGCGCATTTTCAGGCGCTGCATGATTGCGCGGATATTCCGATTATCATCTACAACATCCCCGGACGCTCGGTCATTGACATGACGCCGGCGACGATGGGTGAATTGGCAAAGCTGCCGCGCATTGTTGGCGTCAAGGATGCCACCGGCGATCTGGCCCGCGTCAGCCAGCAGCGCGCCACGTGCGGTCCTGATTTCTGCCAGTTGTCGGGTGAAGACGCCACGGCGTTGGGCTTCAACGCCCATGGCGGCGTCGGCTGTATCTCGGTCACGGCCAACGTGGCCCCGAAACTCTGCGCCGAATTCCAGCAGGCCACGCTGGATGGCGACTATGCCAAAGCGCTGGACTATCAGGACAAACTGATGCCTCTGCACGAAGCGATCTTTATCGAACCCGGCTTGGTCGGCGCCAAATACGCGCTCAGCAAACTGGGTCTCTGCAGCACCGAAGTCCGTTCCCCTCTGACCGAGCTGGAAGGCAGCACCAAAGCGGCTATTGATGCCGCGATGTCGCATGCAGGGTTGATCTGAAGCCATCTGATCCAACAGGTTAGGGCGGCCTCGATCCCGAGCGCCGCCCTTTTTCATTGGCAGGATCCAAACTTCATCTGGCCCAAAATATCCCGGGGGAGGCGCGGCTTGCCGCGGCGGGGGCAGAGCCCCCTTCAGCGTTTCCCGTAATAGAGGCCAACAACATGCTCCGCCTGCGCAAAGAACAGCCAGCGTGAAACCATGACCCCGGCCAGATGTGACGCCACCGCAAGCAGCACGAGCACATGTTTGATCACAACCCCCGAAGCGGGGATCAGGATCAGCAGCAGGGGCAGGACAAAGGCGAGCGCAAAAGCGATCATGCGCAGTTTCTGCGCATGCTTGCGCCCGACCACGTGAACAAATTCGCGCAGCAGATAGTTGGTTCCGGTATGAGGTGGCTCAAAGGCACGCACGTCGCCACGCAGCCCCAGTCCGGTCGCTGTGCCTAAGGTGGTGCCGGATCGTGCGAAGGCGCCGTCACCCTTGGCCCAATAGGCCAGCTGGATCGCTCCGGCGATGGCAAGCAACCAGGGCGCCAAGGCTTCGGCGCCAGACAGCAGCGCTCCACCGGCCAGGCTGAAGGATAGGAACATCGCGGGCGTCAGCTCCATGTTCCAACGCGGAATGGTCTTGAGCTGGGTGTAGATCATCGAGGTGGTGAACACGGTAGCCAGGCTGAAAAGCGCACCGATCCAGCCCAGCAGGGTCCAGTGACTGCCCAGGAACACGGCGCCCAGCGCATAGAGGCCCATGACCACCAATGCCACCACGGCACAGACGCCTTCGCGGCTGAGCCAGCTGGATTTCCATTGGGTGAATGCTTTCCAGGCTCGTTCGGGATGGCCGAGGTGAAAGGTCGAGGCCAGAAGGCCGCCGACAGCCAGCGCATAGGCGATGACGTAGAAGACAAAGGCTACAAAACCGGTCACGGCGGGCTGTCCGAGGCCCAGAAAGAACAGCAGACCAAAGCCCAGACCAGACAGGGTGGTGAAGATGATAACGGAAGGTGCGGGATGCATCAGATTTTCTCCAGCGTCTTGTCGAGCCAGCCCAGGAAGCCTTTGGGTTCTTCCGCGACGGGCGCAAGAAGCGGGGCCAGGATGTCGATCTGGTCTTCAACCGTGTCCTTGGGGCGTGGCGGCAGGTATTTGTTGACCGGTTTGGTGCCCATCTCGGGCATCAGGTCCATACCCTCCCGTTCAGCCACCAGCTTGCTGACATCGCTGTCGGGATCGCCCAGATCACCAAAGTGGCGCGCGCCCGCGGGGCAGGTGCGCACGCAGGACGGCACACGGTCGACCTCGGGCAGGTTTTCGTTGTAGATTCGGTCGACACAAAGGGTGCATTTCTTCATCACCCCTTCGGCCATGTCCAGTTCGCGTGCACCATACGGGCAGGACCAAGCGCAGAGGCCACAGCCGATGCAGTCGCTTTCATTGACCAGAACGATCCCGTCCTCGACCCGCTTGTAACTGGCCCCGGTGGGGCAGACGGTGACGCAGGGCGCGTCCTCGCAATGCAGGCAGGATTTGGGGAAGTGGATCAGTTGGGCATGACCGTCGGCGGGCTGCACTTCGTAGGAGTGCACACGGTTGAGGAAGGTGCCTGACGGGTTCCCGCCATAAGCATCCTGATCCGACAGTGGTGCGCCGTAGTTTTCAGTGTTCCAGCCTTTGCAGGAAATCACACAAGCATGGCAGCCGACGCAGGTGTCCAGGTCGATGACCAGACCCATCTTGCGCTCGGTGGATTGGGGAAGTTGGGTCATGTCAGGAAGTCTCCGCTATGGTGAGCGGGGCCGGAGCGAGGGGCCAGCCCCTCGCGCTCCCCGAGGTATTTTTGAACAGGAGAAAGGCAGATCAGGGTCATTTGCCCACCTTCCAAGCCAGATCCTTGGGCCCAGTACCGACCGGGGACTTGATCGGGCCAAATTCGGGTTGGCTTTCCACATCCGCCGGAGCAGCGGCTTTTTCGATTTTGACCTTGAGGTCGAACCAGGCGGCCTGGCCGGTGATCGGGTCGGAATTGGCCCAGCGCATGCCATCGCCCTTGGACGGCAGAAGCTCGTGGATCAGGTGGTTCAGCAGGAAGCCCTTGGTGGCCTCGGGCGCGTCTTCTTGCAGAGCCCAGGCACCTTTGCGCTTGCCGATGGCGTTCCAGGTCCAGACTGTGTTGTCGTTCAGCGCCGCCATCTCCATGACCGGGACGGTGATTTCACCATGCGGTGAGGTCACTTTGGCCCAGTCGCCATCTTTCAACCCGTGTTCGCGCATCAGTTTGGTCGGCACATAAAGCGGGTTGCGTCCGTGCAGTTGCCGCAGCCAGGCGTTCTGGGTGCCCCAGCTGTGATACATCGCCATCGGGCGTTGGGTCAGCGCGTTGACCGTGAAGCCTTCGTTGCCCTGCTGGTCGGTTTCATACCAGATCGGCAGCGGGTCCATCTTGTCCTTGATCCGCTGGCGCAGATGTTCGGGGGGCTGGCGGTCGCCATGACCCTCGGCGGCCAGCTGGAATTTGCGCATCGGTTCGGAGTAAAGCTGGAACAAATAGGGCTGCGGGCTGTCATAAATGCCCATGCCCACGGCCCAATCCTGATAGGCCGTGTTCCAGGGTTTGTAGTAATCCGCGCCTTCGGGAATATGGGCCACATAGAAGCCGCCATTTTCGATATAGCGGTCGAGTTGGTCGGGATTGACCTCGCCCCGGCCTTCCTTGTCGCCGTTTTCACCCCGGAACCCTGCCAGCGGGCCGATGCCCGGGCGGCGTTCATGGTTGACGATATAGTCGGCATAGTCTTTCCATTTCGGGTTGCCGTCTTCGTCGACAAAGCCGGGCAGGCTCATCCGGTTGGCCAGTTCGATCAGCACCGATTGGAACCCGCGCACGTCGCGGTCGGGTTCGATCACCGGCCAACGGATAGCGTCAGCAGCCGCGTCGGCTTCGCAGATCGGACGATCGAGCAGCGAGATGCAGTCATGCCGTTCGAGATAGGTGGTGTCAGGCAGGATCAGGTCGGCATAGGCGACCATTTCCGACGAATACGCATCCGAGTAGATGATGTTCGGGATCACATAGTTGCCGTCATCATCCTTGGCGGTCAGCATCTCCATCACGCCCTTGGTGTTCATCGACGAGTTCCACGACATGTTCGCCATATACATGAACAGCGTATCGATCTTGTAGGGATCACCAGCCGCCGCGTTCGAGATCACCATATGCATCAGCCCGTGGGCAGACATCGGGTTTTCCCAGGTGAAGGCCTTGTCGATGCGAATGGGGTTGTTGTCGTCGTCCAGCAACAGATCATCGGGACCGCGTGGGAAGCCCAGATGCGGCCCGTTCAGCGGGCGGCCGGGACGGCGGTCTCCATGCGGGGTGGGGTGCGCTTCGACCGGTTTGGGATAGGGCGGTTTGAAGCGGAAGCCGCCGGGCACTTCGACCGAGCCCAACAGGATTTGCAACACATGCAGAGCGCGGCAGGTCTGGAATCCGTTGGCATGGGCCGACACGCCGCGCATCGAGTGGAAGCTGACCGGACGCCCGATCATCTTGCTGTGTTTTTCGCCGCGGAAATCTGTCCATTCATGGTCCAGTTCGATGGCTTCGTCAAAGGCGACGCGGGCGATTTCGGCGGCGATGGCGCGGATGCGCTCGGCAGGGATGCCACAGCGCTCGGCCACAGCTTCGGGTGCGTGCTCGTCGCTGAGGTATTTCTCGGCCATCAGATGGAAAACAGGGCGGTGGGTGACACCGTCTTTGTCATAGGTCGCCGACAGGTCAGGGCGCACACCGGGTTTGTCGAATGCGGTCGGTTCACCCGTGGCGCGGTCGATCACCAGCGGTTTGCCGTCTGCATCGCGCAGGAACAGACCCTTTTCCGGCCCTTCTGCGGCATTCACCAGAACCGGAGCGTTGGTGTAGCGGCTGAGATAGTCGAGGTCGATCTTGCCCGCCTTCATCAGCACATGGATCAGAGACAGGATGAACAACCCGTCCGTGCCGGGCGTGATACCGACCCAGTCATCAGCCACAGCGTTATAGCCCGAGCGGATAGGGTTCACGCCAATCACCCGCGCACCACGCGCCTTGATTTTGCCGATGCCCATCTTGATCGGGTTGCTGTCGTGGTCTTCGGCCACGCCGAACAGCATGAACAGTTTGGTGTGGTCCCAATCAGGCTGACCAAACTCCCAAAACGCGCCGCCCATCGTATAGATGCCACCCGCGGCCATGTTGACCGAGCAGAAGCCACCATGGGCTGCATAGTTCGGGGTGCCGAAATTTTGCGCCCAGAAGCTGGTGAAGCTTTGACTTTGGTCACGACCGGTGAAAAAGGCCAGCTTTTGCGGTGCGGTTTCGTGCAGTTCATGCATCCAACCAACAGCGGTGCTGATGGCTTCTTCCCACTCGATCTCGCGGAACTCGCCCGATCCGCGAGGGCCGACCCGGCGCAGCGGTTTACGCAGGCGGGACGGGGCGTTGACCTGCATGATCCCGGCGCTGCCTTTGGCGCACAGCACACCTTTGTTGACCGGATGGTCCCGGTTGCCTTCGATATAGGCAACCTTTCCGTCTTTCATGTGGACGTTGATGCCACAGCGGCATGCGCACATGTAGCAGGTCGTCTTGCGAACCTCGTCGGAAACTTTGGGAGAGGTGTCAATTACTGGCTGGTTCATATGTGCCCCTGTCGCTTGTGACCCAATTATTCCCATAAATTGCGGAAAACCGGAATGCTTGTTGTCTGTTATTCTAAGGCTCTAGGCTAATTTCCTGAATTCAATTGCTGCGCCTGAACGATGGTCACCGCAATCATGTGCAGGACATCCTCGGCAGAGCAGCCTCGCGACAGATCGTTTGCAGGCTTGGCAAGCCCTTGCAGGACGGGCCCAATGGCCTCGGCCCCACCGATCCGTTGCGCGATCTTGTAGCCGAGGTTGCCGGCATTCAGATTTGGGAAGACGAACACATTCGCCTGGCCGCTGACCGGTGAATCCGGTGCCTTTTTCGCGGCAACTTCGGGTACAAAGGCCGCGTCGAACTGCATTTCACCGTCAATCAGCAGCGATGGGTCCGCCGCGCGGGCGATTTTTGTCGCTTCGACGACCTTTTCCACCTCGGGATGTTTCGCGCTGCCCATGGTCGAGAAAGACAGCATCGCAACCCGGGCGGTATCGCCGGTCAATGCCGTGTAGGAATGGGCCGAGGCGCGCGCGATTTCGGCCATTTCATTCGCGTTGGGATCCACGACCAGGCCACAATCAGCAAAGATATAAGCGCCTTTGACCGGGTGATGATCCTGGCAGAACAGCATCAGAAAGAATGACGACACCATTATTGCTCCCGGCGCGGTGCCGATGATCTGCAACGCCGTGCGCACTGTGTCAGATGTGGTTTCCACCGCACCACCAACGGTGCCATCCGCAACTCCATGCCGCACCAGAAGCGCGGCATAGACCAATCGGTTGGTGACTTGTTCCTGCGCCACCTCAAGGGTCATGCCCTTGTGTTTGCGTAGCTCAACCAGAAGCTCTGCAAGCTCGGACCGCAGCGGCGATGTAACTGGGTCGTGGATGGTGATCCGGTCTGAATCATATCCTTCATGGGTATCCAGCAGGGCCTTAACCTTGGCCTGATCGCCCACCAGAATGGTTTTGCCCAGCCCTTCTTTGGCGGCAAGAACGGCACCTTTGACAACGCGTGGATCATCGCCCTCGGAAAGAGCGATGATCTTGTCAGAAGTCGCAGCCGACCCCAGAATGGCGCGCAGAGCTTCCACGGGGTTACGCCCCGACCTGTGTGCGCATGTCGTCTTTGCTGATGCCTGCGACGGCGACGGGTT
>NZ_WQIE01000005.1:0-327571 GCF_013035585.1 Ruegeria sp. HKCCA5839 | reverse complement strand
TCGTTCAAGCCGCAAATTCACCAAGTTTTTTTAGCGAATGGCAGAAATGTCCGCGAAACTGCCTTTGGTAGTATGGGGGCAGGCTGCCGCATGTTAGCAACAACTAAACAAACGAGGGTCAATTTCCTATTCGTTCGCAATGTGGCGCCGACGTCTCTCAGTCCTCGACAGTGACATCTTTTAGGATCACCCGTGAGCGCATCTCTCGTGTCGGGTGCTGGCCGACAGCGTGGTATTCGCGCCCGGATACCTTCTCATCGCTCACCACAAAGTGCGCCAGCCCGCCCGAAGGGTGAAGCACCTCAGATCTTTGCCAATCGATCATCAGCTTCGGGTCTCGTGCTGCAAGGGCCTCTATCTTCTCGGGTATTGTGTAGGCGGACAAATACTAACAGGGCACTAGAACCTTTTGGCCACTCGATATCTGGTCGACAATTTCTGAATTCTTCATTTCTGCCTCCACCTGGTTCGGGAGGAAGTCTCAAATCAGATTGTCGATTAACCGATGCACAGCACAGACGCGATATGGGATTGCACCCAACACTTATCTGGTTGTTTGAGATCAAGCGAGCGATTAACAATCTAAATAATAATTTTTTTGGAGGCGCGCGAGTGTGGGAGTGGACACTGCATCTGATCGCGCGAATTTTTGCCCCACCCCCCAAAAAAAACGACCCCCCTGGATACACCATGTGGGGGCAGTTTCTGGTGACTAAGCTCACTCAAATACTTGAATTGCAGATCTAACCGTTTACGAGCCTTGGGCCGTCCTTTGCGGCATTGGACCAATCGACTGACATGTCGAGAGATTCGATTTGGTCAACAAGCGTATCCGTTGTTCTACGGAGCGACTTTGCTATTCCATCGAAAGCTCGTCGTGTTTCCCGATGCAGCCCTGTCAAACCAACGTTGTCGAAGAAGAGAGCGTTATCCATGGCTACAGCCAAGCCCGCTGCTTCCATGGCCAAGCCCAGTATTTCGTCACAGATGTCTTTGGGGGGTTTCGTTCTTCATCTCGTTCCCTTTCCAAATTGGTGTTTGAGGAACCAAGTGGTGGGAAAAACGGCGGGACAATCAGAAGAATACCAAAGATTAGATCGTAAAAACAATAACTTAGCTTTTGTGATTTGGTAGCGGAGGAGGGACTTGAACCCCCGACACGCGGATTATGATTCCGCTGCTCTAACCAACTGAGCTACTCCGCCACGAGTGAAAGGCGATTTACGGGAGGGGGGCGGAGGGGTCAAGAGGGAAAACACGCGCATTCCGCTATTCTTTACTTGCTCAGATGTTTGACACGGCTCAGGCAGAAGAGTGTGCTAGCTCGATTGCTCTGCAACCTCGCGTATAAAGCGGGCGCAGTCGTCGGGTGCGGTGATCAGGATCATATGTCCGCGCCCCTCAAGCGCTTCAAACCTCAGTCCGAATTGGGTCATTGGCGGCCCGTGCATCTCGGATGGCAACACGGGATCATCGGTACCAAACAGGATGCCCCCAGGCACGCTAAGGTCGACATAGCGTCGATTCAGTGCCGCGATGCTTCGCTCAACCCCAAGCACGTCTTGTGACGCAGTTATGAATGCCGAAGGGCGCAGGCCAAGTGCACCCCCGGCGCGGTCCAGAAAGTCAGCAGGCGCAGGTTCTGGGGCGAAGACGTCCTTCAAAACTAAAGGGGCTGTTTTGCGCGCCAGCGGTACGGCGAGTGTATTGCCGATAAAGGTGCGTAGCCAGCCAGTGCGGATCTCAAGAGGTTTGAACACTGCTGGGGTCTCGGGCATTTGTTGCGTCAATGGCGCCAACAGGGCCAGTGCTGTAGTGTTTTCCGGGTAATCCAATGCCATAGCCAAAGATACGGCCCCGCCCAGTGAATGACCTACAAGAATCGCCCGATCGACACCCTTTGCCTGAAGAAAGGCCTGTATCATCCGCGCCTGTTCGGGCAGATCAGCCAAGTCAGCGCTCTCGCGCGTGGAATAGCCACAGCCGGGGCGATCCACAGCCAATATGTGATAATCGTCCGAAAGTTCATCGACCAGCGCATAGGTGAAATGCTGCAGCTGACCGGACAGGCCATGGATCATCACAAGGGTCGGTTTTGACGGGTCACCGCGTTCAACATAGTGGATCGTACCGCCCGGTACTTCAACGATCTGGCCCAGTTGCGGAACAATCGCACGGCCCTGGCGGGTCAACACCCTTGTCCATATGTGCATCGCGACAAAAAAGGCCGCGATCAGGGCAAATGTGGTGAGAAGAATCGTCATCGTGGTCAAGCTCGCAATCTTGAAACTATTCAGTGGAATTCAGCAGGTCGGGCGACGGGTGGTCCAATGTGTCAAGCAGATCGAAGACCGCCGCGCGGCATTCGGGGCCGACCCAGTCGGGCGGAAAGAATCCGTCGGGCAGATCGGGCTGACGCAGAACGATACGCCGCCATCGATGCACCAACAGGGTTCTGAGCGTTGCCGTTTGCGACGGGCTCAAAGCGTGTTTTGAGGGCCGTGATTTCGATGCGGTTTGCACGGCCTCCAGCAGGGCTTGGCAAGCGAGACACAGATCCTTGGGGCAAAGGCGATCCTGCAGCCATTTGGGGACGTGTTGTGCTGTGATGGTCACCGACAGTAGCGCGTCGTCCAAATCGGGCGCAGGGCCAGAGCCCAAAGCAATATTCCGCCCGATCGACGCGTATTCCCGGCTGAGAAGGACATCGTCCAGCAATTGCGTTCCAACGCCATCTTCGGCTATCAGCAGATGCCAGTTTTGGCTGTCATTGCCGGTGCGCGCGTAGATGCGCGGGGTGACAGCAGCAGATTGCGCGCGTCCGAATTCGGTCAGGTAATGGTGCGAGACACGTCCGATCCGGTCGCTTTCGATCCAGCCATCTTTGCGCAGCCGGTGAAGGGCCACGCGAACGGCTTCGGGTTTGATCCCCATGGGTTCGATCACCCGGGTGAGCGCACCGCCCGAGATCTGCGCGCCCGGATCCTGGGCCAGATCTCCAAAAAGCGAAACAATAATGGACCACACCCGCTGATCACGCGTGTCCGTCAGCGCGGTGACGGCTTTCTCGAACCACGAACTCTGGCTGGTCATGAAGGCACAGTAACCTGCGCGCACTCATAAGAAAATCGGTTTCCTTGCGTGCTGCGATCAGCGGGCGCACATGGTCAGCAATTCGTATTCTGCCACCGGTTCGTTATCCTGATTGGTCAGGGTGACATGCCAACGGACCTCGCCATACTCCTCGTTGCGCTTGGTCTTTTGTTTGACCGTCAGGCGTACTTTGATCGCATCGCCGGGCACGACGGGCTTCATGAAACGTAACCCGTCCAGACCGGTGTTTGCGAGCACCGGGCCTTCGTTGGGTTCCACAAACAGACCGGCGGCAAAGCTCAGCAGCAGATAGCCATGGGCCACGCGACCGGGGAAGAACGGATTTCGCGCGGCCGCGGCCTCATCCATATGGGCATAAAAAGTGTCACCGGTGAATCTGGCGAAATGTTCGATGTCATCCAATGTGACGACGCGCGGCGCGGTGTGCAAAGTCTCACCAATTTCCAGCGCATCAAAGCTGCGGGTGAATGGATGCGCGGGGGTGGTGATCTCGCGCGCGCCGGGCACCCATTTGCCGCCAATCGTGGCCAGCATCCGGGGGGAGCCCTGCACAGCTGTGCGCTGCATGTAATGCATCACACCGCGCACACCGCCCATCTCTTCGCCGCCGCCTGCGCGCCCCGGCCCGCCATGAACCATATGAGGTAGAGGTGACCCGTGACCGGTGGATTCGGCCAGGGAGTCGCGGTCGTTGATATAAATCCGCCCGTTATAAGCTCCGGCCTTCAGCACCACATCACGGGCGACCTGCGGGTCATGGGTGATGAGCGAAGTCACCAGCGAGCCTTGCCCGCGATTGGCAATCTCGACTGCGTGGTTCAGATCGCGATAGCCCATAAGGGTTGAGACGGGACCAAAAGCCTCGGTGTCGTGGACGCGCTGGGCAGCGTCGGGGTCGGTACAGTGAAACAGCATCGGCGGCACAAAGGCACCGTTTGGGTCGCCGTTCAACTCGAACGCGTCGGGGTCGCCGAACACGCGTTTGGCCTCTTGCCCGATCAACGCTGCTTTGGCCAACACGTCTGCTTTCTGGGCGCTGGATACCAAAGCGCCCATGCGGGTGTCATCGGCACGGGGATCGCCGATGCTGACTTTGGTCAGGCGGGCAGAGACCTCGTCAATTACGTTTTGAACCTGCGTTTCGGGCACAATAATCCGGCGGATCGCGGTGCACTTCTGCCCGGCCTTTGTGGTCATCTCGCGCGCGACTTCTTTGACAAACAGGTCAAACTCGGGCGCATCCGGTGTCACATCCGGCCCCAGAATGGACGCGTTCAGACTGTCTTGTTCCGCCACGAACCGAACCGAGTTCTGCAGTATGGCAGGCGTCTGCCGCAGTTTCAGCGCGGTATCGGCCGAGCCTGTAAAACTGACCACATCCTGACATTCCAGCCGATCCAGCATGTCGCCAAGCCCGCCGGATACCAGTTGCAGGCTGCCATCGGGCAGCAAGCCGCTCTCCAACATGATCCGCGTCGCCAGCTCGGTTACATAACAGCTGTTGGTGGCAGGTTTCACGATGGCCGGTACGCCAGCCAGTAGGGTAGGGGCGAGTTTTTCCAGCATGCCCCAGACGGGGAAGTTGAAGGCGTTGATATGGATCGCCACGCCTTGCAGCGGTGTGCATACGTGCTGGCCCAGAAATGTGCCATGGCGCGACAGTTGTTCAACGTCACCGTCCAGGTACACATGCGCATCCGGCATCTCTCGCCGCCCTTTCGAGGCGAAAACGAACATCGTGCCAATGCCGCCATCGATATCGATCAGGTGGTCTTTTTGCGTCGCACCGGTTTCGAAACTCAGATCATAGAGCGCCTGTTTCTGCTCAGAAAGCACCTGGGCCAGCGCCTTGAGCATCTTGGCGCGCTGGTGGAAGGTCAGGGCGCGCAAAGCCGGGCCGCCGGTGTCGCGGGCGTGGTCCAACATCGCCTGCACATCAAGATCGGTGTTGCCAGCGCTGGCAAACGGCGCACCGGTGATAGCCGATGCAATCGTGCGCGCGCCGGGACCAGGCGAAACCCACGCGCCATTTGCGAAACTGGATATTTGGTGCAGGGACATGAGGGCTCTCCTGTTCGTTTCGTCAAGCCGCGGCGTTCAAGGCGCGTGCTTGTCAAAGGTTTGGAATTTATTGACCAACCGTTCGGTTTATGCAAGAAATTTGTGAAACCAGCGCAAAAGTGAGCCGGCATGTCGGATACGATTGTAACGCAAGATCACGGCCAATGGGTCGAAATCACCTTGAACCGCCCGGACCGGCTGAACAGTTTCACTGATGAGATGCATTATGCCCTGCGCGCGGCTTTGGAAGACGCCCGAGATCAGCGAAAGCGGGCCATATTGCTGACAGGGGCCGGGCGCGGCTTTTGTGCCGGACAGGATCTTGGGGACAGGAATCCCGCCAAAATGGATGGCCCGCCGGATCTGGGCGAAACGGTACGCACTTTCTATGCGCCGTTGGTACGCTTGATCCGGTCGCTTAACGTTCCCGTCATCTGTGCTGTCAACGGGGTTGCTGCTGGGGCAGGGGCCAACCTGGCGCTGGCCTGCGATGTGGTTCTGGCCGCCGAGTCCGCCAAGTTCAATCAGTCGTTTTCCAAGGTCGGTCTGATCCCCGACACAGGCGGCAGCTGGCACTTGCCGCGTTTGCTGGGCGAGGCGCGGGCCAAGGGGCTGGCGCTGACGGGTCAGCCCTTGCCAGCACAACAAGCTGCAGACTGGGGGTTGATCTGGAAGGCTCTGCCGGATGCAGAACTGATGCCAGAGGCGCGCGCCATGGCCCAGCAGTTTGCCAATGGGCCCACGCTTGGGCTGGGTCTGACCAAGCAGACCATTCAGGCGGCGGCCACCAATACGCTGACGGATCATCTTGAGCTTGAGGCCGACGCTATGCGGACCTGCGGCCGCAGCGCTGATTATGCCGAGGGAGTCACCGCCTTTCTGGAAAAACGCCCGCCGGTCTTCAAGGGAGAATAGGATGACGCCACAGGACCGCGCAGCAAAAGCAGCCGCCACGATGTGGGGGCGGGATCAAGCCTCGCAATGGGCGGGGATGGGCCTGAAACATGTGGATGAAGGCACTGCGACGCTGACGCTTGAGGTGCAGGCGCATCATTGCAATGGCCACGGGATTTGCCATGGCGGCGTGACCTTCATGCTGGCCGATAGCGCCTTTGCCTTTGCGTGCAACAGCCGAAACGCGGCGACCGTGGCACAGCACAACGTTATCAGTTTCATAGCCCCCGCCCGTCGCGGCGATCTGCTGACGGCGCGCGCCACCGAGCAGAACCTGGCAGGGCGCAGCGGTATCTATGACGTGACGGTGACCAATCAGGACAACGTCAAAATCGCCGAGTTTCGCGGGTTTTCCCGGGCCATTGGAGGAGTGGTTTTTGATGAAAGCTAGAACAGGGGGGATGGCATGAAAGATCTTACACCAAACCGCGCGGATCTTGACCCGATCGAGATCGCCTCGATCGACGAAATCCGCGCCCTGCAATTGGACCGGCTGAAATGGTCCCTGCGCCACGCCTATGACAATGTACCGATGTATCGTCAGCGGTTTGATGAGGCGGGCGTGCATCCGGACGACCTGCACAGCCTTAGCGATCTGGCGAAGTTTCCGTTTACCTACAAGAACGACCTGCGTGACAACTACCCGTTTGGTCTGTTCGCTGTTCCGCGTGAGCAGATTATCCGACTGCATGCGTCCTCGGGCACAACCGGCAAGCCGACTGTTGTGGGATACACTCAGCGCGATATCGACAATTGGGCTGATCTCGTCGCCCGCTCGCTGCGTGCCAGCGGGTTGCGCAAGGGCGATACCGTCCACAATGCCTATGGCTATGGGCTGTTCACCGGTGGCCTGGGCGCCCATTACGGCATCGAGAAACTGGGCGCGACGGTGGTGCCGATGGGGGGTGGGCAGACGACCAGGCAGGTTGATCTGATCACCGATTTCAAACCCGATGGGATCATGGTCACGCCGTCTTATATGCTCAACATTCTGGAGCAATTCCACAAGGTCGGCTTGGACCCGCGCGCATGCTCGCTCTCTGTCGGTATCTTTGGGGCCGAACCCTGGACGGATTCGATGCGGGCTGAGGTCGAGCAGGCTTTCGATATGCACGCGGTCGATATTTACGGTCTGTCCGAGATCATGGGGCCTGGGGTCGCCAATGAATGCGTGGAAACCAAAGACGGTCCGGTGATCT
The DNA here is from genome assembly GCF_013035585.1 of Ruegeria sp. HKCCA5839. NCBI lineage: Bacteria > Pseudomonadati > Pseudomonadota > Alphaproteobacteria > Rhodobacterales > Roseobacteraceae > Ruegeria > Ruegeria sp. HKCCA5839. The sequence continues at coordinate 320,243 of NZ_WQIE01000005.1, read as the reverse complement.
GGGAAGATCATTTCCTGCCCGAGATCATAGATCCCGAAACCGGCGACGTGCTGCCGGATGGTGAAATGGGTGAGTTGGTCTTTACCACCTTGACCAAAGAGGGCTTGCCGATGATCCGCTATCGCACGCGGGATCTGACGCGGCTGCTGCCGGGGACAGCGCGGTCGATGCGGCGGATGGAAAAGATCACCGGACGCTCGGACGACATGATCATCCTGCGGGGCGTCAACGTCTTTCCCAGCCAGATCGAAGAGCAGGTTCTGGCCACCGGAGGGCTGGCCCCTTATTACCAGATCGAGCTTTACCGCGCAGGCCATATGGACGCAATGCGGGTGCATGTCGAGGCGCTGCCGGATGCTGCGGACGAACTCAGCAAAACCGCTGCCGCCCGTATGCTGAGCAAACGCATCAAGGACGTCGTTGGCATTTCGACCGAGATCGATGTCGGCGACCCCGGCGCGGTGGAACGCAGCCAGGGCAAAGCACGCCGCGTGATCGACAATCGCAACAGCTGACCCAAAACCGGAGAACAACACTTGGCCCGAACGATTGCCAAAGATCACGACGACAAGCGCAGCCACATCCTGAAATCCGCCGCACGTGTCTTTGCGCGCGAGGGGTTTGACCGGGCCTCGATGTCGCAACTCGCCCGGGAATGCGGGATCTCGAAGGCCAATATCTACCACTATTACGACAGCAAAGACGCGATCCTGTTCGACATGCTGGAAACCTATCTGCATCAGCTGCGCGATGCGATCTGTGGGCTTGATCTGAAAGGGCTGGACGCACAGGCGCGATTGCGGCGTGTAGTGCAAGAGATCCTGGTGGCCTATCAGGGTGCCGACGACGAACACAGGGTGCAGTCGGCGGGGCTGTCTGCCCTACCGGACGAGCAACAGGTATTGCTGCGTGGCTATCAGCGTGAACTGGTTGTTTTCCTCAGTGATATTCTGGCAGAAAACGCGCCGGCATTGCGCGAAGACAAACGCAGGTTGCGGGCTACGACGATGTCCGTCTTTGGCATGTTGAACTGGTTTTATATGTGGAACACCGACGCGGATGAGGCCGCCCGCAAAGACTATGCCGCCCTGGTCAGCGATCTGACGCTGAACGGGCTGAAGGGTCTTTAGCGGTGACGTGATTTGGCAAATCCCGCGCGGTCTGTTTCAATACCCGCCACGGAGGACGGTCATGCACAAGCCAGAACGGTTCGAAAAGTTCTACTTTGCCAAGGTTGGCCTGGGCGAAGCGTGTGGCTGTGCGGAAAAGGTGATCGACGTCTACGAGTTCAATCGAAAAGGCGGATCACAGGCTACAGGCGCTGTGCAAAAAGCCAAGCCTCGACGCCGCTCCCTACGGTCTTTCGCGTTGAAATACGGGTTGATCAGCCGGGCCCGGCGCTAAGGCCCAGTTGGTTCAGAACCCGCGTCGTTTCGGCCTGCCATCTGGCTTTTAATTCGGACCCCGTCATGCGGCGCAATCCCATTGCCTGCAAGGTCTTGAACTTTTCTGCGTCACTGGCCCCAAAGCTGACGGCGACCCGAGGCCACCAATAGTCGACCGAGGCCTGAAGCTGCGCGTCATTCCCTTGTTCGACCAGTTTCACAACCCCTTCAAGCGCCAGTTCGCCATGATGGGCCTCGATCGGTGCGATCGAACGAAACGCCTCGGCCAGAGGTTGATACGAGACGGTTGAAAACTCGGCCAGTTGTTCGGCCACCGCGCGGCTCATCAGCAGGTTCATCACAACCGCATCAACCCAACCGGTCAGAGGGTAGTTGAAGACGGCCAGTCGCATGTCATGTTCGCTGCGGCTGGCACCGATATCGGCATCCCGGTCCAGACGCGCGGTCCAGGGGTGATGCGTGGCATAGCGCTGTGTATCCGCTCCAAACTCTCCCATGATCTTGAGAACACGATCTGCGTTATCGGTCTTTTCCAGCACGATTTTGGCTGCGGCAATGCGTTCCTTGATCCCCGGACCCTGATTTATGATGTCCGCAAAACCTGCGGCCCCGGCCAGTTCGCTGTCGACAAAAGTTGCCATCAACTTCATCAGCTCGGCCCGGTAGCGCGGAGGCACGTTGGTCGGGTTGGTCAGAACCCCGCCTGCGGCCAGATAGCTGTCGAGGTTCATGCTGTCTGTCATTGGGCCGTCTCCCTATTGGTCGTAATCCACAACAACGCGGTCCGTGACCGGATAGGCCTGGCAGCTTAGGACATATCCTTTTTCGACCTCGTAATCCTCAAGCGCATGATTAGCGAGCATCTCGACCTCGCCCTCGATGACCCGGCAGCGACAGGTCGAACAGACCCCGGCCTTGCACGCAAAGGGCGCGTCCATCGCGTTGTCCAAAGCTGCCTCGAGTATAGATTGATCCTTGGGCATCGTGATCGTTTGCGTTGACCCGTCCAGCGTGACCGAGGCGCTGGTCTGGTTGGCTTGCGACGCCGCATCGCCATTGGTGACTCTGCGTTTGGCCCGCCCGGGTTGCGCACTGGCAAACAGTTCGAACTTGATCTGCCCGTCCACTAGCCCATGGTCTTTCAGCGCGGCCGCAATGCCCAGCATCATTGGTTCGGGCCCGCAGATGAAGGCCGTATCGACAGTCTTGATGTCGATCCAATGCTCAAAAAGCTGGGCGCATTTCTCTTGCGTGACCAACCCCGTGAACAAGTCGATATCCTGCGCATCGGTTTCCAGAATATGGATGACGTTCAAACGCCCCATATGAAGGTTCTTGAGATCCTCAAGCTCTTCCCGAAACATGATCGTGTTCACGCCCTTATTGGCATAGACCAACGTGAAACGAGAATGGGGCTCTTGCGCCAGCGTGGTCTTCAGGATCGACAGGACCGGTGTGATCCCGGACCCACCGGCAAAACCCAGGTAGTGCTTTTCAGCAGTGGGATCGATCGCGGTGAAAAAGCTGCCCATGGGCGGCATCGCCTGAACCCTGTCACCTACCTGCAAATCGGTGTTGGCCCAGGTCGAAAACGCACCGCCCTCTACCCGTTTGATCCCCACCTGCAATACGCCCTCATCTTTACCTGCACAGATCGAGTAGGACCGACGCAGCTCCTCGCCGTCAAAATCGCGCCGAAAGGTCAGGTATTGCCCCTGCGTGAAGTCAAAAGCATCTGCCGCACCATTCACGGGCTTTAACGTCACCACCACGGCATCGCGGATAGTCTTGTGTATGTCGGTGACTTCCAGATCATGAAAGCGTGCCATCCGGTGATCCTCCGTCAGATGCACTTGAAATAGTCAAAAGGTTCCAGGCAGTCGGTGCAGCGCCAGTGGGCCTTGCATGGGGTCGATCCGAACTGACTGACCTTCTCAACGGCAGTGCTGCCGCAATGGGGACAGCGCTCGGGCCCACCTGCGGGTTGGGGTGGAGCGATGCCATAGGCCTCAAGCTTGGCGCGGCCCTTGTCGCTTAGCCAGTCGGTGGTCCAGGCCGGGGCAATGCTTGTCTTGATCCGCAGATTGTCGATCCCGTGGTCGCGCAGCGCTGTTTCGATGTCCATGCTGATCACCGATGTGGCCGGGCAGCCGGAATAGGTTGGCGTCACCGTCACCTGCAACATATCGCCTTGCCACTGCACATCGCGCACAATGCCCAGATCAACGACCGAGATTACCGGGATCTCGGGGTCGGGAACCGCGTCCAGCCAGTCCCAGACCTGATCGGTTGAGGCCCGCATGTGCCTACCACTTTGCGCCGGGATAGGCGCGTTGCAGCCATTGCATCTGTGTCAGCAGATGGCCCAGATGTTCGGTATGCATCCGCCCGTCGCGCCCACCTTTATGGGCAAACCGGCTTTCGGGGATCGTCAGAGTCGCGGTGCTCAAAACGCGTTCGACCAGAGTGTCATACTCAGCGCGCAGATCGGCAGAGTCAGGGGCAATCCCTGCGGCAACCATCTGCGCATCAACGTCATCGCTTGCAAACATCTCGCCCACGTAAGGCCAGAGATAGTCCAGCGCCTCTTGCATCCGGGCGTGGCTTTCTTCGGTGCCGTCGCCCAGCCCGACCACCGTGTCGCCCGAGCGTTCGAGGTGATAGGCGACCTCTTTACTGGCCTTGGCAGCAATCGCCGCGACCTGTTCGTCTGCGGATTTGATCAAACGCCCCAACATGATCGAGTGCCAGGCATCGAACAGAAACTGCCGCATCAGGGTGCGGCCGAAATCCGCGTTTGGAACCTCGACCAGCAGCACGTTGCGGAAATCCCAGGCGTCGCGCAGAAAGGCCAGATCATCGGCGCTTTTGCCACCGTCAATCTCTCCGGCAAGACCCAGCCACATCTGCGTCTGTCCGATCAGATCCAAAGCCGTATTGGCCAGCGCGATATCTTCCTCCAACACCGGTGCGACACCACACCATTCGCTGACGCGATGCCCTAGGATCAGGGTGTTGTCGCCCATGCGCAGCAGAAATTGCAGGAACGCCTCGTCACGGGTCATCACATCGCCCCCACTTCGTCGGGAATGTCGAAGAAGGTGGGGTGACGATATACCTTGCTTTCGCTGGGCTCATACATCGGCCCTTTGTCGCTGGGCGATGAGGCGGTGATCGCGTTGGCCTCGACGACCCAGATCGAGACCCCTTCATTACGTCGCGTATAGACATCGCGCGCGTTCTTGATCGCCATTTCCGCATCCGGCGCATGCAGCGAGCCGACATGGCGGTGGCTCATCCCATGCTGCCCGCGAATGAAGATTTCCCACAGGGGCCATTCGTTGTTCATGTGGTGCTCTCCCAAAGCTTTACTCTGCCGCCAGATCGCGTGCGCGTTTCTTGCGCGCGTGGGCCAGCAACCCGTCGCGCACCCATTGGCCGTCATCCCAGGCTTTGTTGCGGGCGGCCAGACGGTCCACGTTGCAGGGGCCGTTGCCTTTGATCACGTCAAAAAATTCGGACCAGTCCGGTTCCGAGAAATCATAGTGCCCCCGGTCCTCGTTCCACTTCAGATCAGGGTCGGGGATCGTCAGGCCCAGATATTCAGCCTGCGGCACTGTCTGGTCGACGAATTTCTGGCGCAGCTCGTCATTGGTATTGATCTTGATCTTCCAGGCCATGGATTGCGCGGAATGGACCGAGTCCTTGTCCGATGGTCCAAACATCATCAGCGACGGGAACCAGAACCGATTCAGCGCGTCCTGCGCCATCCTCTTCTGTTCCGGCGTGCCCTCGGCCATCTTGCGGATCGCGTCATAGCCCTGACGCTGGTGAAAGCTTTCTTCCTTGCAGATGCGGACCATGGCGCGGGCATACGGTCCGTAGGACGTCCGCTGCAGCGGAACCTGGTTCATGATCGCGGCCCCGTCGACCAGCCAACCAACCGCGCCGATATCGGCCCAGTTCAGGGTCGGGTAATTGAAGATCGACGAATACTTCATGCGCCCGTCCAACAACATTTGCGTCAACTCGTCCCGGCTGACACCCAGTGTTTCGGCGGCACAATACAGATAGAGCCCATGCCCGGCCTCATCCTGTACCTTGGCCAGTAAGATCGCCTTGCGTTCCAGCGTGGGCGCTCGGGTGATCCAGTTGCCCTCGGGCAGTTGGCCGACAATCTCGGAATGGGCATGCTGACCGATCTGGCGGATCAGGGTCTTGCGGTAATCATCAGGCATCCAGTCTTTGGGTTCAATTTTGATATCCGCGTCGATCTTGTCTTGAAAGTCGCGTTCCTGCTCGGTCATCTCTTCACGGGATTTCAGGCCCGTACCTGCGGTCTTAACCATCTGAGCGTACATGTCGGGTCTCCTCCCTTACACGCGTTCAAGAATAAGTGCGGCACCCTGTCCGACACCCACACACATTGTACACAGCCCATAGCGCCCGCCCGTCCGGCGCAGGTGATAGGCGGCGGTCATCACCAGCCGCGCGCCGGACATACCCAGCGGGTGTCCAATCGCGATGGCCCCACCATTGGGGTTCACATGCGGTGCGTCATCCGCAAGGCCAAGCACGCGCAATGTCGCCAGTCCCTGCGAGGCAAAGGCCTCGTTCAACTCTATCACATCCATCTGTTCGATGCTTAGTCCTGCTCGGACCAACACTTTGCGCGTTGCCGGAACCGGGCCGATGCCCATCACCCGGGGCTCAACCCCGGCGACCGACATGCCCACCACGCGGGCGATGGGTGTTAGGCCGTTCTTCGCGGCTGCGGTCTCGTTCGCCAGCAAAATGGCTGCTGCACCGTCATTGACGCCCGAGGCATTGCCAGCGGTTACCGTCTTGTCCGGCCCGTTGATCCCTTTAAGACCGGCCAGCATATCCGCAGTTGTTCCGGGGCGCGGGTGCTCGTCGCTGTCGACTACGATGGGATCGCCTTTGCGCTGAGCGATTGTGACCGGGGTGATCTCCTCCTGAAACACCCCGGCCTGGTGCGCCTTCGCCCATCGGGCTTGGCTGCGTTCCGCAAACGCGTCTTGATCGACGCGGTTGATACCGTAATCTTCCGCTACGTTATCCGCTGTTTCGGGCATCGAGTCGATACCAAACTCACTTTGCATCTTCGGGTTCACAAAACGCCAGCCTATCGTGGTGTCATAGATCACAGCATTTCTGCTGAAGGCCGCGCCGGCTTTGGGCATCACAAACGGCGCCCGCGACATGCTTTCCACGCCACCCGCGATGGCCATGTCATAATCTCCGGCCCGGATCGCCCGAGCGGCCATGCCAACGGCATCCATGCCGCTGGCGCAAAGACGGTTGATTGTCGTGCCGGGCACATCCACAGGCAACCCGGCCAAAAGCGCCGCCATACGCGCCACGTTGCGGTTGCTTTCACCGGCCTGGTTGGCATCCCCAAAGATCACATCATCCAGCGCAGCCCAATCCACTTGCGGATTGCGCGCCATAAGCGCCGTGATCGGAACCGCTGCCAAATCATCCGGACGCACCTGGCTTAGGCTGCCACCATAGCGCCCGATGGGGGTGCGCTGTGCGTCGCAGATAAAAGCGTCCATTGGATGATCTCTCCGTATTTCAAATCCGCTAATAAGCGACCGATGGGTCGATTAATAAGTGCGTGCGCGATTCGAGGCAAGAGATATGTAACGTGATTTCGCGAATACTAATAATCTTGTAACGTTATTGTGCGACCGGTATACGAGGTGAAAAGATGCACATGATTGGTGCCAGCGGCGTGCAGGTACCAACAACAGGTGCGGCGATGCAGGCTTGTGAACGGCCAGACCGCAGGTCAGTCTTGGACAGACCACACAGCCGGCGCGCGGACGTACCAAGGAGGAGCGCAATGACTCATGCCATCCGATACGAAAAGCACGGGGATATAGCGGTACTCGCCGCACAAAACCCGCCAGTGAATGCATTGGGCGTAGATGTTCGACGTGGCTTGCTGGACGGGCTGGAACGCGCGGAAGCCGAAGGTGCAAAGGCTGTGCTGATCTATGGCGAGGGGCGCACCTATTTCGCGGGGGCTGACATTCGTGAGTTTGGCAAGCCGCTGCAAGAACCTGGGTTGCCCGCACTGTGTGACCGGATCGAAGCGTCGCCTTTGCTGATCGTGTCCGCCCTGCATGGTACCGCGCTGGGCGGCGGGCTCGAGGTGGCTTTGGCCAGCCATTATCGCATCGCCGTCCCAAACGCCAAGATCGGGTTGCCAGAGGTCAATCTGGGAATCCTCCCGGGGGCGGGTGGGACCCAACGCCTGCCGCGTGTTGCGGGGGTCGAGGCCGCGCTCGGCATGATCACCACCGGACGCCACGTACGAGCTGCCGAAGCATTGGATCTTGGCATCCTCGACCGCGTGCAAGACGGCGCGCCACGCGAAATTGGCCTGTCCTACGCGCAGGAACTGCTCGAAGAAGGGGCGCAACGTCGTCCGGTTTGCGACATGCCTGCACCCGACCCCATCGACTTTGATGCCGCTTATGACGCGGTGTTGAAGAAGGGCAGGGGCCAGCTTTCTCCTGCAGTGGCAGTACGCGCGGTTCAAGCCGCTTGTGAGGCCGAGAGTTTTGCAGCCGGCAAAGCCCGCGAGCGTGAACTGTTTCTGGACCTGATGGAAACAGACCAGCGAAAAGGTCTGATCCATGCGTTTTTCGCCGAGCGCGCGGTGGCCAAGCTGCCAGAGCTTGAGGACATAGAGCCGCGCGAATTGCACCATATCGGCATAGTGGGCGGCGGTACAATGGGGGCAGGCATTGCAACGGCGATGCTTTTGGCCGGGTTACAGGTCACTCTGCTTGAGATGTCCGCCGAAGCGGCACATGCAGCGAAAGAGCGTATCGCAACAAACCTGGCCGGAGCGGTCAAACGCGGCAAGCTTAGCCAGAGCGCGCATGATGACCTGCTGCGTAACCAACTTGCGCTGGCCACGGAATACGACGCATTGGCCACCGTGGACCTGGTGGTTGAGGCCGTGTTTGAAGATATGGAGGTCAAAAAACAGGTTTTTGCCCAATTGAACTCGGTCTCCAAGCCGGGCGCCGTGTTGGCGACCAATACATCCTATCTCGATATCAACCAGATTGCGGCGTCCACCAGCCGTGCTTCAGATGTGATCGGGCTGCACTTCTTTTCCCCCGCGCATGTGATGAAACTGCTCGAGGTCGTGGTGACCGACAAAACCGCGCCAGATGTCGTCGCGACAGGCTTTGCGTTGGGGCGGCGGTTGAAGAAGATCTCGGTGCGCGCCGGGGTTTGTGACGGCTTTATCGGCAATCGAATTTTGTCCCAATACCGGGCTTGCGCCGATCACATGGTGCTGGATGGGGCCAGCCCGTTTCAGATCGATAAGGCGCTGACTGGTTTTGGTTTTGCCATGGGGCCATTCGCAGTGTCCGATCTGGCGGGGCTCGATATCGGCTGGGCGACGCGGAAACGCAAACGGGCGCTGGGAATGGACCCGCGGGCGCGGGACAGCACCTTTGCTGATGCGCTGTGCGGAGCAGGGCATTTCGGTCAGAAAACAGGACGAGGCTTCTATGTCTATGAATCGGGTCAGCGCAGCGGCACACCGAACCCTGATGTCATGCCTCTGATCGAGGCGGATCGCGCGGCACAGGGCATCACATCGCGAGAATTTTCCGACGAAGAAATTGTTCAGCGCTATATGACGGCCATGGTCAACGAAGCGGCTAAGATTGTGGGCGAAGGTATCGCGCGCCGCCCGTTGGATGTGGATGTCACTTTGCTTTATGGCTACGGGTTTCCGAGGTTTTGGGGCGGGCCGATGAAATGGGCAGATCTGACGGGCTTGCCAGAGGTTCTGGGCAACATTCAAAACTGGGCCACGGAAGATGCTTATTTTTGGCACCCTGCGCCCTTGCTTGAGCAGTTGGTCGCCGAGGGCCGATCTTTTGACGACCTGAACGCATAGGTCGGACCGTAGAACCAAAAAAGGAAATGCTCCCGCGCCCGCGCAAAACTGGCTGTGCCAGTTCCGCGAACGGGCTTGGGCCGGGCATCGCGCGCAGCGCGATGCCCGGCCCAACAAGAGGAGATGTTCCGTTAGGAACGTCGACGATTGACGGGAGCCGTTCGGCTTAGATGCTAGCCGTTGGTGGACTCGGCCGCGGCCCGCACGGCGCGGATATTTGCACCATAGACCTCCGGTGTGTGCACGGATCCGCCTTTGAACACTGCCGATCCCGCAACCAGCACATCGGCCCCGGCTGCGGCCACCAGAGGAGCGGTTTGCGGATCGACGCCGCCGTCGATTTCGATATGGATCGGGCGGTCTCCGATCATCTGGCGCAGCTTGCGGACCTTGCCGGTCATGTCGATGAATTTCTGGCCGCCAAAGCCCGGGTTAACCGTCATGACACAAACCAGATCAGCCAGATCCAGCAGGTGTTCCACCGTCTCGGCCGGAGTTCCGGGGTTCAAGGCGACACCGGCTTTCATGCCAGCTGCCCGGATGGCTTGCAGCGTGCGATGGGGGTGCGCACCGGCCTCGACATGAGCGGTCAGGATGTCGGCGCCCGCGTCCGCATAGGCCTGAATATAAGGATCAACTGGCGCGATCATCAGGTGCACATCCATCACTGTTTTCACATGCGGGCGAAAGGCTTTCACAGCAGGCGGGCCAAAGGTCAGGTTGGGAACAAAATGCCCGTCCATGACATCGACATGCACCCAATCGGCGCCTTGTGCCTCGATAGCCTGAATCTCGGCGCCGAAATTGGCGAAATCGGCAGACAGGATCGACGGGGCGATCTTGATGGTGCGGTCAAAGCTCATGGAGGCCTCGTGTCAGCAAAGGAGTCGCGGACGCATATACCCGGGCCGTGGGGCAAAGGACAGCCCCAGCGCAATATGCGCCGTTACAAAACTTTCACCTCATTGACACACAGGTTTTGAACAGCCCCGATAGCAGACCGCCCAACAAGAACAGGGGGCATCGCGTGCTGCGTATCACGAAACTGACCAAACGCTTCGGCGATACCAAAGCCGTAGACGCGGCCTCGCTGGATGTCGACAAGCCCTGCATGATCGGGATCATCGGACGCTCGGGCGCTGGTAAATCGACCCTTCTGCGCATGGTCAACCGGCTGACGGATGCCACTGACGGTCAGATCCTGTTCGAAGATCGCGACGTCACGCAGCTGAAGGGCCGGGGTAAACGCGCCTGGCAGGCTGACTGCGCGATGATCTTTCAGCAGTTCAATCTGGTTCCCCGCATGGATGTGGTCTCGAACGTTTTGCATGGCACGCTGAACCGCCATTCGACGCTTGCGACGATGTTCAACCTGTTCCCGATGGCCGAGATCAACCGGGCCATTGATATCCTTGACCGTTTGGGCATTGCCGAGCATGCCCCGAAACGCGCTGAGGCGCTTTCCGGTGGTCAGCAGCAGCGCGTCGCCATCGCGCGTGCGTTGATGCAGGATCCCAAGATCATTCTGGCCGATGAACCGATTGCTTCGCTTGACCCGATGAACGCTCAGGTCGTGATGCAAGCGCTGCGCCGCATCCACGAAGAGGATGGCCGTACAGTTATCGCCAACCTGCACACTCTGGACACGGCGCGCCGCTATTGTGACCGCGTGGTCGGCATGCGCGACGGGCGCATCGTGTTTGACGGGTTGCCCGAACAACTGACGACCGGCGTCGCCCGCGAGATCTATGGCGCGGATGCCAGCTTCTCGGAAGAGGCGACCTCGACCGAGATCGAAACGCTCGACGCCAACCGCGCGGCCCTGATGGAAGCTGAGGCCACCATCTGAGCCACCCCAACCCTTTCATCGCCCGGCCCGATGAGAGGTCGGGGACATCAACCTGGAGAGAGACAGATGAAAAAACTATTGGCTGCCCTTGTTGCGACCACTGCCATGGCCGCGCCGGTTCTGGCTGACGATATCAGCGAGTTCCGCATCGGAATCCTGGGTGGTGAAAACGCCCAAGACCGTCTGAACAACAACGAATGCCTGCGTCAGTACACCGAAGAGACGCTGGGCGTTGAAACCAAGCTGTTTGCGCCTGCGGATTACAACGGTGTGATCCAGGGCCTTCTGGGCGGCACCATCGATATGGCCTGGCTGGGGGCCTCTGGCTATGCGAAAACCTATCTGTCTGATCCCGAAGCGGTTGAGCCGGTTCTGGTCAAAGTGAACCTGGATGGCGGTTTCGGCTATTATTCGATCGGTTTTGCTCGCAAAGACAGCGGCATCACCTCGCTGGAAGACATGCAGGGCAAGACCTTTGGCTTCGGTGATCCGAACTCGACCTCGGGCTATCTGATCCCGTCGATCGAAATCCCGCAGGCCACTGGCGCGACCATGGACTCGGGCGACTATTTTGGTGAAGTGAAATTCACCGGCGGCCACGAGCAGACCATTGTGGCGGTAAACAACGGTGACGTTGACGGCGGTGTGACCTGGGCTGATGGCCTCGGCAACTGGGAAGATGGCTTCAACTCGGGCGCCCTGCGTCGTGCCGTGGATGCCGGTCTGGTCGATATGAATGACATGGTCATGATTTGGCAGTCCAAGCCGATCCCGGAAGGCCCGGTTGTTCTGCGCACGGCGCTGCCTGCAGACGTCAAAGAAAAGATGACCGCCCTGATGGCAGGTCTTCACGAAAAAGACCGCGATTGTTTCTATGGTGTTGCGGCTGGTGAGGCCAAAGCGTTCGAGCCGATCACCCATGACGCCTACGAAGTCATCATCGAAGCCCGCAAGCTGAAGTCCAACTAAGTTTGCAGATCAAGTACTCGGGGTCTGGTGGTGCACCAGGCCCCGTTTTTCCTCGCAGGAGTACTCTATGGCAGACCTGACCGCAACGGCCGAAAGCGTCGATCAGATACGCGACGAATATACGGCAATGACACGGCGCAAGCGGGTCTATGGTGGTATCCTTCTGATCCTGTTTGTGGCGCTGATGGTGGCGGGATTCCGCACCGCTGACAACCGCAATGCAGGCAGTTTTGTCGATGGTTGGCACCGCATTCTGGATTACCCGGCCGAGGTTCTGTCGGAAGCTTGGGAGAAGATCGCGGAACTGCCAGCCAATCTGGTGACCTTCTTTCCGGCCCTGATCGAGACCATCAACATCGCGGCGGCCTCGACCCTGATCGGCACATTGGCGGGAACCTTTCTGGCGCTGATGTCCACGCGTGGTATGGCGCTGTGGCCCAGACTGATCCCTTTGTTCCGCCGCATCTCGGACGTGTTTCGTGCGATCCCCGAGATCGTGATCGCGCTGGTGCTGATCTTTATTCTGGGCGGTGGCCCGGTTCCGGCGATGATTGCCATTGCCATCCATACCGCTGGTGCGCTGGGCAAGTTGTTCTCGGAAGTGAACGAAAACGCCTCGCTCAAACCGGTGGAAGGCTTGCAATCGGTCGGAGCGAACTGGTCGCAGCGCATGTATCTGGGCGTGATCCCGCAGGTGGGGCCGAACTATGTGAGCTATGCGCTCTTGCGGTTCGAAATCAACATCCGCGCCTCGGCCATCCTGGGTTTTGTCGGCGCGGGCGGGCTGGGATACGAGCTGCGCAATGCGATGTCCTGGGGGCAGGGGCGCTATGATGAGGCTGGAGCAATCTTCCTGTTGCTCTTTATCACCATCGTGATTGTCGATCAGCTATCGGGTGCCCTGCGGGATCGCTTGACCCATGGTGCCGAAAAAGGAGCCACAGCATGAGCAGCCTGTCGACGGATCTGACAACACAAGCGCTCAAGGCCGATGCCGAGCGTCTGTTCAACCGCAAACGGATGGTGAATTTCGGATTGCCGGGGCTGGTGCTGGTCTATCTGATCTATGTTTTCTTCGCCTTTGACGTCCCGGGCCTGGCAGAGCGTGCCAATTGGGAAAACGGCAAAACGCTGGTGTCTGACAGCTATAGCTACAAAACCCATGTGGAGCGGGACAATCGCAATGGCGAGATCTCGGTGGCCATAGAAGGTGAGCGCAAAGGAGCCTATCCCGATGGCAGCGCGCCTGATTGGGTGGCGCTGGGCGACACGACGGTGATCGATCTGGAAGACGGTCACGTGGTGCGATTTGGCCCCGAGACCGTGGAATATGACATCCCCGGTTATGGCACTGTGCGTGCAACCCCCAGCCGGTCGGCAGGCGTGCAGGCCGAATTACCCGCCGGTGAGGTGCCAGATTGGATCAACGTCTCGAAAAACCGTCTGGCGGTGAAGACCGATGCGGGGCGTCTGACCGTCACGCGCAACCGCTCCGAAGTGTTTCGCTATTTCACCGGGTGGGAGCTGTTCTGGTTCACGCTCGACAGCCCGTATTATGGCAAGGCATTCCCAGAGCTCGCATCGCGGGCCGCCTCGGGTGAGGCCGGAGCAATTTTCAACGATTTCTGGACCAACAAGATGTGGCGGCATCAGGATGTGGCCTGGGCCATTTTCGAAACCATCCTGATGGCGTTTCTGGGCACATTGGGTGCTGGCATGATTGCGCTTCCGCTGGCCTTTTTGGCAACCCGGAACTTCAACCCGCTACGGTCGCTGCGCTTTGCGACACGCCGGGTTTTCGATTTCGTGCGCGGTGTCGACGCTTTGATCTGGACCGTGGTTCTGGCCCGCGCCTTTGGGCCGGGTCCTTTGACCGGAGCGCTGGCGATCTTGGTCACGGATACGGGTACGTTTGGTAAGATTTTCTCGGAAGCGCTTGAGAATGTGGATGAAAAGCAGATCGAGGGCGTACAGTCGACCGGTGCCAACGCGCCCCAGCGCTATCGGTTTGGCGTAATCCCGCAGATCACCCCGATCCTGCTGAGCCAGCTTTTGTATTTCCTGGAATCAAACACCCGCAGCGCGACCGTGATTGGCGCGATTACCGGCGGGGGGATCGGGCTGTTGCTGACCCAGGCGATTATTACGCAGAAAGACTGGGAAGAGGTCGCCTATTACATCGTCCTGATCATTCTTATGGTTATGCTGATGGATTGGTTCTCGGGCTGGCTGCGCAGGCGTCTGATCCAGGGCGACACCGGCAAGCCGCGAAAGCCTCGTGGCGTGAAAGTCTGAAGCGGGGGCACGAAAGCCATGGCCCGATTGCATCGCGACAAGCCCTTCATCCACCCCGATTGCCAGATCACCGACAGCCAGTTCGGCGAATATGTGGAAATCGGTGCCGGGTCGCGGATCGCGAACAGCACCTTCGGAGATTATTCCTATTGCGACCGCACCTGCGATATCGCCAATGCGCAGATCGGCAAATTCTCGAACATCGCCAGTTTCACCCGCATCGGCGCGACGGATCACCCGATGGAGAAAGCCTCGTTGCATCACTTCCATTACCGATCGGCGGATTATTGGGACGATGCCGAGCATGACGCGGATTGGTTTGCCCATCGTGCCAGTCGAATGGCTTTTGTCGGGCATGACACCTGGATCGGACATGGGGCCATCATCAAGCCAGAGGTGACAATAGGACATGGCGCGGTCGTGGCGTCCGGCGCAATCGTCACCAAGGACGTGGCGCCTTATACGATTGTGGCGGGCGTGACGGCACTGCCGATCCGGCGCAGGTTCTCGGAGCCGGTTGCGGAACGAATGATGGCGCTTGCCTGGTGGGACTGGGACAATGGCAAACTGCGCGCGGCCTTACCGGATTTCCGGGCGCTGTCTGCGGAAGCCTTTCTTGAGAAGTATTCCGGTTGAGCACTTGCGCGACCCGAAATGCTCCCGCACCCGCAGGTGCATCGGCTGCGCCGATCCCCCTTGGCGGCGCTGGGCCCAACGGGATGAGGCCTCCGACAGGAGGTCGAAGACGGGCGGGAGCCTTTGCGGGTCAGGTCTCGTTCAAGGTCAGTGTCAGGCGCTCACCAACGAAAAAGGTCTTGCCATATTCAACCGGGCGGCCATCAGGATCGGCGTTGATCCCCAGCGAATGCAACACCGGTGCACCTTCGGTCACTTGCAGATGCAGCGCTTGGGTTGCGCTTGCGGCACGGGCGGTCAGGCGGGTTGAGATACGCGTGTAATCGGCGACCCCACAGGATTGTAGCGCGTGGGTGACGGATGCGTTCTGCGACAAGCTTTCCAACAGGTCGGGAAAACGCTCTGCCGGGAAAACGCTTTGAAACAGCCCGATGGGTTGGCCATTGGCCAGTGACAGTCCGTCATAGACATGAACCGGATCGCCGGGATTGAGGCCAAGCGCCGCGGCTTCGGCCTCATCTGCCGCTCGAGTGTTCAAAGCCAACACCCGTTTCCCAGGGATTTTGCCGCTGGCAGATATACTCTGATGATAACGCACGCGTTTGCCGATGGGGTAATCCGTGGCATGGGCCGATACAAACACGCCCGCGCCGCGTCTGGCATGAACCAGCCCGCGTTCGGCCAGATCCGACAGCGCGCGCCGCACGGTGTGGCGGTTCACTCCGTGGGTCGCCGAAAGTTGCGCCTCGGTCGGCAGGCGATCACCGGCACGGTATCTGCCTTCGGCGATATCCGCAGTCAGGCTCAGCGCGATGGATTTCCAGATCGGTGTCTTGCTCATGTCATCAAAGTTTCACAGGAAGCGGGATTGCGATGGGTTCCGAGTAGGGGTATTATTTGTCTAGTTGTATAGTTGTTGTAGACAACCAAGACAAGAGGCCGCGATGACGGATCAACAGCATTCTGACACAGCCGCACGGCAGGAATGGATGGGCCTTATGGCACGTGCGCCCGAGCCGGCCGTCATGGAACTCTGGGATGCGGTCGCCGAGCGTCCTGCCTTTGACTGGTTGCGCAAGCCCGAGATCGGCGGTGTCATGGTGCGCGGGCGGACGGGTGCCACGGGTGCGCCCTTTAATCTGGGCGAAGTTACGGTCACTCGGTGTTCGGTTGTCTTGCAGGATGGGGCGGTTGGTCATGGTTATGTTCAGGGCCGCTCCAAAGCCAAGGCCGAGGTCGCGGCTCTGATTGATGCGATGATGCAGACCCCTGCGGCCGAGGTGATCCACGCAGCCATTATCGATCCGCTCAAGCGCCGGGAGCAAACGGCTCGCACTGCCCGCGCAGCCAAGGCGGCCGCCACGAAGGTCGAGTTCTTCACCATGGCACGGGGAGCGGATTGATGCAGGACCATCACCAATTTGCAGGCGGGTTCAACGATGCCCCACGCGACGCGGCCTATGCCTTTCGTGCGGCGATGACCGCTATGGCGCGTCCGGGTGATATACGAGAAATCGCGGGTGCCGAGCCGCCAGCACCTCTGTCTGTAGCAGCGGGTACTCTGCTGTTGACCCTTTGTGACCCGGACACAGGGATCTATCTGGCGGGTGACACTGACAACCCAGCGGTGCGCCAATGGCTGACCTTTCACACCGGCGCGCCGTTCGTGCGTGCAGCCGATGCCGATTTCGCCATTGGCCGGTGGGCGGATCTTATGCCACTGAATGCCTACCGCATCGGAACACCGGAATACCCGGACCGGTCTGCAACCTTGATCGTCGAATGTGACCAGCTGGAGCCGCGCGGCGCGGTGCTCAGCGGCCCCGGCATCCGGTCCACGGCGCATATGTCCCTGCCGGACATCGGAGCACTGCAGGGCAATGCGATGCTCTACCCGCTGGGATGCGATTTTTTCTTCACTGCCGGGGACAAAGTTGCAGCCCTGCCGCGCAGTACCCAGATCAGGGCGGAGGCATAAGCGATGTATGTAGCAGTAAAGGGCGGTGAAAAGGCCATCGACAACGCCCATGCCTGGCTGGCCGAAGAGCGGCGCGGCGATACAGATGTGGGCGAGCTGAGCTTCGCACAGATCCGCGAACAGTTAAGCTTGGCGGTGAACCGGGTCATGGCCGAGGGCTCTTTGTACGACCCTGATCTGGCGGCGCTGGCGATCAAACAGGCGCGCGGGGATCTGATCGAGGCGATCTTTCTGATCCGGGCCTATCGCACCACCTTGCCGCGCTTTGGCTATTCCAACCCGGTCGATACCGGCGCCATGCGGTGTGACCGCCGAATCTCGGCAACGTTCAAAGACGCACCGGGCGGGCAGGTTCTGGGGCCGACCTTCGACTATACGCACCGTCTTTTGGATTTCAAACTGGCCGCTGACGGCGACGCGCCCCATGCGCCGGTCGCAGCGCCTCGACAGGAAGACACGCCGCATATCACCGAGTTCCTCAAAGGCGAAGACATCATCCAGGATGAGGTGTTCAGCGACGACACCCCGGGTGATCTGACGCGCGAGCCGATGACCTTCCCTTCGAACCGTCCGCTGCGCCTGCAATCGCTGACCCGGGGTGATGAAGGCTTTGTTCTGGGCATGGCCTACTCGACCCAGCGCGGTTATGCGCGCAACCACGCTTTTGTGGGCGAACTGCGCATTGGCAAGGTTTCGGTGGAAATGGACATCCCCGAACTGGGCTTTGCCATTGATATCGGTGAGGTTGAGCTGACCGAATGTGAGACCGTGAACCAGTTTCAGGGATCAAAGACCGAACCGCCACAATTTACGCGCGGTTACGGCCTGGTCTTTGGTCAGTCCGAGCGCAAATCCATCGCCATGGCTCTGGTGGATCGCGCCTTGCGTTGGGAGGAACTGGGCGAGGATAATCTGGGGGCTCCGGCGCAGGATGAGGAATTTGTGCTGAGCCATGCCGACAACATTCAGGCCACGGGCTTTCTCGAACATATAAAACTGCCGCATTACGTGGATTTCCAGTCCGAGTTGGAACTGGTTCGCAAACTGCGCCGCGAGGCCGAAGCGCGTATGGCACCCAAGGAGGCCGCAGAATGAAGGCTGTTGTATTCGATATTGGTGGCGTTTTGGTCGATTGGAAACCGCATCTGGCCTGGGTCGAGGCGCTGGGTTCGGAAGAGGCGGCGCATGCGTTTATCGAACGTACAGGTTTCTTGGAAAAGAACGCGCGCGGAGACAATGGGGCCCTGTTTGCGGACATGGCGCTGGAACTGGAAGACCCTGAAGACCAACGCCTGTTTGCAGATTATGTACCGCTGTATTCCCGCACGGTTGAGGAGCCGATCCACGGCACCTGGGCCATTCTGGACCGGCTGAAGGCGCAGGGCACACCTGTGCACGCGATCACCAATTGGTCGGCTGAGACTTGGCCGGAGGGGCTGAAGGTGCAACCGCGTTTGGGCGAAGTGTTCGAAACACTCGTCGTGTCCGGACAAGAGGGCATCATGAAACCTGACGCGCGCATATTCCACCTGCTCTGCGAGCGGGCAGATATCGCGCCTGAACACTGCGTGTTCATCGATGACGGGCTGCACAATGTCAAAGGCGCACAGGCCGTTGGTATGGATGGCATCCACTTTACCTCTCCGCAGGCTTTGGAAGTTGCTTTGGCAGAACGGGGGTTCTTATGAGCGCGTATAATTTCGCCTATCTGGATGAACAAACCAAACGGATGATCCGCCGCGCCATTCTGAAAGGGCTGGCGGTGCCGGGCTATCAGGTGCCCTTTGCCAGCCGCGAGATGCCGATGCCCTATGGCTGGGGCACGGGCGGGGTGCAGGTTTCAGCCGCGACGCTCACGCCCGAGGATCGATTGAAGGTGATAGATCAGGGCGCGGATGACACCACCAATGCGGTTTCGATCCGTAAGTTCTTTGAAAACACCGCCGGGGTGGAAACCACCGAGGACACCTCGCAGGCGACGATCATCCAGACCCGCCACCGCATCCCTGAGGCCAAGCTGACCGAGGATCAGATCCTTGTCTATCAGGTGCCGATCCCCGAACCCCTGCGATTTCTGGAGCCGCGCGAGACGGAAACGCGCAAGATGCACAGTCTGGAAGAATACGGGCTGATGCATGTGAAGCTTTACGAAGACATCAGCCAGCATGGGGCGATTTCGACCTCATATGCCTATCCGGTCCGCGTATCGGGGCGCTATGTGATGGACCCGTCTCCGATCCCCAAGTTTGACAACCCAAAGCTTGAGATGGACGCGATCCAGCTGTTTGGGGCCGGGCGCGAACAGCGGATCTATGCAGTACCGCCGCACACCAAAGTGGTGAGCCTAGATTTCGAAGACTACCCGTTCGAAGCTACAAAGGCGGACCATTGCTGCGATCTGTGTGGGGCCGAAGACAGTTATCTGGACGAGGTGATCATGGATGACGCGGGCAATCGGATGTTTGTCTGCTCTGACACTGATTACTGCCGGTCGCGTCGTGAAGCAGGGCATATTGGGCCGATGGGTGCGGAGGACGCAGCATGACAGCGTTGTTGCAAGTCAAAGGGATCAAGAAGCATTACGGCATGCGCATCGGTTGCGCCGATGTGAGCTTTGACCTTTACCCTGGCGAGGTGATGGGGATCGTCGGCGAAAGCGGGTCGGGCAAATCGACCCTGTTGAACTGTCTGGCTGGTCATCTGCCACCAGATGCCGGGCAGGTCATCTTTGACACGCGGGTCGACGGTCCGGTGGATACGGTCACCATGTCCGAACCTGAACGCCGCATGCTGGGGCGCACCGATTGGGCCTTTGTGCATCAGCATGCGCGCGACGGGTTGCGCATGTCGGTCAGCGCTGGCGGCAATATCGGGGAACGTCTGATGGCCGTTGGCGACCGCCATTATGGCCAGATCCGCGATCGGGCCATTGACTGGCTGGGCCGGGTCGAAATTGATGAAAGCCGCGTCGATGACCGCCCGACCGCTTTTTCCGGTGGGATGCAGCAGCGGTTGCAGATTGCCCGCAATCTGGTCACTGGTCCTCGGCTGGTCTTTATGGATGAACCCACGGGCGGGCTGGATGTTTCGGTTCAGGCGCGGCTGCTGGACCTGCTGCGCGGGCTGGTCCGCGAAATGGGGCTGAGCGCCATCATCGTCACCCATGATCTGGCCGTGGTACGCCTGCTGGCAGACCGTTTGATGGTGATGAAAGACGGGTATGTGGTCGAGGGCGGGTTGACCGATCAGGTGCTGGACGATCCGCAGCATGCCTATACGCAATTGCTTGTGTCCAGCGTGTTGCAGGTTTGAGTATTTGGAAAAAGATGAAGCCATGATTGAACTGAGCGATGTCAGCAAGAGCTTTACCCTGCACAATCAGGGGGGCGCGGTGCTTCCGGTGATGGAAGGTGCGGCGCTAAAGGTTGCGCCCGGTGAATGCGTTGCCCTGACCGGCGCGTCGGGGGCGGGGAAATCCACGCTGATGCGGGTGATCTACGGCAATTATCTGGCGGCTTCGGGCCGGGTTCTGGTCGGCGGGTTGGATGTGGCGCAGGCCGAGCCCCGCCAAATCCTGGCTTTGCGGCGCGAGACCTTGGGATATGTCAGCCAGTTCCTGCGCGTGGTGCCCCGGGTGCCGACCCTGGATGTGGTGGCAGAGCCTTTGCTGGCCTTGGGCCGGGACAGGGCCGCATCGCTGGACAAAGCGGGCGCGCTGTTGCGGCGGCTGAACATCCCTGAACGCCTTTGGGGGCTCAGCCCTACGACCTTTTCTGGCGGTGAACAGCAACGGGTCAACATCGCGCGCGGCTTTGCGCATGATTATCCGGCGCTGTTGCTGGATGAACCGACCGCCTCGCTGGACGTGCAAAACCGCGAGACGGTATTGGCGCTGATTGAAGAGGCCAAGGCGCGCGGTGCGGCGATCATTGGTATTTTCCACGACACGGGCGCACGCAATCAGGTCTGTGATCGTGAGATCGACGTTTCTGGATTTACTCCGGGTCGGGCGGCGTGACACTGGCGCCTGTCATAGCGGTGGTAGGCCCCTCGGGTGTGGGCAAAGACACAGTGATGGACGGGATGGTTGCCCAATCTCCGGGGATCCACCGCCTGCGCCGGGTGATCACCCGCCCCGAAGGCGAAGACGGTGAAGATTTTGATCGGGTTTCGGACGCGCAGTTTCAGCGCATGGTCGATGACGGTGCCTTTGCCTTGCATTGGTCCGCCCACGGGCTGCGCTATGGCGTCCCCGCTACGATCGATGACAACCGTCGCAAGGCGGATGCCGTGCTGGTGAACCTGTCCCGTTCGGTTCTGTTGCAGGCGCAAGAGGCATTCACCGAGCTGATCGTGATTTCCCTGACGACTAAGCCGGAGGTTCTGGCCCAACGCCTGTCCGCTCGCGGGCGTGAGACGGTGGTGGAACAGACCAGGCGTTTGGGACGTGCGAAACTGCCGCTGCCAGAAGGCCTGAACCGGGTGATCGAGATCGACAATTCCGGCCCGTTGCAAGACACTCTGGCCACGATCCAGATGCGGCTTCAGGCTGAAAGGGCATAGCGTTGGATCAGGTGAAATCGTCCATCTTCTGCCTCACCCATCAGCGCCAGATCCTGGATCGTGAATGGCGTGGGCAGCAAAGGTACAAGCTGCTGCCCCAGCGCCGTTTCAACGCCTGTCAGAGTGGATTTGTCCAGCCTGCCGGTCAGCGTGATGTGAAATCGGAACTGGTCCAGCACGTAAGGATAACCCCATTGGAGCAGGTTGCTCTCTTGCGCCGGGGACAGGCCCGCAGCACGGCGGCGGGCCAGTTCGGCTTCGGCAGCCGGGGAGCGAAACGCGTCCAGATCCTGTACGCAGGCCGCCGCCAGATTGTTCAGCGCTTGGGTGTCGCCCAAAGGGCGCAGAGCCAGAAACCGACCCAGACGCGCAATTTCCAACCCATCCAGCACCACCGTCTTTTGGCGCGCGGCCAATTGCGCGCAGGCGGCTTGCAGCGCCTCGAAACTCTGTCCCTCAGCCAGGCGAAACGGGGGCTTCATCGTCCCGTGCAGCCCGTATTTGCGCGGTGTGTCCGTCACCGAGCGTACATCCACATCCGGGACTACGGGATGCGGCGTTTCGGCCCCGGTTTCCATGTCCCAACCCAGCCAGCGGGTTGCGAAAGCCGTCCACTCTGCCCCTGCTGGCGGAGCATAATAAAGCGCATATCGCGTGAATGTCACATTGGCCTCCTACTGCTTGGCCGTTCCTATAGCTCAAACCCTATGAAGTTCAGATGACAGAAGAATTGATCCTTGCCAATGCAACGCTCATCCTGCCCGATGAGATGGTGACCGGCAGCCTTCGTATTTCGGGCGAGACCATTGCAGAAGTGAACACAGGCGCTGCGGTGCCGCCCGATGCGGTGGATTGCGAGGGCGATTTCCTATGCCCCGGTCTGGTTGAGCTACACACGGACAATCTGGAGCGTCATATTCAACCGCGCCCGGGCGTCGATTGGCCTCATGCCTCGGCGATCATTGCTCATGACGCTGAACTGGCCAGCACCGGTATCACCACCGTGTTTGATGCAATGCGCGTAGGTTCCATTCCCTCTGGCGCGAGAAAATACCTGAAATACGCGCGCGGTCTGTCGCAAGAGCTTTGGCAACTGCGCGAGCAGGATGCGCTGAAGATCAGCCATTTCCTTCATCTTCGAGCCGAGGTCTGTTCGGAAACACTGATCGAAGAGTTGGAAGAGTTCGACCAACACGACCGGGTCGGGCTTGTCTCCATCATGGATCACACGCCGGGGCAGCGGCAATTCCGGGATTTGACCAAGCTCGAGGCCTATATGAAGGGCAAATATGCGATGGATGACGACACATTCATGCAGCATGTTGCCCAGTTGAAAACCTTGCGCGACCGGCATGGAGACGCACATGAGGTCGAAACCGTCAAAGCTGCTCGGCGCTTTGGCGCTGTTCTGGCCAGCCATGATGACACGACTGAAGATCAGGTGCGCGTGTCGGCAGGCCACGGCATTCGTCTGGCCGAATTTCCCACTACGGTCGAGGCCGCTAAGGCCTGCCACACCCATGGGATCAAAGTGATGATGGGCGCACCAAATGTGATCCGCGGCGGGTCACATTCGGGCAATGTCTCGGCCCGCGAATTGGCCGAGCTGGATCATCTGGATATCATGTCCTCCGACTACGTGCCCTCTGCGCTGCTGCTCTCGGCTGTCATGCTCGGACAGCTTTGGGGGGACATGCCGCGCGGGATCCGAACCGTGACCCAAACGCCAGCGCAAGCTGTGGGTCTCGAGGATCGCGGAGCTTTGCAGGCCGGAGCACGCGCCGATCTGTTGCGCTTCCGTCTGCGGTCGGATGTGCCAGCGCTCAGCGCGGTTTGGGCACGCGGCCAGCGCGTTGCCTGATCAGGCGCGGTAGAACAGATAGCGGTCCGGCGCGATTGTGTC
Organism: Ruegeria sp. HKCCA5839; assembly: GCF_013035585.1. Taxonomy (NCBI): domain Bacteria; kingdom Pseudomonadati; phylum Pseudomonadota; class Alphaproteobacteria; order Rhodobacterales; family Roseobacteraceae; genus Ruegeria; species Ruegeria sp. HKCCA5839. Next base: position 296,687 of record NZ_WQIE01000005.1, on the reverse strand, counting down.
CGGGCCTTTGATCTGTTCGAACCCCACCAGCGGCTGACCCGAAATCAGCAATCCGCCGGGTTTCATGATCGCCGCGATCATAGGGCTGAGCCGGGCTGCTTCGGCCACATCTTCCGATTTGATGCCGCGACCAAAATCGTAATGGGCCATGACAAAGCTTTGGCCGGTCTCGGCCAGCTTTTGCAGCACAGGTTCTGCATCACCTTGCAGGAAATCCTCGGCGGGTGGGGTGCTGTCGGGGTGACATTGCAACACCCGGTCCATCACCCAGATACGCCGCTCGGGCAGGATCTCGCGCAGGTGATGATAGGTGCGGCCATTGCCTAGCCCCATGTCTAGAACATCTCCGTCCAGGTCACGGATCTGTTCAGCAGCCCAGTTCAGACCATCACGCTGGGCGGTCAGTCGGCGCAGCATGGAATCGAGTCGGCTCATGCGGGGTCTCCTTGAAGTTCGGATGTGTCATGTGCGGTCCAGAGATGGCCGGGCCCCTCCAGAAGCTGCGTAATCAGATCGTGGGTAAAGGCCCAGATATCAGGGTCATGGACCAGATGGTGGGTCAGGATACCGAAAGGTTCGCTGTCGTCGCTGCGCCCGTTGCGGCGGTCTTGTAGCAAGCAAACGGTTTGTTCAATCAACGCACCGGGATGCTTCAGGCTACGTGTGCCACGCCAGTCGATCGGGTCCAGATGGGTGTTGACCTGGGCAAGCCCGTCGGCCGGATAGGCACTTTTGCGCGGGGTCGCAGTGGACAGAAACCGGTAACCCAGCTTGGGCAGTTCGGCGATCACCTCGCCGGCAATTCGGTTCCAAGGCGGCACAAACATCGGCGCGAGGCTTTGGCCGAACAGGTCCTGCAACCGGTTCAACCCGGCCTCGGCCTCGGTGCTAAGTGCCTCAAGCGGGCGGTGCAGGCGAAACTCGGCCTTTTTCTCGTCGGCTGGCGCGTGATTGGTATGGGCCCACCCATGGACTACGGGGATCAGCTGAGGATTAACTCTCAGAAAATCCGCCAAGTCAGTTTGGGCCGTCTGGGGGATAACCGCCAGATGAACCGGCAGGCCAAGCGTGTTCGACAACTCGGTAAGCTGTTCCAGTTGCGGGGTGACGGTGACAGCATCATCATCGCGCCACCAAAGCGGCAATGTCAGCCCAGCTTGCCGCCACAGCGCCAGTTCCGCGCGCAAAGGGGTCCAGTCGGGTTTCATCGTCGTGCCTCCACCAGGGTGGTCGCAATCTCGACCGTGCGCCGGGCCCCGTCAAACCCCTGCGCGGTGACGGGTCTGGAACCTTGCGTGATCACCCGGTCCAAAGCTGCGGCCAGCGTGTCACCGTTCAGCTGGGCGCTGGGAATGACCTCGAAGGCATCAAGTCGGGAAAGGTTCTGCGCACGCAAGCTTTGTTCAACCTCGTTGCCTGCATCAAAGGGAACAACAACAGCCGGACAACCGCTTTGGAGCAGATCCATCGCAGTGTTATAGCCGCACATGCTGACCGAAGCGGCTGCGTGGTTCAGCATGTGCCGGAAATCCGGGCGCAGCGGCTCGACGATTACGGGTGCGCCCCGTGCCAGCCCCGACAGTTCGGTGCGCCGTTCCGCGCCGTCCGTGCCACCAACCAACAGGCGCCAGCGCCTGATGGTCATCTTCCGGGCAGCCTCGATGGCGGCGCGGAAGATCGGCTGCCCCACCGCGCCGCCGCCTGCGCTGACTACTATCTCGCCTGCGCCGACCCGGTCGGGGTGCAGCTCAGCAGGGATCGGGGCAACAAAGCCGGTATAGTGCAGCTTGCGTGCCAATTCCGGTGAAACTGGCCAGCTGCTTTGCAAAGGGATGACCTCAGGATCCGAATGCACCAACACACCGTCATAGAACCGGGTGAGTACTGTATTTGCCTGTTCAACCTTCGCAGGTTTTGAAGGCGGGGCCAATATATCCCGGATCGAGCTCAGGACGACCGGTCGTCGCGTCAACCCTTCCGCGGTAGACAACAGCGCCAAAAACTCATCCGCAAGAACGCGGCGACCAAAAGGATAAAGCTCGGTGATCAGCAGATCGGGGGCAAAGCTGTGCAAGGCCTGAACAAGAGCAGTTTGGCGAGCGGTCAAATAGGTCTTGTCGACCTCACTGCCGCTTTGATCCAGCAGACGCGTGAAATTCACGCCGTCCGATTGCAACGGTGGCAGGTTGAGTATGCTCAACCCGTTGGTATCGAACTGAGGCGCCGGCATCCCACCTGAAATCACAAAAACCTCGTGCCCTGCTTCAGAAAAGGAACGACCCAAGGTCAAGGCACGGCTCAGATGTCCGGTGCCAAGCAAATGGGTCACCACGATCATCACCTTCATGACGTGGTCTCTTTTGGTAGCAGGCGAACCGGCTCGGACTCAGGTTCCATAGTGGCCAGATCGACGATGAACAGCCGGTTGCGTTTGATTTTGAACGGGGCAGGGCGGTCAAAGTTCCAACCCCAGGCCTTGGCCAGAATGACCCGCATGATCCCGATATGGCATACTGCCACGGCATCCTCCTCAAGTCCGCTCAGCCAGGGCTGAAGTCGCGCCCAGAGCTCGGCGGGGCTTTCCCCGTTCTCCGGGCGATAATCCCAGCCCCATTCTTCAATATGGCGATAGCCGCTTTCGGGATCGGCGATCAGGTCCGCGCCGCGCTGGCCCTCCCAATCGCCCCAATTCATCTCGGTCAGCGCGTCATCCTGCCGAGGATCCCGTCCCGAGATCAGCTTTGCCGTCTCGACTGCCCGTGCCAAGGGGCTGGACCAAAGCTGCGCGCTGTCCCAAGGAGGTGGCAGAGCATAGCCAGACAGTTCCGCCCGTGCGTCCTCGTCCAGCGGGATGTCGCTGCGTCCCTGAATACGACCGGCCCGATTCCAGGCGGTGTGACCGTGGCGTATCAGGGCCAGCCGCGTCATGCGCGTGCCTCAAGCATCGGGCGCAGAACCGACCAGATCGCTTGCGATGCGGCGGGCATCAGATGGCGGGTGCCGACATAGTCGCGCACCCGCGCACCTTCGCTACGGCGCAAGTCGGGCGCGTCCAACAGGGCCTGCATTCGGTGCGCTAGACCTTCGGGCCCGTCCTCAGGCCGTGGATAATTGGCTGGGGCCAGTACGTCACGCACTCCGGGTCGATCCTGTGCGACGACGGGCAAACCTGCGGCCTGCGCTTCCAGATAGACCATACCATAGGCTTCGTTCACGCCCGGCCACACAAATAGTGACGCAGACCCATAAGCGTTTTGCAGCGCATCGCGCTCCAACTGGCCTAGGAACCGGACCCTTGCGCCATGGGGTGCCATCAACCGCTCGACCTCGGCGCGCGCGGCGCCATCGCCTGCAATCTCAAGCGACCAGTCGCCGCGCAGATGGCGTAACGCATCTACAAGGATCCGGTATGAGGCCAGTTTGTCCCCGTGGCGCATCATGCCGACACTCAGCATCGGCCCGCTAAGGTCAGAGGCTCGGGGCAAGTGTCGGCTGGGTAGAAAAGGTGGAAGTTCGGCCAGGACCTGTGCCTCCCGCTTGTCCCGAGACAACGCAATCAGATCATTGGCCGTGTGATAAAAAATCACATCCGCTGCGTCGCAGGCGTCGTGGGCGGCGCGGGCAAAACGATCCCATTCTCCGTCCAGTCGCGACTGCGCCCTAGTGCTTTCCATCTGCACATAAGGAATGCCGCGCGCCGCGCACACCTTCGGCCCCAGCAGGTCAGGGGCTTTGTAATAGTTGTGATAGGTGACCCAGAGATCGGTTTCCGGGTTCAAATCGTGGATCAGCCTGTCTGCCTCAAGCTCGGCCTTTCCAAACAAATCATCCTGCAGACCGGCATCTCCGGATTTGTCGAAAACCCGCAGATCCGAGACAAGATCAACTTTATCCCCATACGCCCCGATGGCCGACATAAGGTTGCGCGCCATTTCCCGGTCACCCGACGGCTTTGCGCTGTGGGGTGGCTTCATCGGGGCATAGAACGCCACGCGTGCCATTATACGCCACCGCAACAAAGCGCATGCAGCCGCGCTGACAAACGCGCGATGCCCGGGCCCATGCGAAACTCGGCGAGCAAACGGTCGTGCGCAGCCTGGGCCATGGCGGTGGTCATTTCCGGTGTCGCAGCCAGGTCGGTAATGGCCTTGGCTAGAGCCTTGGGCTGATCCTCCGACAACATGCCATGGGTGCCGTTTTCGATGAATTCGGGGATGGCCGAAACCGGGGTCGACAGGATCGGCAGCAATTGCGAGGCTGCCTCCATCAGCACATTGGGCAGCCCGTCGCGGTCGCCGTCCGCTGCAATCCTGCTGGGCAGCACAAACAGATCCGACTGGCGCATATCCGCAATCACCTCGGGCTGATCACAGGCGCCTTTCCAGGTGATCCTCTCTGAGAGCCCCAAAGCATCTGCTTGCTGTTGCAACGCATCGGCCAGCGTACCACCACCAATATGTGTCCAGCGCCAGTTCAGGTCTTCGGGCAACAAAGCGAAAGCCTCAAGCAAACGGTCGAACCCCTTTTTCTCAACCAATCGACCAACGGACAGCATTTGAAACGGGTCAGTGGATCGGCGTATGGCTTTCCGAGGTGCGTCTGGAAAGCGGGACAGATCAAGCCCGTGATAGATCAGATCAATGCGTGCCGGATCATCCGCCAATGCGCGCAGATGTTGGGCCCCAATGGCGGTGCAGGTCGCGCCGAAGGTAGCGCCATAGGTAATGGAGTGCAGCTTTTCGCGCTTTTCCCAATCAGGCGAGGTCCAGATGTCCTTGGCGTGGGCAGAAAAGCTCCAGGGGATATCGCGCATGATGGCAGCATATCGCGCGACCGAAGAGGGCGTGTGCATGAAATGCGCATACAATGCCCTCGTGTCGTCGGGCAACTCAGTGGCCAGAACACAGGCCTGGCCAAAGCGGCGGATGCGGTTGTGTGACAGATCGCGGCGCAGGTCTTTGCGCCAGATGTCATAGGCGCGCGCATAGCCCGGCAAGCGGCGCGCGTAGGCGCGCGCGTGGATCAGGCGTTCAGGTTCATCATGCAGATATTCCGGCAGGTAATGCACCTTGCCCTGAAACCGGTCGTGCAAGGGATGACGTTTGGTATCCGTTGGGTGGCGCAGTGACCAGATATCGAAGTGGTGACCGGCCTCTTGCAGCGCCACCAGCTCTTGCGCGATGAACGTCTCGGACAGGCGCGGCCAGCCTTTGACCAGCACCGCCAGCTTAGGGCTTGTTGATGTCATCCTGCGGCGCGCTCTTTTTCCTGGCCCAGTAATGCGCCCACACGCCGCGAGACATAGTCCAACCCTTCCAGCAACCCGGCGCCGATGGCCTGAGACGGGACAGGCTGATTGGGCAGGTTTCGGATCGCGCGGATCATCGCGTCAGGCGTCAGCCCGTCACGAGTTTCGTCCAGCATCCGCACCAGCCCCAACTCTTCTGCGCGCGACGCCCGGATCCACTGTTCCAGCCGCGGTGTGGTTCTGGGCACGATCACGGCGGGTTTGTCGAAGGATAGAACTTCGCAGAATGTGTTGTATCCCCCCATGCAGACCACCCCCGAGGCACCCGCGAAAAGCGTTTCGATCTCGGATTCGAAGCCAACAGCGGTCACCCGCCCGTTCAGGGCCGCGACGCGGGTTTCGAACTCTTCGCGCAATTCGCCTGAAAGGAATGGACCATAGACCAGCACAGCGCGCGGCGACAGATCGGGGTCTTGCTCATAGGCCGAAAGCACAAGGTTGACCATTGCCTTGCCGTCGCCACCACCGCCGGGCGTGATCAGAATATAGGGCTGTTCAGGGGGCTCTCCGACCGGGCCCAGATCACGGCGCAGATACCCCGTCCAGTGGATCCGGTTTTGCGTGGCGGGGGACAACGGCAGGCCGATCGTCGGGTCATAAACCGAACGCAATCCATAGACCCAGATTTCGTGATAGAACCGCTCGGTGGCTGCTACCGCCTCTTTCCGGGCCCATTCGGCAGCCAGAACGTCCGGTTCGTCCAGAACATCGCGCAGCCCCAGAACCAGCTTGGTATCACAGGATCCTTCAAGGTATTCCAGAGTTTGTATCAGTTCGCCCCGAAATCCGGTGGGCTCTTTGTCGACGATCAGCACGTCTGGTTCGAACTGTTTGACCGAAGTCTTGATCAGGCTGGCGCGAAGCTCTGTGACCTCGTCAATGCTCATCCCCATAGTTTGTGCCGCGTAAGACCCGTCCGAACGCTTGGTTACACCAGGTAAGCGAACATGGTCCACGCGCCGTGGAAAGGTAAAGCGTCCGGCAACGGGTGACCCGGTCAGGATCAATGCCGATGATTTTGGGTTGGCCTTGGTGATCGAAGCCGCCAAGGCACGAGACCTGCGCAGATGGCCCAGACCGAACGTATCGTGGCTGTAGAACAGTATGCGCGGTGCGCGGCAGGGGTTTTCGTATTTCTTCTTTAGGCTCATGTTTTCGCCTGCTTCACTTCAACATGCAAAGTCCGCGCGTTTGCACCTGCTACCCTATATGGTTTGGCGCCGCTTGCCAAAAGGCCATTTTCGATCCGCAAAAGAGTGTTTGTTTGCTGAATGATCACAGTGTTGACGCGCATCGAACCATTATGGCCCGAGTTGCGGACCAGCCAGCCAGGCCAAAGCACCGCAAGCCGACCCTTTCCTGCGCGGTCATATTCAATTTCCCTTAGTTTGAAAACACTTTATCCGGTCGATCAGCATTGGCGCGCCAAGGCAACAGGTTCAGGCCGCCCAGACCGGGCAGATTTGAACAGATGCCGTGGCTTATGTAGTCTGGCCGCTATCTGCGAACTGGGTGATATCGGACAATGAGCAAAGACGTTTTTTCAGGGCTTTTCTTGACCCTTTGGCTGGCCTGTTTTGCGGCTTTGTCCGGTGCAAATGCTCAGGTTCCGCTGATACCGGGCTATTCGACGGGCGTGTCCGAAACTGAGGAACCTGAAAGCGATCTTGCAGGCGCAATCCGATCCGCAACCGAGGCAGGGGCCAGCGTCATCGTCATCGACAGCGCGGGACAGATCGTCAGCACGTCAGGCACAGCGACCGCTGCAGCCAGCGAGACCGAGACCAATCCGATAGAGGAGGGGTCTCAGCTGATGCGGGCGCAGAAGCGCTTTTCGACATTCCGGGATTCGCTCAACTCGCGATTAGAGGCGTTGCCCTATTCGAAATTCGAGGTCGAATACGTTTTGCGACAGACCAGCCCGGATGGCCGCATTCTAACCTATGTCGAGGTTCTGGGCTGGAACATTCTGTTCCTCTTGGTCGGGCGCTGGCTGTCTATTGAAATCTACGGGAAGCGGATCGCACGCCGGTGGGTTGTCGGAAAAATAAAAGAAAACCCGCAAGGTTATCGTGAGAAGATGCCCTTCCTGGTGTTCCGGTTCGTGATGGGTGTTGGCGGTACAATCTTTGCCATGGTGATGGCATTGATCGTAGGCTTTTTGTTCTTTGGTGAAGCAGAAGACATTTCGATCCAGTTCACAGTGACCGCCATATTCACGGCTTTCTTTTTATCACGAACGGTCTCTGACCTGTGGCGCATGGTTCTTTCGCCTTATCTTAGCCAGTACCGTTTGCCCCCATTCTCTGATCGCGACGCAAAGCGATTGTATATTTGGGCATCCGCCCTGGCGACCTATGATATCTCGGCAGTGATGTTCTCGACTTGGGTCGCGGATTTCGGGTTGAACTACAACATCTATGCACTGGTTTATGGCGGACTGACCTTGATCGGAATGGTCGGTAACGTGCTGATGATCCTGTTCAACGCCAGAGCCATTTCGAACGCGATCCGCGGTGGCCGCGCGGCGGCTCAAGTGTCTTGGATTTTACGTTTCATCTCATATGCCTGGGCGCCTGTATTGATGCTTTACATGATTTTCAGCTGGTTCAAACTGGCGGTGGATCTGGTGCTGGAAGTCGAAGACTCGCTGCCGATTGTGGCCAGCAGCTATGCCATCTTCATGTCGGTTGTCGTGGCCTATGGGGCAATGAACTACCTGTTGGAGCGCTATTTCGACCGCAATCGAAAAATGGCCGAACTGAGCGCGTCTGACGTTCAGGTTCAGGCTGACCCTGAGGACAACGCACAAGCAACGCCTCAGGCGGAAATGCGACGCCATGCGATTGTGACCTACGAAGACCTGGCGCGTCGCGTCGCAGGCATTTTGGCCTTTGTCGTCGGTCTCTACGCACTGGTGGTCATCTGGTACCCGCAGGCAAGTTGGAGCGAGGATCTGCCGATTGAGCGGGCGCTGGATGTGATGGTGATCCTGTTCATCGGCTATATTCTCTTTCATTTCTTCCGGATCTGGATCGACAGCAAGATCGCCGAAGAGGCCGAAGATAATGCCGCCGAGACCGAATTGGGCGATGAGGGTGGCGAAGGTGGACAGAGCCGTCTGGCCACGTTGCTGCCACTGTTCCGGGGTGCGATCCTGGCGGTGGTAGTCGTCACCATTGCGCTGATTGCTCTGATGGAGTTGGGCATCAATGTCAGCCCGCTTTTTGCGGGTGCCGGTGTCGTGGGTCTGGCGGTTGGCTTTGGCTCGCAAACACTGGTGCGCGATATCTTTTCGGGTGCGTTTTTCCTGATGGATGATGCGTTCCGCAAAGGCGAATATATCGACATTGGCGATGTGAAAGGGACGGTCGAAAAGATCTCGGTCCGGTCTTTCCAGCTGCGGCACCACCTGGGGGCGCTGAACACCATTCCCTTTGGTGAGATCAAGGTGCTGACCAACTATTCCCGCGACTGGGTGATCATGAAGCTGCCCTTGCGGGTGACGTATGACACCGATGTCGAGAAAGTGCGCAAGCTGATCAAGAAGCTGGGGCAGGAGCTGCTGAGCGATCCGGTGATCGGCGAAAACTTTATCCAACCGCTGAAATCACAGGGTGTGATCGAGATGCAGGATTCGGCGATGATCATTCGGGTGAAGTTCATGACCAAACCGGGGGATCAGTGGCTGGTGCGCAAGAAGGTCTATCAGGAAATCCGCGAGTTATTTGCCCGTGAAGGCATTCGCTTTGCCCACCGTGAGGTCACCGTGCGGTTGGCGGATGACAAAGAGGCAGAGGATCTGACCCCAAAACAGCGCGAGGCGGTGACGGGCGCTGTTCAGGCGGCCATTGATGAAGATTATCTGGACGATATCGGCCCCGGCGGGGATGACCGGTAACGGGTGCTCCCGCCCCTTTGACCTGCATCTCTGAAGAGATGCCGTCCAAAGCGTTGGGCCGGGCCGCGCGTACCTCGCGGCGGGCGGGTTACGCGGCCAACATGGGCCAGTTGGCGGGCGCGGTGCCGAGCTTTGGCGCTGGCAGGTCCCAGACCATCTTTGCGGTGCCAACTGTCAGGGCCGAAGCCAGCCTGTGTCCGGGACCCCAGCCCGAGGCCTCGGTTTCAGGCGCGTAGTCTGACGCAGTGGCCGAAATTTTCGGACCTTCCGCCCCTTTGGACAAGGTGGCCAACAATTCTGCCGTGCGCGCCAGAGACAGCTGGGCGTCCATGACCGACTGATCCGAGGCCGCCGCAGACAGAGCGGATAGCACAGCGGCGGCCAAGAGATAGCCTGTGGCATGGTCCAGCGCCTGAACCGGCAGGGGAGTGGGTTTGTCGGCATTGGCCCAAACGCGCCCGGCATCCGCGATGCCGGCACTCATCTGCACAAGGCTGTCAAAGCCACGACGCCCGGCCCAGGGCCCTTGCCACCCATAGGCATCCAACGTGACTTCGATCCGGTCGGGTGCCAACTCGTCGCGTTTGGCCTTGGTCAGGCCCAAAGCGTCCAGCGCTCCGGGGCGATACCCATGCACAAACACATCCGCCTCGCGCAGCAAATCGTGCAGCTTTTGCATGCCTGCTTCGGTTTTGAGATCCAGATAGGCGCAGGTTTTGCCCAGAGAAATGTCCGGGATCACTCCGGGCTCGTCCCAACCCGCGGGGTCTATCCGTAGAACGTCGGCTCCGAACCCCGCAAGCGTACGGGTCGAGACCGGACCGGCCAGAATGCGCGTCATGTCCAACACGCGCAACCCGGCAAGCGGACGCGACTGTGTGGCCTGAGGGCGGTCGCGCAGATGGACCTTGCGTGGGCTGTTCCATCCGATCAGCGGCTCGCGCGCCACGGCTCGGCCCTGCGGATGGTCTTGCCAGTCTGACCGGCTGCGCATAGTGGCAGCCGCTCCACCCTGAGCAACGATGGCAGCCTCCAACGCGCTGGCGTTCCAGGTTTTGAGCGCCTCGGCCACACGATCACGTTCCGGCGCGACCTCAAGGACTTTCAATGCGGCAGCGCGGTGGTGATCCAGATTGGTATGCAGCCGAATCCAACCATCGGCGGTTCTGTAATCCCCGGCAATCGCATCCCACAGGCTGGGCATTTCCCATCCCTCGGGCTTGAATGAAAAACCAAACCACAAAGAAGCAAGCCGATGGTCTACGGAGACCTCCGGCGTCTGAGCCGTAAGATTTAGCGATGTGGTCAACCAGGCAAGCTCTTGCCCTACGGCGGCAAAGCTGGCTGTCGCCAGTTCGGACACCGCAAAGGCGCTGGGCAAACATCCCTCACCGGTGACAGTATAGGCGTCAGGCGCGGGTAGGGAGGACAGCAGTGTCATTGCTGATAGGGGTCCAGACTGTCGCGCAGCCCGTCGCCCAGGAAGTTGAAAGCCAGAACAATCACAATGATCGGAAGCATCGGGATCGCCGTCCAGGGATAGATTTCGATCGAGGCGAGGTTCTGGGCGTCGTTCAGCATCACGCCCCAACTAACCGCCGGTGCGCGCAGGCCCAGCCCAAGGAAGCTGAGTGCGGTCTCGCCGAGGATCATGGCAGGGATCGATAGCGTGGCCGAGGCAATGAGGTGCGACATGAAGTTTGGCAACAGGTGCTTGCGGATCACACGACCGGAACTGGCCCCCATCATCTCGGCAGCGCGTACGTATTCTTCTTCGCGCAAAGACAGGAATTTGGCGCGGACGGATCGCGCCAGACCGGGCCAATCGAGGATGCCCAGAATGATCGAGATGATGAAGAAGACCGCCACGGGGCTCCAATTTGAAGGGACAGCAGCAGATAGGGCCAGCCAGAGGGGCAGTTCGGGCAAGGACCGCAGGATTTCGATCACTCGGTTGATCACCCAGTCAATCCTGCCCCCAAAATACCCGGCAATCGAACCGAAGAGGATGCCGAGGAAGAACGAGACCGAAATGCCGATCAAGCCCACTGTCAATGAAAGCTGTGCCCCGTACAGGATACGGCTGAACACGTCGCGTCCCAGCCTGTCAGAGCCCCACAGGAACAGTGTCGCGCCTTCGGGCGGGCAGAACAGATGTGTGTCTGAGGTGATCAAACCTGCCAGCTTGTATTCGGTGCCTTCACAGAAAAACTTGATCTTACGCGGGTCCTCAAGATCGGGCGTGAATGTCCATTGAAAGGTCTCAAGATCTGCTTCGGCCACAATCGGATAGACATGCGGGCCGATGAATTCTCCGTCATGGAACCAGTGGATCGATTGCGGCGGTGCATAAAGATGCTCGCCATTGCGCTCGTTTGGTCCATAGGGTGCGATGAAGCCGGCAAAGGGCAGCATCAGATAGCACAGCAGCAGGAAAACACCCGAAATCAAACCCAGTTTGTGGGTTTTGAACTTGCGCCAGACCAGCACCCAATTGGGCGCGTCCAGGTCTGCGCGCTCGACCTGTTGCAGTGAGGCATCGGGATCAAAAGGCGCATCGTCGACATAGCGACCGTCGGGGCGTTTGGTCATGCTTCACGCCCCTCATATCGAATGCGCGGGTCGAGCATGACCAGCAGAATGTCAGAAATCATGGTGCCGATCAGGGTCAGCAGCGCGACAAACATCAGGATGAAAGCCGACAGGAACTGATCTTGCGTCTTGAGCGCGGTCAGCAGTGTCGGGCCGATGGTTTGAAGCCCCAGCACAACCGAAACCAGAACCGAGCCGGAGACCATCGATGGCAACAGGTTGCCGATGTCGGCCACAAAAGGGTTAAAGGCGATGCGCAGGGGGTATTTCGTCAACATGCGCGACGGCGCCATGCCTTTGGCCACAGCGGTTTCCACGTAAGGTTTACCCAGCTCGTCCAGCATGTTGGCCCGAAGGCGTTGCATCATCGCCGACGCGCCCGAGGTGCCGATCACAAAGGTGGGCACGATCAGGTGCAGTAGGATGGATTTCATCTTGTCCCAGCTCATCGGCTGGCCTTCGTAGATCGGGTCCATGAGGCCACCGATTGGCAGGTTGAAATATTGATGGCCATAGTAAAACAGGATCAACGCCAGCAAGAAGTTCGGCGTGGCCAGGCCCAGATAACCGACAAAGGCCGAGGTGTAGTCGATCCATGTGCGCGACTTGGCGGCTGCCAGCACGCCTAAGGGAAGGGCCACCGCGTAAACAAACAGGATCGCGGCTAGATTGACCACCGCGGTCAGCCACAGCGAGTCACCCACGATCTCGGCCACCGGGCGGTCAAATTCGAAGGACCATCCGTAATTGCCCTGGATCAGCCCGTCAAACCCGTTTGGCCCGGACCAGAACCCCATCCAGATCAGGTATTGTTCCCACAAGGGACGGTCCAGCGCATATTCCTGACGCAGAAATTCAGCTTTCGCCACACCTGCGGACTGGCCCGAGGCCTGAAGCTCGGTGATCTGGTTGCTGAGGTAATCGCCGGGCGGCAGGTTGATGATGATGAAGATCAGCACCGACACCACCAGCAGTGTCAGCAGCATCGTGAAAAAGCGATACACCGCATAGCGCAGCATGACCATTTTGTGGCTCCTGCTCAGTCGGCGAAGAAGAATTCGTCCGGCCGATGGATGCCGAAATGCGCGCCAGGCTCCCAGGCCCACATGGCTTGCTCGGGTACATTGCGCAGGCGATTCGAAACCACAATCGGCTGCGGTGCGCCGTTCAGAATGCCGATGCCATAAAGCTGGTCGGCATGAATTTTCAACATCTCGGTCCAGACGGCCTTACGCTCTTCATCCGAGGTCGCGACTTCCCAATCATGCGCAAGCGCCATCAGACGTTCTGCCTCGGGCATGTCGGGTGCTTCGCCTGCGCTGCCGCCGGTTTGATAGAACTGACCCCATTTCGGCCAGGCGAGAAACACCTGGTCGGTCGGCGCCAGATAGGCCGGTGATGTGTGCATTTGCGGGATGCCGTCATCCCAGCCGAACCAGACAGAGGCCATCGTGGTGCCCGCAAAGACTCGATTGCGAAGGATGTCCCGATCCAGCGGGCGCATGACCAACTTGACGCCAATGTCGCGCCAATTGTCGGTGACGATCTGCAAAGCGTTTTCAACCTCTTGCCGTTCACCGGCGGTTTCGACGATCAATTCCATCGGGCGGCCATCTGGCAGCAGCCGAATGCCGCTGCCATCACGCTCGGTTAGCCCCGCCTCGTCCAGAAGGGCATTGGCCTGATCCATATCGTACTGTGCCCAGGCCTGCGCATTGGCTTCGTCATAGAAGGGCGAAGCGGGCAGAACAGACATTGCCCCCGGTTTTGCCAGCTTGAAATACAGCGCCTGATTGATCGTCTTGCGATCGATTGCCAGCGACAGGGCGCGGCGCACACGCACGTCACGCAACACGTCACGCCAGACCTCATCTTCATAGTTCAGGTTCGGATAGATCGCGACCTGAGACGCCACACCGGTTTTCCAGAGCAGCGTCTTGTAATCCCCTTGTGCTTCGCCCTTTTTCAGGATCGAGGCATCCCTGAATGACAAGCCACGGCCCTGAAGATCGCTTTCACCAGCGTTGGTCTTGGCGGCCACCAGACCGGGGGCCACAATCTCCATCTCAACCACGTCGATATAGGGCAGTTGAACACCGTTGGTATCGACTCGGTGGTAGAAGGGATTGCGTACGAAATTATGCCGGATCTTCTTGCCCGAGCTGGCGTTCAGCCAGGGCTGCAGCGTTGGCAATTCGTGATTGTCGAACTTATAGAGGTTATCCAGCTTGTTGTGCAGTGCGGCCCAACTGGTCACACGCGCGTCTTCGACCTCGAACTCCAGATCCTCGGTATTGGCATAGTTTTCGTGGTACTTCTTCAGAAACGCCGATGGCCGGTAGATGAAAGGTGGCCGGGCTTGCGCCAGAGATTGCAGAAAGTTCGGGTTTGGATCGTCCCACTCGAAAACAACGGTTGTTTCATCGGGGAAGGTGACAGTGGGTGGTTTGCCTTCAACCAGCAAAAAGTCTGGCGGGCCCGAGGGGCTGAGTGCCTCGTGATTGGCGACATCTTCCCACCAATAGCGGAAATCTTCAGAGGTAAACGGCGACCCGTCCGACCATTTGTGGCCTTCGCGCAGGTTCAGAGTGAACTTACGATTGTTCTCGTTCTCAAACGACTCCAGAATATCTGGTGCCAGTTCATAGTTTTGGTCAAAACCTACAAGCCGCGCATAGCCATAAACGACCATCTGCCGGACGTCCTTGTTGCGCGTCACCATCGTGCGCAGCGTTCCACCCGGTTTGCCAATCTCGCGCCCTTTTGCCGCCAAGTCTACGATCAGCGGCTCTGCTGGGATACGTTCGGCCACGGGCGGTAGATTGCCAGCGGCGACTTCGCTTTGCCAGAACTGGCTTTCCTGCAGGTCAGGCGGGGACGCAGCCCAGCCAGGCAATACTCCGGCCAGGGCCAGGGTCAGGCCCAAAAGTGATGTGCGAGTGGTCTTAAACATGGCAGCGTACCTTATGACCGGGCTCCAATTCTACCAATGAAGGTACCACGGAGTCCGTGAAACGGAAGGCTTCTTCCCAACTGTCCGGCGAACCCGCCCCCAATGCAACCATTTCCAGGTTGATTGGGCGGTTGATATCGGGTTCTGGCTGGGCAGCGATCAATGCCTTGGTGTACGGATGACGGGGGTTGTAGAAAAGAGTTTCGGGGGGCGCCTGTTCGACAACCATCCCCCGCCGCATGACCGCCACTTCGTCAGCGATCCGGGCGACAACCGCAAGATCGTGAGAAATGAACAGGTAGGACAGGTTCAACTCGGTCTGTAGTTTCTCTAGCAGCGTCAGGATCTGTTCCTGCACCGAGACGTCCAGCGCCGATGTGGGTTCATCACAAACGATCAGGGTCGGGTCCAGCATCAGCGCGCGGGCGATCGACAAACGCTGTCTTTGCCCTCCGGAAAACGCATGTGGATAGCGTTTCAACATATCCGGGTTCATACCGACCCAGCGCAACATCTCGGCCGCTTTTTCACGGTGTTCGGCGGCTGAGCCCAGTCTGTGGATTTCCAGCGGTTCTGTCAGCGCGTCCTGAATGCGCATACGAGGGCTGAGCGAGCTGTAGGGGTCTTGAAATACCATTTGCGCTTTGCGCTGAAACGCGGTGCGCTCGGCTTTGGTCATTTGGTGAACCGTGATCGGCTCGGCTTCGGCGGTTGTTCGGAAAAGAACTTGACCACCGGGATCGGGCAGCTCTGCCCCAAGTGCGATCCGGGCAGCCGTGGTCTTGCCCGAGCCACTTTCCCCGACGATTGCCAGAGTTTTCCCACGCCCCAACTTAAGATCCACACCACGACAGGCATGTATCAACCGGTCTGCTTTCCAGCCCTTCGTTGCACGCATCTGATAGGTTTTGCTGACATCTTTCATTTCGAGGATAAGATCCTCGTGTGGCATTGGCGTTGCGCCTTCATTGTGTTCCGGAATCTCCGGTGCCGCATCGAAAAGCTGCCTTGTGTAGGGATGCGCGGGATCCGACAGGATCAACTCGGCGGGACCGGATTCCATGATCCGGCCCTTGTGCATCACCACGACCTTTTCGGCCATGTTGGCGACGACACCCAGATCGTGGGTCACAAGGATCAATGCCATACCGGTCTCACGCTGCAATTCCTTGATCAGGCCCAGAACCTGAGCTTGCGTCGTGACGTCCAATGCCGTTGTCGGTTCATCCGCAATCAGCAGATCAGGCTTGGCCACCATCGCCATCGCGATCATAGCACGTTGTCGCATGCCGCCGGACAGCTCAAACGGGTACGAGTCAAAGGCCCGTTCGGGATCGGGAAACCCAACCCGTTCAAACTGAGTCAGAACCTTTTTGCGGGCTTCGGCTTCGGATATTTTTCCGTGCAGCCAAAGCACTTCGCTTACCTGATTGCCGATCTTGTGCAGGGGCGAAAGCGAGCGCATAGGCTCCTGAAAGATCATTGATACGCGATTGCCTCGAATATCGCGCATCTCGCGTTCACTGATCTTTGTCAAATCCGCTTGCCCATACGAGTCATTCAGCGTAATCGACCCGGACCGGATCTGGGCAGTACGTGGCAGAATACGCAACGCCGCACGGCACGAGATGGTCTTCCCCGAGCCGGATTCACCAACCAAAGCAAGCGTTTGGCCGGGGTCCACTTCAAAACTGACATCTTGGACAACATCAGCGCCCGCGCCGAACCCGATGCTCAGGTTCTTTACGGACAGCAATGCCGTCATGCGGGCGTCCCACCCGTTTGGCCGTGTTTTCCCATCGGCTGATTGTTCTCCCTGACTTTTTTCACCAGTTTCGCGCGGTTAGGGCAGACTAGTCAAACACCTTCTTTAGCAGAATTGTCGCGGTTTCGTGAAATCAAGGCAGATTGCCTACACAAGTTGTTTATTTTTTGCCATCTAGGCGCAGTCTGACACCAAATTGGTGTCGGTTACTCAAGCAAGAGGGTTATTCGTGTCCGATCATCAAAGCCGCCTTGATCTTTTTATCGACCGTATGGTGTCGCAACGCGCGTGTCTTGATTTTGCGATTGCTCAGACTGCGAACATGACGGGCCCGGTCTTTGAGCTGGGATTGGGGAACGGGCGCACCTATCATCACATGGTTCGCCACATTCAAGGACGGCCGATCTATGTGTTCGAGCGTGCTGTAGCTTCACATCCTGATTCGACACCACCCGAGGATCTGGTGATCCTTGGTGACGTGCGCGACACGCTGCCAGCGTCTGTTGCGCGTTTCGGTGCGTCGGCAAGTTTGATCCATGCGGATCTGGGTGGGCACAACCGGGAAAAGAACGACAAGTTCGCGCGGTTTGTCTCACCCCTGATCGAGCCGTTGCTTGCGCCTGGTGGGATGATGGTGTCCAGCGACCGGATGTATTTCGATGGCCTGACCGAGCTGCCTCTGCCGCAAGGTGCGGTCGAAGGACGTTGCTTTGTCTATCAGCGTTGATCGTCAAAAGGGCTCGCCGTAGCACGCTGACGCGGTCTAACCTTTGAGCGATTCAAAGGACAAGAGATCGCGCAGATGCTGTTTTATGACTGTTCCACCGCCCCCAATCCGCGTCGGGCACGCATGTTTATCGCCGAGAAAGGGCTGCAAATCGAAACCCATGAGGTCTCGATCGCGAAGGGGGAGCAGCTGCAAGAGGATTTCCGCGCTGTGAACCCGCGCGCAACTCTGCCGGTACTTGTCACGGATGAAGGGACGGTCCTCACCGAAAACCTTGGCATCGCAGCTTATCTTGAAGCTCGCTTCCCCAAGCCGCCCTTGATGGGGCACAGCGCGGATGAGCAGGGTTTGGTATTGATGTGGAACGCGATCGCCGAGCAGCAGGGCGGCGCACCGATCGCAGATGTTTTGCGCAACACGCATCCGGCCTTCGAGAACCGTGCCATTCCCGGGCCCATCGACTATGCGCAGGTTCCCGAAATCGCCGAGCGCGGGCGCGCACGTGTTGCGGCTTTTTTTGATCTGCTGGAAACGCGTTTGCAGGAGTGCCCGTATCTGGCCGGTGATCGCTTTACGCTGGCCGATATCACGACATTTGTCTTTGTCGACTTTGCGCGGGTCATCAAGATGCGCCCGGAGGCGCGGCATGGGGCAACGTTGACGTGGCTCGACAAGATCAAGGCACGTCCAAGCGCCCAGCTCTAGGCTAAATTCACTTGAGTTGGTCTTGAGTGGTCAACTGTACAGAAATGTCTAGACAGAAGTGATCAGTGCTTTTAGCGTCCCCCGCAGGTCATTCAGCGGAGGTCGGAATGAAATCGCAGTATCGCGTTGTTGTCATCGGTGGCGGCGTTGTGGGCGCCTCGGTTCTGTATCACCTGGCCAAGTTCGGCTGGTCGGATGTGGTTATGCTGGAGCGTCGGCGTCTGGCCTCGGGATCGTCCTGGCACGCGGCGGGCGGCATCCACGCGCTGAACGCGGACCCCAACATGGCATCGCTTCAGGCCTATACAATCGACCTGCTGAGCGAGATCGAAAAGGAATCGGGTCAGAACATCGGCCTGCACATGACCGGTGGTCTGACACTGGCCGGCACGCCCGAACGGTGGGAATGGTTGCAGGCCAACTACCGTATCTTCCAATCCATCGGCATTGATGATTGCGAGTTACTGACCCCGGAAGAGGCGCAGAAACGTTGCCCGATTATGTCGACCGACGGCGTGTTAGGCGCGATGTGGGCGGATCGCGAAGGCTATATCGACACGACCGGAACGGTTCAGGCCTATGCCACCGCTGCCAAAAAGCGCGGCGCAGAATATTACGAAGAGACCAAGGTCGAAAGCCTGACGCAGACAGCAGAGGGCTGGCAAGTGGTGACCGACAAGGGCACAATCATCTGCGAGCATGTGGTCAACGCGGCGGGCCTCTGGGCCAAGCAAGTGGGCCGAATGGCGGGCGTTGAACTGCCGGTCTCGCCGCTCAAGCACCATTATCTGATCACTGACACTGTGCCCGAGGTTGCAGCTGCGGATTTTGAGATGCCGATGACCGTGGACCTCGAAGGTTTCACCTATATGCGGCAGGACCAAAAGGGCGTTTTGGTTGGCATCTATGAGGTCGATCACGAACACTGGGCGATGGACGGCGCACCGTGGAATTATGGCGAAGAGCTGTTTCAAGAGCAGCTGGATCGCATCGAGAATGAACTGACGCTTGGGTTCGAGCGTTATCCGTCGATTCAGAACGTGGGCATCAAGACATGGGTGAACGGGGCGTTCACCTTCTCGCCTGATGGCAATCCGTTGGTCGGGCCGGTTCCGGGCAAGCGCGGCTATTGGTCGGCCTGTGCCGTGATGGCCGGATTCCTGCAAGGCGGTGGCGTTGGCAAAACACTGGCCGAATGGATGATCCACGGCGAGCCCGAGGCTGACGCCTGGCCGATGGACGTGGCGCGTTACGGCGATTTCGCTCAGAACAAACGTTACATCCGCGAAACCACCGGCCAGTTCTATTCGCGCCGCTTCGTGATGACCTATCCGAACGAACAGCTGCCGGCGGGTCGCCCGCTGAAAATGGCTCCGGCCCATGACGCAATGACCGAAGCAGGGTGCAAATGGGGCGCGAGCTGGGATCTGGAAGTACCGCTCTATTTCGCGCCGAAAGGGTTTGAGGAAACACCCACGCTCAAACGCTCGAATGCCCATGACATCGTGGCCGAGGAATGCAAGGTGATCCGTGAAGGCGCGGGCCTGCTGGATATCACCGGCTTTTCCCGGTTCGAGGTCAGCGGTCCGAATGCCGAGGCCTGGCTGGACAAGGTGATGGCCTCAAAGCTGCCCGCGCCGGGCCGTGCCAAGCTGGCCCCGATGCTGGGCGAGAACGGGCGGCTCAAGGGTGATCTGACTGTTCTGAACTGGGGTGACGGCACGTGGTGGATCATGGGGAGCTATTACCTGCGCGCCTGGCATATGCGCTGGTTCGATGACCATATGATCGAAGGCGTCGCTGTCCGCGATCTGGGGGAGGAATATTGCGGCTTTGCTGTGGTTGGCCCGAAATCGCAGGCTGTGGTCGAAAAGCTGGCGGAACAGGACATTTCAGCCCTGAAATTCATGGGTTGCGGCGAATTCGATATCGGACTGGTCCGAGCGCGTGTAGCGCGCATGTCGGTGACCGGTGAGAAAGGTTATGAGATCAATTGTCGTTATGGCGACCATATTACCCTGCGCCGTATGTTGCTGGAGGCCGGTGCGGCCGAGGGCATCCGGGAGTGCGGGTTCAATGCGATGCTGTCGACCCGGCTAGAGAAAAGCTTTGGCATCTGGTCGGCTGAGTTCACGCAGCTTTACACGCCCGGTATGACCGGCATGGATCGCTGGATCGACTGGAACAAAGACTTTGTCGGTAAGGACGCTGCTCTTGCCGAACGGGATGGCAACGGTCCGGCGCAGGTGCAAGTGACGCTTGAGGTGGATGCTCTGGACGCAGACGCGAGCGGCTATGAGCCCATCTGGGCCGGGGAGGAGCGCGTGGGCTTCGTCACCTCCGGGGGCTATGGCCACTATACTGGTAAATCGCTTGCCATGGCGTTGGTCAACCGCGACATGGCCGAGCCCGGGACCGATTTGTCGGTGCATGTGGTGGGTGTTGAACGCCCGGCACGGGTTATTGCCCCATCGCCCTATGATCCACAAGGCAAGGCGATGAGGGGCTGATGGCTGAGGCTCAGACCGGGGGGCGCGGGCGTCGGCGTCGGGGCAGAGGAGCAGACAGTGCGCCCGCGCCCAGCCGCGATGTCAATTACCGCCAATTGCGCAACCCCTTCCCGCTGATGGAGGTGTTTCCGGCCGACCAGATCGCCGACATGCACGAAACAGCGCTGCGTCTATTGCAGGAGCTCGGCATCAAGGTTTTGCTGCCCGAGGCCCGCAAGATCTATGCCAAAGGCGGGGCCGGTGTGGATGAAGACAGCGAAATGGTCTTTATCGGGCGCGATATGGTCGAGGCTGCGGTGGCTTCGGCTCCGAAATCCATCGACTGTCGTGCAGGCGCACGGCGGCGGGATTTCACGCTTGAGCTGGGGTCATTGGTCTTTCAGCCCGGCGCAGGGGCGCCCAACGCCACCGATCTGGAACGCGGCCGACGACCTGCAACAGGGCAGGATTATCTGGAGTTTCTAAAGCTTACACATCACTTTGATGTCTTCCAGATGATCTCACCCCAGGTCGAGCCGCAGGATGTGCCAACAAATGTCCGGCACTATTTCACCACGCAGGCGCAGATGGAACTGACGGACAAGTTCCCCTTCTTCTTCTCGCGCGGAACGCCGCAGGTGATGGACTGTTTCGAGATATTGTCCATTGCACGCGGACTGGATGACGACGAATTCAAAGCAGCGCCCCACTGCTATACGATCATCAACACCAACAGCCCGCGAACCTTGGATATCCCCATGGCCCAAGGTTTGATCGATTTCGCGCGCCATGGGCAAATGTCGATCATTACGCCCTTTACGCTGATGGGGGCGATGGCGCCGATCACCGTGGCCGGGGCGATTACACTGTCCCATGCCGAGGCACTGGCCGCATTGACTCTGACTCAGTTGACCAAGCCCGGGGCGCCGGTCTGCTATGGAACCTTCACCAGCAATGTGGACATGAAATCGGGCGCGCCTGCGTTTGGGACGCCCTCACACTTTCAGGCCTCACTGGCTGCGGGCCAGCTGGCGCGTCATGTCGGACTGCCCTGGCGCTCGGCGGCGGGCTCGGCGGCGAATACCAATGATGTTCAGGCGGCCAACGAAAACCAGTTTGGCCTTTGGGGGTGCCTCATGGCCGGGGCGACGGTGATCATTCACTCGGCAGGCTGGCTTGAGGGCGGGCTGACCGTGTCTTTCGAAAAGATGATTTGTGACGCCGAGGTGCTGAACATGGTGGCCGAGCTGTGTGCCGGTGCGCAGGCCGGACCTGCCGAGATCGGATTTGACACCGCGCTGAAGGAAGTTGACCCCAGCGGGCATTTCTTTGCCACCAGCCAGACGATGGAGCGGTATAACACTGCATTCTACGAGCCGCATCTGCATGACTATGCCAATTTCGGAACCTGGGCCGAGCGGGGTGCAGTCGATGCCAATGCACGTGCCACCGGTGTCTGGAAGGATATCCTGACCAATTTCAAAGCCCCGCCATCCGATCTGGACCGTATTGGCGCGCTGAAAGACTTTATCGCGCGTCGCAAAGAACAGGGCGGCGCACCGCCGGAGAGTTAAATGAACACCAAACCCATCCTCCACCGTGACGACCCAATGGCGGAACCCCTGATCGGCAACATCAAGGTCACGCGCGACGATTGGCTGAATGTGGCCATGGATGTGCTGATCTCGGACGGGGTTGATCAGATCAAGGTAATGAATCTGGCCGAGCGGATGGCGGTCTCGCGCTCGTCTTTCTATTGGTATTTCAAATCCAAGCAGGAGCTTTTTGATGCGCTTTTGGCCAAATGGCAGGCGCTCAATACCGCTGGGCTGATTGCGCAGGCCGAGCTTGCGGCCCCAACGATCACGGCGGCGGTGTGCAATGTGCACCGCTGTGTGGTGAACGCCGAGCTTTTTGATACCGCATTGGATTTTGCCGTGCGCGACTGGGCGCGCAAATCGGGCAAGGTGCGGCGTATGCTGGATCAATCCGACGCGCGTCGCCTTGCGGCCCTACGTGCGATGTTTGCCCGCTATGGCTATGACGAGACCGAGGCCGAGACCCGCGCGCGCGTGCTCTACTACATGCAGATCGGATACGATTTGGCACAGCTGAACGAGCCGCTGGCCGCACGTCTGTCGATGGTGCCGCATTATCTTTTTGTCTTCACCGGTGTTGAGCCCCGCGAGGAAGAGATCGAGGAATTCAGCGCCTATGCAAAACACTATTGGGAAGGAGCAGGGTCATGAGCCAGCCTGACGCAATCATTATCGGCACCGGCGTGATCGGCGCGGCCATCGCGTTCGAGATGTCAAAGGCCGGATGGAAGACCCTGTCGCTGGATCGCAACGCTCAGGTGGGGCATGGATCGACCGCCGGGTCCTGCGCGATCATTCGGATGCATTATTCAACGCTCGATGGCACGGCCTTCGCCTGGGAGGGCTATCACTATTGGCGCGATTGGGCCGGGTATCTTGGCTTGCCCGACGGCGCAGATCTGGCCCAGTTCAAAGAGACCGGGTGTCTGGTGATGAAGACCGAGGCGAATGGTCATTTGGACAAGCACATGACCTATAGCGCCGAACTGGATTGCCCGTTCGAGGAATGGACACCCCAGCAGATCATGGATCGTTTGCCGATCTACAATCTGGACAGTTTCGCCCCGGCGCGCCGGATGGATGATCCGGGGTTCGGGCAGCCCAACGGTGCGCAGCTGCAGGGCGCTGTGTTCTGGCCCAAGGCGGGATATGTCACGGATCCGGCCTTGTCGGCGCAAAACCTGATGGCAGCGGCCAAGCAGCGCGGGGCCGAGGTGAGAACCGGTGCCGAGGTGGTCGAGATCCTGCAAAGTGGTGGCCGTGTCACGGGGGTCAAACTGGCTTCGGGCGAAGAAATTCATGCCAGTGTGGTGGTGAACGTTGCGGGCCCGGGCTCGGCCAATATCAACGGGATGGCCGGTGTGCTGGAGGATATGACGATCGAAACCCGGCCCTTACGGCAAGAGGTGGTGCATGTTCCCGCACCCGAGGGCTTTGATTTCGAGACGCAGGGCACAATCGTGTCGGACAGTGACATTGCGCTCTATTGCAGGCCCGAACATGGCAACCATATTCTGATCGGGTCAGAAGACCCGGATTGCGATCCGCATCAATGGTGCGCCGATGACACCTCGTACGATCACGACTTCACCGATCAATGGACCACGCAAGCCATGCGTTATGCGCAACGGGTGCCCAGCCTTGGCATTCCGTCAAAAACGCGCGGGGTGGTGGATTTGTACGACGCGTCGACCGATTGGATTCCGATCTACGACAAATCCAACCTACCGGGGTTCTACATGGCCTGTGGCACCAGCGGGAACCAATACAAGAACGCGCCCATTGCCGGAAAGATGATGGCCGCCTTGATAGACTATGTCGAAGGCGGGGCCGATCATGACACACAGCCCTTGCATTTCAAGCTGCCCTATATCGGGCGCAGCATCGATGTGGGCTTCTATTCCCGCAAGCGACCGATCAATACAGACAGCAGTTTTTCCGTTCTGGGCTAGACGCAACGGTGTTTCGGCCTAACTTGGGGTCTGAGAACCTGAGGGGTGCGCCATGGCTGATAATCGACCAAACGTTCTGATCCTTGGCAGTGCCCCATCCGCGATTGCGGCGCGCGACTGGTCTCGGCAGGGCTTTAGCCATATCGTTGCGATCAACAACGCTTGGCGTATTCGGTCGGATTGGGACTATCTGATCCATCCTGAGGATTTTCCGGTTGAGAACCGTCCGACAGATTTGCGACCCGGCCAGCGTATCATCACCGCTGAGGATTACGTGCCGTTACAAAACCAATTTGGCGGCTTTGTCTATGCGGGTGGCACCATGGCCTTTACGGCAGGTTATTGGGCGCTGGCCGCCTTGCGACCCGCAGTCATCGCCTTTTTCGGTTGCGATATGGTCTACGCCAATAAAGGCCAAACGCATTTCTACGGAAAAGGCAAGGCAGACCCTTTGCGCCGCGATGTCACCCTGCGTTCGCTCGAGGCCAAGTCAGCCCGGCTGGCGCTGTTTGGGGCCGAGCAGAACTGTCGCGTTGTGCGGCTGTCTGCCGGGGAAAGCCGATTGGTTTTGCCCAGCGTTCCAGTGGAAGATCTTTCCAGCGCCGCCATGCCCTGCACGAATGCGATGCATCTACCGTTGGCGCGTGAGGCCGAGTGCGGGTATTTCGAACCATCAGGTCGGTATTGGGAGGTTGAACACAAATTTGACCCCGCCCGGATAGATGCCATCGACAGGTTGTGGCTGGACGCTTACGACCGCTCGGGCATGGCCCGCGTGGCCTGATCCGGGGTTCGGATCTTTGCAACCGACAACTTGGCGGCGTCAAACGCATCCGCGCGTACCGGGCCATAGCCTCGGATCTCGTCCGCGCAAGAGAGTGCCTTGAACCATGTTTCCGCATTTGCATCGCTGTAGTCCTGGACCAATTGGTCCAGCAGAACGCGGTACCAATCGAGGATGCTATGGTGCAGCCGGGCCTCGCTGTGATAGCCGAACGGGTTCAATTTGCTTCCACGCAGGTTTTTCATGCGCGATAGCACGCCTAAAACGGGTTGCATCCAGGGTCCAAACGACTGTTTGCGCGGGCGGCCTTTGTCGTCGTTGCTCCAGCTGAAAACAGGCGGTGCCATATGGTAGGATATGGTTGGGTTCCCTTCGAATTGATCTTCCAATTCACGCGCGAAATCTGCGTGCGTCATAAGACGGGCCACTTCAAATTCGTCCTTGTAGGCCATGAAACGAAACAGATTTCGGGCGACAGATCTTAGCAGAGCATCGCTTGCATTCGAGAGCGCGCGCCGTATTTGCTCCAGCCGACCCGTATAAACCTGCGCATAATCCGCGTTCTGGTAGTCGGTCAGAAACGCCGCGCGGCGATCAATCATCTGTTGCAACGTTTCTTCTGAAGGCACCGGCGCGGTGAATTGCGTCACCCGGTCTGGCGCTGCGGCCATCGCGCGACCGATCGCAAAGGCCAGACGGTTCTTTTCGATGGCAACACCATTCAGCTCAATCGCTTGTGCCAGGGCCACGTCCGAGACTGGAACCAACCCTTTTTGCCAGGCCGTACCCAACAGGATGACATTGGCAAATACCGTATCCCCAAGCACCTGTTCGGCCACCGCGTTGGCATCATAGCCCCAAAGGTTTTCTGTGCCCACAACGGAACGGATCGCCTGTTCGCAGTCATCGCAATGCAATTGCGCGTCGCGTCGCAAAACCAGATCCCCGGTTGGCATTTCGGCGCGGTTCAGAACAACTTGTGTCCCTACGCGATAATGAGCGGATGCTTTCGGGGCCGAGCTGACCACGATATCGCACCCGATCACCGCGTCAGCGGCGCTTTGGTCTATGCGCACTTGATTCAGCGCCTCGGGCGATGCGCCCAGCCGGATATAGCTGAGAACCGTGCCGAATTTTTGCGCGAAACCGGTGAAATCCAGAACGGATGCGCCTTTGCCTTCCAGATGCGCGGCCATGGTGATCAGCGCGCCAACGGTGACAACGCCCGTACCGCCAACACCTGTGACCAGCAGGTCAAATGGCGTCTCAAGAGTAGCCAGATCAGGGTGCGGCAGGTCAGCCTCAAGCTGTTCCACGTCAAGATCAATACCCCGCTTTTTTCGGGTTGCACCTTTTACGGTGACAAAGCTGGGACAGAAGCCGTTCAGACAGGAAAAATCTTTGTTGCAAGAGCTCAGATTGATCTTGCGCTTGCGGCCCAGCGGAGTGTCCTTGGGCTCGACGCTCAGGCAGTTCGACGCAACCGAACAATCGCCGCAGCCTTCGCAGACCAGATCGTTGATCCAGACAAAACGATCCGGGTCCTCCATCGTGCCGCGCTTGCGACGACGACGCTTTTCCGTGGCGCAGGTCTGTTCATAGATCAGGACAGTCACTCCGGGGATGTCCCGAAGCTCGCGTTGCAGACTGTCCAGATCCGCGCGGTCGTGAAAGCTGGTTCGTGCCGGAAAGTCCGCGCTCTGGAATTTAGAGATGTCGTCAGACACCAACGCGATGCGTTCGACCCCTTCTGCCCGGCAGGTTTGCGCAATCCCGGCGACGCTGACCGGGCCATCGACCGGCTGCCCACCGGTCATGGCGACCGCATCGTTGTAGAGGATCTTGTAGGTGATATTTGTCCCCGCAGCGACAGCTTGCCGGATCGCAAGTGACCCGGAATGGTACCATGTGCCTTCGCCCAGATTCTGGAAAATATGCTTGCCACCGTTGAATTGCGAGGCGACCACATGCGGTACCCCTTCGCCACCCATCTGTGCATACCCCACGGTTTGACGATCCATCCAGGACGCCATGACATGGCAGCCAATTCCACTGGCGGCTGTCGAGCCTTCGGGCACTTTGGTCGAGCTGTTATGCGGGCAACCCGAGCAGAAATAGGGCGTCCGCGTTGCACCCGGAACGGAAATCAGCCGCGGTGGTGCGTCCGTCAGGGCCCTGGCCTTGGCGGGCAGGTTTTCCTCGGGGAAAAACGCGTTCAACCGCGCCGCCACTATGGGGGCCAGCATCAGAGGGCTCAGTTCACCTGTCCAGGGGATGAGTGGCTCACCATGGCTGTCATATTTGCCGACCATCTTGTGCGGCTTGTCGCCGGGCCAGTCGTAGAAATATTCCTTGAACTGACTTTCAATGATCCCGCGTTTTTCTTCGACAACCAACACCTCGGCCTTGCCCTTCACAAAGCGCAGCGCATTGCGCCGGGCCAGGGGCCAGACCATGCCGACCTTGTAGATATCGATGCCCAGACGACGACAGGCAGCCTCATCCAACCCCAGCAGACGCAGCGCCTCCATCAGGTCCAGATGGCCCTTGCCTGTGGTGACAAAGCCGAACTTGGCCTGTTCGATGTTATAGATCCGACGGTCGATCGGGTTGGCTTCGGCAAAGGCGCGCACCGCGCGCAGCTTGTGCTGAATGCGTGTCTCAATCTCGACCGAAGGCAGATCGGCACTGCGGACATGCAGACCGTTAGGGGGCAATTCAATCTGTGGCAGGGTAAAACGACGATCCGGCTGCAGCTCGACCGAGCGTGCGCTTTCGACGGTTTCCGAGATCGCCTTGAACCCGACCCAGGTGCCCGAGAAACGGGACAGCGCAAACCCGTATTCGCCGAAGGCGAGGTATTCATCGACCGAGGCCGGGTTGAGCGTTGGCATGAACCAGGACATGAACGCCACATCCGACTGATGCGGCATCGACGAGCTGACACAGCCATGATCGTCACCCGCAACCACGAGCACGCCGCCTTTCAGGGCCGAGCCGTAAGCGTTGCCATGTTTGAGAGCGTCTCCAGACCGATCTACGCCCGGGCCTTTCCCGTACCACATCGAGAATATGCCCTCGACCTCACAGTGCGGGTCCAGTGTTGCTTGCTGCGCCCCCAGCACTGCGGTGGCGCCCAGGTCTTCGTTGACGGCGGGCATAAAGGTGATGCGATCTGCGCGCAGCCGGTCTTTGGCACGCCACAGTTCCAGATCCAATCCGCCCAAGGGTGAGCCACGATAGCCAGATACAAATCCCGCTGTATTCAAGCCTGCCTGCCTGTCACGTCGAGCCTGATCCATCATGATGCGCGCCAGCGCTTGTGTGCCGGTCAGAAACACGCGCCCTTTGGTCAGATCATAACGATCCTGCAATTGGTATTTGCGGTGGTTCGGGCCATGAAAGCTCATGCGATTCACTCATTGGCTGCAACTGGGTGCGTAAGTCTAACGCCTGTCGCGCGAAGAGATTTGCCAAAATCACCAAGATTTTCTAAAATGCGCGGACAGATTATTCGAAATATATCCCTTGAAAGGGTAATTTTACCCAAATGCTGGATTTACGTGACAAAGACCGCCGTATCATCGACCTCTTGCAGCGCGACAGTCGCATGTCGAATGCAGACCTTGCCGAAGCTGTCGGAATGTCCGCATCGGCGCTGTGGAGGCGTGTGAAGGCGTTGGAAGACGCAGGTATCGTCGAACGCTATGGTGCCGTCGTCGACCCAGCCGCAATGGGCCTGAGTTTCGAAGCGATTGTGCATGTGCACCTGACACGGCATGACCCGGAACGGATCAAGGATTTCATGCGCTCGATCGACATCAGCCCAGAGGTGCAGGAATGCTATGCCACAACGGGGCAGGCCGACTATCATCTGCGTGTGCTGTGCAGGGATTTGGCGGCTTACAATGATTTTCTGGAAGACTTTCTGTTCCGACTACCTGCGGTTGCCAGCGCCCAGACAAATGTTGTCTTGCGCACCATCAAGCGAAATCGCCCAATTGTGCCTTAGGGGTGCACCACAAAGGTCACCCAGGCCCAGGCCATCGCGATATATGTCAGGTTGTGCATGCATTGATCCAATCCCGCAGCGCGCCAAAACGCGGCCTGATTGGGTTGAAGCTGTTTTTTGTCCGAATAACTGGCTTTGAAAAAATCGATATGGAAATGAACAACCCATTCAAGCGCCGCGATGACAACGATGAACTCGATCGGTGCGCGCATGATGGCAAAAACAATAACAGAGCCCACAACGTGCACAGCCGCATGTTGCGCTCGCCCGATATGGAAATATACACCGCGCCCTGAAAGCATCTTGGGCGTCTGCAAATAGTAGTCGGCGAACATGTGTTTTACGTGCAGAAGAGCCAGCAGTAAAAGCACGGTGCCAAATGTGGCAGGCAAACGGATCCTCCCAATGTCATCCCGAATCGAAGACTAGGGCGGAATGAACAGATGCGCAAATGAACTTGTTCACACGGGCAAAAATGGACTTGTTATGCGTTTTTATTTGCGTCGCGCGATACGATTACGATAGATTCGAACTGTTGTATTCGCGTCGAAATCAGTGAGTTATACGACGAAGCAATTGCAGGGGCCGGCGCCATAGAACGCACGATCTTTCGGTTCATCTGGAAATACTCGAAGCGCGACCAGCTTATTCTTCTGGCCGTTACGTCGACGCTGTTTCCTTTGCTTTACCTGACGCTTGAGCTGCCCAAGCGGATCATCAACGACGCCATCGGTGCGTCCAGTTCGATCGTCAACGTTTGGGGCTATAGCCTGCCACAGACCACCTTTCTGGTGATCCTTTGCTTTGCCTTTCTGCTGGCTGTTCTTGCCCACGGCATCATGAAGATGCGCATCAACACCATGAAAGGGGTGTTGAGCGAACGTATGCTGCGCCGGTTTCGGTATCAGTTGACCAGCCGCGCCTTGCGATTTCCGCAGCCTTATTTTGAACGGGTCAGCCAGGGCGAAATGGTGTCGATGATCACCGCCGAAAGTGAACCGATGGGCGGGTTGATGGGCGACGCGATCAGCCAGCCGGTGCTGCAAGCTGGGCAGATGATCACGATCCTGTCATTTCTGTTCTTGCAAAGCTTCTGGTTCGGATTGGCTGCGGTTGCGCTGATCCCGCTGCAAGCCTGGCTGATCCCCAAGCTTCAACGACAGATCAATCTGCTCAACAAGAAGC
Source organism: Ruegeria sp. HKCCA5839 (assembly GCF_013035585.1). NCBI lineage: Bacteria > Pseudomonadati > Pseudomonadota > Alphaproteobacteria > Rhodobacterales > Roseobacteraceae > Ruegeria > Ruegeria sp. HKCCA5839. The sequence goes on along the minus strand of NZ_WQIE01000005.1, from coordinate 266,716 downwards.
GCATTCAGGAAGTGCGTGTTCTGGCCGCGCAGATCGGTGAGAACGCCGCAGGCGCCGCGACCTTGCGGGCCAATGGCGGTTGGCGTTATCGCCGCGCCATGATCTCGGATCAGCTGGGGCGTCTGTTCGCCATCCGGTTCGAGATCTACCAGAAAAAGTTCTTTATGAAGTTCATCAACAACTTCATCTCGCAACTGACACCTTTCATGTTTTATCTGGTTGGCGGTCTGCTGGTGCTGCAGGGCTCGGTCTCGCTGGGTGCGCTTGTGGCTGCGCTGGCGGCCTACAAGGATCTCAGCTCACCGTGGAAAGAGCTGTTGGCCTATTACAACCAGACACAGGATATGGCGCTGCGCTGGGACGTGGTGATTGAGCGGTTTGCGCCCCCTGGTATGCAGGACGAAGCGTTGTTCGAAGGTGAGCCCGAAAACCGACCGCATTTGCGGGGGGACATTCATCTCAACAATGTCTCGGTGCGGGACATGGATGGCAATCAGGTTCTGGACGATCTGAACCTGACCTTCCCGGGTGGCAAGACAATAGGTATCGCCGCGCCCAGCGAGGAAGATCGCCGCGCGGTTGCCGAGCTGCTGACCCGCGAGATTCTGCCGGGGTCTGGCAGCGTAACGATCGGTGATGTGAACCTGTCTGGCTTGCATCAGGCTGTGGTTGCAGCCCGCATCGGCTATGCGACGTCCCGACCGGTGATGTTTCAGGGTTCGTTGGGTGACAATGTCATGATGCCGATGCGGTTTCGACCGCAAGACAACACATCGAATAATCCGGACTTTGCCGAAACTCTGCGTGCAGGCAATAGCAGTGATCCGTTTGAAGCCGAATGGCTGGATCCGTCGCTGGCCCATGTCGAATCAGAAAAAGAGCTGCGGGATTGGTGGTTGCAGCTGATTGATGGCATGGGGTCGGGGGCGGCCCTGTTTCAACGCGGTGCCGAACAGATGTTCGACGCCGAAGCGCGCCCCGCATTGGCCCAAAAACTGGTCGAGTTGCGGCCAAAGGTGCAGAGCGCGGTACGTGAAGCAGGTTTGGAACAGCAGGCGTTGGTCTTTGACCAGAACACCTATAACTCTGCTTTGCCCGTGGCCGAGAACCTTCTGTTTGCCACACCTCGCGTTCCGGTCACGCAAGAGATGTTGGCCAAACAAACTGTCTTTTTGGGCCAATTGCGCGAGTTGGGTCTGGATGAAACCCTGATTGATCTGACCCGCGACGTAATCGAGATGCTGCGTCAGATCTTCGGGTTGGACGGTACAGATCACCCCTTGTTCCGAAAGTTGGGGCTTGAGGCGCAGACATATGAAACTGCCGTGGACCTGATTGACCGTACGCGCAACGAAGGTGCTGCGGGTCTCGACAATGAGCAACTGGCGAACCTGTTGGCCGTACCATTTGCGATTTCGGCGGAACAGATTGGCCCCGCCTTTACGGATGAGTTGAAGACGCGAATTCTTGAATTGCGCGCAAGCCACTCGGAAGAGCTGTTGCAACCGTTGCTGGATGTCTTTGTACCGCTCGACCCGGAAAAGTCCGCGCCCGGCTTGACCGTGATGGAAAACGCGCTGTTCGGTAAAATCAGTCAAATCGGCGGCTCACGCTCGGACGAGGTGCGCAAATTGATTGTGGATGTGTTGTCGGAAAATGGCGCGCGCCCGCTTGTGATCGAGTTGATCTTTGATGTGCCGGTTGCTTTGGGTGGTCAGAACCTGCCAGCCTTGTTCGCTGAGCCGCTGGCCTTTACCCGTGCGACGATCAAGAAACCCGATATTCTGATCCTCGACAACGCACTGGCCAGCTATGACATGCAGACACAGGTCGCTGTCTACAAGAACTTGCGCGCTTTGTTGCCCGAAACAACTGTCATATACTTGAACGATCAATTCCAGAATCCTCAGGCATTCGACATGTTTGTCGAAATCCGACAGGGTCGTGTTGTGACGGATGAGGGGCCAGGCGACGTGGAGGAAGACAGCGCATCAGCAGCCGATTTGGCGCGTAAGCTACGCGCGTTGGAGCAAACGCCTCTGTTTTCGAGCCTTGATCGCAGGCAGCTGCGGCTACTTGCCTTTGGCGCGCAATGGTTCAACGCCAAGGCCGGAGAGGTGGTGTTTCTTAAGGATGATCAACCCACCGACGGTGCTTATGTCGTTCTGGAAGGCGAAGCAGGGCTATACCTGCCGCAACCGGACGGGCCGGATCAGTTGATCATGACAGCGGATGCCGGGTCTTTGGTCGGTGAATTGGGCCTTATCCGCAAAGAGCCGCGCGCGCTGAGCATGATCGCCGAAACCGATTTGTCCTGCCTGCGGATCGGGGAAGAGGAATTCATGGCCGTGGTCGAAAACGACTCAGCGACAGCGTTCAAACTGCTGCAGGTCATCGCGGGCTATGTTTCGAATTGAACTAGCTCAGGCGTCTGGCGCACAAAACAGATCATAAAGAACTCCGATGACCTTTTTGGTCTTTTCGTCGCTCAGAGTGTAGTAGATCGTCTTGCCTTCACGCCGGGTCGATACAAGTTGTTCTTCGCGAAGACGCGCAAGCATCTGGCTCACAGCTGCCTGCCGCATTTGCAACAAATCTTCAAGCTGGCCAACCGAACGTTCGCCGGTGATGAGATGGCACAAGATCATCAGCCGCCCTTCATGGGCCAAAGCCTTTAAATAGGCAGAGGCCTTCTGAGCGTTTTCCTTCATGTCCACGGCAGTGGCTGACGCTTGAGGGTTCAGGTCCAATGAGGCCACGTGTTTTCCGGCTGGTTGTTCATATTTGGGGCAATATGCCTCAATTCAAAGGGCAATGTCACCCCTCTGTCGCAGGAGCACCGCCTTGGAACGCGTTGCCGTCGACGTAATTGCAAGGCTCTTCCTGCATCTCAAGATGCAGCCCACTGCCGGAATAGGGGTGGGCGCGGGCAAGCTCTTCGTCCAAGTCGATCCCGAGACCAGGCGCCGTTGGCGGGGTAACAAAGCCGTTTTCCACTCGGATTGACCCCTTGATCAACCGGTCGTGGAACGGTGTTTCGATTGTCTCAAGCAGCAGCAGATTGGGGATCGAGGCCGCAAGATGGATGTTGGCCGCCCATTCGACGGGACCGGCATAAAGATGCGGTGCCATTTGCGCGTTGAACATTTCGGCCATGGCTGCGACCTTCTTCATCTCCCAGATCCCACCTGCGCGACCCAGGGCTGGCTGCAGGATCTCTGCCGCGCCAGCCCGAAGAACAGCGCCAAATTCGGCTTTGGTGGTCATGCGCTCACCAGTGGCAACTGGGATGCGAACATTGCGCGCCACGCGGGCCATGTCTTCGATCATGTCGGGTGGGGTCGGCTCTTCGAACCAAAGGGGCGAAAAGGGTTCCAGTGCCTGCCCCAAACGGATGGCGCCCGCGGTGTTGAACTGCCCATGGGTGCCAAAGAGCAGATCGGCCTTGTCACCTACGGCTTCGCGAATGGCTTTGCAGAAGGCCACCGACATCGAAATATCGCTCATCGCAGGCATGTGCCCGCCACGGATGGTATAGGGGCCAGCCGGGTCGAACTTGACGGCGGTATAGCCGCGCTGAACCGCGTCGGCGGCGGCCTCACCAGCTTGATCCGGTGACGTCCAGAAATCGGTCAGGTTATGCTGTGGTAGGGGGTAGAGATAAGTGTAGGCGCGGATACGGTCGTTCACGCGCCCGCCCAACAGTGCATAAACCGGTCTGTCGCGATCCTTGCCCAGAATGTCCCAACAGGCGATCTCGAGCCCTGAAAAAGCGCCCATCACGGTCAGATCAGGACGCTGGGTAAACCCGCTGGAATAGGCGCGGCGGAACATCAGTTCGATGTTTTCGGGGTTCTCTCCGGCCATGTGGCGTTGAAACACGTCATGGATCACATGGGTCATCGCCTCGGGCCCGACCGATGAGGCGTAGCACTCGCCCCATCCCGTGATCCCAGTGTCGGTGGTCACCTTGACCAATATCCAATAGCGCCCGCCCCAGCCAGGGGCCGGAGGAGCGGTGACGATAACGTCGAGATCCTGCAGTTTCATCGCGTCTCCTTTCGGGTTCAGCTTTTGTCGAAGAGGATGACGTTCCGCTTGGCCGAGCCGGATTTGGTGTCTTCGATCGCGTCGTTGATCTGATCCAGCCGCCACCGACCCGAGATCAGCTCATCCAGCTTCAATCGCCCCTGTTCATACAGATCGATCATCCATGGGATATCGCGCTGAATGACCACGTCACCCATTTTCGAACCGATCAGGCCCTGGCCAACAGCCGCAAGGATGACCGGCTCGTAAGAGGCTTCGGCCCCGGTATGTGGCATCCCGATCATGATCGCCCGGCCTCCGCGCCCAAGATATCGGGGGGCCTGTTCATATGCGGGGATGGCACCGACGGTGATCAGCACCGCATCGGCTCCGCGCCCGCCAAGCGCCTTGTAGGCCGCTTTCCAAGGGGCCTCCAAGGTTGCTAAAACACCATGTGTTGCACCGAACTCCTTGGCGATCTCCAGCTTGTCTTCGGTCATGTCCACAGCCACGATCCGGCGGGCCCCGGCAAGATGCGCGCCCTGAATGGCGTTGAGGCCAACGCCGCCTGTTCCAATGACAACCACATCCTGCCCGGGACGCACCTGTGCTGCGTTCACCGCAGCACCGACACCGGTGATGACCCCGCAAGACAAGAGACTGGCGACATCCTTGGGCATGGAAGCTGGGATCTTGACGATCTGGCGGTGGCTGACCACGACTTTTTCAGCAAAGGCTCCGCAGGCCATCGCCTGTTCCAGCGGATCGCCCTTTGCCGTGCGCAAAGGCCCTTTGACGGTGTTGTAAGGCGTTTCGCAGATCGTCGGTTTGCCACCCGCACAAGAGGGGCATGATCCACAGGCGCGGATCAGTGTGACAACCACGCTGTCACCGAGTGCAAATTCCGAGACACCATCGCCAACGGCAGTCACCACACCAGCGGCCTCGTGGCCATAGACGGCGGGCAAGAATCCTCCCCAGGCCCCGCTCGCATACGAGATGTCAGAGTGGCAAATCGCCACTGCGTCCAACGTCACCTCGACCTCGCCCATGCCCGGTGGGGCCAGTTGGACGTCTTCGATCACCAATGGCGCGTCAAACGCATGGCATACTGCTGCTTTGATTGTTTGCATGAGCCTCCCCGCTTTGCTTTCAGCCACGGTGGACTGGCATGTGTCGGCCTGCAAGTCCGTTTCCGTCAGGAAAAGGTCGCTTTACGTGCGGGCATGCGCCGGTCGCATGAACAGCGCCAGACCCAGACCCATCAACACCAGCGCCAACAAGAAGGGTGCGCCGGGCAGATAGAAAGGCGTATCAGGACCAATGAAGTAAGCAAATACACCGGTCATGACCAATGGCGAGACGATCATGGACAAGGCATGAAGCGCAGCCAAAACGCCCTGCAGTTCGCCTTGTTGAGAATCAGGTGTTGCGCGCGACATCATCGCTTGCAGCGCCGGGGTCACCACCGCACCAAGCGCCGTTATGGGGATCAAAAGCAAGACGATCAGACCGTTGGTCAGAAAGGCCAATAGCACATAGCTGAAGATCTCGAACGCCATACCGACGATGATCGTAACCCGTTCGCCCAGAATACGTGTCGCGGGCCGGATCAAACCGCCTTGTACCGCCGCCATGGCAAGCCCGTACACACCAAGTGACAGGCCGATCATCTGTGGCGACCACCCGAACCGCTCAAGCGTGAAATAGGCCCAGATGGCAGGGTAGACATAGATTGACACGGAATAGAGGAAATAGACCCACAGCAAGGGGCGAATACCGGGTAGTTCCGCTATGGCCTGCAAAGCGCGGGCCGGGTGTGCGCGGCGCCACCGAAAGGGTCTGCGGTTTTCGTCTTTGACGGTTTCGGGCATGACCAGAAAACCCAACAGGCAGCCCAAGGCTGAAAGCCCCGCTGCCGCCCAAAACGGTGCGCGGGTTCCGAATTCGGCGAGTATGCCACCCAGAATGGGGCCCAGCACAAACCCCAAGCCAAACGCCGCACCAAGCAGGCCGAAATTTGCGGCCTTTTCATGGGGTTTCGACACATCGGCCATGAAAGCCGCAGCGGTTGAATGGGTGGCTGCGGTGATGCCGCCCACAAGCCGCCCGATCAGCAACAGCCAGATACTGCCTGCGACCGCCATGACTATATAGTCCAGCGCCATCACAAACAGCGACACCAGCATCACCCGCCTGCGCCCATACGCGTCCGAGAGGTTGCCCAGAATCGGGCCAAACAGGAATTGCATCGCAGCAAAAGCGGTGCTGAGTACGCCGCCCCAGATCGCGGCATTTGCCAAAGATCCGCCCTGAACCTCGACGATCAGTTGCGGCATGATCGGCAGAACCAGACCGATGCCCATCGCGTCGATCATCACGGTTCCGAGGATGAACACAAAAGGCAGGCGCATTCGTTTCCAGCGTTTAAGGGTTGGCGAACCCTAACTGATCAGACGCATAGCGCAATCCGGCATCTGCCTAAGCCATCACAATTCCTTGGCGATATCGTCGATGAGACCGGCAAGCTGCGCGGGGTGGGAAAAGAAGGGGGAATGCCCGCTGTCGATTGTCTTGCGCAGTTCGGGCGGCGCGCAATGGCTCATGGTTTCCTGATATTCGGTCGGAACCGTGCGGTCATCCGTGGTGCGGATATAGGCCTTGGGCACGCGATCAAAACTTTCGTCCAAAGTCAGTGGAGTATCCTGAGGCCGGATCGCCTGGGGGCAGAGGCGCCCGAGCGCATAGGCGAGGATTTCGTCCGGGCAATCATGGTAAAACAGGCCTTTTACCCGATCCGGTTTCACGTAATAGGACAGCCCGTCTGCGGATTTCATGACCGCATCGCCGATCAATTGGCGTGGTGCGCGTTTGCGCATTTCGATCATCGAAAGACCCGATTGCGGGACATAGGCGCAGAGATAAACCAATCCGCGCATCGCATTTGGTGCGGCCTGGGCGGCGGCGCTGGTCGGGTAGCCACCCCAGGAATGGCCAATCACGATCGTATCGGGGCGGCAGGCCGCCAGTACCGCGTCACGGCAGCCCTCCAATGTAACGTCGGACACGGGGGTCGGGTCAGAGCCGTGGCTGGGCATGTCGATTGCGCTTGCCCTATGTCCCAGCCCGGTCAGTTTGGGAATAAGATCGCGCCAGCACCATGCCCCGTGGCACGAACCGTGGACCAACAAGAAATTTGCCATCGCTTTACTCCCTTAGATGTGGCCGATTTCCTTGAGAAATCCGGTCAGTAGGGTTGCGTATTCTTCAGGGCGTTCGACGCAGGGCAGATGACCAGCGCGGCGCATCAGTTCGAAACGCGATCCGGGGATCAGATCAATGGTTTCGCGCACCAGATCCGGTGGGGTCGATCCATCCTCTGAACCGGCGATTCCCAATGTCGGCAGCCGCAAGCCACTGGTTGGGGTATAAAAATCTGTGCCCGAAATCGCAGCGCAGCATCCCAGATACCCCTCGAGCGGCTGTCGGATCATCATGTTTCGCCAAAGCTCCAACTGTGGCGTACTGCGAAACTCTTTGGTGAACCAACGCTCCATTGTGCCATCCGCCAAGGCTTCGATCCCGCCTTCGCGGGCAGCGTCAATGCGGGTTTGCCAAATCGCCGGAGTGGCGATCTTCGCCGCAGTATTCGAAAGCACCATCGCGCGTATCAGGTCCAACCGCTTGACGGCCAGGCCCTGTGCAATCATCCCGCCTATGGACAGCCCGACAAAGACGCAATCCTTGACGTCGAGCAAATCCAAAAGCCGTTCGGTATCTCGTACCAACGCACCCATTGCATAGGGGCCTTTGGGTAGGCTGGACAATCCGTGCCCGCGCTTGTCGAACCGAATGAGGCGCAGGTTGTCGGGAAGGTAAGGCAGGATCGGGTCCCATAGCCGCAGATCCGTGCCCAAAGAGTTGGCAAAGACGACGGTTGGTCCGTCCGAAGGGCCGTCCACCCGATAATGGAGACTGACGTCTCCGAGAGCAGCGAGTTGCATTGGAAAATCTCCTACTCAAATGAGTCATTGTAACCTGCACAGGTCTTTCCCGCCATAGGCTCGGCGGGGATCAGGAAAGGTAGGTCAACGCCTTGGCGAAAACGGCCGGGTCTACATTTCCACCCGATGCGACGACTATCACAGCATCGCCTTCGATCTCATCCTTGCGAAACAGCGCCGACGCCAACGATACCGCTCCCCCGGGTTCAAGCACGATCTTGAGCCGCAGAAAGGCCAAGGCCATGGCGCGCAGGGCCTCGTCTTCGCCGACCGAAAGCCCGGGACCGCAGAGGCGGTTGATGATTGGAAAGGTGATCTCGCCGGGTTGCGGCGTCAGGATCGCGTCGCAGATATTGCCGGATGTGGCGGCGTTGCGTTGAACCTGCCCCGAGGCCAGCGAGCGTTTCACGTCGTCAAACCCCTCAGGCTCGCAAGTGCGTGGCCGCAATCCGGGCGCATGACCCTCCAATGCCAAAGCTATACCCGCGCTGAGGCCACCTCCGCCGCAGCAGATCAGAACATCTGCCTGTGTCACACCCAGGGTTTGTGCCTGCCGGGCAATCTCAAGCCCCGTTGTGCCTTGCCCGGCAATCACGAGCGGTTCGTCATAAGGACGGATCAGCGTCAACCCGCGCTTTTGTGCCAGCGCCTCGCCGATGTCCTCTCGGCTTTCCGAGGCCCGATCATAGAGCACTACTTCGGCCCCCAGAGACCGGGTATTATCGATCTTGAGTTGCGGTGCGTCCGAGGGCATCACGATCACCGACGCAATCCCGTGCTGAGATGCAGCATAGGCCACACCTTGCGCGTGATTTCCAGAAGAATAGGCAATCACCCCGTTCATGCGCACCTGCGGATCCAGCGCGGAAATCGCCGACCACGCGCCCCGAAACTTGAAGCTGCCGGTATGCTGCAGGCATTCCGGCTTGACCAGCACACGACGACCGGCGATTTCATCGAGAAACGGAGAGGTCAGGATCGGGGTTTCGCGCACATGGCCTTCAAGTCGCTCTGCGGCGGCTTCGATCATTTCAAGCGTGCTCATGACGTCTCCAAAATGGCGTGAATCAGGTCGACTGCCTGCGGTTCGTCCAGAAACGGCACATGGCCGCGATCTGGTATCTCGACCGACCGCAGGCCGGGATGTCTTTGGTGCATTTCGACCAGAGTGTCTGGGCTCAGCAGGTCTGAGTTCTGCCCCCGTATCAGCCCGGTGGGGACGTCGCGCAGCGCCGCGAACAGCGGCCACAGATCCGGGGCCGGGCCAGCGGCAGATTGATCAATCAGCGCATCACGCAGTTTGGGATCATATCGCAATTGCAGCCCGTCTGGCGTTTCCAGATACTGATTTTCGGCCTGCGTGCGCCAGCGCTCAAGTGACACGCCGGGAAACCGCGCCTCCATCACCGATTGCAGGCCCGCAGCCGCCTCGTCATAGGTTTTTGCGGCAGGGCGTTTGCCCACATAGGTCATGATCAGGGCAAGGCCATTCGGATCAATCACCGGGCCGACATCGTTCAGGATGACGCGCGACAGGCGGGCAGGGTGGCTGGCCGCCAGCGCCATCGCGATCAATCCGCCGCGCGAGGTGCCGAGGATATTCACCTGTTCCAGTCCCAGATGATCCAGCAGCTCGATGACGTCCTGAGATTCACGCAGAATGTTGTAGTTCGAATAATCCGTATCGAAATCCGATTGACCCCGCCCGCGATAATCCATCGCGATCATCCGGTATTGGGCCAGATGCGGCGCGACAAAATCGAAATCGCGTACCGTGCGGGTCAGCCCAGCAAGACACAGAACCGGCAGGCCTGTGCCCGCGTCCTCAAAATAAATCCGCATATTGTCGGATGTGGTGAAGTGCGGCATCAGAGGCCTGCAAGCTGGGGGATCGTCGTGAGATCCGACAAAACATGTGCAGGCTTCCAGGGCAAGCGGTCCATCGGCTCGCCGGAGCGATTGACCCAGGCAGTTACAAACCCATAGCCACTGGCACCTGCGGCGTCCCAGCCGTTTGAGCTGACAAACAGCACCTCATCCCGGTTGCATTCGAACCGTTCCTGAACAAGGTCATAGACCCGCACATGTGGTTTGAAGACACCAACAGTTTCCACCGACAGCACATCATCAAGCACTTCGCCGATCCCCGCCGATTGCACAGCGCCCTCCAACATCGGAGGTGAGCCATTGGACAGGATCGCCGTATTCAGACCGCCCGCTTTCAGGGCTGATAGCATAGTGGGCACTTCAGGATAGGCCTGAAGCTCCCAATAGAGATCCAGAAGGCGTTGGCGCAGGGCATCGTCGCCCTCTAGCCCGGTCGCCTCAAGCGCCCAGTCCAGACCATCCTGCGTGACGTCCCAGAAGTCGGCATGGGCGTCGGCAACCGCCCGCAACCATGTGTATTGCAACTGTTTCAGGCGCCAATGGTTGGCCAGCGTGGGCCAGGTGTCGCTCAGCGCCTCGTTCCCCGGCTCGGCCGCAGCTTGCCGGGCTGCAGCGGCCACATCGAAGAGCGTGCCGTAGGCGTCGAATACACATGTGGTGATTGCCATCTGATCCTCCTGTGGTCGCGGGAAAGTAAGCACAATGGTTCCGGGGGTTAAAGCCCAAAGGGTTTACATTGTGTTCGGGGCCACTAGGGTCAGCGTTCCATTTTCTTCAGCCCGAGGCTTTCATGACCACAATCAAAAAAGGCGATACTGTTCGCATCCACTACACCGGCACATTGCTGGACGGAAAAGTGTTCGACAGTTCGGAAGGCCGCGATCCGCTGGAATTTGCAGTCGGTTCAGGGCAGATCATTCCCGGTCTGGACACAGCGCTGCCCGGGATGGAAATTGGAGAGAAAAAGCGCGTCGAAGTACCCTGTGCCGAAGCCTATGGCCCAATCAACCCGGCCATGCGCCAGCAAATCCCGCGCGAAGGCATTCCTGATGATATTCCGCTGGAACCAGGTACGCAGCTGCAGATGCAAACGCCGGACGGACAGGCCTTGCCTGTAACGGTGATGGAAGCGGATGAAGCCACGGTCACGCTCGATGCCAATCACGCGCTGGCCGGACAAGACCTGATCTTTGATATCGAGATCGTGTCCATCAACTGATAGGTCCGGGTCAGAGCCCTGGTATCTGACCCAACGCCGGCTCGGCTAATGACCGCATATGCGGATCAGTCATCAGAATGAACACGGCCAGCAATAGGACCAGCGAAAGCAACACGATACGCGCCCGACCCCCGCGAATTCCGGGTTTGGACTTCGCTGATACGCGCGTATTGTTTGCAAGGATTTGTTCAACTTTGCTCATATCCCATTCTCTGCCCGTCAATGATGGTCAAATCTGGGCAGAGGCGGGGAAAGTTGAGGTCACATGAAGTCGGGCTGTGGCATTCCAAGGACGTGGAACCCGCCATCCACGCGGATGATTTCGCCCGAGGTGCAGGCGCCCGCATCTGAGGCAAGGTAGACGGCTGTACCACCCACGGCTTCCAGTGTGGCATTCGAACGCATCGGAGCGTTTTGGTCGCAGAACTTGTAGGTTTTGCGCGCGCCCCCAATCGCTGCTCCGGCCAGTGTTTTCATCGGGCCGGGCGAGATCGCGTTCACGCGAATGCCGTCGGGGCCCAGATCATTGGCCAGATAACGGGTTGCCGATTCCAGAGCTGCCTTGGCCACGCCCATCACATTGTAATTCGGCACAACCTTGTTCGAACCCTGATAGGTCAGGGTCAGCAGCGTACCGCCATTTTCCTGCATCATCGGATAGGCGCGACGCGCAACTTCGATGAAGGAATAGGCCGAGACATCCAGTGAATGTTTGAAATTCGCCCGCGTCGTGTTCAGAAACCGCCCGGTCAGTTCGGATTTGTCTGAGAACGCGATGGCGTGAACCACAAAATCAATGGTTGGCCAGCGTGCGGAAAGTTCGCCAAACGCGCGATCCAGTGACGCATCATCAGTGACATCTGCATCCACCATGAAATCGCTGCCCAGGCTTTGGGCCAGAGGTTCCAGCCGCTTGCCAAAAGCTTCACCCTGATAGGTGAAGGCCAGCTCTGCACCTGCCTCGTGCATGGCTTTGGCGATGCCCCAGGCGATCGAGCGGTCATTGGCCACGCCCATGATGAGGCCGCGTTTACCCTTTAGAAGATCCGACATCACATTCACCCGTTATATTTCGAAAGGATCATGGATCCGTTGGTTCCGCCAAAGCCAAAGCTGTTGGTCATTACACTGTCCAGTCCCGCGTTTTCTTTTAGTTCCGTCGCCACTTCGCCCGGCAGGATACCTTCTGCGAGCGTTTCGACATTGATCGACGGCGTAATAAAGTCATTGTCCAGCATCAGCAGGCAGAAGATGGCTTCAAGAGCCCCTGCCGCGCCCTGTGCATGGCCCGTCATCGACTTGGTTGATGAGATCGGGGGTACGTTGCCTTCACCGAAGATCCGGCGCACGGCTTCCACCTCGCCAACATCGCCCACAGGGGTCGAGGTGCCATGGGCGTTGATATAACCAACCTTGCGCCCTTCCGGCAGGGTGGACATGGCCAGCCGCATCGCGCGTTCGCCGCCTTCGCCCGATGGGGCCACCATGTCGTGCCCGTCCGAAGTTGCAGCATAGCCGGTTACTTCTGCATAAATCTTGGCCCCACGGGCCAGCGCGTGTTCAAGGTCTTCCAGAACAACAATGCCACCACCGCCCGAGATGACGAATCCGTCGCGGTTCTGGTCGAACGCCCGCGAGGCTTTTTCGGGTGTGTCATTGTATTTCGATGACATCGCACCCATAGCGTCAAACAGGCAGGACAGGGTCCAGTCCAGCTCTTCGCCGCCGCCCGCGAACATAACGTCTTGCTTGCCCAACATGATCTGTTCTGCCGCGTTGCCGATGCAATGCAGCGAGGTCGAGCAGGCTGATGTGATAGAGTAGTTGATACCCTTGATCTTGAACGCTGTCGCAAGGTTGGCGGAAATGGTCGAACACATGCATTTCGGAACCGCAAAAGGCCCTATCCGCTTTGTCGCCCCGTTCTTGAGCACGGTCTGATGTGCAGTGAGCATAGCACTTGTCGACGGCCCGCCAGATCCGGCCACAAGACCGGTACGCGGGTTCACGACCTGATCCTCGGTCAGGCCCGCATCTGCTATCGCCTGAGACATCGCGATATAGGCATAAGCTGCACCTGGGCCCATGAAGCGCAAAGTGCGCTTGTCTATGTGTTCGGTGACGTCGATCTTCAGCGATCCGGCAATCCGGCTGCGAAAGCCATGCTCGATCATCTGTTCATTGGCCTCAATGCCAGATTTCCCGGCTTTGAGGGAGGCCAGCACCTCATCGGCATTGTTCCCGATAGCGGACACAACACCCAAACCGGTGACAACTACTCGACGCATATGCGTGCTCCTTATTTCAGGCCGGTCCGCCTCAGGCGTCGGACAGAACGACTCTCATGTCTTTGACGTCATAAATCATTTCACCGTCGGCTTCGACAATACCATCCGCCACGCCCATCGTCAGGCGGCGAGTCTGTATCGCTTTTTTGAAATCAATTTTATACGTCAGCATCTTGCGATCCGGGCGAACCATGCCGGTCAGCTTGACCTCACCCACGCCAACCGCCATGCCGCGCCCCTGCCAGCCGCGCCAGCCCAGGTTGAAACCGGTCAGCTGCCACAAACCGTCCAGGCCAAGGCAGCCGGGCATGATCGGGTTGCCGGGGAAATGGCAGTCAAAGAACCAAAGATCCGGAGTGATGTCGAATTCGGCCAGAACATGGCCTTTGCCATGCGCGCCACCATCATCGGAAATCTCGGTGATACGGTCCATCATCAGCATGGGCGGGGCGGGCAACTGCGCATTGCCGGGGCCAAAAAGCTCGCCGCGGGCGCATTTCAGCAGATCATCCTTGTCAAAGCTGCTCGGGAATTGAGCCATTCTTGCTGCCTCTCCTGCCAGGGGTCCGTTTGTTTTATCTCGCCTCGTCTAGCACCCGTATGCAAGGTCCTGCAAGAGCAGCAACGCCATTACATGCGACGCTAAGTGCATTCCCTGAGAATGATTTTCATTTGAAATCACCAAGGGAAGGTCTCTATATATAGAGTTAGCAAGAAACGGGTATCGGAACTATGACACCTCAAAGCCGTGAGATAGCGACAAATTGGCTGACAGGCGCCGGTCTGCGTCCGACGCGACAGCGTGTGGCCTTGGCCGAGCTTTTGGTCGGCGACGGGTTGCACCGGCATGTCACAGCAGAAAGCCTGTTTGAATCGGCCAAGGAAAATGGCGATGCGGTGTCACTGGCTACGGTCTATAACACTTTGCGTGCGTTCTGTGATGCGGGTGTTTTGCAGGAAATCACGGTGGATGGATCGAAAAGCTATTTCGACACCAACACGCACGATCACCCGCATTTCTTCTGGGAAGATGATGGACGGCTCAGCGATGCGCCATCGGATGAGTTGGTGATCCAAAGCCTGCCCGAAGCCCCACAAGGGCTTGAGATCGCGTCCGTCGATGTCGTGATCCGTCTGCGCAAAAAGAAGTAATCCAGTTTTTTGGTGTTGCTCCCACGTGTTGGCTATGGGTTAGCAGTGGCGAAATAGGCTGCATTCCAAAACGCGTGCGCTGAACGCAGTTCCGGCAATGTGCGCCAGATCAAAAATAAGATTTGATCAGTTGGTATCTTCCCGTGCAGAAGAGGGCAAATTGCTTCGGAGACTCTGCCATGCCTCACCCCTTGGTCACGCAAGACATGATCGAAAGCTACCAGTCTGACGGTGTGGTGCTGGTCAAGGGCCTGTTTGCGGATCATGTCGAGACATTGCGTAATGGGGTCGCGGCCAACATGGCCGCGCCGGGCCCTTATGCATCGGACAACAAGAAGAAGGGCGAGACAGGCCTGTTTTTCGACGACTATTGCAACTGGTCGCGTATTCCTGAATTCCGTCAGGTCGTTGAAAACTCTGCCGCTGCCGAGGTTGCTGCCCAGTTGATGCAATCGCGCAGTGTGCAGATGTTCCATGATCACGTGCTGGTCAAAGAGCCCGGCACCTCTATGGCAACACCATGGCATCAGGACGGGCCCTATTACTTCGTCGAAGGTCGACAGACGATCAGTTTCTGGTCTCCACTGGACCCGGTCAAGCAGGCCACGTTGCGCTGCGTTGCAGGGTCTCACCTTTGGGACAAAGAAGTGCTTCCGACCCGCTGGGTTTCCGAGGAAGGGTTCTTTGCTGACGAAGGTCAGTACATTCCGGTTCCCGACCCGGATGCCGAGGGAATGCGCGTGGTCGAGTTCGAGATGGAGCCCGGTGATGCTGTTGCTTTCAACTATCGCACGCTGCACGGGGCACGCGGCAACCAATCTGAAAGCCGCCGCCGCGCCTTTTCCCTGCGCTTGGTCGGGGATGATGCACGCTATGTCGAGCGCCCGGGCCGCACCTCACCGCCGTTTCCAGGGCATGACATGATCCCCGGCCAACGCCTGCGCGAAGACTGGTTTCCGATTCTCTTCCAGCGCTAAGGGGAGCGCTCGCTGTTCAAAACCACTGACCGGGTTCCATCAGTCCCAGATCCAGCAACTGATCTGACCGCCATTCAAACGGGATCGAGTTGCTCCAGAGAAAGCTTGGGATGTCGAAGGTCGACCCGGCATTCGACTTGAGCGCTTTGGCCGCTCGGAATGAACAGATCGCAGCTGTCATATTGTGATGCCACGGGCAGGCGTAGGTGTTGTATTCCGGCTCATTAAACGTGTGGTCGGGCAGGATCTTGAGGCCTTTTCGGGCTTTGAAGAGACCGATCCGATCGATTCGCCGCCGCTCATACGGGATGTGGTCTTCAAACCGCCACCGTAGGCCGCCTGACATGTCCAATTGACGCTCGAGCGGTTGACCAGTGCCGTCGTGGCGGGTGTGGGCATAATAGCCGGTCTTGTCCATCATCGCCTGATCCGTGGCGACACCGTTGGGATGGGCCTGCAAGTCGCCAGCGTACAGGTCGACCACATGGGTCACCATCGCGTTGCGGCGCTCTTCGGTATGAAAGGCCAGCATTTCCCCGATGCTGCGAGACTCGCAATACGGGTAGAACAGGTATTCGGCGTTGTAGGCGTAATGTATCCACTGCCCCAAGGCCGCAGGGATGATCTGATTTATCGTGTCGAAAACGACGGTGCGCGGCGTGCAGGTCAGGGTGACCCGGTGAACCTGAGCGTTCAGATCTTCGGCCAGATCGAAGGCATCAGGCATAAAGACGGTAATGGATTTGAACCCCAGCTTGAGATAGTGGCGCAGGGTGCTGTCGAGTTCGACAGTGTCTTCGGCAAAAATCAGGGCCAAGGGGCCTTTTGCCAGCGCCTGACCTGACCTGAGATAATCCGCGAGCGTTGGGTACTGCATTGCCTATTTTTGATTTCGTCTTGCTGGAAGTTTCCGCCAAATTCGGGTATCCGCGCCAGCATTGCAAGCGGCGTTCGTTGCGTATAGACGACGCCGGTCGCGCGAACGCAAAGGCTGGTCCCATGTCCGAACCCAAAAAGCTGTTTATCAAGACCTATGGCTGTCAGATGAATGTCTATGACAGCGAACGCATGGCCGAAGCGCTGGGCGGGCAGGGATATGTTGAGACCAAGTCACCTGACGATGCGGATATGATCCTGCTCAACACTTGTCATATCCGCGAAAAAGCTGCGGAAAAGGTGTATTCCGAACTGGGCCGCTTCAAAGGCCTGAAGGCCGAGAAACCGGATCTGAAGATCGGGGTTGCGGGCTGTGTGGCTCAGGCCGAAGGGCAAGAGATCATGCGGCGCCAGCCACTGGTGGATCTGGTGGTCGGGCCACAAAGCTATCACCGTCTGCCCGAAATGGAGGCCAAGACCCGCGCCGGTGAAAAGGCGTTGGACACGGATTTTCCCGAAGAAGACAAGTTCGAAAAGCTCAAGCACCGCCCCAAGGCCAAGCGCGGCCCGACGGCGTTTCTGACCGTGCAGGAAGGTTGCGACAAGTTTTGTGCCTTCTGCGTTGTGCCTTATACTCGCGGGGCCGAGGTCAGCCGCCCGGCCGATCGCATCATTCGCGAAGCGCAGGATCTGGTGGAACGCGGAGTGCGCGAGATCACTCTGCTCGGGCAGAACGTGAACGCATATCACGGGGCCGGACCGAATGGGGACATGACGCTGGCTGGCTTGATTTGGGAGCTCAACAAGGTCGACGGGCTTGAACGGATCCGGTTCACCACGTCGCATCCCAATGACATGACCGATGACCTGATCGAGGCGCACGGAACCTGTGACAAGCTGATGCCCTATCTGCATCTGCCGGTGCAATCTGGTTCGGACCATATTCTCAAGCGTATGAACCGCAGCCATACCGCAGAAAGCTATCTGCGTCTGATTGAACGCATTCGCGCAGCGCGGCCCGATATCTTGATGTCCGGGGACTTCATCGTTGGTTTCCCAGAAGAAAGCGACGCGGATTTTCAGGCAACCTTGGATCTGGTCGATGAGGTGCAGTACGGCTATGCATACTCGTTCAAATACTCGACCCGCCCAGGCACACCTGCGGCAGAACGGCCACAGGTCGATCCGCAAGTGGCGGATGAACGCCTGCAACGCTTGCAAGCCCTGATCACCCGCGATCAGCGCAAGATCCAGGACAGTATGGTGGGTCGAAACGTGCATGTTCTGTTTGAAAAACCCGGGCGCCAACAGGGGCAAATGGTTGGAAAATCGGAATATCTGCACGCGGTTCATGTGGCGGATGCCGATGTGGCCGTTGGCGCTTTGTGTGAGGTTCGGATCACGTCATCGGGTGCAAACTCGCTTGCGGGCGAGTTGGTTTGAAACCCTATGATCCGTTGGGTCAGGCAAACTACATAATAAATTAATCCTTGATTTAGGACTTGGATTTATGGTCCGAGGTGGGCCAGCTTTTGAAAAGGCCGGTCTGTTATGAGCCTTTAATGAATAAAGCGGCGATCATCTGGTGGTGTCGACGCGGTGGAGGGTACGAGTAGTGGCACAGGTGGGGTCAACTGTTTCGAGATATCTATTCGGTGGCGCAATCACGCTTTGCGCCATGCCCGCAGCCGCCAGCGACCTGACCGGCAATATCGCCGAACCCGAAGTCGTCGAGCCACCGCGTATCGTTCGCGATACGAGCGCGTTCTATGTGGGCGCCAGTGGCGGATATGCTTTTGGCGAGTCTGATCGTTTCGGCCTGCGCACTCCGACGGCATTGTTTCCAGCCGGTGACAACGAGCCCAGCGGTGGATTTGGAGGCGTACGGGCCGGTTGGCGCGGCGTTTTGCCGACCTCTTGGGGCAGTGACTATATCTACGGGCTAGAACTGGGTTATGACTTCGGCACTTTCGATGATTCCTCGGAAACGGCTGTGGGCCTGACAGGTGTGCAATCTGGCAGTCAGATTTCTGATGTCTTCTCGGTTCGTCTTCGCGGTGGCCTCACAAACCGTTCGGGTCGCGTGCTGTATTTTGCATCGATCGGATATGTCGAGGCGGACATCACCACCACAGCCGTCCTGACGCCCCTTTTCGGCCCGGAGCAGGATTTCGGTGTCACCGATTCTCGTTCGGGATACTCGGCAAGTGTTGGTGCAGAATACCAAATCAGCCGCCACCTTTCGCTGACCGGCGAGTTTGAGTTCGTGCAATTCGACTCGAAAACGGTGAACTTTGATCCCAACTTCTCAACACGTTCAACCCCCGAATTTACCGCCATCCGCATCGGGTTGAACTACGCGTTCTGAGGCCGGCTGCGCATCAGATTTCGGCGGAATTGTGAAACTTCGAAAAAATCGACATTGGCCGCTTGCGTCCACCAACTCTTGTTGTCTACGCTTAACCTGTAACGCCAAGACAGGAGAACGGATTGGCCATCGGTGCCCTGACCCCACCGCAAGATGACGCACCCCAGCATGAGGTGCTTGTTGAATTTCCCGACAACCGGCTATTGATCGACCTTTGCGGCGAATACGACCGCAATCTGGCCGAGATCGAGCGACAGCTTTCGGTTCAAATTGTCCGCCGTGGCAACCAATTGGTGGTCATGGGCGAGGAGGATGCGCAAAAACAGGCAGTCGAAGTGCTGCAAGCGCTCTATACCCGCTTGGAAGGCGGGCGCGACGTTGCTGCAGCCGATGTGGATCGCGAATTGCGCATGGGCAATTCCGAGGCCGAGACTGGCAGCCGCGATGGTGATCAGCTTGAGATGTTCAAGGGCGGAACCGTCGAAATTAAAACACGCAAGAAACTGGTCGAGCCGCGCACTGATGCTCAAAAGGCCTATGTGCAGTCCTTGTTCAACAATGAACTTGCCTTTGGCATCGGACCGGCGGGCACCGGCAAGACTTATCTTGCTGTGGCCGTGGGGGTTTCGATGTTCATCGGTGGGCATGTGGATCGGATCATCCTCAGCCGACCTGCGGTCGAAGCGGGCGAGAAGCTGGGCTATTTGCCGGGTGACATGAAGGACAAGGTCGATCCCTACATGCAGCCGCTCTATGACGCGCTGAACGATTTTCTGCCTGGCAAACAACTGGCCAAGCTGATCGAAGAAAAGCGTATCGAGATCGCCCCCTTGGCCTTTATGCGTGGGCGCACGCTGGCCAATGCCTTTGTGGTATTGGACGAGGCTCAGAATGCCACGACCATGCAAATGAAGATGTTTCTGACCCGTCTGGGCGAAGGCAGCCGCATGGTGATCACCGGCGACCGGTCGCAGGTGGACTTGCCACGTGGGGTGCAGTCGGGTCTGGCAGATGCTGAGCGGCTGTTGAAGACGATCCCGAATATCAGCTTCAATTACTTCACATCGAAAGACGTGGTACGACATCCGCTTGTGGCCGCCATCATCGAAGCGTATGAGGCGGATTCAGGCCGGGAAACAGGGTAGTCACCGGCGCAACGCGTGTTTGGAAGCCGGTCTATGAACCTTGAAATCATTGTAGACGACCCACGATGGGATGGGTTGGACAGTCTTGCACAAAAGGCTGTTGCGGCCGCTCTGGATCACATTGGGTTGGATGCCGGGCTGTGCGAGGTCAGCCTTTTGGGCTGTAGTGACGCGCGGATTGCGGCGCTGAACGCTGAGTTTCGCGAAAAACCGACTCCGACCAACGTACTCAGTTGGCCTGCCCAAGATTTGGCATCGCAACAAGCCGGTGGTATCCCATCTTTGCCCCAACCCGATTTCACCGGTGAAATCGCGCTGGGGGATATCGCGATATCCTACGACACCTGCGCACGCGAGGCGGCGGATAGTGGCAAACCTTTCGATCATCATGTCGCGCATTTGCTTGTTCACGGTGTTCTGCATTTGCTGGGCTATGATCACATCCGTGACCCTGACGCTACTTTGATGGAGCGTGTTGAGGCCGAGATACTTGGCAAGATGGGTATTGATGACCCATATAATGGGTGACAAGGGTTTCTGACCCGATCATTTGGAATAGGACAATGGGCGATACAGACGGCAGTTCTAGGGCGGCGCAAGGCGCGCACCCTTCGGACAGCAAAGACAGTCAAAGCAACTTTTTCTCTCGACTTTTTGGGGGGCTTGCGACGCAGGCCGAAGTTGCTGAACCGACAAACGGAAAAGAGACAGCGGTGGCGCAGCCACGCGGCATGATCAACCTGCGACGTATGCGTGTTGAAGATGTGGCAATCCCGACCGCCGAAATCGTCTCTGTCCCCGTGACAATTTCCAAAGAGGAACTGGCAGACCTTTTTCGTGACAGTGGCTTGTCGCGTATTCCCGTCTATGACGGCACGCTTGATACTCCGCTTGGGTTTGTACACCTGAAGGATTTCGCTCTGACCCACGGGTTCAATGGCGGTTCTGCCGAGTTTGAGCTGCAATCCATGTTGCGAACATTGTTGTTCGTACCGCCTTCGATGCCGATCGGCGTGTTGCTGACCAAAATGCAGACCGAGCGGCGACACATGGCTTTGGTGATTGACGAATATGGCGGCGTTGATGGGCTTCTGACCATCGAAGATCTTATCGAACAGGTCGTGGGAGAAATCGCAGACGAACATGATACTGACGAAGGTCAGCTGTGGTTCGAGGAAAAACCGGGCTGCTACGTGGTTCAGGCGCGGGTTCCTCTGGAAGAGTTCGAGGCCGAGATTGGCAGGTCGCTGACAAGCCATGAGGATGTGGACGAGGAAGAGATCGACACATTGGGCGGGCTTGTGTTCATGCTGTCTGGCCGCGTTCCTGCACGGGGCGAGGTAGTGCAGCACCCCGAAGGGCCCGAATTCGAAGTTCTGGACGCCGACCCCCGGCGGATCAAACGGTTGCGGGTCATGTTGCCGAAAGCTGATGTATGACCAAGCTGGAGGGCTGGCCGATCTGGCTTAGGCTCGTGCTTGCGGCTGGTTTGGGGGTCATTGCGGCCCTGGGCTTGGCACCGCTTGGGTATTGGTGGGCCTCGTTCATTGCCATGATCGGGATTGCACCGCTCCTTATAGCCAGTGAATCCCCTCGGAGCGCTGCCTGGTTGGGTTGGTTTTTTGCTACAGGCTATTTTGCCCACGCGCTCAGCTGGATCGTCGAACCATTTCTGGTTGATATAGCCCGCCATGGATGGATGGCCCCGTTTGCGGTGGTGCTGTTATCGGGTGGTTTGGCACTATTCTGGGCCTTGGCTTTCTGGATTGCCCACCGTGCTGGTGGCAAGCCGATTCAAGCAGCTCTTGTCTTGGCATTGGTGCTGTCTCTGGTCGAGATGGCGCGCGGCTATGTGTTGACCGGGTTTCCATGGGCGGGTCTGGCGCAGGTCTGGCTGGACACACCGGTGGCGCAGCTTCTGTCGTTGTTTGGCCCTTATGGGGTGGGGGCGATAACCTTGCTTGCAACCTTGCCTTTGGGGGCTGCCCTTTTCGCAACGCCGTCATTGCGCAATGCGGCGACTCCCGCGGCGCTAACCCTGGCACTGGTTGGCTTGGTCGTCGTCTACAGCAGCACCAGACCCGAGCCGAAATCGACCGGACACACTGTCCGCCTGATCCAACCCAACGCGCCGCAGCACCAGAAATGGGACCCTGAATTTGCACCACTGTTTTTCGCACGGCAGGTCGAGTTCACGGCTGCCGCACCGCGCCCAGATCTGATTGTATGGCCGGAAACCTCGGTCCCTGTCTGGTTGCAAAA
The DNA here is from genome assembly GCF_013035585.1 of Ruegeria sp. HKCCA5839. Lineage (NCBI taxonomy): Bacteria > Pseudomonadati > Pseudomonadota > Alphaproteobacteria > Rhodobacterales > Roseobacteraceae > Ruegeria > Ruegeria sp. HKCCA5839. The sequence goes on along the minus strand of NZ_WQIE01000005.1, from coordinate 244,509 downwards.
CGCGGACCGTCATTTCCAAGCCATCGCGGACGCCGCGCAGGGTACACCTGTTCTGCTTGGTATTCAGCGGGCAGAGGGTTTGCGGTATTACAATTCGATGGTCTTGCTGGATGAAAACGGGCAGCAGGCAGGGCTTTATGACAAGCATCATCTGGCCCCTTTTGGGGAATACGTTCCGTTTGGCGGGCTGCTGGCGCGCTTTGGGATTTCAGGACTGGCGGCTCAGACTGGCAACGGGTTTTCCGCGGGCCCGGGCGCCCAGGTGTTGGACATCGGCGCGCTGGGCAAAGCGCTGCCGCTGATCTGTTATGAGGCGGTCTTTACTCAGGACGTTTTGTCTGCTCCTGAACGCCCGGATTTTCTGGTTCAGATCACCAATGACGCCTGGTTTGGCACGCGCTCTGGTCCCTACCAACATCTTGCGCAGGCCCGGATGCGTGCTATCGAACAAGGCCTGCCGATGATGCGCGCGGCAAATACCGGCGTTTCGGCAATGATCGACCCGTTGGGTGGGATCACAGGCTCGCTGGATTTGGGGCAGGCGGGCTTTGTCGACGCGGTCTTACCAGCCCCGCTCTCACCGACACCTTATTCAAGAATTGGCGACGGTCCGGTTTTTTTTGCACTATTGTTGCTGTTTTTGTGGGCTCGCCGCACCGCTGGCCGGGCAGACGGGTAAATTCAGATTGACCCGGTCGGGCAGGGCGCGTATCCCGGCTATCGCCCGTCACAACGGCTTCCTGGCGTGATGGGGAAATCTTAATGGAGCACTTTCATGTCCCGACAGAACTATATTTTTACCTCGGAGTCCGTGTCCGAAGGGCACCCCGACAAAGTCTGCGATCGCATTTCCGACGCGGTTCTTGATGCCTTTCTGGCAGAAGAGCCCGAAGCGCGAGTTGCCTGTGAAACCTTTGCCACAACCAATCGGGTCGTGATTGGCGGCGAGGTTGGCTTGTCGGATCAGGACAAACTGCACGACTACATGGGGCGCATTGATCAGATCGCCCGCGCGTGCATCAAAGATATTGGCTATGAACAAGACAAATTCCACCACGAAACCGTTGAAGTGACAAACCTTCTGCATGAGCAATCCGCTCATATTGCACAGGGTGTGGATGCGGCGGATAACAAGGATGAAGGCGCCGGTGACCAGGGCATCATGTTTGGCTATGCCACAACCGAAACGCCTGCGCTTATGCCCGCACCGATCCAGTATTCGCACGCGATCCTGCGCCGCCTGGCCGAGGTGCGCAAGAATGGCACCGAACCTGCGCTGGGTCCCGACGCCAAGTCGCAGCTGTCGGTTGTCTACCAGAACGGCAAACCGGTTGGCGTGAGCTCGGTTGTTCTGTCGACACAGCATTTGGATGAAGCGCTGACATCGGACGATATCCGCGCCATTGTCGAGCCCTATATTCGCGAGACGCTGCCCGACGGGTGGCTAAGCGCAGACACCGAATGGCACGTGAACCCGACCGGCAAGTTCGTGATCGGCGGGCCTGATGGCGATGCCGGTCTGACCGGGCGTAAGATCATCGTCGACACCTATGGCGGTGCTGCACCCCATGGTGGCGGTGCATTCTCGGGGAAAGATCCGACCAAGGTCGATCGCTCGGCAGCCTATGCCGCGCGCTACCTGGCCAAGAACGTGGTGGCTGCGGGCATGGCCGAACGCTGCACCATTCAGCTGAGCTATGCTATCGGGGTGTCCAAACCGCTGTCGATCTATGCCGAAACCTATGGCACCGGTCAGGTCTCGGACGCTGAGATCGAAAAGGCCGTGGGCGAGGTGATGGACCTGACGCCGCGCGGCATCCGCCAGCATCTGCAAATGAACAAGCCGATCTATCAGCGAACCGCTGCGTACGGCCATTTCGGGCGCGCGCCCGATGCCGATGGCGGGTTCAGCTGGGAACGCACCGATCTGGTCGACGCGCTGAAATCAGCGGTCTGATCACATGATCCAAAGGTGCGCCCTCACGGGCGCGCTCTTCTTCTGTTTAAAAATACCTCGGGGGTGTCGGGGGCTGGCCCCCGACCTCTGCCGCAAGACAGCCTCTTGCAACGCTTTGGGTGGCGCAGTATGGGCTCGGCCATGAGCACCCAGTCACCAGAACGCCCGCGCAGAAACTTTTATGGCCGGTTCAAGGGGAAAACCCTGAAACCCAGCCAGAAAACCTATCTGAACGAAGATCTGGCGGCCTTGTCGCCTGGTGCGGTCGATTGGGACAGCAATCCGAACCGAGATCCGCTCGATTTGCAAACCCTGTTCAACGGCAAGCCGGTGTGGCTTGAAATCGGCTTTGGCGGCGGTGAGCATCTGGTGCATCAGGCGCAAAGCAACCCCGATATCGGGATTATTGGAGCGGAACCTTACATCAATGGCGTTGCTATGTTGCTGGGCAAGATCCGCAAAGCCGGTGTCACCAACCTTGCGGTCCATCCCGGGGACGCGCGCGACCTTTTTGACGTTCTGCCCAAGGCGAGCATTTCGCGCGCCTTTCTGCTCTACCCCGACCCGTGGCCCAAGAAGCGCCATCATCGGCGTCGTTTTGTGACACCCGAACATCTTGAGCCCTTGGCCAAGGTGCTCAAGCCGGGTGCGATCTTTCGCGTGGCCACGGACATTCCCGATTACGTCCGCCAAACCCTGGAAGAGGTGCCCGGTGCAGGTTTCGAATGGCTTGCCGAACGCCCCAAAGATTGGCGCACGCCTTGGGACGATTGGATCTCGACCCGTTACGAGCAAAAAGCGCTGCGCGAAGGCCGTACGCCGCATTATCTGACCTTCCGGCGTTTGGGATAATTTTCCTGCAAGGGCGGACCAAACCCTGAAGGCTGTGCTATGATAGGCTACAGTTTAGACTCTTGTATTTCTTCAGGTCCCCTCATGTCAGACATTCGCATAACAAATTGTCACGCCCACCTTTTTACCGGTCGGCACGTGCCAGAGGATTACCCGTATCCTGTGCTCAAACCGTTTCGGAAAATGCCCGGCCTGACCAAGCTGGTGGCTGCGGGTGCGCGGCTGATCGGACAGCATCCGGTGGCGGAAAAGCTGGAGCGGCTCTATCGGTTTCAAAAAGAAACGTCCGAGGAAAGCCAGCGCGATATTCTGGATAACCTGCGGCGTCACTATCCGGGCAACACGCGCTTTGTCGTGCTGCCGATGGAACTGTCTGCTTTTGGTTATGGCGCACCGGAAATGCCGCTGAGCGCGCAGCATGATGAACTGGCGGCACTGGCGCGTGACCCGGAGGTCGGCAAAAGCGTGATCCCCTTTGCCACCATCGACCCGCGCGCGGATCCGCAAGCGACCGAGCTTTGGCGCGCCATCGATAAGTTGGGCTTTCGCGGCGTGAAGCTCTATCCGCGTCTGGGCTTTGCCCCGGATGATCCGGTGTTGATGGCCGATGTTTATCCGAGGCTCGAAAAAATGGGACTTCCTGTAATGTCCCATTGCTCGCGCGGCGGTGTGCAGGGGCGATACCTGTCTGATCACTGGGCCGACCGCTATACTGAACCCGAGGCGTTCATACCCGTCTTGCGCGCCTTTCCCAAGCTGCGCGTCTGCCTGGCCCATTTCGGCGGGCAACGGGATTGGGAGGCCTATGCGAACCCCGATCAGTATGATCCGCTGGATGATGCCTATGACCGGAACTGGCAGGTCTCGATCCGTCGCATGATCGGCAGCGGAGACTTTCCGGGCCTGTGGACTGATATTTCGTACACACTGTTTCAGTTCGAAGACTACGCGCCATTCCTGCGGATGTTTTTGAAGGGTGATGATCTTGAAAGCAAACGGTTGCGGTCACGCGTGCTGTTCGGGTCGGATTATTATATGACCCGGCAAGAGAAGTTGTCGGAAAAGGCGGTATGCATCCGGTTGCGTAACGCTTTGGGTGAACCACTGTTTCGACAAATCGCCGATGAAAACCCGACAATCTGGTTGGGCGAGGCCTGACAGGCGCGATTACGGAGCATTCCTTTGGCTTTGCGGCTGGACCCTGCGGCTGCAATTCGCTAATCGGCCTTGAACTGATAGCGCAAAAGGAGCCCTCATGTCCGGACACGGCACGCCCATCCCGATGACTTCGCATCCCTGCGGCCCGTTGACCGGTACGGCAGAGGTGCCGGGCGACAAGTCGATCTCGCATCGGTCCTTGATCCTGGGTGCAATGGCTGTGGGTGAAACCCGGATCAGCGGGTTGCTGGAAGGCGAAGATGTGCTGGACACTGCCAAAGCGATGCGCGCTTTTGGGGCCGAGGTGACTGATCATGGCGGTGGTGATTGGTCGGTGCATGGTGTCGGTGTGGGCGGTTTTGCCGAACCGGATCAGGTGATTGATTGCGGCAACTCAGGCACCGGTGTGCGCCTGATCATGGGCGCAATGGCAACGTCTCCGATCACAGCAACCTTTACGGGCGACGCCAGCCTGAACAAACGTCCCATGGCGCGTGTGACAGATCCGTTGGCGTTGTTTGGCACGCAAGCGGTGGGCCGTGACGGCGGGCGCCTGCCTATGACCATCGTGGGTGCGGCTGATCCGACGCCCGTGCGCTATGAAGTGCCGGTGCCCTCGGCTCAGGTGAAATCGGCTGTGTTGCTGGCGGGCCTGAACGCACCGGGTAAGACCGTCGTGATCGAGAAAGAAGCGACGCGCGATCATTCCGAACGGATGCTGGCAGGCTTTGGGGCTGAAATCACTGTTGAGGATACCGATGAGGGGCGGGTGATCACCCTGACCGGTCGCCCCGAACTGAAACCACAAGTCATCGCAGTGCCGCGTGATCCGTCCAGTGCGGCTTTCCCGGTATGCGCCGCGCTGATCACGCCCGGCTCGGGTGTTCTGGTTCCGGGCATCGGCCTGAACCCGACCCGCGCCGGCCTGTTCACCACACTGCGCGAGATGGGGGCGGATCTGACCTATGAAAACGAACGCGAAGAGGGCGGTGAGCCGGTTGCCGATCTGCGGGCGAAATACTCGCCGGATATGAAAGGCATTTCGGTCCCACCTGAACGCGCGGCCTCGATGATCGATGAGTATCCCGTTTTGTCTGTGGTTGCTGCCAACGCGACGGGCACGACCATGATGGGCGGTGTCAAAGAGCTGCGGGTCAAGGAAAGCGACCGGATCGACGCAATGGCCAAAGGCCTGCGCTCGAATGGAGTGACTGTGGATGAGGGTGAAGACTGGTGGTCGGTCGATGGTTTGGGCATTGGCAACGTGCCTGGTGGCGGCACTTGCGCAAGCTTTCTGGATCACCGCATCGCGATGTCGTTCATGGTGATGGGCATGGGCGCGCAAAAGCCCGTGACTGTGGATGATGGTGGCCCGATCGCGACCTCGTTTCCGATCTTCGAGCCGCTGATGACCAGGCTCGGCGCAAAGCTGATGCGCAACAATCGGTCGGTTTGATGGACACTCACAGCTTTACCGTTGCGATTGATGGGCCTGCCGCTTCGGGCAAGGGCACGATCTCCAAGGCTGTGGCGGCCCATTTCGGGTTTGCACATCTTGATACGGGGCTGTTGTATCGCGCCGTCGGGCGGCGGGTGCTAGAGGGCGTTGATCCTTTAGAAGCTGCCCAAGCCCTGACTGCCGAAGAACTTGCGCAAGGCGATCTGCGGACAGGCGAGATCGCGCAGGCGGCCTCGAAAGTGGCGGTGATCCCCGAGGTTCGCGCCGCGTTGGTCGACTTCCAGCGCGCCTTTGCGCGCCGGGCAGGTGGCGCCGTTCTGGACGGGCGTGATATTGGCACCGTGATCTGCCCGCGCGCCGAGGTTAAGCTGTTTGTGACAGCCAGTGCCGAAGTGCGCGCCGAACGCCGGTATCTGGAACTGAGCAGCAAGGGTGCGGATGTCACGCGTGATCAAGTGTTGGCCGATGTGCGCGAACGTGATGCGCGAGACGCGGGGCGCAGTGCCGCTCCGATGAAACCTGCCGAAGATGCCGTCATGGTTGATACAACAGACCTTTCGATTGATGCGGCGTTGGACCTGGCCAAGTCGATCATCAACAGAAAGCTTGCGGCACAAAACTAACCCTGGCTTTCGCGGCGTGACATTGCTCTGCCGTACTGGGTCAGATTGTTATCCTGTTCACTAAGCTTTGTTTGGTCAGGTGTAATGCCACCTCCTATGGTCAGACTGTTCCTGCAGGAGTGACGCCATGATCCGACTAGCCTTTTTCCTATTTTTTGTTGCCACAAGCCTGAGCGCTCAGGACGCGCAGCCTGACGCGCCAGTGGTCGAGCCTCCGATGACCTATGAGCGTTTGGGCAATATTCTGTTCGCGCTCGACCCGGATGCACAGCCTCAGGGGCCGGGCTTTGCGCTGACGGTTGCCGAGGTGCCGATCTTTGTGGTGACCGATGTCAATGCTGATCGGATGCGCGCCATGGTAGCGATCCGCAGTGCTGATGATCTGTCGCCTGAGGATATGCGCCGCATGATGCAGGCCAATTTCGACAGCACTCTGGACGCGCGCTATGCGATTGCCAATGGAACGCTTTGGGCCGCCTATATTCACCCTCTGTCGACCCTGGAGAAAGATCAATTGATCTCGGGGCTGGGGCAAACGATCAATATCGCTAAGACCTATGGTTCGCTCTATTCGGGCGGCGGGCACGAGTTTGGTGGTGGCGACAGTCAGAACCTGCAACGTCAGTTGATTGATGAACTGCTCAAGCAGGGCGAAGAAATCTGAACTCAAAAACAGCTGGAAATGTTGATTTTCGGGTTGTGATCCGGGGTTGTGTGACATATTGAACGGTTCGTTATAAGATAACATCACATGACGACCGCGCACTCTTGTTCTTTCACTCTGTCTCATCACTTAAAGACGCAAGCCAAGTTCGCCTGAATCAGCCGCGCAATCTGCGGTCAGGATTGCGCCCGCGCAAGCGGCAAGGTTGTCCGATGCAAGCCTATGATGCGCTTCCATCCGAATTACGGGAATGGCTGGCCAATGCGTGTCTGCCGTGGAGCCCAAGTTCGGCGCTGAAAATCTGGAAGAATGAAGGCGGCGCGCAGAACCCCCAGGCCGCGATGGAAAAGCTGAGCGCGGTTGAACAGGCGATGTTGGCGCGTGACCAGAGCGTCTGGCAAATAGGCCCTACGCGAGGAAGCGCCAATTGAATAAGGGCTTTGCTCTTGCGTCTGTCGGGATTTCCGCTTATACGCGCGCTGTCTGAACACGGGCGGTCAACGTCCGGGCGACGTATCTGAGCAGGGCCGGGTCACCTCGGCCCTTTGTGTTTGTTTGCTCAGGGGCGTTCCGGGTCACGTCATCAGACATCATGAAACAAGACCGGCGGAGACAACCGTTCGGCCAGCTAAAACGTTATGCAAAGGAAATAAACGCCACATGGCTAACGCATCCATGGAGGAATTCGAAGCCCTCCTGAACGAAAGCTTCGAAATGGACACACCCGAAGAGGGTTCTGTTGTCAAAGGCAAGGTTCTGGCTGTTGAAGCCGGCCAAGCCATCATCGACGTCGGATATAAAATGGAAGGCCGCGTTGATCTGAAAGAATTCGCAAATCCCGGCGAAGCCCCTGAAATCGCTGTTGGTGACGAGGTCGAAGTCTATCTGCGCGCCGCAGAAAACGCCAAAGGCGAGGCCGTCATCTCGCGCGAGATGGCCCGCCGCGAAGAGGCATGGGATCGTCTGGAAAAAGCCTATGCCGACGACCAACGCGTCGAAGGTGCAATCTTTGGTCGCGTCAAAGGTGGCTTCACCGTCGATCTGGGTGGCGCTGTTGCGTTCCTGCCCGGTTCCCAGGTTGACGTCCGTCCCGTGCGTGACGCTGGCCCGCTGATGGGTCTGAAGCAGCCGTTCCAGATTCTGAAAATGGACCGCCGCCGTGGCAACATCGTTGTCTCGCGTCGTGCAATCCTTGAAGAATCGCGTGCCGAACAGCGCGCCGAAGTGATCGGCAACCTGTCCGAAGGTCAGACCGTCGAAGGTGTTGTCAAGAACATCACCGAATACGGTGCGTTTGTTGACCTGGGCGGTGTTGACGGCTTGCTGCACGTCACCGACATGGCATGGCGTCGCGTGAACCACCCGTCCGAGATCCTGACGATCGGCGAAACCATCAAGGTTCAGGTCATCAAGATCAACAAAGAGACCCATCGCATCAGCCTGGGCATGAAGCAGCTGCAGGAAGATCCGTGGGATCTGGTTGCTGCCAAGTACCCGCTGGGATCGGTCCATCAGGGTCGCGTCACCAACATCACCGACTACGGCGCGTTCGTCGAACTGGAAGCCGGTGTCGAAGGTCTGGTGCACGTCTCCGAGATGTCCTGGACCAAGAAAAACGTCCACCCCGGCAAGATCGTTTCGACCAGCCAGGAAGTCGACGTCATGGTTCTGGAAATCGACGGCGCCAAGCGTCGCGTTTCTCTGGGCCTGAAGCAGACTCAGCGCAACCCATGGGAAGTGTTTGCAGAAACACACCCCGAGGGCACCGAGGTCGAAGGCGAAGTCAAGAACATCACCGAATTCGGTTTGTTCATTGGCCTCGAAGGCGACATCGACGGCATGGTCCACCTGTCGGACCTGAGCTGGGACGAGCGTGGCGAGGATGCGATCCAGAACTACCGCAAAGGCGACATGGTTTCGGCCGTTGTCTCGGAAGTGGACGTGGAAAAAGAGCGTATCTCGCTGTCGATCAAAGCCCTGGGCGGTGACAAGTTCGCCGAAGCCGTGGGCGGCGTGAAGCGTGGCTCTGTCATCACCGTCGAAGTCACCGCAATCGAAGATGGCGGTATCGAGGTCGAGTACGAAGGCATGAAGTCGTTCATCCGTCGTTCGGACCTGAGCCGTGACCGTGCCGAACAGCGCCCCGAGCGTTTCTCGGTCGGTGACAAGGTCGACGTGCGCGTCACCAACGTCGACAGCAAGACCCGCCGTCTGGGCCTGTCGATCAAGGCACGCGAGATCGCCGAAGAGAAAGAGGCCGTGGAACAGTACGGTTCTTCCGACTCGGGCGCATCGCTGGGCGATATCCTGGGTGCAGCGCTGAAATCGGGCGACTAAGCCTGGGCGCACCTCAAACAAGAATTACGGCCTCGCACGATCGTGCGGGGCCGTTTTTGTTGCGAATCAATGTCTTCGGGATTCACCCTAACGATCACGGCACGGCCATGATTCCGGCGTGAATTTCAGCAGGCCGGACCAAATTCGCCTGAGTCCGCCATTATTTAGCCGTTCAACGCACAGAGTAATCGTTCCCAGCCACCGGGTTTTTTCCTATACTGGTGCGAATACGATTCAAAAGAAAACGGCCGCCTGGGAGGGTAATGCGCATGATCCGTTCAGAATTGATTCAGAAAATCGCCGATGAAAATCCTCATCTGTATCAACGCGACGTCGAGCGGATCGTAAACACCGTTTTTGAAGAAGTCACCGACGCCATGGCTCGTGGTGACCGCGTTGAGCTGCGCGGGTTTGGTGCGTTTTCGGTCAAGAAACGTGACGCGCGCGTCGGCCGCAACCCCCGCACCGGCGAGACGGTGCAGGTTGAAGAAAAATGTGTTCCGTTTTTCAAGACTGGCAAGTTGCTAAGGGATCGTTTGAACGGTAAAGCCTGACGCCATGATGCGCTATCTTCGATATGGTTTTCTTGCGGTCCTGGGGATCGTTTTGGTTTCGATCTCACTGGCGAACCGCGAGATGGTCGAATTGAAACTGATGCCGGACGCCCTGGCAGAACTGCTGGGCTTTAACATGTCGACATCACTGCCGCTATTTATCGTGGTGCTGGGCGGGGTTGTCGCCGGTCTTGTCATCGGGTTCCTGTGGGAATGGCTGCGCGAGCACAAGCACCGCCGGGATGCGACGGCCAAGACCAGCGAAGTGCGCAAGCTTGAGCGTGAGGTCAAGAAGCTCAAGAAAAAGCAGAATGAAGGCAAGGACGAGGTTCTGGCCCTTCTGGATGAGGCCAGCTGAGGCCGCCCATGCCCGGTGACATCAATGTCAAGATTTGTGGTCTGACCACACCCGATCACGTACGCGTCGCGGCGGACGCAGGTGCGCGCTATCTCGGGTTCAATTTCTTTCCCAAGTCACCGCGATATGTCTCACCGCAGCAGGCGGCGGTTCTTACGGCACAGGTGCCGGTGGGCGTGGCCAAAGTGGCTTTGGTGGTCAACGCCTCGGACGAGGAACTCGATGCGATCACCGGGGCTGCTCCATTTGATATGTTGCAATTGCACGGGTCCGAGAGCGTCGTGCGGGTGCAAGCGATCAAAGAGCGTTATGGTTTGCCTGTCATAAAGGTCATCGGCGTGGCGGATGCAGATGATTTGCCCGCCATCGATACCTATAGCGACGTCGCCGATCAGTTGTTGATTGATGCCAAACCGCCGAAGAACGCGGTTCTGCCCGGGGGCAATGGTCTGGCCTTTGACTGGCGCTTGCTGGCGGGGCGAAAATATTGGCGCAAACCCTGGATGCTGGCCGGTGGGCTGACCCCGGAAAACGTGGCCGAGGCGATCCGAATGACCGGGGCGCGTCAGGTCGATGTCGCCTCCGGTGTCGAAAGCGCGCCAGGGGTCAAGGACCCAGAGCTGATCCGCGCTTTTATCACGGCAGCGGGTTAGTTTGAGGCCCGGGCCCAGGGCGACGTTTTGCCATGGCAAATCCCGCCGCTACCTCCTATGAACAACGGGTATGACGAGGGAGACACCCATGGCCAACGATCTTTTCAATTCCTTCATGTCCGGCCCCGATGAGCAGGGGCGTTTCGGCATTTTCGGCGGACGTTTTGTCAGCGAAACTCTGATGCCGCTGATCCTGTCGCTGGAAGAGGAATATGACAAAGCCAAGGATGATCCGACCTTCTGGGCCGAGATGGATGATCTGTGGGCCAACTATGTCGGCCGCCCGTCGCCGCTCTATTTTGCAGAACGCCTGACCGAGCATCTGGGTGGCGCTAAGATCTATCTTAAGCGCGATGAGCTGAACCACACCGGCGCGCATAAGATCAACAATGTGCTGGGCCAGATCATTCTGGCGCGGCGCATGGGCAAGACACGGATCATCGCCGAGACAGGGGCAGGGCAGCATGGTGTCGCCACCGCAACCGTCTGCGCCAAGTTCGGCTTGAAATGTATCGTCTATATGGGCGCGCATGATGTGCAGCGTCAGGCGCCCAACGTGTTCCGCATGCGCCTGCTGGGGGCCGAGGTGATTCCGGTGACCTCAGGTCGCGGCACGCTGAAAGACGCCATGAACGACGCGCTGCGCGATTGGGTCACCAATGTGCGCGACACGTTCTACTGCATCGGCACCGTCGCCGGGCCGCATCCCTATCCGGCCATGGTGCGCGATTTCCAGTCGATCATCGGTAAGGAAGCCAAAGAGCAGATGATGAAGGCCGAAGGCCGTCTGCCCGATACGATCATTGCTGCCATCGGTGGCGGGTCAAACGCGATGGGCCTGTTCTATCCGTTCCTCGACGATAAGGACGTCAACATCATCGGTGTTGAGGCGGGCGGTAAAGGTGTAAACGAAAAGATGGAGCATTGCGCCTCGCTGACCGGCGGGCGCCCCGGAGTGCTGCATGGCAACCGCACCTACCTGCTGCAGGATGATGATGGGCAGATCCTCGAAGGGTATTCGATCTCGGCCGGTCTGGATTACCCAGGCATTGGCCCCGAGCATTCCTGGCTGCACGATATCGGCCGCGCCAACTATGTCTCGATCACCGACAAGGAAGCACTGGACGCGTTCCAACTTTGCTGCGCCACCGAAGGCATTATCCCGGCGTTGGAACCTTGCCACGCGCTGGCCCATGTCATGAAGATCGCGCCCGATCTGCCCTCAGATCACCTGATCTGCATGAACATGTGCGGACGCGGTGACAAGGACGTGCAGACCGTTGCTAAATATCTGAACTTCGACATGTCAGATACCGAAGGACGCACCGCAGACTGAGCTTTGCTATTGTTTTGAAACGTGGCAGGTTGCGCGACATGCGCAGCCCGTCATCATCCCAATCCCCGGCACAGCTTGACCGCAAATACGACGCGGCTGCGGCAGGCTGGAGCGACAAGATGCGGTTGTTGGGGTATTTCGATGCCTATCTTGGGTTTCTCTCTTCTGACCCTTCGGCGCCTTTAGGCCAAAACGCGCTCGACATCGGATGCGGAACCGGGGCTTTTGCCGAGGCCCGTGCCGTCATTCACTCTTCGGGTAGAATCTCGTTGCTTGAACCTTCGGCGGCGATGTTGACACAGGCTCAAAAGTCGCTGTCGGCGCGCGGCGCAAGTGCAGAAGCCATCCCCGAACGCCTTGAAGATTATCGGCCTACGTCCCTGCATGACTGTCTGTTGGCGGCTCATGTTCTGGAACATTGCGCCGATCCTGTTTCGGCTTTGCAGCATATGCGTGCTCTGGTCGTTCCGGGCGCGCCGCTGTGGTTGGTTGTCAGCAAACCGCATTGGTGCAACGCAATCATCTGGTTGCAGTGGCGTCACAAATCCTATCGCCCAGAAGCGGTTGAGCAAATGCTGAACGCTGCAGGCTGGGACCTAAAAGCGCAGCACAGCTTTCCCACCGGTCCACCTTCAAGGACATCTCGCGGATACCGTGCAATAGCTGTTTGACCCGGATTACTCATCTAGGCTGTTGGCTTTGAGTATTTTCAGCGGAACAATATCCAGAGCGCGTTGATGTGTGGCCTCCAGATGCACTTTGGGTGCGCAGCCCTCATCATGGGCCTGCAGAAAACGACCCGCACACAGGCACCAGCTGTCGCCGGGCTTGAGACCGGGAAAGTCAAACTCTGGCCGCGGCGTGCTCAGGTCATTGCCGACATATTTCGAATAGGCCAGAAATTCGGCTGTCATCACGGCGCAGACCGTATGGCTGCCCTGATCCTCGGCACAGGTATTGCACGCGCCATCCCGAAAGAACCCGGTCAGCGGTTTCCGAGAGCATGGGGCAAGAACACCCCCCAAAACGTTTATGCTGTCTTGTTTCTGCATGATGCCAGCTTACAGGTTTTCTGCGATCTTGCGGAACATTTCGATATTCTCTTCATTGACCCCGTTTTCGCGAAACCGGCGATCCGCTCCAGTTGACACGATCACAACGCCCCGAGCCTGATCAAAGTAGATGTATTGGCCATAAACGCCACGCGCCAAGAATTCGCCTTCATGCGCGCCAATAGGGATCCACCACTGATATCCGTACCCGATCTTGCCAGCCGCTGTTGGCGCACTTGGCCACGTGGCCTCGGCAATCCAGTCTGCGGGTATCATCTGCTGGCCGTCGCGTACTCCGTTCTGCAGGATCACCTGAGCGAAACGCGCATAGTCCCGCGTGGTGAAGTTCAAACCACCCAGAACAAAAGCGACTCCGGCACCGTCGGTGATGTAGTACCCGTCACGCTCCAACCCAAGCGGCGCGATGATGCGTTCAGCCAATAGATCAGCGATGCTGCGGCCTGTGGCACCACGGATAACCATCCCGATCACGTGGGTATCTATGGATACATATTGCCATGTTTCCCCGGGATTTGTGAAACGGTTCTGAAGTGCTGCGGTAAAGTCGTCCAGTTCTCCGCCCAGGGCCACCACACGGCCCATCCTGTTGATGTCCGAGTTATAATCCAGATAGTCCTCGTCAAAGGTGACGCCGCTGGCCATATTCAACACGTTGCGGATCGTAGCCCCGTCATAGGCACCACCACTCAGTTCTGGTGCGTATTTGACCACTGGATCGTCCAGCGACCCGATGGCCCCTTCGGCCAGCAAGATACCCAGCAAAGACGACAGATAACTTTTCGCAACGGACCAAGAGATGCGGCGGTCGTCGGAGCCGGTGCCCAGATAGTATTCCTCGAACCGGATTTCGCCGTCATGCAGCACCAAAAGCGAGGTCACGGAACGATCCTCAATCCATTTGGCCGCACCGTCTGGCAGATCAAAGTCCGGACCGTAGGGCAGTTCCCACGTGGGGCCATCGCCGCGGGGCACCGTTACGGTCAGGAAAGCGTCATCCATATTCGAGAAGTTTTGGACGATCTTCTCTTCTGAAAACAGCGAGTTGACGGCCATCAGGCGCATCAATTCTTCGCGCTTCCACAGCCCAACCACGACCGCAGCCAGAGCCAGAGCCAACACGATACGCAGCAGCCATTTTAGCAATGATCTCATCGCCCCCCTCCCTTGTTTACCCAACATAGGAGCGCGGCTTTCGACGTTAAGCAATCAGAACGTCGCGGCAGGACATCTCAGGTTATTTGAACTTGTCCAGTAGTTTCTGCATGGCTGAACGCGTGTCGGCTTCGGGCAGAGCTTCGGGCTTGGGGTTAGCCTTCTCTCGTGGCTTTTCTGCCGATTTCGATGAACGCGGTGGTGCAGTTCTTTGCGCAACAGCGTTCATGAACTTCCCACTATCTCCATCGGCGAGGTAGACCGCACCATCGGCTACGCCGCGTAGAACATCCTCAAGCCATTCCCCATCGGCCTTGGCAAAATCCCCCAGCACATACGGGGACACCATCTCTTTCCGTCCGGGGTGGCCGATGCCCAGGCGCACGCGGTCATAGGCCGGGCTGATATGTTCATGGATCGATCGCAACCCGTTATGCCCTGCATGGCCACCGCCTGCTTTGACACGAACTTTTCCCGGGGCCAGGTCCAATTCGTCGTGAAAGACTGTTACATCGGTGGAGTCGAGCTTGTAGAACCGCATGGCTTCGCCAACCGACTGACCAGAGCGGTTCATGAACGTCTGTGGCTTGACCAACAGAACTTTTTCGCGGCCCAAACGACCCTCGGATACCTCTGCCTGAAACTTCGACTTCCAAGGCCCAAAGCCGTGATCCTCGGCGATCCGGTCCAGCGCCATGAAGCCGATATTGTGCCGGTTGCGCGCATATTTTGACCCTGGATTGCCCAGACCCACAAACAATTTCATAACACGTGCCCCTGTATTTCTTGCCGCGATGTGATGGCATGGAACATGCCACGATTTCCAGTCTTAGGCTCAAACAAAAAACGGGGCTCTGTGCGAGCCCCGTTCTTGCGTTCTATAGCCTGAGTTCAGACTTATTCTTCGGCTGCCTCAGCGACCTCTTCTGTAATGGCTTCGTCTTCGCCACCTTCGTCTTCGTCGTCAGTCGACAAGCCTGTCGGGGCCGAGATGTTTGCAATCACAAAGTCACGGTCGATGGTCGGCTTGGTGCCCGCTGGCAGTTCAACAGACGAGATCGTGACAACGTCGTTGATGTTCAGACCGGTCAGATCGATGGTGATCTTTTCGGGGATTTCTCCGGCGGTGCAGACCAGTTCGATTTCCGGGCGAATAACGGTCAGAACGCCGCCTTTCTTGATCCCGGGGGCTTCTTCCTCGTTGATGAACTCAACCGGGATGAACAGCGCGATCTTGGTGGTCCGGCGCAGGCGCATCAGGTCCAGGTGGGTCGGCAGATCTTTGACCACGTCCCGCTGAACGTCACGGCAGATGACGCGCACGTCTTCGTGGCCGTCTACCTTCAGGTTCCACAGGGTCGACTTGAACCGACCCGCTTTCAGGCGCTTGAACAACTCGTTGAACGGGATCTGAATCGGCAGCGGATCTTTGTCGCCACCAAATACAATGCCCGGAACCATGCCGTCGCGGCGTGCCTGACGAGCGGCGCCCTTGCCTGTCCCCGTCCGTTCCAGAGCTACGAGATCAGGAATCTCTCCAGCCATGATAAATTCTCCAAAGTTAGGGCGGGCATCCTCCAAGGCTGTATGCCCGCGTGAAGCCGCGTCCTTAGCTTGATTCACCGAGTTTGGAAAGGGCTTTTTGGCAGGTTTTCATTTTGCCAGGCTCTGCCTCGCGCTCCGGGATATTTATCGCCAGATGAAGAACGGATCCCCTGCTTCATCTGACCGCAAATATCCGGGAGAGTCGCAGCTTGCCGCGTCGGGGGCAGCGCCCGCTTTTGCTGTTATTTCTCTTGCCATCGTCCACCGAAATCCTCGGGGATCAGCAGGTTGTGTCGGCCAAGTGCGCTTACATTACGCTCACCGCAGAGTGCCATGGTCGTATCCAGCTCCTTACGTATGACCTCTAGCGCCGTGGTGACACCTTTCTGCCCCATCGCGCCCAGCCCATAGATGAAGGCGCGTCCGATAAAGGTGCCTTTGGCGCCAAGGGCCAGAGCTTTCAGCACGTCCTGACCAGACCGGATGCCGCTGTCGAGATGAACCTCGATATCGGATCCCACCGCATCCATGATTTCAGGCAACACACGGATCGAGCTGAGCGCCCCGTCCAACTGCCGCCCACCATGGTTTGACACAACAATGGCATCCGCGCCCAGCTTGGCGGCCATTTTAGCGTCTTCGGCGTCCAGGATACCTTTGAGGATTACTTTGCCGCCCCACTTTTCCATAAGCTTCTCGACCTTGCCCCAATCCAGGCTCGGGTCAAACTGTTCTGCCGTCCAGGTGCCCAAAGAGGTGGTATCCGTGATGGTATCCACATGCCCCACGATATTGCCGAACTCGCGTCGTTTGGCGCCCAGCATTTCAATGCCCCAGGCCCATTTTGTCATCAGGTTCGCGATGGTTCTGGGCGTTAATTTGGGCGGAGCGGACAGGCCGTTTTTCAGATCCTTGTGGCGCTGCCCCAGGATCTGCAGGTCAAGCGTAATTACAAGTGCTGAACAGTTCGCGTCTTTGGCGCGCTGGATCAGGCGATTGACATAATCCTCGTCTTTCATGGTGTAGAGTTGGAACCAGAAAGGTTTGCTTGTCGCTTCCGCCACATCCTCGATCGAGTTGATGGACATCGTCGACAATGTGAAGGGCACGCCGAAATCTTCTGCCGCCTTGGCTGCCTTGATCTCACCATCCGCGTGCTGCATGCCGGTCAGGCCAACAGGAGCCAAAGCGACGGGCATGGCCACGTCTTCGCCGATCATTTGCGTTGCTGTTGTGCGGCCAGTCATGTCAACGGCCACGCGCTGGCGCAGACGGATGTCTTCAAAGTCGGAACTGTTCTCGCGGAAGGTTTGCTCGGTCCAACTGCCGCTTTCTGCATAGTCGAAAAACATGCGTGGGACGCGGCGTTCGTAGATCCGCTTGAGGTCGTCGATATTTGTAATGACAGGCATGAAGAGGGCTCTTTCGATTGGTTAAATAACTTTACCAATTTACCAAGAGTGCTGCAACTGCCAAGCGGTGTTCAATTGGGGCCTGAAACGAAAAGCCGCAGCTGACCTGTGTCAACTGCGGCGCAATGGTGCTGAATTCCAGTGTCGAACGGCCAGTTTCAGGCGGCAGACGTTAGGCGGAATGTGCCCCATCGGATAGGGTTTTCACAAAGCTCAAGACATCCTGAACAGGTTTACCTGCTGCGATTTGGCTGACAATCGCCGAGCCAACAACCGCGCCGTCAGAC
This sequence comes from Ruegeria sp. HKCCA5839, assembly GCF_013035585.1. Taxonomy (NCBI): domain Bacteria; kingdom Pseudomonadati; phylum Pseudomonadota; class Alphaproteobacteria; order Rhodobacterales; family Roseobacteraceae; genus Ruegeria; species Ruegeria sp. HKCCA5839. The sequence goes on along the minus strand of NZ_WQIE01000005.1, from coordinate 227,089 downwards.
ACGCTGGCGATATTGCGTGATCGTTCCGGAGTGTTGATGCCGAACCCGACGATCACGGGAAGCTCGGTTGCTGCCTTGATCCGGGCAACTTCGGGCCCAACATCGGTGGCCTGCGCCTCGGCGGAACCTGTAATCCCGGTGATCGACACATAATAGACGAAGCCTGATGTGTTTTGCAGAACGCGCGGCAGGCGAGCGTCATCGGTGGTAGGAGTAGCCAATCGTATAAAGTTCAACCCGGCGGCTTGCGCCGGCAAACACAGCTCGGCGTCTTCCTCTGGCGGCAGATCCACGACAATGAGGCCATCTATGCCCGCGGCTTTTGCCTCGGCCAGAAAGGTATCGACCCCGCGGCTGTAGATCGGGTTGTAATATCCCATCAGGACGATGGGCGTGGTGTCATCTGTCTCGCGGAACTGTCGGGCCAGATCCAGCGTGCGTTGCAAGGTCATCCCCTGATCCAGGGCACGCTGACCTGCCGCTTGAATGGTAGGGCCATCCGCCATCGGGTCCGTGAACGGCAAGCCCAACTCGATCACGTCGACACCGGCACCGGGCAACCCTTTGACGATTTCCAATGAAGTGTCAAAGTCAGGGTCCCCGGCCATCACATAGGCAACAAACGCCTTTTTTCCATCGGCCTTCAAAGCGGCGAATTTTGCGTCGATACGGGTCATCTGCTGTCCTTGTCTTCAGGTTCAAGCATGATGTGCAGAAACTTTGGCCGGAAATCAATCCCACCGGTACGGTTCAGCCTAAAACCCGATATGATACCTCAGGAACACGGCGTTCACACCCGGGTTGAAGCTATCTGTGCTGGCATTTGAAAAATGTGTCACAGCCAGTGAGATTGCGTTGCCATTGTCCAGAGAGTAGCCGACACCCAACAGACTTCGGATCTGGAAGTTACCGCCCAGATCATTGTCGTTGTCCGAGGCGTTGAAATAGCCCGGCATTACACTCAGCTCCGCGAACCAGCGGTCCGAGAACGAATAGATACCGACCAAGCCAGCCGCGATATGCGTATCACCCGCTGTATCGAACGTCAGGGATGCTCCCAAGCCGGCGCTAAATCGCGTAGCTTCGTGGAAAGGTCGGTGCTGGTATTCTAGGGAAAAAGTCGCCTGATCGTCGCCATTGCTGTTAGAGAAATCTTTGTAGCCCGCACCCAAAATAATGGATTCTGCTTGTACCGCAGTCGCTGCCAAAGTCAGCGCAATAAGTGTGAGTGTCGTTTTCATGGGGATGTCTTTGTTAAAATTGAACAGTGATTGGAAACTTGGGGAAGGTTCACCGGTAAGTTCAACTCACGCTAAAACAAAAGGCGTAACACGTCCGTGAAGGTGCTTCCCGCTTCTTTCAATCCCATCCCTTGGGTTGCGCATTTTCACAGAGCTGCCTAGAAGACGCAGTCGTATGCTTCAGGAGGCCGCAATGGGCTTTAAAATGGGAATCGTGGGTCTGCCCAATGTGGGCAAGTCGACCTTGTTTAATGCGTTGACCAAGACCGCCGCTGCGCAGGCAGCGAATTTCCCGTTTTGCACCATTGAACCAAATGTCGGCGATGTGGCGGTGCCTGATGATCGATTGGACAAACTGGCCGAGATTGCCTCTTCGAAACAGATCATTCCAACGCGGATGACCTTTGTGGACATTGCCGGTCTGGTCAAAGGCGCCTCAAAGGGTGAAGGGCTGGGCAACCAGTTCCTGGCCAATATCCGTGAGACCGATGCCATCGCCCATGTGCTCCGCTGTTTCGAAGATGGCGACGTGACCCATGTGGATGGCCGCGTCGATCCGGTGGCCGATGCCGACACGATTGAGACCGAGCTGATGCTGGCCGATCTGGAAAGTATCGAAAAGCGTCGCGCCAATCTGGTGCGCAAGCTCAAGGGCAATGACAAAGAGGCTCAGCAGCAGGACCGCCTGCTGGCCGAGGCGCAAGCAATGCTGGAAAGCGGCAAACCCGCACGTCTGGTCGAGGTTGCGGACGAGGACGCCAAAGCCTGGAAGATGTTGCAACTGCTGACCACCAAACCGGTACTCTATGTCTGCAACGTGTCCGAAGAAGAAGCCGCCGAGGGCAACGCTTATTCCGCCAAAGTGGCCGAGATGGCCGCGGCTCAGGGCAACTCACACGTCATCATCAGCGCCAAGATCGAAGAAGAGATCAGCCTGCTGGAAGACGATGAAGCCCAGATGTTCCTTGAAGAAATGGGTCTGGAAGAACCCGGTCTCGATCGGCTGATCCGCGCAGGCTATGACCTGCTGAAACTAGAGACCTATTTCACCGTCGGCCCGAAAGAGGCCCGCGCCTGGACCATCCGCACCGGCACCGCAGCGCCGAAAGCCGCTGGTGTGATCCATGGCGACTTTGAAAAAGGTTTCATTCGTGCCGAGACCATCGCTTATGACGATTATGTCGCCGCCAATGGTGAGCAGGGTGCCAAAGAGGCAGGCAAGATGCGAGCCGAAGGCAAGAGCTATATCGTCAAGGACGGCGACGTGATGCATTTTCTGTTCAATACCTGAGAATGGTCCTTGCGATCTGAATGCGCTGATCATCAAGATGGGTATGTGGGATTAGAGGCGGTTTTTCCGGTCGTGCGCGCGCGCTTCGCAGAAGCATTTGCCGGTCACAGAAATGCGTTGCGCTGGAACCTTTGGCGGGTGTATCGGCCTACGGCGCCGAGAGCAAAGTTAGACTTTAATCTGTATTCAGCTTTTCGTATTCCGATTATGGGTGCGGAAGCATCTGAAAAACGCGTCACACCAGACATAGCTTAGCATCATATCGAGGGAACAACGTGGTTTCAGAAAACAGAACACCGCTGAGCACGGTTGAATGTAGCCTTGACAGCGCGAGGGCGGTCGAGAAAATCTTTGGCGTGGCTCGGGACATGGGCGATGAGCTGCCAGCATTCCAGGATTTTCTATGTTTTGCGTTGCCTTTGGTGGGACTTTCTAAGTCTCAACACATTCAGGATCTATGGGCCGCTTGGGTAAATCGCGGCGTCCAAAACCCCTATTTTGTCGAGTTCGGGGCGGCCAACGGTATTTCGCTCAGCAATACTTATATGCTTGAAAAAGAATTCGGCTGGTCTGGCGTGGTCGCCGAACCCAACCCAAGATTTGCTGCCGAGTTGGTCGAAAACCGAAATTGTGCGACATCCACGAAATGCGTTTACTCGGTGACAGGTGAAACGATTGAGTTTCTGGCGCCCAAACGTGCTTTGCTTGGCCGTATTGCTCATATCGAACCAGATGACCGACAAGAGAGGGAAGGGAAGCGCTTGGTCGCGCCCATTGAGGTCGAGACGATTTCCTTGAATGACTTGCTGCTTGAGTCAAATGCGCCTGAGACAATTCACTTTATGTCGGTCGATACCGAAGGGTCTGAGTTGCATATCCTCGAAGCCTTCGATTTCGAAAGATGGGATGTGCAAACACTGTGTGTCGAACACAGCCGTACAGAAATGCGTCAAGGACTGGCCAGTTTGCTGGAATCAAAAGGGTTTTTCCGCGTTTGGCCAAATCTTAGCAGGGTCGACGATTGGTATGTAAAGGCGGACTGTGATCAGGCGAGTTTGTTCCTGTAAAACCAGCTGGTCAATGTGCAACATAGCGTTCAGGGCGATTGGCGACGTCCAAAACCATTCTGTTCATCCGTTAAACCTTCTACTCGTCGCCGTTCTCTCAAAGCGCTCAGATTCAACCAATACAGAGGATTTCTCAGCACGCCCGTCGGCGCGAACAGCTTTCTTTGCGCTAAACGGGCCGGGCCCTTGGCCTTTGGGGGAAAAATCGGTTAGCTCTTCTCTCAGGTTGCGACCGTAAATCAATGCCTTCATTTCAGGATACAGCATTCCATGACCATCCCGACTGTTTTCGTCGTTACTCCGTCGTTTAATTCCGTTGACTACATTGATCGTGCGATCATGGCGGTCGTTTCCCAATCGGGGCGCTTCAGGATCAGATACCACATTCAGGACGGGTTGTCGGATGATGGAACCGTTGAAAGGATCCAATGGTGGAAGAATGCCATTGAAACGCAGTCTTTTCCAATAAGCTGCGAAGGTTTGGAACTGACCTATGAAAGCGCCGCAGATGCGGGGATGTATGACGCGCTTGCACGGGCATTTGATACCTTCGATCTTCCCGACGACGCGTTTGCAACCTGGATAAACTCCGACGATCTTGTCATGCCGGGGGCGTTTGCCGCGCTTGCCAATATCGTTTCTACCCATTCTGCAACCGATGTGGCCTGGGTGACCGGGCGCAGATCCAATGCGTCTGTCGCGGGTGTCCCGCGCGAGCCGCAATGGCCTGAAACTCTTCCAATCCGAGAAGCGATTGCCGCAGGAATTTGCGACAGTGTTCACCTTGGGTGTATTCAACAAGAAGGTACTGCTTTTCGCGGATGGCTATGGCACGCTGCGCGGGACGCGGGGTTGTTCGAAGACTGCAAGCTCGCGGGTGATTGGCTTTTGTGGACCAAGATGGCGCAGCATGCGGATCTGTATCAGTTGCAGTTCTCGCTTGGGCGGTTTCATGCGCGCGAAGGGCAGTTAAGCGCCAATATGGACGCATATGTTGCTGAAATCGAACGTTTCATCCCGACGGCAGCGCGCACTGAAGCGTTATGTGCTTTTCTAAGTCAGGAAGACGCCGTAAGCCTCCAGCTGTATTTCGACGAAGAGACATGTGCATTTGTCTCTCGGGAATGCAGCATCAACCGGTTTGCGTTTACCGATCACGCGATCGCACACAAACCGGAACTCGCTGATCACTTGGATGCAATCGTGCCGGAGTTTTCTGCGGTGCGCGGGCCGTTAAATTTGCCTTCCGATGTCCAAATCCTGGATCTGATGAAGCAGTTTGCGGGCTATACTAGGCTTTGGCCAATGTTGCCGCTAAGTCGTCAAATAGAGGTTCGGTTTCAAAGGCTGATCAAGCGTGAAAAGCGGCTGATGGAGCGGGACGAGCGCATGGTTCGTCTCTGCGGACGGCATGTTAGCAAGCTGGCAGACCTTTCCGATCTGGAACAACAACGGTGGAAAAGCGTTGCCAGGCGACATCCTTGGAAGGTCGGTCTCTGGCTGGCATTGCGCAGATACGAACGGTCTGTGACCAAATAACTCTGCGCGCCGGCAGGACGCACACCCGTTGCTTCTGCATTGTTTTGATGCGTAGGGTCAGACACCCAGGAGGTGTGATCAGCAATGGAAAGGTCACCAAATGATCGAAATCCGCGACCTCCAGCTCCTGAACGCCCTTGCGCGGCATCGGCATTTTGCCAAGGCCGCCGAGGAGTGCGGGATTTCGCAGCCTGCTTTCTCGATGCGTATCCGAAATCTTGAAGACCGGCTGGGCGTCTCGATCGTGCGCCGGGCCAATCGGTTTCAGGGTTTGACCGAAGAGGGCGAGATGATCGTGCAGCGGGCGCGGCGTATTTTGGATGAGGCGAAGGCGCTGGAGCAGCAGGTTCTCGCCTCAAAAGGCGAGATAACCGGGACGCTTATCTTGGGTGTGATCCCGACGGCCATCGCGTTTACCGGGCAGTTGATCAAACATCTGCGGCAGGCGCATCCTCGGATCGTCACTCGGATTGAGACGATGTCCTCAACCGCTATTCAGCACCGGCTGGATGAGGGTAGTCTGGATGCGGGGATCACCTATGGCGACAGTATAGGCACTGATCTGCGGCAGGTGCAGCCTTTGTACGAAGAAACCTATGTGGTGCTGGTGCCGTCTCATATGGCCGATGAAAGCGGGCCGATCCCCTGGGCGCGGGTGGCTGAGTTTCCGCTTAGCCTGCTGGAGCCACAGATGCAGAACCGGCGTATTCTGGATCGAATTTTTTCCGACCAGGGCCTGCACCCGGACATTGTCGCCGAAACCAGCGGCTTTACCGCATCCATGGTTATGGCACGCGAAGGGTTGGCGGCCACTGTGGTGCCCAGCGTTTTGGTACACGCATTGGGTGATCTGGAGGGCACAAAGGTCTTGCCTCTGATCGAACCGGAGGTCAGCAAACCGATCTGCATGGCGACCCTGGCCCGCCAGCCGGAGCTGCCTACAGTTGCCGCTTTGCGCGCGGTGGTGACGTCTTTATAGTGATAAGCTGTCGTTATCGTGTGATTTCAATAAGCGATTTGACGATATGATACTCTGATGAGACACGAGGCTCAATCGGAGGGCATCATGGCACCATTAGATACCAAGCCATCGGGCGCACCCAAGGGCGTCTGGAAGTCAGGTAAAGGCAAGGGGCGGCACACGCCCAAGGGCCGCCAGTTCACGGATGAGGCGCAGGCCGAGATTATGCGCCTGCTGGGCGACCGGCCGCGCCGCCGCGATCTGCTGATCGAATTTCTGCATTTGATCCAGGATGCCCACGGCCATATCAGCGCCGACCATATTGCCGCTCTGGCAGTTGAAATGCGAGTCGGGCAGGCCGAGATTTATGAGACCGCCACCTTCTATGCCCATTTTGATGTGGTGAAAGAAGATGAGGCACCTCCCCCCGCGCTGACCATTCGGGTCTGTGATTCCCTGTCTTGCGAAATGGCCGGGGCGCAGCAGCTGAAACAGGCGCTAGAGGATGGACTGGACCCGTCGCTGGTGCGTGTGCTGCGCGCGCCCTGCATGGGGCGCTGCGACACCGCTCCGGTACTTGAGATCGGGCACAATCATATCGACCACGCGACCCCTGAAAAAGTGCAGGCGGCCATCGCTGCGGGTGATACTCACGCGCATCTGCCGGATTATGAAACCTTCGCGGCCTATGCGCCCAATGGTGGATACGCCAAGCTGAAGAACCTGCGCGCCAGCGGCGATTGGGAGAAGGTGCAGGAAGACATCTTGTCCTCTGGGCTGCGTGGCTTGGGCGGCGCCGGTTTCCCGTCGGGCAAGAAATGGGGCTTTGTGCGGATGAACGAAGGCCCGCGCTATCTGGCCGTGAATGGGGATGAGGGCGAGCCGGGCACGTTCAAAGACCGTTACTATCTGGAGCGCACACCGCACCTGTTCCTTGAGGGCATGCTGATCGCTGCCTGGGCGGTCGAGGCCGAGACTTGCTTTGTCTATATGCGCGACGAATACCCTGCCGTGCTGGAAATCCTGCGCCGCGAGATTGCCGCGCTGGAACAGGCCGGGATTGTCGCGCCTGGGTATATCGACCTGCGACGCGGGGCCGGTGCCTATATCTGCGGTGAAGAATCCGCGATGATCGAATCCATCGAAGGCAAAAAGGGCCTGCCGCGTCACCGTCCACCCTTCGTAGCGCAAGTTGGGGTCTTCAACCGCCCCACATTGGTGCACAATGTCGAAACGCTCTATTGGGTGGCCAAGGTATGCCGTGAGGGGCCGGAATGCCTGAACAGCACGGAAAAGAATGGCCGTGTGGGTCTTCGCAGCTATTCTGTTTCCGGCCGCGTTGCGAAGCCCGGTGTCTACCTGTTACCCGCCGGATCGACCATTCTTGACGTGATCGAAGCCGCCGGGGGCATGATCGAAGGGCAAACTTTCAAGGCCTATCAGCCAGGTGGCCCGTCCTCGGGCCTGTTGCCTGCGTCGATGGACGATATCCCACTGGATTTCGACACGTTGCAACCGCATGGCACCTTCATCGGCTCAGCGGCGGTGGTGGTTCTGTCCGATCAGGACACCGCCCGCGATGCGGCGCTGAACATGCTGCGGTTCTTCGAGGATGAAAGCTGCGGCCAGTGTACGCCCTGCCGCGCAGGCTGCGAAAAGGCGGTCAAGCTGATGCAGGCTGACAAATGGGATCAAGACCTGCTGGAGGATCTGTGCCAGGTCATGGGCGATGCCTCGATCTGCGGTCTGGGGCAGGCGGCCCCGAACCCGATCCGCCTGGTCATGAAGCATTTCTCGGAGGAGATTTGATGCGCCTTCTTTCAGTCGTGTTGGTATTGGGATTAAGCCAGCCTGCTATCGCGTCGCCAGAAATTTGTAATGGCGCGTCACTGTCAAATGAAGGGGTGGTTTCTCCATTCTTCCACTTTGAGTGGGTTATGATGCCGGCTTTGGCCAAGCGCATCTGTAGCGGAAGCTATGACCAAGACTTCGCTGCAATTCGGCGATTCTATAGTGAGATGCACGGTTGCTCGGCTGACAGCGAAATCGGTACCATGATTGAAGCCGTGCTTACGCATGAGCCGATTGAAGACCTTTTCGCCAAGTTTGGGATTTCTGACCGAGAGAGTGTATCTCAGGACAGCTGGAATAACTTCTGCGATATCGCTGAGGAAATAAGGTTGGATGAGGTTCTAGCAGACCAAGCTGAAGCAAACGCGAATACAGAAGTATTGTTTGCTGAGTTTGTTGAAGCAATCGAAAATATGCAGACAGGTGAAAGGTAGTAGCCATGCTTGACGCAAGCCCAACCAAGACCGTCACCTTCAATCTGAACGGCGATGATGTCACCGTGCCCGAAGGCACCACGATCTGGGAAGCGGCCAATGGTCGTGGACTGGTCATCCCGCATCTGTGCCACAAACCGGCACCCGGCTACAAACCCGACGGAAATTGCCGCGCCTGTATGGTTGAGGTCGAGGGCGAGCGCACTTTGGTTGCCTCATGTATCCGGCCCGCTGTTGAGGGTATGGTGGTCAAGACCGACACCGACCGGGCCGAGAAATCGCGCGCGATGGTGATGGAGTTGCTGGTCGCCGATCAGCCGGATCAGCCTCACGACGCCTCCAGCCATTTCTGGGATATGGCCAAGCTGAACGGTGTCTCGGACAGCCGTTTCCCGGCGAAAGAGCCCGAGAAAATCCCGCTGCTGGATGACAGCCATGTGGCGATGCGGGTCAATCTGGATGCCTGTATCAACTGCAACCTCTGCGTCCGTGCCTGCCGCGACGTGCAGGTCAATGACGTGATCGGTATGGCCGGGCGCGGCCATATGGCTCAGGTGGTGTTTGACCAAAACGACCCGATGGGCGATTCCACCTGCGTGGCTTGTGGCGAATGCGTGCAAGCCTGCCCGACCGGCGCGCTGATGCCCGCCACCGTTTTGGACGATCAGCAACGGGGCGATAGCAAGGACTATGACAGCGAAACCGAAAGCGTCTGTCCGTTCTGCGGTGTGGGCTGCAAGGTGTCGCTGAAGGTCAAGGACGGTAAGGTCAAATATGTCGAAGGCATCAACGGCCCTGCCAATGAAGGCCGCCTGTGCGTCAAGGGCCGGTTCGGCTTTGACTATATCCACCACCCGCATCGCCTGACCAAACCGCTGATCCGGCGTGAGGATGCACCGCCCAAGGGTCTGAATGTCGATCCCGCCAACCTCAGCACTCATTTCCGCGAGGCGACTTGGGACGAAGCGATGGATCTGGCCGCTTCAAAGCTGATGGCGCTGCGCGATCATGATCCGCGCAGCGTCGCGGGCTTTGGCTCGGCCAAATGCACCAATGAAGAAGCCTATCTGTTCCAAAAGCTCATCCGGCAGGGGTTCAAGCACAACAACGTCGATCACTGCACCCGTCTGTGTCATGCTTCGTCGGTTGCGGCTCTGATCGAAAATGTGGGCTCGGGCGCGGTGACCGCGACCTTCAACGAGATCGAAAATGCGGATGTGGCTATCATCATCGGGGCCAACCCGATTGAAAACCACCCCGTTGCGGCGACCTATTTCAAGCAATTCACCAAGCGCGGCGGCAAGCTGATCGTGATGGATCCGCGTGGTGTCGGGATGCGCAAGTTTGCGACCGAGATGCTGCAATTCCGTCCCGGTGCCGACGTCTCAATGCTGAACGCGATCATGAATGTGATCGTCGAAGAAGAGCTTTATGACAGCCAGTATATCCACCGCTGGACCGAGAATTGGGAGGCCGAGAAAGAGCACCTGCGTGCCTTCACGCCCGAGGCGATGGCCCCGATTTGCGGGATCGAACCGGAACAACTGCGCCGCGTCGCGCGCACCTTTGCGCAGGCCAAGGCCGGTCTGATCTTTTGGGGTATGGGCGTAAGTCAGCACATTCACGGCACGGACAATTCGCGCTGCCTGATCAGTCTTGCGCTGATGACCGGCAATGTCGGAAAGCCGGGCGCCGGTCTGCACCCGCTGCGGGGACAGAACAATGTTCAAGGGGCCTCAGACGCGGGTCTGATCCCGATGTTTTTGCCTGACTATAAGACGGTCACCGATGATAACATCCGCGCGCAGTTCAACGCGGTATGGGGCTCGGAGGACTTTTCGAACGAGAAGGGCCTGACCGTTACCGAGATTATCGATCAGATTTATGCCAAAAATATCAAAGGCATGTATATTCTGGGCGAAAACCCGGCGATGTCGGACCCTGATGTGAACCACGCCCGCGCGGCGCTGGAAAAGCTGGAGTTGATGATCGTGCAGGATATCTTCCTGACCGAAACTGCGAACTATGCCGACATCATCCTGCCTGCCTCGGCGCTTTACGAAAAAAACGGCACCGTCTCGAACACCAACCGTCAGGTACAGCGGGTGCGGCCCGCCGTGGCCCCACCGGGCGAGGCGCGAGAGGATTGGGCGATCACCGTTGAACTGGCGCAGCGCATTGGGCTGAATTGGGACTATACCAATGTGTCTGAAGTCTTTGCCGAAATGAAGCTGACAATGGAGTCTCTGGACAACATCACCTGGGAACGGCTCGAGACCGAGTCGATCACTTATCCTTCGCTCAGCGAAACGGATCCTGGCCAGTCGATTGTGTTTGGTGACGGTTTCCCGCGCGCTGAAGGCAAGGCAAAGTTCACCCCGGCCAGCATCATCCCACCGGATGAGGCCCCGGACGAGGACTATCCGATGATTGCCACCACGGGTCGTCAACTCGAACACTGGCACACAGGGTCGATGACCCGCCGTGCCAAGGTTCTGGATGCGGTCGAACCCGAGGCAAACTGTTCCATGAACCCGCGCACACTCAAGCTGATGGGGATCGAACCGGGTGAAACCATACGCCTGACCACCCGTCGCGGCAGCATTGACATCATGGTGCGCGCCGACAGGGCGATTGCAGAGGACATGGTGTTCATTCCTTTTGCCTATGTCGAGGCGGCGGCAAATATCCTCACCAACTCGGCTATCGACCCTTATGGCAAAATCCCCGAGTTCAAATTCTCGGCGATCCGGGTGGAAAAGATCGAAAACGCCGTCGCCGCAGAGTGACCGGACCACCGTTGCATCAAGAGGCGGGCCCGAAGCGGCCCGTCTTTTTCCTGCCTTGACAGATGGTTACTTGCGGCCAACCCTGTTCGCGTTTGGAAAAAGGGGAGAGCATATGGCCCGCCGGTTCGTCGATTTGTCCGTGCCATTGGAAACCGGGATCGTATCCGACCCACCCATCATGCTGCCCGAAATCGAGTATCTGACCCACGACCAGACCGCCGAACAGGTCATGGGGTTCTTTCCCGGTCTGCAAAAACATGATCTTCCGGGCGGCGAGGGTTGGGCCATCGAACGGCTGCAGATTGCGACCCATAACGGCACGCATCTGGACGCGCCGTATCATCATCACTCGACCATGAACAAAGGCGAGCGCGCGATCACGATCGACGAGGTTCCTTTGGAATGGTGCATGAATCCCGGCGTAAAATTGGATTTCCGCCATTTTGACGACGGATATGTTGCGACTGCGGCGGATGTTGCGGCGGAACTCAAGCGCATTGGGCATGAATTGCGACCGCTGGATATTGTGGTGGTGAACACCTCGGCTGGAACCCGCTATGGGCAGCCTGACTACCTGATGAAAGGCTGCGGCATCGGGCGCGAGGCGACGCTTTATCTGACCGAACGCGGCGTGCGCGTGACGGGCACCGACGCTTGGAGCTGGGACGCTCCTTTCCCGCTGACCGCGCAGGAATATGCGGAGACACAAGACCCGTCGATTATCTGGGAAGGCCATCGCGCATCGATGGAGATCGGCTATTGTCACATCGAAAAGCTGACCAACCTTGAAGACCTGCCACCTACAGGGTTCGAAATTTCCTGCTTTCCGTTCAAGATCAAAGGGGCCTCTGCCGGGTTCGTCCGCGCGGTGGCGATATTTGAGGAGGATACAGATGACCGACCCTCTTAGCGGCCATGACGGGCCCTATGATGCACCGATAGAATTGAGCGGTTTTTCAGTCCTCCCGGACTGGATCGACTATAACAATCATATGAATGTCGGGTTCTACGGGGTGGCGTTTGACATCGGTCTGGAACGGCTGATGGTCGAACATCTCGGTTTGGGTGAGCCGCAGGTGAAGGCGCTGGGACAGGGGCCCTATATCCTTCAGTCCCATATCAATTTTCTGCGTGAGATCCGACGGGATGAACGATTTTACTTTCGGTTTCGTATGCTCGACGCCGATCACAAACGCGGACACTATTTTGCGCAGATGATAGCGGAGACCGGGGATCAGCTCTGTGCCACACAAGAGGCGTTGTTCATGAATGTCAGTCATGCAACAGGCAGATCAGTGGCCTATCCAGTATGGGCAGCAAATCGCCTGATCAGGATGGTGCAGGACCATAGAAATTTGGAAACAGAGCCTCAGATCGGTCAGTCAATCGGGATAAGACGTTAGGCGGTCTCAAAAAGCCAACCGATTGGATTGTGATAGGAACAAAAAAGCCGTTTTCAATAATTGGACCGGTACACAAAAATATGATCTGTCCGGCTGTGTCTTTTCGGACGTTTCTCTTCGTTTCGGCAAACGCGTTCGCTGCGATGGATTGTCGTGGCGGATTTCGAAAAGCAACCTCAGATTTTTCTGCAGATGCGAAATTCCTCAGTATTTAAGCCCGTTTTCAGGTTTCCCGAGTGGATGAAGTGAAAGCTCAAGCCCCACAAGCGTTGGGGTTGGTAGCGGCTTTGAACCTTGGGCCGTTGAAAATAAGGGTTTCGGGTGTGTTGCGACTCAACTGCTTTCGTCGGAAGAGGCGACGAGCCAAATTTGATAGCTCACTCTCTCACGAATTGATGGAAAAGAACCATGAAAAACGTTCTCTACGCAACAACGGCACTGATTGCCACTGCAGGTGTTGCAAGCGCAGAAATTAACTTCAGCGGCTTTGCGCGGTTTGGTCTGGGGTATGAGGAAGACCGTACCGGTGATGTTCAAAATTTCACCGCGGGAGGTGCATCCGCTGGTACGACCACCGTGGACACGGATGAAACCATCCTTGTATCGCGGTTCCGTCTGAACATTGACGTAAACGCCGAGACAGATGGTGGTGTTGAGTTTTCGGGTCGTGTCAGGCTTCAGGCTGACGAAGATTCGGGAACTGGTGAAGCGAATGAGGCCGGTTTGAACGGCGCGCGGTTCTCGGTGATTTACGGTGGTTTGCGCGTAGATGCTGGCAACGTGGCAGGTGCGTTTGACAACCTGCCGAACTATTTCGGTGTCGAGCCGGGTCTGGAAGAGTTCATCGGACAGTATTCCGGCGTAGACTACAGTTTCCTCGAGTACTCATCGACTGGTTCCGGTTCGAACGCGGTGTTCTTCCAGTATGCCGTCGGTGACTTCGCCTTTGGTGCCTCTTACGACCAGCAGACTGTTGCGTTGGGCGGAGTGGCTCAAGACGCAGATCGCTGGGATGTCAGCGTTTCCTATACGTTCGACAACATTACGGCAGCGTTGGCCTATGGTGAAACCGATCTGGTTTTCGGCACTGAAAGCCTGACAGTCTTTACTCTGGGTGCTGAGTTCGGCGACTTCTTCGGGACATTGTTCTTGGCGGATGACGACGTGCTGAATGCGGATCGTGACGGAACAGCCTATGGTGTATCTGCATCCTACAAGGTCGGTTCCGCAACGACTCTGACCTTTGCCTATGGCGACGGTACCGGTGCAGATGATCTGGAACAATATGGCATCGGTGTCGTCTATGACTTGGGTGGTGGTACATCCCTTCGCGGGGGTATCGGTCAGTCGGAACGCGGTCTGGCATCGGATAGCACGTTGCAAGCCGACTTCGGTGTTCTCTTCAACTTCTAATCAGACGAAATTGCGCGTCTCGAAGGGTGGGTCTTTGGACCCGCCCTTTTCTTTTATCGGTACAGATCTGTGTCGTTTGGGATCAATAGTCCCGTTCAAAAAAGATACCCAGGCCGGTGTCACCGGTCCCGTCGACTGTTCCACGGACGGTTACGTTGTCGGTCACGTCAAGGTTCAGGTTCACCTCGGTGTCGCCTTCGGTGTTAACCGTGAAGTCAGTATAAAGATTGTCGCTCAGATAAGCTCCAGCACCTAGCCTGCCACCACCGCCTGACGTAGTGCCAAGATCGATGGTATCCACGCCCGTCGCATCTCGCACGCCCTTGGTGGCATCACCGCCCGCGCCACTCAACTGCGCCAGCGACGCAGCCATCTGAGCGATGACGAAGGGTGAAAGCTCGGACACGCGGTTGCCAAAAAGAAGCATCGCGAGAGCTTCTTCGGACGGGCGCTCGGGATCAGAGAAAACATCAACTTCCGGCGAATCCAATGGCCCAGCAATTTCGATTGTCGCGGTGCCGTCGGACGTGCTGGTTGAGGATTCGAACTCGATGTAAGGCGTCAGGTCGCCCTGCAGCGTCACGACACCTTTGGTCAGCGCCAGGCGGCGGCCCAGAATGTCGATATTGCCCCGGATCAATTCGATCTGACCCGAAGGCACAACAGCCGCCGAACTGCCCCCGATATTGATGCGCCCGCCAAGCTCTGCGTTCACACCGCGCCCGCGAACAAAGACGGCCTTGGGCGCAAGCAGGTTGATATCAAGAGCAATTCGGGAATCGCTTTTGCTGCTTTCTGCCTTTTCCACCAACTGAGCGCGTTCGCGGGTGACATAGCTCGCGTAGTTTTCGCCGGTATGTTCAATAGTGGGAATAGGGGCCGCCCCGACAGCGCCCGATGCAGCCGCGAGGTTGATATTCGTTTCACCAAAATTGATCTGACCGGCCAGCGAACTGTTGCCTGCCAGAGCGCCGTTAAAGACAATCTGACCATCCAGCGTCGTTTCGTATAGCAGCCTGTCTGTCAGCACCAAGCTGTTCAAAGAAGTGGTGACCTGTGCGTTGAAGGGCGGGGTCAGACCGACCGGGCCGTTGATGGTAAACCCGCCACCTGCGCGCAGCCCGCCTTGCAATGCAATATTGGCTTGGCTTTGTGCAATATTGATAGATCCGCCGATGCCGGTGATGGTTTGTCCTGCGCCGGGGATTGCCATGGTTGACCCCGACGTTGAAATCGTCCCGCTCAGCGCCGCCAGTGAAGGAGCGCCATTCAAGGCAAGGTCGAACCGCGCTGTTCCCTCTAAAGTGTTGGGTGAAATGAAAGCGTTTGCCACAGCAATGTTCAGGCCGCCTCGCATCTTCAGATCAGCCGTTCCCGCGCTTTCGTCAAAAGTTCCGGCCACTGTCGAGTTGATCTGCGCCGGCCCTTCAGCCTTGGCGTCAATAGTCCAGACGCCGGCATCGCGCCGGGCCGCGCCATTGGCCGAAATTGTTCCCGGGAATTCGGGAACAAACCGTTCAAGCTGGTTCAGACGCGCCTCGAAATCCAGATCGGCGTCACCATTCGTTTCCACGCTCCCGGTCAGATTGGCATAAGAGCTGTTGGAGCCTTGCAGGCTGGCATTGCCTTCAAACCCGGTGGATGTCGGCGCAACATTCCCGCTCAGTTGCAGGGGGCCAGACAGGCTGGCCGACAAGCGCGCCAGATCGTCCAATCGCGCGGAAAAATCCAGCCCCCCGGCAGCCCGGTCCAATTGGCCAGACGCGTCAGCGCTCAGCGCAGTGCCGGTCAGGCGAAAATTGCGGACACTAAGGCCGTCGTCCGAGTTTTCGGCATCCACAACCAAGGTCGTGCGGCCCTGAACGAGGTTATCCAGCACGTCGATCCCGGTGGTGATGTCATCTGCGGTCAGATTGCCCTGCACATCAAACAATTTGGTGGCGGCATCGCCCTTGCCCTGCACCTGCGCCTGCAGCGAACCCGAAAGATCACGCTGCGCCAAGCCCGAAAACACAGACAGGTCAGGTGCAGTCACCCGGGCCTGACCATCAACGTTGGGTTCCGCGCTGAGGTTCTCGATGGTTGCGGCAATTTCGGCCGTCGCAGCAGCCCCGTTCACGGATGCAGAACGGATCGTGATCTGATCACCGCTGCGCGCACCGTCAAAGTCAATCTTCACCGTGCCGGTCAGAAGTGGGTCGAACTGTTCCAGTCCGGTCTGGACGTTGTCGCCTACGATGTTCGCGGTGCCGTCGAACTCAAGCGTTTGAATCGTGCCTTTACCGTTTACCTTGGCTTGCAACGCGCCAGTCAGGTCCTGCTGTGCAAGACCGGCAAAGATCGAAAGATCGCGTGCATCGACATTGGCCTGCCCGTCGATGGTCAGATTGCCATCAGGTGTCGTCACAACTCCATCGGCTTGCGCTGTCAAAGCTTGCGAGGTGATCGTAAAGTCCCGAATGGTGATACCGTCGGTATCGCGCTTTGCGTCGACCGAGATCTGTGTCTCACCTTCGATCACAGGGTCGATATCGTCGCGGCCAGTTGACAGGTTACGTCCGTCCACCTGAATCTTAGCATCAAAGCTGCCCTCCAGCGGAGAACCGGCCCCGGAGACAGAAAGGGATGCAGCACCACCCAGATCGAGTTGGGCGATGTCGGAAAAGCGCGACAGGTCATCGGCGCGAACCGAAGCTGAGCCATCTATCTGCAAACCGGTGGACAGGCCAGTGACAACCGCATCCGCTTCCAGTTGGTAGTCGCTGCCGATCAGCTCGAAACCAGACAGGGTCAGCGTTTGATCGTCGCCATAGTCAAACAGACCATCAAGGGTTACCCGGTTTCCGATGGCCGCTGTCAGTGCTGGATCAGACATGTTTATGCCGTCCAGCGCCGCTTGAAGGTCGCCGTCGATGGCAAAGCCGTTGCTTTGATCCAAGGTCCCCTGACCTGCGATTTGCGCGCGGTCCAGATTGATTTGATCCGCATCGACATCATTGGCGGTCAAGCTCAGGTCCCACAGGTTTCCGTTCTGAGCATCAAACAGCGCCGACAGCTGTGCCGCCCCGATGGAGGTCTTTCCACCACTGACCGGCAAGACGACACGGTCGCCTTCGGGCGGCGTAATCCGGCCTTGAACCGCAATCAGTTGCAAGGCACCGCCTGCTGCCAGTTTCAATTGGCTTTCCAGCTTTAGCGCCTGCGCCGTGATTTCGATGTCCGAGATATCGAGCCCACCACCCGCCTGTGTCTGCCCGTCTATGAAAACCTTGGTCTCGGTGCCGAAAAAGGTATCCATCTCTTCGGCCAGGAACGGTGTCAGATCGCCACCGATGTCTGCGGTAAAGGCAATCCCGTCCGCAATCGTCCCATCTGGCACAGCAGAGCGCAGCTGAACCCGACCGCTCAATCGTTGGAATTCATCGCTGCTAACGCCGATATCAGCTGTGAAATCAGTCACCGGACCAGCCCCTTTGGCGGTGACGCTCAGCGGCGGGCTGTCAGGGATCCCCAGCGCGGTCGATATCAGGCCCCCGGATGCCTCGGATACGGTCAGATCAAGATCGATTTCGCGAGTGGCGTTGCTGAACCCAGCTTTCAGTTCGATTGTATCCCCGGCACGGTCCACGCGATCGATATCCAGTGCAGTGTCCAAAGTGCCATCTGCCAGAGACAAATTGCCCTCGATCTTCAACTCAGCCGCAACACCGATCAAGGGCTCGCCCAAAGACAGGTCGTCGATGCGCAACTCGCCGATTTGAATTGCGACCGGCAGCTCAGGCAATTGAAACGGCGTAACCTCGGCCGAAGGTGTTTCCGTCTCGGTCTTGGTCGTGGTGCCAGGTGCGCGGGCGATATCGATTTCTTGTGCGGTCAAGGCATTTACAGAGAAGCGCCCACGGATCAGTGCCAAGCGGTTCCAATCCAACTCGGCGCCTTTGATCGTCAGCCAAACACCTTCGTCGTCCGCAACGGTGATTTCCTGGATCGTGGCGCGTGAGCTGAGCGCACCTTCGAGCCCGATCACGCGTACGTTCTGATCATCGCCGGATAAAGTGTCCTGCAGGAACCGCTCGATCATGCTGCCACCGCCGTCATCCTGCGCAGCCAGCGGAGCGGGCGCGCAGATCGCCAAAGCAGCGATCAGCAGAGGATATGCGGTCTCACGTCTCAAAAGGCCTGCCCGATCCCAAGATAAAACTGCAATCCGTCGCCCGTCGTGCCCTGAACCGGCAGCGCAAGGTCAAAGCGCAACGGGCCAAAGCCACCTAAATCATAGCGCACACCCAAACCGGCACCAGAATGTTGTTCCGCACCGCTGCCCACGAAAGACGAGGTGTCAA
Source organism: Ruegeria sp. HKCCA5839 (assembly GCF_013035585.1). Taxonomy (NCBI): domain Bacteria; kingdom Pseudomonadati; phylum Pseudomonadota; class Alphaproteobacteria; order Rhodobacterales; family Roseobacteraceae; genus Ruegeria; species Ruegeria sp. HKCCA5839. Next base: position 208,757 of record NZ_WQIE01000005.1, on the reverse strand, counting down.
CAACGCCAAAGTCGTAGAACCCGACCAAAGACAGCGCATCCGTGACCTTGCCCCGCACTTCCGCGGACAGGCCAACAAAGGACTTGCCTCCGACAACACCGGTTCCAATTGGGATGCCCAGGCTTTCAAATGGTTGCCCGCGCACCGTTCCGGCCCCCCCCGAGAAGAACAGAAAATCGGGTGTCACGCCGTCAAGCGATGGTCCAAGCACCGAACCGATCTGAACCCGCCCCGCCAGTACAAGGCGGCCATTTGTGCCCAGATCGTTGTAGGCACGCCCATCAAAGAACAAGCGAATACCGCTGTCCGTTTCTGACAAACCGGCAAAAGGCATGACTTGCGAATCCAGATAGTAACCCCGCGTTGCACTCACTTTGCTGTCACGCTGGTCCCATTCGGATCGCACCGGCAGAACCAGATAGCGGAACTTTCGGCCGCTTCCAAACGCATCATCTGCGTCCGAATATTGGAAACCGAAAGACGCTTCGGCATAGAGCCTGTCTGAAAACGTGCGCCGTGCACCATAGGTCACCGAAGCCAGTGTGACATTGTAGTTCTCAGTGTTTCTTCGCTCCAGCAACGCACTCCAGAACGTGTTGTCATCGGGGCCCAGACGATCCGGTTGATCCAGTCGCAGGCCTATCCTGCCGTCCAGGTTTTCCGCTCCGCCGATATTGCGCAGGGTGGCCTCAAACCGAAGGCGCTCGGCCCTGCGAAAGACATTCCGATGGGTCCATGTTGCGCTCAGGTCCAAGCCATCGCGCGACGCGATTTCCGCTCCAAAGGTCAGGCGGCGTGGAGGAAGGTCTTCGAACGTAGCGGTAAAGTCCAGCGTGCCGTCGGGGTTTGGTGTTTCCGCCTCTGTCAAGGAAACGACCGAGAATGTACCCGTGCGCCGCAGTCGGGTCCCGACCTTTTGAACTTGCTCGGGCGAATAAACCTCGCCTGTGGGGAAACCTGCAATCTTTTCGATCGACCGGTGGCGCACCCGGCTGTCGCCTTCGATGATCATCTTGCCGAAGGTCAGGCGCGGCCCAGGGGACAGTTCTATATCTGCATCCAGCCGGGCCTGAGCGTGCCGGGCAATGATACGCAGGCCCTCAACCTCTGCCTTGGCATGACCGGCATTGCGCCAGCCCTGAACACCTGCAGATGCGGCCTGCTGAATGGCACCCGTGGTCGCGCGTTTGCCAGTCGCGAACTCTTCGGGAACAACTGTATCTGGTGCAACAGGCGCGAGAATGGCCTCGCCAAAGGTGAATGTAGGCCCGGGTGTGACAAGAATCGTCGCGGTCTTGTATTGCGCAGGAGCTTCCAGCGTATTGATTTTTGCGGCTTCCTGACCATCCAGCTTGATGCTGACAACAGGGCTGAAATAGCCCTCGTCATACATGATCTGAACGATCGTGCGGTAATCCGATAATGCGGCAGACAGCACCTCTATTGAGGTATCGAGGCCACGAGAGTCGGCGGTGAAAACAGAAGAGGTCTCTTCCAACCGGTTGACCAACTCTTTTGGCGCGCCGGGGGCCGAAAGCGAGACGTCCAATGCTGCTGCAAAGCCGGGCACAAAAGTGGCAACAGTGAAAACCAAACACCGCCCCAAAGCGCCAATAGGCTTGCCCCTGAATCTCATGCGTTTCCACCGCCCCAAGCGAAAATCGATCTCATCGCCCTTATCCGAGGCGATATATTGTTATTCCTATATTAGATCATCAGACGTAGGCTGGGGGAAGCATAATTTGTGTGTCGAGCCACCAATTTTGGCAAATATTGAGCCCGACCTCATAGATCGGCGTTGCGAAACCAGCGGATCAGAGCGGCGCGGTCTTCGGGTTCCATGTAGGTGACGTTGGCCGGTGGCATGGCATGGGTCACTCCGGCCTGCAAATAGATCTGCTGGGCATTGCGCGCAATGTCGGCCTCGGTTTCAAGCAAAACACCTTTAGGGGCCCATAGAATACCCTCCCACACCGGCTCGCGTGCATGACACATGGAACACCGGCCAAGCACGATGTCATGGGCCTCTTCGAACCCTTCGGCTGCGGCAAAGCGTTGCTCGTACGGTGTCAGCGGGGTGGCCTCTGCCTCTTCCAACGGCTGATACATGGGGACTGATGACAGCCACATGATCGCGATGAACAGCAGGGCCGTGACCAGCCAGGTCCAGGTCGGGTTTCCGGCACGGGCATGGCGGGTGTTGAAATAATGACGGATGGTGACACCCATCAAGAACACCAGGGCTGCAATGATCCAGTTATACTCGGTCGCGAAGGCCAGCGGGTAATGGTTCGACAGCATCAGGAAGACGACGGGCAGCGTCAGATAGTTGTTATGGGTCGATCGCAGCTTGGCAATCTTGCCGTATTTGGGGTCGGGCGTGCGACCGTTTTTCAGATCATCCACCACGATCCGCTGATTTGGCATGATGATGAAGAACACATTTGCCGTCATGATCGTCGCGGTAAACGCGCCCAGATGCAGCATCATGGCGCGCCCGGTGAAGATCTGGTTATAGCCCCAGCCCATCACCACAAGCAGACAAAACAGCAGGATCATCAGCAGGGTTGGGCGTTGCCCCAGGCTCGACTTGCACAGGAAGTCGTACACCAACCACCCGATGGTCAGGGACGCCGCAGAAATCAGAATGCCTTGCCACAAGGCCAGATCCGCCTTTTGCGCGTCGATCAGATAAAGCTCACCACCGACCCAATAGACGATCATCAGCAGCGCGGCCCCGCTCAGCCAGGTCGCATAGCTTTCCCATTTGAACCAGGTCAGATGGTCCGGCATTCGCTCAGGTGCGACGAGGTATTTCTGGATGTGATAAAAGCCACCGCCATGCACCTGCCATTCTTCACCGTCTGCCGGGCCGGGAATGTCGCGATTCAGCCCCAGATCCAGCGCGATAAAATAAAATGACGAGCCTATCCAGGCGATGGCCGTGATCACATGCAGCCACCGAACGGCAAAGGCCATCCAATCCCAGAAAATCGCGAAATCATACATGAAAGGGCTCTCCGACAGGGTGGCGCCACACTAGGCAAGCGGGGTTTTCTTCGGTATTCCCGTATATTGTCAAACTGTATCAAAAAAAACGATAAGATGTCCTATCTCGACAACATCCGCACCTTTGTCAGGGTCTATGATTTGGGCAGTATGTCTGCAGCCGGACGGGATTTGCGTATTTCTCCGGCAGTTACATCCGCACGGATATCGCAGTTGGAGGACCATTTGGGGGTGCGTTTGTTCCAGCGCACCACGCGCAACCTGACGCCAACAGAACAGGGAAGGGCGTTCTACCCCGGTGCCGTGGGGGTGTTGGATGCGGTCGATGATGCCGAGGCTCAGGTCATGAACCTTACCGAAGTGCCCAGGGGCTCTTTGTTTGTGGCGGCGCCTTTGGGGGTCGGGCGGCGTCTGTTGTCTCCGCATGTGCCAGAGTTTCTATCGCAATACCCCGAGATCGATGTTCGATTGCGCCTGACGGATCGTTCCGTCGATCTGACAACGGAAGGTTTGGATCTGGCGTTTTTCATTGGGCAGCCGGAAGACAGCACGTTGCGCATCCGCAAAATCGCCGATTGCCAGCGCGTTTTGTGTGCCGCGCCCGAGTATGTCGCGCGCCGCGGAATGCCGCCCTGTGGCGCGGCACTGGTTTCGGACAAACATGAGTGTCTAAATCTGCGATACCCGGGCGCGTCCGAGTTTCAGTGGCTACTGGAAACACCAGACGGGCCAAAACGGTTTGCCGTTTCGGGTCGGTTTGAATGCGATGACGGCGACGTTCTGACCGATTGGGCCGTCGCCGGGCAGGGCATCGCTTTGAAACCTGTCTTTGAAGTGGCCGAGCATCTAAAGGCCGGGCGGCTTGTGCCCGTTGCGGCCGAGACACCGCCAGTGCCGGTGCAAATGGCTTGCCTTTACACGCATCGCCGCCATCAGGATCCCAAGGCGCGTCTGTTCATGGATTTCATGATCGAACGAATTGCGAAAGTCGTCAGGCAGTCAGAGCATATCAGCTAAAAGCGCTCCCGCCCCGCTTGTGCCGTTCCGGCCCTGTGCGGCGTTGGGCGTGGCGCCGCGGTAAAACCGCGGCGCGGTAGCGTCGGATTGTGAGAGCGTGCCCTTGGTCCAGCAGAACAACCGCGTCGTGCCTGTAAGGCGCGGCGCTGGGCCCAACGGGAAGGACCTCTGACAAGAGGGCCTGACGGGCGGGAGCCCGACCAAAACAGCTCAGCTGCCGCGATAGGTTGAATAGCCGTAAGGCGACAAAAGAAGCGGCACGTGATAATGCGCCTCAGGATCGGACATGCCGAACCGGATCGGGATCTGGTCCAGAAACAGGGGGTCTGGCCCATCTTGGCCGGTCGCACGCAGATAGTCGCCTGCGAAAAAGATCAGCTCATATGTACCCGTTTTGAACTTCTCCGGTGGCAGGATCGGGCTGTCTGTTCGGCCATCCTCGTTTGTTTCAAGTTCGATCAGTTTGCGATGCGAATTCCCGGACACGCGGTAGAGCGCGATGTTGATCCCTTGGGCAGGTTGGCCAAGAGCTGTGTCCAGAACATGGGTTGTCAGATAACCTGCCATCGGGATCTCCTGAGGTCTAAGCGGCTTTTGCTTTACACTGGCGCAAACGCGCACGCCTTGGAACTGTAGAAATCGCCGGAAACTGCGTTCGGATTGATTTGATAATCCTTTGGAATTTTCTAGGGTAACTCTGCTTTCACCACGAAGATGAATTGGAATATGCCATGCAAGCGCCTCGTTACCCTCGCGACATGATCGGCTATGGCGCAACACCGCCGGATGCAAAATGGCCCGGTGGCGCAAAGTTGGCTGTGCAGATCGTGCTGAACTACGAAGAAGGCGGTGAGAACTGTGTTTTGCACGGGGATGCCGCGTCAGAGGCGTTTTTGTCTGAAATCGTGGGCGCGGCGCAATGGCAAGGGCAGCGCCATTGGAACATGGAATCGATCTATGAATATGGCGCACGCGCCGGGTTTTGGCGTCTGCACAGGCTGATGAAGGATTTGCCAATCACGGTCTATGGCGTGGCAACAGCTTTGGCGCGTTCGCCGGATCAGGTGGCCGCGATGAAAGACGCCGGGTGGGAGATCGCCAGCCACGGGCTGAAATGGGTTGAGCATAAAGACATGCCCGAAGACGAAGAGCGCGCGCAGATTGCCGAAGCGATCCGCCTGCATACCGAGGTGGTCGGGTCCCGCCCGCGCGGCTGGTATACCGGGCGGTGTTCGGAAAACACCGTGCGTCTGGTCGCGGAAGAGGGCGGTTTTGACTATGTGGCAGATACTTATGCGGATGACTTGCCCTATTGGATGAAGACCGGCGGGCGGGATCAGTTGATCGTACCTTACACGCTGGACTGTAACGATATGCGCTTTGCAACCCCTCAAGGGTTCAATGCGGGCGATCAGTTCTTCAGCTATCTGAAAGACAGTTTTGATGCGCTTTACGAAGAGGGTGAGGCGGGTGCCCCGAAGATGCTCTCCATTGGGTTGCATTGCCGTCTGATCGGTCGCCCCGGGCGTATCATGGCGTTGCGGCGGTTTCTGGACTATGCGCGCGGGTTCTCGGATGTCTGGTTCGCGACGCGGTTGCAGATTGCCAAGCATTGGGCCAGCACCCATCCGTCGGAGCCGCGGGCGAGACCATCGGAGATGGACAAGGCAAGCTTTGTCGAGCGGTTTGGCGGGGTATTCGAACACTCTGCCTGGATTGCCGAGCGGGCCTTTGAACTGGAACTTGGTCCGGCTCATGACACGGCGGGTGGGGTGCACAACGCCCTGTGTCGGATGTTCCGATCCGCAACAGAGGAAGAAAGGTTGGGCGTGCTTACGGCACATCCAGACCTGGCAGGCAAACTGGCGCAGGCGAAGAGATTGACGCAGGACAGTACGGCCGAGCAGGCCTCGGCAGGGTTGGACGCGTTGACCGACGCCGAGCGGGCACAGTTCACGGATCTGAACCAGCGTTATACCGCGCGATTCGGGTTTCCCTTCATCATTGCGGTGCGGGATCATGACAAGGCATCTATCCTGCTGGCTTTTGAGCGGCGGATCGAACAGGATCGCGAGACAGAGTTTGCCGAGGCCTGCCGCCAGGTGGAGCGGATCGCTGAATTTCGTCTGCGTGACCTGTTGCCGTCATGAGCCGCCAGGTCGTGATTCAGCCGATCTCGGCCCAGAATTTCGCACCGTTTGGGGATTTGATCCACACGGGCGGTGCGCCGGACAAGATCATCAACCAGGGGCAATGTGAGCGGTTCCATGATCGCGCGCAGCTGGATTTTGTGGAAGGGCGAGCCGGAATCAGCCTGTTCAACGCAAATCCGCGCGCTTTGCCGTATCACCTGGATATGGTTGAACGGCATCCTGAGGGCAGTCAGGCCTTTATCCCGATGACTTACCAGCCATTTCTGGTGATTGTTGCAAAGGATCACAACGGCCAGCCCGGAAGGCCACAGGCTTTTCTGACCCAGCCCGGGCAGGCGGTGAACTATCATCGCCGAACCTGGCATGGGGTTCTGACGCCCTTGCACGGGCCAGGTTTGTTTGCGGTGGTTGACCGCATCGGCGCTGGGGACAATTTGGAAGAGTTCTGGTTCGATGCGCCCTACGAGGTTGTCAGCGGTTGACAGAGAGCTCCCGCCCGGTCCGCATGCATCGAAGATGCATCTTGACCGGTTGGGCCGGGCAGGGTGCGGGCAGGCCCGCCCCCTGCGTCAGCACGACGCCATCAGGCGGGCCACGTCCAGCATGCGCGCAGAAAAGCCCCATTCATTGTCGTACCAGCCAAACACGCGAACCTGCTGAGCGCCGATCTGCCGTGTTTCGGGTCCAGCGATGACCAGCGATTCACTGCGGCTGCGCAGGTCGGAAGAGACCAGGGGATCATCTGTCCAACCCAGCACAGGTGAGGCCGCGACAGCAGAGCGTAATGCCGTGTCGAATTCGGACGCCTGCATCTCGCGTCCAAGGGTCACCACCAGATCAACGGCGGACACACTGGCGGTGGGAACACGAACAGCGGCACCTGAAATACGGCCTGCAAGATGCGGAAGAACCTCATCAATCAGGTGAGTGGCGCTGGTGGTTGTGGGCACCATCGAGAGGGCTCCGGCGCGAGACCGGGCAAGATCGCCGCGTGGCGCGTCCACCATGGGTTGGCTGTTGGTGTAGCAATGGATCGTGGTCATATGCGCCGATGCGACGCCCGCCACGGTATCGATAACCTTGATCAATGGTGCGAGCCCATTCGTGGTACAGGACGCGTTGGACACGATCTGCGCGTCACCCAGCGCGTCGTCGTTGGCTCCCAGCACAAGCGTGATCTCGGCGGCAGGCGATGGGCCAGAGATCAGCACTTTGCGAGCCCCCGCACTCAGACCCTGACGGGCAACATCCGAGGTGCGCGCAATGCCGGTGCAATCGAGCAGGACATCGACGCCTTGAAGGTTCACGCTGCTTAGATCCGCGCTGTGGGTCATCGGGTAACTGCGGCCATCGATATTGAGCGCAGCGCTCTCGGCCACGACATCACCGGCATAAGGTCCGAAGGTGCTGTCGTATTTGAACAGGTAAGCGCAGGTGTCCAGTGGTGCGATGTCATTGATCAACACCACCTCGACATCTGATCCTTGCGGCAGGGCCAGAACCTGACGCAGGATCGTGCGGCCAATCCGACCGAATCCATTGATCGCGAGTTTCATGCGCAAGCTATGGCAGGAGGTCCCAAGGACCTCAATGCCCATTCAAGGGCTTAGGATCCGCAGTTCACCTGCGAAAAGAACTGGCCCGAGATGTTTTGATACATGCTGTTCACAATAACCTTGCAGCCGGTGGCCTGTTGAATGGCCGCGATGGCCTGCGTGGTGCGCAGCATCGCAGGACGGCCAAACGGGTTGAGGTTGTTGTTGTCGCGGGTTGCGCGATAAATCACCGGCTCATCGGCGACCTGAGTTACGGCCCATGTCCTTGTGAAAACCGTCACGGATTTGGTGTCTTCCGCTGCGGCCACCGGAGCCGAAAACACAGCTGAAAGTCCCAAGGTGCAGCAAAGGGTCAAAGTCAGGGCGCGCAATCGCATAAAACAGTCTCCGTATTTGAACTTCTTTCATCTCATCAGATTGCGGCGGTTCTGTGAAGCCCCGATACGAAGGAACACCTCAGCGTGACAAAGACAGCGGCATGTGCCGGTTTACATCTTTGTAGAGCAGGTAGCGAAAACGCCCCGGCCCCCCGGCATAACAGGCTTGCGGGCAGAAGGCGCGCAGCCACATATAGTCGCCAGCCTCGACCTCGACCCAATCCTGGTTGAGCCGGTAGACTGCCTTGCCTTCCAAAACATACAGCCCGTGTTCCATGACATGGGTTTCAGCGAAAGGAATGACGCCGCCGGGTTCAAAGGTGACGATGTTGACATGCATGTCGTGGCGCATGTCGTCGGGGTCGGCAAACCGTGTTGTGGCCCAGCGGCCTTCGGTGCCGGGCATGGGTTTTGGGGCAATCTCGCGTTCGTTGGTGATGATCGGATCGGGCAGGGGCAGGCCTTGGACCGGCTGATAAGCTTTGCGGATCCAGTGAAACCGTGCGACCGGGCCTGCGCGATTGTGCAGCGTCCAGTCACTGCCCGGTGGGATATAGGCATAGCCGCCTTCCTCAAGCACGTGGCTTTCGCCACCCAGTGTCAAGGTAATCGCACCTTCCACAACAAACAGAACGCCCTGAGCCTGTGGGTCGGTCTCGGGGCGGTCGCTGCCGCCACCCGGTTGCACCTCCATGATGTATTGCGAAAAGGTTTCTGCAAATCCGCTGAGGGGGCGCGACAGGACCCAGAGGCGTGTGCCTGTCCAGAAGGGCAGGCAGCTTGTCACGATGTCACGCATCGTGCCTTTGGGGATGACCGCATAAGCCTCGGTAAACATGGCGCGATCAGTCAAGAGCTGCGTCTGGTCGGGGTGCCCGCCCTGTGGCGCGTAATAGCTGGGGTTTTTCATCTGCTGCCTCGGAGCTGTGTTGCAGTGACTATGGGGTGAAGTTGCATACGCGCCTAGAGTTGGCGTTGCGATAGGATTGTTCGGGATATTTTGAAGGTGGTCTTGGCGCTGCCGATTGGGCGCTGTAAGCTGATCTCAATACGTTTTAGCAGGAGGGGCCGCTATGAATGCCCGCATTACTTTGGCCGTTATTTCGTTGGTACTGGCTACAAGTGCCGCGCAAGCCAAGCCGCTGTCTCGGATCATCGCCGAGATGGGGCTGACTCCGGCAGATTTCGAGGTTGTCAGCGCCAATTCGAACGAACTTTTGGCAAGTGGGCCTTCGACAGGCAAAGAACGCTCTTGGGTGAATGCTGAGACCGGGTCCAAGGGCGTGATCCGGATCGGGGCCGTTCAAGACAATTGCGTCATTCTGCAACATTTCGTGGAACCGGCCGGTGAAAATGCGCGCGAGATCCGAACGCGGCGCTGCAACGACGGTAATGGTAACTGGATTTTGTCGCCCTGACGGTGCGCGCCTAGTACCCGCGCGCGCGGTCAACCTCGTGCAACAGATCTGTACCCGCTGTGAGTCGGCGAAAGTTCTCAATAACATCGGTCAGCGCGTCGCCCAGGAACCAGCCCGATACATGTGGCGTGATCGTAACGCTGGGATGCTGCCAAAGGGGGCTATCGGCAGGTAATGGTTCTTTGCTGGTGACGTCCAGAACTGCGTGGCCGGGAGTACCTTGATCCAGCGCGGCGATCAGCGCCGCTTCGTCGATCAAATCGCCTCGGCCTGCGTTCAATAATTGGCTGCCAGGTTTCATCTGCGCCAACATCCGAGCATCGAACAAGCCCGTTGTGTCAGGAGTGGACGGCAGGATGGCGCAGACATGGTCGCATTGGCTCAAGAGCTGCGGCAAAGCAGCTGCACCATGCAGGCAGGTGACGCCTTGGATCTGCTTTGGCGATCGGCTCCATCCCATCACTTGAAACCCGATCATGTTCAACATCGTTGCGGTGCGGTTTCCGATATGGCCCAGACCCAGCACGCCCACGACAGTATCGGGCGTATATACGGGGGCTTTTGACACCCACTCCGACCGGCTCTGGGCGGCCTGATGAAACGCCATGTGCCTTTGGTGGCGCAGGATATAGGCGAGAAACCATTCGGCGATTCCCTGCGCTGGGGCGTCAGGCTTTAGACGGGTGACCCGAATGTGGTCAGGCAGTGCGGGGTTATGAACAATTGTTTCGACCCCGGCGCCCAGCTTTTGGATCAGCTTCAGATTTGGCAGGCCGCGCATACGGTCCGTATTCAGGTTCGCAACCGCCATCATTGTGATCTCTTCGGGATTGCCCAGGTTTTCGGGTGTGCGCAGGTCCAGATCCGGGGCGGATTTTCCGATATCTCGGGCGAGGTCCTCATTGCTAATCCATCCCGTCATTCCGGTTTCAATCAACAGAGCCATTCGCCGGTTCCTTACTTTGGAATTTCCTACAGTGACGTTCCGTCACCCAACTGGACGCCTGCGGCCAGCTAAGCCATCCTTCGGCCAAAGGTAAAGCCCATGCACCGGGGCCAAGGAGGATTTGCCATGACCATGACATTTGGACTGCGTGAAGAGAATCAAGCTCTGTTGCAACGCGTGGCCGATATGATCCGAGACGAGGTCATGCCGCTGGAACAGGAATACCACGACGAAATCGGCAAGGGCGACCGCTGGCAATATACAGAACGCCAGGCGGAAATCCTTGAGGGGCTCAAAGCCAAGGCCAAAGCGGCGGGTCTTTGGAATTTCTGGCTGACAGACAGCGACAAGGGCTATGGGCTGACAACGGTTGAATATGCCTATTTCGCCGAAGAGATGGGCAAGACACCGCTTGGTGCCGAGGTGTTCAACTGCTCGGCCCCAGACACCGGCAATATGGAAGTGTTCGAACGCTACGGCTCTGAAAAAATGAAGCAAGAGTGGCTGGAACCGCTGCTCGATGGGCAGATCCGTTCGGCCTATTTGATGACCGAGCCGGATGTGGCCTCGTCAGATGCCACCAACATCTCGATGTCCTGTGTGCGCGATGGGGAAGATTACGTCCTGAACGGTGAAAAATGGTGGTCGTCCGGGGCCGGTGATCCCCGCTGTAAAGTTTACATCGTGATGGTCAAAACCGGTGGTGAAGACCTGCCCAAACATCAGCGTCAATCGATGATCGTGGTTCCGGCAGACAGCCCCGGCATCGAAATCCTGCGCCCGATGGAAGTCTATGGCCATGACGACGCGCCCCATGGTCACATGCATATCCGGTTTTCGGATGTGCGCGTCCCGGCCGAAAACATGCTACTGGGCGAAGGCCGGGGGTTCGAGATAGCGCAGGGACGCCTTGGGCCCGGACGCATCCATCACTGCATGCGTGCCATCGGACAGGCCGAAGCCGCGCTTGAGCAGATGTGCCAACGGTCGCTGCGGCGCGAGGCGTTTGGTAAGAAACTGGCTCAGTTGGGGGCCAATTACGACATTATCGCCGAATGCCGAATGGAGATCGAAATGGCCCGACTGCTATGCCTGAAGGCGGCATGGTACATGGATCAGGGCGATGCGCGGGCGGCAGCACCCTGGATCAGCCAGATCAAAGTGATCGCGCCCCGGGTGGCCCTGAAGGTGATCGACGAAGCGGTGCAGATGTTTGGTGCACAAGGCATCAGCCAAGACACGCCACTGGCCAATGCCTGGACCCACGTGCGCACCCTGCGCCTTGCTGACGGGCCGGATGCGGTCCATCGCCGTCAGGTGGCGCGAGCCGAACTGAAGAAATACACTCAGGAAAAGGTCTAAGCACCTTTGTCTGCCCCCATCGACTTGGACCAGCACGCCTATTTCCACCTGCGCGATGACGGGGTTTTTGTGGGCAATGATGCCGCGCGGGGGCCGTGGTCGGCAGATCACTGCCATGCCGGTCCGGTGAGTGGCCTGATCGTGCGGGCCGCCGAGACCGAGATTGGCCCGGACAAGATGCTGACCCGGCTGACGGTCGACTTGCTGCGGCCTTTGCCGTTGGCCGGGTTGCGCGTCGCCGCCGAGACAACCCGGCACACCAAGACGCTGGGCACAACGCGGGTGACTGTGCATGATCTGGACGACACGCTATGCGCGACGGCCACAACCATGCATCTGACCCGACGTGATCTTGGTGATGTTCCCAATGTCGAACAGGTTGGACCACGGCTTGAGACCATCGTGGACGGGCCGTTCCCCATTGGTGAAATGCGCCACGATCTAACGGGCTTTGCGCATCATTCTGAAATTGCCTATCCCAAAGGTGGCAACCAGGGGGCCGGGCCCAAGACCATATGGATGCGCACGCCGCAACTGCTGGAAGGCGAGGTCCAATCGCCGATTCAGGCGCTGTGTCCTTTGGCTGACTGCGGCAACGGTATTTCGTGGAACGCGCCGACGACCCAGATGGGATTCATGAACACGGATCTGACGGTGAATATCCACCGCGAACCTGTCTCGGACTGGCTCGCCTCCGAGTCAGTCTCGCATTGGCAAAGCTCGGGGATCGGCATGTCGCAATCGGTGCTCTATGACACACAAGGGCCGGTTGGGACGGCTTTGCAAACCCTGGTGCTGTTTCCACCGCATCGGTAATTGGCCGGTTTTCGCAGGAATGGGTGAATGTTGATTGCCCCTTGGGGGGCACCATTCTATCTTCGTATCATGCGTATCTGGACCAAAGCCTTGATTGCGGTTTGCTTGCCCCTGTCGGCGGCGGCCCATCCGCATGTATTCATCGACACCGGGCTCGAGCTGATCATTGATGAGACCGGTCAACTGACCCATGTTCGGGTGACCTGGGCGTATGATGAGTTCTATTCGTTGCTGATCCTCGAAGATTTTCGTCTGGACAATGACGCGGATGGCATCCTGACCCAAGCCGAAACCGAGTATCTGACTGGTTTCGATGCGCAGTGGGTCGAGGGCTATAATGGCGATCTCGTTATCGCGCGCGACGGTGTCGTTGTGCCGTTGTCCGGTCCGATGGAGCCGACAGCCACAACGGAGAACGGGCGTATTGTCACAACGCATTTGCGTGCCGTGGAAGGCGGTGGTGTGCCAGCCACCGGCCTGTCAGCCAAAGCGTTTGATGAGACCTATTACACCTATTACGACATGACCCGGCCGGTTACCGTAGAAGGTGGCTCGGCCTGCATGATCGAACGGATTGATCCCGATATCGACGGTCAGCTTGCGCAGATGCAGGCGTTCCTTTTGACTCTGGATGCCGATTACGATCTGGAAGAAAACGACATTCCGCTGGTGGGCGAGAATTTTGCAACCGAGATCCGCCTGACATGTCCCGATACCTGATTATTCCGGTTTTTCTGGCCTGCGCAGTTCTGCTCTGGTTCTGGGGCAGCGGCGGGTTCGACAGCCTTGCGGCCTGGGCTGCGGGCGAACAAAGGGCCTTTCAGAACCAGATCGCCCGGTCTTTGCGGGCGGCAAAGGCGGAACAACCGGCGGCGGTTGCCACGCTGCTGGGTGTCTGTTTCGCCTACGGGTTTTTCCATGCAATCGGACCGGGGCACGGAAAGGTTCTGATCGGAGGCTACGGGCTGGGTCGACAAGTGGCCTTTTGGCGTCTGTCGGCCATCAGCGTATTGTCGAGCCTGGGCCAAGCCGTGACAGCTGTTGTACTGGTCTATGCCGGAGTGTTGGTGTTCCAGATGTCGCGGCAGACGCTGGTTGGCACCACCGAGCGCATCATGGCACCTGTCAGCTATGGCGCAATTGCTCTGATCGGGTTGTGGTTGGTGTTTCGTGCCCTTCGTGGCTTTGCGCGACAGCATCAAAGTGGCAAGGCGCAGGACCACCATCACCATGATCATAGCCATGATCATAGCCATGATCATCACCATGACGGAGAGGTCTGTTCAAGCTGCGGTCACAAACATGGCCCGACAGCCGAAGAGGTCGCAAATGTCGGATCGCTGCGAGAAGCTCTGGCGCTGATTGCGGGGATTGCGGTACGACCCTGTACTGGCGCCTTGTTCGTTCTGATCCTGACCTGGCAGATGGGGATCGCGATGGTCGGTGTCGCGGGCGCTTTTGCCATGGCGCTGGGCACGGCGACAGTCACCACATTGGTGGGCTGGACATCCTTTGGCCTGCGGGGCGGGTTGTTGGCCTCAGCCTCGGCCACGCGTTTTGCGGCGATCCTTGCGCCCACGATCGAACTGCTTGCCGGTCTGATCATCGCGGCAATCGCCAGCGGCCTTTTGCTGCGCGCGATCTGAGTTAGTCAAACACCGGTTCAGGATAGCCAACCCGCGCCAGATACAACCCCTGCGGCGGGCAAACCGGCCCACAGGCGGCGCGGGTTTTGGCCTCTAACGCATCACGCACATCCTGCGGTGACCAGGCCCCGGTACCAACCCGTTCCAGCGTACCGACAAAGCTGCGCACCTGATTGTGCAGGAAGGACCGGGCACGCACGTGGAAATGGATCTCGGGGCCGGAAAACCCTTGCAACTGCTCGACGCGCAGCTCGTCCAGGGTTTTGACCGGGGTGGCTGCCTGACATATTGATGACCGAAACGTTGTGAAATCATGACGGCCCAGCAACATGTCCGCACCGGCCTGCATAGCGGTCACATCAAGCTCGTGGTTAATCTGCCAAACCTGACCCCTGTCATGGGTCGCAGGTGCGCGGCGCATCAGAATGCGAAACAGATATTGACGCTCAAGCGCTGAAAACCGGGCGTGCCAGTCATCAGCGACCCGCGCGGCGCCAACGATGGCCACCGGCTGAGGCTTGAGGTGATAGTTCAACGCCTCAGACAGGCGGAACGGGTCCCAATCCTTGACCAGATCGCAATGGGCCACTTGCCCCAACGCATGGACGCCCGCGTCCGTCCTCCCGGCAGCTGCTATGGTGTGGTCGCCGGGTTGAATGCACGACAGGGCCCGTTCAATCGCACCCTGCACCGACGGTTGGTCCTTTTGCCGTTGCCATCCGGCAAACGGCTCCCCCTGGTATTCGACTTTCAACGCGTATCTGGGCATGTGCTGCTGGTAGCGCGCACGGCCAAAAGGGGCAAGAGCGGGAAAAGCGCTGGCATGTGCTGCGGGTGCTACCTATCTTGGGGGAAAGGATTTTTGCGGGGCGACAGATTGGTCATTTCAGCGCTGGCAGACAATTTGGCACGCGGTGTCGAAACCATCGGCGACACTGTGTCCGAAGCGCTGTTCGAGCCGGTGATCCGGCTGGGCGTGACCGGGTTGGCGCGGTCGGGCAAAACGGTTTTCATCTCGTCGCTGGTGGCAAACCTGTTGGACCGCGGTCGCATGACCGGACTTGTGGCCCAGCAAGAGGGGCGCATTCACGCCGCCTATCTGCAGCCACAGCCTGATGACACCGTGCCGCGCTTTGACTATGAGGCGCATTTGTCGGCGCTGACCGGCCCGTCACCGCATTGGCCCGAAAGCACGCGTTCGGTTTCTGAGTTGCGGCTGTCCTTCAAGGCGCGACCTGCGGGGTTATTGGCCGGGTTGCAGGGTCCCCGGACCATCCATCTGGACATCGTAGATTATCCCGGCGAATGGCTTCTGGATTTGGCACTGCTTGATAAGAGCTACGCCGAATGGTCCACGGAAACGCTTGCACGGATCAAGACGCGCCCCGAGGCTGCGGGATTTCTGACGCAATTGGAGCAGGTTGATCCAGCAGGCGCGCATGAGGAGCCGGTCGCACAGGGCCTTGCAACGGCGTTTTCGGACTATCTGAATGCCGCCCGCGAGGCGGGGTTTTACGACTGCACACCCGGGCGGTTCCTTCTGCCCGGCGATCTGGCGGGGTCTCCGGTTTTGACATTTGCACCGCTGCCCGTCGACGGCGCTGCGCGTCGCCGCACCCTGCATCGCGAGCTTGAGCGGCGGTTCGAGGCCTATAAGGCGCAAGTGGTCAAACCCTTCTTTCGCGACCACTTTTCCCGCATCGACCGTCAGGTCGTTTTGGTGGATGCGCTGGGCGCGATCCATAAAGGCCCGCAAGCGGTCGAGGATATGCGGCGCGCCATGGCGGATATCCTGTCAGCTTTCCGACCCGGCAAAAACGCGTGGTTGACCCAGCTTTTGCTGGGCAAACGGGTCGAACGCATTCTGTTTGCGGCCACCAAAGCGGATCATCTACACCATCTGCAACACCCGCGCCTGACCGCGATCATGGAGGCGCTGACCCGCGACGCGCAGGATCGTGCAAAATTTGCGGGGGCCGAGACGGCAGCGCTGTCGCTGGCCTCGCTACGTGCCACAACCGAAGAGATGCGGGCGCATAACGGAACCGAATTGCCTTGCGTGCGCGGCCGGTTGGCCGAGACCGGAAAGCTGGCGGCGTTTTATCCCGGCGCTTTGCCCGAAGATCCGGCCCATTTACTGGCCCCGGCGCGGGACGGCGCGCAAAGCTGGCTGGATGCCGATTATGGCTTCATGTCGTTCGCACCCGCCGCCCTAAGCCTGCGTCCAGGCGATGGCCCGCCGCATATCCGGTTGGATCGGGCGGCGCAGTTTCTGATCGGAGACCGCTTGTGACTGTCCTCTTGCGCCCGGCCCGCAGCACGGATGCAGGGGCCACGGGTGATATCCTGCACCGGTTTGCCACCGAAACGGATTGGA
Source organism: Ruegeria sp. HKCCA5839 (assembly GCF_013035585.1). Classification (NCBI taxonomy): domain Bacteria; kingdom Pseudomonadati; phylum Pseudomonadota; class Alphaproteobacteria; order Rhodobacterales; family Roseobacteraceae; genus Ruegeria; species Ruegeria sp. HKCCA5839. The sequence continues at coordinate 192,080 of NZ_WQIE01000005.1, read as the reverse complement.
TGCCCAAACTGCACAGCGGCGCCGAGGCCATTGCCTTTTGTGGCCAGATGATTGACCGAGGCTGGGTCACGGTGGCCGTGAGCGAAAAGGGCGTGGTGGGATTTCTGGCGCGCAACGGCGCAGAGGTGCACGCGCTTTATCTGCGCCGGGCGTCTTGCGGGCAGGGGCTCGGGCAGCGGCTGTTGGATGACGCCAAGTCTGAAAGCCCGCTCTTGAGCCTTTACACCTTTCAAGCCAATCAGGGCGCGCGCCGGTTCTATGAACGCAACGGTTTTGTCGAGCTGGAGCGCGGCGATGGGTCGGGCAATGAAGAGAACCTGCCCGACATTAAACTCGGCTGGACCCGTCAGGAGGCCACAGATGGCTAAAGGCCCAGTACTTTTCGATCTGGATGACGACACTCCCGAAACGGATGTCGCTCAGGCACCGCCTGTGCCCGATATCGCCCAGCCTCAGGGGCATGCGATGCAGGGGGCCGCGCGGCTGGCTGCGCGCAAACCTTCGGCCTTGTCCAAATGGTTCTGGGGGCTTTCGGTGTCGGTTGTGGGCGCTGTCGTCTCGGTCGCTGCGTGGGATTTTGCGCAATCGCTTTTGGACCGGTCACCTGTGCTGGGTACGATTGTCTCTGGCCTGATCATCGCCTTGCTGTGTGTCGTGTTGATCATTGTGATCCGCGAACTGGCCGCCATTGGCCGTCTGTCACGGGTCGATGGGATGCGCCGCGCGGCAGATACTGCATTGGCCGAAGAGGATCTGGCACAAGCGCGTGCTGTCACCACCCGCTTGCTGGCCTTCTACGCAGGCCGGGACGAGACGCGATGGGGCCATGATCGCCTGACCGAGCGCATGGACGATCAGTTCGACGCGTCCGGCCTTTTGGGCCTGGCCGAGGACGAATTGCTAGCCTCGCTTGATACCGCCGCCAGTCGCGAGGTCGAGGCGGCAGCGCGTCAGGTGGCGACGGTGACGGCTCTGGTTCCTTTGGCACTGGCGGATGTGGCCACTGCGCTTGCAAGTTCGTTACGGATGATCCGCCGCATCGCCGAGATCTACGGAGGGCGCGCGGGGTTTCTTGGCAGTTGGCGCCTTACCCGCGCTGTGTTCGTGCATCTGGTGGCAACCGGGGCCGTCGCTGTTGGCGATGACCTGCTTGAGCCCATTCTGGGTGGCTCCGTCCTCAGCAAATTATCACGACGTTTTGGCGAAGGTCTGGTGAATGGGGCGTTGACTGCAAGAGTTGGGGTTGCCGCGATGGAGGTGTGCCGGCCTTTGCCGTTCTCGGACCGTCACAAGCCTTCGACCCGTGGCGTTATCAAACGTGCGCTGAGCGGGGTGTTCAACAAGACTTGATCTGTCGCAAAGCGCGGGTGCGCCGGTTTCCGCAGAATGAAGGCGGAGCCAGCCATGACCGACCACGGCCACAGTCAGCAAGAAATTGTCGCGCGGATCAACGCGCCACCCGGACGCGGCGTATTGCGCGATGTGGTTTATGGTGGCATCGACGGGTCCGTGACCACCTTTGCCATTGTCGCAGGCGTGGCGGGCGCGGGCTTGTCGCCTTTCGTGATCGTGGCCCTTGGGCTGGCAAATGTTCTGGCGGATGGGTTCTCGATGGCGGCGGGCAACTATTCCGGAACCAAGGCCGAGTTGGACAACATCCGTCGCATCCGCGCGATCGAACAGCGCCATATCAGCTTGTACCCTGATGGCGAACGGGCAGAGGCGCGCGAGATTTTGGCGCAGAAAGGGCTTGCCGGACGCGTGCTGGAAGACGCGACCGATGCTGTGACCGCTGATCAAGTCAATTGGATCAACCTGATGATCGAAGGTGAATACGGGTTGGGCAGCGTCGACCCGCACCCGATGAAAGCAGCCGTTGCGACCTTTCTCGCCTTTTTGGTCGCCGGGATGATCCCTCTGTTGCCGTTCGTGATGTCCTGGCCGGACGCCTTTACACTGTCGGTCTGGATGACGATGGCGGTTTTTTTCGCCATCGGTGCGCTCAAAAGTCGGTGGTCACTGGCGCCTTGGTGGCGATCGGGGGGTGAGACATTGCTGATTGGTGGCGCCGCAGCTGCGATCGCCTATCTGGTCGGGTCGCTGTTTCATCCATAAAACCTGCCAAAAGGTTTGAGCCCAGGCGCAAACTCACTAATGTGGTCGAAAAACATAAGGTTACACGGCCACGTCCGAACAGTTGTTGCGTGGGAAACGTATCTTGGTGCTGGGTGCCTATGGGTTTATTGGCGCGGTCGTGACCCGATCTTTACGTGCACAGGGCGCGTTTGTCCGAGGCATGGTGCGCAACATGGAAACCGGCGCGCGCGTCCTGCCTGGAGCAGAGCTGGTCCAAGGCGATCTGCGTGGCTTTGGCGCGGCTTCGGATTGGCAGGGCGATCTGGACGGGATCGATACTGTGGTGAACTGCGCAGGTGCGCTGCAAGACGGATCTCTGGACGACCTTGAGACGGTGCATCATCTGGCCATCGGCGCACTTGGAAAGGCGTGTGCGCAAAAAGGTATCGCAATTGTCCAGATTTCGGCCACCGGGGCAGAGAAAACAGCTTCGACCGATTTCATGCGAACCAAAGCCGCAGGCGATGCCGAGCTTATGGCCAGTGGTGCGCCGCTTTGGATTCTGAAGCCAGGGTTGGTGATCGGGCAGAGCGATTACGGCGGTACGGCTTTGCTGCGGATGCTGGCGGCGATCCCTGTGGTGCAGCCGGTCGCCTACCCGAATACGCCGGTACAATGCGTCGGAATGGCAGACCTTTGCGCCGCAGTATCGCTTGCGATTCAGGGGCGACTGCCACAGGGCAGCTATGATCTGGTTGAAGGTGAATCTCGGCCCTTGGTCGAGGTTGTGACGGAAACCCGAAACTGGCTTGGATTTCCTGCGGCGCGGTTCACTTTGCCGATCCCCAGTTTCCTGACGCGCGCTATTGCTGCCTGTGCCGATGGGCTGGGCAATTTGGGATGGCGATCACCTTTGCGCAGCAATGCGATGACGGTGATGCAAGATGGCGTCACCGGCGAACCGGGACCGTACCGAGACGCGTCGGGTCTGTCGGTGGCAGGGCTTCCGCAGATCTATGGCGATCTGACCTGCGCCCGGGAACACCGCTTGGCCGCGCGCATGTCACTTCTACTGCCACTGGTCATCGGCGTGCTCAGCCTGTTTTGGGTGCTGTCGGGGCTGTTTGGTCTGCTGGGGCTTGGAACGGCCGCCAGCGTTCTGACCGATGCGGGTTGGCCGACATGGGCCGCCATCAGCAGCGTTGTGTTCTGGTCGCTTGTTGATCTCGCGCTTGGCCTTTGCCTTCTGTGGCGTCCCTGGGCGGCAAGGGTCTGTTTGATACAGGCTGGCGTTGCGCTGCGGTATCTGGTGATGGCCACTGCTGTGACGCCAGGCCTTTGGCTGGATCCATTGGGACCCTTGGTCAAAATCCTACCCGCGATGCTGTTGCCTCTTTTGGCGCGACCAATGCTCGAAACCCGCTGATGGACCCGGATCTGATCCTGCGCTGGCTCCACGTGATCGGCGCTTGCGTCTTGCTGGGCACCGGGGTCGGGATCGCCTTTTTCATGCTGATGGCGCATCGCAGCCGGGACCCGCGCATCGTCGCGCATACAGCTGGCGTCGTTGTCCTGGCCGATCTGCTCTTCACGACCACTGCGGTGATCGTGCAACCCATTACCGGAGCGTTGCTGGCCTGGCGCTTGGGCTGGTCTTTCAGCGAAGGTTGGATCGTGCTCTCGCTACTCCTCTATGTCGTGACCGGCCTGTTTTGGCTGCCGGTTGTGTGGATTCAACTGAAACTGCGCAATTTGGCAGGCATGGCGGTGGCGCACAGAACGGATCTGCCACCGGAGTATTTCAGACTGTTTCGCATTTGGTTCGCTTGTGGCTTTCCCGCCTTTTTTGCAGTGCTGGGTATAATCTGGTTGATGCTGGCGCGACCAAGTCTTGCGTTGTTTTAGGGTGACGCTTGCGTCATTTGAAAAATCGGCTGAAATCCAGACTGTTGCCCGGAGTCCCGGCAGGTTAGCCTAAGCCAAACTGTCGGAGCGTTTTTTTGGAGTCTCTTCTCGTCCTGCTTGGCCTGATTGTGCTGGCGATTCCCGTTGGCGTTGTTGTCTTGCTGATCGGACACGTTCGGCTGCGCAAGCGCGTTGAACAGTTGGAACAGAGGTTGGCAGATCAAAGCGGACCTGCGCCCAAGCCAGAACCAGAAAAACCAGCGCAAGCGGCTGACACGCCGCCGCCGGTTGAAGCCAAGGTAAAAGGCCCCTGGGCACCGACAAGGCCGCCGCCTAAACCGTCGCGCGAAACCCAGCCAAGCTCTCCGCCTGCAGCGATTGTGATGCGTGAGGACCGGTTTGCAGCGCTTTTCGCGTGGCTGCGCGAGAATTGGTTTTATGCTGTTTCTGCGCTGTCACTTGCTTTGGCTGGTATCTTCCTAGTCCAATACGGCGTCGAAAACGGGCTGTTGCCACCCGCTGCACGTGTGCTTGCCGCTTTGGCCTTTGGGGCTGCTCTGATCCTGGGTGGGGAGGTCGTGCGCCGCAGGTTCGGAGATGACGAAGACTCCGCAACCGCCTACTTGCCGTCGGTCTTTTCGGGCGCGGGGCTGGTGACCCTGTTTGGTGCGGTTCTGGCGGCGCGACAGCTCTATGATCTGATCGGCCCCGAAGCGGCTTTGGCCGGGATGGTTGCGATTGCGATTGTCGGGCTTGTGCTGGGTTGGTTTCACGGGCCATTGCTGGCCGCTGTTGGCTTGATCGGCGCGTTTGCTGCGCCCTTTGTTGTCGGCGGCGCCTCCGAAGATCCCAGTTGGCTCTACGGCTATTTCCTGCTGATCGCAGCGCTTGGCCTTGGCATCGATACCGTACGGCGCTGGGCTTGGATCTCGGTTCTGACACTGGTTGGAGCGTATGGGGCGTGCTTTCTGCTGGTTCTGTCTTCGCCGGTAACCGAACCGGGTTACCTGATCAGCGTGACGGCACTGGCTTTGATGGCCATTGCGATCCCGGTGCGCAGGCTGGTTCCAAACCACGACGGACCAATGATTGCCGAGATCATCCGTCGCAACAAGGGCGCGCCCTGGCCCGAGTTTCCCACCCGTCTGGCCTTTGGAGCTGTGCTTCTCAGTTCGGTAATCCTTTCGATACATTGGGCGGATACCAGCAGTGAGTTCTGGTTGTCGGTCGGGTTGTTTGCGGCGTTGACCCTTGCCCTGATCCTGTGGGCCAGCGATGCGCCCGCGTTGCAGGATATGACTGTGTTCCCCGGTTTGGGGCTGATCTGGTTTGTCCTGCTGCACGGGTTTGACGGCGGGGTGGTCGCGCAGTCGTTTGCCGCAACCTACGCAGAAACGCCCGAGGCTGACGCACCGCTGACGGTGTCCATCCTGGTGGTCCTTGGTGCAGCCCTTTCGCTTGGAGCGGCGTGGCGCTCGTTTCGCGGCGGGCGCTATGCGGCGGCTTGGGCTGCTGGTGCCGTCGTATTTGCGCCCCTTATGGCCATCGCGCTAGAGGTCGGGTGGCAACCAGCCAGTGTGATCGGGGCATATCCCTGGGCCTTGCACGCGGTGGCCCTTGGCGCGGTGATGGTCCTGCTGGCTGAACGGTTTGCCCGTATCGATACAGGGGATCGCTTGCGCCCGGCCTTGGCAACCATGTCGGCCTTGTCCTGCCTCAGCTTTGCATGCGTGATCGTGCTCAGCTCGGCTGCGTTGACAGTGGCGTTGGTTGTCATGGTGCTGGTCGCAGCGGTTTTGGATCGCAGGTTCGTCTTGCCTCAACTCAGCTGGTTTGTCTGGGTGGGCGTTTTCACTGTGACGGTCCGCTTGATCCTGAACCCCGGTTTGGAATGGGCCGAGACCGCGCCGCTGCCCGAGGTGATCTTTGCCTACGGCGCAGCAACGCTGGGCTTTGCTACCGGTTGGTGGGTTCTCAGGCCGATGCCGCGCCCGACGGCAGTTCTGCTTTTGGAAAGTGCGGCTTGGGCCAATGCGGGCATATTGCTGTCTTTGCTGTTGCTACGCTGGCTGGAAAGCTTGGGCGAGGGCGGGGCGGAAAACAGTCATTGGGGCCTTGGCCTGCTTGCGTCGATCTGGCTGTTGCTGGCCTTTGCACAGGTGCAGCGCTTTTCACTGGGCGGCAAGCTGACCTATGCGCGCTATTCGCTGGCCGGGTTCTTTGCCGCGCACGCACTGATCCGGCTGGGTCAGGCTTTTGGGCCCGAGAATCCGGTTCTGACCGAATTTGCCGACCCGGTGCTGGGTCCCGGAATCGTTAACACATTGGCCGTGGCCTACTTGCTGCCTGCGCTGATCATTCTGCTGTCCCTCTGGCGTTTAACAAACGTTCCGGTTCGGCTTAGACAACTGGGATATGCCGCCGCCGCACTTTTGTTGGTGGTCTGGCTGGGCATAACCATTCGACATTTTTGGCAGGGTGCGGGCGGCATGTTCGAAGGCAATGGCGTCAGCCAGCCCGAGCTTTACACCTATACCATGGCGCTGCTGCTGGTTGGGGCAGGGCTGTTCTATCAGTCTCTGGCACGCGGATCGGACCTCATGCGCAAGGCCGGACTGGCTGTGATCGGGCTGGCAGTTGCCAAGGTGTTTTTGATCGATATCGCGGGTCTGGGCGGGCTGATCCGGGTGTTCTCACTCCTGGTGCTTGGGCTTGCTTTGGCTGGGCTTGCCTGGCTCAACCGCTGGGCCAAGCTGCGCCATTCGTCGCAAGGCGCAGAACCTCTGGACGATTAGTCAAGGGCGTCCTATAAGCGCGGCCATGTTTGACCGTTTGGCCATCATTATTCGAATTATATCCCCGGCGCTCTGATATCGCGAGACGCCGGGCAAAGGTGCTTGAGTTATCGCACTGACCGCTTCGATCCAAACACGACCCGAACTTCCTGAGGACGCCCCAAATGTGCGCCGACACGACCCAAACACCTGATTACAAAGACACGCTGAACCTGCCCAAAACCGACTTTCCCATGCGCGCAGGCCTGCCCAAGCGCGAGCCTGCATGGCTGGAACGGTGGGAAAAGATCGGTGTCTATGACCGCCTGCGTGAAAAAGAAAATCGCACGCCTTTTACCCTGCATGACGGCCCGCCCTATGCCAACGGGCACCTGCATATCGGCCACGCGCTGAACAAGACGATCAAGGACATGATCGTGCGGTCGCATCAGATGATGGGCTACGATTCACGCTATGTGCCGGGTTGGGACTGCCACGGCCTGCCGATCGAATGGAAGATCGAAGAGCAGTACCGCAAGAAGGGCAAGAACAAGGACGAGGTGAATATCGTCGACTTCCGTCAGGAGTGCCGCAAATTCGCCGAAGGGTGGATCGACATCCAGCGCGAAGAGTTCAAACGTCTTGGCATCACCGGCAACTGGCCCGATCCCTATATCACCATGGACTATCACGCCGAAGCGGTGATCGCGGATGAGTTCATGAAGTTCCTGATGAACGGCACGCTCTATCAGGGCTCCAAGCCCGTGATGTGGTCGCCCGTAGAGAAGACCGCGCTTGCCGAGGCCGAGGTCGAGTATCACGACAAGGAAAGCTTCACCATCTGGGTGAAGTTTAAGGTTGTGAATGCGGGCGATCTGGATGACGCCTATGTGGTGATCTGGACAACGACTCCGTGGACCATGCCGTCGAACAAGGCCGTCGTTTTTGGCAAGGATATCTCCTATGGCCTCTACGAAGTCACTGGCACACCCGATGAATGCTGGGCCAATGTGGGCGACAAGTTCCTGCTGGCCGACAATCTGGCCGCTGACGTTCTGGGACGCGCGCGCCTGAGCGATGAGCAGTGGAGCCGCGTTCGTGACGTGACCACCGATGAGTTGGAAGGCGTCCAACTGACCCACCCGTTGGCCGGGGCTGAAGGCGGCAATGGCGAATGGGACGACATCCGCGACTTCCGCGCGGCTGACTTTGTGACCGACACCGAAGGCACCGGCTTTGTCCATTGTGCGCCCTCGCACGGGATGGAAGAATTCGAGCTCTATCGTGATCTGGGGATGTTGGAACTGGTCATCACCTATAACGTGATGGATGACGGCTCGTTCCGCGCTGACCTGCCGTTTTTTGGTGGCAAATACATCCTGTCCCGCAAGGGCGGTGAGGGCGATGCGAACAAGGCGGTGATCGACAAGTTGGCCGAGGTTGGCGGGCTGCTGGCGCGCGGCAAGATCAAGCACAGCTATCCGCATTCCTGGCGCTCGAAGGCTCCGATCATCTATCGCAACACGCCGCAATGGTTTGCGTCCGTCGACCGCAAGTTGGATGACGGCATGGGTGAGATGGGCGATACCATCCGTGAACGCGCGTTGCGGTCCATCGATGAGCTGGTGAAATGGACGCCGCAGACTGGTCGCAATCGCCTCTATTCCATGATCGAGGCGCGCCCGGACTGGGTTCTGTCGCGCCAGCGTGCCTGGGGTGTGCCGCTGACATGCTTTACCAAGAAAGGCGCTTTGCCCACCGACGCGGATTACCTGTTGCGCAACGACGAGCTTAACGCGCGGATCAAAGCGGCGTTCGAGGAAAACGGCGCGGATATCTGGTACACGGACGGGTTTAAGGAACAGGTTCTGGACGGCATCGCCAACCCCGAAGACTATGATCAGGTGTTTGACGTGCTGGACGTGTGGTTTGACTCCGGTTCGACCCACGCCTTTGTTCTGCGAGACCGCGAGGACGGCACCGAAGATGGTATCGCTGACGTCTACATGGAAGGTACCGACCAGCATCGCGGATGGTTCCATTCGTCCATGCTGCAGGCCTGCGGCACCAAGGGCCGTGCGCCGTATCGTAATGTGGTGACGCACGGTTTCACGCTGGATGCCAAGGGCAACAAGATGTCCAAGTCGTTGGGCAACACCATCGTGCCGGAAGAGGTCATCAAGCAATACGGCGCTGATATCCTGCGCCTGTGGGTGGCGCAGACCGACTATACCGCCGATCAGCGGATCGGGCCGGAAATCCTGAAAGGCACCGCCGACAGCTATCGCCGCTTGCGCAACACGATGCGGTTCATGTTGGGCTCGCTGGCCGATTTCTCGGAAGCCGATCGGGTGGAGCCTGCAGAGATGCCGCGCCTGGAACGCTGGGTGCTGAGCCGTCTGGCCGAACTGGATGAGCAGGTACGCAAGGGCTATGCCGCGTTTGACTTCCAGGGTGTGTTCAGTGCGGTCTTTACCTTTGCCACGGTCGATCTGTCCTCGTTCTATTTCGACGTACGCAAGGATGCTCTGTATTGCGACGGCGACAGCCTGCGCCGCCGCGCGGCGCGTACCGTGCTGGACATCCTGTTCCACCGTCTGACCACCTGGCTGGCGCCGGTTCTGGTCTTTACCATGGAAGAGGTCTGGCTGGAGCGGTTCCCGGGCGATGATAGTTCGGTGCATCTGATGGATTTCCCGGAAACACCAGGCGATTGGCGTCATGCGGAATTGGAACAGGCCGTGGCCAAGGTGCGCCGCGTGCGCCGGGCGGTCACTGCCGCGTTGGAGGTGCAGCGTCAGGACAAGGTGATCGGATCCAGCCTTGAGGCCGCGCCGATTGTGCATGTCGAGGATGGCGAGACGCGTGATCTGCTGGCCACGTTTGATGTGGATGATCTGTGCATCACTTCGGGCCTGACCGTGTCGGGCGACCCGGCCCCAGCCGAAGCGTTCCGCGTACCTGAGATCGACGGTGTTGGTGTGGTCTTTGAAAAGGCTGAGGGCGCGAAGTGCCAGCGCTGCTGGAAAATCCTGCCCGATGTTGGGCTGCATGCGAACCCGTGCGTCTGTGGCCGTTGCAATGACGCATTGAGCTAATCTGCGTCGGAGCGCTTGTCGGGCAGGGCTTTTGCGAGGCTCTGCCTCGCGCTCCGAGGTATTTGTGAACAGAAGAAGGGGCGGGCGTGGCGCGATATGGGTTGCGTTATGGCCGCAAAGGCTGTCAGCATCCAGCTATGCCGATGATTGCAGTGGATACCCAGTTTGGACGTCTGGGCGTTGAAGAACAGGGTGGTGCGGTGACGCGCCTTGTCTGGAATGGGCGTAACGCGGGCGAGGCAACGCCGGTGCTGCGCGAGGCGGCGGCGCAGTTACAGGCTTATGACGCGGGGCGGTTGGATCGGTTCGATTTGCCCTACCGCGTATCGGGGTCCGAGTTTCAGCGACAGGTTTGTGACCTGATGTATGCCATCCCGTTGGGCGAAACCGTAACCTATGGTGACATCGCCAAAGAGCTTGGACAGCCTGCCCAGCCCGTCGGGCAGGCTTGCGGGGCGAATCCTATCCCGGTCATCATCCCTTGCCACCGTGTCTTGGCGGCCAATGGTTTGGGAGGTTTCTCAGGTGACGGAGGGATCGAGACCAAGGTGGCCTTGTTGCGTCATGAAGGGGCGGCTGGGCTGTTGATCTGATATTCGGAAATGGGTTGCAATTCGGACGGGTGACGCTCAACCTATCGGAAATGGTGAATGTGAAGGATCCGCGATATGATCGATCAGGCAGATTTGGCCGCCCGGAAAAAGAGCATTATCGACCGATTGATGTCTCTTGAGGCCCAAGAGCTTGCCACCGCGCAGGCGCATTATGATGCGTTCCTGAAAGATGCACAGTTGGATGATCGGGAAGTGCATGACAAGGATGATATCGTGGCCGCGCGCGAAAACGCCGATTTGGCGGCGGCGTTCGACACGCCGGTTCACACGCATCACGCCAAGATCGATGTGATCGAGAACACGGATTTTGGTCTCAAGGACCGCGTTGAACCCGGTGCTGTGATCAAATTCAACAATCGTCGTTTTGTGGTCTGTGTCTCAACCACCCGGTTTGAGGTGGACGGGAAGACCTATATGGGGATTTCAACCCAAAGCCCGATCTTTCTGGCCATGTCCGGCCTGCAAGAAGGTGATGTGTTCACCCATAATGGGACCGAGTTTGAGGTGCAGGAGGTCCTATAACCTCAGGCTTTTCGCGGTGGGATGATCTGTTGTGCGATCCCTGCTGAGACCAGATAAAGGCTGGTGATCACCAATCCCCAATGGGCCCAGCTTTCAGGGTGGAAATCGACCCAGGCGGCCCAGCCGGCGAAGAAAGTCCAGGCCAGGGCCATTGGCAGGGTGACACTGCGCCAGCGCGCGGTACGGACCGGGTGGACGAATTTCAGCGGCACGAACATCGCAATCGAGAGCAGCGTGACCAGCATCAGGATCACCCAGAAATTGGGCTCTAGCGCAAAGATCACGATGACAAACATGTTCCAGCAACCGGGAAAACCTGAAAATGAGTTATCCTTGGTCTTCATCCTCGTGTCGGCGAAATACATGGCGCTGGCAAAGGTGATGACGATGATGGCAAACCACCCGGTCCAGCCATCCATCAGGCCCGATTTGAACAGAGCGAAAGCCGGAATGAAGACATATGTCAGGTAATCGATGATCAGATCCAAAAGCACCCCGTCAAACTCGGGCGCATTGTGTTTGACGTGGTAATGACGGGCCAGGGGGCCGTCGATGCCGTCGACAATGAACGACACCACAAGCCACAGATACATCAGGCTCCACTGTCCTTCGACCGCGGCCAACATGGCGAGCATTGCAAAAACGGCGCCAGTGGCAGTGAAAAGGTGAACGGCAAGAGCTTTGAATCTAAGTGTCATTAGGGTGTCATGTACGATCAGCGCTTGGGATGCAAAGCAAAAAGCCCGAACTGACCTGTCATTGCGCCTTGGGATGAGCGCGGTTGTAAACCTCCATCAGGCGGGCTGTGTCAACGGCGGTATAGGCCTGTGTGGTTGACAGGGAGGCATGGCCCAGCAATTCCTGAATGGCACGCAGGTCGCCGCCAGCCGACAGCAGGTGCGTTGCAAAACTGTGGCGCATGGCATGCGGCGTGGCGGTTGAGGGCAGCCCCAACTGCATCCGGGCCTTGGCCATCACGCTCTGGATCGCGCGCGGATTCAGAGCGCCGCCACGCACGCCACGAAACAGGGGGGCTTGCGGCGATTGCGGGTGAGGGCACAGGCGCAGATAGTGGTCGGTTGTCGCGCGGGCGGCGGGGATGACAGGGACGATGCGTTCTTTGCCGCCTTTGCCCAGGATGCGCAACGTGTTTGGCAGGGGCGCGTCAGCACCGGTGAGCGACAGAGCCTCAGATATGCGCAGCCCGCAGCCATAAAGCAATGTCACGACAGCAACATCGCGCGCGGCGATCCAGTCCGAGGTGGATTGTGCCTCAACCGTTTCGATCATGGCGCGGGCAGCGTCTTCGGCCAGTGGACGCGGTAGCTTCTTGGTGAACTTGGGGGCGCGTGTCGACAGGACGGCGGTAGGTTCAAAGCCTTCGCGTTCGGCCAGCCAGCGGTAAAAGCTTTTGACGGCAGAAAGCTTGCGCGCCAATGAGCGGGATCCGACACCCGAGCCGCGCTGGTCGGCCATCCAGGCGCGCATGTCGGACACTGAAATCCGCTCAAGCGCCGCCAGACCCTGACGTCCGCTGTGATGCAACGTCATGAAGGATAGAAATTCGGTGACGTCACCCGCATAGGCCTTGCGGGTGTTCTCTGCGCGGCCCGCAAGCGCGCCCAGACTGTTCAGCCAATGCTGCAGTGCGTCGCGGCAGGCGGGTGAAATCAGGCTCACGACAACCAGTGGCGCATGGAACGTTCGAATACACCGGCAAAGAAGCTGAGCAGGTCGGTGCCCAGTTGCGGGCTGAAATGCTTGGGATCCTTCGCGCCCATCACGATCATGCCGGGCAGCCGCCCGGGGCCAAAATCGAGCTTGAGGCAGGCTTCGGAGCGCAGGTTGGCTGCCTTTTCACCATAAATGCGTGGCGTGAGGCGCGCGACTTCGCGCAGCGTAATCTCGCGCGGGGCGCCGGTTCGGTCCTGGGCCAGGTAACCGTCAACAAAGCCGGGTTCAGCGATTGTGAGAACGCCGCCAAGCTTGTCGACAGCGGGGTCTTGTCGCATGGCGGTGGTTTCAAGCACCAGGGTGATATGCTCAACACGCAAGATCTCGGCCACGTCATTGCCGAGGACACGCAGGAAATCTTCGAACTCGACAGGTTCGAGTAGGCGTAAGATGGCGCGATGGACCTGATTTGTACCCGCCAGATTTTCGTAAGCGGCGGCGATGACAGAACGGTGCGTGTCTTCCAGCCGATCCAGCCTGTCTTCGAGCCGTTGCATGGCGATGCCACGCAGATCGATGATATTGTCGCCACGCGCCTGTTCATTGGCTGAAACCAAGGCGCGCATCAGGTCTGTATCGTCCAACACCGCGTCCGGTTCCGCCAGAATAGCCGCGCGCAGGTTATCCTCGAGTTTTTGATTGCTGCTCATGTCCTGTCCGGTCTTTTTTTGTTTGTCACCTTATAGCATGGCGGGCCGGATTTACCTTGGGAAAAATGCACGCAAAGAGAGAATTCCCGTTACGCTGTTGCCTGGAGGGCTCCCGCCTGCAAGGGCCTGATCAAAGATCAGTTTTTGCAGTTGGGCCGGGCACGGCACCTGGCGGTGCCGCGCGGTTGTGCGATGTGTCAGAGGATCTTTTGACCTGTTTTGGCCCAGTCGGACAGGAACGCTTCGAGACCTTTGTCGGTCAAGGGGTGATCAGCCAGTTTCTTGATCACGCCCGGAGGGGCGGTGATCACGTCAGCCCCGATGCGGGCACTGTCGGTCACGTGGTTCACGGTGCGGATCGAGGCGGCGAGGATTTCGGTTTCAAAACCGTAATTGTCATAGACCTGACGGATATCGGCGATCAGATCCATGCCATCAAGGTTGATGTCATCCAGGCGGCCGATAAAGGGTGAAATGAAAGTGGCCCCTGCTTTGGCGGCCAGGATCGCCTGGTTGGTCGAGAAGCACAAGGTCACGTTGACCATCTGGCCTTCGTCGCTAAGAGTTTTGCAGGTTTTCAGACCCGCCCAGGTCAGAGGCACTTTGACCGCGATATTCGGCGCGATCTTGGCCAGCTTGCGGCCCTCGGCGATCATGTCGTCGGCTTCGGTCGCTACAACTTCGGCTGAAACCGGGCCATCGACCAGTTCACAGATCTCTTTGGTCACTTCCAGAATGTCGCGGCCTGATTTCAGGATCAGCGAAGGGTTGGTGGTTACACCGTCCACCATGCCCAGGTCGTTCAGTTCGGCGATGGCATCAATCTCGGCGGTATCTACGAAGAATTTCATTTGGGCAGTCCTTTGATGGGTTGGCCTTGATTGCCGATGGCTTTACCTCAAAGAAGGCCGTGCTGAAACCCCTTGGTAAGGATATACTGTGAGCGCTAACGGATTTTTCGACGAAGGAGAGCTGGTTGCGGTGCTGACGACGCAGCCGCTGGACCGGACGTTGGATTACAAAGCGCCCGAGGGCGGGTGCTTTCTGGGCGCTTTTGTCGAGGTGCCCTTGGGCCCGCGCAAGGTACTGGGCGTGGTTTGGGGGCCGGGGCAGGGCGGGTTCGATCTGGCCAAGGCGCGGTCAGTGATCCGGGTGCTTGAGGTTGCGCCCATGCGCGAAGAGATGCGTGTATTCTTGGGCAAGGTCGCCGACTACACGCTGACGCCGATGCCTGCGATGCTGCGGCTGGCGACCCGTGCGCCGGGTTTGGGCGACCCGCCTTCGATGCGCAAGGTCTATCGGCTGGGCGATCGCACGCCCGACCGGATGACCGATGCGCGGACCCGGGTGTTGGAGGTGCTGCGCAATTATGGTGGGCTGGCCTTTACGCTGAAGGAGTTGGCCGAGCAGGCCGGCGTGACCTCATCGGTGGTCAAAGGTCTGGTCAAACAAGGCGCTGTGCGCGAGGAAGACAGTCCGCGTGATCTGCCCTATCCGCATCTTGACCCTGATCTGCCGGGCAAAGATCTGACAGGTGATCAGGCCGCGGCCGTCGCGCGGTTGCGGGACGGGCAGCGCAGCGGCGACTATGGCACCACCTTGCTGAAAGGCGTCACCGGATCAGGCAAGACCGAGGTTTACCTCGAAGCTGTGGCCGAAGCGCTGCGGATGGGGCGTCAGGCGCTGGTGCTGCTGCCCGAGATCGCCTTGACAGCCGAGTTTCTGACCCGGGTTGAGGCGCGGTTCGGCGCACGCCCTGCGGAATGGCATTCCGGCGCAACCATGACCGAGCGCCGCCGCGTCTGGCGCATGGTCGGGCAGGGCGAGGCGCAGCTGGTCGTGGGGGCGCGGTCGGCTTTGTTCTTGCCGTTTCGCCAACTGGGTCTGGTTGTGGTCGATGAAGAGCATGACACATCTTACAAGCAGGAAGATGGAGTGCATTATAGCGCGCGAGACATGGCGGTTCTGCGTGCTGCCATTTGCGGGGCGCGGGTGATTTTGGCCAGCGCCACACCGTCTTTGGAAAGCTGGGCCAATGCCGAGGCCGGGAAATATGAGCGGCTGGACCTGACATCGCGTTTTGGCGACGCCGTGCTGCCCGAGATGAAACCCATCGACATGCGGGCCGAACAGATGCAGCCGGGCACATGGATATCCCCGACACTGCGGCAGGCGGTGCGGCAGCGGATCGAGCGGGGCGAGCAGTCGCTTTTGTTCATCAACCGGCGTGGCTACGCCCCAGTGACGCTCTGCCGGGCCTGCGGTGAGCAGATCGGCTGCGACCATTGTGATGCGCGCATGGTTGAACACCGATTCCTCAAACGGCTGATGTGCCACC
Organism: Ruegeria sp. HKCCA5839; assembly: GCF_013035585.1. Classification (NCBI taxonomy): domain Bacteria; kingdom Pseudomonadati; phylum Pseudomonadota; class Alphaproteobacteria; order Rhodobacterales; family Roseobacteraceae; genus Ruegeria; species Ruegeria sp. HKCCA5839. The sequence goes on along the minus strand of NZ_WQIE01000005.1, from coordinate 176,369 downwards.
AATGTGGCGAGACCAAGCCGATGCCGGAGGTCTGTCCGTCTTGCGGAATTGCAGGCAAGCTGGCCCCGGTTGGGCCGGGGATCGAACGGCTGGCTGAAGAGGCCGAGGCCACGTTCCCCGAGGCCAAGATCGCGATGCTTAGTTCAGATCTGTTTGGTTCGGCCCGGGCACTCAAGGCCAAGATTGAAAAGATTGCCGAGGGTGATGCCGACATCATCATCGGAACGCAGCTGGTGGCCAAAGGGCATAACTTTCCCAAGCTGACCTTGGTGGGTGTGATCGATGCCGATGTCAGCCTGCACGGTGCGGATTTGCGGGCGGCGGAACGCACGTTCCAACTGATGCGGCAGGTTGCGGGTCGCGCGGGGCGCGCGGACAAACCGGGGCAGGCCTTGTTGCAGACCTTTCAACCCGAACACCCAGTGATACGGGCCATCCTTTCAGGGGATGAAGAGGGTTTCTGGAAAGCCGAGGCTGCTGGGCGTCAGGCCGCAGGTGTCCCGCCCTATGGCCGTATGGCCGGGATTGTGCTGTCGGGGCCCGAGGTTGCACCTGTCTTTGACATCGGAAACGCATTGGCGCGAAATACAGGTCCTTTGACCCAAATCGGTGCGCAAGTCTTTGGCCCCGCGCCTGCGCCAATTGCGCGGATCCGCGGCCGTCACCGGGTGCGGTTGCTGGTCAAAGCCCCCAAAGGCGCGCCGATTCAGGATGCGGTGGCCCGCTGGATTGCGCCTTTGCGGCTAAAGGGAGACATTCGCCTAACTGTCGATATCGACCCGCAAAGTTTCTACTGACTTCTGCATTCGCGCAGGTTTGCTGTGCGTTTGGTCGTCGCCTCTCGCCAAACCGGCAAAATGGGCGTAGAGGGGTCTCATGCTGAAACCAATGCCCCTTGCCGAGGCGCAAAGCCTGCCATTCTGGCGTCGTCCCATTACGCTATTGTTCGTGATGGCGCTGACGATGCCGATTGCGTTCAACGCGTGGAGCGCTTTGCTGAACAACTTCGTCATCGAAGTGGCCAGTTTTGACGGGGCCGATATCGGCTTGTTGCACACGGTGCGCGAAATCCCCGGGTTTCTGGCCGTTGGCGTGATCGCGGTGATCATCTTCATCCGCGAACAGGTACTGGCGATGATCTCGCTGATGATGTTGGGTGTGGCAACCGCCGTGACAGCGTGGTTTCCCAGCTTGGGAGGGCTGCTTTTCGTGACGCTCTTCAGCTCAATCGGGTTTCACTATTACGAGACGGTCAACCAGTCACTGCAATTACAGTGGTTGCCCAAGGATCGCGCGCCGCAGATTTTGGGCTGGTTGGTTGCAATGGGCTCAGCCGCGACAGCGGTGGTGTATGGGCTGATTGTCCTGACCTGGGACCGGTTCGATCTGTCCTATAACTTTGTCTTCATGGCCGCAGGGGGTGTGACGGCACTGCTGGCGCTGTTCTGTCTGCTGGCTTACCCGCAATTCGATGCCCCAACGCAGCAGACCAAAAAGCTGATCCTCCGCAAACGCTATTGGCTTTATTATGCGCTGCAATTCATGGCCGGTGCGCGGCGGCAGATCTTTGTCGTTTTCGCAGGCTTCATGATGGTCGAAAAGTTCGGGTTTGAAGTGCACGAGCTGACCAGCCTCTATCTGATCAACCTGATGATCAACATGTTGGCGGCGCCTTTACTGGGCAAAGCTGTCGCCAAATTTGGCGAGCGTCGGACGCTGATCTTTGAATATGCCGGTTTGGCTATCGTCTTTGCGGCCTATGGGGGCATCTATTGGTTCGGCTGGGGCGTTCTTCTGGCCGCGATCCTATATGTGATCGACCATGTGCTGTTTGCGCTGGCGCTTGCTTTGAAGACCTATTTCCAGAAGATCGCGGATCCGGCAGATATCGCGCCAACCGCGGCGGTGGCCTTTACCATCAACCATATCGCTGCGGTGTTCTTGCCTGCGCTTTTGGGTCTGCTCTGGGTGGTGTCGCCGGGGGCCGTGTTTGGTCTGGCGGCGGCGATGGCCTTGATCTCGCTTGCCCTGTCGCTGCTGATCCCCCGCCATCCCGAGCCGGGGAATGAGACGGTTCTGACCAAATACGCACCCGCCCCGGCGGAATAAAGGCGTGCTTGACCTTGGCGGCGCAGCGGCCTAGGCGCTGTTTCGACCGAGACAGGAGGCCCCGATGCCCACATTCACCGCATTCACCACGCTGACAGGTAAGAAGGCCGCCGAAAGCCTGGGCGAAGCGATGGAGCGTCTGGAGCCCGAACCGACCGGGATCGGCGTTTTCGAAGTCGAGGACGGATCGGGCCTTTGGGAAGTGGGCGGTTATTTCACGGAAGATCCCGATGAGACGGCGCTGGCCGTTCTGGCTGCCGCCTTCGAGGCCAAGCCTTTTGTGGTCTCGGAACTGCCCGAAACCGATTGGGTCGCGCATGTGCGGCGTGAACTGGCCCCGGTCGAGGCTGGGCGCTTTTTTGTTTATGGCGCTCATGATGCCGACAAACTGCCCGAAGGCCGCATCCCTTTGCTGATCGAGGCGGCCATGGCCTTTGGCACAGGGCATCATGGAACAACGCTTGGTTGCCTCAACGCGCTGGACCGTTTGTTGGACGAAGGGTTCACCGCAACGAAGGTCGCAGATATTGGGTGCGGTACGGCAGTACTGGCAATGGCTGCTGCGCGCGTGTGGGATGGGGATATCATCGCCAGCGACATCGATGAGGTCGCCGTTGACGTGGCAAAGGCAAACCTCAAAGCAAATGACATGGATGGCGCCGTTCAATGTGTCGAGGCGGCAGGGTTCGATCACCCTGATCTACACAAGCACGCGCCATATGATCTGATCTTTGCCAACATCCTAAAAGGCCCTCTGGTAGCGCTTGCACCCGAGATTTCCGCCAATCTGAGGCCGGGTGGACAAGCGATTCTCTCGGGAATCCTTAACGAACAAGCCCAAGATGTGTTGAACGTTTATTTACAAAATGAATTCAATCTTCACCATCAGGGCCAGATTGGTGAGTGGACGACGCTAATTTTAAGAAAACAGGGTTAAATTGCGGCCATTTACAGGAGTTTTATGGATTTTTGCCACGGTTTCGGCACATTCTGAATTTACGTTTTACTGAATTGATTGGGGGGCGGTTTTCGGAGGCTGCCATGACGACTAAACACTTGGAATTCGATCAGCGCGTAACGCGCCTGGTTAAGAAACATGACAAACTGAGCCGCGGCTATCGGACGACCATGCGGTCGGATGGCTTGGTGGTGATGAAGCCGCAACGCGTGCGTTCAGGCATTCCAGCGAAATTTTTGCTGCTGTGCATACTCGGTTTTATCGGCTTCAAAGCGCTGTTGCTGACGCATCTGGGCGCTGGGGCGTATGAAAACCGTGTTGCAAGCCTGTCCGAAGGCACATCTGTCGAAAAGGCCGGTGCATGGATCATGCAGGCTGACCCGGTTTCGGAATTCGCCGCCTCGCAATTGGCGAAAATCTGGTACTGACCGACAAAGGTTCTTTCGATCCTTTGGTTGCGCTTCGGCGTATTAAAAAACACCGCCTGCCGTTTGGCATGCGGTGTTTCTTTTTCGCGATGTGATTTTCGATTGGTAAACCGACAACGCTTCGCGTCTTAGCGGCGGCCTTCGGCAACCAGGTCGATGTCGCCGCGGCACAGGCCGATATCTTCAAGCTCGCGGTCGCTCAGGTCGTTCAGTGCATTGCGGGTCGAACGGGCGTCATTCCATTCAACAACAGCATTTACGAGCGTTGCGCCGATACGGCCGACAAGGCCGAACGAGCCAGTGGTGGCGCGGGTGAAATCCAGTACAGCCATATCCTGTTTCCTTCTGGTTGGTGGTGACATCAAGTCTTGTGATCTTGGCGGCAGTTAGTGATCTGAAACGGCACCGACAAGATCAAAAATTGCATGTGTCCCATGCAATTTATGCAATGCTCGAATTTCCTGTAATCCCCTTAAAAAACAGGTTAATTCGCGTTCATGAAGCGGTCGAATTTCGACCATTTGCTGTCGTAAAAAGGCGATGGCGTCGTACCCGGAACAGGAATGTCGCAATCGGACTTTGGCGTAATTTCCTTGGAAAATGTTCACGCTTCGTGCTAATCGGATAAAAATATCACAATAACCCGAGCAGGCTGGGGCAAAACATGCGAATTCTGGGCATTGATCCGGGGCTGAGAACCCTGGGATGGGGCGTCATCGAATCGCGCGGCAGCCGTCTGAGCCATGTTGCAAACGGGTTGTGCCAGTCTGATGGGGATGATCTGGGTGAGCGTTTGCTGTCTTTGCACAACCAGATTGTCGAGGTCATCGCCGAACACCAACCTGATCAGGCCGCCATCGAGCAAACCTTTGTCAACAAGGACGGGGCGGGCACGTTGAAGCTGGGCCAGGCGCGGGGCGTGGCATTGTTGACGCTGGCACAGGCGGGGTTGCCTGTTGGCGAATATGCGCCGAACCGGGTCAAGAAAACTGTGGTCGGGGTAGGGCACGCGGAAAAAGAGCAGATCATCCATATGGTCAAGCTGCAACTGCCGGGGTGCAATCCAAAAGGGGCTGACGCGGCTGACGCGCTGGCGATTGCGATCTGTCATTCCTATTATGGCGTGGCGCAGCAGGTGCGTTTGAAAGAGGTGCGGGCATGATCGGCAAACTGACAGGGCGGCTGGAATACCGCGCCGCAGATCACGTGCTGATCGATGTGCGCGGTGTGGGCTATATCGTCTTTTGCTCGGACCGGACCATGGCTGCTTTGCCCGGAGTGGGCGAGGCTGTGTCGGTCTACACTGATATGGTGGTGCGCGAAGACCTGATGCAGCTCTACGGTTTTCTGTCACTGGTCGAGAAGGAATGGCACCGCTTGCTTTGTTCGGTTCAGGGGGTTGGGGCCAAAGTATCTCTGGCGATCCTCAGCGCGCTGGGTCCTGATGGGGTCAGCCGTGCGATTGTCTTGGGCGATTGGGCCTCGGTCAAGGCCGCTAAAGGGGTTGGCCCCAAGACGGCGCAGCGCATTGTCCTGGACCTGAAGGATAAGGCCCCCGGCGTTATGGCCATGGGGGGAACCGTGGCCGAGGCGATGGATGAGCCCGCGCTGGACGTTGTCGAACTGTCCGAGCCTGCGCCCAAGCCCAAGCGTGCACCCGCATCCGGCTCAGCTGCTGCAAGCGCTGGCGCGCTCTCGGCACTGGCCAATCTGGGATATGGACCATCAGATGCGGCCTCGGCCGTGGCCGAAGCGGCGGCAAGCCACCCTGACGCCGGTGAGGCCGATCTGATCCGCGCCGCGCTGCGTCTGTTGGCGCCGAAAGGGTAAATGAATGGTTGATGCCGATCCCACGCTGCGCCCCGAGCCAATGCCCGAGGACAATGACCGCGCGCTGCGCCCGCAGGGGCTGGATGAATTCATCGGCCAGGCCGAGGCTCGCGCGAACCTGCGTATCTTCATTCAATCGGCCCGCCAGCGAGGCGAGGCGATGGATCACACTCTGTTTCACGGCCCGCCCGGTTTGGGCAAGACCACGCTGGCGCAGATCATGGCGCGTGAGCTTGGAGTGAATTTCCGCATGACCTCGGGGCCGGTACTGGCCAAGGCGGGGGATCTGGCGGCGATCCTGACCAATCTGGAATCGCGCGACGTGCTGTTCATCGACGAAATCCACCGCCTGAACCCGGCGGTAGAAGAAGTGCTTTATCCCGCGATGGAGGATTTCGAGCTTGATCTGGTGATCGGCGAAGGCCCTGCGGCTCGCACGGTTCGGATTGAGTTGCAGCCCTTTACTCTGGTCGGCGCGACCACGCGAATGGGTCTGCTCACCACGCCCTTACGCGACCGGTTCGGCATTCCCACCCGGTTGCAGTTCTATACGGTTGATGAGTTACACGAGATTGTCACGCGGAATGCGCGAAAGCTTGGGGCTCCTGCGGATGATGACGGCGCGCGCGAGATCGCGCGAAGGTCGCGCGGTACGCCCCGGATTGCGGGCCGATTGCTGCGGCGGGTTGTGGATTTCGCCATTGTCGAAGGCGACGGACGGATCACACGCGAACTGGCCGATGGGGCTTTGACCCGGCTGGGCGTCGACAATCTGGGGCTGGACGGTGCCGACCGTCGTTACCTGACTCTGATCGCCGAGAACTATGCCGGAGGGCCGGTGGGAATTGAAACCCTGTCCGCGGCCTTGTCCGAAAGCCGGGATTCGCTGGAAGAGGTGATCGAGCCCTATCTGTTGCAACAGGGTCTGATCCAGCGCACGCCGCGCGGGCGGATGCTGGCGCAAAAGGCGTGGACGCATCTGGGGATGGCGGCCCCCAAGGGACAAAGCGATCTGTTTGGTTGATATTGCCGAGCTTAGATTTTATGCCTCCGGCGGCCGTATTTGAAACAAGAAGAAGAGGCAGGGCGTGACTCCGGGCGATATCGAAACGCTATTTACGCGCGAAAGTGGCGAGTTTCTGTTTGCCCGTTGGGGGCGGCCCATCGTGCCGGTGGTGTTTGGTGTCGAAGACGCAACGCTGTCCACGATCAAAGGCGCGTTTGAGGCAGTGGTGGCGCTGGCCGGTCATTCGATGGCCGAGACTGACCCGGAACTGGGCGTCAACTGCATGGTGTTCTTTTTCCGCGACTGGCAAGAACTGCTGGAGGTGCCTGATCTGGATCGCTTGATTCCCGATCTGGTGCCGCTGGTCGAAAGGTTGGTTGCGGCTGAGGCCAATCAGTACCGCATTTTCCGGTTCGAAGAAGATGGCGCCATTCGCGCCGCCTTTGTCTTTCTGCGAATGGACGAGGACCTGTCCAAGGTTCCTGCGGAAACTCTGGCGCTGAGCCAGGTGGTGCAGACCATGCTTCTGTGGTCAGATACCGCCTTTCGAAACACCTCGCCCCTGGCGATTGCGGGGGAGGCGACGATCCTGCGCCCCGACATTGCCGCTTTGATCCGGGCAGCCTACGATCCGGTCTTGCCGGGCGCGGCGCAGGATGCGTCGCACGCACTGCGTTTGTTTGCCCGGCTGGAGCTTCCACAATGAAACACATCTATCCGGTGCGGGTCTATTACGAAGATACCGACATGGGCGGGGTTGTGTATCACGCCAATTATCTGAAATTCATTGAACGGGCGCGGTCGGACTGGGTGCGCAAGCTGGGCAATGATCAGAACGCAATGCGCGACGCCGGGATCGTCTGGGTGGTGCGGCGGATCGAGGCGGATTACCTGTCCGCAGCCCGGTTTGAAGATGAATTGGTTGTCGAAACCGAGATCGCCGCGCTGTCAGGCGCGCGGCTGACCATGTCGCAACTGATCAAACGGGGCGAGACCGAGATTTTCCGCGCCGAGGTGACGGCTGTTTGCATGAATGCCGAGGGGAAACCGGTGCGGCTTCCGGCAGAGATTCGCGCATTGATGTAACAAAGAGCTCAATAGCGGTGGTTCTGTTGGCTTTTCATCCCCAACTGCGTTAGCGTTCGTCAAAACAAGGCCAAATGGCCGTCAGGCAAAACTAAAGAGCAGGTTCATGGAAGCTGAAACGCTGGCGCTGGCGCAGGAGATCGATTTCTCCATGTGGGGGCTCTATGCCCGCGCGACCTTTATCGTCAAATTGGTGATGTTGATGCTGATTGCGGCGTCGGTCTGGTCCTGGGCGATCATCATTCAAAAGCTGATCAACTACCGCGCGGCACGGCGCGAAGCGCAGGGTTTTGATGAGCTGTTCTGGTCTGGCAACCCGCTGGATGAGTTGTTCGAAGAGATCGGGACGCAGCCCGATGGCAGCTCGGAAAAGATCTTTGCAGCCGGTATGATCGAATGGCGGCGCTCGCACCGGACAGATGGTGGGTTGATCGCAGGCGCGACAGCGCGGATCGACCGGTCAATGGATGTAGCCATCGCGAAGGAGGCTGAAACGCTGCAAAAGGGCTTGCCGATTCTGGCCACCGTGGGCTCGACCGCGCCCTTTATCGGCCTATTCGGCACCGTTTGGGGCATCATGAACGCCTTTATCGAGATTGCAGAACAACAAAACACCAACTTGGCCGTTGTCGCCCCGGGTATTGCCGAGGCTTTGCTGGCCACGGGCTTGGGGCTGTTGGCAGCGATCCCTGCGGTGATTTTCTACAACAAGCTCAGCGCCGACAGTGATCGGATCGTAGGTGGCTATGAAGCCTTTGCCGATGAATTCGCAACGATCCTGTCGCGTCAGTTGGACAGCTGACCATGGGCGCGGCGGTTCAGCAATCTTCGGGCAACGGGGGGCGCAGGCGCGGACGGCGTCGTGGTAGATCTCAGCCGATGGCTGAGATCAACGTGACACCTTTTGTGGATGTCATGCTGGTTTTGCTGATCATTTTCATGGTGGCTGCACCATTGCTGACGGTGGGGGTCCCGGTCGAGCTGCCCAGGACCGCTGCCAGCGCCCTGCCGGGCGATGACGAAGAACCCTTGACCGTCACGATGACGGCGGATGGCCGGGTGCAGATACAGACAACCGATGTCGCACGCGAGGATTTGATTGGCCGGTTGCGGGCTATTGCGGCAGAACGCAGCAGTGATCGGGTGTTCCTGCGGGCGGATGGGTCGATCCCTTATGCACAGGTCATGCAGATCATGGGGGCCTTGAATGCGGGCGGGTTTTCCAATGTTGGACTGGTCACCGATACGGGCGGGCCAACGCTGGACGAAGGTGGAGAGTGAGGTCGCACGGTGGACACCGGCACCAAGATTTCTGCGGTAGCGCATGTCAGCCTGATCAGTTGGGCTCTGTTCGGCGGCACATTCCGGTCCGAGCCATTGCCGATGTCCGTGCAGGATGTCTCGGTCATTACGGCTGAACAGTTCGCGGCGTTGCGGGCGCAGCAGCTTGCGCCCGAAGTGCCGGTGACCCCTGCGGCATTGCCGCAGCCTGATGCGCCGGAGGACGAAACCAATACGCCAGAGCCGACCGAACAGGATCAACCCGAATCCGAGACGGTTGAAACGCCAGCAGAGCCCGAGGCCGAAAGTGAACCGGAGACGTTGGAACTGCCACCCGAGCCTGAGCTGGTGGAAGAGCCGCCGACGCTGACCGAGCCGGAACCGGAAACTGCTGTTTTGCCACTGCCGCCCGGGCCATCTTCGCAACCCGCCCCTGCCGACAAGATCGCTCCTGATCCGATTGCGCCACCGCCACCGGATGCGCGGCCCGACGATATCGAAACCCCTCCGGTCTCGCAGGAGGAAGGGGCCGAAACGCAACAGGAGCAGCAAGAACAGACCGCGCCGGAAGAGGCCGCGCCCGAGATTGTGACCGAGGCCGAAGAGACGCAGGAGTCAGCGCCCGCCACGTCACCGCGCCCGCGTGTGCGCCCCAACCGCCCTGCACCTGAACCAGAGGTCGCCGAAGCGCCCAAGCCCGAAGCGCAAGAACCCGCCACGCAGGAACCCGAAGCGGCTGCACCGTCGGCCATAGAAGACGCGTTGGCGCAGGCTTTGGGTGAAGGCAACGAGCCTTCGGGGCCGCCCTTGACCAGCGGCGAAAAAGACGCGATGCGGTTGGCCGTGTCGCGGTGTTGGAACGTGGGTTCTCTGTCGACAGATGCGCTGAACGTTGTCGTAGTGGTCGGGTTTTCATTGACCCGCGATGGCAAGGTTGTTGGGGGAAGCCTGCGCATGATCGACAGCTCTGGCGGATCGGCGGGTGCTGCGAAACAAGCGTATGAGGCCGCGCGTCGCGCGATCCTGAGATGCGGTGCCAAAGGATACACTTTGCCGGCTGACAAATACGATCAGTGGCAGGATATTGAGATTACCTTCAATCCCGAGAGGATGCGGATCAAATGATGAGATTGCTGACCGTTCTGTTGATGGGCCTGACTTTGGTGTCGGCACCGGTTCACGCACAAAACGGACCGCTGCGGTTGGAACTGGATGAAGGGATCATCGAACCTTTGCCGTTTGCTGTGCCGCGCTTTGTCCCCGACGGGCCGTCCGCGTCCCAATACGCCACAGATATCTCGCGCGTTGTCGCAGCAGATCTGACGGGCACCGGGCTGTTTCGCGAGATTTCCTCGGACGCCTTCATCAGCCAGGTCAGCAGCTTTGATGCGCCGGTGCAGTTTGCCGATTGGAAAGCCATCAATGCCGAGGCTTTGGTGACCGGTGCGGTCAACGTATCGGGCAACCGACTGACGGTGCGGTTCCGGGTGTGGGATGTGTTTTCCGGGCAAGAGCTGGGCAACGGTTTGCAGTTTGCCGGTACAACCGAAGGCTGGCGGCGCATGGCGCATAAAGTTGCCGATCAGGTCTATAGCCGTGTTACGGGCGAAGGGGGCTATTTCGACAGCCGCGTCGCCTTTGTCTCGGAAAGCGGCCCCAAGGATCAGCGCCGCAAACGGCTGGCGATCATGGATTATGACGGGGCGAATGTGCAGTACCTGACCGACAGCGCTTCGATCGTGCTGGCCCCTCGCTTTTCGCCCTCGGGCGACCGCCTGCTCTATACCAGCTACGAGACCGGGCAACCGCGGATCTATGTTCTGGACGTGGCCCGTGTGCGCCGGCAAGAGCTGAACACGTTGGACGGCACCATGAGCTTTTCGCCTCGGTTCTCACCGGACGGGCGCTCGATCGTCTATTCGCTGACGCAAGGCGGCAATACGGATCTGTGGAAGATGGACATCGCGTCGGGCCAAAGCGTGCGCCTGACCAATACGCCCGCGATTGAAACCGCGCCCAGCTATGCACCAGATGGCAGCCAGATCGTGTTCGAAAGCGACCGGTCGGGGACACCGCAGCTCTATATCATGCCCGCGAACGGGGGTGAGGCAACACGGATCAGCTTTGGCCAAGGCCGGTACGGCACACCGGTCTGGTCGCCGCGCGGGGATCTGATTGCCTTCACCAAGCAAAACAAAGGCCGGTTCCATATCGGTGTGATGCGCGTTGACGGCAGCGAGGAGCGGCTTTTGACGGCGTCCTTCCTGGACGAAGGCCCCACCTGGTCGCCCAATGGGAGGGTCATCATGTTCACCCGCGAAACCCAAGGGGCCAGCGGGCGCTCGACGCTCTATTCGGTGGATATCTCGGGCCGGAACCTGAAACCGGTGCGCACGCCCGACGGTGGCAGCGATCCGTCCTGGGGGCCTTTGCAGAATTGATCATCGCGCGCCGGTGCGCAACGTTCACAACATCCCGGCAATGTGGTAGAGACAAAGTAATAATCAAAACCGAGCACGAGGCACTTGAAATGAACCTTCTGAGCAAAGTCGCAGCGGTGGGCGCGCTGGCGCTGATCGCGGCATGTACCAATAGTGATCCTTCAAATCTGGATGGAGGCAGCGGACTTGGCCCTGATGGCCAATTGCTACAGGGCTCACCCAGCGATCCGCGTTCGCCCGCCTATTTCCAGCAAACCGTTGGTGACCGGGTGTTGTTTGCCGTGGACCAGTCCTCTTTGACGCCCGAGGCGCAGACCATCCTACAAGGGCAGGCGGATTGGCTGCTGGCCAACCCCGACTTTGTGGCTACAATCGAAGGGCACGCGGATGAGCAGGGTACACGGGAATATAACCTTGCTTTAGGTGCGCAGCGGGCAAATTCGGCACGGGATTTCTTGATCTCTCGCGGAGTCGCTGGCACGCGCCTTAACACTGTCAGCTACGGCAAGGAACGGCCGATCGAGATTTGCAGCACCGAAGAATGCTATTCCAAGAACCGCCGGGCTGTGACCGTTCTGACCGGCTCAACACTGGGGTAAATTGATGCGTATTGCAGGTTTGGTTCTGGCAATCGTTGTTGCTGTCGCAGGGGTGGCCCGGGCGCAGGATCAGCAGACCTTGGCGGATATCCGGCAAGAGCTGACGGTGTTGCACGTGGAAATACAGCGTCTTAAGCGCGAGTTTTCAACCACCGGATCACCTGCACCAAACCTGGCCGGCAGTTCCGTTCTGGAACGCGTCGATGCCATCGAGGCCGAATTGCAGCGCCTGACCCGTCAGACCGAGCAATTGAATCAGCGGGTGCAGAATATCGTTACGGACGGCACCAACCGGATTGGTGATCTTGAGTTCCGACTGGTCGAGCTGGAAGGCGGTGATCTGAGTACATTGGGTGAGACATCGACTTTGGGTGGCGATGTGCCGGCAGATCAGGTTGCTGTCGCGCCATCACCATCACCTGCGCAGCCGGTGATCTCGGATCAGGGCGAGTTGGCCATAGGTGAGCAAGCCGATTTCGACACTGCGTCTCAGGCACTGGCAGATGGTGACTTTCAGACTGCGGCCTCTCTGTTCTCACAGTTTGATCTGTCATATCCCGGCAGCCCGCTGGCCCCGCAAGCCAATTTGCGGCGGGGGCAGGCCCTGAAAGGCATTGGTGATACACGCGAAGCCGCGCGCGCCTTCCTGGCCAGTTTTACCGGCGACAGCGAGGGGCCTTTGGCGCCCGAAGCTCTGTTCGAACTGGGGGCCGCGCTGGGGCGTCTGGGCCAAACCGATCAGGCCTGTATCACGCTGGGCGAGGTTGGTGTCCGCTTTCCCGGATCCATCCCATCTGGATCTGCGGCTCAGGAAATGGCTGCGTTGGGCTGTTCTTGAGCGTTGAACATGTGACCCTTCAGTCCATATTGCGGGCGCATCTGCCCGATCCCTTGCCACGCCGCTTGGGTGTGGCAGTCTCTGGCGGCAGCGATTCAACGGCGCTTATGCATTTGCTGGCGGACATTACCCGGCAAGAGGGTATCGCGCTTTATGCGGCGACGGTCGATCACGGGTTGCGCAGCGAATCTGCCGCCGAGGCCTCCAGTGTTGCCGCGCAGGCCAGCGCATTGGGTATTCCGCATTACATTCTGAAATGGGAGGGCTGGGACGGCACCGGAAACCTGCAAGATCAGGCCCGCCGCGCGCGGTATCAACTACTGACCCGCTGGGCGCGGGATCATGACCTGCCTGCCATCGCGCTGGGTCATACTGCGGATGATCAGGCCGAAACCGTGCTGATGCGGCTTGGCCGCGCCGCAGGGGTCTCGGGTCTTTCGGCCATGGCGGCGATCAGACGCGAAGACGGTACTGATTTGTTGCGACCGCTCTTGTCTGTGACCCGGTCAGAACTCAGGGCCTATCTGGCTGAGGCGGGGGTGGCCTGGATCGATGACCCGTCGAATCAGGATGACCGCTTTGACCGGATCAAGACCCGCAACGCGATGGCGCAATTGGAACAGATCGGCTTGAATGCGCAAACATTGTCTCGTGTTGCTGACAATATGGCACAAGCGCGTGAGGCCTTGGCGCTCTATGCGCAAGAAGCTGCGCGCCGGGTCACAAAGGTCTCGGACGGCGACATCTGTATCGATGTTGCGGGATTTGTGTTGCTACCCGTCGAAATTCGCCGCCGAATCCTGACAGCAGCCATTTTGTGGATCGCCGGGGGGGCGTATGCACCGAGACACAGTGCTGTAGATCAAGCAATGCGTGCTGTCGTGGAGCGTCAAAACATGACCATTGGTGGCTGCATGCAGGTACCGGCCAAGGAAAAGTTGTGGATTTGCAGGGAATTAAACGCGGTCTCTCATGAGGTGTGCGACCCACGCGACCTATGGGATCAGCGCTGGGTTCTGAGCGGGCCACCAGCGCAAGGGGCAGAAATCCGCGTGTTGGGCGAAGACGGTATCTCTCAGGTTAAGGACTGGCGGGCCATGGGCAAGCCACGGGCCGCCATTCTGGCTTCCCCAGCCTTGTGGCAGGGCGATACGGTTCTGTCCGCCCCTGTGGCCGGTTTCGGCAATGGCTGGCGTGCCGATTTGACGCCAGAGCGGTCCAAGTTCTACTGTTCGATTTTATCGCATTGAACCTGCCACAATCCTCTCTATTTTAAAGAGCAACTCCGGCAGGTCCCCGCCTGTCGAAACCTTTGGGGAGATTTTCCTTGGGCAACGCTCGTAATATCGCCTTCTGGGTCGTTCTATTCCTGTTGATCCTTGCACTGTTCAATTTGTTCAGCGGATCAGGTGGAACGCTCCAGAATAATGAAAGAACCTATTCAGAGTTCGTCAGCGCCGTGAATTCCGGTGACGTGACCAACGTGACGCTGGATGGTGAGCAGATCCGGTACCGTACAAGCGAGAACCGCGACTTTGTCACCATCATGCCAGGTGACGCCGAAGTTACCAAACTGCTGATCGATAAGAACATTCCGGTTCGCGCCGAAAAACAACAGCAGTCGGGCTTTCAGTCGTTCCTGATCACACTGCTTCCCTTCCTGCTGCTGATCGGTGTCTGGGTCTATTTCATGAACCGGATGCAGGGCGGTGGCAAAGGCGGCGCGATGGGCTTTGGCAAGTCCAAGGCCAAGATGCTGACCGAAAAGCATGGCCGCGTGACCTTTGACGACGTCGCGGGCATCGACGAGGCCAAGGAAGAACTGGAAGAGATCGTGGAATTCCTGCGCAACCCGCAGAAATTCAGCCGTTTGGGTGGTAAGATCCCCAAAGGCGCGCTGTTGGTGGGCCCTCCGGGTACTGGTAAAACCCTGTTGGCTCGTGCGATTGCGGGTGAAGCGGGTGTACCTTTCTTCACCATTTCCGGTTCGGACTTTGTTGAGATGTTCGTGGGTGTCGGCGCATCTCGCGTGCGCGACATGTTCGAACAGGCCAAGAAAAACGCGCCGTGCATCGTGTTCATCGACGAGATCGACGCTGTGGGCCGCCATCGTGGCGCAGGTTACGGCGGCGGCAATGATGAGCGCGAACAGACCCTCAACCAGTTGCTGGTCGAGATGGACGGGTTCGAGGCCAATGAAGGTGTGATCATTCTGGCGGCCACCAACCGCAAGGATGTTCTGGACCCCGCGCTGCTGCGTCCGGGCCGGTTTGACCGCAACGTGACCGTCGGCAACCCTGACATCAAAGGCCGCGAGAAAATCCTGGGCGTGCACGCCCGCAAGACCCCATTGGGCCCCGATGTCGATCTGCGCATCATAGCGCGGGGGACCCCGGGCTTCTCTGGTGCTGATCTGGCGAACCTGGTGAACGAGGCTGCGCTGATGGCTGCCCGTGTAGGCCGTCGCTTTGTCACCATGGAAGATTTCGAGAACGCCAAGGACAAGGTGATGATGGGGGCCGAGCGCCGCAGCATGGTGCTGACCCAGGATCAGAAGGAAAAAACCGCCTATCACGAGGCGGGTCACGCCGTCGTCGGTCTGGAACTGCCGCTTTGTGATCCGGTCTATAAGGCGACGATCATTCCGCGCGGTGGTGCGCTGGGTATGGTTGTGTCGTTGCCCGAGATGGACCGTCTGAACTACCACCGCGATGAATGCGAGCAAAAGCTGGCCATGACCATGGCGGGCAAGGCCGCTGAGGTCATCAAATACGGTGAAGATCATGTCTCGAACGGCCCGGCCGGTGACATCATGCAGGCCAGCCAGCTGTCGCGTGCGATGGTGATGCGCTGGGGCATGTCTGACAAAGTTGGCAACATTGACTATGCCGAAGCGCATGAAGGCTATCAGGGCAACACTGCCGGTTTCTCGGTTTCGGCTCATACCAAAGAGCTGATCGAGGAAGAAGTGAAGCGCCTGATCCAGCAAGGCTATGAGCGGGCGTATAAGATCCTGACAGAAAAGAACGAAGAATGGGAGCGTCTGGCGCAAGGCTTGCTGGAATACGAAACCCTGACGGGCGACGAGATCAAGCGCGTCATGAACGGTGAGCCGCCCACCGAAAGTGACGACGAGGGCGATAAGCCGGATGAGGGCAGCGCCCCCAGCGTAACCGCCATTCCGAAGACCAAGGTCAAGAAGTCGCCGCCGGACGGCGGGATGGAGCCGGAACCTTCGGCGTAAAAATCAAAACCCGGGCCAACGCCCGGGTTTTTGCTTTCCCTCATCATGTTCCTGCGCTTTATGCATGGCATGAAATGCGCAGAAGGGACCAAGCGATGCCGTTTTTGAAAGAAACCGAATATGCAGGCGAAGTGGTTTGGTTGGGCCATGTTCCAGCAGGCCAATCCCTGCGCGCAGCCTCGGTGGACAAGCTGGACCTGCGGTTTGACGGTGTTCAGGGCGAGCGGCACGAAGGGCTCAATCGCGCGTCCTGTGTTCGGGTCAAGAACCTCTATCCTCAAGGAACCGAAATCCGCAATGTGCGCCAATTGTCGGTCCTGTCGGTTGAAGAGCTGAATGCTATTGCGGCGGAGATGAAGATGGATCGGCTTGATCCGTCCTATCTGGGGGCGTCGATCGTTCTGGAAGGGATCCCGGATTTTTCGCATATCCCTCCGTCCTCGCGTCTGCAATCAGACGCGGGCGCAACGATCACCGTTGATATGGAGAATGCGCCTTGTGTCTTGCCTGGGCGCGAGATCGAAGCGGATCACACCGGATATGGCGCGGGCTTCAAACCTGCCGCTCAAGGTCGACGGGGTGTAACGGCATGGGTCGAGCGGCCCGGAGTTCTGAAGCTTGGCGACAGGATGCGGCTGTTTGTGCCGGATCAGCCACTTTGGCAGCCTTAAGGGACAGTTGGTTTCCGATTTGCGTCGCGCAGCCGCCGGCAACGCCGTTTCGCGGCATGAATATGTCGGAATCCATTACCATTAGCGGTGTGCGCATCAGTATATGTTGCGCAATGCCGACGTGTTTCGTCGGTTTTGCACGGCATTCAATCAGGGACGCTGCCCAATGAGCTATAAATCCGACATCGAAATCGCCCGCGAAGCGAACAAGAAGCCGATTCAGGACATCGGAGCCAAGATTGGCATCGACTCTGCTGATCTGCTGCCATACGGCCATGACAAGGCAAAGGTCAGCCAGAACTTTATCAACTCGGTGCAGGACCGCGAAGACGGCAAGCTTATTCTGGTAACGGCGATCAACCCGACCCCCGCGGGCGAAGGGAAAACCACCACCACCGTTGGTCTGGGCGATGGTTTGAATCGCATCGGCAAAAACGCGATGATCTGTATTCGCGAAGCGTCGCTTGGCCCCAACTTTGGTATGAAAGGGGGCGCTGCTGGTGGCGGATATGCGCAGGTTGTTCCGATGGAGGAGATGAACCTGCACTTCACCGGTGACTTCCACGCCATTACCTCAGCCCACTCGCTGCTCTCGGCGATGATTGACAACCACATCTATTGGGGCAACGAAGCCGAGATCGACATCCGTCGCGTCGCCTGGCGCCGCGTGGTTGACATGAACGACCGTGCCTTGCGTCAGATCACCGCGTCGCTGGGTGGTGTTTCGAACGGTTTCCCGCGCGAGACCGGGTTCGACATCACCGTGGCCTCTGAGGTTATGGCGATCCTTTGCCTTGCAAACGATCTGCAGGACTTGGAAAAACGTCTGGGCGACATCATCGTGGCCTATCGCCGCGACAAATCGCCGGTTTACTGCCGCGACATCAAGGCCGAAGGCGCAATGACCGTGCTGCTGAAAGACGCGATGCAGCCGAACCTGGTGCAGACGCTGGAAAACAACCCGGCCTTTGTCCACGGCGGACCGTTTGCCAATATCGCCCATGGCTGCAACTCGGTGATTGCGACCAAGACCGCGCTGAAAGTGGCCGACTATGTCGTGACCGAAGCCGGCTTTGGTGCTGATCTGGGTGCCGAGAAGTTCATGAACATCAAGTGCCGCAAAGCCGGTATCGCGCCGTCTGCGGTGGTTCTGGTGGCCACGGTGCGCGCGATGAAGATGAATGGCGGTGTCGCAAAGGCTGATCTTGGGGCCGAGAACGTGGACGCGGTGGTCAATGGCTGCGCCAACCTGGGTCGCCACATCGAAAACGTGAAGTCTTTTGGCGTGCCAGTTGTTGTCGCGATCAACCACTTTGTCACTGATACCGATGACGAGGTTGAAGCGGTCAAGAAATACTGTGCTGATCACGGGGTCGAGGCGGTTCTGTCGCGCCACTGGGAGTTGGGCTCGGAAGGGTCAGCGCCTTTGGCGGAAAAAGTCGTGGAGATCGTTGAGGGTGGGACAGCGAATTTCGCGCCGATTTACCCTGACGACATGCCGCTCTTTGAAAAGATCGAAACCATTGCCAAGCGTATCTATCGCGCAGACGAAGTTCTGGCCGACAATAAAATCCGCAACCAATTGCGCGAATGGGAAGCTGCCGGATACGGCAACCTGCCTGTCTGTATGGCAAAAACCCAGTATTCGTTTTCGACCGATCCGACACTGCGCGGCGCGCCTACGGGACACTCGGTGCCGGTGCGCGAGGTTCGCCTGTCTGCAGGTGCCGGCTTTATCGTGGTTGTTTGCGGTGAGATCATGACAATGCCGGGTCTGCCTCGTAAACCAGCCGCTGAAGCGATCTGTCTGAATGATGAAGGTCAGATTGAGGGCTTGTTCTAAGCCCCCGAATAAGACATCTCGTGGTCCGGAAACAGCCCTGGGCCACGAGGAGACACCAATGCCCACACTGACGTCGCCGCAGGATTGCAAAACCATGGGTGAATTGCGGGCGCAGATCGACAGTCTGGATAGACACCTGATCGAAATGCTGAAAACGCGCGCTGGATATATCGACCGTGCCGCTGAATTGAAACCGGGCGAGGGCCTGCCAGCCCGAATTCCGGACCGCGTCGAAGAAGTGGTGCAACGTGTGCGTGCTGCGTCGGACCGTCGGGGATTGGACCCTGATCTGGCCGAGCGGTTGTGGCGCATCCTGATTGACTGGTCTATCGCACGCGAAGAACGTGTGATTGGCACTGATTGACAGACCGGGCGCTGCTGCGCCCGATCCGTTTTCTGAAAGAAGGGACGACAAAATGGTAGCTCAGGTTATTGATGGAAAGGCCTTTGCCGCCAAAGTGCGCGCGCAAGTGGCCGACCAGGTTGCAAAGCTGAAAGAGGAAAACGGGATCACCCCTGGCCTTGCGGTTGTTCTGGTGGGTGAGGATCCGGCCAGCCAGGTCTATGTCCGCTCCAAGGGCAAACAGACCGTCGAAGTTGGCATGAACTCGTATGAGCACAAGCTGGAGGCCGACACCTCGGAAGAGGATCTGCTTGCCTTAATCGACAAGCTAAACAGCGACCCTGCGGTTCACGGCATTCTTGTGCAATTGCCTCTGCCCAAGCATCTGAACGAAGATTTGGTGATCAACTCGATTGATCCTGCCAAGGATGTCGACGGGTTCCACATTTCGAATGTGGGCCTGCTGGGCACCGGGCAGAAGTCGATGGTGCCTTGCACGCCACTGGGGTGCTTGATGATGCTGCGCGAACACCATGGCTCGTTGTCGGGTATGGACGCGGTTGTGATTGGCCGGTCCAATATCGTGGGTAAGCCAATGGCGCAGCTGCTGTTGGGTGACAGCTGCACAGTAACAATCGCCCATTCTCGGACCAAAGACCTGCCTGATGTGGTGCGCCGCGCGGATATCGTTGTGGCCGCAGTGGGACGCCCTGAAATGGTGCCGGGCGACTGGATCGAGGAAGGCGCAACCGTGATTGATGTGGGCATCAACCGGATCGAGCGCGATGGCAAGAACAAGCTGGTTGGGGATGTGGATTATGCCAGCGCCGCCGAGCGCGCGGGAGCCATTACACCTGTGCCCGGCGGTGTCGGACCCATGACCATCGCCTGCCTGCTGGCAAACACACTGACGGCCTGTTGCCGCGCGAACGGCCTGCCCGAACCCGAGGGTCTGACCGCCTAAGTCAGAGATGCGTTTCCTAAAGATGACAGGCCGCGACAATATAAAACTTGCGGCCTGTCAAGATGCCTAACAAATGCTTTAACTCTCTTCCTAACGCTTTGCGTTGTCCGAAAGCCGTGATAAACGTTCTATTCCAAATGGTTACGTTCCAATCGCTGGCGCCTGTTTGGCCCGGCACTCGGAGGATAAATGTTAAGTGTCGCGTCTTCGAGATTGAGCGGGTTGAACGCTCACCTCAGCCTTCAGAGAGTGTTGGCAGGTTTGGTGTTTATCCCTCTATTAGCCTACTCATTTAAGCCGTTTGGAGACATGCAGCTGTCGTTTTCTCTGCGGCTGCTCTTTTGGACCGGAGTTCTGGCCCTGGCACTCACGGTGACATGGGCAGCTCGAAAAATGCTGCAGGAGCGGTTGAGCGATGCTGCGGTTTTTACGCGGGACGTGATTTATGCTGTCGTGATTCTTGCCCTGTTTGCACCGTCTCTGTGGCTGTTGGGGTGGCTGATCTTTACCTGCAGCGGGTTGACCGCTCCGAACTTAGCGTCAGTGCTCCCTTATGGCGCGATCTTTGCCACCGGGCTGCTTCTTGTCCGGCAGGGAGATCGTGTGACTGAGGAGGAGACGCAACAGCAACCCGTGCCTCGTCTGTATAGCCGCCTGCCAGAGACGTTTTCGGGCCAGGTTTTTCGATTGGCGGTACGGGACCATTGCGTCGATGTCGTAACCTCGGAGGGAGTGTTCACGATCAGATCCCGGTTCACGGATGCCATCGCTGAAATGGAGCCGGTTGAGGGCCATTGTGCACATCGCTCGCACTGGGTGGTGGATTCTGCGATTGAAGGAACCGAAAAACAGGGTGGCAAGACGTTTCTGCGCCTCAGCAATGGTGACCTTGTTCCCATCAGTCGAAAATACCGCCCGGGCCTGGAACAGGCAGGGCTGATCTAGCCTGCGCGTTACCGTGGCATGGGTATCTTGACAGGATTGCTGCCGGTCAGGATCGCTTGGGCTTCACCGGTCATCAGCTTGGCCAGAACGGCGTCGGTACATCTCAGCCCGCCGGTATAGGTGCCATACGCCGGAAGGATCAAGCGCTGCCCGTTGACAAGGAATGCCGGGCGCGAAATCGTTCTTCCCTTGGCTGCAAGGCTGGCTTTGGGGTGGTAGTGGCCCGAAATCTCTCCCACACCATCCGCGGTCGCGATATGGCGAAACACCAATGACCCGAGAACACATTCGGAAAGATGAGTTCCGCCCAGTTCAACAGGGCCGGGATCATGATTGCCTTCGATCCAGATCCAACGCCGCCCGGCCTGCATTGCTGTGATCTGCAATCTGTCTTGCGCAGGCAAGGCGCGCGAGGCATCTAGGTCATCGAAACTATCGCCCAGACAAATCACCGTCTCGGCCTGGCAATGTTCCAGATCGGCTGCCAGACGCGTCAGCGTTTCGCGACTGTCATAGGGTGGAAGGGCCACGCCACCCCGTCTGACGATGCGCTCAGACTTGCCGAGATGCAGATCAGAGACACATAGCACGCGCTGCTCAGGCCACCATAACGCCCCAGACCCCAGCGCCCGAAGCGCTTGTCCGCAGAAGGTGAAGTCAACAAAGTTCATGAAACGTTCTTTGCTGCTTGAGGCGCCAGTTGCAAGCGGAATCATTGCGCGGCCAATCCTGCAGCCTGCAATAGACGCGCGCTTTCTTCCGCCAGCAATCGTTCTTCTGCTGCACCTTTGACAGGAACTTTGCCTACCTCAAGGAACAAAGGTGCAGACAGTGGTGACACGCGATCCAGCCGCAGCAGATCAATGCGGTCCCCGATACGCGAGATCATGGCCTCGATCCGCCCGAAATCGACGAGCCCGCGCATGGCTTCTTCGCGGGTGATTTGCATCAGCAGGTGGACGGGGTCGTATTTCAGAAGCGTGTCGTAGAGGATATCAGACGAAAACGTCGCCTGACGTCCCGACTTCTTCTGCCCGGCGGTCTTGCGTTCGATCAGCCCCGCTATGGTGGCCGAGGCGCGGAAGGTGCGCTTCATCACCGCGTTTCCGGCCAGCCAGGTGTCCAACCCCTCGCGCAAAGCGTCGATGTTGAATAAGGGGCGGGGGTCGGTCACGGCCTCAAGCCCCCAGATCAATGTCGCATAGTCTGTCGCAACAAAGCCCAGCGGCGCAAGGCCGGTTTCCTCCATCCTTTTGGTCAGAAGCAGGCCCAGCGTCTGCTGCGCGTTGCGCCCGGCAAAGCCGTAGACACACAGATGCTCGCGCCCGTCATTGGGAAAGCTTTCGATCAGCAACCGCTCACGCTGAGGCAGTCGTGACATCTGACGTTGCAGCGCCAACCACTCTGCCGTGTGTTTCGGCAATTGCGGCCAGTCGGGTTGGGCAAACATGCGCAGGATACGGTCACTCAGCTGGGTCGAGGTGGCGAATTTCGTGCCCGAGAAGGTGGCGATCTTGGGTTTGCGGTCGGCCCTGCGGCTCACCTCGACCACCATCTCGCGCAGCCCTTCATAACGCACGATCTGCCCGCCAATCAGGAAGGTGTCACCGGGCGTGAGAGATGCGGCAAAGGCTTCTTCGACCTCACCCAGAGGTTTGCCGCCCCGGCTGCGCCTTAATCGCACTTTCAGGGTGTCGGTGTCTTGAATGGTGCCCAGGTTCATCCGAATGCGCTGAGCTGCGCGGGGATCACGCAACTGCCACAACCCATCGGGGCGGTGCTGTAACCGTTGCCAGCGATCATAGGCCCGCAGGGCGTAACCGCCGGTGGCGCAGAATTCCAGACAGGCGTCAAAACTGTCGCGGCTGAGCGCCGCATAGGGACCGGCCGAAGTAAGCTCGGCGTACAACGTATCCGCATCAAACGGGCCCGAGGCCGCTGCAATCAGGATGTGCTGACACAGAACATCCCGAGGGCCCGCAGCGCGGGGGTCGCCGTCCAGATCATGGGCTTTCACGGCCTCAAGCGCGGCCACGCATTCCACCACTTCGAACCGGTTTGCAGGCACCAAAAGCGCCTTGGACGGTGCGTTATAACGGTGGTTGGCACGTCCGATCCTTTGGACCAGACGTTTGACGTTCTTGGGCGCGCCGATCTGGATCACCAAATCTACGTCCCCCCAGTCGATCCCCAGATCCAGACTGCCGGTGCAAACGATGGCCCGCAGATCACCGCGCACCATGGCGGCCTCGACCTTTTCGCGCTGTTGCCGTTCCAGGCTGCCGTGATGGATACCAATTGGCAAAGCGTCATCGTTGGCCAGCCACAGGTTGTGAAAAAAGATCTCGGCCTGCGCGCGGGTGTTGTGAAAGATCAAAGTGGTTTTGTGTTTTTTGATCTGCTCTAACACCGCCGGTATCGCATAGGCCGCACCACCGCCAGACCAGGGCGGCATCTCTTCCGTTTGCAGCATCGCGATATCCGGTTCGGGGCCGGGATCGGCCTGCACGATGTGGCAGGGATCGGGATGACGGGCCAGAAAGCGGGCGATGGCGTCGGGATCTTCGACAGTGGCGGACAGGCCAACCCGGCGCAGCTCGGGGCACAGCGTCTGCAACCGTGCCAATGCCAGCATCAGCTGATCCCCGCGTTTGCTTTCGGCCAGCGCGTGGATCTCATCAACGATGATACGGCGGGTGCCGGAGAACATACGGGCCGCATCCTCGTATGAGGTCAGCAGGGCCAGGCTTTCCGGCGTTGTCAGCAGGATATGCGGAGGGTCCGCACGTTGGCGTTTCTTGCGAGTGGCTGAGGTATCGCCTGTCCGGTCCTCGATCCGAATGGGCAGGCCGATCTCTTCAACGGGTGTGCGCAAGTTCCGCTTGATATCCGCTGCCAGCGCTTTCAGCGGTGAGACATAGATGGTGTGCAGCCCATCATGTTTACCGTCGCCAAGTTCGGCCAGCGAGGGCAAAAAACCGGCCATGGTCTTGCCGCCGCCCGTAGGGGCAATCAGCAAGCAGGCGGGGTCTTGGGCCCGGTCGAACATGTCTTGTTGATGCGGATGGATGGACCAGCCTTTTTGGCTGAACCAATCCGTGATCCGCGATGGAATCTGCGTCATGAACGCAGATTATCCGGTGTCTGCCCGGAAGGGCACGGGCTTATTTGACGATTTTTTCGTCTTTGACGAACATATTGGCCCAGGCGCGATCAATCAGGTCTGGGCTCATCTGATAGGGGATGCCTTCGAACTCGCAGATCGAAATCATCTGATCGATCAGGAAGATCGGCTGATAGTTCGCGTAGATGTTGTTGATGGTCGGATACTTGACCTTCAACAAATGCACCAATGCGGCCTCATCCAGCGGAATACCGCGTTTACGCGCAACCATCGCGAAGATTTTCAGGAAGTTTTCCTGGTTCGGACCATCGATTTTGATCTTGAAGAAGATCCGGCGCAGGGCCGCTTGGTCAAAGATTTCGTTCGGGTGGAAGTTGGTCGAGAAGATAACCAGCGTGTCAAAGGGCACTTCGAATTTTTCACCCGATTGCAGGCCAAGGATATCCTTGCTTTCTTCGAGCGGAACAATCCAGCGGTTGATCAGCGCCTGCGGCGGCTCTGCCTGACGACCAAGGTCGTCCACGATGAAGATGCCGCCGGTTGATTTTAGCTGCAGCGGCGCCTGATAGGTCCGCGCTGTTGGGTTATAGACCAGATCCAACATGCTGAGCGACAATTCACCACCGGTCACAACGGTTGGGCGTTCGCACTGAACATAGCGTGAGTCGAACCGTTTGCGGCGACGCAGGCTGTTGGGGTCATCGGGCTCTTGTTCGATGGCGGTGTGTACAATCGGGTCATAAACGGTGATCACCTGACCGGCATATTCAATCGCCCAGGGCACATAAACGTTGTCGCCCAACGCATCACGAATACCGTTCGAGATTGAGGACTTACCATTGCCCGGAGGGCCATACATAAGAACCGAGCGACCGGCGCTGACGGCGGGGCCCAACTGATCCAGCAGATCGTCGGGCAGAACCAGATGGCCCATCGCACCCGTCAGCTGATCTCGGGTCACCTGAATGTTGCGGATTGACTGGCGTTTGACCTGCTCGCGGTAGACATCCAGCGGCACCGGCATTGCGCCGAAATATTCTGACTGGCTGAGCGCGTCCAGCGCCCGGGCCTTGCCCGCATCGGTCAGCTGATACCCCATCTCGTTTCCCGAGTTGGCGTTGAGTGTACCGGTCGCCTCCAGCAGCTTTTGGTCGCGGGCCATGTCGATCAGTTCTTGCGTGACAGCGCCCGGCAGACATATCGCGGTGGCAATTTCCGAAACGGTATCCACATTCTTGCGAAAGATGGTTTTCAGCAGAATGTCCCGCATCATAACCAGAGGAAGTCTCATCTCTCCCAGGCCCTTAGGGGCAGGGGGGGCCATTACGGAAGTGGTCTGCATATTCATGAGCGTCGCCCGTCTATCCAAAAATAACGTCAATAACCTGTGCAGGCTTACGCGTTAAAATTTGGCGGGGCTTTGTGGCAGGACCAAGGCGCTGGCAAGGCGTGGTGATGATTGTTTACGACCCGCGAAGCGCGCCGAAAATCAAGTAGATACAAAGGGTTCCAGCCAGTGTTAGACCCATGGGAAACTTTTTACCCATCTCCCAGCTTTTCCAGTCGGGGGCGAACTGGCGCAGAGGGGTGTGCTTGACCAACCTATGCGCTGTAACCGATCCCAAGGTGGTTGCCGCCAGGATTATGATTACCAGGAACAGATCCCCGGTCCAGATAAACGGGGCTGCCGCGGCGCAGAACTTTGCGTCTCCGGCGCCCATTGCGCCAGCAGCGTTCAGGACAATACCAGCCAGCAGGACCACAAGAAAATGCGACAATTGCCAGACATAGACCGGCAGAGTCAGCCCGAAACTGCCTTGTACCCACTCCCCCGACCAAGGGGGCAGCAGGAACAGACCGACAGTCACAAAGACAATCAACAGCGCCGTGACCGCATGGTTCTTGATGCGCATTTCCCGCATATCGGTGAATGCAACGTAAAAACAAATCGGCGCCACGAAGGGTAGAAACCACGCCGCGACTGCGGCCGGTATGACCATGGATCAGGCTTCCTCAAGCGCGCGCAAAGAGCGGACGGCCTCATCAAAATGCTGCGGGTGGGTGGCGATGGCTTCGCGGAACAAGTTCTTGGCGATATTGATGTCACCCCGTTTCACAGCGGAAATGCCCATCGTGTTCAGCAAAAGCGCGCGCTCTGTTTGCGACATCGGGATGACAGGCAGGCTGTAATTCCCCTGAGCGCTGCGCGCCAGAACAAGATTGTTCTTTGCGGTAAACAGATTCTTGTCCTGCTGGATAGCCTGCGTGAACAGACGTTCGGCATCAACAAAATCGCCGCGTGTCAGCTTGGAATAACCCCAATTGTTCATAACGCCTGCCGGTCGTGTGGTCAGACCAACAGCTGTTTCATAGAACTGATCCGCGCGCTTCCAATCTTTTCGAGAATCTGCGACGACCGCTTCAAGCCTGTAGCGTTTGAAGGTCTCATAGGTCGGGGGAATGGCATCAAGCACTGCTTTCGCTCCATTCCAATCACCATTTCGCACCAGCGCGTCGGCATATTCCACACGATCGGAATTTGTGACGCCGTTCATCGTCGTAACCCGTTTCCAGGCGGCTGACGCTTCGGTTGTGCGTTTCGCACGTGTCAGGCTGATCGCCAGCCCGCGTTGCAAATCGATACGGTCCGGATTCTTGGCTGCGGCACCCATAAAATAGGTCACCGCTTCGTTCGGGTCGGCGGCTGTCAAGAGAACTTCATTGAGGTTTGTCTCATCAATGACGTTCACTTCCTGAAACGTGCGTTCGACCTTTTCTTCTTCAGTCTCTTTTTCGCACGCAGCCAGAACAAAGCCGCACATAACAATGGTCGGAATCACAAATGTATGGCGCATTTTTGCGTCCTTTACTGCTCTTTGCCTCTGTTACTGGACTTTCCGCAGCAGGAATTCTCCGTCCCCGCGCTGTTCCAGCTCAAATTCTTGTTCTTGCGGCGTATTATTAACAGGATTTTCCATTTTTGCGAGTGCTAAGCGCAGATTGTCACGGATTGCGTCACTTTCGCCATTGTCCAGCGCATAGGCCCGTCGAAAGACTTGCGCCGCTTCGGGATATTCACCCTTTTCGACCAAAAGAACACCCAGGTTGTTCCAGCCCACGGGCCAGTCGGGTTCTTTCTCGACCGCTTGTCTGAGCAGAGGTTCAGCCTGACCCAGGCGACGCAACCCTACATTGGCTGTGCCAAGCGATGTCAGGACCCGTGCGCTGAGGCCTTCGTCAAGCGCGACGCGCGAGAAAGACTTGAGCGCAAGTTCATATTCGCCCGCCGCCATCAGGCGATTGCCAACGGTGAATTCGTCTTCACCTTCGGCACTTGTATCGATGCCTGGCGCAAACGGATCGGGCGTATTGATGGGCTCAGTGCACGAAGCCACCATGGCAAGGACCATGGTGGCTAGGAACGTTTTACGCGCGCGCCTTGTTACGGCGCTTGAGAATGAATTCATGCCTGTATCAGACTCCGGTGGAGACTCCACCGCCTCTGCCGAACTCCATGATGCCTTTTGCCGAAGGGCCCACAAGAATGACAAGCAGCGGAGGAACTGTCAGCATCATTGTGGCAAGTGTCATTTTGGTTGGCAACTTATTCGCGGCCTCTTCGGCTCGCATCACGCGTTTGTCACGCATCTCGCCGGCGTAAACTCGCAAAGCTTCGGCGATGGACGTACCGAATGTTGCCGATTGGATCATCACGGTCACAAACGCGCTGACATCCTGCACGCCACACCGCGTTGCAAAATCACGCAGCACCGTGTCTTTTTCTTTACCGGCTTTCATCTCATAGGCGACGACTTCGAATTCAAGCGCGATGTCGGGGTAGGATTCCTTCATCTCGGCGGCTACGCGCACGATCGCCTGATCCAATGACTGGCCGGCTTCGACGCAGACCAGCATCAGGTCCAACGTATCGGGGAAACCGGCGATGATCGCCTCTTCTCGTTCCGCAACGCGTCGCGTCACCCAGTATTTCGGAACAAAATACCCGGCCAGACCGGGGCCAAGGACCCGCAATAGCAGCTGAGTTGAATCGAACTCCTGGCCGTTTGCAAAAACCGTTACCAGGGAAATCCCGACCAAGATGCCGACGATTCCCAACGCAAACTGGGAAAAGTGATAAAACCGAACCGCGTCCTTTGACTGATACCCCGCCTGGCGCAGCTTCAGCTGAACGGCCGAATACTCTTCCTGATCTTTTGGCTCCAGGAAAGTCGCAAATTTTTCAAGCTGTTCGTTCTGCCCAGCCTGACGCAGTCGTTCTTTCTGAGCTTTTTTGCTTTTCTTCGGCGCCGCGGTTGAACGCTGCAGCTTTTTCAACGGATCTTCGGGTTGGTTCAGCATCAGTGGAACCGCCACCAGGACCATGATAAGCCCAAGCGCCCCGACGATGATCAGGGGGGCAAGCTCGCCGAGGTTTTCGGTAAGGAAAGTGTTGATACTACTCAGGAATTCCATGACCTAACCTCAGACCTTGATGTTTGTCAGAATGCGCATGACGATCAGGTTCAGCGTCAGCATGATGCCAACGAAGAAACACGCGGGGATGAAATACGGGTGATCCAAAACATCGTCGTAATAGGTCGGATCATTCACCATGATAAAGATCAGACACGCCACCGGGAAACCCGATAGAAACTTGCCCGACCATTGCGCTTCTGCGGTGATTGCTTTCACGCGGCGGAACAGACGAAACCGTGCCCGGATCACTTGAGCCAGACCAGCCAGAATTTCGGCAAGGTTACCACCGGATTGTTGCTGGATCCCAACCGCAACGGCGAGGAAGCGAAGATCCTGCATATCCAAACGGGCCGCCATTTCTTTCAGCGCCTCACCCACATCGCGACCATAGGCGACTTCATCGGAGATGATGCCAAACTCGGTTGCCAGCGGGCCATCGACTTCGTTCGCGACAATCTGAATGGACGAAACGAACGGGTTACCGACACGCAATGATCGAACCATAAGCTCGACAGCGTCAGGCAACTGTTCTTCGATGAGTGCCATGCGCTTTTTGGCTTTTTGGTTAACCCACGCATAAACAGCGCCAACACCAATCGCGACCGAAAGCGCCGAGCGCAGCAGAATGTCCGTTGCGGTGGCCACGCTGAGCGCGACAAAAACCAAGCCGGACAACGCTGCCATAATGACAACCAACTGTCTTGGTGAGAAAGCGATCGCTGCTTTTTGTGCCTTGTCCGCAAGAAGCGAATACAGCGGGATCGACTGGGTCTTCATATGCTGCTGCATTTCTTTGCGCAGCTGCTCAAGAACCTGTTCGCGCCCGACGCCTTTGTCGATCATATCGAGGCGGCGATTGACCTTGCTGTTCAGACTGATGGATTTGCCGAAGGTAACAAGATAAAGACCTTCAACCAGGGCCAGCACCCCAACAAAAATGGCGACGTAGATGAGCGCCTCAAACGGCAATTGCATATCCGATGTCTCCTACATCGTGGTGGGGTCATAGATCGAAGCGGGCAGGTCAAAGCCCCAAAGGCGGAAGCGCTCAGAGAAGTTGCTGCGCACGCCGGTGGCTGTGAAATGACCGATGATCTTATTGTCGGGAGTCAGTCCAACACGTTGAAATTTAAAGATTTCCTGCATCGAGATTACATCACCTTCCATCCCGGTAATCTCAGTGATGGAAGTCATCCGGCGCGAGCCGTCCTGCAAGCGGCTGGCCTGAACGATCAGGTTCACAGCGCTTGAGATCTGGCTGCGGACCGCCTTGATCGGCATTTCGATCCCGGCCATCGCGATCATGTTTTCCAGACGCGAGATGCCGTCACGGGCCGAGTTGGCGTGGATCGTGGTCATGGAACCGTCGTGGCCGGTGTTCATGGCCTGCAACATGTCGATCACCTCAGCGCCACGCGTCTCACCCACGATGATGCGGTCGGGACGCATACGCAGAGCGTTTTTCAGACAATCACGTGGGCTGACCTCACCTTTGCCTTCCACGTTGGGCGGGCGGCTTTCCATCCTACCAACATGGGTCTGTTGCAGTTGAAGTTCCGCAGTATCCTCGATGGTCAGGATGCGTTCTGCATCGTCGATGAAGCTGGACAAGGCGTTCAGCGTGGTCGTTTTACCCGAACCGGTACCACCCGACACGATGATGTTCAGGCGGGTCGATACTGCGGCCTGCAGATATGCCGCCATTTCCTCGGTAAACGCGCCGAAATTGACCAGATCGTCGATCCCCAGCTTGTCTTTCTTAAACTTACGAATGGACACCAGCGAGCCATCAACCGCAATCGGCGGGACCATGGCGTTGAAACGCGAGCCATCGGCAAGACGGGCGTCCACATAAGGGTTCGACTCATCAACACGACGACCCACGGCGGATACGATCTTGTCGATGATCCGCATCAGGTGTTTTTCGTCTTTGAAAGTGATGTCACTGATTTCAAGCTTACCGGCACGTTCCACAAAGATCTGCTGTGGACCGTTCACCAGAATATCGTTGACAGTCTCGTCCTGAAGCAAGGTCTCAAGTGGACCAAGACCGGTGACTTCGTCATACAGTTCTTTGTTCAGCTGGGTGCGGTCTTCGCGGTTCAGGATAATGTTGCGTGATTCCAGAACTTCGCTGGCAATTGCACTGATTTCAGCACGCAGATCGGATTCTGCAGCGTTTTCCAGGGCTGCCAGGTTCAGGTTTTCCAGCAGTTCCCGGTGCAGCTCTAGCTTGATTTCACCCAAACGCTCTTTCCGCTTGCGCTCTTTGTCCGATCCGACAACTTCGCCTTTGACCTTTTGAACGGGTTTGCGCACGACGGCGTTTGCAGTGGCTTGAGGCGCAGCTGTCTCAGCAGCCGACGCCTGAGGCGGTTGCTGAACCGGTTGGGCGTCGGAAGGCTTCTTGTATCTTGAAAACACGGCGACTCTCCCTCGTGTTAAGCGGCTTCAGCGTCGTTGTTGCCAAGGCTATGAAGCGATTGAGCCATTTTGGCGATTTCTTTGCGCAACGGGTTTTTGGCCGCTGAGCTTTCCAAGGGCAGACCATGGTCACCGCTGTTCATGACCGGCTTGCCGCCATCGGGCAGGTGCAAATCGATGGAAATTCCAAGGCTTTCGCCCATACGTTTGACCCGGCTTTTCCCGTTGAGATCCGTGAACTTGGGTGCCCGGTTCAACGCAAAGCGTAATTTGTTGAATGGAAGCTCTTCGGATTGCAGCGCGCGTTTCAGGCGCAGCGCGTTTTGGGCTGATCGCATGTCCAGTTCGATCACAGCAAAGTAAACATGTGCAGCCTGCAACACCGTCTCGGACCAGTGAACCAGCGTTTTTGGCATATCCACGATGACATAGTCGAAATGCCTGCGCGCTGTATCGATAACTTTTTGAATGTCATCGGGCGTAATGATGTCCAGCGGAACCATGTCCGACGGCGCAGTCAAGACTTCCAGTTTGTCGTCAAATGTCTGCAACGCTTGGGCAAAGGATTCTTCATCCATCGATGCTGTATCGGAGAGCATCTCGAAAACAGCTTCATGGCGTGGCAGGTCGAGATAGGTTGAAACGGTGCCGTATTGCAAATCCAGATCGATCAGGCAAACACTTGGGCCGTCTTTGGGCGACACATTAGCCAGTTCCCAGGCAAGGTTCACGGCCAGTGTCGTCGCCCCGACGCCACCAGCAAGCCCATGGACAACGAACAAAGCGCCTTCTTTGGCCGAGTTTTCGGCCAACGCGACCGCCGATTGCTGAACGACAACCGGATCGGGCTGGTTCATCCGATCGATTGCCTCTTGCAATTCGTTTTCTGGAAGCGGGTAGGGGACAAATTCGTCCGCGCCTTTGCGCAAAAGCTGGTGCAATGAGGCTGGAGTAACGTCTTCCGCGATCAGAACAACCTTGATCTTCTTTTCTTTTGCTTGAGTGATGATCTCGCCCATCAAAGAGAGGTTGTCTTCGTCATCACCATCTATGGCCAGCGCTACGAACTCCAACGCTTCGGCTTCGGGTTGGCTGAAAAAAGCAAGGGCTTCGGCGAAACCGAGATCGCCCCAGCGTTCGCCCAGAGCGGCTTCCATGTCTTCGATCAGAAGGTCGAAATTCTGAACATCCCGGCTGATTGTGCAGGCCAGGATGGCGGTGTCATCATCTTGCGGCGTTGCGCTCATCTTAAATCAATCCTCGTCGAGAGGGCTGAGCAAACCGGCTGAACTGTAGGGAAGGTTCTGGTTCGCTGTCGCCCTGGTGCGGTCAATCTAAACCGCAGGTCACCCTATTGTTCGCAATGTCGCGTGGAAGTTGGGCGAGATTTAGGCGCAAAAGAACCAATTGTTTGAAATTGGGCGACGATGCCGCCCAATTTCATTTTATTGTGTTATTCGCCGCTATTGACGTCTTCTTGTTTCTGAATGTCACTCTTTGTTTTCGCGCTTTCGACGTATTCGCGATAAATGACTTCAGCATACTTGCCATCGAGCAGCTGGTTGCGGCTGTCGACGAAACCCGAGACTTCGGTTACGGTTCGGCGGTTTCGACGGTCCCGATTGGGCGTATCGACCAGTGGGCGCGATTTGCCAAACGAAACAGCTGCCTCCAGACGCGAGCGCGAGATACCCTGTTGGGTCAGGAAAGCAACTGCGGCATTGGCGCGACGTTGCCCCAAAGCCTGGTTGTATCCGCTTGATCCAACTGCATCCGTGTGCCCGTAAACGCGGAAGCGTGCTTCGGGGAACTGTTTGATCCAATCGGCCTGGCGCAACAGGATTTGCTGTGCAGACGCGTCCAACTGCGAGCTATTGAAAGCAAAGTTGATTTGCGTCGGTACCTCAGCAGCGAAGCGTTGCCCAAGGATCTGTGCGTAGGACAGTTCTCCGCTTTGAACTTGGATATTGTTCAAGGTGGCGTTGCCAAAAGTGCCCTGATCAATCTCAAATCCTGCTTCACGTGTGCAGCCAGCGATCGCGACTGAAAGACCGAGTGTAATAATCCACTTATTCATTGGTCTTACCCTCCAATTAATCCAGCACGTAGCCGTATGAGCTGCCGAAATCTTGATTGGCGATCTCTGACGCGGCACCATTGCCAAGACGTTCGGTTCTGGCGACGCGCCCGTTGACGAACAGGTCAAACTCGCTGGGCGGTTTCACCCGATCTGTCGGCAGGGCAAGCGCCTCACCGCGTGTCGGCGTGACCAGATGCGCTGTTACGATGATGATCAATTCACTCTGTTCACGCTGGTATTGCGAACTGCGGAACAGTGCACCCAACACAGGAACGTCACCGAGCCATGGAACTTGTGCGCTCAGATCTGCGAAGTCATCTTGGATCAACCCAGCAATCGCAAAGCTTTCACCATCGCGCAGTTCAACGGTTGTCCGCGTTTGCCGCACAATAAAGCTTGGAACGTTGTCACCATTGATGGTGAAGGTCGAGTTCGGGTCGATGCTGGACACGGTTGCGCCCAGTTCCAAGTTGATCAGGTCTCCGTCGACAACGCGTGGAACGAACAGAAGCTGAACACCAAACTGCCGGTATTCAATTGCGACCACACCATCATCTTGCGGAACCGGGATCGGAACCTCACCACCGGCCAGGAACTCGGCCTCTTGCCCAGAAAGGGCAGACAGGTTCGGTTCCGCCAAGCTGCGCGCCAGCCCTTTGTTTTCAAGCGCTTCGAGCAACAACCGGACTTGAGTAGAGCCCGCGCCAAACCCGAAGAGGATAGCGCCGGTATTCGTTTGAACAAACGGAATGTTGTTGTTCAAAGCGTTGCTCAATGCACCTTGGTTGTTCAGGGTATTAAAGCCGCCTGATGCGTCAGTTCCGCCAAAGCCAAGCGATGCGGTCAGGCTTTTGGCGACCGACCGGTTCATCTCGGCAAAGCGGACTTTCAGCATCACCTGCTGAACACCAGCGACGCTCATCAGGTTGGATACACGCTCGGGCGCATACCGTTCGGCCAATTCCAGTGCACGTGCCAGACGTGCGCTGCTGGAAACCGTACCGGATAGCACGATACCGTCATTGGCTGTGCGCACTTCGATCTGCTCGTTTGGCAGAATTTGGCGAAGCCGCTCTTTAAACTCTGTCACATCCGGTGCAACACGCACCCGAACATTGGCCAGAAGGTTGCCTGCGCCATCGAACAATGTCAGCGTCGTAAGGCCAGGTGTCTTACCCAGCACATAGATCGTCCGATCTGATAGCGAAGAAATGTCAGCGATACCGGCGTTTGCAATGCTAAGCTCTGCAAACGGCTGCTCGCTTTCTACTACAATCGCGCGGTTGACGGGAACTTCCAGCGTTTCCGCTGTCCCTTTCTTGACCACGCGAAGGGTTTCAGCCCAAGCGGCATCGCCGATTGGGCCCACAACTAGCGACAACCCCAGCAGGGTTGCGCTGATCCAGGAACGTATTGTCATGTGACCTGCCTCTCCGATCACCACTCTGTTATATGGGTCTAATGCCCTATGTGAGCGGAGCCTGCGATGAATCTGGATTTATTGCAATAATCAATGGTTTCCGGAGTTTTCCTTATGTGGACAATCCGCAACAACCTAAAAGAGAGAGCCGCGCAAGAAGCGCGGCCCAATAACGTTAACGGGTTGAATTGACGTCAATTTGTGCAGGGGATCGGAGTCTCGACGATCTCTCCGCCGCGGCGGGTTTTGATCGTGCAGACACGCTCGGGCACTGGAGCGGGCGCCGGTGCGGCTTCTTTGATATCCAACAGTTTGCGCTGATCGACTTCTACCGCGCTCGCGACCTCTTCGTCTTGGAACCCAACAAGCGCCAGCGACATACGTCCTGTGTTTTGCGCCTGCGCCAGAGCAGCAATCTGTTCAGATGTCGCTGCCACGGTTACGGTTCGTGCGATTGTCGCGCCCGTCAGATCCGATCCAGCTGTCTGGTCCACCGCAATCAATTCGATATTTGTTTGAATCAAACGGGTGATTTCACCGGCGACGCCTTGTCCAAGCCCTTGGACCGACCCTGTCCAGTAGACATCTACACGGTCACCAGGACGCAGAAAGCCCGAAACACCTGATGCGACATCGACGCTGATGGCAAAGGCGCGCATACCTTTTTCAAGTTGGGATGTTAGCCCGGCAGCTTCGCCAGGTCGCGTGACCTTTACGGCAAGCAGCGCTTCGTCTTTTTCCATCGCTCGCAGAACAAAGCGATCCTTGTTAGCGTCGTCCGGGAACAGGACGCTCATGTCCACGAATGCACCCTCGGGAATCGCGTCTTCGGGCCAGCGCACGGTGCGGACATCTTCTGCGACCAGTTTTTCACCGTAGCGGAGTGACCGATTCGAAACGATTACCTCGACAGTTGGGACAAGCCCGGCCTGTGCATTCGCAAGTGCTTCTTCGCGTTGCCGCAGCTCGTAAGCCTGCTGCGCGCGGGTTTTTGTAATATAGTCGCGTGCTAGATATACAGCACCACCGGCCAACGCGACCCCGATGATCAGAACAAGTCCAAAAACAGCTCGCATTTGTTCCTCGTTACCTAATGTTGTTTCACTTCAAACGGCGATCATTGCCGCTTTGGCTCATAGACAACCGTAATCTGGAATTGTGTCGAAAAAGGGGACAATGCGCAGTGTTTTTAGGTCATAAAAAGGTGTGCTGAGCCTCTAGGCTCTAGTCGAATTTGAGTTGCACGACCTGTACATTCTCCAGCGCACTACCGGTTTTTTCATCAAGCTCCTGTAGAGACCCGTTCAACTGAGTATAGGTTAGGCCTGCAAGTCCGACGATCCCGGCGGTTAAGACCACCCAATCGACAGTGACAGCGCCGTCTTCGGATTGGAAGAAATCAATAAATTTTACCAACATCGTTTCGCTACCATCCTGGGCTAATAAGTAGGGGTCCCGCCTTGGCAAAGGCGCGACCCCCAAATTCATGTTTCAGCTGTTGCTGATATTACGGCGAAGGTGTGAAGTTCGGCGCAGTTACTGTGGTATCTGTCAGAGCGGTGCTTACGTCACCGGCCAGGTCGCTGGCACCAGCGCTGATCTGGTTGTAAGCGATTGCTGCCAGAGCAACAACAGCAGCGGTCAGTACGACCCAGTCAACGGTCACAGCACCGTCTTCGTCTTTGCGGAAGTTCTTGATGAACTTGATCATGTTACGTCCCTCCTAAAGGATCAAAAAGTAATAACCTAGGCGTCTTTCAGAGCTTTCTCTCTCAGTCCGCTCCCGATCGTCTCGGTATGACCCAATGTTTGCCTGTTGCGCGTGGCAGGAATTGGGCCAAACGCAATTTTTTTGGAAAAAGACGCGATTTTTTTCCTTTGAGATGATTAAGTGGCTGAAAAATATAGGGAAATATTTTCATATTTTCTTAAAGAC
Source organism: Ruegeria sp. HKCCA5839 (assembly GCF_013035585.1). NCBI lineage: Bacteria > Pseudomonadati > Pseudomonadota > Alphaproteobacteria > Rhodobacterales > Roseobacteraceae > Ruegeria > Ruegeria sp. HKCCA5839. The sequence continues at coordinate 140,323 of NZ_WQIE01000005.1, read as the reverse complement.
TCCTGAGAAGCGATGCAAAATAGCGGCAAATGAGGCGAAACTGCCCCATTCTGGGATGTTTTACTGGCGTCGAGTGGTGTTTCAGGGTTCTAAATGAGCAAAAAGAACATTCGAGGCAGGCAAATGTTATTTCGCAAAGCGCTGATTTGCGCTTCAGCAGCGTTGTTGCCCATTGCAGGGGCAATTTCGGTATCGGCGACCGAACAAGAACCACGTGGCGTCTATAAGCGCATCAAGGCACCGGCACCGGGGACAAGCCCTCGTGTAACGATACAGATAACGCCAGAAGAACACGCGGCGAAACCGTCTGCGCCAAGTACCGGCGCTGAACTCATCGTGCCCGAAATCATCGCGCGGGCAAAAGCGCCGCCACCTGACTTCGTTTTGCCGGGCAAAGCCAGCAAGCCGGTCGGGTCTTATAAAGCGTTCTGGAATCGTGTGTCGCCAGAGATCGACCGCGCCAGTGCCGAGCGTTTGAGCTCAGCGATTCAGGCGCTGTCTCATGTCAACGTCTCGTCACCAAGGCTGCAAAGCTTGCAAGACATCGCGCAGCAGCGCGGCGTTGATATTCTGCGTTCGACAGTGGGAACAAACGTGTCTCCGGCTTTGGTGCTTGCGGTTATTTCGGTCGAATCTGCGGGACGGGCAGACGCTGTCAGCTCCGCCGGGGCGCAGGGATTGATGCAATTGATGCCCGCAACCGCCTCACGATTTGGGGTCAGTGACAGCCTGAAGCCCGATCAGAACATTGCGGGCGGTGTGAAATACCTGAACTGGTTGATGGAAGAATTCGGCAACGACCCGATTCTTGTTCTAGCGGGTTACAATGCGGGCGAAGGGGCAGTGCGCAAACACAGCGGGGTTCCACCCTATGCTGAAACCCGAGATTATGTGCCCAAGGTTCTTGCGGCCTTTCAGGTGGCTCGGGCTCTTTGCACCACGCCGCCTCAATACATCTCGGATGGTTGCGTCTTTCAGGGACTGAACTGAAAAAAGGCCCGCACAAAAAGGCGGGCCTTCTCTATTGGTGGAGGCAAAGCGGATCAGTTGACCAGATTTGCTTCGGTTGCCTCGCGAATTTGATCCTCGGTCACCCCTTCGGCGAGTTCGACGATCTTCAAACCACCTTCGACGACATCCAGTACACCCAGATTGGTGATGATACGGTTCACAACTTTCTTGCCGGTCAGCGGCAGAGTGCATTTCTTCAGCAGTTTGGATTTGCCGTGCTTGTTGGTGTGATCCATCACCACAATCACGCGACCAACACCGGCAACCAGGTCCATCGCCCCGCCCATGCCTTTGACAAGAACGCCGGGAATCATCCAGTTCGCCAAATCGCCCTCTTCATCAACTTCCATGGCGCCCAAAACGGCGGCAGCGATTTTGCCCCCCCGGATCATGCCAAACGAAGTTGCGCTGTCGAAATACGAGGTGCGTGACAATTCGGTGATCGTCTGCTTGCCCGCATTGATCAGGTCTGGATCTTCCTCACCTTCAAATGGGAAGGGACCCATGCCCAGCATGCCGTTCTCGGATTGCAGCGTAATGTCCTTGTCGCCCACATAGTTGGCGACGAGCGTCGGAATCCCGATGCCCAGGTTCACATACATGCCGTCTTCAAGCTCTTGCGCCGCGCGGGCGGCCATCTGATTACGATCCCAGGGCATTATGCATCCTCTTTCTTACGAGTGGTGCGCTGTTCGATGCGCTTTTCGTGGCTGCCTTGAATGATGCGGTGCACATAGATGCCAGGCAGGTGGATCGCGTCGGGATCCAGCGATCCGCGCGGAACAATCTCTTCGACTTCAGCGATACAAATCTTGCCACAGGTCGCTGCGGGCACGTTGAAGTTGCGCGCGGTCTTGCGGAAGATCAGGTTGCCGGTGTCATCGGCTTTCCAGGCTTTTACAATGGCGAGATCGGCAAAGATGCCTTCTTCCATAATGTAAGTCTCGCCGTTGAACTCTTTGTGCTCTTTGCCTTCGGCAATAACAGTGCCCACACCCGTCTTGGTGTAAAAGCCGGGGATCCCAGCACCACCGGCGCGCATCCGCTCGGCCAAAGTGCCTTGTGGGTTGAACTCCAGCTCAAGCTCTCCACTAAGGTACTGACGCATGAATTCCGCGTTTTCGCCCACGTAAGAGCTGATCATCTTCTTGACCTGCTTGGTCTGCAGCAAGATGCCGATGCCGAAATCATCCACACCTGCGTTGTTTGAGGCAAAGGTCAAATTCTTCGCACCCGATTGCTTGATTGCTTCCAGCAGCAATTCCGGGATACCGCACAGGCCAAACCCGCCCGCAGCGATCAGCATACCATCCGAGATCACGCCATCGAGCGCCTCAGTGGCAGTGTCGTAGATTTTCTTCATGTAAAACTCCCCCAGTGACGTGGTGTTGCGCCGAGTTGTGCCGCCACGTCACGGGGAAGTCAACGAAACCGGGGGTAGGGTGGTATTTCTACCTATTCCGCAGCTTTCTTAGTGGTCTTCTTCGCAGCGGCCTTCTTTTTTGGCGCTGCCTTTTTCTTGGTACCTTTCTTGGCCGCGCGTTCATTGACCAGTTCGATGGCCATTTCCTGCGTCACGTCCTCGGGCTTGATGTCCTTGGGGATCGTGGCGTTGACCTTCTCCCATTTGACGTAGGGCCCATAACGCCCGTCCAGCACCTGCATGGCACCGCCATCGGGATGCTCGCCCAGTTCTTTCAACGGTTTCGCAGCGGCCCGGCGACCGCGACCCGGATTGGCGCGTTTCTCGGCCAGAAGTTCGACGGCGCGGTTCATCCCGATCTCGAACACGTCGTTCGGATCTTTGAGGTTGGCATAGACCGGTTTCGCCTCGTCGGGCAGTTGGTGCATCAGATAGGGGCCGAACCGTCCGAAATTCGAACTGATCATGCCGCCTTCGGGGTGTTCACCAATCTGGCGGGGTAGGGACAGAAGCGTCAGCGCCTTGTCCAGATCCATGTCGTCCTTGCTCCAGCCGCGCGGCAGCGAGGCGCGCGGGGGTTTCTTGTTCTCGGGCGTTGGCTCTCCACGTTGAACATAAGGCCCAAACCGACCGGATTTCAGCCAGATCTCATCACCTGCATCTTCGCCCAGCAGCCGCTCATCGCCTTCGGCCCCTTCGCCAGCAATTGGGCGGGTATAGGTGCATTCAGGGTAATTGCCACAGCCGACAAACCCGCCGGTGCGCGAGGTTTTCAGATGCAGCTGACCCACACCGCATTTGGGACAGACGCGCGGATCAGATCCGTCCTCGCGCGGCGGATACAACTGCGGGGCCAGCGCCTCGTCCAGTTTGTCCAGAACTTCCGAGATTCGCAGTTCCGAGGTTTCACCAATCGCAGCTGAGAAATCGCGCCAGAATTTACCCAGAAGGTCTTTATAGTCTCGATCACCGGCGCTGACATCATCCAGCTCTTCTTCCAGGTTGGCGGTGAATTCATAGCCCACATATTGGCGGAAGAAGTTCAGCAAAAAGATCGTGACGATCCGGCCCTTTTCCTCGGGGATCAGCCGGTTCTTGTCTTTGCGCACATATTCGCGGTCCTGAATCGTTGTCACGATCGAGGCATAGGTCGACGGTCGCCCGATGCCCAACTCCTCCATCCGTTTGACCAGAGTGGCCTCGGTATAGCGCGGCGGGGGTTGGGTATGGTGTTGCAGGGCCAGAACGGCCTCATTGTCGGACAGGATCGCGGCCTTGTCTTCTGCCTTGGTGAATTGGTCTTTCAGTGAGGTCTTGGCGAATTTCGCCGGGTCGCCTTGCATGATCTGCGGCAGGCGCTTGTCATCATCATCGACCACATCGTCGCGGCCTTCTTCATAGACGCGCATGAACCCGTCAAACAGAACAACCTGACCCGTCGCGCGCAGACCCACCTGACCGTCTTCGCTGCCAATCTCGACCGTGGTGCGTTCCAGCCGGGCGGCGGCCATCTGACAGGCGATGGTGCGTTTCCAGATCAGGTCATAAAGCTTGCGCTGATCCTCATCCGTCACTTTCAGGGCCTTGGCATCGCGAGTCATATCGGTTGGGCGGATACATTCATGCGCTTCCTGCGCGTTCTTGGCCTTGTTCTTATAGATACGCGGGCTGTCGGGCACATACTCGCTGCCATAGCGGTCGGCGATTGCATCACGCGCGGCAGCCACGGCCTCGGGCGCCATGTCGATGCCATCGGTCCGCATATAGGTGATATATCCTGCCTCATAGAGCCGTTGTGCCACCTGCATCGCGTGGCGTGCGCCCATGCCGAACTTGCGGCTGGCTTCCTGTTGCAGGGTCGAGGTCATGAAGGGCGCGCTGGGATTGCGCGCGGCGGGCTTGGCCTCGACCGAGGTCACGCTGAGCGCGCGGCTGGTGATGGCCTGAACCGCCAATTCCGCCTGGGTCGCGTTGGCCAGATCATGTTTGTCCAGCTTTTTCCCGGCCATGGTGACCAAACGCGCCTCATAAGTCTGGCCGCGCGGGGTTTCGAACAGCGCCTTGACTGACCAGTATTCAACCGGTTTGAACGCCTCGATTTCCATCTCGCGTTCGACGATCAGACGCAGACAGACCGATTGCACACGACCGGCGGATTTCGCACCGGGCAATTTGCGCCACAGAACCGGGGACAGGTTGAACCCCACCAGATAATCTAGTGCGCGCCGGGCCAGATAGGCCTCGACCAGAGGCATATCCACCTCGCGCGGGTTGCGCATCGCCTCGGTCACGGCTTCCTTGGTGATCGCGTTAAAGGTCACGCGGCTGACCGGTGTGTCTTTCTTTATCGAGCGGCGCTTGGTCAGCGCTTCTTGCAGGTGCCAGCTGATCGCCTCACCCTCACGATCAGGGTCGGTGGCGAGGATCAGGGCGTTGTCTTCTTTCAGCGCATCCGCGATGGCTTTTACATGTTTGCGACTGTCATTGCCAACCTCCCACTTCATCGAAAATTCGTGGACGGGATCGACCGATCCGTCCTTTGGGGGCAGGTCCCGCACATGGCCATACGAGGCCAGAACCGTGTAGTCAGGGCCGAGATATTTATTGATTGTTTTTGCTTTGGCCGGAGATTCTACAACAACTACGGGCATTTAAGGGGAATCCTCGCTCGACGAAATGGGCGCCTTCTATGGTGGTGCAAAATGTGTGGGGCAAGACAGAATTGTCAATGCGTTCCTTTTACTGTGTGAAAAGCGGCGTGATTTCAGCGCACTATTGATGCTATCATCGCCGTGTCGGGGCGCCAGGCCGGGAATATCACACCGGGTTGATCAACCGGCCAAAGACAGGAGGCCTCCGGGCTGACGTTGGATTCGGCCCTCTAGTTCAAGATCGACCAATGCCGGACCCAGTTCCCCGGCCGTCGCTGCGATATCACGGAGCAATTGGTCTTCGGCGATGGGTGAGGGGCCAAGACGATCAAGTATCTGCGTGTGTATGGCGTGCGCGGGTTTGGGGGCCGGCGTCGGTATCGCAGGCTGAGGCTCAGCAAAGAGTTCAGCCTGCGCTGGCAGGGCTTCAATAACATCATCCGCCGAGCGCACGAGGGTTGCGCCGTCGCGAATCAGCATGTTGCATCCTGCCGCCCGCGCATCAAAGGGATGGCCGGGAACCGCCAGCACCTCGCGCCCCTGATCCAAAGCATCCCGTGCGGTGATCAGGCTGCCGGATTTGGCGGCGGCCTCAACCACCACCACCGCGCGCGCCAGACCCGAGATGATCCGGTTGCGGCGCGGGAAATGCCGGGCCTGCGGTGTCACGCCCATGGGCTGTTCCGACAGGCGTAGTCCCTGTTGCGCGATCTTGTGGGCCAGATCGGTGTTTTCAGCGGGATAGATCACATCAACGCCGCCTGCCATGACGGCAATTGTACCGGTCTCAAGCGCCGCCAGATGCGCCGCGGTATCAATACCGCGCGCCAGACCTGACACGATCACATGACCTTTGCCGCCAAGATCTGTCGCCAATCCCCTGGCCATGCGTGCACCCAGAGACGAACAGTTCCGCGCACCGACCATGGCGACCGCAGTATTTCGCAACAGAGATGTATCGCCGAGCGCCCAAAGCATCGGAGGCGCGTCGCTGAGATCATTCAACGCGTCTGGGAAATCGGAAGCGCCAAGGCACAAAAGCCGCGCTTTGGCGGCTTTTGCGGCCTTGAGTTCCGCCTCAATCACGCCGGGAGGGCAAATTTCATACCCTTCGATTCCGGCTGCGCGTGCCATTTCGGGCAGCGCGGCCAGCGCGTTCTGCGCCGAGCCATGTTCGCGCAGTAGCCTGCGAAATGTCGCCGGACCAACCTTGCGCGAGCGCAACAGACGGAGCCACGAAAACCGATCCTCTTCCGTGGTGGGTGCGAGTGGGGGGTGATTGGAAGAAAGCTGCTCCTCGGTCATCCGTTGCTCCGCCTGATTGCAAAACCGGTTTACGGGATTCGGGGTTAACAGCTTGTGAATCTTGGAAAGTTTTAACCGAAAATTCTAATGTGAGAGGAGGTGAGTCGGCGCAATGCATTGAAAAGAAAAGAGTTTCTTCCAAAGAATCTTTTCGGGCCGCAGGCAAAGGCACATAGCGGCACAAGGATAACCCTGTGCCGCTGCGCGATTAGGTCGCCGATCCGCCGACAGTCAGCCCGTCCATCAAAACGGTTGGCTGCCCCACACCCACAGGCACCCATTGGCCGTCTTTGCCGCAGGTTCCCATACCGGGGTCCAAAGCCATGTCGTTGCCCAGGCCCCGGATGCGTTTGAGGGCCGAGGGGCCGTCTCCGATCAGCGTTGCGCCTTTGACCGGTGCGCCGATCTTGCCATTTTCGACGCGATACGCCTCGGTGCAGGAAAACACGAACTTGCCATTGGTGATATCGACCTGACCGCCGCCAAAGCCCACAGCCCATATGCCGTCCTTGATATCGGCCACCAGCGATGCGGGGTCTGCGTCTCCACCCAGCATGATCGTGTTGGTCATACGTGGCATGGGCTTGTGGGCATAGCTTTGGCGGCGTCCGTTACCGGTGGGGGCAACACCCATCAAGCGTGCGTTCTGGCGATCTTGCATATATCCGGTCAGGATACCGTCTTCGATAAGTACAGTGCGCGCGCTGGGCGTGCCTTCATCATCCACGGTGATCGAGCCGCGACGGTCCGCGATGGTTCCGTCATCTACAACAGTTACACCTTTCGAGGCGATCTGCTGCCCCATCAGCCCTGCAAAGGCCGAGCTGCCCTTGCGGTTGAAGTCGCCTTCCAGCCCATGACCAATGGCCTCATGCAGCAATATTCCAGGCCAGCCGGGGCCCAACGCGACCTCCATCACACCAGCAGGGGCGGGGACAGCGTCGAGGTTGACCAGTGCAATACGCAGCGCTTCGCGGGCCTTGTCCTGCCAATCGGCCGGATCAATCAGCCCGTCCAGACCAACACGCCCACCGCCACCCGCCGATCCGCTTTCGCGGCGACCATCCTGTTCGACAATGACCGAGACATTCAGCCGGGTCATCGGACGCGTGTCTTGCACCAACACGCCATCGGGGCGCAGGATCTGGACCTCTTGCACGGAAGCCATGATCGTTGCGCTGACCTGCACGACACGTGAGTCGAGGTCACGTGCAAAGGCGTCAATAGCGCGCAAGGTTTCGATCTTGACCGGGAAATCAGCGGACTCGATCGGATCCTGATCGGTGTAAAGCCGCGTGTTGGTCGGGCGCGGCGCTTCGGCCAGGCTGCCGCCGCCATCGCCCACCGCCAGTCGTGCGGTTTCAGCCGCCCGCTTCAGTGCCGCCATCGAAACGTCGGTGGAATGCGCATACCCGGCAACTTCACCCTGGACCGCACGCAGACCGAATCCCTCGGACGCGTCATAAGACGCGTTGCGCAATCGCCCATCGTCAAAGACCAGAGATTCGGATTTCCGCCGTTCGACAAACAGATCTCCGTCTTCTGCGCCGTCCGTTGCTGCCTGCAAAACAGACAGGGCTTCGTCCAGTGGCAGGGCGCTTTCAAATGGGCGAAACGGGTCGTTGGACATGGGGCGGGACCTTTCCGGTTTGATCCAGATCAAAAATAGCGTCTGTTTGACGCAAGCATTTTGCTTTATCTACCCGCAGGAATATGGTTTTTAACGCGGCCAAAGACAACGGGTGAGGTGTGACCGATTCACATCTTTTCGCCAGAGACGCAAAGATCAAACGATCAGGACAGAACATGAAGAATGCTTTGATGCTTTCGGGGCTTATGGCAGCCCTCTCCAGCCTTCCCGCCATGGCTCAGGAGCTTGAGATTATTGGCAAACCGGTGGATGGCGGTATGGGTTTCCAGCCTGCAGCCACGGATCTGGCCACCGGAATTCACCGGCTGGACAACATGCTTTTGGTGATCATCACCTTGATCTGCGTCTTTGTTGCAGCCCTGCTGGTCTATTGCATCGTGCGCTACAACCAGCGCGCAAATCCGACGCCTGCGCGATTCTCGCACTACACTCCGGTCGAGATCGCCTGGACCCTGGGCCCGGTTCTGATTCTGGTCTTCATCGGGGCGTTTTCGCTGCCGGTGCTGTTCAAACAGCAGGAAATTCCGGAAGGCGATGTTGTTATCAAGGTGGTCGGCAACCAGTGGTACTGGACCTATGAGTATGTCGATCACGACTTTGCCTTCGACAGCTATCTGCTGGGTCACCCGGCAACCCTGGACGAAGGCGCGCGCCCGGCTGATGCAGATGTGACGCCGTTTGTGCTGGACGACGCGATGCGCGCCAAACTTGCAGATGCGGGGTACAGCGACGATGAGTGGCTGCTGGCCACCGACACCGCGGTTGTTGTCCCTGTGGGTAAGGTCATCGTCATGCAGGTCACCGCATCGGACGTGATTCATTCCTGGACCATCCCATCCTTTGGGGTGAAACAGGATGGTGTTCCGGGTCGCCTGGCCGAGCTGTGGTTCGAAGCGGACCGTGAAGGCATCTATTTCGGCCAGTGCTCGGAACTGTGCGGCAAGGATCATGCCTACATGCCAATCACAGTCAAAGTGGTGAGCGAAGAAGCCTATGAAGAATGGCTGCAGGGCGCGATTGATGAATATGCGGGCCTGCCGCAGAGCTATCAGGTTGCGGCGAACTAAATCGAACAGAGTGGCGCAGGCCACCTGACACAGCTAACGGGCTGCGCGGGGGATCGCGCAGCTTTCGCCTCAGAAGGACCGGAAATGACCGACGCAAGCATCAATGCCAGCACAGCACCCGCCCAGGCGGATGAGGCCGGCTTTGGCGACTATTTCGCGCTGCTCAAGCCGCGCGTGATGTCGCTTGTGGTGTTTACCGCGCTGGTCGGCCTGTTGGCGGCGCCGGTGCCCGTGCATCCGATTGTGGGCTTTTGCGCGATCCTGTTCATCGCCATCGGCGGCGGCGCCTCGGGCGCGCTGAACATGTGGTGGGACGCGGATATCGACCGGGTCATGAAGCGCACAAAGGGGCGTCCAATCCCTTCGGGCAAGGTGGACGAGGGCGAAGCGCTGGCACTCGGGTTGGCTCTGTCCGGTCTGTCTGTGATCATGCTGGGACTGGCGACCAACTGGTTTGCAGGCGCGTTCCTGGCCTTCACCATCTTTTTCTACGTCGTGATCTATACCATGTGGCTCAAGCGTACGACGCCACAGAACATCGTGATCGGTGGCGCGGCAGGGGCCTTCCCGCCGGTGATCGGATGGGTCGCGGCCACCGGATCCATGACGCTTGAGCCTTGGCTCATGTTCGCCCTGACCTTCATGTGGACACCGCCGCATTTCTGGGCCTTGGCACTGTTCATGCGCTCGGACTATGACGATGCGGGCGTCCCGATGCTGACGGTGACCCATGGTCGCCGGGCGACCCGTACGCATATCCTGATCTATACGGTTCTGCTGGCGGTTTTGGCGATTGGTACGGGGTTCTCGGGCATCGGCGGACCGATTTATCTGGCTGTCGCTTTGATCTTGAACGCACTGTTCTTGCGGGGCGCCTGGCAGATTTCGCGCCGGACCGAAGCGGATTCCGAAGCTGATAACTTCAAGGTCGAACGCAGTTTCTTCAAGCTGTCGCTGCTATATCTCTTCCTGCATTTTGGCGCGATTCTGGTCGAGGCGCTGCTGAAGCCTTACGGTCTGGGAGGCTGGTTATGAGCCTGCGCAAATCGCATGAGCTGCATCAACGCCGGTTTAGTCGCAATCTGGGCGTTGGCCTGACGCTGGCGGCGTTTATCGTGATTATCTTCGGCCTGACGGTCGTAAAGGTCTCGGGCACCGATTTTGGAATGGCAACGCAAGAGGTTCAAAACTGATGGCTCTGTCTGGTCCTCAGAAAACGGTTGCTCAAACAGTGGGGCTGGTCCTGTTGATGGGCAGCCTGGCATGGGCAGCGGTCCCGTTCTACGACTGGTTCTGCCGGGTGACCGGCTTTGGTGGCACGACAGGCGTGGCCGAGGCGGCGCCCGAGGACATCCTTGACCGCACCATCACTGTGCGCTTTGACGCTTCGAAAGCCAAAGACATGGCTTGGGAGTTCAAACCCGTGGAACGCGAGATGGAGGTCCGCATCGGCGAAACCGGATTGGCGTTTTACGAGGCCTACAATCCGACCGACAGACCGATTGCGGGGCAGGCGTCGTACAACGTAGCGCCGTATTCTGCCGGTGGTTATTTCCAAAAGATCGCCTGCTTCTGCTTTGAAGAGCAGGTCTTGCAACCCGGCGAGCGGGTCGAGATGCCGGTCAGCTTCTTCGTTGACCCGGAACTGGTTGAAGATCTGGAAGCCAAATATGTGCATACGATCACACTGTCGTATACATTCTACGAAATTGACCTGCCCGAGGGCTATGCCGCCCTTGAGACGCAGGCTGATACAAACACGAACTAACGCCTGTAGGTGAGGGACGCTGATGGCACACGCAAAAAACCATGATTATCACATTCTGGCCCCGTCGATCTGGCCATTGGTCGGCGCGGTAGCCGGATTTGTGATGCTGTTCGGAGCCGTTCTGTGGATGCACGGGATTACCCCATGGATCTTCTGGATGGGCCTTGTTGGTGTTCTTTACACCATGTTCGCCTGGTGGTCCGAAGTGGTGGTCGAAAGCCGTCAGGGTGATCACACGCCGGTTGTGCGCATCGGGTTGCGCTATGGCTTTATCCTGTTCGTGATGTCCGAGGTGATGTTCTTCTTCGCCTGGTTCTGGTCGTTCTTCAAACATCGCATGTATCCGATGTACGACTATGCGGGCACCGAATATATCCAGCCGGATATTCACGCGGTTGACCCGTTCCACCTGCCGCTGATCAACACGCTGGTTCTGCTGTTGTCGGGGTGTGCGATCACCTGGGCGCACCATGCGCTTGTGCATGACAATGACCGCAAGGCGCTGATCAATGGTCTGGCGATTGGTATCGTGTTGGGCATCGCCTTCACCGCGTTGCAAGCCTTTGAGTACTATGAATTGCTGGCCCATGAGGGTTGGGTCTTCGGCGGCGATCAGTTCTATTCGAACTTCTTCATGGCCACCGGGTTCCACGGCGCGCATGTGATCATCGGGACGATCTTCCTGTCTGTCTGCCTGATCCGGGCGCTCAAGGGCGATTTCACGCCAGAGAAACATGTGGGCTTCGAGGCTGCTGCCTGGTACTGGCACTTCGTCGACGTCGTCTGGTTGTTCCTGTTCTTTGCCGTATACATCTGGGGTCAGGCCCCGCTGATGTAACGCCGGATGGGCTGTTCAAATGCAAAAGCCGCCCCAGGCAGGGGCGGCTTTTTCTCTATCAGGGCGCAAGATTGCGCCCGATACAATTGCGTTGTTGCAAATCATTGCACTGCGCCCTTAACAAGACGCCGATTCCGGCTTTGATACATGGTCTTCGAATGCGCCGCCTTCTGTTCTTGCTGATCTTCGGACTGACCGGTCTGGGCATTCTGCTGTCGCTGGGCGTCTGGCAGGTGCAACGGCTGGCTTGGAAGCAAGGCATTCTGGCCGAGATCGAGGCGCGCATATCCGGTAACCCGGTGGGCCTGCCTATAGCACCACAGCCTGAACGGGACCGGTACCTTCCTGTTGCCCTGACCGGTGAGATGCTGCCGGGCGAGGTGCATGTGCTGGTCTCGGTCAAGCAGGTCGGTCCGGGGTATCGCATCGTCGCGCCTTTCCGTAGTGGCGACCGCACCGTTTTGGTGGATCGTGGCTTTGTCCCAACCACCGCCAAGGAAGCGGCGCGTCTGGTTGGAGCGATGGAGGTCACCGGCAATCTGCACTGGCCGAATGAGATCGACAGCTACACGCCGGACGCGGATATTGAAGGCAACATCTGGTTCGCCCGCGACGTGCCCGCATTGGCCGCCGCATTGGGGACCGAGCCAGTGCTGCTGATCGCTCGATCTGAGACCGATCCGGGCGTGATCCCTCTGCCCGTGGACACGGCCGGTATCCCCAATGATCACCTGCAATATGCAATCACCTGGTTTGGGCTGGCCCTGGTTTGGGCCGCGATGACCGGATACTTCCTGTGGCGCAGTCGCGCCAATTCTGAGAGTAACGCGCTATGAAATACATCTCGACCCGTGGGCAGGCGCCCGAACTGACATTTGAAGAAGCGATGCTGACCGGTCTGGCCCGTGATGGCGGCTTGTACCTGCCAGCTGAAATCCCGGTGATGCGCCAGGACGAGATCGCGGCTTTGGCCGGCCTGCCCTATGAAGAGATCGCATTTCGGGTGATGTGGCCCTATGTCAGCGGCTCGTTCGGGGAAGATGAGTTTAAGGAAATCATTGCACGGGCCTATCAAGTCTTCGGTCATGATGCGCGCGCGCCGTTGAAGCAGCTGAACGAGAACCATTTCCTGTTGGAGCTGTTCCACGGGCCGACACTGGCCTTCAAAGATTTCGCCATGCAGCTGATCGGCCAGCTGTTTCAGGTGGCGCTGAAGCGGCGCGGCGACCGAGTAACCATTGTGGGCGCGACCAGCGGCGATACGGGATCAGCGGCGATCGAGGCCTTTCGGGGGCTGGATGCGGTGGATGTGTTCATTCTTTACCCGCATGGCCGCGTGTCCGAGGTGCAGCGTCGTCAGATGACAACGCCGGCAGACAGCAATGTCCATGCGCTGGCCGTGGACGGTGACTTTGATGATTGCCAGGCTGCGCTGAAAGACATGTTCAACGATTTTGATTTCCGGGATGAGGTGAAACTGGCGGGTGTGAACTCGATCAACTTTGCCCGCGTTCTGGCGCAGATCGTGTATTATTTCTCGGCGGCGGTTAGCCTGGGCGCACCGCATCGCAAGGTCAGCTTTACCGTACCCACCGGCAATTTCGGTGACATTTTTGCAGGTTATCTGGCCAAACGCATGGGCCTGCCCATCGACCGCTTGGTTGTGGCCACCAATCAGAACGACATTCTGCATCGGTGCTTGTCGGGTGAGGGCTATTTCAAAGGTGACACGATCCCGTCGATCAGCCCGTCGATGGATATTCAGGTCAGCTCGAATTTCGAACGGGCGCTGTATTATGCCTATGGTGAGGATGGCAGCGCTGTTGCGCAGTTGATGGATGAGCTGAAAACCGGCGGCTTCAACGTGAGCCAAGGCGCGATGCAGGCGCTGCGCGAAAGCTTTGACTCGGGCCGGGTATCTGAGAACGAGACGCTGGCGACCATCAAGCACACGCTGGCCAACAGCGCGGAACTGGTTTGCCCGCATACCGCAGTGGGTATCAAGGTTGCCGAAGAACAGCGCAGGGCGGATGTCCCGATGATCACGCTGGCCACAGCGCACCCGGCGAAATTCCCGGCAGCGGTTGAGGAGGCGAGCGGCGTGCATCCGCCTCTTCCCTCCCGCATGTCTGATCTGTATGAACGTCCGGAACGGGTGACCCGCATCGCCAATGATCTGGGCACCCTTGAGGATCATATCAGAAGGCATATCGCTGAGTGACTGTCAGACAAGACCAATTGAAGAACGGCTTTCGGATCGTCAGTGAACATATGCCGGGGCTGCAATCGGCAGCCATCGGCATCTGGGTGACCGCCGGGGGACGGCATGAGAGGATCGAGCAGAACGGGATCGCCCACTTCCTTGAGCATATGGCGTTCAAGGGAACCGAGCGGCGCTCGGCTCTGCAAATCGCTGAGGCGATCGAGGATGTGGGCGGCTATATCAACGCCTATACCTCACGCGAGGTGACCGCCTATTATGCGCGCGTTCTGAAGGACGATGTGGCGCTGGCCATGGATGTGATCGGCGATATCGTGTTGAACCCGGTCTTTGACCCGCGCGAGATCGAGGTTGAGCGTGGTGTGATCCTGCAGGAGATCGGTCAGGCCTATGACACGCCCGACGATGTGATCTTTGACTGGCTGCAAGAGCAGAGCTATCACGATCAACCCTTAGGACGCACCATTTTGGGCCCGTCCGAGCGGGTCAGCGCGTTTTCGCGCGAGGATTTGTCAGGCTTTGTGGCAGAGCACTACGGGCCCGAGCAGATGATCCTGTCTGCCGCCGGAGCGGTGGATCATGATGCGCTGATGGCGATGGCCGAAGAAATGTTTGGCCATCTAAAGCCTCGGAAAGGTCTGATCGCTGAAACCGCTCGTTTTACTGGCGGCGAAGCACGGCAGGAAAAGGATCTGGAACAGGCGCATTTTGCGCTAGCGCTTGAGAGCCCGGGATATCGCGATGACGGGATCTATACGGCGCAGATCTATTCGACCGCTTTGGGTGGCGGTATGTCTTCGCGCTTGTTTCAGGAAGTGCGTGAAAGCCGGGGGCTCTGCTATACGATTTTTGCGCAGACCGGGGCTTATGCCGATACCGGAACCACCACGATCTATGCGGGAACATCCGCCGATCAGGTGGCAGAATTGGCGACGATCACCATTGATGAGATGAAACGCGCAGCCGATGACATGAGCGCCCAAGAGGTCGCGCGGGCGCGCGCGCAGATGAAGGCTGGAATGTTGATGGGGCTTGAAAGCCCATCGAACCGGGCCGAACGGCTGGCGCGACTGGTGCAGATCTGGGGGCGAGTCCCGTCGCTTGAGGACACCGTGGCCAAAATAGACGCGGTGAGTACCGATGATGTACGCAGCTTCGCCGAGGTCATGGCAGCCCAAGCCCCAGCGGCGCTGGCGCTTTACGGTCCGATCTCGGGCGCTCCTTCACTGGCGGACTTGCAGGAGAGGCGCGCGGCGTGATGCTTCTGGGCCGACGCAAGCTGAAACTCGAAACCGAGCGCCTGAGCTTGCGCCCGCCCATTCACTCGGATTTCAACGAATGGGCCGCGCTTCGCCGCAGCTCAAAGGATTATCTGGTGCCGTGGGAGCCGGTTTGGGCCAAGGATCATCTGAGCCGTAAATCCTTTACCAACCGGGTCTATTGGGCGCAGCGATCTGTGGCGAGCGGGACAGCGATCCCGTTATTTCTGTTTCGGCGCAGCGACAATGTGTTGTTGGGAGCGATCACACTGGACAATATCCGGCGGGGGCCAGCGCAGGCGGGCACTTTGGGGTATTGGACGGGGCAGACCTATGCCCGCCAGGGATATATGCGCGAAGCCATTGGCGCAGTGGTGCATCACGCGTTTACCCGCCTGGACCTGAGCCGGGTCGAGGCGGCGTGTCTGCCTGAAAACAAGGCCTCTCGCGGATTGTTGGAAAGCTCGGGCTTCAAATACGAGGGCGTTGCGCAGTCGTATTTGCAGATCAATGGCCGCTGGCGCACCCATGTGCTCTATGCAAGCCTTCGGTCCGACCGTCGGGGTCGGACGGATGCGGGCTAGGCGGCTCTACCCCGTCGCGGCGGGCCGCGACTTCCCCTTGGATATTTTGGGCCAGATGAACAAGGGACATGACTTGCCGGGATTCTGCGCTACACTCTGATCATGCGCTGGTTGGTTGTGGCATTGATGGTGATATCGGGCGGGGCTTCGGCGCAGGAACGGCGACCGAGCCATTGCATTGCCATCGCTGATGCCGCGCCGGGGATTGAATACATTCACAAGGCGGCCTGGACAGACCCCGTGCCGGAATTTTCGGTGCGGATCAGCTATGTTGCTCATGCGTCTTTTCTGATTCAGACGCAGGGCGGATTGAACGCAGTCACCGATTTCACAGGCTTTATCGGTGGCGCGAATCTGATCCCGGATGTGGTGACAATGAACCACGCCCACAGCACCCATTGGACCGCCAATCCCGATCCGGCTATCCCGCATGTCCTACCGGGATGGGGCGAATTTGGGCAGGGCATCGATCATTACCTGGATCTGGGCGAGATGCTGGTGCGCAATGTCTCGACCGATATCAGATCAAGCTATGGTGGCGTTGAAGAGCGCGGCAATTCGATTTTCGTGTTCGAGGTTGAAGGTTTGTGTATCGGGCATCTTGGGCATCTGCATCACGTGCCGTCGGATGAGCAATTTGCAGCGCTTGGGCGTCTGGATGTGGTCATGGCCGCGGTCGATGGCGGCACGACCATGCCCTTGCCCGAGATGGTGACGGTGTTGCGGCGGCTGAAAAGCTCGGTCATCATTCCGATGCACTGGTTTTCGAGCTTTTCGCTGGACCGGTTCCTGGTGGAGATCCGCGAGGATTTTCCTGTTGAACGGTCCGGTGCGTCAGAACTTGTGGTGTCATTGCGCAGCTTGCCGGACCGCCCCACTGTCGTGGTGCTTGAGCCGCAATATCTGATCGATCTGGAATAGGACTTGCTGCACAGCCGTGTCTTGGGCAAAGAGGCAGCATGTTGTTGAACCCCGTAGATGAGCCGTTTTGCGCACGGGTGCGCCAGGTTTTGCCCGATGTGCTGCGCCCGGTTGAACCCCGCTATCTTGACGAGCCGCGTGGGCGGTTTTCCGGCCATGCAGGTGCCGTGGCATTGCCGCGCAGCGTTGAAGAGGTATCAACCCTTGTTCGCGTGGCAGCAGAGGCGCGCGTGCCCGTTCTACCCTATGGCGGTGGGACCGGCCTGGTTGGAGGGCAAGTGATGCCGGAAGGGCCAGCACCGCTTGTGATTTCGCTGGAACGTATGGCGGCGATCCGGGCAGTCTACGTCGACGAAAACGTGCTGATTGCCGAGGCCGGTGCCATTCTGTCGGATGTACAGGGCGCGGCAGAAGACGCGCAGCGGTTGTTCCCGCTGGCCCTGGCATCGCAAGGCTCGTGCCGGATCGGTGGCAATCTGGCGACCAATGCGGGTGGGGTCAATGTGCTGCGCTATGGCAATGCCCGCGATCTGTGCCTGGGGCTGGAGGCGGTGTTGCCCAATGGCGAGATCTGGCATGGGCTGAGTCGGTTGCGCAAGGACAATTCCGGCTATGACCTGCGCAATCTGTTGATCGGGGCGGAAGGGACGCTGGGGATCATCACCGCTGCGACGCTGAAGCTTTTCCCGCAACCCGCAGGCATTGGAACGGCGATGCTGCAGGTCGCGTCTCCTGCTGCGGCGATAGATCTTTTGGCATTGGTGCGTGGCAGGGTCGGCGATTGCGTGACCTCGTTCGAACTGATCCACCAACAGGGTTTGGACTTTCTGGCCGAGGTTTTGCCGGATGTGCGCCAGCCGTTTCAGACGGCCCCGCTCTGGAGCGTGTTACTTGAACTGGGGCTGCCAGAAGGATTGTCCCCTTCAGATGTGATCGCAGAGCTTTTTCAGAATGCCGAGGCCAAAGGGTTGGTCAGCGATGGTGTGATTGCGCAGAACAAAGAGCAGCAGGATCAGCTGTGGTCGGTGCGCGAACATATCCCCGAGGCCAACCGCTTGATCGGGTCTGTTTCGAGCCACGACATCTCGGTTCCGATCTCAGAGATTCCTGCGTTCATCCAGCAGGGGGCCAAGGTAATCGCCGCGTTGGGAGATTTCCGCATCAACTGTTTCGGACATCTGGGTGACGGTAATCTGCACTATAATGTGTTCCCACCAAAGGGGCGGAGCAAGGCCGAGTTTGATGAAATCCGTGGTGACGTGAAGCGCGCCGTGCATGATCTGGTGCACCGCTTCAACGGCTCGGTCAGTGCCGAACACGGTGTGGGTCGGCTGAAGACCGGTGATCTGCAGCGCTATGGCGATCCCGTAAAACTGCGGGCGATGCGTGCGATCAAGGCTGCGTTGGATCCTATGGGGATCATGAACCCCGGCGCCGTTCTGTCGGAATAGTCGCGGTCCCGGTTGGGACCGCAACCAGGTGCCAGATCAGGTGGCCGGCAGGATGACTTTGTCGATCACGTGGATCACACCGTTATCCGCCTCGATATCCGCCTGAACAACGTTGGCGTCATTGATCATCACACCGCTGTCCAGATCGATTGTGATGTCACCGCCCTGTACAGTTGCGGCTGTCATGTCGTCCGACAGATCACCTGACATCACTTTGCCCGGGACCACGTGATAGGTCAGGATCGCGACCAGTTGATCCTTGTTCTCGGGCTTGAGCAGGTTTTCGACAGTGCCTTCGGGCAGAGCCGCAAAGGCCTCATCCGTGGGCGCAAATACGGTGAACGGGCCTTCGCCTTTCAGCGTATCCACCAATTCAGCGGCTTGAACAGCTGCGACCAGCGTTTCGAAGGTGCCAGCGTTGACCGCTGTATCGACGATGTCTTTTTTGTTGCTACCAGCAAAGACTGTGGTGCTGAGCAGAATGGTGGCTGCGCTTGCGACTGCGAGTTTACGAAACATTTTGGACTTCCCTTGTTGAAAATGCCCAATGTGGCATCGACAAGGGTACGGGGCAGGGTCACGAAGAGATCACCAAAACTGTTGGCCGGTCGCTATTGAAGCGCGCGCGACGCGCGCTAAGCCGAGGATGTTTGTTCTTTCCAATCACAAAAACGTGATCGTGAGCCACTCAAAGGCCTTCGAATTCACACAAAACGTGGACATCCATGCCCATCTCTTCCAGCACTTTGCGACCGCCCAGCTCGGGAAGGTCGATGACAAAGGCGCAAGACACAATCTCGCCACCCAACCGTTCGATCAGCTTGATCCCGGCCGCGGCCGTGCCCCCTGTGGCCAGCAGATCGTCGACCACAAGGATCTTTTCACCAGGTTGAATGGCATCGTCGTGAATCTCGACAATCGCCTCACCGTATTCAAGCTTATAGTCCTGGCTGATGGTGGTGCCCGGCAACTTGCCTTTCTTGCGGATGGGAACAAAACCAACGCTCAACTGGTGGGCAATGGCACCGCCCAGGATAAAGCCCCGCGCCTCAAGGCCTACAACCTTGTCGATCTGCTCTCCTGCGTAGGGGTGCAGCATCTGATCGATTGCCATGCGAAACCCGCGCGGATCTGCAAACAACGTCGTCACGTCTCGGAACATGATCCCCTCATGTGGGAAATCGACGATGGTTCGAACGTAGTCCTTTACGGATTTTGTCTTAGGCATGGGCCACCCCCTTGGCATCAGGCACGCAGAAGTGTTTGGCCCATCACAGAAAGTCTTGCAAGGAAAGTTTGCGCCGGGCCTATTTGCGACGTCGGATCATGATGCTTGGCAGGCCGTAATAGCGATATAGGTTGGCAGGAAGCCAAGACAGATGGGGTTTGCGCCAATTGCGCTGATCTTTCAAAAGAAATGCTTGAGCCACATGAAGATTCATTGCGTCAGTCCTGTTTTTATTGTTAGGTGCCCGATAACGACAAACTCTATGCTGCGTATATACAATGCATCGCGAAAAGAATCAAGTTTAGACGGGGTCAGCGCTAGTGGCGAAGAAAGACGGCAAAGGGTCCACCAAGAAAAACAGCCAGTTGGTCTTGCGACTGGACAAGGATGAACGCGACGCATTTGTTGAGCTGTGCAAAGAATTGGACACATCAGCGGCGCGTGAAATCCGTCGGTTTATTCGCGGATTTATGAAAGAAAACGCCGACAGCTAAGTACCGTCAGGCCGGGCGGCGCAGTACCGCCGTGGCCAATCCCATTCCAATCAGGGTCAACCCGCCAAACCGTGTCATCGCGGTAATCACACTTTCACGTCCAATCAATCGGCGTAGACGGTCAGCCAGCAAGGCATAGGCCAAGGCGTTCAACCAGGCCAAGCCGACGAATGTTGCGATCAGGATGGCGAACTGAGGCCCCAAGGGATCAGCAGGGCGCAGGAATTGGGGTGCAAAGGCAATGAAGAATGCAATGGATTTCGGGTTCAGCGCTGTCACCGCCGCTGCGTGCCCAAACACGCTGCGGGCTGAGACGTCTCGATCCGTTTCCACCGTCGTCAACCCGCCCGATGGGGCGCTGCGCAACAGCTTGATACCCAGCCAGATCAGGTAGGCGGCCCCGACCCATTTCAAGACCGAAAACAATGTGGCCGACGCCAAAACCAGCGCCCCCAACCCTAACAAAGACGCGGTCATGGCGACGAGATCTCCGACGGCCACCCCCGTTGCCGAAGCCACGGCGACACTCCGCCCCTTGGACAATGCATAGCTGAGCACCAACAGCACAGTCGGGCCGGGGATGAGCAAAAGGGCGGTCGATGCGGCGACAAAGGCCAACCAAAGATCAAAACTCATGGAGGATCCTGTCCTATTTTGAGACAGGAAGCCTGCAAACCTATAAGCCGTCAAGCTATTCACGTATCGTTCCGAGCAAAGCCAGGTCGAACGACACATCGTGTTGAAAGAAACCGCACCGGCGTAGGTCGGTCTGACCCTTCCAACCAGCTCCGGTCTTTCGTTTGCAAGATGGTTGCAACATGAAGACCACGTTAAGCCGTACTCATTCGGCTTGAAACCGCGTCGGAAATCCCCAGTCTTGAGGGGCAGATCAATATTCGGAGCGTCAAATGGCACAGGCTGAGAATTTGAGCACGGCGTCGACCAAGCAAAACCGTGCCCATCGCATTGCCGGGGTGAAACGCCTGGTGGGAAGTGCTCTGGTTCTGCTCGTTCTGATATACGCGACCATTCTGGGGTATATGTATTTCAACCAGCGGCAAATCCTGTTCAAAGCGGGCGAAGACTTGCCTGATCCCACCTCGGTCGGGCTCGCGGATGTCCAAGTCGAACGTATTGCCATGGCTGACGGGACAGAACTGACGGTTTGGTCAGCCCCGCCTGTATTGGAGGGCGCGCCGACGGTTCTCTTCTTTCACGGTCAAAGCGGCAGCCTCGGCGACCGCGCAGACAGGCTGAACGAAATCCTGAACTCCGGCTACGGCATCCTCGCCCCCAGTTATCGCGGCTTTCCCGGCAGCGAGGGGGCGCCGTCCGAGGCGGCCTTGATCAGCGACGGTTTGCAGCTTTATGACCGGCTGGCCGCGCAAGCGTCATCGATTGTCTTGCATGGGCAAAGCCTTGGTACCGGTGTTGCCGCAGCTGTGGCTGCGGAACGGCCGGACGCGGCGCTGTTGGTGCTTGAGGCACCGTTCACTGCGACTGTTGATGTAGCTGGCGAACGTTATCCGCTTCTGCCTGTCTCTTTGCTGATGAAAGACCAATTCGCAACCCGCGACATCATCGGTGACATCACAGTGCCAACGCTGATCTTTCATGGCGAATTGGATGAAACTGTCCCGGTCCATCATGGCAAAGCCTTGGCGGATTTGTCGAACGGTAATGCCGAGTTGTTCCTGACCCCTGAAGGCCATCACAACGATCTGTGGTCTTTTGGCCTGTGGGATCAGGTTCAGGCGCGCCTGACGGCGCCCTGAACCTGCAAGATCACAGGATACGCCCGGCAACCGCATCCAACTTGGCCAAGAGCGCAGGATCGCGTTTTTCCGGCGCTGTGAGGATGGCGTATTCCAGTGCGCGGTCGCAGCCATGGGGGCAGGGCGCGCGGTCAGCTCCTAAGAGTGCTGGCAGTCCTTTGACCAAAGCCCGGCCTTTCTCGGCGTTTCCGGTCAGGGTGGCCACAATGGTGGTTACGTCGACCTCGCCATGGTCGGGATGCCAGCTGTCGTAATCCGTTACCATCGCGATCGAGGCGTAGCATAGCTCGGCCTCGCGGGCGAGCTTGGCTTCGGGCATATTGGTCATGCCGATCACGTCACATCCCCATTGCTCGCGATACATCTTGGATTCCGCCAGGCTGGAAAACTGCGGCCCTTCCATCGCCAGATAGGTGCCACCACGGTGAATGGTGATGCCTGCAGCTTTGCCCGCCGTCTCGCAGGCATCAGACAGGCGCGGGCAGGTTGGGTGGGCCACACTGACATGGGCAACGCAGCCCGTGCCGAAAAAGCTTTTCTCGCGGGCAAAGGTGCGGTCGATGAACTGATCGACAATCACAAAGTCGCCTGGCGCCATCTGTTCACGGAACGACCCGCAGGCCGAGACCGAGATAACATCCGTCACACCCAACCGTTTCAACGCGTCAATATTGGCGCGATAAGGAACATCGGTGGGCGAGTGTACATGACCCCGACCATGGCGCGGCAGAAAGGCCATACCGACCCCTTCCAGCGTTCCGGTCAGGATCTGATCTGACGGTTCGCCCCAAGGGGTTTCCACGGTGACCCATTCAGCCCCCTCCAGCCCATCGATGTCATAGATACCGGATCCGCCGATGACGGCGATTTTCGTCTGGGTCAATGATCTTCTCCATGCGGATTGATTTCTCTGAATTTTTGCGGCTTGCAACGTGGTTTGGCAAGAGGCACGGATGTGCAAAAAGAAGGCGTTTTGGGATCTCTGCTATGCACCGTTTGCATATCCGCATCCCACCAGGCGCTGTGGCTCTTGTGTAAAGTTGCGGCTAGAAAGCCCCTTTCGCGCGAAAAGACCCAAGCCACAGGACCGTTCTATGCCCCGAGCCATACTGGCAAGCTTTGCCAAACATGTTGCCATACCCGATCTGCGCTGGGCCCCGGACGAAGGTCTGACCCCGTCGCGCCTGCGGATCGAGCTTTTGTCGGGTCTGACCGTGGCTTTGGCGCTGGTGCCCGAGGCGGTGGCTTTTGCCTTTGTGGCCGGGGTGCATCCTTTGGTGGGGCTCTATGCGGCGTTCCTCGTGGGCCTGATCACGGCGCTGATTGGTGGACGGCCGGGCATGATCTCGGGCGCAACCGGGGCTTTGGCTGTGGTCATGGTGGCATTGGTCGCAGAGCATGGCGTGGAATACCTGTTCGCGACAGTAGTCTTGATGGGCATTTTGCAGGTGATAGCAGGGGCGATGCATTGGGGCCGCTTTATCCGACTGGTTCCTCACCCTGTGATGCTGGGTTTTGTGAACGGTCTGGCCATCGTGATTTTCTTGGCGCAGCTTGGCCAGTTCAAGGTGCCCGGCACGATGGAGAACACCGGCCACGGAGTCGGCGGCGGAGAATGGCTGGCCGGGATGCAGCTATATACAATGCTGGGGCTCGTAGCGCTGACCATGGCGGTCATCTGGGTGATGCCACGCGTCACACGGATCATTCCCGCACCCTTGGCCGGAATAGTTGTCGTGGCGGCGATCGTGATCGGCATGGGTCTGGATGTGCCGCGCGTGGGCGATCTGGCCTCAATCGAGGGTGGCTTGCCCGCCTTCCATATTCCGATGGTGCCGCTGACCTGGGAAACCTTCGAGATCATCCTGCCCTACGCCGTCATTCTGGCCGCCATTGGGCTGATTGAATCGCTGCTGACCCTGAACCTTGTGGGCGAGATCACCGGCAAACGCGGCGGTGCCTCGCAGGAATGTATCGCGCAGGGCGCGGCGAATGTTGTGACTGGTTTCTTTGGCGGTATGGGTGGCTGTGCGATGATCGGCCAGTCGATGATCAACGTCAAATCCGGAGGCCGCACGCGGATCGCGGGAATCGCGGCGGCGCTGTTCCTGCTGTTGTTCATCCTCGTAGGCTCCCCCTTGATCGAGCAAATCCCGCTGGCCGCGCTTGTGGGCGTGATGTTCATGGTGGTGATCGGCACTTTCGCGTGGAACTCGTTCAAGATCCTGCTCAAGGTTCCGCTGATGGACGCGTTTGTGATCATCCTGGTCACGGTCGTCACCGTGATGGAAGACTTGGCGGTTGCGGTTGTTGTGGGCGTGATCGTCTCGGCGCTGGCCTATGCGTGGAACAACGCCAAACGCATCCACGCGGTCACGCGCGATTCACTGACGGAAGAGGGCGCGAAGGTCTATGAGATTCAGGGCCCGCTGTTCTTTGGTTCCTCAGACGGGTTTGTCGAGATCTTCGATATCGCCAATGATCCCGAGACGGTCATTGTGGATTTTGCTGACAGCCGTGTGGTCGACCAATCGGCGCTGCAGGCGATCGAAAATGTCGCTGCAAAATACGAGGCTGCGGGCAAACGCCTTATGCTGCGCCACCTGAGCCGGGATTGCCACAGGCTGCTGAACAAGGCGGGGCATCTGATGGTCGACAGCGATGATGACCCGGATTATGGCCTGGTCGTGGATTATTCAGTACGAACCGGCATTCTTGGTGGTCATTAACCCATTTGCGAGGCTCTGCCGCGCGCTCCGGGATATTTGGGGCCAGATGAATAATGGATCACCTGCTTCATCTGGCTGAAAATATCCCGGGGGAGGCGCGCGCAGCGCGGCTGGGGCAGAGCCCCTGGCCGGATCAATCATCCGGGCGGGACAGGCTGAACAAATCGGTGACCACCGAATAATCACGGTATCCTAGCCGCGCCAGCGGTTTGAATGAGGTCACGTCGAACTTGCCCTCTTTGATATGATCGTCTTGCAGGTGAACACCTGTCACCTCGCCGAACACCACCCGGTTGGCTTCGCCGGGTAGCGTCACGATTTGCGTCAGTTTACATTCAAGTGCCGCTGGCGCATCAGCGACCCGCGCGCAGTTGATGGTTTCGCATCCGGCGGTTGCTATCCCGGCGTGTTCGAACTCGTCTACATGCTTGTCCAGCCCGGCCGAACTTGCATTCATCGCATCCCGATGCGCATAGGCCACGATGTTGACGCAGAAAACTCCGGTGGCTTCGATATTGGAAACGCTGTCCTTTCCGTTCTCTTGATCATGCTTGCCGCTGGTGGTGGCGAACATCACCTGCGGCGGGGTATAGGCGACACCGTTGAAGAAAGAATACGGCGCCAGGTTGTTGATCCCATTCGCATCCCGTGTCGAAATCCAGCCGATGGGCCGCGGCGTGATGATGGCGTTGAACGGATTGTGCGGCAGGCCGTGGCCGTCTTCGGGGCGATAGAACATGGTGTCTCCTAGCGTTTGCCCAAGGCGTACCGAAGTGCTAGGGCGATTGCCAGCAAGGAAAAGAGGGCCAGCGTGCAGCAGTTCGAAATCAGGCCGGAAGAGCCGGAGGATTGGTGGGAGGTCGAGGCGCTTTATGACCTGTGTTTTGCACCGGGGCGCGAGGCGCTTTCGTCCTATCGTCTGCGCGATGATGTGCCGCCTGTGTCCGGGCTGTCACTGGTGGCGCGGGACGGGCAGGGCATTTTGGCGGGTGCGATCCGCTTTTGGCCGGTTCATGTGCATGGCAAGGATGCTTTGCTGTTGGGGCCGGTGGCCGTTCACCCGACCCATCAGGGCGAGGGCTTGGGCGGTTATCTGATCCATCACGGGTTGGAGGCCGGTCGCGGGCAGGGCTGGCAGCGCGTCATGCTGGTGGGTGATGCGCCCTATTACCAGCGGTTCGGCTTTTCGAAACTGCGCGGTGTTGAGATGCCTCCGCCGACCAACCCGGACCGCGTCTTGGGGGCCGAACTTGTGCCGGGCGGGTGGACCGGATTGCGCGGCGCGGTCACCCGCTGGACCCGCTGACCTATTGAAATCCTTGATCACAATCCCGACATCTTCTGTACAGGAGGGTCCGGATGCAAAACGTGGTGCTGGTGCACGAGATCGATGCCGAGGCAGAATTGGATCGGTTGGCGGCATGCTATCAATCTGCCGGTGGGGCAGGTGTCAAACTACTGAATAGGCTGGGCGGCTCCGCTGAATCTCTGTTGTCGCAATTGCCCGAACCGGTTCAGGCGGGCCTGAATGGGGCAACCGAATCTGCGCTTTGGATTGCGATGCATGCAGCCGAAAGCTCGCGCCGGGCGGTGCCGGATCAGACGCCTTGGGTCAATACTGCCGTCACGACGGCCATGGGCGCCGCTGGTGGGTTTGGCGGGGTTTCGACCTCGTTGATGGAGCTTCCTGCAACCACGGCAATGCTGTTGCGCTCGATCCAGGGCGCGGCGGCGCGCGAAGGATTTGATCCCTCAGAACAGGGGGTGAAATTTGACTGTATCCGGGTTCTGTCAGCTGCGGGGCCTTTGGCACATGATGACGGTGCAGATGCGGGATTCTTTTCTGCACGCCTGACTTTGAGTGGCCCGACCATGCAGCGGCTGATCGCGGCGGTTGCGCCTAAACTGTCCGTGGTGCTGGGGCAGAAACTGGCTGCGCAATCAGTGCCTGTACTGGGCGCCCTGGCGGGTGGCGGTACGAACTATGTCTACACACGCTATTATCAGCAGGTAGCCCGCGTGCATTTCGGCCTGCGTAGGCTGGCTGTCGATGCGGATATCCCGCACGACGAATTGGTATCCCGACTTTCGAACCGGATGCTGCGCTAAACTTGTCATACGCCGCAAGCGATCGAAACTTTTCGTCTTGCGCCCAGAACGCTTAAGTCCGTGGCGTTAGCCCAGCTTTTGGCTCAGCGCTTCACTTTTACGCGGGTTTCGTCTGCAAGACAGCAATTTACCACAGGAATGACTTGATCTTAACGGTTTGCTCGGTATCTATTCGTCATCCTGCTAATCTGGACGGACCATGATACAATACGCGTTGAAATGCTCTGAAGGTCACAGCTTTGACAGCTGGTTTCAATCGGCCGAAGCCTATGACAAGCTGGCTTCGTCGGGGATGATTGCCTGCAGTGTCTGCGGGTCTTCTCATGTGGAAAAGGCGGTCATGACCCCGCGGGTCCGCCCGGCGCGGCGCGCAAGCTCGGCCAATGCAAAAGGCAAATCGGCCCCTGAGCAGGTTCAGATGACTTCGGCGACACCAGAGGTCGAAGAAGTCCTGTCGGAGTTGCGCCGCAAGGTCGAAGAAAACTCGGATTACGTTGGCAAGGACTTCGCGAGCGAGGCGCGCAAAATCCATCTGGGTGACGCCCCGGATCGCGCGATCTATGGTGAAGCGAAACCCGAAGAAGCGCGTGCCCTGATCGAAGATGGCGTACCGGTCGCGCCGTTGCCCTTCGTACCCAGCCGAAAGACCAACTAGCCTATGCATATCGTGATTACGGGGGCCAATCGTGGAATTGGCAAAGCTCTGGCGGATTGCTATCGAGACCAAGGGTGCAATGTGACTGGAACCGCTCGCGACAAAAGCGGGCAGGTTCGGTTGGATGTCGCTGATCCGGCGCATCATGCGGATATGGCAGTGCAATTGCAGGGACAGCCGGTTGATCTGCTGATCTGCAACGCCGGTGTCTATTTGGACAAAGGGCAAGGTATTGACGGCTATCCGTCCGAGATGTGGGCCGAAAGCTTTGCAACCAATGTGACAGGTGTGTTTCTGACAATTCAGGCTTTGTTGCCGAATCTGCGGGCTGCGCGGGGCAAGATCGCAATCATCTCGTCGCAGATGGCGTCACATACGCGTGCGCCCGGGGGCAGCTATATTTATCGTGCCTCAAAGGCCGCTGCACTCAATCTTGGGCGTAATCTGGCCGCTGATCTGAAATCCGATGGAATTGCTGTCGGGATCTACCACCCCGGCTGGGTTCAGACGGATATGGGTGGGGCCGCTGCCGACATTCATGTGGACCACGCAGTTCAGGGCCTGACCGAACGGTTCGATGCGTTGTCACTGGCCAATACTGGGTGTTTCGAAACCTACGACGGGCAACCACACGCCTACTGAGTGGACAGCGCTGCCTTGGGCAGTTCGTAAACCTCTCCGGGCTCGATGAAGATCACCAAGATGTCGCCGCGTGTTTCATAGCTGAGCCTTGAAGTTGAACTGCTGGAATCGGGAACGCCATTGGTGAAATAGATGTTGCGCACTTCGCCATTGCCCAGACCGACGGCCAGCGTCGCGGTGCCATCGTCGCGACGCCGTAGTTCCGCGTTGCAGCTTTTCAGCGGGTCACCGGCATTTACCGCGCAAGGCACTGTGCCCAAAGAGTTCTGGCCATCAGTACCAGATAGGGTCGCTACCTGAGCGGTGGCAGCGGAAGACATAAGTGTAAAAGCGATAGCAAAGCGGAGCATGAATAACCTCTTGAAACGAGTGTGCCTCTTAGGCTGACATCACGCCTGCATAATGTAAAGCGGCCCCGCGTTGCAGTGCGGGGCCTCTTGCCCTTACGGCCCCCCTCGCATAAGACGCACGGGATTTGAATCCCAAGGCGCGGAGACTTCAGCCCCATGCCCGTACTCGTGATGAAATTTGGTGGCACCTCGGTGGCCAACCTTGACCGAATCCGCCGCGCGGCCAAGCGCGTTGGGGTCGAGGTTGCAAAGGGCTATGACGTGATCGTCATCGTCTCGGCCATGTCGGGCAAGACAAACGAGCTGGTCGGCTGGGTGAATGAAACCTCCCCGCTGTTTGATGCGCGCGAATATGATGCGGTTGTCTCTTCAGGCGAAAACGTGACGGCTGGTCTGATGGCGCTGACCTTACAGGAAATGGACGTACCTGCGCGCAGTTGGCAAGGCTGGCAGGTGCCGCTGCTGACCAATGGCAGCCACTCGGCCGCCCGCATCGAAGAGATCCCCACCGCCAACCTGAACCAAAAGTTTGGTGAAGGGATGCGCGTGGCCGTTGTGGCCGGGTTCCAGGGGATCAGCCCCGAGGGCCGGATCACAACGCTGGGGCGGGGTGGCTCGGACACAACCGCCGTGGCCTTTGCCGCCGCCTTTGATGCGGAACGCTGCGACATCTACACGGATGTGGATGGTGTCTATACCACCGACCCGCGCATCTGTGAAAAAGCGCGCAAACTGGACAAGATCGCGTTTGAAGAGATGCTTGAACTGGCCTCGCTGGGGGCGAAGGTGCTGCAAACCCGCTCGGTCGAGCTGGCGATGCGCTACAAGGTGCGCCTGCGGGTGCTGTCCAGTTTCGAAGAACAATCCGACAATGCCGGCACGCTGGTCTGCGACGAGGAGGATATTATGGAATCCAATGTAGTGGCCGGTGTGGCCTATTCCCGCGATGAGGCGAAGATGACGGTTGTGTCGGTGGCTGACCGACCCGGCATCGCCTCGATCATCTTTACCGCGCTCAGTGATGAGGGTGTGAATGTGGACATGATCGTGCAGAACATCTCGGATGAAGGGCGTACGGATATGACCTTCTCGTGCCCGACAGATCAGGTTGCCCGCGCAGAAAAGGCCCTGACGGCGATCAAGGACGCGGGTGAGTTGAACTATGCTGAATTGGTTGCAGACGAAGATGTCTGCAAGGTCTCGGTCGTGGGTATCGGCATGCGTTCGCAATCCGGTGTGGCTGCAAAAATGTTCAAGGTTCTCTCGGATGAGGGGATCAACATCAAGGTCATCACCACCTCTGAAATCAAAATTTCCGTTCTGGTTGACAGGAAATACATGGAACTTGCGGTTCAAGCGCTGCATGATGCGTTTGAATTGGACAAGGCGGCCTGAGCGTTTCAGCCAAGGGTTTCGTCTGACACCGTAAGTTGGTTGGGCAATGGTGGACGGTAGCGAAACGGAATCTCGCAAGCTGCTGGGGCGGCTGCGCGAGGAAATGGCAAGCGAGGCCGCCGGTCAGGAACGTCTGGATCGGATCACGCGGTTGATCGCGGACAGCATGAGGGTCGAGGTTTGCTCGATCTATCTGTTCCGCGATGAAGATACGCTTGAGCTTTGCGCAACCCAAGGTCTGTCCTCCGAGGCGGTTCACAAAACGCGCATGCGTTTGGGCGAGGGTCTTGTGGGCCGCGTGGCCAAATCCGGTAAGGTGGTGAACGAGGCTGACGCGCCTTCGGCCAAGGGTTTCCGGTTCATGCCCGAGACGGGTGAGGAACGCTATTCGTCCTTCCTTGGGGTTCCCGTACAGCGCTTGGGTCAGAAGCTTGGCGTTCTGGTCGTGCAGACCCGCGAGGCACGTGAGTTTTCCGCTGACGAGATTTATGCCTTGGAAGTCGTGGCGATGGTGCTGGCCGAAATGGCCGAGCTTGGTGCTTTTGTTGGTGAAGGCGCGGCCCTGTCCCCGTTGCACCAGCAATCGATACAATTGACCGGCGGTCCCGCGCAGGAAGGATCTGCCGAGGGTCATGTCTGGCTGCACGAACCTCGTGTTGTCGTCACCAACCCGATTGCCGAAGATCCAAAGCGCGAACGCGAACGCTTGATCGAAGCGGTAGAAGAGCTGCGTGTTGGCGTCGACAAGATGCTCGAAATCTCGCAAGGAGGTGACAAAGAGCAGCTTCAGGTTTTGGAAGCCTATCGCATGTTTGCCAATTCCAAAGGCTGGATGCGGCGCATGGAAGAAGATATCGCCAGCGGGTTAAGCGCCGAGGCTGCGGTTGAGAAAGAACAGACGCAGGCCAGGAGCCGCATGGGGCAGGTCACCGACCCTTATTTGCGGGAACGGCTTGCTGACCTGGATGATCTCAGCAACCGATTGCTGCGTATTCTGACCGGGCAGGGCGCGAATAACGGCGCTGACTTGCCGCCCGACCCGATCTTGATCGCGC
Source organism: Ruegeria sp. HKCCA5839 (assembly GCF_013035585.1). Classification (NCBI taxonomy): domain Bacteria; kingdom Pseudomonadati; phylum Pseudomonadota; class Alphaproteobacteria; order Rhodobacterales; family Roseobacteraceae; genus Ruegeria; species Ruegeria sp. HKCCA5839. Next base: position 109,741 of record NZ_WQIE01000005.1, on the reverse strand, counting down.
GCAATATCGGCCCCGGTGATTTGCTGGAATACGGCCGGTCGCTGAAAGGTATCGTGCTCGAGGAGGGCTCGGTCGGAAGCCATGCGACAATCGTTGCCCGCGCATTGGCGATTCCTTTGGTCGTTCACGTTGGTCGGATCACAACCGAAGCGCTGAACGGGGATCATATCCTGGTTGATGGTGATCAGGGCATCGTACATTTGCGGCCCGAAGATACGGTGGTGTCGGCCTTCCGCGACAAGATCGCCATGCAGGCCAAGGCGCAAGAACGCTATGCCTCGATCCGCGAAACCAAAACGGTGACGCAGGACAATCAGCGTATCACGCTCACCATGAATGCGGGCCTGTTGGCTGACTTGCCATCCTTGGCCAATTCCGGTGCCGAAGGGGTGGGCCTGTTTCGCACCGAATTGCAGTTTCTGGTGCGTAACCAGATGCCCAAACGGTCCGAACTTGTGGCGCAATACAAGCGTGTTCTGGATGCCGCCGGCGATAAACCTGTGGTCTTTCGCACGCTGGATATCGGCTCGGATAAGGTCCTGCCTTATATGAAGCATATTGACGAACCGAACCCGGCACTGGGTTGGCGAGCCATTCGGGTGGGCCTCGACAAGCGCGGTGTCATGCGGATGCAATTGCAGGCGCTCTTGCGCGCTGCAAACGGGCGTCCGCTGACCATCATGTTCCCGTTTGTGGCTCAGGCGGATGAATTCCGCGAGGCGCGGAGCGAGGTCAACAAAACCGTTGAACGAGAGCAGCGCCTGGGCCATGTGCTTCCCGAAACGCTCAAGGTTGGGGCGATGCTTGAAACGCCTTCGCTGGGATTTGCGCCGCAGAAATTCTTTGATGAGGTCGATTTCATTTCCATCGGTGGCAACGACTTGAAACAGTTCTTTTTCGCGGCAGACCGCGAAAACGAACTGGTGCGCCGCCGCTATGACACGCTGAATGTCAGTTTCCTCAGCTTTATCGAACGCATTGTCGAACGGTGTAGTATCTCTGACACACCTCTCAGCTTCTGCGGGGAAGATGCCGGGCGACCTATCGAAGCGTTGTGCCTGACGGCGATGGGGATGCGCAGCCTGTCGATGCGTCCTGCGTCGATCGGCCCCGTCAAAAGCCTGCTGCTACGGTCAAACCTGCAAGACGTGCGCAAGATCATCGCAGATGCACGCCATCGCGGAGAACAATCGGTTCGACCCGCAGTAATGGAATGGTTGCGGAGCCAGAATTAGGGTTTTCGATAAAAAATTGCCTCGAGATACAGATTTCGCTGCTTGATTTTTGTCATCGGAAAAACTATTCAGACAATGAATGTTAGCGTTAACAGTGTCGCGAAATAATAGCGACGAGACCGCCGGGGTCGCAAGCGGCCATCCCGCGCGAAAAGGGGCCTGATATGGTTTCAAGGGTAATTCCCGTCCAGCCGTTCGATCTGGTGTTGTTCGGTGCAACTGGTGACTTGGCGCAGCGCAAGATCTTGCCAGGGCTTTATCACCGTTTCGAAGTCGAGCAGATGCCTGACGACGCACGCATAATTGCGACCGCACGGTCCTCAATGGATACCGAGCAGTTTCGCGCTCAGATTCTGGCGTCGATGAAAGAATTTGCACCGGGTTTCAAGCAGGACGTGTTGGATCAGTTCTTGCAGCACGTCGAATACATCCCGGTGGATGCCTTGGGCGAGTCCGGCTGGTCGGAGTTGAGCGCGGCGCTGCGACCTGATGTCGTGCGGGCCTTTTACCTTTCGGTTGGCCCGAGCCTGTTTCCCGGTATCGCGCAGCGCCTGTCGGACCACAAGATGGCGTCGCCGGACAGTCGTATCGTCGTTGAAAAGCCCTTTGGTCATGATCTGGCCTCGGCCAAAGCCTTGAATGAAGGTCTGCGCGCCTGCTTTGAAGAGCATCAGATTTATCGGATCGACCATTACCTGGGCAAAGAAACGGTGCAAAACCTGATGGCGCTGCGCTTTGCGAACTCTTTGTTCGAGCCGCTCTGGAATTCAACTCATGTCGACCATGTTCAGATTACCGTGGCCGAAACGGTTGGTGTTGACGGTCGCGGGGCCTATTACGATCAGTCCGGCGCGATGCGCGACATGATTCAGAACCACTTGGTCCAGCTTCTGTGCCTGACAGCGATGGAGCCACCGTCGAAGTTTTCACCCAACGCGGTGCGTGACGAAAAGGTCAAGGTGATTGAGGCGTTGGAGCCGGTTGCGCCCGCTGACATCGCCCGGGGTCAGTACCGCGCGGACAAGGGTGGCGATGGCTATACCGATCACGTGGGTAATGCCGATAGCCGGACGGAAAGTTACATCGCACTCAAGGTGCATCTGGGAAATTGGCGCTGGGCGGGTGTACCGTTCTATTTGCGCACCGGAAAACGCCTGCGGGCGCGGGAATCCGAGATCGCGGTTTTCTTTCGCGACCCGCCGCATACGATCTTTCCTAATGTTGGCCCGCTACGCGGAAACGTCCTGGTGATCCGGCTGCAACCGGATGAAGGCATCACGCTGCGCACCACGATCAAGGATCCGGGCCCCGGTGGGTTCCGCCTGTCGGATGTGTCGCTGGACATGAGCTTTGCCGATGCGCTGGGCGAAGATGCCAGTGCGCCCGACGCCTATGAGCGCCTGGTGATGGATGTCATCCGTGGCGACCAGACGTTGTTCATGCGCGGGGATGAGGCCGAGGCGGCTTGGGCCTGGGTGGATCCTATCGTCGAAGGGTGGGAAGACCGCGGCGACCGACCATCTTTGTATGATCAGGGCAGTTCCGGCCCGGAAGACGCTTTGATGCTGATGCATCGCGATGGCCGCCGTTGGCGCCAGATCGGAGGGTAATCATGGTCAATACAGTTATTTCCGACGTCACCAAACGTATCATCGACCGCAGCGCTGACCTGCGCGGCCCGCATCTGGAACGGATGGAGCAGGCCAAATCCAAAGGTCCGGCGCGGGGGCATTTGTCATGCTCGGGGCAGGCGCATGCCTATGCGGGCGCTGGCGAAGACCAGCAATCCATGGCGACTGGCACGGCCGGAAACCTGGGTATTGTCACCGCCTATAACGATATGCTGTCCGCCCATCAGCCATTCGAACGATATCCCGAACTGATCCGCCAAGCGATCCGCACCGCGGGTGGTACGGCTCAGGTGGCAGGCGGTGTTCCGGCCATGTGTGACGGGGTCACGCAGGGCGAAGCGGGGATGGAACTGTCGCTGTTTTCCCGTGATGTGATCGCACTGGCGACCGGTGTGGCGCTGAGCCACAACACCTACGACGCGGCTGTATTCCTGGGCGTCTGTGACAAGATCGTGCCTGGCCTGATCATTGGGGCGCAGGCTTTCGGCCATTTGCCTGCAGTCTTCCTGCCAGCTGGTCCCATGACCAGCGGCCTGCCGAATGACGAAAAGGCCAAAGTCCGTCAGCAATTTGCCGCCGGAGAAGTAGGGCGTGATGCGCTGATGAAGGCCGAAATGGCCGCCTATCACGGCCCCGGAACCTGCACTTTTTACGGTACCGCCAACACCAACCAGATGTTGATGGAGTTCATGGGCCTGCATCTGCCGGGGTCCAGCTTTATCAACCCGAACACTCCCCTGCGTGACGCGCTGACCGAAGAAGGCGCCCGTCGCGCCCTGTCGCTCAGCGCGCTGGGCAATCATTATACACCGGTGTGCCAGATCCTGGACGAACGCGCCTTTGTGAACGGCATCGTTGGCCTGATGGCCACGGGTGGTTCGACCAACCTGCTGATTCACCTGATCGCCATGGCACGCGCCGGTGGCATCGTTCTGGATTGGCAGGATTTCTCGGACATCTCCGCCGTAGTGCCTTTGGTCGCGCGGGTTTATCCCAACGGTCTGGCCGATGTGAACCATTTCCACGCAGCAGGCGGCTTGGGCTTTGCTATCGGGACGTTGCTGGACGAAGGCCTGCTGCATCCCGACACGCTGACCGTGGCAGGGCAGGGGCTGCACAACTATACCAAAGAGCCCAAGCTGAAAGACGGCGAGTTGGTCTGGGAAGACGGCGCAGGCCACAGCCTGAACGACAAGATCGTGCGCCCCGCCAATGACCCGTTCCAACCCACCGGCGGTCTGTCACGCCTGACCGGCAATCTGGGCACAGGTGTCATGAAAGTTTCTGCCGTCGCCCCCGAACACCAGATTGTCGAGGCCCCCGTGCGGGTCTTCCATGATCAGGACGAGGTAAAGGCGGCGTTCAAAGCGGGTGAGTTTACCGATGACGTCATTGTGGTGGTTCGCTTTCAGGGCCCAAAGGCCAATGGGATGCCCGAATTGCACTCGCTGACACCCTTGCTTTCGATCCTGCAAGGACGCGGTCAGAAAGTGGCGCTGGTCACGGATGGTCGTATGTCGGGCGCATCTGGCAAGGTGCCTGCTGCCATTCATGTCTGCCCCGAGGCGCTGGACGGCGGCGCAATCGCCTATCTGCAAGATGGTGATCTTTTGCGCGTCGATGCCGTAAAAGGAGAATTGGAAATCCTCACCCGAGGCGTTCTGGACCGTAACCCAGCAACCGCAGACCTGACCAAAAACCAACACGGTGTTGGCCGCGACCTGTTTGACGCGTTCCGCCAGAATGTCGGTTCTGCTGACACCGGCGCCAGTATTTTCGGAGTTTAAACCCATGTCCAAAACCCAACGTACCCGCGAAATCTGCGCGCTGGCCCCGATCGTACCTGTTTTGGTGGTCGAAGACGCTGCCCAGGCACGTCCCTTGGCCGAAGCCTTGGTCGCAGGCGGGCTGCCCGCGCTCGAGGTGACCTTGCGTACCCCCGCTGCGCTGGACGCCATTCGCGCCATGGCCGACGTCCCGGGCGGGGTCGTCGGCGCAGGCACGCTGGTCACACCCGAAGATGTACGCGCCGCCAAAGAGGCCGGTGCGCAATTCGGTGTTTCACCTGGCGCGACGGATGCGCTGATCGCAGCCTGCGAGGCCGAAGGCTTGCCCCTCCTACCGGGCGCTGCCACCGCCAGCGAAGCGATGGCCCTTTTGGAAAAGGGCTATGACATGCTGAAATTCTTCCCTGCCGAAGCCTCTGGCGGTGCGCCTGCCTTGAAGGCAATCGGCGCACCGCTGCCGCAGATCACCTTTTGCCCCACCGGTGGCGTGTCGCCGTCAAACGCAAAAAACTACCTTTCTTTGTCTAACGTGATCTGCGCGGGCGGCAGCTGGGTCGCCCCCAAACAGATGGTACAGGACGGCGACTGGTCGGGGATCGAATCCCTTGCGCGTGATGCCGCCAAGCTGATGGATTGACGCCACAGGGCAAGACGCTAGGGTAGGCCCGATTCAAACAGGTTACCCTCATGACAAACCAGCTCTCCCTCGCGCAGGGGCGCGAGTATCTGGCCATTCCCGGCCCTTCAGTGATGCCTGACGCGGTGTTGCAAGCCATGCACCGCCCGTCGCCCAATATCTATGATGGCGCGCTGATCGAGATGATGCCGGCGCTGACCCGGGATCTGTGCCGGGTGGCTCGTACCGACCATAACGTCGCCATCTACATCTCAAACGGCCACGGCACGTGGGAAGCTGCCCTGTCCAACGTCATCGCCCCGGGCGAAACGGTGCTGGCACCGGCCTCGGGTCGGTTCACCCATGGCTGGGCCGAAATGGCCGAAGGGCTTGGCGCCAAGGCGGAGCTGATCGATTTTGGTGCCTCCTCTGCTTGGGATCTGGATCGCATTGCCGAGACGCTACACGCCGACACGGCACATGAAATCAAGGCTGTGCTTGCGGTCCACGTCGATACATCCACTTCGATCCGCAACGACATCCCTGCCTTGCGCGCTCTGCTGGATGATCTGAATCACCCGGCGTTGCTGATGGCTGATTGCATCGCCTCGATGGGCTGTGACCGCTTCGAAATGGACGCCTGGGGCGTGGATATCGCCGTCACCGCCTGCCAAAAGGGGCTGATGACCCCGGCGGGCACCGGTTTTGTGTTTTTCAATGACAAAGCTCAGGCCAAACGCGCCGCAATGCCAAGGGTCTCGCGATACTGGGATTGGGAGCCCCGCGCCAACCCCGAATTGTTCTACCAGTACTTCAACGGCACCGCGCCCACCCATCACCTCTACGGCCTGCGCGCTGCACTTGACCTGATCCATGCCGAAGGGATTGAGACGGTCTGGGCTCGCCACCAACGTCTGGCCCAAGCCATCTGGGCTGCGTGTGAGGTTTGGGCCCAAGGCGGGGCTTTTCACCTTAATGTCACCGATCCCGCTTATCGCAGTCATGCGGTCACCGCGCTGCGCCTGACCGAGGGTCGCGGTACCCCGCTGCGTAACTACACCGAAAACCAACTTGGCTTGACGCTGGGTATCGGATTGGGGATGGAAGATTGGGACGGTTGTTTCCGCCTCGGCCATATGGGGCATGTGAATGCGCAGATGATCATGGCTCTGTTGGGCAGCGTCGAAACCGCCATGGCTGCGCTGGATATCCCACGAGGCTCAGGCGCGCTCGAGGCCGCCGCCGCCACATTGGCCGCCTGACGCCACGCCACCTCTTCTTCTGTTCAAAAATACCTTCGGGGGGAATCGCGCGGCGGCGCGATGGGGGGCAGACAGCCCCCCTCTAACGTCCTTGGGCCTTGGCCAATGCCTTGGGCAAAGCCGCCTCAAACGCCGCCATTTCCTCTGCGCCGCCACAGCTCACCCGGATGCATCGGTTTTGCGGGGCCACAAACGGCATCCGCACAAAGATGCCCTGATCGATCAGAGCCTCAAGCACTGCCTTGGCAAACACCCCATCCCGCCCGCAATCGATGGCCACAAAATTCGTGGCCGAGGGCAAAGGCGTCAACCCGTTGGCGCGCGCGATCTGTCCGACACGCTCTCGCGCCTCTGAAATCTGCCTCTGAACCTGCGCCAGCCAGCTAGCATCGTGCAACGCGGCCAGCGCGCCCGCTTGCGCGGCCCGGTTCATCCCAAAGTGATTGCGCACTTTGTTGAACGACGAAATCAAACCTGGCGCTCCGATGGCATAGCCCACGCGCGCACCCGCCATGCCATAGACCTTGGAAAAGGTTCGCATCCGGACTACGCGCGGGTCATCTGCGGTCACCGGTGCAGCCGTACCTTCGGGCGCGCATTCCACATAAGCCTCATCCAGAACCAGCAGGCAACTTTCGGGCAATCCATCCAACGCCGCCACAATATCCGCCCCGGACTGCCATGTGCCCATCGGATTGTCCGGGTTGGCCAGATAGACCAGCTTGGCGTCCACCTCCGACGCTTTGGCGAACAAGGCCGCCGGGTCTTCGTGGTCTCGGTTATAAGGAACCTTGTGCAAAACCCCACCAAACCCGGCCACATGATAATTGAAGGTGGGATAAGCCCCGTCCGAGGTCACCACCGCGTCGCCCGGACCCACCAGCAACCGCACGAGATAGCCCAACAGCCCATCAATGCCTTCGCCCACAACGATATTTTCGGGCTCCACACCGTGATGGGTCGCTAACGCATGGCGCAGCTCGAAATTTTCTGGATCCCCATACATCCAGATCTCACTTGCAGCTTCTTGCATCGCCGTAATGGCACGGGGCGAGGGGCCAAAGACGCTCTCATTTGCACCAATCCGTGCCACAAAAGGGGCGCCGCGTCGCCGCTCCTGGGTTTCGGGGCCCACAAAAGGCACGGTTGCGGGTAGGGATTGTGCAAGCGGGGTATAGCGCGGATCAGTCATGGGCGCAGATAATCGCAAGGGTGCGGTGCGGGCAAGTGTTGCACCATAGCGCGTTCCCTCGCAGACTGCCCTGAAACAGGGGTTGTGAGGTGTCATGCGGTATCTGCTCGGGTTGGTCTTGATCGGCTTGGTCTATCTACTGTTCTGGCCAGTTCCCGTTGACCCGGTGGCGTATTCTTTCCCCGAAGATCAGGGCTTTACCGGCGAATTCGCCGAAAACGCAGCGTTGGACAAGGTCGAGCTGATCCAATTGCCCGATGGTGAGATCGGCCCCGAAGACCTGGCTGTATTGCGGGATGGTGCGATCTATACGACCAGCCTGTCGGGAAAGCTTTATCGTATCGACGGCGCGGACCCGGTTGAGGTTGAGGATCTGGGCGGACGGCCCTTGGGGCTGCGCGCAGGGCCCGATGGCGCGCTTTACATCGCTGACAGCTATCGCGGGCTGATGCGCTGGACGGGGCCGGGGACTTTGGAAACCCTTGTGTCCGAGATCGACGGGGCCCCGGTGATCTATGCCAACAATCTGGACGTTGCGCAGGATGGCACGGTTTACTTTTCGAACTCGTCAGACAGGTTCAATCCGCAAACCATGGGTGGAACAAAACCCACGTCTGTTTTGACCATTTGGGAGCAGTCCCCAACCGGATATGTCGCGCGCTACTCACCTGATGGTGAGGTCGAGAAAATTGCCGAGGGCTTCGTCTATACCAACGGCGTAGCTCTGTCGCCGGACGAAGACTTCCTGCTGATTGCCGAAACGGGCCGGGCCAAGGTGCATAAGCTGTGGCTGAGCGGCCCAAAGGCCGGTATGCAAGAGGTGCTGTTGGACAATCTTCCCGGCTATCCCGACAATATCAAAGCCCAAGGCGACGGCACCTATTGGATGGCGTTTGCCAGCCCGCGCGTCCCGTCGGAAGTGTTGATGCCCTATCCGTTCCTGCGCAAAGTGCTCTGGCGTTTGGGCCCCATGGTGCGACCGGGGCCAATCCATCGCGGCATGTTGGTTCAGTTTGACGGAGACGGGACCATTCTGCGCACGTTGCAGGACCCGGAGGGGCAGCTTGGGATCACCACCAGCGGTCAGGTGATCGGGGACCAGCTTTTTGTTATGACGCTCGATTCCCCGTGGTTCGGGCGCATGCCCGTGGCGGATATGCCCTGACGTCGTAGTGGAACTGCCCGGCCCGGGCTGGCATGATCCGCATCAATTGCAGTGGGAGGCCCGAATGGCGCGTGTATCCGTCGAATACAAAAATCACATCGCTCATGTCACGCTGACTCGCGGTGACAAAATGAACGCGCTGGATGACGCGATGGTCAAGGCCATCCTGTCTGCTGGGCAAGAGGTCGCAGCGTCCGACGCGCGGGCCGTGGTTCTGTCGGGCGAGGGCAAGAGCTTCTGCGCGGGCCTCGACATGGCCAGCTTTGCCGCGTTGGCGCAGACAGATCCAACCGAATGGCTGATGACCCGCAGCCACGACGACGCCAATGAAATGCAAGAGCTTGCCCTGATCTGGCGGCGTGTCCCGGTTCCGGTGATCTGCGCCCTGCAAGGCGTAGCTTATGGTGGCGGCCTTCAGATCGCGCTGGGCGCGGATATCCGCATCGCTCATCCCGATACCAAACTTGCGGTGATGGAGATGAAATGGGGGATCATCCCGGATATGGGCGGCATGGTCTTGCTACCGCAGCTTGTCCGTTCGGACGTGCTGCGCCTGCTGACCTACACCGCGCGCCCGATCGGCGCTCCGCAGGCTGCAGAGTGGGGGCTTGTGACCAAACTGTCCGATGATCCAGTGACCGAAGCGCTGGCGCTGGCCGAGGATATCGCAGGTCAAAGCCCGTCTGCCATTCGCGCCGCAAAACGCCTGATAGATCTGGCTGAACAGGCCCCGCGGTCCGAAGTGCTGCTGGCCGAATCTTCGGAACAGGTGGACTTGATCGGCAAGCCCGATCAGATGGAGGTTGTCATGGCGCAGATGCAGGGCAGAAAGCCCGGGTTCAAATGATCACCGCAGAAAGGCCCGGCGCGCGTCGCGCGCCATGTTGTATCGCATCTCGAGGTCTGCGATCTCTGCCATAGCTGCTTTCCGGTCCTGAGCATCAGTCAGAGCAGCATAGGACTTGCGCGCCTCATCCAGTTTCTTCTTGATATCAAACTCTTCGGGCAGCACACCGGCTTGCGCCATTATCCTGTGGCCCGCCGCAATAGCGGGATCGCTTTGCGCCTTGGCAGACCGGTTCGGCAGCGGCGCGCCTTCGCCTTCAAGACCCCGTAACTGGCCCTCGGCTTCGGCCTTTTTGATCTGGCGTTCGACCAGTTTTCCAAGCGCTCCGAACATGCTCAGACCATAGCACTGACAGAGGCCGCACTAAAGGGGTTCACCGCATCCTGTGCGTCACAAGATAGGCAATGCCACCAGCCAGCAAACCCCAAACGGCGGCCCCCAGCCCAAAGACAGTGATGCCCGAGGCGGTAATGGCGAGCGTCAGAATGGCCGCCTCTCGCTCGGTTGGAACGTCCAGTGCGGCGTGAATGGCATTGGCCAGCACGCCGATCAGCGCGACACCGGCCAATGTTCCCATCAGCAGCGGGTCGGCATGGGCGGCGAAGCTGGTGATTGCCACGGCAAAGACGCCGAACAGGCAATAGAACACGCCTGCCATGACCGCAGACCAATAACGTTGTGCCGGGTCGGGGTGGCTGTCCTCGTTCGAACACATCGCAGCAGTTATGGCTGCCAGACAAGTGGCAGGCGCCCCGAACGGAGCCGACAGCATGCTGGCAGCACCGACAGAAGAAAACAAGCGGCCCGCAACAGGGTTGAATCCAAAGCTGCGCATCACCGCCACACCGGGAATGTTCTGTGTCGCCATCGTGACAATAAAGAGCGGCACGCCTATGCCGATGGCCGAGGCAACCGAAAAGCTGGGCGCAGTCCAGATTGGTGTGGTGATCATTCGGTCGGGTAGAAGCTGCGCGCCGTTTGCGTTCAAAGACACGATGACGGCCGCTGCGACCACGGCGGCGGGTACGGCAAAAAGCCGGTTGAACCGGCCTGCTATGAACCAGGTCAGGATCACTGGCAGCGCTTGCCACGGGATTTCAACCGCTGCTTTGAAGGGTACCAGACAGAGCGGCAAGAGCACCCCCGCCAGCATCGCCTGCGCCAGCGATGTGGGGATTGCGGCTGCCAGTCGCCCCAGCGGTTTCCACAACCCCGCCAGAACGGTCAGCGCACCGGCGCACAGGAAGGCTCCGATCGCTGCCGAATACCCCTGAGCCGGTGCGGCGGACACGGCCAGAAGGGCGGCACCCGGGGTCGACCACGCGACGCTGATGGGCAGTTTGTAGAACAGGCTAAGGGCAATCGCCGCAAGCCCCATGGCGATCGCTGCGCTCATCAGACCCGAGGCCGCCTGCGGAGGGGAGGCGCCCATGGCGCTCAGGCCCTGCAAGACAATCGGGAAAGAGCTGAAGAAACCGACAATGGCCACGACAAGGCCGGTTGAGACGGTTTGCATCGGAGGAAGGGGTCGCGCCATCTGAGCCTTTCAGGATTGCTTGGTCGCAGTGCTAACAAGAGCAGGACGGCGCGAACAAGGGGAAAGCATTGATGGCAAAGAAAAACCTCACCGCTTGCATGGGCGGTGAGGTTGGGATTTTCCGTATTTGGAACGAGAAGAAGATCAGGCGATTTCGGCTAGGCGGGCGAGGGCCTCGTTCAGCTTTGCCTCTTCTTCCTCGCGGGCGGCAAGGTTGGCTTTGGCCTCTGCCACCACCTCTTGCGGGGCCGAGGCCACGAATTTGGGGTTGTTCAGGCGGCCGCGCAGACCGCCCAATTCCTTGGCCAGCTTGCCCTTGGCTTTCTCCAGCCGCTCTTTTTCGGCGCCGATGTCGATGATGTCGGCCAGTGGCAGGCCAAAGCTTGCGCCGGGGGCTGCGATCGAGATCGTGCCTTTGGGCAGTTCCTCGGCCTTGGTCAGGCTGTCGATCCGCGCCAGGCGTTTGATCAGCGCCTCGTTGCGGTCCCAGGCGGCCTGGCCGTGGGCGTCGATCTCGGTCACCAGCATCGGCACGTAGAGGCCCGCGGGAACGCGCATTTGCGCGCGGGCCGAGCGGGTGTTTTCGATGACTGAGATTACCCAGTTCATCTCACGATCCGCATCGGTATCAACTAGTTCGGCACCATAAGTCGGCCAATCAGCGTGGACGACCATTTTCGCGCGGGTGCCGGTCAGGCCCCAGAGTTCCTCGGTGATGAAGGGCATGATCGGATGCAGCAGAACCATGCACTGATCCAGAACCCAGCGCATGGTGGCGCGGGTTTCGGCCTGTGCCTCTGCGTCGTCGCCTTGCAGCAGCGGTTTGGACAGCTCCACATACCAGTCGCAGACCTTGCCCCAGACAAAGGCGTAAAGCCCATTGGCTGCGTCGTTGAAGCGATAGCTTTCCAGCGCCGCATCGACCTCTTCCCGCACGCGGGCGGTTTCGCCGATGATCCAGCGGTTGACGGCGGCTTTGGGCTTCAGGTCACCCGCGTCCAGTTGTGGAACAGCGTCGGTGAAGACCTCGTTCATCTCGGCAAAGCGGACGGCGTTCCACAGCTTGGTGCCGAAGTTGCGGTAGCCGGTGATGCGTTCGCGGCTGAGTTTCAAAACGCCGCCGATGGCCGCCATTGAGGCGTTGGTGAACCGCAGCGCGTCGGCACCGAACTCGTCCACGATTTCCAGCGGGTCGATGACGTTGCCGGTGGTTTTGGACATCTTCTTGCCCTTCTCGTCGCGGACGAGCTGGTGCAGGTAGACGGTGTGGAACGGGATCTGATCGACCACGGCGAGTTGCATCATCATCATCCGGGCGACCCAGAAGAACAGGATGTCGAAGCCGGTGATCAGGACGTCCGTGGGGAAGTAGCGCTCCAGCTCCTCGGTTTGTTCGGGCCAGCCCAGCGTGCCGATGGGCCATAGGCCGGAGGAGAACCATGTGTCGAGGACGTCGGGGTCGCGGAGCAAAGGTGCTTTGCCATCAAGAAAAAGCTGCTTCGCTTCTTCCTGGTCTTTGGCGAAAACAACTTCTTGCTTCCAATGCCCATAATGTTCCTCGGCTTGCTTTCTAACTTCGGCCTCGGTTGCTCCGCAGAATACCGCAAAACCGCCCTTGTGATGTCTTTCCATTGAAAGCCTGGCAGCTGGTTCATCTTCCACGAATGTGGAACATCTGTGAGTAGGCCCATACCAAACCGGTATCTGATGCCCCCACCACAGCTGGCGCGAGATGCACCAGGGTTCGATGTTTTCCAGCCAATGATAATAGGTCTTCTCGCCCGACTCGGGGATGATCTTGACCGTGCCGTTCTTGACCGCCTCCAGCGCGGGGCCGACGACCTTTTCGGCATCCACAAACCACTGGTCGGTGAACATCGGCTCGATGACGACCTTGGAGCGGTCGCCGAAGGGCTGCATGATCGGTTTGCTTTCGACCAGCGGCACCAGCGCCGCCGGGTCGTCATTCTCGCCCAGCTTGGTGCCCAGACGCGGATCATCGGCACGGGTCATCACGGCCAGACCGTCAGCGGTGATCTCTTCGACCACCTTGGCGCGCGCTTCGAACCGGTCGAGGCCGCGCAAGTGGTCGGGCACGAGGTTGATCGCGTCGATCTCATTCTCGGTGAAATCGCGACCAAGCGCATATTCCTGCGCCAACCCTGCGGCTTCGGCATAGGGCGCGCCATCGGCACGCATCGCGCCTTTGGTGTCCATCAGGCGGTACATCGGGATACCGCCGCGCTTGGCCACCATGTTGTCGTTGAAGTCATGCGCCCCGGTGATCTTCACCGCGCCCGAGCCGAAATCGGGATCGGGATAGTCATCGGTGATGATCGGGATCTGGCGGCGATGCTCTTTCGGTCCAGCGGGGATTTCGCAGAGTTTACCGACGATTGGCGCGTAACGCTCATCTGATGGATGAACCGCAACCGCGCCGTCGCCGAGCATGGTTTCCGGGCGCGTGGTGGCGATTGAGATATAGTCGCGCTCTTCCTCAAGCACGATATTCCCGTCCTCGTCTTTTTCGACATAGGTGTATGTCTCGCCCCCGGCCAATGGGTATTTGAAGTGCCACATATGCCCGGCGACTTCGATATTTTCGACCTCAAGATCCGAGATCGCGGTTTCGAAATGCGGGTCCCAGTTTACCAGACGTTTGCCGCGATAGATCAGGCCCTTTTCGTACATATCGACAAAGACCTTGATCACCGCATCGTGGAAGTTGGCCGAATTTTCATGCCCCGTGCGCGGATCACCCGCCGCACCGGCCATGGTAAACGCGTTGCGCGACCAGTCACAGGAGGAGCCGAGGCGTTTCAGCTGTTCAATGATCGTGCCGCCGTATTCGCCTTTCCATTCCCAGACTTTTTCCAGGAATTTCTCGCGGCCCAACTCGCGTCGACCGGGTTGCTGGGTCAGCATCAGCATCTTCTCCACCTGCATCTGCGTGGCGATGCCTGCGTGGTCTTGCCCGGGCTGCCACAGCGTGTCGAACCCACGCATACGGTGCCAGCGGATCAGGATGTCCTGCAAGGTGTTGTTGAACGCATGGCCCACATGCAGCGCGCCCGTCACGTTGGGGGGCGGGATCATGATGGTGAAGCTTTCGTCGCGCGATTTGTTCGCGCCTGCCTTGAAGGCGCCGGCCTGTTCCCAGGCCTCATAGATGCGGGCCTCGGCCTCGGCCGCGTTGAATGTCTTTTCCATCGCCATGGGGTGCGTCCTGCGTCATCAATCTTGGGTCAGCGCCTGCAATAGCGAATGGAGGCGGGAAGGGAAAGGCCCTGCGCCGCCTGCAGCGTTCAGATACCTGCCTTGCTAGGCGCGTGGCGCAGACGCCGAATAAAGATGGAGCTGTTCGCTGGCCCCTTGAGCCAACGCTTTGGACTGATCCGCGCGGATGCGTGCATGCAGGTCTAGAGCGTCTGGAGTGAAGGGTTCAGTTGGTGCCGGAATGTGGATGAAATTGCTTTTGCGGTCCTCGCCCCGGGCCAGAATAGCATAGTCACGATCCGCAACCTTTTGCTGTGCATTCGGGTTGAGATAGCGGATCGCCAGGCCAATGCGTCGGTCATCCGAGGTATTGGGGCCCGAGCCGTGGATCGTCAGCCCATGATGCAAAGACATCTGGCCCGGCTGCAACTCGATATGGGTCTTGTCGTCTTCGGCGACGTCGACGGCCACTTCCTGCCCGCGCGACAACAGGTTGGTGTCCGAGAAGGTATCGTTATGCGGCAGGATCGGGTTTTTGTGGCTGCCCGCCACGAAATCCATGCACCCGCTCTCGACCGTTGCGGGCGACAGCGCAACCCAGGCGGTGACTTGATCGGGGGTTTCGCCCATCCCCCAATAAGTCAGGTCCTGGTGCATGCCTACAATCTGCTTGGTTTTGGGTTCCTTGATGAAAAACTCAGCCGACCATAATAAAAGATCTGGCCCCAAAATCCCTTCAACGACATCCAAAATACGCGGGTCCAGCGCGATGCGGGCGGCCAGCGGTATCACCACATGTGCGTTGACGCGTTTATACATGTTTAATGGCAGGGGCAGATCCGCTGTGCGCCAGTTGGCCTCGAGCGTTTCCAACTCAGTCCGGAACTGGGCAGCTTCATCAGTGTCAAACACAGTGATCGGGAAAGCATATCCGTCTTGCCAGTAAGACTCGACCGTCTGTGCATCAAGACGCCCATTCGACAAGGAAACAGATGTGGGCATGTGAACCTCCGCAGGCTAGGGTATTGAGGAGCGTAGAACCGGCGCAAGCCATCGCGCTACGCGCATTCGAGACATCAATGTCGTATTCAGACCACCGCAATGGATTTTCTGCGGCCACTGGACATGAGCAACCGCCAAGCTAGGCTGCACATGCAGAAAGCAGGCTAGGGATTCCCCAATGGAAAAGTTCGGCAAAAGCCAACCCGTTATCCGGGTCGAAGATCAACGGTTTCTGACCGGGGCAGGCAGCTACATGGACGATATCGTGCCCGAAGGCGCGCTGTATGCTGCCTTTCTGCGTAGCCCTGTGGCGCATGCCGAGATTACCGCGTTGGACCTTGAGGCGGCTCGCCAGGCCGAAGGTGTACGATTGGTGATGACGTTGGAGGATCTGGCCGCTGCTGGTGTCGACACAGTGATGAACGCGGCCACGGTTCCCAACCGGGATGGTACCAAAGCTGCCGCGCCCGAGCGTCATATGCTGGCCAAGGATCGTGTGCGTTTCGTGGGTGAGCCCGTGGCGGTTGTCATCGCCGAAACACTCACGCAGGCGCGTGATGCCGTCGAGCTTATCGAATTGGAAACCAATGATTTGCCGGTCAAATTGGATGTGGATTCGGGCGGCGTGACCTTGCACCCAGAGGCACCGGATAACCGCGCCTTTGACTGGGATCTGGGTGATGCCGAAGCCACGCAGGCCGCGTTCGACGCGGCGGCGCATACTGTCGCGCTTGATGTGGCTGACAACCGGGTCATCGCCAGCTCAATCGAACCGCGCGGGTGCCAGGCCAATTGGGTCAATGGCCGGTTGCACTTTTCCTATGGCGGTCAGGGCGTCTGGGGGATGAAAGCGCAGCTGGTTCAGAAACTGAAACTGGATGCTGAAGCCATCCGCGTGACAACAGGTGACGTTGGCGGTGGGTTCGGGATGAAGGCGATGCCCTATCCCGAATATTTCTCAGTCGCCGCTGCGGCGATCAAGCTGGGCCAAGCGGTGCATTGGATGTCGGACCGGTCCGAGGCGATGGTGTCGGATCATCACGGGCGTGATTTGACCTCGTTGGCCGAGCTGGCCTTTGACGCCGATCACAAGATCACGGCCTATCGGGTCCACAGCAAGATCAATCTTGGCGCATATAACAGCCATTTTGCGCAGGCCATCCAAACCTCGTTGTTCAGCAAGGTGTTGATGGGCGTTTATGATGTGCAGACCACCTACTTGCGGGTCGAGGGCTTCTTTACCAACACCACCCAGGTTGATGCCTATCGCGGTGCCGGCCGTCCTGAAGCGATCTATGTGCTGGAGCGTGTCATGGACCGCGCGGCGCGTGAGCTGGGCGTTGATCCGTGGGAGCTGCGGCGCAAGAACTTCATCCGTCCTGGCAATTTCCCTTATGTCTCGGCCACGGGTGAGACCTATGACGTGGGCGATTTCGACATGGTGCTGGCGCGCGCGGGCGCGCAGGTCGCGGGCTTCGGCGACCGCAAAGCGGCAGATGCGGAACGCGGTCTGATCCGTGGGCAGGGCCTGTGTTACTATATTGAAAGCATTCTGGGTGACACTTCCGAAGGCGCAAAGGTCGAATTTTGCGAGGATGGCACGGTGAACCTTTACGTTGGCACCCAGTCAAACGGGCAGGGGCATGAGACGGTCTATACCCATTTCCTGTCGGATCAGACGGGCATCCCCGTGGATCGGATCCGCGTTTTACAGGGTGATTCTGATCTCATGGCGCAAGGGGGTGGCACCGGTGGGTCACGCTCAGTGACGACACAAAGTAACGCAACACTGGTGACTGTTGACCGGATGATATCGGCATTCTCGGCATATCTGGCGGACAAGATCGGTGTCGCAGAGGAGGATATCAGCTTTGATCATGAGACATTCCGCGCGCCAGGCTCGAACCTGACGCCCACTCTGATCGAGGTGGCCGAGATGGCCCGTGCCGATGGGCGCGACGACCTGTTGCAGCATCAGGCACGCGCGACGCTTGAGGCGCGCAGCTTTCCAAATGGCGCGCATGTTGCCGAAATCGTGATAGATTCTTACACCGGCGAAACCTGGGTCGATCGCTATGTGGTGGTCGATGATTTTGGTAATTTGATCAACCCGATGTTGGCCGAAGGTCAAGTGCACGGCGGGGTGGTGCAGGGTATCGGCCAGGCCTTGACCGAGCATGTTGTGCATGACGAAAGTGGGCAACTGCTCACGGCTTCGTTCATGGATTACGCCTTGCCCCGCGCGGCAGACATACCCATGATTGAGTTTACCTCGGCGCCGGTACCGTCAACCGCCAACCCGATGGGGATGAAAGGCTGTGGCGAGGCAGGCACCGTGGGCGCACTGGCTGCGGTTGCGAATGCGGTTCAGGATGCGCTCTGGGATTACGGGGTGCGGCAGGCTGACATGCCTTTCACACCCCATCGAGTATGGGAATTGCTGACGCATGGTTCTGTCGCGGCTGAGTAGAAAGGTACTGGGATGGCTCGGACGGCCTCTGCGGTCCGAGCATTCAGCAGAAACGCGCCACCGCGAACCCATCAGCCACGTAATCATTCTGGACGGCACCATGTCCACGTTGGAGCCTGGCTATGAGACCCATGCAGGCCAAACCCTGCGGTTGTGTAGCGAGATGGGCAGCAAGGTTTCGGTCTTCTACGAATCCGGTGTGCAGTGGGAAAGCTGGAAATCCTCTCTCGACGTGATGATGGGGCGTGGTATCAACCGTCAGATCCGGCGGGCTTACGGTTATCTGGCATCGCGCTACAAACCCGGCGACAAGATCTTTTTCATTGGCTACTCGCGTGGCGCCTATGGCGTCCGCAGCCTGGCGGGTGTCATAGATGAGATTGGCCTGCTCAAGGCCGAGCACGCCACGGTTCGCAATATCAAGCAGGCCTACCGCCACTATGAATGCAATTCGCATGGCAAGGCTGCGGCAGCCTTTAGTCAGGCGTTTTGTCATGAGGACGTGGCGATCGAAATGGTCGGGGTCTGGGACACCGTCAAGGCCCTGGGGCTGCGCTTGCCGTTACTGTGGCGCTGGGCCGAAGAGCGTCATTCTTTCCACAACCACCAACTTGGGCCCGCCACGCGTCATGGTTACCATGCAATGGCGCTGGACGAGACCCGCGAGGTGTTCGAGCCCGTGTTATGGAAATGCACACCCGACTTCAAAGGACATATCGAACAGGTCTGGTTTCGCGGTACGCATGGGGATGTGGGTGGCCAGCTGAACGGCTTTGAAGAGGCGCGACCACTTAGCAATATCTCGTTGATCTGGATGCTGGACAAGGCCGAGCTGCACGGTCTGCCTCTGCCCGAAGGCTGGCGCGACCGATTTCCCGTCGATGCCGCGGCCCGTTCGGTGGGGACGTGGCGGGGCTGGGGAAAGATCTTTTTGCTGCGCAAACATCGCAAGGTTGGACGTGACCGGTCAGAAAGCCTGCACGACTCGGTGTCATTGGACGAGCTACCCGGCTGGGTACAGACGCCGGATTTGCTTTCGCAGCAAGTTCACTGATCAATCAAATGTTGTCGGGTGGCCGGTATTGGCCGAGAAGGCAGCCTGGATGTCAGCTGGAATATTGCGCGTAAGCGACAGCTCGGGCAGGGCATCCGGGGCAAAGAAAGCAACGTCGCTGGTTTCTGTTCCCGGCTTTGGTTCTCGGCTGTTTTGTGGATCGCACAGAAAGAACAGTTTGTAGAAATCCCGCGCATCTGCCGGATAGGGATGACGCGCCTTATGACGCAGGGCATAAAGCTGGCGCGCCTCTACTCTGAGGCCAGCTTCTTCCCAAACCTCGCGTTCGATGTTTTCAGCGGGCGAGCTTCCAATATCCGCAAATCCGCCCGGCATCGCCCATTTCCCGTCACTACGCTCGCGCACCAGAAGAATGCATCCGTCCCGGATGACCGCGCCACGAATGTCGACGCTGGGTGTGGCATAACCGGCAGTATGCTCCGGGATCAGCCCTTCAATATGCGCAAGCGGCACCCGCCCCAGATCAGCCAGCATGGATCGCGCAATGACTGCAATTTCGTCATAGCGTTCCCGGTCGAATGGGTTCTCGGTAAAATGCTGGCCGGTTTCGGCCAGCGCCAGAAGCCTTTTTGCGCGTGCCAGCCAGGTCTCCTCGATCGCGGTCGGATCCTGGCGCATCGGTGTTAACGACGGCGGTCGCGGCGCGAGCTCATGGGTTGGAAGGCGACACCCACATGCGCCTCGCAATAGGGTTTGCCCGCCTCAACCGGCAGACCGCAGAACCAGAAATCCTCGGTCGCGGGGTCACCCACCGGCCATTTGCAGGTCTTCTCGGTCAGTTCCATCAGCGTCAGCTTCTTGGCCTTCTTCTCGACCTCGTTGACCTTGGCCAAAGCCTCGGGGCTGATCTCGTTGGCCGAGGGCTGCGGTGGCAGAGGTTGACCGGCCGGGATGATCTGACGGCGGGCCGGGGTGGCGGGTTTCGCCTCGGGGGCAGGAACTGGGCGCGCGGGTTCGGTCTTGGGTGCGGGCTTTGGCTTGGCCTCGGCCTTGGGCGCGGGGGCCGGTTTCTCCTTCGGCTCTGCCTTGGCCGGGCTTGCGCCGGTGGCGCGGTTCGACAGGCCCAGACGGTGGACCTTGCCGATCACCGCATTGCGGGTCACGCCACCCAGTTCCTTGGCGATTTGGCTGGCCGACTGGCCCTCGCCCCACATCTTTTTCAGCAGTTCTACACGCTCGTCAGTCCAGGACATCATTTGCCTTTCAAAAGCGGAAAGCGGCCCCGGATTCGGGCCGCCTTGGGAAATCGTCTCAGCGCCCTATTCTAATCACTGCGGCCCGAGTTACAAGCGGTCTTCGAATCAGGTAAGCGCAGCACATGCAAAATCTCATGGATCAGGATGCGCGCCGCGTTGGCGCGGTGAATTGGATGGGCCTTCACACGCTGGCACAGCGCGAGACCCTTCGTTTTCTGTCGGTCTGGACGCAAACCCTGCTGGCCCCTTTGGTGACAGCGGGATTGTTCCTGCTGATCTTCAATATCGCCATCGGTCCCAGCCGATCTGACGTGATGGGCGTGCCGTTTCTGACCTTTCTGGCCCCGGGCATCATGATGATGACGGTGATTCAGAATGCCTTTGCAAATACCTCGTCGTCGATGGTGATTTCGAAGGTGCAAGGCAATATCGTTGATACACTTATGCCGCCCCTCTCACCGCTTGAGATCCTGCTGGGCTATCTGGCCGGAGGTATCGCGCGGGGCGTTCTGATCGCGCTGGTGGTTGCCAGCGCCCTGGCGCTTGTGCTGGGCATTGTGCCGCAACATCCACTGATTGCGCTGGTCTTTGTTGCGCTTGGGGGTGCTTTCATGGGGGCGTTGGGATTATTTGCCGGGATATTCGCCAATAAGTTCGATCAGATGGCCGCGATCACCAATTTCATCGTGACCCCTTTGGCCTTTCTGTCCGGAACCTTCTACTCGGTCGAGGCATTGCCACCGTTGCTGAACCGCCTGAGCCACGTCAACCCGGTCTTCTATCTGATCGACGGGCTACGGTACGGCATGATCGGAGTATCCGACAGCGCGCCAATGCTGGGCTTTCTCGTCTGCACCCTGGCGACCTTGTTGGTCTGCGCCGTCACCTGGCAGATGATCCGCACAGGCTATCGGCTCAAAGCCTGACGCAGACGGGCTTCGCGCCAGACCAGGATCAGACCACCAGTCAGGATGATGGCAGAGCCGATCAGGCTGACGCCGTCGGGGATGACGTCGAAAACCGCAAAGTCGTACAATGCGGCAAAGATCAGTGTCGCATAACTGATCGGCGCTACAAAAGACGCATCAGCCCGGGCCATGCCGTTTACAAAACAGGCTTGCGCGCAGGCCATAAGCACACCAATTGCGGCCAGCGCCGCCCATTGCGCGGGCGTTGGCATTTGAAACACAAAGCTCACCGCAATAGACGCGATCACCAGGCCCATCGAGTTATTGATCAGTAAGATCTGGATCGGCGGCTCGCGGCCCGAAAGCTTCTTGATAAAGATCAGCTCCATCCCGATCACCATCGCGGCGGTCAGAGCCAAAAGCGCAGCGGGTTGAAAGCTGGCGGGGGTTGGACGCAACAGGATCAGTGCACCCGCCAGGGCGACGGCGGCGGCCAGCCAGCGCCATGGGCCAATCCGCTCCTTCAGAAGCGGGATAGCCAAGACCATGGCGAAAACCGGGTTCAGGAAAGAAATCGCGGTGGCATCGGCAATCGGGATAAAGGCGACCGAAGCAAATATCAGTGTGATGCCCAGCCAGCCAAAGCTCGTGCGCCCCACATGCAGCCCCCAATGCGGGCGCACCAGTTTTGGGCGCAGCACGCCCACGGCGCTTGCGATCACAACGAAGGCAAACAGAAATCGGCCATGGCTGATCTGCATCGGATGCATCGCAGGGCCCAACGCATCTGTCCCCAAGGCTTTGGCCAGAAGGGTGGTGGCGGCAAGCAATGCGCTGGCCGCAAATATCAAGACAGCCGCAAGCGGCGGGTTATGGGCCTTGGCAACAAACATCTGCCACCGGTGCGCCAGCGCTTGCCAAATGGCAAGCCTGAAAGTCACGTCTCAGGTTGAAATTTTGCCCGTTGAAAGATTTGGGGTTTTCACACAGGCCGGGCCCGTTTATACGCCGCTCCATGGTCAAACTAGCACATATCCTGCGCCTCCGACGTCGACGCTTTTACGCGTAACCGGCGTTTTTTGATCTTTTGTGCTGATTATGCGGCACGATCCTCACCAAATATATTGACGAAGATGGGCCGAGTGTTTCACTCACGAGGCTCAAGAAATCTGAAAAGGATGATCCGATGATCCCGTCCGTTCTGCCGACCTATAACCGTGCGCCCCTGACCTTTGTGAAGGGCGAAGGCACCTGGCTGACCGAGGCAGACGGGCGACGTTTTCTGGATTTCGGCGCCGGGATCGCGGTGAACGCGCTGGGCCACGCCCATCCTGCGCTTGCCGCCGCACTCAGCGAGCAGGCTCATACGCTGTGGCATGTCTCGAACCTGTATCACATTCCGCAACAGCAGGCGCTGGCGGACAAACTGGTCGAGCATTCCTTTGCTGACACCGTGTTTTTCACCAATTCGGGTACTGAGTCCTGCGAATTGGCGGTGAAAATGGCGCGCAAGTATTTCTATGACAAAGGTCATCCCGAAAAGATCGAAATCATCACTTTCGAGGGCGCCTTTCACGGCCGGTCTTCGGCCGGGATGGCGGCCACAGGGTCCGAGAAGATCAGCAAAGGCTTTGGACCTGCGCTGCCCGGCTTTGTGCAAGTGCCATTGGGAGATCTGGATGGCGTCACCAACGCGATCACGGAAAACACCGCGGCCATCATGATCGAACCGATCCAGGGCGAGGGCGGCATTCGCGTTGTTCCCGATGCCGAATTGAAAGCCCTGCGCCAAATCTGTGACGAAAACGGCCTGCTGCTGATTTTTGATGAGATCCAATGCGGTATCGGCAGAACCGGTAAGCTCTTTGCACATGAATGGGCCGGGGTCAAACCCGATATCATGATGTCCGCCAAGGGCATTGGCGGCGGTTTCCCTCTGGGTGCTGTACTGGCTACAGAAGAGGCTGCCTCGGGCATGACGGTAGGCACCCATGGCTCGACCTATGGTGGCAATCCCTTGGGCTGTGCTGTGGGAAACGCTGTGATCGAGCAGGTTGCGACACCGGCCTTTCTGGAAGGCGTGCGCCGCAAGGGCGGGTTGCTGCGCCAGAAACTGGAAGGGCTGGTGGCCGATCACCCGGACGTCTTTGAAGAGGTGCGGGGCGCGGGCTTGTTGCTGGGTCTGAAATGCAAGGTGGCCAATACGGATGTGGTCAGCGCGGGGTTTGACAACCAGATCATAACCGTCCTGGCCGCTGACAACGTTGTGCGCCTGTTGCCACCCCTGAACGTTAGCGAGGATGAAATCGCTCAGGCCTTGATCCGTTTGGAAAAAACCGCGGCGCAGGTCGAAAGCACGCTGGCTGCTGTCTGACCCTTCTTCTTGTTTGAAATACGGCGGGGGTGTGGGGGCTGGCCCCCACCCGCCACCCATTGCCAAAAGTGACACGATATGAACCACTTCCTCGATATCCACAAAACCGACGCAGGCGCATTGCGGTCGATGATCGATCAGGCCAGCACGATGAAACAGGCGCGTCTTGGCAGGCCCAAAGCGGCCCCTGATGATGACCAGCCGCTCAAGGATCGCATGGTTGCCCTGATCTTTGAAAAACCCTCAACCCGTACACGCGTGTCTTTTGACGTGGGCGTGCGTCAGATGGGGGGGCAGACCATGGTGCTTTCGGGCAAGGACATGCAACTGGGTCATGGTGAAACCATCGCCGACACCGCCCGTGTGCTGTCGCGCTATGTCGATATGATCATGATCCGCACCTTTGATGAGACGATCCTGACCGAGATGGCCGAATATTCGGACCTACCGGTGATCAACGGCCTGACCGACCGCACCCATCCCTGTCAGATCATGGCGGATGTCTTGACCTTTGAGGAGCATCGCGGCCCGATCAAAGGAAAGAAAGTGGTCTGGACCGGTGACGGCAACAATGTCTGCGCCTCATTCCTGCACGCGGCAGGTCAGTTCGGTTTTGATCTGACCTTTAGCGGTCCGGCTCAACTGGATCCTGAAGAAGAGTTCATGGGTTTCGCGCGCCAGAAGGGTTCAACAATCCAGATCGAACGCGACCCGTTCAAAGCCGTAGAAGGGGCTGATCTGGTTGTGGCCGACACCTGGGTGTCGATGCATGATTCCCAATCGGCGAAAGAGCGTCGTCATAACATGCTGCGCCCCTATCAGGTGAATACCGAGTTGATGTCGCATGCCAAGCCTGACGCTTTGTTCATGCATTGCCTGCCCGCGCATCGCGAAGAAGAGGCAACATCCGAGGTCATGGACGGCCCGAACTCGGTCATCTTCGATGAGGCAGAAAACCGCCTGCATGCGCAAAAGGCGGTGATGCGCTGGTGCCTGGGCGTCTAACGCCGTTTGACGTCCCACACACGCAGTTTGGCGAGCGTCGCTGCGCTCGCCGCTACAACAAGGGCGCAAAGCGCAAACTTGGACATGATCTCCATCGTGCCTTCAATCAGCAGTGCATGGACGACACTGCCCAGAATGGTCACAATGGCCAGCGCCGCGTGACCCAAGCGCCAGACCCGAAATCGCAAGGACAGACGTTGGCGCGACATCCCCATCAGCGCGGCGGCAAACCCGACCCACATCGCGATCACGCCCCAGGTGGAAAAGGGCGTGGCGGATACAAATAAAAGGGCGTCCACCACATCCGGCGGGCTGGTGATCCACAACCCGCCCACATGCACAAGGATGGCCGTGACAAGCGCCAGACCACACCACCGGTGCCAGTGGCGGCTTGCGACCGGTGACAGCCCGGGCAGCCAACGCCCGGCCAGCAAAGGTTGAAGCAAGAGCAGGCACATCCCAAGAATGCCTGCAAAGCCTGCGATGATATAGATCGGCTCACGCCAAGCCAGATAGGGGCTGAAGGCGGCTGTGACGACTGGCACCAGTAGGGCGGTGCTCAAACCCGCCCAGATGACAACGCGCATGAAGATTACAAGGGTTGCAACACAAAATGCGCCGCAAGCGTCTTGTCGCGCGCACTGGACATGACAGGGCGCAGGAACACCGTCTCGAACTCACCACTGTCATAGGCCAGATGGCCATGCGGTTGGCCAAAGGCGGGGACAATCTGCGGCATCTCAAGCCGAAACGCGCCGTCGGCATCAGTCAGCGTGGCCCCGTGGCTCTGCGGATCACGCTCATGGCCTTCGGTGGTATGCGCCCAGATCTGGATACGCTGATTGGGCAGGGGGGCTCCATCACCTGCACGCCGCACGGTTCCTGTCATCCAGAATCCACCACCGCCGATGCGCTCCACAATCGGCGCGCCGGGGCGATAGTTGTTTGCGCCACCTCGCATTGTTGGGGTCGGTGCCAACCCACTTGCGCGGGCAGGCATCAAAAGGCCCGAGGCTCCTGCAGCCAGCGCTGCGCCTCCGACAGCCATCAAAGAACGACGAGAGTATGAAACAGCGGTCATGCCAGGTTCTTTCCTCAAATAATGTCCCACGCCCGGTTCCTGCCAAGCGGTTGGTTAGAGTTTAGCACGATGGGTGCGTATTCCGAGACTGCGCCCAAAATCGTGAACACGTTGGCCATTGTTTGCAGTCCAATCTGTCAGCGCCGGGGCGGTTGATAACGCGAAGCGCACCGTTTCTGTGCGTTTGTGCGAATGGAAATGGTGATATCTGCGCTATATCATGCACAAGCGAACGTTAACCTTGAGGTCATCGGAGTGCAGACATGAGTTGGAACCCCACCCACAGCCCGGACTGCCAATCGCAGAACACGGCTTTGGACACACTGATCATCCCACGCGCCCGGGATCTGGGCGGATTCGAAGTGCGTCGCGCGTTACCGTCCGTCAAACGCCAACTGGTCGGGCCGTTTATTTTCTTGAAGTAAATTCGATATGACCCTACTGATTGAACCTGCTGAGGTTGCTTGGTGTGTGCATGAGTTGGGTTGATCTCCTCTTTCGTTCGTGTCCTTTCCAGCGTCCTCGGTCAAAGACCAAAACCAAGGGTAACACCGAAGGTACACTTGACCATGATAGGCCTCATCTCCAATAGATCACGCGGAGATATCGGGCCGATCACCCTGGGTGAACCTGCCGGTACAAACGGAGAGAGACGAACATGGATGTCGGCAACGGAGCTAAGCCCCTAGCGTTCAGCTACAGGAGGTTCTCCTCGGCTCAACAGAAGGATGGCAACAGCATCAAGCGTCAGACCGAGGCAGCACAAGCATGGTGTGATGCGAATGGCTATGAGCTTTCCTCAAAGAACTTCGAGGACCTCGGGGTGTCAGCCTTCAAGGGGGCCAATGCGGAGGTAGGGGCCTTACGAGGCTTCTTAGAGGCCGTAGAGGACGGAGCGGTGCCTCAGGGTTCAACACTGCTCGTCGAGTCATTGGACCGCCTATCGCGTCAACACTGGCGCAAGGGAATGGATATCTTGTTTGACATCGTTGATGGGGGTGTGAACCTTGTAACCCTTTTCGACGGAAAGGTGTTCAAGGCTGGCGAGAGGATCGATTTCGCAGATGGGATCATGATGCTGGTCGGTTTCGAGAGGGCTAACCAAGAGAGTGAGGTCAAGTCTAAGCGACTCACCGCTGCATGGGGAGCGAACACCAACGAGACGCTCGCAGGTAACCGTGTGCGCTCCTCTCAGACACCCGCATGGATCAAGGTGGTAGGTGACCCCAAGACATCCAGAGAGTTCGAGGTCATCAAAGACAAAGCTGCACTGGTCCGCGATGTGTTCGAGAGATTTGCCAACGGTGAACGCCCTGTCGGTATTGCCCGTGATCTGGCCGCTCAGGGTGTCCCTGCGTTGGTTCGAGGGCAATGGCGGGGTCAGACTGTCAGTCAGTTGGTACGCTCAGAGGCCGCGTATGGCACCCTCGAGATTGGCCGCAAGATCAAACCCGAGGAAAAGGACGGATCACTACCGATTGCCAAAGGGTTCTACCGCAAAGGTGACCGGGTGGTCATCGACAAGGTAAGGGATTATTTCCCGAGGATCGTTGACGAGGACACTGAGCGCCGTGTGAGGTTCCGCCTTGAACAGCGTGAGGCTGCTGGTGGTGCTGCGGTCAAAACAACATCACCGGTCGAACCTATGCGTCGGCAGACCAAAGCTGCGCTTACAGGTGTACTCAAGGTTCCCGGCACAGACCGGAATGCCAAGCGCAAAGCCTATGCTCGAACCGCAGCCTACGTTGATCCGGTTTTGAATACCTACATCGGAGCCGTGTCCCACATAGATGAGGTGTTGATCGATTACTGGCCGGAAATCAGGAAAGCAAACGCAGTTGAGACCTCACCGGAGACAGAGGGTCTCGAGACAGCACTCTTGGATGCTCAGGGTACACTCGAGTACCTCCAATCGAAACCCGCAGTAACGCCCCGTCTGCTGATGGCTGCGCAGGCTGAGGTCGAGGAACTCGAGGAAGAACTGAAACGGATCAACGAGAGTGCTGGTCTAGGAGTGATCGATCTTCCCCGCGATGTAAGTGACCTCGAGCCTCACGAGTTGAACGCACTTGTACGTCGGGTTGTTGCCCGTGTTGATGTCTACAGAGGCGAGGAGATGCGCCTCTCAAAGACGCCCCGGAAGCGGGCGAAAGGCATCCGTGTGCCGCATCCTGTCTATGATCTAAGTGTCACCATGCGGAACGGTATCAAGTTGACCATCGGGAAGGGCCTGAGCGGTCTCGAACCAAGGAGGCCGTCAGACGAAGTGATCCACTAGGCGGCTGGAAGACTAACCTTTTGAGTGGGTCGGAGAGGCCCACTAGGGCGCTTCGAAAACATACGATATCGCAAGGCCTCACGCATCGTAACTATATGAAAATAAACAATTTAATCGTTGACTTCGAGAGTCTGGGTCCCTTATCTATCCGTATCTCAACCACGAAAAAGGAAGCGTCGGAATGGACAACCAAACACGTAGAGACCTCGAGCAAGTTCAAGACATCCTCGAGCAGCGCATTCACGAACTGACCCATGGCGACAACCACGCGTTCCGTGAAGAAACCCCCGAGAAACTGGCAGTCAACTTCTGGAAACGGTTGCCGCTCTCGTTGCTCCTGAGGGCAACCAAAGCTGTCATGGTGACTGGTAGCACCAATGCCAACTCAGGCACCCGCCCACCGGAGGTGTTCCGCGTATGAGTAGCACCCGCCGCAAGTTGGACTTGAAGCACTTCTCCTCAACACTCCAAGTACAAGCTTTCGCCTTCGACGCTGCAATCCACATGACGCAGAAGAGCGTCATGGAGAAGGTGGATCGGGATGGGCTCGTAGGGGATGAGGAGTACAGGGATTTGCAACGCAAGATCGATGACCTGCTCACAGTCGCTCGTCACATGGGGTTACCGCAGTGAGCAAACAGGCAATAACTGCATCCTTCTGAATGAACCCAAAACGTCTCGGCTGGTGGGCTGCTGGGCGAGGCTCCAATAACCTCTAAATCAACACTTTGTAGGTCACCCTAGCTTAACCCTGATTTTGGAGGTTTATTTCCCAACGAAATCAACGGTTCACGGGGGCAAAAAGCGAAGGTCGAGGGTCAGCTAAGTCAACCCCATCCGCGTCGTGGAGATCGACGGGAACCCGTGGTTCGTCGCCAAGGACGTGACAGAAGTTCTCACCATTGGGAGTGTGACGAACGCCACGACTAACCTTGATGAAACCGAAGTTAGAAATTTCAAACTCACACAAGGCCGCGCCCGTCCAAACAAGCTGATCTCTGAGAGCGGTCTCTACAAGATCATCATGCGATCCAACAAACCAGAGGCCCGTGCGTTCCAAAATTGGGTCACTCAGGTTGTCCTACCGTCGATCCGTAAGGACAGAGGGTACATCGCTGGTGAGGAGAAAGCGGGTGTGCGGGAAACTCAATGAAACAAGGGGTTCTGAATTACTGCACCCTTATGAGAGAGAAGAAGCGAAAGCTATACCTCTAGTGTACCTCCTAGAGTAAACCTCAAGTTCACCCTCGGTATCTCCTCAACATGGATGATTGATGATGATCATCACCGGTCGATGACTCGCTAGGTACACCTCGTTGTAAATCAATGGGTTGGAATTACTGCCCCCTTATAGAGAACAGATACCAACAGATTTACCAATAGTTACACGATCAGGTTCCTCTCAAGGCTTCACAGTTCCCCGTCTGTGTACGTCCGGTGAATGTCCATCACCGATAACCATCAATCCTAATCCCTATACCGCATCGATCTTGGTCCTTGGTCGATGGTGGTTCAAGTCTCACACGGCTCCCCTCAAAGTACACCCCGCGTGTATCGAGTGGTCGAGCTAGTGGGACCTTTAACCGTTTCACTCCGCCCGTGTTGTCTGTTGTCAGCTTGGCGCATGGGCGGGTTGATGGGGGTCTCTGTTCCTTGGTGACTGTTTCGCAGAGACCCCCGAAGTAATCCCTACGTACAACCCATTAATAGCATCCAGCGAGGCCACAATGAACGTCTGCGCCTCAGCTACATGCGACAACCTATTACCAGCCTATGAGCATACCCAGCGTCTCTCCCAGCGATGGGGCTTGTGTTCCCGATGTCGGTTGGTGGTCGAGAACCGTGGCGTTCCCCTCGGTGGTTATGTTCCAGGCGGCGCGATCAGCACAGTTGCTCGGACGGTATTGAAACACATTGAGCCGACACAATCAGAGGTCATTGAAGCCGTGAGGTTTGCTCGAGGTACACGCCATCGGGTCGGTGATTGGCTCGACCGTCCAGCCTACCGAATGCCTCCGCTGAGATACGGTCGCGCAAGAACAAGGTTGCCGCATCTATTGGTCGGTAGACGGTATGAACCGAACCCGTCAGTGATCGTCAGGGCTTTCGTTCACTACACGCTCGCTCGAGAGTTCCTCGATACTGGTCATCGTTACAACGTATTTGTAGCGGGTGGCACGTTCATGGGTCGCCAAGGTCTCTGTGTCCCTCCCGGTCAGAAGGATGAGGTGCCGACCGGCGATGTTCGATATTCGAAGTACCGTCTAACCTATGCTGACTTTGCCATTGTTGGCACACACGCACACAAGGCCGCTGAGAAGATCGGTCTACGTCGAACTGATGGAGACCTCCGAGCACTGATCGTGACCACCTACGGTCGTCTCCTCGCCTCTGGTGATGCACATCCACCGGTCTCTGTGCCGATCCGTTCAATGCGTACCGACTTCCTCGGTGATAGCCTGTTTGACCACGTCCTGCCGAGGTCCTCAAAGATACCCTCTCGATACCACAAGGCAATCCGCCGATCTTCGGGATTGATCAAAGGTGAGTGGCCCGAGGGCCTCGACCCGGTCTCCGGTCTGCAACCCCGATCGTCACCCCAACCCAAATCTATAGCGCCCCCGATGCCAGACCCAAGCTGGCTGTTTGACAGGTAAGGACCTCCCGATATGCCCCCGGCGAAGCGTAGAGCGAAACCCAAGAAGCCACCCCGGCAGATGTACCTCAAGACCTGCAACGCCTGCGGTGAAGCACACGAAACCCACAAACCCAAAGCCTCGCGGTGCGGTCGTTGCATCGCTGAGAACCGCAGGATCAACTACAAGTCTTGCATCTCGTGCGGTGTGAAGTTCCCGGCTCCGTTCGGTGATGAATACAACTGCCCATCCTGTGCCGAAGCTCATGGGATTAGGCAGGCCGAACTCACCCCTGAGCAACGCGAGACTATCAAGGCCGAAGAGATGCTCGCTCGTTGGAAGAACAAGGTCGAGATACTCGAGGCAGAACTCGATGAACGCAGCAACGCAAAACCCCGAGGGACACGAAAGATGAGCAACAAAGTAAAGGAAAGCGCCGTCGGCGTGGCCTTCCTAGAACTATGCGCAAGGGACGGACAAGTCTCCGCGCTGTCGCAGATACACGAAAGGGACTTGGACGATGACACGAAGCTGCGTCTCATCCTTGCGTATTCCCGCATTCGACTTCGCGGATACTCGGTCGAGGCAATCTCGAAGCTCTGCCCGGTACACCTGATGAGCCTTGATGAAGGCAAAGCAATCGACGGCCTGCCATTTGTCGAAAACCCACCAACCCCCCAAGAACTTGCCGAGATCGAACTCGGCTTGGCCTAATATTCAGTTAAAGGACCGAAGAACGATGACAGTAGAAAGAGTAACTTTCGGAAGCGATGGCGCAATCGAACAATCTATGCCCTCGTCGAAAGGTTATGCTTCGAGCGCAGACTACTCGAGCGGCGGCGTCAACGTGCGAACTGGCGGTTTCAACCGCGAAGTTCACTCGCCGAATGACCTCAACGACAACGACCTAATGGAGGTCGGTGGCATGGAGCTAACCGTTAAGCAGGCAAGAGAGCTTGGTTATCTGAACACTGCGTTCGACGAACAGTTGTCATACGGTGCAGCCAAACGAGCCGCACAAGAACACCAGGAAGAGCCGAACTCAGAGCAAACGCAAGGTAGCGACACGGGCCACCAAGAGCTCGACGGTGTGATCGATGGTCTGAACACATCGCTCGACGACAGCATCATGTCGATGGAAGAGGCTCAGACCTACGAAGCAGCATTCGGTCAGATTGCCCTGTCCGGTATGACTATCGACCAAGCCACCGAAACCATGCGCGGTCTTGCTGACGGGTCGCTATCCGAAATCGATGTACCCGGCGACACCCAAGCCATGTTCGCAAATGTCCAGAATACGATCACCCAGGCAGCAACTCAGAGTGCGCTGCGGGAACTTGGGCAAGATGGCTTCGACTTCTTGAAACAGGCATCAGACACGCACCCCGGTGTTGACCGCTGCGTTCGCCAGTTCGCGGTGGACCGAGCGGCAGGTCGCGCCGATGGGATTACGTGGACCGAGTTCGCCCGGCACATCCGCGAGCAACTTGGTCATTGACCTTCTGTTTGGTGATGGCTCGCTACCATCGCCAGAACGAATGACAAAGACATGACCAGTTTAATCGACATGGTTTGGGACACCGATATCGAGATTGTCCTGAACCGTATCCAACCCCGTGCCTGCGCTGACCCGGATTACTGGTACGCAACCGTCGATCTCATCGAGGACGGTTGGTCTCCCACCGGCACCGGTCGGTTGACCAAGGGTGAACTCATTGCTTGGGAAAACCGAGTGAAAACAGGACAAGGCAACTATGCTCAAGTTAAAACGGGCCGACACATACTTGCGGACCACGATGTTCCCCACGGTGCACCGCGAGAAAACCACCGGCATCTTCGTCAGGTACACCCATCACCCAGCCGATCCACGTATTAACGCCGCATTGATCGATGTTGAACATGCCAAGACCGGTCGTTTCGGTATCGGCTGGCACTACTTGGTACAGGTCGATGGCACTGTTGAGATATGCCGTCACCCTCTGTCGATTGGTGCAATGGGGCGCGATATCTACAAGCCGCACAATATCCAAATCGGCTTAGTCGGGGGTAGGGATCGCGAGACCGGCAAGTTCTCTGAGACCATCACGACCGCCCAACGTGACGCACTTGAAGCCTTCTATCAGAAACTCGCGGATACACTCGGTGTCGCACTCGAGATCGATGAGAGCCTCGAGAAGTTCACCTTTGCAGGGCACGAGCAAACCGAAGTTGCTGAGGCTGAACTTGAAGCACGTCTCGACAGCATAGAAGCGATGACGATTGGCGGTTGATGACGCCAAAGAACGACAAAAAGTAAAACTACATCCTCGGGGTTCGCTCCGAGACAATGTTCTCGATCGCATCCGCTAGGTGAACATCGGCTATCGCCAGGTCACCACGTTCCACACGAAGCCTGTGAGCTTCAGCCAGAACGTCACCGTGAGTTGCTCCTTCGGGTGGCTCAAACCGGTAACTCGCAAGTTCGATCCTCAAGCCCAGCGGGTCGTGAAAATAGATCGAGTTCATGAAGCCTCGGTCTTTGATCGGAGTGTGCTTGATGCCCCTTTCATCCAACCGCTCCTCAACTTGCATGAGGACCGAACGGGACACAGCAAATGCTAGATGATGAACCGCGCCGACTTGATCCTCGAGCAATCTGCCGGACGGCTTTCGATCTTCATTAGTGAACACGGTGATCGTCTGACCGTTTCCGGCAGCGAAGTACAAGTGACCCTGTGAATGATCATCCAAGTTTGGTTGATCAAAGATAAGCGAAAACCCGAGAAGACCCTCCCAGAAATCTATTGATGTCTGCCGGTCTGCACCTGTCAGGGTAATGTGGTGAATGCCCTGTGCCTGTAACTTGCGCATGTTGAGTTTCCTCCCCTTTGATGAGTTCGCGTCTCACCCAACCATTAAGTCCGCAAGCAAACCACGATAGCAACCGCACGTTTTCAGGTTGCAGCTTCCGTACTACCGAAAGCCTCCCCATCAACATCCCTCGACTCCCCAAATCACCTCCCGTGATCCATTGATTTCATTAGCTTTTCTGAGGCTAAAATCGACCCACCGCAGGGGTCGGTAGGGAAATGCTGTTTTGAGGGTTCTGAGGGTTTCCACAAAGGACTCCAAATATGGCCAACGCTATCACAATTGGTGACGCCAAACGTCACTACCAAAAGCACACACCGCTGCACGGAAGAACTCGCCAGCACAAGGCAGACCTCGACGCAATCGCCAAGGCATCCGCTCCGATGACCAAGGCCGAGAACATGGTTTCCAAACGCCGTGACGAGGTGATCGACCGAAAGATCGGTGACATGCTCATGCGTCTCCAAGGACGCCGCACCCGGCATCGCTATGACCAGTCCGCAGTGATCGCCCTTGAGCATCTGACCGATGACCCATTCGACCCCAACACGCAACTGCCGATCTGGCGGGACATGTTGCGCCGGTCGAAAGGGACAACGCTTGGCAAAGCCGAGTTCTTTCGGGATGCCCGCGCGATCTTTCAGCAGCACTCAATGTTCAACCCAGCGGCTCAGTGACACCGCATAACCAAAGGACCAACAACATGACATCAAAGACCAACCCCACACCAGGACCACTGACCGACGAGACCGAAAGCTGGAAGCGCACCCTCTCGATCCTCGCAGGTATCCGTCAGATTGCCCAAGAAATGCGAGACGAGGCTGAACAGATCGAGACAGCCCACCCGAACCAGATGATCAAGCCAGGATACGGCGAGCGGGCTGAGATCGTAGCCATCCTAAACAAGACCTACGCCTTCATATCCACCGACATCCGCAGGGTCGCAAGAAGTAGCGGGCTGACTATGCCGGAGGAACTGAAATGAGCAACTCAAAGTACGAGGGTCACTTGCAACTTGACCTGATGCGTCTCCGAGAGAACCTCTCCGCAGCCTACTGTGAGGTGTTGACCGCAGGCACTTCGGGCGCAGCCTACGTTCTCCAACAACCGTCAGGAGCCGTCTACACCGACCGTCCGGGCGCTTGGACGTTTGACCTGAGTTCTGCTCGGGGCTTTCAAGCAAAATCAAACCACATTCTCGGTGCAGAGATCGTTCCGTTCGAACATGCCCGCAGGGTCATGAAAACCAAGCTCCGAACACAACTGTCGCAGATCGATGGGTTGCTCGGGATAACCAAGGACGCACCGAATGGCAGAGTTTGAAGTAATCCCCCAAGAGGCCATCGATAAGCTGGTCGCCAACCCAACAGTAGCCCCCGCATTCAACTCAGTGTTCGACGCGGGTCGCGCTGAGGAAAGGCTCACGTAAGGCGGAACCGTGAGTTGTTCCCGGCGAATGCTGGTGGGGCGTCGGATGTTCGAGGTTTTGCTGAGAGAGTGACCTAGAGAGAACTTAGAGGGAGCTGCTTAGGCCCCTTCCTTTTTCGTCGGGCAAGGGCACTTATCTGACCAGCAACGCATCCGCAAAGAACAACTCAATGACCGCTCCGAGCCCAAACCCATCAAGTTGCTGCGAAGCTGCGAAAGTCAGGTATCCGATGTTGGACCCGGTTATGAGAGATGGCTTTGGTGAAGATGTGCTGCCGTACCTGCAATCGACTTCGGCGGCTCACCAAGTGTTTGCGCAGCATCGGATTTAGGCGGCCCGCAGCTACTG
Source organism: Ruegeria sp. HKCCA5839 (assembly GCF_013035585.1). Classification (NCBI taxonomy): domain Bacteria; kingdom Pseudomonadati; phylum Pseudomonadota; class Alphaproteobacteria; order Rhodobacterales; family Roseobacteraceae; genus Ruegeria; species Ruegeria sp. HKCCA5839. The sequence goes on along the minus strand of NZ_WQIE01000005.1, from coordinate 74,601 downwards.
GAGCCGCCCTGATTGTTAGACTCAAGCCGGGTGGTATAGCCGACGCGTAAACACACCGCTTTGCTTGCTGTCACGAAGAAGCTTCGCGCCAGCCAACACTGCCAGGTCAGCAATGGGTTCAACCAGAACCACCAACAGGTAAGCTGCGCCGAAGCTTCCAACGGCGGCCATGTTCTCGGCTCCGAAGCCTTGGCCATAAAACGCCCAGAATGCCACCCAAGCAATCACACCACCTTGGTAAGCAAGTGAAAGCTTGAATACTTCGCCGTAGCTACAATCGACGTAGGCTTTTTGCTCAGGGATGATGCGTTTTGCCAAGGCGTCGATGAGGAACAGCGGGAACAACAGCGTTGTCACGTTCACGAAGTACATGGGCATGTCGCTCGGCGCAAACAAAGCACCTTGGACAAAAAGCCCACCCGCAAGACCTATTGCTGCGGGTCCCGCACCAAGCAGCAGCAGTATCGTGGTTCCCAATATGAAGTGCACCTCAGAGATGCCAACCGCAAAGTGCGGGAACACCTCGAAGAACAAAAACACCGTAGCCACAGCCAGCACACTGCGTACCCCGAATGAAATCACCGAGTGCGACTTCAAATCGTCGGCCACCAGCTTGAGGGAATAACCAGCGGCGGCGGCGGCCGTTCCGTAGGCAAACACCATTTTCGCGCCGTCTACGACGCCCGGTTCAATATGCATATTCAGTCTCCTTGCCGTCCTTCCTGACGACATTTGATGCCGAGAAACTCGGCGGTTGCTCTAGCGGCAGGTCTCCTGGCTTGCGACTCAACGCGCTCCCGAGCCTTCCCAACACAGTGTGTCAGTGGTGCAATTCCGGGTTTGCTCACCGCTTACAGTTGCAGGGGCAGCCGAGGATTCTCACCTCGTTCCCTTTTCAGTCGGAACGAACCATCCCGACCACCGCATCGCATCCTATTCACGCGCTTTCCCGACGAGTCAATCAAAACGCTGACGCCTGACAAAACAATATCCTGGCTCTGGCTCAATTTGGCGTCAGGAGTTTCATTCCGTTAGGCACTAACCTGTTGATGGAGCTTGCTATCACGCCGCTCCGCCAGAGCTTGGCGCACGATTTGTACAGATGATGACAAAAACAAACCCGCCATGATCGTCGCTACGATTAGGTCAGGCCATCCTGTGGCTGTGCCCCAAACGCCGAGAGCGGCAAACATCACTGCCACGTTCCCGATGGCATCATTGCGGGAACAAAGCCAGACGGAGCGGACATTCGCGTCTCCATCTTTGTACCTGACGAGCAGAAGAACACTGGCAAGGTTTGTAAGCAGTGCAAGGAACCCCACCATTCCCATGATTTCAGCCTCAGGAACGCCGACGTAGAACACCCGATATACGGTCGACCCGAATACCCATGAACCCATCAGAAAAAGGCTGAGGCCTTTGGCTAGGGCAGCATTTGTTCGCGCTCGGATTGAAGCGCCTATTACAGCCAGAGAAATGCCATAGGTGAGGGCATCCCCCAAGAAGTCGAGTGCGTCGGCCTGTAGTGCCTGAGACTTCGCATAATGCCCGGCGGTCATCTCGACCACAAACATCGTGGCATTGAGTGCAATGACGATCCACAATCGCCTTTTGTAATCATCTGAAACGCCGTCAAACTTCGCGTCGTGTCCGCAACATCCTGACATAAGGAAACCTCTTTGAATCTGTCTTTAGCATAGTGTAGTTTCTCTAGTGGCTAGAGGTTCAAGAGGTAATTTGATGTTTTCGATTGGTGACCTGTCCAAGCGCACAGCGGTCAAGATTCCGACCATCCGCTATTACGAAGAGATGGGCCTGCTTTCCGCACCAGAACGCACTGAAGGCAACCAACGGCGCTATGATGCGGCTGGGTTGGAACGCCTTAGCTTCATCAAGCATGCGCGTGACCTTGGCTTCTCGATTGAGGCGATTTCGGAACTGATCGAGCTTCAATGCCACCCAGATCGTTCATGCCAAGCCGCGACGGATATCGCCATCTCACAGCTTTCCGAAGTCAGGGCCAAGATCAAACGGCTAAGGTCACTTGAAAAAGAGCTGGTTCGGATTTCCAAGGGTTGTGACGGCGATGGCGTGTCGGAAGACTGCTATGTTCTGGCTTCTCTAGCGGATCACAAGCTTTGCAATCACGAGCATTAACCCGAAATCAGACTTTGGCGTTGACGTAGCGAATTGGAGCTTTGCCCGCCCCGCAGACCTTGATGAGTCATGCGGCGAAGGTCCTGAGCGAGCCCGAATTCACCGATGCTGCAACGTCGGCCAATGTCTGCTACGCAAGGCTCTGGAGGTATTTTGCAATGCTCAAAGGTGCCGTATTGTACGCAAAAGACTTGAAAAAACTGCGTGCTTTCTATCTCGCGATTGGCGGCAAACAGACCGACGGGATCGACGGTGAATTTGCGGCCATCTCGAATGCCGATACCGAACTCATAATTCTGCAGGTTCCACAGACAATTGCACCACAAATTGTCATCGAAGACCCCCCAGTGGTGCGTTCCGGCACGCCTATGAAACCAATAATCAGCACCATTTCCATTGCTGATGTGCTCGAAATACTGCCAGAGATCGGTGGCAGGCCGGTTCCAGATATGAAGCAATGGAAGTTCCGTCAGAACCTTGTTCAAGACATTGTTGATCCTGAGGGCAATGTCGTTCAGCTTTGGCAGCCGGAAAGCTCTTGAAGCGGTCATTGATGCAGAGACTTCGTATGGCAGCTCCGTCCGCATAGCTGACTTTGCGTATTACCCAAGCGGGGAGCGCTCATCAGGAAGGTGATTGAGGCTTACCGCAAGGCCGCTCAAGGCGACGTTCAAGCAACTACAGGAGATCATCAGGGCAGAACAACGTGGTCCGGGTGAGTTCATGAAGGCGCAGGTCAAGCGGAACCGTGAGTTATTCCCGGTGAAGGCTGGCGGGGCAACTGTGCGGGTTGGACGTAGGAGCTTCGAGGATTTGCTTAGAGAGTGACGTTGAGTGAACTTGGAGGGAGCCGCCATGGCTCCTTCCTTTTTGTGTTGAACGTAAAGTAGCGATTAAGCATCAGGTGCAACGAAATGGCCTACAAAGTGATTTAAGTCTCAAGGCGGGACCGGTATGCGAACGAACAAACACACTGTTTAAACGCTGCTTTTTGGGGTCTGATCAATGCTTGCCAATCTTCTGAAAATGTATGATCGCTATCCCGCAATCATGCTCTCTTTAAGAGGCCTGACAAGGGGAGACCTTGCTCCCGATCTATTGAGCGAATTGGAGACTCACGGAGAGCGGCAAAGAGAAATCCTCAGCGTTGCGCAAGTGTATCAGATAGATGAGCAGGCAGAGGTGATGCTTCGCAACCTATCAATGCAAATGCAGATCGACGGTCTGGACAGTATGTACAGTAGCGTTCGTTTGCCCTTTCCGGCAATGTTGTTGACGATACCGGAAACTCAGACCGGCTTCTGGCCAGCAGCGCTTATTACACAAGACGAAGATGCGCTCTACACGCAGGTGTTTTTTTCCAATGACGAAGGCTCTCTACCCAATCTTCTCATTTTCGAGTCTCGAGGAACGTCGGTTGACGTGCGACATTCCCCGTCACTGAAACTCGCGCGAGCATATGGGGATGACATCACGGATGATGCGGCGATGGAACAGGAGAAATCCTTGTGCTTTATGTTCTTGAGCATAGCGGTTGGGATGTCGGTTTTGTTCGACCACAACGCGATGTTAGAGAAGGATGAAGTGCCTGCCTACCCACGTGCCGAACGGCGGAGACATCAGAAGTCGGGTCGTCCTCTACCAAACAGACGGATCATAAAGGTCAAACTAGGCGAACTTGGGAAACGACAGCTTCAAGCGACCCAAGAAATAGACGACCACGGCGACGAGGAGAGACAGACACGCCGTGCGCATTGGGTTCGGGGTCATATGATGCGTAACCGGGCAGGAGGTTTGAGTTGGCGGAACCCTCATGTCCGAGGTGCTGGCCCAATCATTGAGCAAGAAAGGCGGGTCTCATTCGACGAGGATTGAATGCGGTTGACGTGGCGAACGAAGGCTACCTTCTCGGAAGGGGGATGAACTCCTGATCGTCACCGGGCGGGAGATGGAAACGGGGATTACTTTCCCAAGCCTCAGCCCTCCAAGCCTCTTTGGCCTCTTCTATGCGCTCCTTGGATGACGCCACGAAGTTCCACCAGATATGCCGGGGTCCCTCGAGCGTCTCACCACCAAGCAGCATCACCCGTGCCCCCCTTTCACCCGCTTTCATCGATACCCGATCACCGGGACGGAACACCATCATTTGACCCGCTTCGAAGGTATCCCCGGAGACCTCTACCGACCCCTCGACAACGTACACCCCGCGATCCTCGTGATCATCTGGCAGTGGAATGCTGGCACCGGCTTGAAGCACAGCATCGGCGTAGAACATCTCTGCGGGCGTCTTAACTGGCGCACGTTCACCGTAGGCGTTACCGAGGATCAGACGCACCTCCTTGCCTTCACCTTCCATCACCGGCAGAGCATCAGCAGGGGCGTGTTCAAAGGTAGGGTCTAGGTCCTCGTGATCCTTTGGCAGTGCAACCCAAGTCTGGATGCCAAAGAAAGGCATAGGGTCCACTTGGGTTTTATCATCGGTTCTCTCTGAGTGGGTGATACCACGACCGGCAATCATCCAATTGACCGCCCCCGGTTCGATCCACGAGTCCGTCCCAAGGCTATCTCGGTGGTGCATTCGTCCACGATACAGATAGCTGATCGTCGCCAAGCCGATATGCGGGTGAGGGCGTACGTCCATGCCTTTTGTGGGCAAGAACTCTGCGGGTCCCATTTGATCGAAAAAGATAAAACTTCCGACCATCTGGCGCTTCGGTGCGGGTAGGGCGCGGCGTACCTCGAAGCCGCCCAGATCACGGGCGCGAGGGATTATGACGGTCTCGATGGCGTCCACGGCGTCACCTGTCGGGCAATGGGGGTCTAGCGCAGGGTTCCAAGACATGGGGCGTACTCCTTTGGCTTTGTCGATAAGATGGCTCAAGGAGACGGGAAGTGAACCCCAAGGAATGCTCAGGGTGTGCGCGGGGGTGCACAGTGATTTAGGGGTTGTAGCGATGACCGAGACTGAATGCCGATTACGTGTATTTTGCTATGTTTCGCGGTGGCGGATTATTCTGTTCTCTCGTTTGTGCATGTACTAGAATTGCAAGCAGAAGAACTGAGCCTAGTGCTGTCAGTTATCGAATAAGAAAGAAGTATTTGAATAAATGTAGTTGTGAGAAAATGCTTATACTACCCAAACAAGTCACCGACCCACTTTCTACCGATGGCGAGAGTACAATTCTTGCGAATGTTTTGGAATTCCTTTCTCAACCTTGGCATGGCGGCATTTCAGCAGCGGTTGCGATAGCTGCCCTAGGTGTAGCGATTTACACGACCTTTTGGCGGCGGCAGCGTGGAGGGGGAGGTAAAGGTGGTGATGCCTCAGTGGAAAATGCCGATGGAGAAGCTTTTGGCGGTAAGGGAGGCAAAGGTGGTGGCATGTTCGGCTCGGGTGGAGCTGGAGGGAGCGCAAAGGTGATAGGCGGGAAAGGAAAAGCACGAGGGGGAGACGGCGGCGATGCCGGATAAAGACCGTTTTCCCAGAGGAGGCCACGGAGGTAACGTGGAGGTCGAAGGTAATGAGGGAATAGCCATAGGCGGTCGTGGCGGTCGAGGCGGTAACGTTCCGGGAGCGGTCGGAGGAGGTGGCGGCGGGTCTCGGCATATAGGAGGCGGTATCGCAATAGGCGGAGATGGTGGTGACGCGGGAAGGCGAGGGAGACCCACGCTTGGAGCAGCTTCCACCCTTGAAAAGACCTTGGGTTCAACTTTTACACTCACAAACCTTGAGAATATTGTTGATGCCTACGGAATAATTCTTCCGGGACGAGGTGGCGATAGTGGGTTTGCCGTTGTAGAATTTGATGGGCGGGAGTACTCACTCAACGTCCTTCTCAAATTGATCAGAATTCGCCACAACAGCATCATTGACGAGATCGATATGAAGGACCCAGGGTCGCCTCAGCGATGGTGGGACGAGGCATCCAAGTGCTTTCCTGAAGAAACCGCATGGGCCATGGCTCACATGAGAAAATGCGAAGATTTTCCTGATCAAAAACCTCCGCTACCCTACGTTGTTCCGTGAGTCGTTGTCTTGGTTTCCACGTGTTACGGCTCTGAATTTTGAGTGAAAAATCTGAGCGGGTTATGAATACGTGATCCTTCCCTCAATCCCCCCGTGGCCTCTTGGATCACTCGGGGAAAACCCAAGGGACACCGACCGGGTACGCCGGATGCTCGGGTGCAGTCTCGGAAACAGCCGATCTCCTGCTGTTTGATAGGCCCTAAACCTTTTTTCGAATAAAACTCTTTGATCAGATGGGTCCTGCCGAGTTCATCACCGAAGGTGGTATCGATGTCCGTCCGCACCCGCATATCGGATTGGGCACGGTGACCTACCTCTATCAGGGTGAGTTTGAACATCGCGACAGCATCGGCACACATCAGATGATCTATCCCGGAGAGGTTAATTGGATGGTCGCCGGGCGCGGGGTCACGCATTCCGAGCGGACCAGCGCCGAGACCCGCGCGCGGCAGAACAAGCTTTTCGGTATTCAGACATGGATCGCATTGCCCGAAGCACACGAAGACATGGCCCCGGATTTCGAGCATCACAAGCAGGGGGCTTTGCCGCATATTCAAGATGCCGGTGTCAGCGCACGGCTGATCCTTGGGTCGGCCTATGGCGAAACGAGCCCGGTAACCATGCTGTCGGAAACCTTCTATCTGGATGTTCAGCTTGAACCGGGCGCGTCCTTTCCGCTGCCGGATGATCATGAAGATCGCGGTGTCTATGTCACGCAAGGCTCTGTCGAAGTCGCAGGGGACAGCTTTGATGCCGGTCGCATGATGGTGTTTCGCCCCGGTGACAAGCTGTCTGTGACCGCCGGTCCGCTGGGGGCGCGGCTGATGCTGCTGGGCGGTGCCACGTTGAACGAAGACCGCTATATCTGGTGGAACTTTGTGTCGTCCTCGAAAGAAAAGATCGAAACCGCAACGCAGGAGTGGAAACAGGCGGATTGGGCCAACGGGGCCTTCCATTTGCCGCCGGGTGACGATCAGGAGTTCATTCCGATTTCTGCAGAACTTGAGCGCACAAAGCCGCGATTGGCGCGGTAAACGCCACGTCATCGCGCTTGCGGCTTGTCTCTGTGCCATGTCGCGGTAATCCTGTGAGGAGTTCAGGGAGGGCGCCATGAAAATCGCGATTGCCGCGGCGGGCAGCATTGGGTGCTATGTCGGAGGGTGCCTGGCACATTCTGGACAGGACGTGATGTTGTTGGGCCGCGCGCGGGTGCTGGATGCGATCCGCAGCCACGGGTTGAAGATCACCGACATTGCGGGGCAGCATCAGGTAATCCCCACCAATTTGCTGTCCCTGACTGAGGATCCAACAGATTTGGCCGATGCCGACCTTGTGCTTGTGACCGTCAAGACAGGTGCAACCGCCGATATGGCCAACCTGATCGCGCAATATGCACCGGCGACCGCGCCAGTAATTTCCCTACAAAATGGGATGGAGAGCGCTCGAATTCTGCGTAACACATTGAAAACCCGAGATGTCAGGGCCGGGATGGTGCCATTCAACGTTGTTCCGAAAGGGGTGGCAGCCTATCACCGCGCGACCTCGGGCGATATCGTGATCGAGGATGGTGCCGGGGATTTGCCCACGCGTTTGTCTTGCCCGGATCTTCCGATAAGCGCCAGCAACCGGATCGAAGCGGTGCAATGGGGCAAGCTGGTGGTGAACCTCAACAATGCCCTGAACGCGCTGTCCGGCCTGACGGTGCATGCGCAACTGATGGACCCGGGTTGGCGTCGATTGATGGCGGACCAAATGGCCGAGGCTTTGGGGATTTTGAAAACCGCCGGGGTAGCGGTTGCGTCGACAACCCCCGTACCGGCCTGGATGGTGCCCCATATATTGCGATTGCCAACGCCATTGTTTTCCAGGATCGCATCCAAAATGCTGACTGTTGATCCCGAGGCCAGAACCTCGATGGCCTATGACATGATGGCAGGGCGTGTGACAGAAATCGACAGCCTGCAAGGCGAGATTATTCGGCTGGCCGCCCAAAACGGGGTTCGCGCACCGCTCTGCAGCCGTGTGGTCGATCTGATCCTGCAGGCGCGCGGTGATCCGATGACGCCGGAGAAAATCCGCGCATTCTAAGGCAAACGCGCTTCAGAGTGTCCGCAGTATGGCGCTCAGCTCTGGCTCGTGCACGCGTTTCGCTGCCTCTTGCGGCGTTACCCATTCTCGCTCTCTTTGGCCCGCCTCGGGAAACTCGTCGGCCAATTCCTTTACGTGCACACGGTACACCGTGGTTCGAACCGGCACTGCCGAGCCGTCCTTGAGCACCTTGTCATAGGTGAAGTGACCCATCGGTTTGGTGTCAGAGGCTGTGATCCGCACGCCTGCCTCTTCCCAGGCCTCTTGCGCAGCTGATCCTGCACCGTCCAGCCCGTCAATGGGCCAGCCCTTTGGGATCACCCAGCGCCCGGTATCGCGGCTGGTGATCAGCAGAACTTGGGTCTGACCTTTCTTCTTTCGGGTGCACAGCGCCGCGAACTGCACCCGTTTGGGGCGCAGGATCATGGGTCGCACGACCTTTTGCAGTATTTTTCGCAGTTTCTTGGCCATTTGAGTCCGCTGAACACGCGCCGTTAAGGCATTGACCTTGCGTCATAGCGGTCTGGTTCCGGTTGCACAACCGCTCAACCACGACGGCGTTTGGCGCGCAGGGTCGGGTCGGCCTGCGTTGGGTCTTCGGGCCAGGGATGTTTGGGATATTGTGCGCGCATATCCTTGCGTACATCCGCATAGGACCCGGCCCAAAACCCCGGGAGGTCGCGTGTGATCTGTATGGGTCGCTGGGCGGGCGACAGCAATGTGATCTTCAACGGTTGATCGCCGATTTGGGGATGCTGCGTGACGCCAAAGACCTCTTGCAGGCGGACCGCGATTTCGGGAACAGCATGGTCATAGGAAATGGGGATCTTGCGCCCCAGCGGCGTTTCAAACGACCCGGGCGCGCGGCGGTCCAGCTCTTGCGTCTGAGACCAGTCCAGCCGGGCGCGCAGCGCGGGCAGCAGATCGAACTGCTTCCAATCGTCGGCACTGCGGACACCGGTCAGCATCGGCAGGAGCCAGCTTTCCATATCTTCCATCAAACCTTCGGGCGAGAAATCGGGCAAATCAACACCTGAGGCACGCACCAACTCCACCCGCGCGGCAAGCCGCGCCGCAGGGCCTTTCAGGCGCAGGCCCAGATCACGCACGCCGTCTAGCATGGCATTGGCAACGGCATCTTCGGGAACGTCTTTCCAGATCCGGTCATCCAGATTGATCGCACCAAGCCGTTCCTGCTGCCGCGCCACCACGCGCCGATCCCGTTTGGACCAGCTGCATGTCTTGTGCCAGGTAATCTGATCGGCAAAGAGCGCGCGCAACTCTCCTTCGGTGATCTGGGCAGCCAACCTGACACGCGCCTCACGCGGGTTGCCGTCGGTGTCGATCACCACCAGAAAGGGCGCGGCGGCCATGGTGTCTGCATTGTCGAGCACAACGCCCTTTCCGCCCGACATGACATACCGCGGTGCGTCGCCCTTGCGCCGCTGTCCGACCCGATCTGGATAGGCCAACGCGGCCATGGCGGCAGGTGACAGATCAGGCCCATGCCCTTTGGCTTGAACCCGCAGGCGCTTGGTTTCCGATGTGATCCGGTCAACCGCGCCCGCATGAACCTGCCAGGGACGATTGCGCTGAAATGCACGGGGATCGCGCAGGGCCTCAAGGCGCAACGAGAGGTCGCTTGGGGCACCTTTCAGTGGGTCGCGTTCCGCCATCAAGGCGGCCAGCGGGGCCGCAGCAGAGCCCGCAGCGACCAGCATATGGCCCAATCTTGGATGCAACGGCAGCGCCGCCAGCGCCCGCCCGTGATCAGTGATACGCCCGTTGCTGTCCAAAGCGCCCAGCATGCGCAACAGACCACGCGCTTCGGTCAACGCACCCTCGGGCGGCTGCGTCAGAAAGGCCAGATCACCCGGTTCGCTGCCCCAAAGCGCCAATTCCAGGGCAAGGCCGGTCAGATCGGCTGCTTCAATCTCTGCGGGCGGAAAGGCGGCCATCGCGCCGTCTTCGCCTTTGGACCACAGCCGGTAACACGCACCTTCGGCCACACGCCCCGCGCGCCCGGCGCGTTGCGTGGCTTCGGCGCGGGTCACCTTTTCGGTGACCAGGCGCGACATGCCCGAGCCCGGATCGAACCGTGCCCGACGCGATTGGCCCATATCGACGACGATGCGAATATCAGGCAACGTCAATGAGGTTTCGGCGATCGACGTAGCCAACACCACCTTGCGCCCGGACTTGGCCGGAGCAATGGCCGCGCGCTGGGCGGCAAAGGGCAGGGCACCAAACAAGGGATGAACCTGGCACCTGTCCGGCAGCAGTTGGGTCAAAACCCCCTCGGCGCGCCGGATCTCACCTTCGCCGGGCAGAAAGACCAGAATCCCACCGCCCATGGCGCGCGTATCGCGTTCGGCTTGAACAACCAAATCGACCAGAGCGTCCAAACGGCGCGCCTTGGGGCTCAGCGGACGCTCCAGCCAGCGCAGATCGACGTCGAAACTGCGCCCGGCCGAAGTGACCACAGGCGCGTTCATCAGCCGACCCACGGGTTCGGCATCCAGCGTCGCCGACATCGTCAGCAGGATCAAATCGTCGCGCAGTGCGTCGGCGACCTCTAGGCACAGCGCCAGTCCCAGATCGGCATTCAAGGAGCGTTCGTGGAACTCGTCAAAAATCACCGCACCAATGCCGGGCAGGTCAGGGTCGGATTGCAGCATGCGGGTCAGGATGCCTTCGGTCACAACCTCGATCCGGGTCTTGGCTGAAGTTTTGGCCTCCCCTCGCACGCGATAACCCACGGTTTCACCCGCGCGTTCATTCAGGGTGTCGGCCATGCGTTCAGCGGCGGCGCGCGCGGCAAGACGGCGGGGTTCCAGCATCAGGATCTTGCCTTCGCATAGACCGGCCTCAAGCATGGCCAGAGGAACCCGTGTGGTTTTGCCTGCTCCGGGGGGCGCTTGCAGAACGGCGCGCTTGTGGGCCTTGAGGGCGTCCAACAGCTCGGGCAGGGCATCTTCTATGGGCAGGCGCGGTGACATGGTCGCTTTATCCGCAATCCATCCGGTGGCGTCCAGATTGCATCGCGGCGCGGGGCTGGACATTTTCGGCTGAGCGACCACAAGGTGTCGTGCCGCAGTAAAACGAGGGGCCCATGGACATAGACAGCCTGAGCGACAGGATCTTGAACGGTGAACGGCGCGCGCTGGCCCGAGCGATCACTTTGGTCGAAAGCGGGCGCGAGGATCACCGGGCCCAGGCCAGCGCGCTGCTGGCCAAGCTGTCGGGTTCTGGTCGACAAGCGTTGCGCGTCGGGCTGTCGGGGACACCGGGCGTGGGCAAATCCACCTTTATTGAAAGCTTTGGCATGATGCTGATCGCGCTGGGTTTGCGGGTGGCAGTTCTGGCTGTTGATCCAAGCTCGGCCCGGTCTGGAGGGTCGATTCTGGGCGACAAGACTCGGATGGAGCGGCTCAGCCGTGAGGCCAACGCCTTTATCCGTCCGTCGCCCAGCCAAAGCCATTTGGGCGGCGTCGCACGCCGCACCCGCGAGGCCATTGCGTTGTGTGAGGCAGCGGGGTTTGATGTTGTGCTGATCGAAACGGTGGGTGTCGGCCAGTCTGAAACCGTGGTGGCCGAGATGTCGGACCTGTTCCTGCTGTTGCTGGCTCCGGCGGGCGGGGATGAGCTGCAAGGGGTCAAGCGCGGCATCATGGAGATGGCTGATATGATCCTGGTCAACAAGGCCGACGGCGATTTGAAATCCACTGCAACACGGACCTGTGCGGATTATGCCGGAGCACTGCGGCTGCTGCGCAAGCGGCCCCAAGACCCCGAAGGCTTTCCAAAGGCGATGACGGTCTCGGCGGTCGAAGAGCAGGGGCTGGAACTGGTCTGGGCCGAGATGCAAGCTTTGCGAAACTGGCGGAAAGAAACCGGACATTGGGCGCAGAACCGGGCTGCACAGGCGCAATACTGGTTTGAACAAGAGGTACGCTCAGCCCTGCTGGCGCAGCTGTCCACGGCACAGGCACGGGCTGATATGGCGCGCTTGGGCGGTCAGGTCAGTGCGGGGCTGCTCAGCCCCTCGGCAGCGGCCTCTGAAATGCTGGCGACATTGGTGCCCAAGACCTGATCCTGGATGGCCCGTTTGGGGCAGAACAGAGAATTCTGCAATCGGGCAAAGATTTCGCCGCAGCCGTCTTGACCCTCTGCGCGATTCCCACTACACGCATCCAACCAGTTTTCGGGCGCGACTTCGGGTTGCGCCCCTTGTGATTTGGCCGAGGGTATTTAACCCGGCCTCTAGAAACAAAGGAAGAAACCATGTCGCGCCGTTGCGAACTGACCGGAAAAGGCCCGATGACTGGCAACAATGTCAGCCACGCCAAAAACAGAACTCGTCGTCGTTTTCTGCCGAATCTGAATGACGTTACGCTGCAGTCGGAAACTCTGGGCCGTGGCGTCAAGCTGCGCATTTCCGCTGCTGCACTGCGCTCTGTCGATCACCGCGGTGGTCTGGACGCGTTCCTGGCGAAAGCCAAGGATGATGAGCTGTCGGCAAACGCACTGAAAGTGAAAAAGGAAATCGCCAAGGCGCAAGCTTCGGCGTAAAGATTTTCGTTTCATCGAATTTCGGCCCCGTACCTGCTGGTGCGGGGCTTTTTCTTTTGATCGGTCGACTCTCTGGATCGTGCTCCAAAAGGATCGTTTGATCGCGTCTGTGAAGATGTTCACATAACAAAGGGGGAATGTTTGTTATGTTTGCTCAAATTCTAGAAGCGGAGACAGCCGATGCCCTTCAAGTCCCTTGATTTTCTAACTCAAGTTCCCGTTTTTGTCGGACAAGCGATCAGCAGGTGTATTCGGATGCAACAAAGGGTTAATCGTCGGCATGTCAGTCTGACGACCCATGCTGCCAAGGACCCACAGTTCGACGCTTGACGCAACGCCGCAGGTCGCGATTGTTGCTTGTCACCGGAATTCGTTTCCGCGTAATCCCTGTCGTAAATGAAGACGCGGTGTCATATATTCTTGGCCTTTGTTCTGTCGCTGGCGGTCATCTTGACCGGTCAGGGACTGGCAGCGTCACGCGGTGTGGATCATGTGGCAGGCCAAATGGTGCTGTGCACAGGCGCTGGTCCTGTTGTTGTCTATGTCGACAAAGACGGGCAACCCACACAGGCGCCGCACTACTGCCCGGACTATGCGCCAACCCTTTTGGGCGCGATCTTTACCGCGCATCCTGAACTGCCCGAAGCGCCCGACATCGCACGCGATTTCGTTCCCAGCCATGCTCAGAACCTGATCGTAGTGCGGGTTCTGTGCAGCCTGGCCCGGGCGCCTCCTGTTTTTGTCTGATTCTACGGATATTCAAAGACAGAAATAAAGACAGGAGCAGCGCTATGACGCTCAAACCCACAGTTCTGGTCGCGATGGCCAGTTTTGCCCTTGCCACAACCGTCGCAGCCGAAAGCAGTATCAAGGTTGACGATTCCTATGCCCGGTCGTCGGGCGCAACCGCCAAGGCTGGGGCAGCCTTCATGATGATCGTCAATGATGGCGACACGGCTGATCGATTGATCGGTGTAAGATCAGAGGCGGCAGCTCGGGTGGAGTTACACACGCATGAGGTGGATGACAACGGCGTGGCCCGGATGATGGAGGTCGAAGAGGGCTTTGAGATACCGGCGGGGGAAAGCCATGCGCTTGAACGTGGCGGGGATCACGTGATGTTCATGGGGCTGACCCAGCCTTTCGAACAGGGCGTACGTGTTCCGGTTACACTGATCTTTGAAAACGCGGGAGAAATTGACATCGAGATCCCGGTTGATCTTGAGCGGAAAGCAGACCCTGGTCACGGGGATGGCCATGGAGCGCATTCACATTAGAGGAACGCCTGTCTTCGGGCCGCTTAAGCGGCCGTCATCCATGCGTCAGACCGGGCGTTGCCCGGTCTGATCCGCCTATGAATTCGGTTAGCGATTGACCGTTTTTATGCCCACCCGGTCGCTTGCGCGTTTGAAGCGGGCCGTCAGCCAGAACATCACTGCAGCGATGGCAAGCGCCGCAAGTGCGATGGCCCAACCCAGCGCCACAAGGCCAATGCCGGGCGCGAACAGCAACAGCAATCCAATTGCCAAAGCCGCGAAGCCAGAATTGCGCATGGCGTTCCGCTGCGGGTCACGCTCATGCATTTGTCGCCAGGCGGCCAGAGATCCGATCCCGATGATCAGCGCCCAGGCACCAAGCAGGAAGAAAGCGAGCTTTGCGGCCCCTTCCGGCCAAATCAACAGGATCAGGCCAATCACGATAGCACCAATCCCGACGCCACCAACCAGCCCGCGCCGACCAAATCCCAGCAGCGTGAGGCCACCGTCCAGGATCAGCAGCAGCCCGACCAGACGCAAAAGCAGCGAAATGCTGCTGCCTGGCCAAAAGAGCGCCGCAATGCCAACGCAGGCGGCCAGAATGCCCCGGATCAGGAACGTCCACCATAGCTCGCCCAACTGCGCGCTTAACGCTTCGCGCGTGGCAAAGCTGTCGTCGTCAACAATCTCGCCTTGTTTGGGGTCTGAGTCGGTCATGGTAGGTCCTCGGGTTATGTCAAATCCAGCATAGCCTAAGCTGCCCGGTTGCGTCTGCAGTGATGTTGTCAGCGTCTGCCCAGTAATTCATCCACCCAAAGGGGAACGATTTCGGTGGCGGGGCCAAACCGCCTTGCGTTGAAATGCGCGGCTCCGTCTGACGGCTCCAGGTTCAGTTCAAGCGTATGGGCCCCTGCGGCTGCGGCCTCATGTACGAAGGCGGCGGCGGGATAGACCTGACCCGAAGTGCCGATCGCAACAAAGAGCGCAGCGTTGGCCAGATGCTGATAGATCGTGTCCATGTGATAGGGCATTTCGCCAAACCAGACCACATCTGGCCGCCCTTTCGGCGCCGCGCAAGCCGGGCAGGGCTCATCCACGGCCATTTCAGGCGGAGCCGTCCAGCGGTGGCCGCAAGCCGCACATAGCGCTCCGGCCAATGTGCCGTGCATATGCAGGACGTCGTGAGCACCGCCTGCCTCATGCAGGTTGTCGACATTCTGGGTCACCAGAACAACATCACCCGGCCAGTCCCGCTGCAACCGCGCCAGCGCCTTATGGGCTGCGTTGGGTTCTACGCCAGTGGCTTGCTGACGGCGCGCGTTGTAAAAGCCCTGAACGAGGGCAGGGTTACGCGCAAACGCCTCGGGCGTCGCCACATCTTCGATCCGGTGTTGCGCCCACAGGCCGCCCTCATCGCGAAAGGTGCTAAGCCCGCTTTCGGCAGAAATACCTGCTCCGGTCAGAATGACGATCTTTTCCATGCCTGCTCCTCGGGGTACATCTTGGCGCATGACACACCGTATCCTTTTCGTCTGTTTGGGCAATATCTGCCGGTCGCCTGCCGCCGAGGGCGTATTTCGCGCAGGCGCGCCGCATCATGTGACCGATAGTGCAGGAACTTCGGGTTGGCATATCGGGGATCCACCATATGAGCCGATGCAACAGGCGGCGCGTGCGCGCGGGTTCGACCTAAGCGATTTGCGGGCGCGGCAGTTCGAGCCTGCGGATTTCGACCGGTTCGATCTGATCATCGCCATGGATGACAACAACCTGAACGATATCGAAGCGCTGCGCCCGCGCGAAAACGAAACGCCCGTGCGCCTGTTCACCGATTTTGCCCCACAGACCGGAGCCGATCATGTGCCCGATCCGTACTACACGCGTGACTTTGATGGCGCGCTGGACTTGATCGAGGCGGCAGCAGACGGCCTGATCGCGCATCTCAAAGGTTAGCTCATCACCTTCAGTTCTTCGCGAAGCCAGGGCAGCTGCGCGATGGCCGGGTCGATGATCTGGCTGCGCATCAGGCGGCGGATCATGTCGGCGATCTCTTGCGGTACCTGATCGGACCAGTCGGTGCGGGTGAAAAGCGAAATCGTGCGCGAAAACGCACCGAACGGGGCCGGATGGGCCGAAAGCCCCTCGTGGAACCGCGCGGCGCGCATATAGCCCAGAGGCGTGGTGATCGCCCAACCCAGACCGCGCGCGACCATGGCCATCAAGGCCAGATGCGAGCCGATCTCGAACCGTTCTTCGAACTCAAGCTGCTGGCGGGCCAGATGGCCTTCGATCTGACGGCTGATCAGCTGTTCGCGGGCATAGCGCAGGAAGGGCAGGGTCTGAACCGGATCGTCCGCGCCCTTTGGCGCAACCAGAATGAACGGGTCCTGGACCAGAGGGTATTCGATCACGCCTTCCAGCACCTCGCCGCTATGGGCGGACACTGCCAGATGCAGGCGCTGTGCTTCGAGTTCGGCAAACAGATCCAGGCTGGGCAGGGTGATCAGCTTGAATTTCGACCGCGTCAGGTTGTCGGCCAACAGGGTGGCTAGACGCGGGGTCAGGTCATTGTCGAAATCATCGATCAACCCTATGGACAGCGTGGTCAGGTGGCCCAGATCCATCACCGTCAGCTCGCTCTGCGCCATTTGCAGCTCGGCCAGAACGGCCTCGGCCCGCGTCAGAAAGCTGAGCCCGGCTTGGGTCAGGCGCATCGGGCGTCGCCCGTGATCAACCAGATCGGTGCCCAACGCCTTTTCCAGATTGCGCAATTGCTGGCTGACCGAAGGCTGGCTGAGTCCGGTGATCTCGGCCGCCTGCGCCACCGATCCCGTCCGCGCCAGAGCCTCGAACACTTCGAGCCCGCGCAGGGTCACCCCTTTCATCACCATCGCCGATCCCTTTCACTGCGCCTTTTCTGAGGCGCAGGGCGGGTCAGGTCAAGGACTGACGAGGGTTAGCTACAGATCGCCTGCGCCATCTGGCCGAAATTCTGATAGCGATCCCACAGCGCATCATCGCGCGCGGTCTGCGACATCTTCAGCTGCTGCGCCTGATGCGGGTCTTCGAACCATTTCGAGACCTTTTTCTGATCGCTGCGTGTGAGCGCCTGATCGGCCACGCGCTGAATGCAAGAGCACCGATCCCGCGTCGCCGCCTCACGATCCGATGCCAAACACGCCTGCTTGATCTGCGCCGCGTTTACAACGGGTGCCACGGCCACCAGCGATACCGTACAACATGCTGTTAAGAGGAACTGTTTCATGCTCGAGCCTCGTTTTTGCCTGCCCGGACGGGTCTGATGCCCCTCTCGGTCTGGGCGGGATTATGAATCAAACGGGGGAGCGGATCAATCGGGTGGTTCGAGATTGTGATGGGCAAGTTTCTAGTTTCGCGTTCTGATGAACCTATCGGACAGGTAAACAATGTGCATTTGTCTTTCGATCAAGCCTACGAACAGGCCTTGAAAGACATATGTACTGCGATAGTGTGCCGGCGACTTTGACCAGTGGGGTTAGATATGCTTATGAAGACGGCGCAGCTGAGCTTGTTCCAAGCTATGTTGCTTTTCATTTTGATCGGCACGCCGGGGTCAGCGGAATCTCAAGATAGATTCGACGAACTAAACAGGCCAGTCAGAGTGCTTGTGGTTGGAGTAACAAATCAACTTCTTGGGGAAGTGAGGGCCTTAGATGTTGAGGAGAAAATTGATTTCAGTTTTCCGTCAAACAATCTATCAGATTTTGATATGTTTATAGCCCTTGTGGATGACTTCGAGGAAGCTGGTGAGTTGAAGATAGTCGCCGATTTGGGCGTTGAAAAATCGTTTGTGGCGAATGAGGGCGAGGCACCCTTTTCCATTGAAGTAAATGTACGTTTTGCTGAGAGGGTTCGGCCATTCGATCTGATCGCAGTTGACCGCCGGCAATTCTATGCAAGAGATATTACTTGTCACAGCGTGTTTCTCAAAGATCTCATCTTGTCTTTAGATTTTTCTCAAACAATTCAAAGTGAAAGCCACTACAAGCTAACTAAGGATTGTGCACCGGTTTCCTAATTGCTCTGTGCATGCATGTGGTCGAGTACTCAGAACATCCAGCATTGATCATTCGCGGCATCGCCAGCACAGTTATCCCACCTTGACCAACCCACGATTCCTCTACATATCCCCAACCCATGACAGACCTCGCTCATATCCGCAATTTCTCCATCGTCGCGCATATCGACCATGGTAAATCCACCCTTGCCGACCGGCTCATCCAAGAGACCGGAACGGTGCAGGATCGCGACATGAAGGAACAGTTGCTCGACAGCATGGATATCGAGCGCGAGCGCGGCATCACCATCAAGGCCAACACCGTGCGCATCGACTATACCGCCGATGATGGTGAGAAATATGTGCTGAACCTGATCGACACCCCCGGCCACGTGGATTTCGCCTATGAGGTCAGCCGGTCCATGCGCGCGGTTGAGGGCTCTTTGCTGGTCGTGGATTCGACCCAAGGGGTTGAGGCGCAGACGCTGGCCAACGTGTATCAGGCCATCGACGCTGATCATGAGATCGTGCCGGTGCTCAACAAGATCGACCTGCCTGCATCCGATTGCGACCGCGTCGCCGAACAGATCGAGGATGTGATCGGCATCGACGCGACCGACGCCATTCAGGTCAGCGCCAAGACGGGGCAGGGCATCCACGAGACGCTCGAGGCCATCGTCACCCATCTGCCCGCGCCGCAGGGCAATCTGGATGCGCCGCTCAAAGCGATGCTGGTGGATTCGTGGTATGACGCCTATCTGGGCGTGATCGTTCTGGTCCGCATCATGGACGGGACGTTGAAAAAGGGGATGCGGGTCAAGTTCATGTCGAACGGCACCCTGCACCATGTCGACCGCGTCGGCGTCTTCCGGCCCGAGATGGAGATGGTCGACAGCCTGGGCCCCGGTGAGATCGGCTTTCTGACGGCCTCGATCAAACAGGTCCGCGACACTCGCGTGGGTGACACGATCACCAATGACCGCAACGGGGCGGAACAGGCCCTGCCGGGCTTCAAACCCGCGCAGCCGGTGGTGTTCTGCGGCCTCTTCCCGGTGGACTCGGCCGAATTTGAAGACCTGCGCGACGCGATTGAGAAGCTGGCGCTGAACGATGCCTCTTTCAGCTTTGAGATGGAAACCTCGGCGGCGCTGGGTTTTGGCTTCCGCTGCGGCTTTCTGGGCCTGTTGCACCTTGAGGTCATCCGCGACCGGATCGAGCGTGAGTATAATATCGAGCTGATCACAACCGCACCCAGCGTGATCTATCACGTCTATATGAAAGACGGCGAAATGATCGAGCTGCACAACCCCGCCGACATGCCGGACCTGTCGAAGGTCGACCACCTGGAAGAGCCGCGCATCAAGGCGACAATTTTGGTGCCCGATGAATATCTGGGCGACGTGCTGAAACTCTGCCAGGACCGCCGCGGTATCCAGCTGGACCTGACCTATGCGGGCAGCCGCGCCATGGTTGTCTATGACCTGCCGCTGAACGAGGTGGTGTTCGACTTCTATGACCGCCTGAAATCGGTGACCAAGGGCTATGCCTCGTTTGATTACCAGATGACCGGCTATACCGAGGATAATCTGGTCAAGATGTCGGTGCTGGTGAATGACGAACCGGTCGATGCGCTGTCAACGATGGTGCATCGCGACCGGGCCGAGATGCGGGGCCGGGCGATGTGCGAAAAGCTCAAAGACCTGATCCCGCGCCACATGTTCAAAATCCCGATCCAGGCCGCCATCGGAGGCAAGGTCATCGCCCGCGAGACCCTTTCGGCGCTGCGCAAGGACGTGACGGCGAAATGTTACGGTGGGGACGCGACGCGGAAGCGGAAGCTGCTGGACAAGCAGAAGGCGGGTAAGAAAAAGATGCGTCAGTTCGGGAAGGTGGATATCCCACAGGAGGCGTTTATTTCTGCGTTGAAGATGGATAGTTAGCACAGGCGAATTAATATGAAAAAAGGCGATATTTCGGGTGAAATTGTTCTTTCCAGCGAAAATGGAGAAAGGACTTCGCTTCCTTCCATTCCGAACACAGTTCTGGAAGCTCTGTTCAATACAGTAACTGGAGCAAAAGAGAACACAACGGTTACCCGAAGGAAAGCCGCGAAAGTTGAGTTGTCGGACTTATATCAGCTTTCAGAGCAGTTGCATCAGTGGGTAAGGCCCTATCGGCCAATATCGTCTAAACTTGAGTTTGTTGTAACAAATTTAGCGTCAGATGAACTCAAGGGTAAGTCGCGAACAAGATACGAGAACTATGATTCCCTGTCGCGGCACGAGATTGCCAAGACTAGCCCTACATCTTCGGTGGAGGTCCACTTTTCTTTCGTATTTCGCAGTGATGAAACTGAGAAGCTTGAAACAATAGATCTAGTTGTGGACCTGACTTCAAAGTCTCATCAGTATGTGTATATGGCAAAAGAGAATGACCTGTTTGGCTTCAGACGCCTGCGCCATTTGGACAACGATGATGTGACCGCGAAAATTGATATTCGCTATACGAACTATCTTGTCGCAAAAGGCGTTGTCGGGGTTGTAGACGATTGGTACGAAAATCTAAAAGATATCGAACTTTGGAATCCTCCTAGGTTTTTGAGGTTGATTTCAGACGATGGGATTTATGATCGATTTGGTTTGCCTTCGATCTTTCTGAAAGTCTTCCCTGTACTTGCGGCGTTGTTCTTCGTCCGCGGTGTATATGCAAATTTTTTCGGTTCATCCGATGTCACGCAAGTGTCCTTGACAGGTTTGTTGCTCGCCGCGGTGGTTGTTTTTGCGTTGATCGATGTCGTATTCAGGACCATCGTCCGAAAAGCGGAAGATTTGACCAACACGATTGCGGTCCAACTAGTTCAACTTAATACCGGCGATAGCCGTCTGCACGCGGATTATGAACAGCGAAAAAAACTAGGGAGGACAAGTTCAAGACTATTTCAATTTCAATTGTCCTCGCGTTTGTAATCTCGGTACTAGCAGGCCTAGCGGTCAATCTGATGTGACTGTTGAAGTAGATTCCTTGGTGATCGCACGGGCCTGCCGAAAGATTGGTTTCGCGGCTCGTAAATCCACCCGCCCGATGACACCGACGGGCCGCCTCCAAGGGGCGGCGCGTTTGCGCCTCCCCTCGGGCCGACGCTGCCCTCATCTCTATAGATCAACCGTAACAACCGCGTTTGCGCCCTACGATTTGACCCCTGCAACCAAAGCCTCAAACCCCTCCGGATCAGCCTGTTGCAGCTTCCGCAAAGCCTCCTCCGCGTGGTCCCGCAGGGCCTGCTTGCACTCCACCTTGACGGCCTCAACCCCGTCGACCAGCGCGTCGATCTCGGGCAGGGCGGTGTCTGTGGATTGGGACAGCGCCTGCAATGCCTCCAGCACTTTGCCCAATTGGGTGCCATAGCTGGCCACCTCGCGCTGCACCCGCGCCTCAATCGCGGGGACACCCCGGATCGAGCCTGCAAGAACCGGATCAATATCCTGCTGCACATCTCCGCTGAGCGGAAAGCGGAACTGAGGGGACCAGACGGAAAACGGGCCGAACATGACGAAATCTCCTGTTTTGCAAATACAGCAGATCGTTGCTGCGATGCAGCATCAAGTCAAGGCTGTGGTGGGGCTTAACGCCTGCCTAAACCCTTCATGAAGTTTCCTTAAGGTAAGTTGCAACCGTCCCACGCTCTCCCAATCTGTAGAACACGGCCAGCACCGGCCCTGATGACGGAGAGAGAACATGACCAGATTTATGACTGCCGGAGCAGCCGCTTTGGCCACGTCCCTCACCCTAGCCACCGCTGCGATGGCGGACATGCCCGATCTGCGCGGCACCTGGACAGGCAGCTATACCGCTGTGGGTCCGAACCGGACCACAACCGGCGATATCCCGCGGTTCAACACTGCCGAGTGGGTGCTGGATATCCAGAAGCAGAAGGACAATGTGTTCTGGGGGCCCAGCAAGTGGCGGTCGAATGCCACTCAGGACTGGCGCATGTTGGACGCCACCGGCACCATCAGTCTGGATGATCCGACCCGCATCAGCATTGTCGAAAGCTCGGCCAATCCCGAGATCGGCGTGAACGCCCTGATCGATGCCCGGTATCAGGACGGCAGGATTTACGCTGATTTCCGTAGCGTGCGTCGTGGAACGACCTATAGCACCGTTCTGGAACGTCAGGTGAACTGAAGCGGTATCGGCCCGGCCGGTTGTAGGGGGTAAACAGGCTGGCCGCACCTTGTGTGTGGCAGACGAGTATCAGTTGCCGCGCCGGACCGAACCGCTTCTCAAGCCACCCCAGGCGCCTCTGTGTTCAGAGGCGGGCCGGGCAGCCCGGATGACCGTCTACCGGCGGTTCTGACGCGGCAGGGCACACGCGACGGCGGTCGTGCGCCCAGCCTGTAGCAGGCCACGCGGTCCTTCAGCGCGATGCGGGTAAGGTGATCCGGGACTGTCCGGCCACTGGGGTGCGGAACAGGTGGGGCCCGAAAGCGGAGTTAGATGTTTTCCTGAACGTCCGACGCGACATTCTGGATGGCATCCCCGGCATTTTCGATGTCTTTGCCTGCGCCTTTTGCGGTTTCGCAAGCGGCAAGGGTGAACAGAGCCAGGCCAATCAGAATTGCACGGATCATTGGAAACTCCTTAACTGCGTGTTTCTGGTTGCCTAGCAGTTTTGACCGCTGTGATCTACATGTTTCACCGCGGTCGCCCACGCGGTGACAACCGGGTGTTCCAAGAGGCCACGAACGGCCTCTGGAATCCGGTATTTTGCTGTTTTTGAGTGCGCCCGATAAGCGCCCCGCATCACTTGCAAAAGAGCTCGTGAATGGTTTCGAGCATGCGACGTGGTCGATCATTTGCAAGTCGATAGTAAATCGCCTTACCATCCCGGCGCGGCAAAACCAGCCCTTCAAGCCGCAACCGAGACAATTGCTGCGAAACTGCGGCCTGACGAGCCGACAGCAGCTCTTCAAGCTCGGTCACCGATTTCTCACCGGAGACGAGGTGGCAGAGGATCATCAGCCGCCCCTCATGGCTGATGGCTTTTAGAAAACTGGACGCTCGTGTTGCGTTTTCGAGCATCGACGCGAGGTCGTCAGGTTGATAGGTGTGGTCGGCCTGAGGCAGTCCCATAGAAATTTCCCCATTGTTATCCCTTGAGTGGATCGGAAGGCTTGGAGTGAAAGCCCGTCAAATGTCGCAACAAAATAATCATGGATAAAAATATGTCTCTTCAAATACATGTGATGTTGTAACACAAACGCGTGTGTAGAACGCCGTTTTGGGTTGCTGGATGACGGTGATGCGGCTTTGACGCGGGCATCGCCGCTCTTGCGTTACATCGCGTAACGGTATCGCATTCGCCCCCTTGCACCCCCCCAATGGCAGCACTAAGACTTGGGTAAGAGTTTTTCGGGTAATGTCCCGATCCATAGCAAAGCAGGCAGGTTTCTTATGTTCGATCCCGTTGACACCTATATGAATACGCTTGTCCCAATGGTCGTCGAACAGACCAGCCGGGGTGAGCGCGCCTATGACATTTTCTCACGCCTTCTGAAAGAACGGATCATTTTCATCAACGGGCCGATCCATGACGGTATGAGCCATCTGATCGTTGCCCAGTTGCTGCATCTTGAGGCGGAAAACCCGAACAAGGAAATCTCGATTTACATCAACTCACCCGGCGGCGTTGTGACCAGCGGTTTGTCGATTTACGACACAATGCAGTATATCAAGCCAAAATGTTCGACTTTGGTGATCGGTCAGGCGGCCTCGATGGGGTCGGTTTTGTTGGCCGGGGGCGAGAAAGGCATGCGCTTTTCGCTGCCCAACAGCCGCATCATGGTGCACCAGCCCAGCGGCGGATACCAAGGTCAGGCCAGCGACATCATGATTCACGCCGCCGAGACCCAAAAACTCAAAGATCGCCTTTATGATATATATGTTCGCCACACCGGGCAGACGAAGAAGGCGGTCGAAAAAGCGCTGGATCGCGACAATTTCATGAGCCCGGAAGAGGCCAAGGAATGGGGTCATATCGACGAGATCGTGGAAAACCGGGCCAAAATGGACGGTGAAGCGGACTAGGTTCAAATTCTCGCGCAGCCCGCGTGAGCCGCGATTTTGAGATTGTCGCGGCCACGACGCTGGCCTAAGCTGCGGGGACAATCGGCAAAGTGGGCCTTGCAAAGGCCAAAGGTACAAAGCCCGAAAGGTAGATCATGGCGACGAATTCTGGCGGTGATGGTAAGAACACGCTCTACTGCAGCTTCTGCGGCAAAAGCCAGCATGAGGTGCGCAAGCTGATCGCGGGGCCGACCGTTTTCATCTGCGACGAATGTGTCGAGCTGTGTATGGACATCATCCGCGAGGAAACCAAAGCCAGCGGGCTGAAATCTTCGGATGGTGTCCCGACGCCAAAGGATATCTGCGAGGTTCTTGATGACTATGTGATCGGTCAGGCAACCGCCAAGCGGGTTTTGTCGGTCGCGGTCCACAACCACTACAAGCGCCTCAACCACGCCCAAAAGGCTGGCAGTGACATTGAGTTGGCCAAGTCCAACATCCTGCTGATCGGCCCCACTGGTTGCGGTAAAACGCTGCTGGCGCAGACGCTGGCGCGTATTCTGGATGTGCCGTTCACGATGGCGGATGCAACCACGCTGACCGAAGCGGGGTATGTGGGTGAAGATGTCGAGAACATCATCCTCAAGCTTTTGCAGGCCAGCGAATACAACGTCGAACGCGCACAGCGCGGCATTGTGTATATCGACGAGGTCGACAAGATTACGCGCAAGTCAGAGAACCCTTCGATCACCCGCGACGTATCGGGTGAAGGGGTGCAGCAAGCGTTGCTGAAACTGATGGAGGGCACTGTGGCCAGCGTACCTCCTCAGGGCGGGCGCAAGCATCCTCAGCAAGAATTCCTGCAAGTGGACACGACCAATATCCTGTTCATCTGCGGTGGCGCTTTTGCGGGCCTGGACAAAATCATTGCACAGCGTGGCAAGGGCTCAGCCATGGGTTTCGGCGCGGATGTGCGCGACAATGACGAACGCGGCGTGGGTGAGATTTTCCGGGATCTTGAACCGGAAGACCTGTTGAAATTTGGCCTAATCCCGGAATTTGTTGGTCGTCTGCCGGTTCTAGCGACATTGGAAGATCTGGACGAAGACGCGTTGGTAACAATCCTGACCAAACCCAAGAACGCTTTGGTCAAGCAATACCAACGTCTGTTTGAACTGGAAGATGCCGAACTAGCCTTTACCGACGATGCATTGCAATCGATCGCCAAGAAAGCCATCGAACGCAAGACCGGTGCGCGTGGGTTGCGGTCCATTTTGGAAGACATCCTGCTGGACACTATGTTCGAACTGCCGGGCCTCAAAAGCGTGACACAGGTGGTGGTGAACGACGAGGCAGTGACCTCGGATGCGCAGCCCCTGATCATCTACGCGGATTCGGCACAGGAAACCGCTTCGGCAGGCTAAGTGCGCTTCACCTAATGGCAGCGTTTTAAAAGGGGGCAGTGCCC
Organism: Ruegeria sp. HKCCA5839; assembly: GCF_013035585.1. Taxonomy (NCBI): domain Bacteria; kingdom Pseudomonadati; phylum Pseudomonadota; class Alphaproteobacteria; order Rhodobacterales; family Roseobacteraceae; genus Ruegeria; species Ruegeria sp. HKCCA5839. Next base: position 48,931 of record NZ_WQIE01000005.1, on the reverse strand, counting down.
CGTCGCCCATACCGGACGACTCTCTCGGGATATTTCTGGCCATATGAAACTGGGATCCTGTATTCATCTGGCCAAAACATCCCGGAGTGCGAGGCAGAGCCTCGTAAAAAGGTAATCCAGATTTTGGAGAGTGAACGATGATCAAACGCATCTCATCGGGGGGCGAATTTGAAGGCAAGGCCGGGTATTGCCGTGCTGTTGTGGCTGGAGGATGGGTGCATGTGGCGGGCACGGTCGGGCAAGGTGACGATATTGAGGCCCAATGCCATTCGGCTTTAGGCATCATCGAAAAAGCTCTGTCAGAGGCAGGGGCGTCTTTTGCGGATGTTGTTCGCGTGACCTATATGTTGCCCGACAGATCCGAGTTCGACAGATGTTGGCCGCTTTTGGCAGAGACGTTTGGCAAAAATCCTCCGGCGGCAACGATGATCGAATGCGGTTTGATTGATCCGAACTACCGGATTGAGATTGAAGTCACGGCATTCTTGCCGGAATGATGCGGCACGGTGCGGTGGCACTGGACCTGGGGCCGGCTTTAGGTCATATCTTCGACAACGGAAAAGGCGGAGGCAGCCAATGGGAATCCTGAATACTCTGTTGCGGGCCGTGACCTGGTGGAACGGGGCGACGCTGAATACGCAGATCTTCACCGCGCGCAACGGAATCAAGGTTGGCGAGGACAATGAAGGCAACGTGTTCTACCGCAACGAGGATGACAGCAAACGCTGGGTGATTTTCAACGGCGAGGCCGAGGCGAGCCGCGTGGATCCCGAATGGCACGGGTGGTTGCATCGTACGTGGGACGAGCCACCGACAGACAAGCCGCTGCCCCATAAATCCTGGGAAAAGCCGCACCAAGAAAACCTGACAGGTACTGCTCTGGCTTATGCCCCCGCAGGGTCATTGCGCCGCCCCGATCCGGTCGAGCGCAAGGACTATGAAGCCTGGAGCCCGGAATAAGCGAGGCGCGCCGATGTCGACCCATAGTGTAACCGAAATCCTGGTCGGCGGGGTTGTTCTCGCTGGTGCGATTGCGTTTGGCGTGTATGCGAGCCAGTCCACAGGGCTGTCTCAATCCAGCGCCGGATACGAATTGGGGGCTTCGTTCCGATCCTTGGAAGGCGTCAGCGTCGGCACAGATGTCCGCCTGGCTGGCGTAAAAATCGGAACGGTCACCAATGTGACGCTCAATGCAGATACCTACCGTGCCGACACGCAGTTTTCCGTTGCCGATGGCGTACTTATCCCGGATGACAGCGCGGTTGTAATCTCGTCCGAGGGTTTGCTGGGTGGCAATTTTGTCGAAGTCATGCCCGGTGGATCGCCATTCTATTTTGAACCCGGTGATGAAATCGAAGATACACAGGGCGCGGTCAGCTTGATCTCGTTGCTGGTCAAGTTCGTGGCCGGGGATGGTAGCGAATGAGAGTCCTGCTGCTATTGGCGGCGATCTTGACTGCAGTCAGTGCCGAGGCACAGCAGCGGGTTACCTCTGGGCAGGGGGCGACGCTGCGCGGATTGGACAAGGTCAACGGTCAAACCGTCGACGTTGATCTTCGATCTGGGGATACGGCCACGATATTTGGACTTGATGTGGCGCTGGGAGATTGCCGTTATCCGGCCGAGAACCCGACAGGTGACGCTTTCGCTTACCTTACGATTTGGGAGCAAGGCGACTCGCAACAGCTGTTTGATGGCTGGATGATCGCAACGTCTCCGGCTCTGAATGCTTTGGACCACGCGCGTTACGATGTCTGGGTGATCCGCTGTATGACACCCTGAGGCGTCTGCGAGAGGGACGCGGTGAAATCAGCGCTGCTCTCAAGCGCTTGTCTCAGCTCAGCGTGATAGGTCGCACGCGGTATTTCGATCGCACCGAGTGAGGCCAGATGGGCCGTCAGAAACTGGGTATCGAACAGTTGGAATCCCGTGCGGCGCAGCCGATCCACCAAATATGCCAGCGCAATCTTGGAGGCATCGGTGCGGCGAGAGAACATGCTTTCGCCAAAGAACGCGGCACCCAGAACCACCCCATAGACCCCGCCGGTCAATCGGCCATCCTGCCAGACCTCAAGCGAGTGCGCCTGACCGTTAACATGCAGGTCGTCGTATAGGCGCCGCAGTTCCGGATTGATCCAGGTTTCGGCCCTGTCGGCGCAGCCGTCGACGACGCCGGAAAAGTCGCGATTGATGGTTATCCCGTAATCGGATCTGCGCAACCGTCGCGCAAGGCTGCGCGAGATGTGGAAACCGTCCAGGGGAAAGACACCGCGCAGTTTGGGATCAACCCAGAAAAGGTCCGGATCGTCCCGGTGTTCGGCCATCGGGAAAATACCGATGGAATAACCATGCAGCAAAAGCTCGGGTGTGAGGCTCATGTCAGACGGGGCAGGGCTGGATGTGAGTATCCCAGCCCTGAGCTTTTATTGCGCCATATTCTCCGCAAGCCAGCGCTCCAGCCAGTGGATGTTATAATCACCGCTGTGCAGATCTGGCTCTTGCAGCAGGGCGTGGAAAAGCGGCACGGTTGTGTCTATGCCATCTACGATCAACTCACCCAAGGCGCGGTTTAACCGAGCGAGGGCTTCATCGCGGTCGCGACCCTGCACGATCAGTTTGGCAATCAAGGAATCGTAATAGGGCGGGATCGAATAGCCGTCATAGAGCGCCGAATCCATCCGCACACCCAACCCGCCGGGGGCGTGGTAGGCGGTGATCTTTCCGGGGCAAGGCGAGAAGTTCGGCAGTTTTTCTGCGTTGATCCGCACTTCGATGGCGTGGCCGTTGATCTCAAGATCATCCTGCCCGAACGACATGGGCAGGCCCGAGGCGACGCGGATCTGTTCGCGCACCAGATCGACACCAAAGATGCCTTCGGTGACCGGGTGTTCCACCTGCAAACGGGTGTTCATCTCGATGAAGTAGAACTCACCGTTTTCGTACAGAAACTCGATGGTGCCCGCACCGATATAGTTGATCTTGGCCACCGCGTCGGCGCAGATTTTACCGATCTTGGCGCGTTCTTCCGGGGTAATGCAGGGGCCGGGGGCCTCTTCGAACACTTTCTGGTGGCGCCGTTGCAGCGAACAGTCACGTTCGCCCAGATGCACGGCGTTGCCTTTGCCGTCGCCAAAGACCTGAATTTCGATGTGACGCGGCGTGGTCAGGTATTTCTCGATATAGACCTCGTCATTGCCAAAGGCGGCCTTGCCTTCGGCGCGCGCGGTCATGAAGGCACTTTCCATCTCATCGGCATTCATCGCGACTTTCATGCCGCGCCCACCACCGCCAGCGGTGGCTTTGATGATCACCGGATAGCCGAACTGCTCACCGATCTCTTTGGCGGTTGCCAAGTCAGGTACGCCACCATCCGAGCCGGGAACGCACGGAACGCCCAGGTCCTTCATCGTGTCCTTGGCGGTGATCTTGTCCCCCATGACGCGGATATGTTCGGCGGTGGGGCCGATGAAGGTGATGCCGTGGTCCTCGACGATCTGCACAAACTCGGCATTTTCTGACAGAAAGCCATAGCCGGGGTGAATCGCCTGCGCGCCGGTGATCTCGCAGGCCGAGATGATCGCGGGTACCGAGAGATAGCTTTGCGGGCTGGGCGGGGGGCCGATGCAAACCGATTCGTCGGCCATGCGCACATGCATCGCATCGCTGTCTGCGGTCGAATGGACGGCCACTGTGGCAATCCCCATCTCGCGGGCAGCGCGTATCACGCGCAGCGCGATCTCGCCTCGGTTGGCAATCAGGATCTTGTCGAACATGGTCCCGCCTTACTCGATGATAACCAGAGGAGTACCGAATTCCACAGCGTCACCATCTGTCACCAGAATGCGTTTGACGGTGCCCGATTTGGGCGCGTGGATGTGGTTCATGGTTTTCATCGCTTCGACGATCAGCAGCGTGTCGCCTTCAGATACATTCGCCCCAACCGAAACGAACGAGGGCGCGCCCGGTTCGGGCTGCATATAGACGGTGCCGACCATCGGTGACGTCACAGCGCCGGGATGGCTGGCAGGGTCTTCTGCCGATGCAGGGGCTTCGGCAGCGGCTGCGGGCGCTGCTGCTGCCGCGGCTGACGGAGCGGGGGCCGCAGCAGCGGGAACAGCAACTTGAACAGGGGCAGCAACGGTTTGCGAGGCGCGGCTCACGCGGACATTTAGGCTGTCGTCTTCGCCATAGTCCCGCTTGACCTGTAGCTCGGTCAGGTCGTTTTCGCGCAGCAGTTCGGCCAGTGCCTTGATGAACGCCACATCCGCTTCGTGTTTGTTATCTGTCATGAGTGTCCTCGAAGGTTCCCCTTGGGCTCGGCTTTTTGGTTGCGAGCTTGAAATAATTACGCAGGGTTATATGCCAAGCGTTCGGCCATGAAAAGCGCAGTCTTTGTTGGGAAAGATCGGTGTTTTTACAAGGCTGGGCCGTGCCAGAGCGTTACAATGGCATCCCCGAGAGTTTGGCAACCAGTTCCGGCAGCTTGCGCGCACCGAATTTCTCAAGCAGGCGGGCCCGATAGGCTTCGATCGTGCGATAGGACAGTCCCAATTCAACGCCGATCTCTTTTGCCGACAGGCCGCGACAGGACAGGATCGCCACTTCGCGTTCGCGAGCGGTCAATTCGACCAGAGGGCGCTCTTCCGAGATGTCCGAAAAGCTCCAGATCCCGTGGCGGAAGGGATCATCGGGGGTCAGCGACCGACCGCGGGCCCGACACCAGAACAGATCGCCATTGCGCCGCCGCATCACGCGTTCATCGGTGTAATAGCCGGTATCGCGCATCACTTGCAGGCTGCGCGCTCCGATTCTCTCCCAATCCGCCACAGACGGATAGAGGTGCAGCAGCGGCATGTTGCGGTATTCGCTTTCGTCGCCGCCAAAGGTGCGCGCGAATTGCAGATTGCAGCGCCGGATGATCCGGTTTTCCAACTCAACCAGTCCGATCGGGGCGTATTCGAAGGCAGGGTCGCTCATGTACCTATGGTGGCCGGTTTCGGGTGGAAAATGAAGGGGACAAGCGACGCGCGGGTTCATGGGGCTTGAACGGGATGTTAACTTTGTAAATTCTGTGTGTTAAGTTTGGCAATAATATCTTGTAAGATAACGAAAGTTCTGAAAACTTCGGCCATCAGGCTAAAGGAACCGCCAGCAGATGCGTGATACGCTCACCGGAAGTCGCATACGTGAACGCCGCCAGATCGCAGGGCTACGCCAGGCCGAATTGGCGCGGCGGGCGGGGATTTCGGCGTCTTATCTGAACCTCATCGAACATAACCGCCGCCGGATAGGTGGGAAGGTTCTGATCGACATCGCGGCAGCGCTTTCGGTTGAGCCGTCTCTGCTGACTCAAGGGATCGAGGCAACGCTGATCGCGGCCCTGCGCGAGGCTGCTGAGGATGCGGTGGGCCAATCGGCTGAGCTGGACGCACTGGAAGAATTTGCTGGGCGGTTCCCGGGCTGGGCCGGGGTTTTGGCACAGATGCATCGCCGCGTTGTTTCGTTGGAGCGCACGGTCGAGGCTTTGTCCGACCGCTTGACCCATGACCCGCAACTGGCGGCCTCGATGCACGAAGTGTTGTCGACGGCCGCTGCGATCCGCTCGACCGCTGCAATTTTGGCCGAGCCCGGCGAGATCACGGATGAATGGCGCAATCGCTTTCACAAGAACCTCAATCAAGATGCTGAGCGTCTGGCCGAAAGCTCGAAGGCGCTGCTGAGCTTTCTGGATACCACAGAAGACCAAGGCGAGGCGCGCGGTATGCCGCTGGACGAGGTTGAGACTTTCTTTGCCGAGCATGGTTTTCATTTCCCCGAAATCGAAACTGCACAGGAAGTGGACCTGGAGGAAATCAACTCGGGCGCGGCCAGAACTGTTGCTCAACGTATATTGAAAACCTGCGCAACGGACGCACGGCTTTTGCCGCTGGACCAGTTGCAAGCTGAACTAGAAGGGGGCGGGGTTGATCCTTTGGCGCTTTCAGCCAGGTTTTCTGTCGATTTGGCTACGGTGCTGCGGCGGCTGGCTGTTTTGCCCGAGGACATGTTGCCCAAACCTGTGGGACTGGTCATATGCGATGCGTCAGGCACGGTGCTGTTCTACAAGCCCGCCCCCGGTTTCGCCCTGCCGCGTCATGGGGACGGCTGTCCGCTCTGGCCCGTGTTCACTGCGTTAAACCGCCCCCTGGTACCGGTGCGCCGTCGCGTTCTGCAACTGGGTCGGGTTTCGGCTGTGTTCGAGTGCTTCGCGATCGCCTGGCCTCTGGCGGCGCAGCGGTTTGATGCAGACCCGACCTATCATTCGGTCATGTTGGTGATGCCTGCGGATGCGGACGCAGACGAGAGGCAGGACAGGGCCGAAGTCGGGGTCAGCTGTCGGATCTGCCCCAAACCAGACTGTGTGTCCCGACGTGAGCCTTCGATTCTGAGCGAAGGTTTTTGACAGTCTCATTAATCGAGGCTTATTCTGGCTGGGACAGGTGGCCGTTGCGGGTGCCGGTCTTGGGGAGGACTAACACAAATGAGCCGCAAGGTTCTGTTGATCGAGGATGAGCCGAACATCACCGAGGCCATCCGGTTTCTTTTGACGCGCGAAGGCTGGCAGGTGCAAACCCATGCCGAAGGCTCGGACGCGCTTGAGGTGATTTGCGCGGCACAACCGGATCTGGTGATCCTGGATGTAATGCTGCCTGGGAAAAGCGGGATGGAGATTCTGCGCGAGTTGCGTGAACAGGACCGTTTTCTCGGTTTGCCGGTTCTTATGCTGACGGCACGCGGTCAGTCGCGGGATCGCGAGATGGCCGAGCAGGCCGGGGTCAGCCGGTTCATGACCAAACCCTTTTCTAACACCGAAGTATTGACAGCTGTGCGGGATCTTCACGCACAGGCCTCGCGCTCATGAGCTTGTCAGAGGACGGTACCGCGCGCAGATCAGCGGCGCGTCCACCGTTGTTTCTGGAGCGCCAGAGCTATCGCCGCCGCAGGTTGATGGATGCTGCACGGCTGTTGCCTTTCTTCGGGGCGGCGCTGTTGGTCATCCCGTTGCTGTGGCCCGATCAAAGCGACGGGGCGGACGCGGTGCCGCTGTCCTCGGCGATGTTTTACATATTTGCCTGCTGGGGGTTGCTGATCCTGATCGGCTTGGTGTTTGGTTTTGCGGCAAGGCGGCTCAGTAAAGGTGAAGGCCGCGCGTCGGAGGGTGAGTGATGGCCACGCTCAACATGCTCATACTGGTTTGTCTGGGCTATGTTGTACTGCTGTTCGGCGTGGCCTTTGCGGCAGATAGGGCTGCTGCCGCGGGCAAGGGGAAATGGCTCCGGTCGCCTTTGATCTATACGCTGTCCCTGTCGATCTATTGCACAGCCTGGACCTTTTACGGCGCGGTTGGCAACGCTGCGCGGTCGGGGTTGGAGTTCGTAACGATCTATTTGGGGCCAACGCTTGTGATGGTCAGCTGGTGGTGGGGGCTGCGCAAGTTGGTGCGCATCGGGCGCAGTCAGCGGGTGACGTCTATTGCTGACCTAATCTCGTCGCGCTATGGCAAGTCCAACACGCTGGCGATCTGTGTCACAACCCTGGCGGTGCTGGGCGGAACACCCTATATTGCGCTGCAATTACAGTCGATTACGCTGTCTTTTTCAATCTTTGCCGAGGCTGATCCAACGGGGCTCTATCGCGAAGGGTCCAGCGTGTTTTGGGTTGCGACCGGGCTGGCTGCTTTTGCTATTCTGTTTGGAACGCGCAATCTGGATGCCAATGAGCGTCACCACGGGATTGTGACGGCAATTGCACTGGAATCGGTGGTCAAGCTAGTGGCTTTGCTGGCCGTCGGCATCTTTGTGGTCTGGGGCATTGCCGGTGGTTTGACACCTATGCTGGATCGGATCGACGCCTCCGATATCGGGCAGTGGAACGTCGATACAAGTCGGTGGACGACCCTGATCTTTTTGTCAGCGGCAGCCTTCGTCTGCCTGCCCCGTATGTTCCAGGTCATGGTGGTCGAGAATGATGACGAAAGCCACCTGCGCACGGCCGCCTGGGCCTTTCCGCTGTATTTGCTGTTGATGAGCCTCTTTGTCGTCCCGATCGCGGTGGTCGGGCTTGACCTTTTGCCCGCGGGATCGAACCCCGACCTGTTTGTGCTGACTGTACCTTTGTCGCAAGGCAATGACGGGTTGGCGATGCTGTCCTTTATCGGTGGCTTTTCATCGGCGACCTCCATGGTGATTGTTACCGCCATGGCTCTGTCGACGATGGTGTCGAACCATGTGGTCATGCCGATCTGGCTGAATACGCAGGAAGGCAGCAGCCCGGTCTCGGGCGATGTGCGCAAGATCGTGTTGATCGCGCGGCGCCTATCCATCGCGGCCATCATGGCGCTTGGGTATTTCTATTACCGCTTGTCGGGCGGCGGCGCGGCTCTGGCCTCGATCGGCCTGGTGGCCTTTGCCGGTCTGTCGCAAATCCTTCCCGCACTTGTGGGCGCGCTGTTCTGGCGCGGTGCGACGCGGGTGGGGGCCTTGGCCGGTTTGACCGTTGGTTTTGTGCTGTGGATCTATACCTTGCTCCTGCCGGGAATGGAGGGCGGCATCATCCCGGTGTCGATGATCGAAAACGGCCCCTTTGGCTTGGGTTGGCTGCGCCCCCAAGCCTTGTTCGGGATTGAGGGGATCGATCCGATGGTACATGCGGTTGTCTGGTCGCTCTCGCTCAACACCATTGCATTCTGCGTAGGATCGCTGCTGAGCTTTCCCAGCCCGCTGGAGAGGCTGCAGGGGGCACAGTTCGTCAATGTGTTTGACCATTCCGCCTCACCCCATGGGTGGTCGGGGTCGGTGGCGCAAAGCGAAGATCTGATGATCATGACCCAACGCATACTGGGGACCGGAGCCGCACAGGAGTTTTTCCAGGCCGAGGCGGCGCGTCAAAAGGGCCGCGAAGGGCGGTTGCCCGAACCAACGCCCGGATTTCTGGAACGGTTGGAGCGAGAGTTGAGCGGTTCAGTTGGTGCGGCGACCGCACATGCGATGATCGGTCAGATCGTTGGTGGTGCGGCGGTATCGGTCGAAGACCTGCTGGCCGTGGCTGACGAATCGGCGCAGATGCTGGAGTATTCCAATCAGCTTGAAACCAAGTCGGCCGAGCTGAGCCGCACCGCGCGCCAGTTGCGTGATGCCAATGCCAAGCTCACGCAGCTTTCGATGCAAAAGGATGCGTTTCTCAGCCAGGTCAGCCACGAACTGCGTACACCCATGACATCAATCCGCGCGTTCTCGGAAATCATGCGCGACACGGGTGGGATGAGTGACGAAGATCAGATGCGCTTTTCCTCAATCATCCATGATGAGGCCCTGCGCCTGACGCGGCTATTGGACGACCTGCTGGATCTGAGTGTTCTGGAAAGCGGTCAGGTCAGCTTGAACATGTTGGATGGTACTGTTCAGGGCGTATTGGATCGCGCTGTGGCCACCGCGTTGACAGGAGGAGAGCGCGCGCTGGCCTTGCGCCGTACACGCTCTGCCGAGCGCATCTCGCTCTATACCGATCTGGATCGTTTGGGGCAGGTCTTCATCAATCTGATCTCTAACGCTCAAAAATATTGCGACGCGGACGAGCCGGAACTGACAATCGCGACCCATGATATTGGCGGTCAGGTGGTGATTGATTTCATCGACAATGGCAGCGGTATCCCACCCGAGGCGCAAGCAATGGTGTTCGAAAAATTTGCCCGTGTCGGGCCGGACAAGGCCGGAGGCGCCGGGCTGGGCTTGGCCATTTGTCGCGAGATCATGCAGCGTTTGGGTGGAGATATCACCTATTTGCCCGAACAGGGCGGGGCAGGGTTCCGCGTCACCCTGCCACTGGCCTTTCGTCAGGCCGCGCAATAGCGCTTATGTAAAGCCATTGGTAACGAACCGCAGGTACATAAAAAGCGTATCAGCAACAACTGGGCGGTTCGGTAACATGACGCAGCAATCCAGCACGGCTTTGACGCGAAAGCTGTCCGCAAATCAGGGCAGTGCTGATACCTCGACACGTTCGGTCTCACGCGCGCTGCGGCTGGCCATGGCCCGCGCTGCGGATGAACGGATCGGGTTGCCGCTGTCCATCATCGCTGTCAAGCAAACGCAATCCCCCTTGGAGGGGCTGCAGAATGCTTTGCAAGACGACTGGCTGTTGTTGCTCTTTTCAACGGCACAGGGGCGTGTGGCCGCAGTCTGTGTCGACCTGGGTTCTGTCTCGGCGATTGTTCAGAAACAGACGATAGGGGATGTGATCGCCGATGACCCGCAACCCCGCCCGTTTACCGATACTGACGCCGCCATGGTTGCGCCTCTGCTTGAAGAGGTCTTCAAAAAGGCCCGCACTCTGGTTGAGGATCCGCTGGACATCGATAGCCTTTCAGGTTTCGAGTTTTCGGGGCGCGTTGGCTCTGCCCGCGCTGTCACTTTGTCGCTGGTAGACGATCAGTTTCGTCTCTTCTCGTTGACCGCCGAATTGGGTGGCGGGTTGCGACAGGGAAAAATCTGCATAGTTTTGCCCGATCTCGCGACCGAGACGGCCGAGGCGATGACGCAGGCGCGTGCGGGGGGCGGGCAACTCGACCAAGCCGCAGGTGTCATGCGAGCAGAGCTGAGCGGGGTGATCTGCCGGATGAACATACCTCTGTCTCACTTGTCGAGTTTGTCTGTGGGGGAAGTATTGCCATTGCAGGGTGCGCGGGTCGACAAGACCGAGATGCTGACAATCGACCGAAGTCGCGTCGCCCTGGGGCGCCTGGGGCAATGCGGTGGTATGCGCGCGGTTCGGATCAACGAGCAGAACAATGGCCCTCTGCTGACCGAAGCCCAACCAGACGCGTTCTGGGAAAGTGACGCCAAGCTGGAACAGCCTGTTTCGGGCGATATTGTGGATCCCCTTACAGACGACACCGCTCAGCCGGACCTGATGGCGGGACCAGACGCTCTGCTGGATGAGGATCCATCGGTCGAGATTGGTAATTCCGATCAGATGCTTGCAGAGATTTCACAGCTCGCCGGGCTGCCAGAGGTCTCGGACGGCACCAACGATAAGCCCTAGAACAAGCTTATCCGTCGCGCTGGCTCAATTGGTCCAGGGCCGGGCGCAGGTTGTCCAAGGCATAGCCAGCCTTGCCGGTGGCCTCCAAAATCTCGTCCGGGCTCAGGTGATCGCATTGCCCCAAGGCCCACACCACCGAACAGCGCGTGCCCGATGCGCAATAGGCCAAGACCGGACCGCTCTCGCTTTCTGCCATGTCCCTTTGGCGTGCGACGTTTTCAGGGGTCATGGTCTGGTGGGTCAGTTCGAGCACTTCAAATACCATACCCGCGTCGCGCACCGCCCGACCAATGGCATCCGACTGCATGGCCGGAGGAACTTCGACATTTGGACGGTTGCAGATCACCTTGACAAATCCTGCCGCGGCAATGGCTGGAACGTCTTCAACCGTGATCTGAGGTGAGACGGCGTAGCGGGGGGTAATAGGGCGAATCTCCATGGCAATTGCTTAAGCCGGGTTCGCCACTCTGTCCAGTTTTGCACCCAGCGTCGGCGCGGCGAGCATACCCGCCAGCATTGAAACCAGAAAGACCACGCCACCAACGCCACCATAACTGAGCGACGCCATCGCTGGACCCGGGCACAATCCCGCCAGCCCCCATCCCATTCCAAACAGAACCGAACCGACGACCAGGCGCCGATCCAATTCGACACGCGGAGGCTCTGGAAAGGTTCCGCCCACCGCAGGTGCGCGCCCTTGGGTCAGGCGCCAGGCAATGACCATGGGCAGGATCGCCCCGCCCATCACAAAGGCAAGCGTCGGATCCCAGTTTCCGAAAATGTCCAGCCAGCCCTGGACCTTAGTCGTGTCCGTCATTCCCGACACAAGAAGACCGGTGCCAAACAGCGACCCGGCCAAAAATGCAAGTACTCCGCGCATCAGATCACTCCCAAGCCGTGCCGAAACAGGGCAACTGTAAGTGCACCGGCCAAAAGGTAGAACACGGTGGCCACGATTCCGCGCAGCGAAAACCGTGAGATGCCGCAAACCCCGTGGCCCGATGTACAGCCATTTGCGATCCTTGTGCCTGTACCAACCAGCAGCCCCGCTGTGATCACGAGCGTCAGATTGCCTGTTAGATGCGTCTCCGTTTCCGGCGCGATCAGCGGGCGAAGCAGAAGGGGCATCCCGACAACGCCCGCGACAAAGGCGAGGCGCTCCCATCGTACATCCCGGCTGCTCTTCTCAAGCAAACCAGCCAGTATCCCGCTGGCCCCCATGATGCGGCCATTGCCCAACAAAAAGACCGCAGCCCCAAGCCCGATTATGAGCCCGCCAAGCAGCCCCCAAATCCATTCCGTATGCATCGCACTATCCTCTGGCTGCGTGTCGACCGGTTACAGCTTGTTGACCGGAATTTTCATGAAGACATCCCCGTTTTCATCCGCCGGAGGCATGTTGCCTGCGCGCATGTTCACCTGCAGCGAGGGCAGTATCAGACGCGGCATGGACAGCGTGGCGTCTCGGGCATCGCGCATCTCGACAAACTCCTCGATGCTGCGCCCCTGACCGATATGAACGTTCAGCGCTTTCTGCTCTCCCACTGTGGTTTGCCAGGCATACTCATCACGCCCCGGGGCCTTGTAATCATGGCCGACAAAAACGCGCGTCTCGTCCGGCAAAGACAGGATTTTCTGTATCGACTTATAAAGCTGTTCTGAAGATCCCCCCGGGAAATCGCAGCGTGCCGTGCCGAAATCGGGCATGAACAGTGTGTCGCCCACAAAGGCTGCATCGCCGATCACATAGGTCATGCAAGCCGGAGTGTGCCCGGGCGTATGTAAGACATCTCCGCGCATTTGTCCGATGTGAAAGCTTTCGCCCTCGGTAAACAGAGCGTCGAATTGACTGCCATCGCGCTGAAACTCGGTGCCCTCATTGAACACTTTGCCAAACGTGTCCTGCACAACAACAATGTTTTCGCCGATACCAATCTTTCCGCCCAGCTTTTCCTGAAGATACGGAGCCGCAGACAAATGATCGGCATGGACGTGGCTTTCCAGAATCCAATCGACCTTCAAGCCGTTTGATTTGACGTAGTCAATGATCTGATCCGCAGACCCTGTGTCAGTCCGACCTGACGCGTGATCGAAGTCCAATACGCTGTCAATAATGGCGCAAGCTGACCCTTCGGGCTCCTGTACAACGTAGGAGACTGTGAAAGTGTGAGGGTCAAAGAAGGCTTTGACGATAGGTGTCATGCGACTCTCCCGTAGCTGACTTCACATTGTCATAGCGGAATATGACGCATTATCCAATTCACGATTTGATGTTCATCAAGGCGCGGTCGTGTTTTTCCGAATAGGATTTCATCAGCGCGCGCGTTTGTGCGCGTTTTTGAGGCCGGTCGGCAAAAAACCGCACGGGAATGCTCTGCAGATGTGCTGGTATTAAATCCGTTACCTACATCGGACAGAGTGACACCTATGGGAGGAAGATCAATGAACGAACATGACCTTTATTCCGAAGCCGAGCAGCTTGAACACAAGCTGGAAGGTGCTTGTCTGGACACCCGATTAGAGCTGCAACCCAGTGTCAGCCGTGTTCTGGATCGTATGCGCGCGCAAGGAATGCATATCCCATCGCGCCTGCGTCGTCTGGATGCCGCGCTTTGCGAAGACGCGGTCGAAGCGCGCTTCGACAATATGCCAGTCTGATCTGGTTGGTCATCCGAAGGAAATGCCCAGGATGACCAGCATCAAACCAATCACCGATAAGAACAGGGACGCCAGGTTCCACGGGAGAACGGCCTGAACCGCGGCTCTCAATTCTTCGTCTGTCAAGCCAGCTTTGCGCGCCTTCATGACGCGCAGGATGCAATACATCAGGCCTATCAAACCCGCCAGAGACAGCGCAGCCCCGCCCCAGACTATCAAGTCGAACATGGTGTCCAATGCCTTTTCATTTCGGTGAGACCGCGCTTATCGGATGAACATGCGCCGCACAAGCCCGGGTGTCATTTGCGTGCTTGCACCCTGACCGGTGGCGCGGTATCCGGCCCATTGCCCGATGCTTTAAACAACCAGCCGATTGGAGACAGACGCAGATGGAAGACATCACCGAAGACCAGGCCGCCGTCAATTACCGCGTAACCGCTGGCGAGCTGCGCCAGTTCATCGAACGGTTCGAGCGTCTGGATGCGGAAAAGAAAGACCTTGCCGAGCAGCAAAAGGAAGTCATGGCAGAAGCCAAGGCACGCGGCTACGACACCAAGGTCATGCGCAAGGTGATCGCGCTGCGTAAACGCGACAAGGACGATATTGCCGAAGAAGAGGCGGTGCTTGAGATGTACAAGGAAGCACTTGGCATGTGACCATTGCTGTTTGGGCCCTTCAGGGGGTCAGAAAATGAATGCCTGGCATGGTTTGTAACTGTGCCAGATCCTGTTCGTAGAGTTCGGTAAACGCAGCAACAACCTCGTCATCCCAGCCGGGGTAGTCGATCACCTCTTCGATCGCCTCCGCATGAGCATGCCGTTCGAAAATTTCGGCCAGCGCATCACGCGTTGCCGAAGATTGATAAAAATCCTCCTGGGACAGCAGTTCATCAAGTTCGCGAACTCCTGCGTCTGCCAACAATGATGACAGGAATGCGAACTCGTTTGTCAGTGGTGCGTCCTCAGGCAAGCCTGCGAGCGCTCGGAAAACGTTACCGATTATCAGAGGCGCATGGGTGTCGCTCCAAAGCGTGATCTCAACGTTCGGCGCCAATTCCTGAATATCTTCGATCATAGGCAGCCAACTGAGACAGCTGAGATCGGTTGACGACAGAATCTGTTGCCGGTCTTGCTGGGGCAGGGCGGCCAGTACGCCGGCGATCACGCTGGCCGGATTACGCAAAGCAATGAACAATTGAATTGGCTGACCATCAAAAACATGGCTTATGAAGCTAAGACGTTCCCCGGCAGAAGGGTAGAACTGCCCGTCTTCGATGGTCGAGGTAAGCGAGCCGAGAAAACTCCCACCGGTCAAAATGACTCGCCTCGGTTCTTGACCCTCGGGAATCTGAGTTTGAAACAGAGCTAAGGTTTCCGATGCGACTGGTCGAGCCTTAGGTGCATCAAGTGCGGGCTTGAAAACCGTACGGTATTTTCTGCCACCAAAATACAGGCAGTTGTGTTCTGCCATGAGGTTGGTGTTTGCCCGTGCCAATTCGAAGAGCCGCCCTTCGTCAGTAAACGCAACGCTGCTAAGGATGGCCACTTCCACGGTCAAGACTTCCCACATTTTGAGAATACTGTTCATCGGGTTACAGGTAGAAACTGATGCCGTCAAATCGAACGGTGTACCCAGGGATCATGCTGGCATTCACCGATTATCCGGTGCTTGATGCGCTCCGGAAATCAGGATCCTTGGGTGCTTTGGGCGCTCCAACCTGCAATTGCTGAGATCTAGCCGAGGCATTCGCCGTGTCATCTGGACACCTGTATTGAACGAACATTCTTGGCCCCCCGACCAGTTCATCCTCGCCTCCACGATGGGCTACGGATTTGAATAAAACCCCACACATCAATCAATCGAAACTATTGTGAAAATGCCTCTTGAGCTTTCCGACTGAATGATGTTAATCGCGTCGAAACACCCAAGGGTGCCCCTATAGCTCAGCTGGTAGAGCAACTGATTTGTAATCAGTAGGTCCGCGGTTCGAGTCCGTGTGGGGGCACCATCTTCCAATATTGCAATGTCCAGTGACATCCATTTAAGCCCTGTATATAAGGGCTTGTATGAGAATGTTTGTCCACCCGTGTTTTATACAGTCCGACGACGTACCCCCGGATTGGGGGTCATTTTGGGGGTACGCTGAAAAGACAGAAGTGGAGCGTACCCCCAGATGCCTCTGAGCGATGCGAAGATTCGAAACCTGAAATCCAAGTCAAAGCCATACAAGGTAAGCGACTTCGACGGTCTTTTCGTACTGGTCAAAGTCAGCGGCTCAAAGTCATGGCGGTTCAAGTACCGCATCGACGGAAAAGAAAAGCTGATTGTGTTTGGCGACTACCCTGCCGTGAGCCTGAGCAAGGCCCGCGAGCTCCGGGATGCAGCCCGAACAAACCTCGCGAACGGCCTTGATCCATCAGAACTGAAGCAGGAAGATAAGCTGCGTCGCGCGGCAGCCAGTGGCCAAACCTTCGAAAAGATAGGTGCGGCGCTCTTGGCCAAGCAGCATAAAGAAGGAAAGTCTAAGGCGACGCTCGACAAAACCGCATATCACCTGAAGCTCGCCAACCGCGATTTTGGCAAGAAACCAATAACTACAATAACCGCCCCGATGATCTTGCGCACATTACGAAAAGTCGAAGCGAAGGGCAACTATGAGACAGCGCACCGGTTGCGCGCACGGATTGGGTCTGTGTTCCGCTACGCGGTTGCAAGCGGCGTCGCCGAAAGTGACCCGACTTATGCTTTGCGCGATGCTTTGATCCGACCGATAAGACAGCATCGCGCTGCAATAACGGACCCCACTGCATTCGGAGCATTGCTCCGCGAAATCGACGTCTTCGAAGGTCAATTGACCACGCGCATCGCGCTCCAACTTTTGGCCCTACTCGCACAGCGCCCCGGAGAATTGCGACATGCCAAGTGGAGTGAGTTTGACGAAACAGAAAGAGTATGGGCGATTCCGGCTGGAAAGATGAAGATGCGACGCTAACACTTCGTTCCTTTAGCGGATCAAGCGATTAAGTTGTTGGACGAACTGCGGCCTCTGACTGGCGAATGCGAATACCTTTTCCCCTCGCTTCGTTCATGGCACCGCCCCATGAGCGAAAACACTATGAATGCTGCGCTTCGGCGAATGGGCTATTCCGGCGACGAAATGAGCGCACACGGTTTCCGCGCCACTTTTTCCAGTCTGGCCAATGAAAGCGGTCTCTGGAATCCCGATGCAATAGAAAGGGCCTTGGCTCATGAGGAACGTAACGAGGTGAGACGCGCCTATGCGCGAGGCACACATTGGGAAGAACGGGTTAGACTTTCCGACTGGTGGGCTGGATGTATAGATGAACTGAAGGCAAGTTGATCCCGTAGTTAGCACTGGCGTTTCATTTATGGACCAAACGGAAAAATCAGAAAGATACCAAAGAATAATTGCAAGGATCGGCGGCGGTTTTTTTGCAAACACTGAATCGCCGGAGATTCCGCCGATGGGTGAAAACTACCGTCAGACGATGTCGGACTTGTTTGCGAAGCGTGACGAAATGTCGAATGCAATCCGCAGGGAATTGGAGTGGTTGCCCCCCGAGGAACTTGTGGACACTTTCGGCCCAAACGGAGAACCAATATCAGAAAAAGGGAGGGACTTGGTTGCAAGATTTCAAAGAGAGATGGAAGCAGCGTTTGGTCGGTTGAAGCCTTGGTATTCAGCGCCACTCTTTCGAACAAAACAGTTGGCCGATTTTGAACATTGGGTCAAACACGAATTTCTTTCTTTGGATGAGGTCGTTTGGCTTTCTGTTGGGCTAGAGCCAGAAGACAGGTTCGTAGCATCGATCAAGGAGTATGATGAGAGGGGTAAAAAGCAAAAGCTGGATGAGGTGACCACCTACATGAGCCGCCACAGAGAGGTGATAAGGCGGAAGTTCGACCTATACAATCAAAAGCACAAACCTAAGTTTGGGGATCTTTTTGTCTGGATAAATGAAGTTAACCTGCCCGTTCACTCAGGGTTTTATGAGCTTGTTTCTCACAGAGCAGCAGCGCCCAGCAAAACCACAATTCCTGATGTGCCCGACAAGATCGACAGGAAGTTTGACGGTCGCGAACGCACCTCAATGGTAAAGCTCATCGCAGCGATAGCGATTGATGCCTACGGCTTCGACCCTACGGAAAAACGCAGCGAGATTCCCAATGAGATAGAAGGAATCGCAGACCGTCTGGGCTTAAACCTAACCAGCAAAACAATACGAAAGTATCTTCGCGAAGGCTCAGAGAGGTTACCTGAAAACTGGAAGCCAGAATAAAGATATTTCCTCAGGAATTAGCGGAAATAACCTGAATTAATATCAATTACTTATAGATAATTCCAAGCGGCAAAACCATTTTCCCCTCAGATTCATAACTTTGATCCAGAACCTGATCACATCACCTAACACAAGGATTGATCAGAATGGACAATATAGATTTCCCCCGAACTGGCCTCGTACGGCTTTCGCAATTTCTTGCACCTGCCGGTCCCATCCCAGTTTCCAAATCTGCATGGTGGCAAGGTGTAAAAGATGGGCGCTTTCCTCAGCCTCAAAAACTTGGTCCGCGTACTACGGTTTGGAAAGTTGAGGACATCCGTGCCCTATTTGAAGGTGACGCTGATGGCTAAATACCCAAACCCGATGCTCGTTAAAGCCTCACGAACATATGACGTGCTAGAAGCGGCGCGGGCGCTTGGGCGAACACCAGCGACGATCCGGCACTGGATCAAAGATGGATTGGAGGTGCTAGCGGCACGCAAACCTTACCTGATCCTGGGGCAAGCGATCCGCAACTATATCCGTGCGAAATCGGCATCTAGGAAAAAGCCTCTCTCGCAGGATGAGATCTACTGTCTTTCATGTAAAGCAGGGCGGAGACCGCTGGACATGGTGGTCACGTTGCATTCCCTAACCAGCAAAACGTACAGGATTAACGGCGTTTGCGACACCTGCGCGGCACCTATGTCGCGGATCATTTCCTCGTCTAAAGCACCGCAATTCCTTGAAGTGTTCACCCTCAAGAAAAACCGCGGCAGCACGGCCTAATAGATACCGGCTTCTACCGTTTGAAACATACATCTGAAAGGAATGAACAGGCATGAGAAAAGTGAATGAAGAAAACGAGCGCACAAAACGAAGATACCTACAATATTTAAAGGCTGCTCGACGCAAAGACGAAGCGACCATTGATAAGGCTGCCGACGCGATCCTGCATTTTGAGGCAAGCACAAACTACGCTTCTTTTAAGAAATTCCGGATTGAACAAGCTGTCCGCTACCGAGCCAAACTTGACTCTGAAATCAACAAGAGAACCGGCAAACCATTGGCGAAGGCCACCATCTCATCGCGATTGTCAAACATCAAAGGTTTCGTTGTCTGGCTGGCCGACCAACCAGGCTACAAAAGCCGAATCCGCCACTCGGATGCCGACTATTTCAACATGGACGCAAAAGGCCAGCGGGTGGCGCACGCCGTAAGAGAGCGGCCTTACCCTTCTCTGGAGATGGTCCGGCACGCCTTCTTGCAGATGCCCACGGCAACTGACATTAACCGGCGCGATGCTGCTATCGTCGCTTTCATCATGATTTCTGGTGCACGGGATGGCGCTATTGCCTCTCTTAGGCTCAAGCACATAAACTTGGTTGACGGCTACGTCTTTCAGGATGCGCGGGAGGTAAAGACGAAAAACTCCAAGACCTTCACAACATACTTCATGCCCGTTGACCAGATTTACACCGACTGCTTTCGTGATTGGGTGCAATATCTTAAGACGGAATTGCTCTTCGGCCCGGATGACCCGCTTTTCCCCCCGCCAGAAATGGGTATCGTTGACGGTCAATTCTCAGTCGTCGGCTTGAAGCGGCAAACCTATCGAAATGCAAACGCGATCCGGGCAGCGGTCAAACAAGCCTTTGAGAACGCGGGCCTGCCAATTTTTGCGCCACATTCTTTTCGCAAAACCCTTACCTTCTGGGCGGACAAACATTACCCGACACGCGAAGCCTTCAAAGCCTTCTCTCAAAACATCGGGCATGCGAGCGTCGTGACAACTGTCGGCTCGTACTTCCCCGTAAGCACAGAACGGCAAGGCGAACTGATCAAAGCGCCGAAAATTCCAGCCTAGGCTCTGGGCCTACAAACGGCGCAGTCTCAACGGCAGCTTCGGGCCAGAGCGGACATAGGAGAAGAATGCGGCTATGTCCGAGTTGCGGACTTTTCTGCCGATGCTGAACGCCTTGTGAAGGACACTCAAGCGCGGCAAAGCAGTCTTTGGTTCAACGCTATTGGTCTATTTGGTCAGTGCCAAGCTTGGTTCGCCCGGACGAGACAGATGAAGATCGCCTCCGTTGGCTCGGGGCGTCGAGGGCACCTCCGCTCGCCGGGCCGCGCAGCGGCTGAAGCAGCATTCGGTCGAGCCAGAGGTCTCGGCGTGTGCGAAACTGCTCGATGCCGATTTCCATGCCTTTATGCCCCTTCTCGGGTTGCGCAATGTAAGTACCTAGAAGGCGGTCCCACCACGGTAGGTTAAAGCCAAAGTTCGAGTTGGTCTCGCTTGGATCGACGGAGTGGTGGACTCGGTGCATGTCTGGAGTGACAACGAGCCATCTGAGAATTCGATCCACCGGACGCGGCAAATCGATGTTTGCGTGATTGAAAAGCGCGGTAGCGTTCAGGATCACCTCGAACAGGAGTACGGCGACAGCAGGCGGCCCTAAGGCTGCTACAACCGACAGCTTGATCCCCATCGAGATCAGGATTTCTACCGGATGGAAACGCAAGCCAGTGGTCGCGTCAAAATCGAGGTCGGCGTGATGCATCCGGTGTAGACGCCAAAGCCCAGGTACGGCGTGGAACATCACATGCTGAAGGTAGATTGCGAGATCGAGAAGCAGCATGGAGACCAAGATGGCAACCCAAACCGGCGCCTCGATGTTGTTGAAGAGCCCCCATCCGCGATCCTCGGCCATGGCTGCGAGACCGACTGCGAGGATTGGAAAGGTCAGCCGCAGAATGGCGGTGTCGAGCACCACGAGCGCAAGGTTGTTTGTCCATCGGATAACGCGCGGAATATCCCGTCTTCGCCGGGGTGCGGCCACTTCCCAAAGTGCCATCGCGGCCAGGACGGAAAGGAAGGCAATAAGGCGGATAGTTGGTTCAGCAACAAGGATTGTGTCGGACATGGACTTCCACCATTCGGGTTTCCGTCGCGATAGAATTGCAAGCTGTTCTAGGCGACGACCGCTCCAATGTAACGCAGACATGCAAGCGATACCATCTGAGAGCGGCTTGGTCCGCTTAGCGGAACTTCCAATGGTTTTCGGGAATGACCGTTTTCGGCAGAAGCAGACATTTAAGTCGAATAAACGAGTCGATATTGCGCGATATCTGCTTTCACCGAGACCGGGCATTCAGCAAATTAGGCTTTATGTCCGAGTTGCGGACAGAGCTGCCCTTCACTTCCGACGATCGAACGTCCGCATTTGCGTAGTTGCCATTATCGGCTGCCAACCCGTCACGACACGTCGTGTTCAAGCACTCTTAACCGGTTGATGCCATTTGCAGACAAGCGCCGAACCAGATTCTTCGTTGGGACGGCCTGAACGGCGATGCCTGATCCCACGGCCATCGCCGCTGCTGTCCCGGTGGCTTGCCCCATCGCCATGCATTGCGGCATGCCACGCACGGAGGCGAATGCAACCGCGTCTGCTGACAGGATCCGCCCCGCAAACATGAGGTTCGTGATCTCTTCAGGTACCAGCGACCGGAATGGAATTGTATAGTACTGCCCGGATTGGATGGCGGCGTGATGGGTCATGTCGCCCTCAGCACGCATCACGTCATCGATAGGGTTGTCACAGGCTACAATCCCATCCTCGAACTTGGTCGCAGATGCCAAATCCTTTCCTGTCAAGCGATACATGCCTTGTAATTTGCGCGTCTCGCGCACGCCAACCGTTGGTGAAAGCATGGCCATATGGGCCCGCTCAAAGCCTGGGACGTCAGTACGCAGGAACGCAGCCAATTGGCGGCACCTGCGGCGCCCCTCTTGGGTGGCAGCACTCACGGCCAGAGGATCCGTGCCGTCTACCCCACGGACGTGGACAGAATTACAAAAGACCGTACCCTCATGAAAGCCGCGCATGAGGTACAGCTTCATAAGATCGCTGTGCAACCTGCCATCTGCAACACCAATCGCTGCGTATTTCTGGAAATACGGGTCCGGATCGGCGAAAGCGCGGTCCCAGTCCACACAAATCATGAAGAAAGAAATCGTCACCGCCATCATGTTGCCGGACGCATCGCCAAGAACGTAGGGCACTCCAGCCTTGGCTGAGATGTCGCCGTCACCCGAGCAATCGATCACGATCTTCGGCTGAATTGTAAAAGGTCCGTGTCGGTCACAGCACGAGACAGATGCAATTTTAGTGCCTTGCATCTTGGGTTCGAGCGCAATGGCACCTAGCCTGATACGCACGCCCGCTTCTTCGAGCATCTCAAACATCGTGAGCGTCGCCACATCATGGTCATATATGATTTCAGGTCCGAAATTGTCGAGCGTGCAAGCCCGCTTCTCGGCGGCTGGCGGGTCCATCGATGCAAGACGCTCTGTGAGTTCCTCAATGATGCCGCCGATAATTTGATCCATCGGATAGGCACCGCCCCAGGGCATACCAGGGCAGAACGCCATTACGCCGCCGATCTTGCTGGTCGCTTCCAGCAAAGTGACCTGAAGCCCTTCGCGACCCGCAGCGATCGCAGCACCGAATCCGGCTGTACCGCCGCCAATAACGAGGATGTCAGTGTGTTCTGTCTTCATCGCTGTCTGGCATCCCTGGTGTTGAAGAAACCGTCCGTTCCGAAACGACGCTGATCCTGCAAAATCAATTCGTCAAGACAAGAAAGCCGCCGTTGGTGCAACGCGCAGCATCGGTCACTTTGGGCTCGTAGCAGCCGTTCGCTGCAACTTGCTTGAACGACCGCTCTGCGGACAAACCTGCCGTTAGCCGCAGCGCGGCGGGATTGTTTCGTATGAACGACCGCCTTGCGGACCAAAACGGCCGTTAACGGCAAAAAAGCGAATGGCCGCATTGATGCCGCGCACCCTGTTTTTGAGTGCGCGGATTGTCGTGTCACTCGCTGCGCTCGCGGGGAGCGCCGGCTTCACAGACAAACCTATTGGTAAGTTACTGCCAAGGAAGGATTGCTCTTCCTTTTTAGGATCTTTGCAGATCTACGTCTGTTCGAGAAAGGCCCCATGCACATCCTTGGCTTTTACTAGGCTGCGACCCTCGCAAATCACTATGCCGTCGGGGGTCGTACAACTGGCCCAGAGATCCACCAGGTGTTTTTCAGGGCGCAATTTGGTTATCGTAACTTGCGCCGCCAGGACTGTGTTCAATGGTGCCACTGCATTAAACTGCAGCTCTTGTTTTAGGTAGTTGGTGCCTGAACCTGGTAGCTCGACCCCGAGTAGGTAAGAAAACAAAGCGGCGAGCAACGGTTCTGGGATGCTTTCGGGTTTGCCCCCACTCAGCGAGGCGAAAGCGTGCAAGTCTTCTTCGGTGTATCGTCGGGCGATTTTAGCGGATTGTCCTACTTTCAACATCAAATCTCGACCTCCCCGATCAAACATTCTGCACCGTCGGCAACCCGGACGACGCGCATATTCAGGCGTCTTTGGGTATCTTGCTTGATAGACAAGTCCAGGGGTTCTCCGGCAAAAGCCGGATTTGGGAACATTAGACTTTGTGAAGTCGTGTTGAGAGACGGGTCGTGTTGCTTCAGCATGCCCCAAAGCTTTGCGTAGAGCAGCATGCCATGAGATACCGTCCGACCGAATGCGGTGTTTGCACAGAAATCCGGGTCCACGTGGATCGCGTTGTCGTCACCGGACACGCGTGCAAAGGCATCGAAGTCATCCTGCGTCGGCGTCCAGCGCTGTTGGACGTTAATCATGATCAAATGCCTTAATCAAAGCAGGCTTTCGAATTTTGCCCGCAGCAGTGCGTGGGAAATCTTCAACAACTCTGAAATGCGCAGGCACTTTGTATCCGGCCAGACGCTCGCGGCACCACGGGCGCAAGCTTTCAA
Source organism: Ruegeria sp. HKCCA5839 (assembly GCF_013035585.1). Lineage (NCBI taxonomy): Bacteria > Pseudomonadati > Pseudomonadota > Alphaproteobacteria > Rhodobacterales > Roseobacteraceae > Ruegeria > Ruegeria sp. HKCCA5839. The sequence continues at coordinate 25,076 of NZ_WQIE01000005.1, read as the reverse complement.
CATCAAGCGTTTCTTCCGGTCGCAGCAGAATGAACGCGGCGCCAACCTCTCCCCATTTGTCGTTGGGCACACCTATTACAGCGGCTTCGAGAACGGAAGGATGGGAATGTAAAACCCTTTCAACTTCAGCCGGATAGACGTTTTCTCCACCTGAAATGTACATGTCCTTAATGCGGTCAACGATGTAGTAATACCCGTCTGAATCGCGACGTGCGACGTCTCCAGTCATTAACCACATATCTTCGGTAAAGGTATTTGCCGTAGCTTCTGGGTTGCCAAAATAGCCCGGCGTCACACCGGGGCCTTTGATGTGCAACTCGCCTACACCCTCCGTACCATCGGGTACTCCGCTCAATCGGACTTGCGCCAGGCTTTGTGGTTTGCCGACCGAACCGATCTTTTGCTCGGCATGGGCGGGGTCCATCAGGAATACAGTCGGGCCAGTTTCAGTCATGCCCATTCCATTCAGGACTTTCACACCGCGTTCTGCAAAAAACTGGATCAGTGGTTCCGACAGAGGGGCACCGCCGCAACCGCAGCGAATATTTCGCCAGTCAAGATCGTCAATCCATGGGGCAAGCGACAACGCTTGATACACTGCGGGTACAGCGAAGAACTGGTTAATCTGCCCCGACGCGATCAGGTCGCGTATCTCGTCCACATCGAACTTGGGAAAGATGGTCGATGATCCGCCGGATAGAAATATGGGCAGCGTGTATAGGTTGATCCCCGCTGTATGAAACAGAGGCAAGAAACACGCAGAGCGGTCTGTCGACGCGATATCGATGGCTTGTCCGATGTTTATGGTGTTTGCCCAAGCCATTCCCGCGTTTTGGATGACGGACTTGGGCAGGCCCGTCGTCCCAGAGGTGAAAAGCAGATACCAAGGCCGATCAGATGGGATCGGAGCCGTCAACTCCGGGCCACCCTGCTCGATCCACCCGGCGAGGTCGTTTTCTATCGTCAAGAGCGGCGCCCCGACCCCTTTTGCAGTTTCTGCCGCAACCCTTTGGAATTCCATGTCCGTTAGCAATATCGAGACACCAACCTGCTCTAAGGTCTCAACAAGCTCTGGTGCGGGCTGACGCCAATTCACCGGGCAGAGAATGATGCCTGTTTTTTGGCAGGCAAACAGGGTGATGAAGAACTCGGCGGAGTTCTGGCACAGGATGGCCACTCGGTCGCCCTTGGAAAGCCCAAGGCCGGTGAGACCGGCAGCAACTGCATTTGCGGCATCATTTATCTGGCCAAAGGTCCAATCGCGCGACGATGCAGCGTCATTAAACGCCAGGGCATTGGGCGAAAGCTCTGCCCTTTTTGCGGCCATGTCAGGGATCTGGTCAAACATCTCTTTCATCCCCCATGTTGAAGGAATTCTTGCATCTTGGTCAGAGTTTCCGGTCGTCCAATAAGGGCCCGGAATGCCTCAGTCTCAGCCTCGAGCCGTGTTTTGACGACCGCCCGGCGTTTGTCGTCCCAGAACAGGGACTTTGCTGCCAGCGCAGTGCCGGTATCGATCTCGGCAAGCAGTTTCGCGGCGCGCGTTTCGGGTTCTGGATCAATAACTTGAACAAGCCCAAGGCCTTTTAGCTGCTCTGAGCCCTGTCGGTGGTTGGCCATTATCCAACCCCTTGCGTTTGCGCTGCCAATCAAGTCCGGCAAGAGGGCTGTCCATCCGCCATCCGGGGCGAAACCCACCACCCCGTAATAGGGTTGAACAAAGGCGTCAGGCGCTGCAACCACCAGATCGGAGGCAAAAACCAATCCGGCCGAACCACCAGTTGCGGCACCGCGTACGGCCGAAGCCAGGACAACCGGCATCTCAACCATGCGCAAAACCAGCGTCTGCAGAACGGGTACAACTTGCGCTGTATAGCTTTCGATTTGCCCGGCCCACGCCGCCTCGGCGAACCGTCCGACATCCCCCCCGGTCGAAAAATTGCGCCCGCCTGAAATCAGCGCCTTTTTTACATTCAATTGTTCCAGCGCATCAAATGCTTGGTGCAGTTCGGCTAGACGGCCGGGTGCCAGAGCATTTGCGCGCGGCGCTTGCAAGCGGATATGGCAGCAGGGTTCCGAGTTCGACAGGTCTATTGTTTGCCATGTGACCAACCCGCTCATGGGGACAGTCCGTTGCAGATCAACTCATGCGCTTCGGCAACAACGCGGTCGATATCGACGTTGTCGTCCCAAAGCACGTAGCGCTCACCCAAGGCTTTCGCGATCCCCATCAAAGCCCAGGCTCTGACCTCGGCATCACCTTCAGAAATCTCGCCCTTTTGCACGGCGTGTTCCAACTGATCGGCATAGGCTTTGCCAAATTCTGTGTAGTAGGTGCGATAGGCTTCGGGATCAACAAACCGGGCCTCTTCCACGATCCGGTATTGCAACGGGCGGTCGCGAACAACACGCAAATAGGCCTCAAGCCCGGCGCGCTCGGCTTCCAGGCGGTTTGGTGCGTCCGCGATCTGTTCGGTCGTCTGGGTTCTCGTGGCGCGGCCCATGTCCTCGACCAGTTCGCGAAACAGTTCTTCTTTGCTGGAAAAGTAGATGTAGAACGTGCCAAGTGCCGTTTCCGCCGCACGTGTAATGTCGGCGATGGAAGCAGCGGCAAAACCCTTTTCACCGATCACCTGCTCGGCAGCCGCAAGGATCTTTGCGCGGCGTTCGATCCCGCGTTTGGTTTTCGGTTGGGAAGCAGAGGATTTTGTCATCTTGATAGTGTCTTCCTTTGCTCGGTCTTTGCGCTTTGCAGTGTCATGACAAAGCGCCGGAAAGCATCGCAGAAGGCGTCGGGCTCTTCTAGATGCGGAGAATGGCCCGAGTTCTGAAAAACCTGCACCTCGGCCATAGGTGAGTGTCGCGCGATCCAGTTCGCTACGCCCGGATCATAAAGCCTGCTCTGCGCCCCCGCGCAAACCAGGTAGGGAATATCGATCCCGGCGATGATTTGCCGTGCATCCATTGCAACAAGATCGTCCCAAATCGGGCGCAGCGTTGTCGGTTCCTGCTTCAAAAGAAGCGTCCTCATCGCGTCCTCGTTGGCCTCTTGCATGCCGCCGGACGCGTACATGTTTCGCAGAATGTTTTTGACCATGCTGCGCCATTGAAATTCGATCTTCGAGGACGTGGACAGAACAGCATCCGCGGTTTGGCTGCCCAGTCCAAACGTCCACTGATCGTCAGGCAGCAAACGTGGGCTCATGTCAATGGTGACCAGCCCGCCCAAGTTTTGAGTGCCTGCCTGCGCGAGATACTGCCATGCAACAGCGGCCCCCATGGACCAGCCGACTAGAATAGGATGATCCAACTGGTCGATGATTTTGCCCGCAACCTCGACACAACGCGTAAGGCTTGGCTCATCCTTTTCTCGGGAACCATGTCCGGGCAAATCCGGTGCATGGCAGTCGAAATCGGGCCCGAGCCGAGCTTTGACGTCGTCAAAAACCGCGCCATTCATGGCCCAGCCATGCAGGAAAACCAGCGGTACGCTCATGTGGTGCGCTGCCTGCGCAGGCGACCGACGATGCCGGTTGGGAAGAAATAGACGCTGAGAATAAACAGGATGCCCAGCCACATCAGCCAACGATCGGGATCAACAAGCTCGGGGATCACTGGCAAGCCTTCGGTGGCATGAGATGCCGCCCCCATGAGGTTTTGCAGGTAGGTCTGCGCCAGTACGAAAAGCACCGCACCCAGCACCGCGCCATACATCGTGCCCATGCCGCCGATGACGACCATCAGCAGGATGTCGAGCATAATCTCGAAGCTCAGCGTTGTATCCGGACCGACATACCTTAGCCAAATTGCAAACAGGCTTCCGGCAAGGGCGGCAGTGGCAGCCGACAAGCAGGTCGCAGCCGTGCGATACCAGACCACCCGGTAACCGATTGCTTCGGCCCGAAAGTCGTTCTCGCGGATGGCTTGCAGGACACGACCAAACGGAGAATTCACGATACGCAGCAGAAGCAGGAACAGCGCCAGCGAGCTGAAGAAGATCAGGTAGTAGTTCAGGATCTTCCCCGTGAACTTTACCCCCATCACCTCGCCCATCCTGTTGGCAGAGGTCAGAACGCGCGGGATTTTATAGGTCAGCCCGTCTTCACCACCCGTGATATCAGAGAACTGCGACACAAGAACCGCGACGGCAGAGGCAACGGCAAGTGTGATCATCGCAAAGAATATCGCGCGCACCCTGAGGCTGAACAAACCAATCAGCAGCGCCAGTACGATTGCCGCCAAAGCGCCCAAGAGCGTGCCGACCAGAAGGGCATCGAACCCGCGCCCCATATGGGTGGATGCCAGTGCGACGCCATACGCGCCCATGCCGAAGAACATGGTATGCGCAAAACTCACGATCCCGGTGTATCCAAGAAGCAGGTCATAACCTGCTACCAGAAGGATAAAGATGCAGATCCGAGCAGCGGTATCCAACGCTCGCACACCTTCAAATAGGAACGGCGCACCGGCCAGACAAACCAGGATCAGCAGCAAAAGCGCGGTCAGAATGGGGGACCGGGGCGTATCGCCAGATATCAGACGCAAAATCATTTCACTTTGCCTTAACTACAGGCAGCATGCCTTGTGGCCGCCACATCAGGATTGCAGTCATCAGCGCGATGTTGGACACAAGCGCCAGTTTCGGTTCAAGGAACGCGACGTAGTTCTGCAAAAGCCCAACGAGCAGCGCGCCGATAAAAGCTCCTTCGACCGAGCCAAGGCCACCGATAATTGCCACGATGAAAACAAGAACCATCATGCGTTCGCCCATGCCCGCAGTGATAACCTCCTGATAAAGGCCCCACATCACACCGCCCAAGCCAGCAAGTGCTGATCCGGCGATGAAAACGCCGACGAAAACCACGCGCAGGCGATACCCCAGCGCTTCGACCATCGGACCGTTTTCGACGCCTGCCCGCACGATCAGACCGATCTTGGTGCGGCGCAGGATCATGCGCATGGCGATGAACAAAACAGCGCCGATCCCCACGGCGAGAAGGCGGTACTTTTCCATCGCAGCGCCCGCAAAGGTGATCGCGCCTTTCAGCATTTCGGGGCGATTGATAAAGATCTCATCCGGGCCCCAGATCACATGGATCAGCTGTTCGATCACGATCAGGCCGCCGACAGTGACAAGGATTTGCTTTAGGTGCGCGCCGTAAACGGGTTTGACGATCACTCTCTCGAATACCCAGCCCAACGCGCCAGTCACAGTCATCGCCGACACAACCGCAAGAAAAACCGCCGACATGTTGAGCAACAGCGAGGTCGCTCCGGTCCAGTCGCTAAGCGCAATCAGGACCGAGACCCCGACGAATGCCCCGACCGAAACGAATGCGCCGTGGCCAAAGTTGATGACATCCATCAGCCCAAACACCAGCGTCAGCCCGGATGCCATGATAAAGATCATCATCCCCATGGCGAGGCCCGACACCGTCAAAGTCAGCCAAGACGATGGCGCGCCGATCGCGAAGAACCCAAGCACCACCAGGATCGGGATCAAGACAAACGGCATCGCCTTGTCCAGACGCTCGCCCAGCGATACGTCTGCGAAGGTTGGTCTATGATCAGGAGCGGCGGTCATTCAGTGCGCCTCCATGCTCAAACCCATCAGGCTTTCCTGAAGGTCTTTGTTGCTTGCAAGTTCCGCCATGGCCCCGGTCCAGATTACCCGCCCGTCATCCATGACAACGGCGCTGTCCCCAAGGGCTTTGGCGACTGAAAAATTCTGTTCTACCAGAAGGATCGAACGCCCCTGTGCCTTTAGGTCGCGCAGAGCATTCGCCATGGTCGCAATGATGGCGGGTGCCAGCCCTTTGGTAGGCTCGTCGATCAGATACAGTTCGCGATCTTCGGCCATGGCGCGGGCGATAGAGAGCATCTGCTTTTGCCCCCCCGACAGGTTTCCGGCTTCGCTGTTCCAGAAGGTGCCCAGTGCTGGAAACGCACCGAGCAGCCACTCTTTCCGTTTTGGGTCAAGCGGACCAGAGCTGGCACCCAGCACCATGTTTTCTTCGACCGTCAAATCGCTGAAGATGCCCATGTCCTCGGGCACAAAGCCAATGCCGGCTCGGGCGCGGACAGAGACCGGCAGGCGTTTCAGGTCCTGCCCGTTATAGAGTATTTCGCCCGACTTTGCGGTCCATTGCCCCATGATCGTCTTGAGCGTCGTGGTTTTGCCCACGCCATTGCGGCCAAGCAGCATGGTCACCTCGCCTCGTGGCACCTCAAAGTCGACACCTTGCAGAATGTGGTATTGCGCGATGTCGGTATAGACATCTTTCAGTGTCAGGATTGGGTCAGACATGATCCAGCTCCTTGCCCATATAGGCTTCTTGCACCACGGCCGAGGCCATAACCTCGGCGGGCGGACCGTCAGCGGCCAAGGCGCCATTGTGCAAAACGATAATGCGGTCCGCCAGGGTGCGGATTACGTCGAGCTTGTGTTCGACAAGCAGCACCGTTTTGCTGGTATCGGCCTTGATCTCGGCAATCAGGTCCAGGATCACCGGGGCCTCATCCACACTCATGCCTGCGGTCGGTTCGTCGAACATGTAAACCAGCGGGTCGAGGCCAATAAGCATGGCCACCTCCAGCTTTCTCTGATCACCATGCGAAAGTTCGGTCACCAGTTGATCTTTCTGAGTATCAAGGCGAACCCGTTCCAGAATACCGCTGGCTTCCGCTGTCAATTTTGTGTGGCTGTCAGCCATCGAAAACAGCCCAAAACCCTCGTGTTTGCGCGACTGGATCACCAACCGAAGGTTTTCAAGAACCGAGAGGTCGGGAAACAAGTTGGTCAATTGAAAGGCGCGCCCCAGACCACGTCGGCAGCGTTCGGCGACGCCCAGGCGGGTGATGTCCTGACCTTTCAGCGTCACAGTTCCAGCGGTCGCCGCGATCTGACCTGAGATCAAGTTAAAGTACGTTGTCTTGCCTGCGCCGTTGGGTCCGACAATCGCCGTCAGCTCTCCGGCGGGAAATTTGCAGGTCACCGCATCCACGGCCACATGCCCACCAAAGCGCACAGTAAGTGCGTCAGTTTCCAAAAGTATCTGGGTCATTGGATGAAGTCCTAAGGTCCCGGGGCGGGAAGAACAAACCGCCCCGGTTTCATGCGACAGGCTGAGGTCGCGGATTACTGATTGCGAACCGGGATTTCCATCTCGTCCATGCCGATCTCACGAACCAGAACCGGCACGCCATAGTCCTTGCCGTCCTGAATTTCGGTGCGGAAATGGTACATGGTCTGCATTGCCTGGTGGTCTTCCGGACGGAACATCATGGTGCCCTTGGGCGTTTCCCAAGTGAGCCCTTTCATCGCCGCAACCAACGCTTCGGTATCTTCGGCACCACCGGCCTTTTTGATCGCTTCAACAATGGCGATGCCTGAAGCCATGCCGCCGGCGGTAAAGAAATCCGGTGGGCTGTCGAAACGCTCAAAATGCGTTTTGACAAGCCAGTCATTTACCGGGTTCTGCGGGATCTCATAGTAGTAATATGTGGCCCCTTCCATGCCAGGCAGTTCTTTGTAGGCTTTCAAAGCTGCAAGGATGTTCCCGCCAGTGGCGATCTCAACTCCGAAACGGCTGGGCTCCATCGCGTTGATCTTGCTCATGGGGTTGCCGCCACCGGCCCAGATGATGAACAGCTTCTTTTCGCCCTCGACTTCACTCATCGCATTGAAGATGCGCTCTGCGGCCGCGGTGAAATCCGTCGTGTCGGTCGGCACATATTCTTCATGTGCCAGTGTCGCACCGGTGCCTTCCAAAGCTTCCTTAAACGCGGCCACACCATCACGACCAAAAGCATAGTCCTGCGCCAGGGTTGCAACGGTAACGTTCTCACCGCCCAAGGCTACTGCGTTCGCGATTGCATCCTGAGATGAGTTGCGACCGGTGCGGAAGATATATGGGTTCCAGTTCGCGCCGGTGATCGAGTCTGCAACAGCAGGCTCTACGATCAACACACGCTCATATTCCTCAGCAACGGGTAACATCGCCAAGGCGACACCAGAACTGACCGGGCCAACGGCGATATGGGCATCATCATCGCCGTAAGCTTCCTCCAGTTGTGCCCGACCGATGTCCGGTTTCAATTGCGTGTCTTTTTCGATAATGACAATCTTCTCGCCATTGATCTCCATTGTGCCATCGGTGGCGTATTCCAACCCTAGCTTCAGACCATTGTGGGATTGGGCTGCATAAGCCTCAAAAGGTCCAGTTTTGCCGTAGACATGGGCAATTCTAATTTCCGCGCTCGCCGTCGACGATATCAACGCGCCGACAGCGGTTAGTGCAAGCATTCGCAACATAACGACTCCTCCCGTTTTCCTCCTTGAGATATGAAACATGAATCATAATTCATGTCAAAGGTGTTTGTCCTTAGAATAGGCAAATAAGTCTGTCGCATTCCTATAGGTCCGCTTCGACGCGGTGATTCAAACCAAGTCGTATCTGTTGCTTTGGGTTCAGACGAGCCGTTCGGTATGTTCCGTCTGAATGACCGCTCTGCGGACTTTGCTGTCGATCGTTGAATCGACATCGAGGTCTGGTTTGCGCGGGTTCGCGACTGCAGCGAAAAGCACAAATGATAGAGTGCAGGTCAGCGCAAAGAACGTCGCCTATCGCGAACAAAGCGTTAAAACTAACCCGGTCACCAGCTGAGGACAAAAACTGCGGTTGGAGCCGGCCAATCGGCTCATGTGATGGAATTTCGGAATTCACGCGAAGGCAGTATACTTGACTTCGTACCCGCCGTAGTCCCTCGTTGAGCGGCGCTCAAACGCAGCTACAATTTGAAACACAGAGTGAGTTGGAAATTCAGATACGACACATTGACCATGAAGTCGCTTTGAACACTTGCGCGGCCAAGGGGATTGGCCTGCTAGCTACGAACGCATGTTACTGTCAGGGCACTTTGGTGGCCGCCATAGGTATCGAAACTGTGAGGTTGGAAACTTCCGTTGGCTGATCCTATCCAGCGCACCATTGATCTTATGCTTTGGACCCCTCCCGGGCTCGAAGGAAAAGACGCGCGATACTACATGTTCCATCGCCTCGGGCCGTGGGTTGCATGCTTTTCCCATGGTTTGTGGGCAATGACTTTTGCGCTCAACGGCGTGATTGTAATGGCGTACTATAACATAGCTGTGACGCTCTTGTTTTCCGTGTACGGATATCTCTGGCCGCGCCGCCAAGGGCCCATGTGGTATATCCACCTGCTCTATTTCGGAGAAATACCTTTGCACGCTCTGCTTGGCACGCTTTATGCAGGCGGCGGAGCGATGTTTTGGCTCTTCCCGCTTGTGCCTGCCATTGTATGTCTGGTTACGCCGCAGTTTTCTTGGGCGCTCAAAACCTTGATCTGCACGGCTCTCGTTGCTTGTGCAGTCTTTGTTGGTGTGCTGGCAATCACATCGCAGCCGTGGGTAACAATGCCCGAACTGTCCATAGTCTTCCTCTTTGTCGTTAACACAATTAGCGTTAGTTCGGCGTTTGTCTTCTATCTGGGGATTAACCAGCATCTGGTTGAAACCGCAGAACAAGGTATGAAACGTGAATATGAACGCGCCGAGCGTCTGCTGCACAATATATTGCCCGCCCCAATCGCTTTGCGTCTGAAGAACGGCGATCGCGTCATTGCCAATGAGCATCGCGAAGTATCCGTCATTTTCGCAGACATTGCGAACTTTACGGCTGCAAGCTCTCAACTCTCAGCCAGCGAGCTTGTTGAATCCCTGAACCTGATCTTCACTGAATTTGATGACTTGGCCGACAAGTACGGGGCGGAAAAAATTAAGACGATTGGGGACGCCTACATGGTTGTTGTCGGGGTGCCAAAAGACAGGCGCAACCATGCTGAAATCGCAATTGAACTTGCGATGGAGATGCACAAGGCCGCAATCGCCATAAGCGCGCGCACCCATTTTGATGTCAATTTGAGAGTCGGGATCAACTCGGGTCCGGTCGTCGCCGGGGTCATCGGAAAGCGTAAATTCGCATACGACCTTTGGGGAGATGCAGTAAATTTGGCGTCACGGATGGAAAGCCAAGGTGCACCTGGACAGATCATCGTAACAGAGAATACCGCCAAGCTTCTGGCCGGTCGTTTCACAGTGACCTCTGAAGGAATACGCGACATCAAGGGTAAAGGTGAGATCCCAATATTTAGCGTGCAAACGAACGTCTGAGCGGGCAACGAGTTCTGAATTGCTGCCTGAGCTGCTGATCGCCGAAGTTACGCCGATTCCTTGAATTCCCAACGTCCGATGCTTACCCCATCTCCATCATCCGCGCAGCATGCAGCATTTTTGTGGTTTGGGCTCGGTGCAGACGTTCACAGAATTTTCACTAATGACCCCTCTGCGGACAAAGCAGTCGTAGGCCATGTCGCTATAATTGGCAGGCAAAGTACGACAAGATACTGCGTTGCATCGGCCAAAGGGCGTGGTGTCAGTGAACCCTCAAAAACCAATCATTCGAAAAAGTTCGGATGAGTCTCATGAATAAACTCAATCGTTTCATCTAGTCGCGACAGATGCGCCCGGATCGCGGCCTGCGCTGCGTCAAGATCTCTCGATGCTAAGCTCTCAGCGATCGCGCGATGGTCTGCCAAAATCGACGTGGCTTCGCTGGATTTTTCGAGGCTCAAGAGGCAGAGTCGATCCACCTTTTGTTTGCATTCAAGCATGACTTCGAAGGCCGTAGGATTACCGCTGAGAACGTAAATCAACTTGTGAAAATCATAGTCCAGCGCGTGGAATGTCGTCAGATCACCACTCTCGATAGCCTGTTCCTGCAAGCGTATGTTGTCGGCCAATTGAGCTTGGCATGATGCATCCCAAACGCCGACCGCGCGGTAAACGATCTCCAATTCAACGGCCAGGCGCACCAATCTGGCGAGTTCCACCCTCTCCATCGAAAATCCGCGGACTTCGGTTGCTTTTTGCGGCCTGATCAACAACAGATCGTCATTGCCAAGTCGTGTGAACGCATTCCTGACGGGTTGACGCGAGACGCCAAATCGGCGCGCGACTTCGGACTCCGACAGCTTTGTACCGGGAAGAATTTCAAGCGAGATTATTTCGTCATGCAGTTTTTCATAAACCGCATCAGTTGTGGTTCGTCTGACTATATCTTCCACGAATTCTATCTCGCTTCCCAATGGCATCGGCAAGTTGAGGCCCGCCATAACACCCCTAAACACTTGAAACTGTTCCAATATAGACCTTCTTTCAAAGAGCCCAAATCGGAACTGATCTTTACCCCTATGAAAAGTCTTGAGAGGCGCTGTGTCAAGCTATCTGGGATACTAGGTGACAAGTATTGACAAAACTTGGATACTAGTACTCGATATAGGGACAGTGATTCCGGCTCTGGGAGGAAGCAGGAGGCCATGCTTCTACCGACCTCCCTAACTTTGAAAAGCCAGGTCCTGTCCAAAATTCAACGGGGAGGAGAACCCATGACTTTTACGAAATCGCTATTTGCAGCTGCCAGCGCGGTTGCTCTCATCGCAACTTCTGCGTCCGCCGAGAGCTGGCGTGCCTGGAACATTCACAACGACGGCCACCCGAACACCGCGGCCATGGATAAATTCGCTGAGCTGGTCGATACGGCCACGGATGGCGAGATCACTATTGACGTCTTCCATGGCGGTGTTCTGGGGTCGCAACCCGATGCGTTGGAGCAAGTGCGCATCGGTGCCATCGAGGTAGGTAACTTTAACCTTGGGCCCATTGGACCCATGGTTAAAGAGGCGAACCTGGTGTCCTTGCCGTTTATCTTCAAGAGCGTGCCGCACATGTTCCGTGTCATGGAAGGTGAAGCGGGTCAAACCGTTGCAGCCGCGATGGGCGAAGCGGGCGTGCTACCTCTTGCCTGGTTTGATGCGGGCGCGCGTTCGTTCTACAGCCAGAAGCCGATCAACACACCGACAGATGTTGAAGGCTTGAAGATCCGTGTGATGAACAATGATCTTTATACATCGATGATTTCGGCCATGGGCGGCAACCCGTCACCAATGGCATTTGCCGAAGTTCAGCAAGCGTTGAAGACCGGTGTTGTGGACGGTGCTGAAAACAACTTCCCCTCGTTCAAGAACGTTGGCCACTACGAAGTGACCACTCACTATTCGCTGTCCGAGCACCTTATCATTCCCGAGTGCATTTGCGTGAACACCTCTAAGTTTAACGCTTTGAGCCCTGAAATGCAGTCGGCCGTCCGCAGTGCTGCGCAAGAAGCAGCACTTGTTCAGCGCGAACTCTGGGCTATCGGCTCCGAGCAGGCGCGCAAGGACGTGGAAGCCGCCGGGATCGCCGTAAACGAAATCGCTGACAAAGCGCCGTTCCAAGCGGCAATGGATACGGTCTATGCCGATTACCTGGCGGCAAACCCCGACATGCAGGCCTTGGTCGATATGGCGAAAGCCACCGAATAAGCTCGTCTGATCAGACAAAAACGAGCGTCCGGCTCCCAGAATGGTAGCCGGGCGTTTTATCCAAAAAGGGGGGCACATGAACGAGTACAAAAAAGCACCGGCGTTTTTGCGACCAATGGACAGAGCCTTCGATTTTCTTTCGCGAGCTTGTGTTTTAATCGCGGGGATCGCTCTTGTTTGCATGACCGCGATATTCGCATGGCTGGTCTTTGGACGTTATGTGCTGAACAACACGCCCACGTGGGTCGAGCAAGTCTCGCTACTTCTGGTCATGGTTATTGCGTTTTTGGGTGCAGCCGCCGGGGTGCATAATCACACGCACCTTTCTGTGGTGATTTTTCGCAACATCGTCCCGACGCCGGTGCGCATGCTCTTTGTCATAGTATCGGACGTTCTGATGGCCGGGTTTGGTGCAATGATGTTCTGGTACGGGATCGAGTTGACCAAGTTCAAATGGAACACACTCATACCCTTGATCCAGTGGTCGGAAGGTCTGCGCTCACTGCCGTTAACGATTTGCGGCGCACTTTTGTTTCTCTTTTCCGTTGGTCACCTCATCCGCCTAGTTCTCGGCAGGGATGAGCGCCAAGACAACATAGATCAGAGCTAATCATGGGACTGATGCTTCTTCTTGGGGTCTTTGCCCTTTGCGTCATAATCGGTACACCGGTAGCCTTTGCCCTGGGCATCTCGGCTTTGGCGGCGTTCTGGTACGAAGGCCTGCCGCTTTTTGTCGGGTTTCAAAGGATCGTTTCGGGGGTCAACGTCTTTTCGCTGATGGCGATCCCGTTTTTCATCTTCGCGGGCGAGCTTATGTTTCATGGCGGGATCGCCATGCGATTGGTCAAATTCGCGCAGGCAGCGGTTGGAGCTGTGCGTGGAGGTCTGGGGATCGTCAATGTGTTCTCGTCCATGCTGTTTGGTGGGATCTCTGGATCGGCCATCGCGGACATCTCGGCACTTGGATCAATCCTTGTCCCGGTAATGAAAGACAAAGGGTATGATGCTGACTACGCGGTCAACGTCACGGTGACCTCCTCCATCGCCGGGATCATCATTCCACCCAGCCACAACATGATTATCTTTGCACTGGCTACTGGTGGCGCGGTGTCGATCTCTAAGCTTTTTCTGGCGGGTGTGGTGCCAGGCGTGCTGATGTGCTGCTGCCTTGCGATTGCAGCCTATGTTGTGGCGGTTAAACGCGGCTATCAGGCCGAGCAATTTCCCGGCTGGACAGCACTGGCCATTGCCTTTGTTGGTTCGATCCCCGGATTGCTGACGGCGGTGATCATCGTTGGCGGGGTTTTGTCTGGAGTTTTTACCGTGACCGAGTCCGGTGCCTTTGGGGCAATGTATGCCTTCATCGTGACACTTATCGTCTATCACAGTCTTAGCTGGGAGGGGTTCAAGGAGGCTGTGATATCTTCAGTGCGCACAACTTCGATGGTCATGATCCTGATCGCTTGTGCGGGTGCATTCGCCTACATGCTGACCTACAACCGCGTGCCCACCAAGACGGTCGAATTCCTGCTGGGTATAACCGAAAATCCGATCCTCATCCTGCTCATGATCAATGCAGTTTTGCTGCTTCTTGGAATGATCATGGATATGGCAGCGCTGATCCTGATCTGCACACCGATCTTTCTGCCGGTTATGAACATGCTGGGGATCGATCCGGTGCAATTTGGCATGATCCTGTTGGTCAACCTCGGCCTGGGCCTGTGCACGCCGCCTGTGGGCACCTGCCTTTTTGTAGGTTGCGCTGTTGGTAAGCTACCAATGGAGAAAGCCGTAAGAACGATATGGCCGTTTTACCTCGCAATCTTTGCAGCGCTCATGCTGATCACCTTCATACCGGCGATTTCCCTGACGTTGCCAAACCTAATAATCTCCCAATGATCAGCGGAACGTGCAGCACATGTTGACGATTAAGAGACTGGATATCACCGATGCTGAGAGGCTGATCGCAGGCGCACGCGCCAAAGCACGTCAGATCGGTGTGCCGATGTGCATCGCGGTGACCGATGAAAGCGGCAATCTAATCGCTTTTGAGCGTATGGACGGTGGCAAGATTACCAGCATTCAACTGGCCATCGACAAAAGTTTTACCGCGACTGGGATCCGGAAAGGCACAGATGCCTTGGGTGAGGTGAACCAGCCGGGCATGCCTGCGCACGGAATCTCCTCCGCTCTGGGCGGGCGCATGGTTGCTGTTGCGGGCGGCTTGCCGGTCATGTCAGGCGGCGTTGTCGTTGGCGGCATCGGCGTAAGTTCCGGATCGCCCACACAGGATCTTGAGGTGGCGCAAGCGGGCGCTGATGCATTCGATAACGTGCCCACATGAAAGTATGGAGGAACGACATATGACAGCCCCAAAAATTGGTTTTATTGGCCTTGGCCTGATGGGTGGCAACATGGCCGAATGCTTGCAAAATAACGGGTATGAGCTGGTGGTGATGGGGCGGACGAGGAGCACCCTAGAGCCCGCGCTTGCGCGGGGCGCGGCGGAAGCCAGCACCCCGAAAGAACTCGCTCTAGCCAGCGATATCGTCATGCTTTGCGTGACGACATCGGAAGTCGTCGAAAGCTTGATTTACGGCGACGAAGGGATACTCGCTGGTATCAAGCCGGGGACAACCATCATTGATTTTGGCACGTCCATTCCGGCATCCACCCAAAAGATCGGTGCGGATCTAGCTGCAAAAGGGGCGGGAATGATTGATGCGCCTTTAGGGCGCACGCCAGCACACGCCAAGGACGGGTTGCTTAATATCATGGCCGCAGGTGACATGGACACCTATGTCAAGGTGAAGCCCGTGCTCGACGTGCTTGGCGAAAACGTCTTTTACCTTGGTGCGCTTGGGTCAGGCCACGTGACGAAGCTGATCAATAACTTCATGGGCATGACTACCGTTTGCGCGATGAGCCAGGCTTTCGCTGTTGCCAAACGCACCGGAATTGACGTGCAGCAGCTGTTCGACATCATGTCGGCGGGCCCGTCCAATTCGCCCTTCATGCAGTTTTGCAAGAACTATGCTGTCGATGGGGTCAGTGATCTTGGCTTTTCGATTGCGAATGCTGCCAAGGACATCGGATATTTTGTACAGATGACACAAGACATGAATACCCGGGTCGAGATCGCAGAAGGTACTGCCGCCAACCTCGCTGCGGCTTTAGAGGCAGGCATGGGTCATGGCAATGTTCCTGAAATCTATGATCTTTTTGTGCAGCAGGGCGGATAAGCGTTCAACGACTACTGTCCACTCTGTTTCGCGCCGATTTCAGCTTTGAAGGATTTTCAATGAAACTCGAAGGAAAAACCGCAATCGTCACAGGAGGGGGCCGCGACATCGGCAGAGCCGTCGCCGAGAAATTAGCCTCAGAAGGCGCAAGTATCGCTATCAACTACTTCTCAAGCTCCAAAGGAGCGGATGAGACCGTCGAGGCTATCAAGACGCGAGGTGGCCGTGCAATCGCAGTTCAGGGGGATTTGAACAACAAGGTAGATGCGGATGCGCTGGTTCAGGCGGCAGTGGAAGCCTTTGGCGGCGTCGATATCCTCGTTAACAATGCGGGCGGGCTCATTGCCCGCAAGACCATCGCGGAGATGTCTTTGGAGCATTGGGAGGCCGTGATGCGCCTTAATGTCACCAGTACGTTTCTTATGACTCAGGCATGCCTGGCGCACATGAAAAGCGGGACAATCGTGAACCTGGCAAGTCAAGCCGGTCGCGACGGAGGCGGTCCGGGAGCCGTCGCCTACGCCGCCTCGAAGGGTGCGGTGATGACCATGACCCGAGGGCTGGCCAAGGAAGTTGGTCCAGAAATCCGCGTTAACGCGCTTTGCCCCGGCATGATCGACACGGATTTCCACAATATTCACACACCGGACGCCGGGAGACGCGGCTTCGAGGCAAACGCCCCACTCAAGCGTCAAGGTCATGTTCAAGATACGGCAAATCTTGTCCTGTTTCTTGCCTGCGACGACAGCGCTTTCATCACCGGTGCGAATATCGACATCAACGGCGGCATGCTTTTCTCGTAACACACAAGGATCACATAATGTCTGAGTATCCCATTGTCTCAACAGGGCCCGATGTGACCCGGCAAGTCTTGTCGGATCATGATCAGTTGATGGTTGTAGCCTTCAGATTTGCGGCGTCGGGAGCTATTGGAGCCCTTCATAGCCATCCCCATGTACAATCGACTTACGTCGAAAGCGGTCGATTTCGGTTTACGCTTGGCCAGGAAGAGCGCGAGGTTGGTCCAGGTGACAGTTTCGTGATCCCTTCCGACCAGACCCACGGCTGTGTCTGTCTTGTGCCGGGCGTTCTAATTGACACTTTCACCCCGCGCCGTGACGATTTTCTCTGACCGTTCTGGTCCGAAACGCGCTTTGTCGATTGGTGAGTGCATGGCCGAATTCGCTCCGACAGGTGACGCAAGGACGTTTCGCTTGGTCTTTGCCGGAGATATCTTCAACACCGCTTGGTATCTCGCTCAGATTCGCGGCACCTTCGGGAACTAGAGAAAAATGGTTTGATTTCATGTCGTTACGGAAAAATCAAAGTGCTGCAGCCTAAGTCTATGCGTCAGAAACTCCTGAAGAATGCCGATTTCTTAGATTGAATGGCGGCTATCCTGGTCATCTGGCTCGACAGATAGCGAAACCGAAAGTGCTTTTCGATTATCAGCATCGCGACCAACTTCAAGAATTCGAAGTGTGCTATCGAAAAGGGCAGTCGGCCATCTCATCAGATGGTGCTTGACTGCCATACCTGCGGTTCTGATCACCCAGAAATTCCATCATTGGAACTATGCGCCCCAGCTGATCATGGCCCTTTCAGGCGGGGCCAGCGGTTGGGCCGTCAGGATCTATCTATTCGAGGACGCAAGGTCTCTACCCGGCTGGGTATCTACTTGCTGAAGGGGGTGCCCCATCGGCACGCCAGACGCTTCCAGCTTCGGTCACTTTAAGCGGGACAGTGGTTTAGTTGATTGCGCTGCTGGCCATGCCCGCTGCGGGAAATGGCCTATCAGTCCCAGGCGTCTCGGCTTTCGAAATCGCCTTGAGATGATACATGGCAAAGCTAAGTATCTACAGGATCGTTGGGGGGGGAATTTTTTCTCAGGGTCTTCGTTTGGAGTTGCCTTAGGTTCATCCAGCTGCGTTGAGGGGGCAGGGTTTCCAAGTCGCTCGATTATTTCATGGATTTTGTGATCCTCGTCTCCCCACTTTTCAACTAAATCAAGTGCGTCATTGGCAGTAGAGAGGGCTCCCGCGACTATTAAAGGGATGATTTCCGGGCGTTGTCTGAGGAGCTTAAGGACTTTTGCGATCCAGCTGACCGCTTGGTTCGGATCAGAACTCTCTAACCCTTCCTGAACAATTGCTTCAAGTTTGTGGTCGATTTCTGATGCGGCGCGAAGGACTTCGTCTATGTCCTTCTTCAAAGCCGCTCGTTCGAACCGTCGCAATTGTGGGCGCGAAACTTGAACGTCCACGAGCTGTTGCAGTGCTTTCCGTTGAAACTCGACAAACGCGCGAGAAGCCGCGGGGCTGTTGCCGGGCTCGGGAATTACCTTGTTACCTTTGAGAGCAAAATTTTGTGCTTCGGCAACTCCCCCACATTTCGGGCACCGTTCGGCGTTTCCTTTGAAAACCACGTTCGCCTCGTCTTCGACCGAATAAGGCATGGCGATCACTGAAAAAAATGTGTGACCACAGTTCTGGCAATGAGCTAAGGGCATACGAATCTGTACCTTCAAAAAATTGCATCCGAGATTTATGCAAAAAAGAAGTAAAGTCCACCGTTTGGAGATTTTGACCTGACCAGTCTCATCAACGCCATGCGCAACCAAATCACCACCCGCTTTGCCGCCTATAGATCTTTTTGATGCTGACCGGCTGCCTGCCGCATTTGGTACACCGGGCTTTACCCAAAACGCTGCGCAGTGTGACATCACCGCTCAGCCGGTTGGGCGCGCTCGAAAAACAACAGACAGGATGGTGGCTCAACAACTGCGTTGAGAACCCACACCTCCCGTTTCGACGACGCGAACGCGCGATGCAGCGTTTCAGGCGCATGCGAAGTCTACAGAAATTCGCCACCGTCCATTCCTCCGTCTACAACCAGTTCGACCGGGAAAGATCACTAACCGAGACGCCTTCAAGCAGACACGCACCGCCGCCTTCGCCGAGTGGCGTCAGCTTTGGTCCGGATAGGTTCGCGGTTTCTACGGCACACTGAGACTGGTTCGAATTCGTCTGAAAGCGCTGATCGCTGCTACCGGCGGAACCGATACAAAGACAATCCAGCGACAACCCCGTCCAGGCCCGCGGATTGCGCATAGTGGTAAAGATCACTGGTATTGTTGATAAACCCGGCACCCTGGAAGTTCAAAGATGTGTTGCACAGAACTCCGACGCCGGATTGCGCTTTGAATTCTGTCAGTAGGTTGTAAAGCATCGCGTTCTGATCTTGTCGAACAGTCTGCAAGCGCGCGGATCCGTCCAAATGGGCCACCGCCTTCAGGCGCGGGTCTTTAACCTTGGCGAAATGCAACATGTAGGGCGACGACCCTGACCAGTCGAAATGCTCCGAGACATCTTCCTCAAGGCAAACCGGGGCGATCGGTGCATCGGGCGCCCGGCCTTTCAGAATATTCAGCCGGTCGCGTGTATCAGTGCTGAAAGGCGCGGCAAGGATCGAACGATTGCCCAGCGCGCGTGGTCCGATCTCGCAATTCCCAAGAGCCCAACCAATGATCATGCCGTCATTCAAGGCGGTGGCGACTTCTTTCAGGTTCAGCTCGCTGACCGAGACCTCATCCATGTCGATCTGGTCGTCACAGAATGGCGGTCCGGAATACACGCGCCAGTCGAGCTTGGCCTGACCTGTGAAATGGCGCATTGCGTCGACAGCTGTGCCGATAGCGCTGCCTGAATCATTGGTGCAAGGCGGCACAAAGACATCCCGGAACAACCCACAGTCACGCCATCGCGTGTTCCAGTCACAATTCAGACCGCACCCGCCGGCAATCAGCAACGGAAACCCTTTGGTCAGATGTGTCTTGGCGAAATCGTGGAAGATCGAGAAAATCCTGTCTGAGTATTTCGCTGCAAGGTTCCTGAACCTTTGTGTTCCGACGCCGATGTTGTGAAAGCTCGACGATTTGAAATCGTCCTTGAGTAGCGGAGTATTGGCAATCTTCCCGTTCAGCAATGCCTCGACAAGGTCATCTGCTTCCTGGTCCGCTTTCGCGGCATCCCCCAGCGCGCTCACTGCCATCAATTTGCCTGCGTCGCTTTTTCGACCCGCCCCGTCTGCCCGTAATGCATCGGGGTCTGCCAGAGTGTGTAGAAATGAAAACATCTTGCCTGGATTGGCCATCACCTGACCCAGATGGTGAATATTCAGACCAGTGTCGATTTCGTAGAAATCCCCCAACACACCTTCCCATACAAGCACGTAGCAGGGCTCCCCTTGCTGGAACGGAGACATCGCGTAGGTAGACCAGATATGCGAGCGTTCGTGCGTCGATGAATAGAAGTCCAGAGATTTCCCAAAAAACCGCTTTTTGCCGATAATTTCTGAACCATCCCCGACACCAAAATACCCCGCACCCGAGCGCGGAGCATGTCCGACTTCAATTGCAGACCAACCGCTTAGCGCCAACACATCCGGCAATTGGTCAAACCAAAGAGCTGCGTTGATAAGCGTATCCGCATTGACAGGCGCATTGCGGGGGAAGCTGTCTTTCTCAGCCTCATAGGAAAACAGAAGGCGTTGGCCGTTTGCGTCCACGCCTGCGATCGAACCGTCATGGCCGGGGTTGATGGAGAAAATCTTCATAGTTTCAATACGGGTCAGGGTTCCTTGAGATAAGACAATTATCAAGCAGCGTTAATTCAGACCGACATAAGCTTGTCACCATTGGCATCAAAGCTCATGGCCATCGTCATGTATTTCATGTCTCTGAGCCTAGCGGGTTTTCGGCTATCAGGCTGACAGGAATGCATCCAAAGACGAAAAAGTCATGTGATGATGTGCGCAAATGCAACCAATACGCGCGATTGCAGCATATTGTTTCTCGTGATGCTTGGGGTGTGCATCCTGTGTGTCAGAAAGCGCGACGTAGGTGGTCGTAGAACAGGCAAGCGGTTATACCAGATTTGATGCAGCACTCTCGGCCCGCGATAAAACACACCATCTTTGCTCTGGTGGTACTTGGCGTGATCTACCTTATCGCGATGTTCGGAGATTTCCTTCTGATGCGGTCGATTAAAGCGCAGGTTGAAGCCATCGGCGGCGAGGGTCGGCGCATCGTGAATGAGCGCTATCAGACACAAGATCGCGCTCTGATCGCTGAGGCCGAAGCCGAGGGGTATCACTATCGGATCCTCTTGCCACTTTTGATCGAAGAAACCGACCATCTGTCTGAACTAAGCCGGGATGTCCGCGTTGCCCCGCTTGGTCTGGAGGCGAACTCGAAACTCTTCATCTGTAACGAGGGGCACGGCCCCCTTAAAATCACAACCGATCGCTTTGGTTTTCGGAACCCTGACAGCGTGTGGGACACCCAAGACAGTGAGCTTGTCTTGGTCGGAGACTCTTTTGCATTCGGCGTGTGCCAACAGGATTCCAAGACGATCGCCGGACTGCTTGGCGGTCGCTACGACACTCGCAACCTTTCGTTCCCCGGTGCAACTGCAGTTCACTACGCGGCGATGTTGAAAACCTTTGGCCCAACGATCGATGCGGACAAGGTCGTGATGATCTTTTACGCGAACGACAATATGCCGATTGCACAGTCGCAGCTTTACCACGATCTGTTCTTTGGCGCTCAGGCAGATGCATCCGATTTCTTTGCCGACCCCGAGATGATGATGCCCAACCCGGCCTTGCAGAACATCGATGCCGCTGCGCGGTCGCAGGTTTTGGCCGGCAAGCAGGCCGATAAACCGCATCGAACGGGGTTTCTGGCCCGCAATCTACAGCGTGTTGAGAAGGTGTTGTCGCACTACAATTTTCCCGGAGTTCGGTCCGTCGTGGCCTCGGTCCGCCGCGCGCAAGTGGACGCGACTGACTCTGTAGAACTGGCGGTCCAGACGTTGAATGATCATTGCGCGGCAATGGGGTGCAGCCCATTGATCATATATATTCCCAATAGTCAGTTCTGGGACCCTGACGCAAGATCGGCGGAGTTTGCAGAGTTGGTGGCCCAGATATCAGGGGTATACGATATTCCGTTCATAGACTTCACCAATGACCTGAACGCGCTTGGCCGTGAAACAGCTTACGCGGATGCAGGAATCCACCTGTCCGAAACCGGCTACGCATTGGTCGCAGAGGCGATCAGCAATTTCTTTGAGTCAGAAAACACGAACTGAAATACCGCAATGCGCGGTCAGTCCAGTTCGTATTTTTCCTTGTAGTTCTCAGCCAAGCTGGGATCTTGATCTTCCTTGCGCAGGAAAGCGTTTCCGACGACCAGAACCTCGATTCCGGTCCCCATGAAGCAGCGGAACGCATCCTCGGGGGAACAAACGATGGGTTCACCGCGGACGTTGAACGACGTATTCACGACCACCGGACAGCCTGTCCGTTCACGGAACGCATCGATCAACGCATGGTATCTCGGGTTCGTTTCCTGATGAACAGTCTGGATACGAGCCGAGTAATCCACATGCGTGATCGCCGGGATCTCTGAACGTTTCACATTCAGTTTGTCGATGCCGAACAGGCGGCTTTCCTCGTCCGACATCTTGCGGCGAATGTTTTCATCTACATCCGCAACGATCAGCATATAAGGGCTGTCATAGTCCAGTTCGAACCATTCACTGACATGTTCCCGCAATACGGAAGGGGCAAATGGGCGAAAGCTCTCGCGGTATTTTACCTTGAGGTTCAATACTTTCTGCATGGTAGGGGACCGCGGATCGCCGAGGATTGAGCGGCCTCCTAGCGCGCGGGGACCAAACTCCATGCGGCCCTGAAACCACCCGACAGCCTTTTCCTCGGATAGAGCTTTGGTAGTCCGGGCGATGACCTCATCCTCTGGTAGTAGCTCAAACTTCGCACCGGCTTTGGTGAGTTGCGCGGCGATTTCCTCATCCTCAAAGGACGGACCCAGATAGGCACCGCGCATTGCATCGCCTGAAACGGCGCTGCGCGCGTTACCCATTTCGCTATGCCAGGCGCCAAGGGCCGCACCTAAGGCGCCGCCCGCATCGCCGGCCGCAGGTTGAATCCAGATATCCTTGAACGCGCCATCGCGCAGAATTTTGCCGTTGGCGACGCAGTTCAGCGCGACGCCACCGGCCATACACAGGTTCGGGCAGTCGTATTCCTTGGCCAGCGCACGCGTCATGCGCAGGACCACATACTCAGTTGCGGCCTGGACGGATGCTGCGATATCCATGTGAAACTGCGTCAGATCATCGGTTTCGGGCTTGCGGACAGGTTGTCCGAACAGATCAGCGAAGGCCTGATTTGTCATTGTCAGGCCGTGCGTATAGTTGAAATAAGACTGATTGAGCTTGTAAGAGCCGTCTTCTTTCACGTCGATCAGGTGATCCAGAATAAGCTTGGTGTATTTTGGATCGCCATAAGGTGCCAGACCCATCACCTTGTACTCGCCAGAGTTAACCTTGAAGCCCGTGTAATAGGTGAAAGCGGAATAGAGCAGCCCCAGAGAATGCGGGAAGTGAATTTCCTTGTCGATCCGCAGGTCTTTGCTATTCCCCATCGCGACAGTGGTCGTCGCCCATTCCCCCACACCATCTAGCGTCAACACGACGGCCTGTTCGAACGGTGATGGGTAAAAGGCGCTTGCAGCGTGACTGAAGTGATGTTCCGAGAACATCAAATGGTCGCCGCTAAATTCTTTCTCGAACTGACGAAGTTCGCGCACCAGAAGATCTTTGAGAAACAGCTTCTCTCGCAGCCAGACTGGCATAGCTTTGCGGAATGAGTTGAATCCTTTGGGCGCTGTCGCAAGATAGGTTTCAAGAAGGCGTTCGAATTTGAGAAAGGGTTTGTCGTAAAACACGACATGCGCAACATCAGCCAACGTAATGCCCGCTTCTGACAGCACATACTGTATCGCGTTTTGCGGAAATCGCGCGTCATGCTTTTTGCGACTGAACCGTTCTTCTTGCGCTGCGGCCACGATCTGACCATCGTCAAGCAGTGCCGCTGCGCTGTCGTGATACAGGGCAGAAATGCCAAGAATATAGGTCATGCGATTAGAACAGCGTGTAAATGAACGGTGCCACTGCTGAACCTTGGCTTAGGACAATCAAAGCACCAAATAACGCCAGCACAAAAATGACTGGGAAAAGCCAGAACTTCTTACGAACTCTCAAAAAAGTCCAAAGTTCGGATACAAAAGACATATTTTTCCTCCCAATTCAGAATTGGTTTTTCATGCTGTTGGGCAGATCGGTACGGTTGATCCAATAGGAGTCAGTTTCTGGATCCAGCTTCTGGCCCAGAAGGTCTTTGCCGAACAACCTCAGCAGCACTCCGATCGTTACGAACGTTGTCAAAAAAACCAGCGCCATGACGATCGGTGCTACGATTGCACCAAGCAGAAGGCCGAATTTGAACCAAAGCCAATTGGGCCATTTCAGTACCTTCGGTGCAAGGAAGGCGACGGCCAAGAATACTGCTGCGACAACAATCGCCCAAATCCGCACGCCGCCATCACCGGTCAATGGCCACAATGCGATGATCAAAAATACAACGGCGAAAACCACACCGAAATTGCGTTCGGTGCCCATTTCAACGGAAACGTTCGACGTATGATCAGACACGTGGCGACCTCATGAAATGGCTCGTTGACGAAGATGCGCGAGTTCGGACGGCATGATGGCTAAGGCAAAAGCGCCTGATGCGATCCCAGATGACAAATCATTGGACACGTCGTGAACCATCCAAATAAAATACTCGAAACCATTGAGGCACAAACTTGCCACGTTGAAAAATGTAATACGCTGATCGCGCCTATAGCCAGACTTTTCTGTGTTTGTTTACTATTTGGCTCCAATCACTGCCGCCGAATAGATTTGCTTCAAAGAAAATTCTGCGATCATCTTGATGAACCACTGTCAGATACCGCGATTAAGTCGGTCTGATTCTACTTAGTTCTTGCATCGGGTGGGCCGATATAAAGGGTGGTCTCGAGGTCCTCTGAAACTTACGTGCATCAGTCGAGCAACATGCTGGGTCTTGTTAGAAGAACTTTGTTTGAGCGGAGCAGGGCGGTTGCGTAGTTTTTGCCCATGACCAGACCTGCCTCATTCAAATACTTCAAAACCAGCCCCGAGATCATCCGCCTTGCGGTGATCTAATACATCCGTTTCCCGCTCCCGCTTTGGATGTCGAAGATCTGTCGCACGAGCTAGGCATCGACGCGAACGCGCGATGCAGCGTTTCAGGCGCATACGAAGTCTACAGAAATTCGCATCCGTTCATTCCTCGGTCTACAACCAGTTCAACCGGGAAGGATCGCTAACCGAGACGCCTTCAAGCAGACACGCACCGCTGCTCTTGCCGAGTGGCGTCAACTTTGGTCCGGATAGGTTCGCGGTTTCTACGGCACACTGAGACTGGTTCGAATTCGTCTGA